>NZ_FNNP01000022.1 GCF_900106805.1 Ruegeria halocynthiae
CCTGAGCGGGTTACGGTGAGGCGGGTTGTGTTCACTTCTTCGGGTGGGGATTCGATCAGCTTTTCCAAACCCACGCTATATCCACGGGCAAGCCTCAGTAGATTCTCAAAACTTGGGGAAACTTTACCGTTTTCGACCTTGTAAATCGTCGAAACAGCTAACCCGGTTTTCTCCGATGCCTGCTCGAGAGTCATACCTTCACTAACTCGCAAGCTTTTGACTCTGCTCCCTAATTCACTTCGGATGCGTGCTTTTTCATCTTCATCCATGAAAGGGGAAACGATGTTTGTTTCCTTGGAGGGAAGGGTTTTGGTTGATTTAGTCATGATTTTTCTTATTTTACCAAAAATTTACTTCTAGCTTAGATTTGGGGCGTTCAGACGAAACTATGCATGAGCTACGCAAAAAGCACCAGAGGGTCGCAGTGATTGGTGCAGGAGTGGTCGGTGTAGCAACCGCCTATCATCTTGCACAACAAGGTCACCAAGTGCTGGTTCTGGATCAGGCCAGCACACCGGCGGCAATGTGCAGCTTTGCCAATGCCGGGATTATCGCAGTGGGTCACGCTTCAAGCTGGGCAGGTCCGGCAGCCCCTCGGCAATTATTACGTGCGGTCTTGGGCCAAGAGCCCAGTGTTAAACTCTCGCGGTGTATGGATGCGGATATGTGGAGATGGGGACTGAAGTTTCTCCGCAATTGCACAACCATCTCACATCGCCGGAATTCTGACGCCATGGCCATGTTATCGCGTCACGGGCGGGACGCCTTACAACAAATGGAAGCGAAGGTTGGGCTGACCTTCGATCAATCCCATGACGGAGTGTATTACCTTTACACCTCATCCACGCAGTACGCCGCACGGCTGAAAGGTAACACCGGAGCGGATACCGGTTTCACGCCCCATGATGCTGCGACACTGATGAAGTTGGATCCAGCATTGCGCGCTTTTGACGGCAGGTTGCAAGGCGGATTGATTTCCAGCGTCGACAGTAAGGGGGATTGCCAAAAGTTCACTACAGGGCTCGTGGAGTGGTTGACAGCGAAAGGCAACGTTTCATTTCACTTCGGCACAACTGTCACGGGGTTTGCCTCCCGTGGTATGGATGTCAGTGCAGTGCTGACCGATAAAGGTCGTTTTGCCTGCGATCATGTGGTTATTGCCGCTGGCACGGAAACCCCCAAACTGACAGCCTCGTTTGGTGTCCGGCCTTTGATCTATCCTGTCAAAGGCTATTCGGCGACCTATCCAATTCTGGATGCCAGCCGCATTCCCGTCCGTCCGTTCATAGATGAAACAAGCCTGCTCGCGGTCACCCGGCTTGGGGATCGTCTGCGCGTGACCGCGATAGCAGAGTTTGCGGGCTACGACCGAACCGTCACCGCGGATCGTGTGGCCTATCTCGACACTTATGTGGATCAGCATTTCTCCGGCGCGGTGGATGTGGCCCAGGCGGAACATTGGGCGGGCTTGCGTCCAACCACCCCAAGTGGCCGGCCATATCTAGGCCGATTGCGTCAGACTTCGAATGTTTGGCTGAATGCCGGTCACGGCCAGTTGGGCTGGACCATGGCTGCAGGCGCAGGCGAGATCATGGCCGCGATGATATCTGGCAACCCTAACAATGCCGCACAGGTTTCTGAAACCGCGCACTGGCTGACAGCCTCTTAAAAAACCAGGGACAAACTCATGAAAATTCTCGACCTACCTGCAACGCGTGACGCATTGCCTTACAAAGACCTAATCGATGCGTTGGAAGAGGGGTTTCGGGGAGATTATGACGCCCCTTTGCGCCACCACCACTACCTGAAAAACGAGGCGGCCGAGGACGATGTGCTGCTGCTGATGCCCGCGTGGCGCAACGAGGGGTATGGTGGCATCAAGCTGGTTAATGTTGTGCCCGGCAATGCAAAACGGGGGCGGGCTGCGCTGTCGTCCAGCTACGTTCTGTTTGATCGCGAAACAGGTGAGCATCTGCTGATTGCGGATGGAGGCGAGTTGACGGCACGCCGAACGGCAGCTGCCTCTGCCCTTGCTGCTCGCCGGTTGGCCCGACCCGAAAGCGCCACCCATCTTATCGTTGGTGCTGGCCGTGTTGGATTCAATCTCGCGCTTGCCTATCGCGAGGTTTTGCCAATTACCCGCACGCTTGTATTCGACATCAACCCCGATAATGCCGCGCGCATGGTGGGGTCATTGGCCGAGGAAGGTATCGCAGCCGAAGTTGTTGAAAGCGTTCAACAAGCAACGGCTGAGGCGGACGTGATTTCCTGCGCTACATTGGCACGTACCCCCGTGCTGCTTGGAGAATGGTTGCGTCCCGGCCAGCATGTGGACCTGATCGGCAGTTTCACCCCCGAGATGCGCGAAGTGGATGACGCTGCTGTGAGCCGGGCTTCTGTCTATGTCGACACCCAAGATGCGCTTGTTGAAAGCGGCGATATCAAGACGCCTCTTGAAACAGGGGTGCTGCAAAGCTCGGACATTCTGGCGACGTTGAAGGAGCTTTGCGACAGCGGGAAATTTCCGCGCCGGTGCGCTGAAGAAATCACTCTTTTCAAAGGTGTCGGCACGGCCATCGAGGATCTGTCAGCCGCTATTCTGGCATTGAAATCGACATCCTGATCACCGGGTTCAGCTGCTCGTAGCCGGGTCTGTTGCCTTGCGCAAATCAGACCGATCACAGCTGCACCCTTCTACTCGAGTTTCTAAATGGGAGAGGACCCACAATGTCACTACAACCAACTGAGGCGCATCCACCAATCGGACTGGCGCTGGTTCCGATAGTGCTCACACTTGCACTGCTGGGCGTGCAAATTTTTTACTTTGGTGATTTTACGCCTCATATTCCTCTGGCCATCGGGATCGCTTTGACGTCGATAGTTGGCCTGATGACCGGACTGACGTGGGATCAGGTCGAAAAGGGCGTGTTTCACGTAATCGCCGTGTCCTTCCCAGCGGTTTCTGTACTGTTGCTGGTTGGTATGATCGTGGGAACCTGGATCGCTGCGGGTACGGTTCCGACTTTGATCTATTATGGCCTGGCACTTCTGTCGCCTCAGATGTTTTTGGCTGCCGGCATGTTGTTGTGCTCCATAGTCTCTCTGGCGTTGGGGACCTCGTGGGGGACCGTGGGCACGGTAGGTCTGGCCTTGATGGGTATCGGCGAAGGCTTTGGAATTCCCGCTTACTGGACAGCGGCGGCCGTGGTTTCAGGCGCTTTCTTCGGCGACAAGATCTCGCCCTTGTCAGACACGACCAATCTGGCTCCCGCAGTGACTGACACCAACCTGTTTGACCACATTCGCAACATGCTGCCGACTACAGTTCCGGCGATGCTGATTGCTTTGGTGATCTACTTTGTGGTTGGCTTCAATTTTGGCGATGGAGTGCCGTCCTTTGAGCGCATTGAAGCATTCAAAGCTGCGCTTGAAAGCTCGTTCAACCTTTCGCCCTGGCTGATGCTGCCTGCGCTTTTGGTTGTGGGGCTTGCGGTACTGAAGATGCCTGCGATCCCTTCGTTGTTTATTGGTGTAGTGCTGGCATCCATGATGGCGATATTTGTTCAGGGCGCGTCAATCCACGATGTCTTCACCTACGCAAACTATGGCTATTCGGTTGAAACCGGGGTTGAAGCCATGGACAAGCTGATGAACCGTGGTGGTATTCAGTCGATGATGTGGACAATTTCCCTGATCCTGATCGCGCTTGGGTTTGGTGGCGCGTTGGAGCGGACCGGCTGTCTTGCCGCCATCATTTCGGTTTTGACCAAACGGGTGAAAAGCTTTGCTGGCGTGCAAACCTCGGCGATCCTGACATCGGTTGCGACAAACACAGTGGCCGGAGATCCCTATCTGTCCATCGCGTTGCCCGGCCGCATGTTCCGGCCTGTCTATGATCGCATCGGTTATTCGCGCCTAAATCTTGCGCGCGCGACCGAAGAGGGGGGCACAATCATCTCGCCGCTGATTCCGTGGAATGCAGGAGGCGCTTTTGTGATCACCGCACTTGGCCTGTCGATTTCTGATGGCAACCTTGAGAACCTGCTTTACATCCCGCTGTCCTTTGCCTGTTGGCTGGCACCGGTGATTGGCATTTTCTACGCTTGGGTCGGGTGGTTTTCACCAAAAGCCGAAGAAGAAGAAACTGTACTCTCAGCTGAAGTTGCCAAAGCTTAACTGGCAGAAATCAGTACCGTCCCCGAAAAGGGGGCGGTACATTGCGATGACCGCTACTGGTGTTTTTCCCACACTGGCGTTCTCCCAATCTGATCAACCAAGTAGTCAATGAACACTCGAACTTTGGCGGTCAGAACGTTGGACTTGGGATACACAAGCCACAACACAGACTGGTCATCGACATCGAACTCCGGCAGCACTCTGACGAGTGCTCCTTCTCTAATCTCTCGATGAACACTCCACATGGAGTTCATGGAAATTCCAGCCCCCGCCACTGTTGCGGCTTTTTGGCTAATCCCATCGTTGAGGACAAGCCGACAATCCGCCGATTGCGGCTCAAAGACGCCTGCCGTACCATCAGCCGCTATCAATTTCCGCGTTGACTGATCCTGAAACCCGATGAGCGCATGAGTTGAAAGATCATCTGGATCTTGCGGTGCTCCGTGACGTTTGAGATAGCTTGGCGAAGCACAAAGTATACGCCGGTCGTCTGCAAGTTTCCGCGCCTTGTGACTAGAATCCACCATTGCAGAATTGCGCAACGCCAGATCGAAGCTGCCTTCGATCAGCCCAACAATACTATCGGACAACTGTAAATCCAGATTCAGGCTCGGATACATGTCCAGAAATTCCGGCAATATGGGCGCGATGTATATTTGCGCAAAGCTGCTGGGAGCTGTAAACCGCAATGTCCCGCTGACTTCTGAGGTTTCCAACCCTAATGCCACCCGGGCAGCCCTTTCTTGTGCGAGCAGTTCGCGTGCAAAGGGGAGAAACTCTGCACCTTCGGTTGAGAGGCTGACCTTGCGCGTTGATCGGTGCAGCAGATCCGATCCAAGGTTTCTTTCCAGTTTGGCAAGTCTCGCGCTGGCGACCGCAGGGGCCAACCCAAGGCTGCGGCCCGCTTCACTAATGTTCAGTTTCTCCGCGGCACGGACAAAAAGGCGAACGCTTTCAAGATCCATTATTATATCCGATATCCGAATTCTGAACTTAAATTTTGCCCATTTTTATTTGAAATTGAAGGTTTAATTTTGACATCAATCGCAAACAGGAGAATTTTCATGCCTTACGACGACTTCACAACATTTAACGTAACGACCCAAGGTGGCGTTGCCTGGGTGACCTTCGACTACCCACCGGTCAACATTCAGGGTCTGCCGATGTTGGCAGACCTGAACAAATTGGCCTATGAGCTGGAACAAGACCGCGACGTCAAAGTTGTGGTTTTCAAGTCGGCGCATCCAGAGATTTTTGTGGCCCACGCTGACACGAACTTCCTCAAAGACATGTCAACGACGGCAGTAGCGCGGGAAGACGTTGAATTACTGGATCTACAAGTCACACTTGACCGTATCAGTAAACTTCCGCAGGCGACCATTGCCCAGATTGAAGGGTTCGCCCGCGGGGGCGGTCACGAGTTTGCCCTAGCCTGCGATATGCGTTTTGCCGCGCGTGGCAAAGCCAAATTCATGCAAATGGAAGTTGGCATGGGCATTCTGCCCTGCGGCGGCGGTGCGTCACGCATGGCCCGGCAGGTCGGTCTGGGCCGCGCGCTCGAGATCGTTCTGGGCGCCGAGGATTTCGATGCCGACAAGGCCGAAGCCTACGGCACGATCAACAAAGCACTAGACGCGAACGAAATCGCGGACCATGTTGCCGCGCTTGCCAATCGTATTGCCCAATTCCCGGCAGATTCCATTCAGGCATGCAAAGCAACGGTCTACACCTCAATCGACTTGCCTATCGCTGAGGCACTCAAGGAAGAGGCCTATTGGCTCTATCAATCCATGAGCAAAACACCAGCGCAAAAGCGGTTTCAATATGCCGACGACAATGGGGCCCAGTTCGATATGGACAACCAGCGCGCCTGGAACGATCTGGTAATCGGCATTCAGGATGTGAGATGAGCACCGCAAACTACCGGAAAACTGTTACGGCTTTCTTTGACCGGTTCAGCGCGGGTGACAGTGATGGGGTTCTGGCCCTTCTGGATGATGCCGCGAGTTGGAAGGTTATGGGTCGCGATGGCGCGCTGCCTATCTCCGGGGAGATGAACAAGGAGGGTGTCGCCGGTCTGATGTCGACGGTTGCCCAGGCATTTCCTCAAGGCATGACTCTCACTCCTTCTGGATGGACATCTGAAGGGGAACGGGTGGCTGTCGAGGTGGAGTCCTACGGCGTCAAAGCTGATGGGCTGATCTACAACAACCTTTACCATTTCCTGTTTGTGTTCTGCGGAGAACGGATCGTCTTAATTCGGGAATACATGGATACTCTCCATGTGAAATCGGTGTTCATCGACGGTTAACCCGGCCGCCCCCCTCTCTCGATGAAACATCAAACCGTGCCAGGCCAAAGATTGGCCTGGCACAAGGAAGATATCGTTAAACCAAACAGTCAATCTGCCCTGTGAAACCATCGTTTCAAGATCGGCGGATCAGAGCTTTACCGGAGTTTCCAATGCAACCGACTGGAAGTGTCAACTATCACGTACACAGCGACACCCGGCAGGCTTTTCACATCGACGCCGGAGGGGTCACCGGAAAGCTGATCTCACCCGAACTTGTCGCGACCGTCATTGACGTGAAGGATGTGTGCATGGGCGATGCAGCCGTTAGATTTGCCGTCGACAGCGTCGGCTTTCTGCGCGCGCCGACAAAGGTGACTAATTTCACCGCAGGCGAACTGTGGAAAGCGGATTATGACCGTGAACTGACCGATCTTCTCTGTCCGTCGTCAGGGATTTTGGGACAGATGGCGGCGTGAGCTAAGAGAGGGTCTGGCTCATCTGGTTCATGTGATTATGCGGCGGATTTGCGGTG
>NZ_FNNP01000006.1 GCF_900106805.1 Ruegeria halocynthiae
CACATGCCCGCCAATGTCAGAATACGAAGACGCAGCTGAATAAAACAAACCATCAAACCCCCCGCCAATCAGGCAGGGGGGTTTTTAGCCAATCGGAAACCTCTGTTCCAAATGGCATCCCCTTTCGATGTCGTTTTCCACTGTCAAAGCGTCTTTTGTGCTTGCTGCAGGTGCGAAGGCCCCGTACGCCTGCCCGTGGGACACCCCTCCCCAACGAGGGGCGTGTATCTGGAAGGGTAGTACACATGAGCATTGAACAACCGGCGACGCGGCCGGCAAATCCGCGTTTTTCCTCGGGCCCCTGCGCCAAACCCCCTACATTTGATCTGACCAGACTGGCTGATGCCGCCTTGGGGCGCTCGCATCGTGCTGCCGTTGGCAAGGACAAGCTGAAAGCGGCCATCGAAGGCACACGCGAGATCCTTGGTGTTCCAGCGGATTACAAGATCGGCATCGTGCCTGCATCGGACACCGGCGCGGTTGAGATGGCGCTGTGGTCGCTGCTGGGCGAACGTAAGGTCGAGATGCTGGCGTGGGAAAGCTTTGGGTCCGGTTGGGTGACCGATGTGGTCAAGCAGTTGAAAATCGACGCTGAGATCAAAACTGCGGACTATGGTCAGATCGTTGATCTGGCGTCGGTCGATTTTGCCAATGATGTTGTCTTTACGTGGAATGGCACAACCTCGGGCGTTCGTGTTCCGGGCGGAGATTGGATTGCGGATGACCGTCAGGGTTTGACGATCTGCGATGCAACCTCGGCAGCCTTTGCGATGGATTTGCCTTGGGACAAGCTGGATGTGACCACGTTCAGCTGGCAGAAAGTGCTGGGCGGTGAAGCGGCACATGGGATGCTGATCCTCAGCCCGCGCGCTGTTGAGCGGCTGGAAAGCTACACGCCCGCATGGCCATTGCCGAAGATTTTCCGCCTAACCAAGGGTGGCAAGTTGATCGAAGGTATTTTCACTGGCGCGACGATCAACACGCCGTCCATGCTGGCGGTGGAAGATTACCTGTTTGCGCTGGACTGGGCGCGCTCGGTAGGCGGCCTGCAGGGGCTGATCGCCCGAGCAGATGCCAATGCAGGTGCGGTGCACGCGTTTTGCGCGCAGAACGACTGGATTGCGAACCTTGCAGAAGATGCAGCAACGCAATCGAACACTTCGGTCTGCCTGAAATTCACCGATGGGCGTATTCAGGACGGTGCGAGTTTCGCCAAGGCCGTGGCCAAGCGGCTTGAGCTCGAGAATATCGCGCTGGACGTCGGGGCTTACCGCGATGCGCCAGCGGGATTGCGCATCTGGTGCGGTGGTACGGTTGAGACCTCGGATATTGAGGCGATGTTGCCATGGCTCGCCTGGGCCTTTGAGGCCGAAATCGCGGCGCAAACCGAAGCCGCCTGATTTTTTACCGGGCCGCGCCAGGCCCGGACCTTCCATACAATTCAAGGACCAATAAAATGGCCCCCAAAGTACTCGTATCCGACAAGCTTAGCGAAACCGCCGTTCAGATTTTCCGCGATCGTGGCATCGATGTGGATTTCATGCCCGAATTGGGCAAGGACAAAGACAAACTTGCAGAAGTGATCGGCCAATATGACGGTCTTGCAATCCGTTCGGCCACCAAGGTCACGCCAACCATTCTGGAGAAGGCAAGCAAGCTGAAAGTCATCGGCCGTGCCGGGATCGGCACTGACAATGTTGACAAGGACGCGGCCTCGAAAAAAGGCGTGATCGTTATGAACACGCCGTTTGGCAACATGATCACCACCGCCGAACACGCGATTGCAATGATGTTTGCTGTGGCGCGGCAAATCCCAGAGGCCAGCACTTCGACCCATGCGGGAAAGTGGGAAAAATCCAAGTTCATGGGGATCGAGCTGACCAATAAGACCCTTGGCGTCATTGGCGCGGGCAACATTGGTGGCATCGTCTGCGAGCGTGCGTTGGGTCTGAAGATGAAAGTTGTCGCCTATGATCCGTATCTGGGTGAAGAGAAAGCCGACAAGATGGGCGTCGAAAAGGTTGAGCTGGACGAGCTTCTGACGCGCGCCGATTTCATCACCCTGCACGTGCCGCTGACCGATCAGACGCGCAACATTCTAAGTCGCGAAAATTTGGCCAAGACCAAGAAAGGTGTGCGTATCATTAACTGTGCCCGTGGTGGTCTGGTTGATGAAGGGGCGCTCGCCGAGGCATTGCAATCCGGTCAGGTTGCCGGTGCGGCCTTTGACGTCTTCAGTGAAGAACCTGCGAAAGACAACGCATTGTTCAACCTGCCCAATGTGGTCTGCACACCCCACCTTGGCGCGGCGACGACCGAGGCGCAGGAAAACGTGGCCTTGCAGGTGGCTGAACAGATTTCGAACTATCTGCTGACCGGTGCGGTTGAGAATGCGCTGAACATGCCCAGTGTCACCGCCGAAGAAGCCAAGGTCATGGGCCCGTGGATCGCGCTGGCCGGTCATCTGGGCAGTTTCATCGGTCAGATGACAGATGAGCCGATCAAGGCAATCAACATCCTTTACGATGGTGTTGCCGCAGATATGAACCTTGAGGCGCTGAATTGTTCAGTGGTTGCGGGGATCATGAAAAAATTCAACCCCGAGGTGAACATGGTCTCGGCGCCGGTTGTAGCAAAAGAGCGTGGGATTAAGATCTCGACCACCAATCAGGACAAATCGGGTGCGTTCGAAGGCTATATCAAAGTCACCGTTGTGACCGAAAAGCGTGAACGCTCGATCGGGGGGACGGTCTTCAGCGATGGCAAGCCGCGATTCATCCAGATCAAGGGCATCAATATCGATGCCGAGATTGGGGCGCACATGCTTTATACCACCAACGAAGATGTGCCGGGTATCATTGGTACTCTGGGACAAACCATGGGCGAGAGCAGCGTGAACATCGCAAACTTTACCCTTGGACGATCAGAAGCCGGTGGTGAAGCGATTGCGTTGCTTTATGTCGACGAACCTGTACCTGCCGAGGCGCGTGCGAAGCTCGCCGAGACCGGGCTGTTCACCCAGATCAAACCTTTGGAGTTCGACGTGGTCTGAGTACCGCTGTTGATATTCTGAGACAGGTTGATGCCCGTGCTGTTCCAAAGCACGGGCATCGCCTTTTCAAACTGCAGATATTGCGTCAGAACAGCGTTATTCGCAATTGCCCAAGGGGAAGTGGATGGCCTATCCGGTCTATGCAATTGGAGATCTGCACGGGCGTGTCGATGAGTTCGAGCGCGCCTTGTCTTTGGTTCAACGCGATGGCGGTGCGGAGGCCGAGATCGTGTTTCTGGGCGATTACGTCGATCGGGGTCCAGACAGCCGAGGTATTCTCGACCGGCTGATCGCAGGGCGTGACGCGGGCAAGCGCTGGGTCACTCTGCTGGGCAACCATGACCGGATGTTTTCATGGTTTCTCGAGGACGTTCCGCGTCATGATCCACATCTGCTGATCGGGTACCATTGGCTTCACGAGCGCCTGGGCGGTATCGAAACGCTGCAAAGCTATGATGTGTTCTTTGACCAGAAGACTCGTCTGGAGGACCTTCATGCCATTGCGCGGGGCGCGGTCCCGACCTCGCACCGGATGTTTCTGCAAGGGCTTGTGGCAATGCATCAGACGCCCGAGATCGCTTTTGTTCACGCAGGCATCCGGCCGGGCACACCGCTGAGTGAGCAACGGGAAAGCGATCTGGTCTGGATCAGGAACACTTTTCATAACCACCGCGATCCGCATCCGAAACTGATTGTGCACGGGCATACGCCGGTGGACCGGGCGACGCATTATGGCAACCGCATCAATCTGGACAGCGGCGCAGGCTACGGACGTCCGGTTGGCGTTGCCGTGTTCGAAGGGCGCGATTGTTGGCAACTGACTGACAAGGGCCGGTTGGTGTTGACGCCCTGAATCTCAGGCCTTGGTAAACAGGTCGTTGTACTTTTCGCGCAGAACGTTCTTTTGCACCTTGCCCATCGTGTTGCGAGGCAGCTCATCCAACAGGATCAACTGGCGGAGATGTTTGAACCGGGCGAGACTACCCCGGAGCGCGTTCATGATGGCCTCAATATCCGGTATTTGGCCGGGGGCGGGGACCAAGATGCCAACTGGGGTTTCGCCGAAATCCGGGTGGGGTAGGCCGATCACGGCGCTCTCTTGAACGCCGGGCTGTTCATCCAGCAGCAACTCAATTTCTTTGGGGTAGATGTTGTATCCACCCGAGATGATTAGGTCTTTGCCGCGCCCAACGATGTGGACATAGCCGTCTTCGTCAGTGCGACCCAGATCGCCGGTGATGAAAAACCCGTCTTCGCGCAGCTCGGCGGCGGTTTTGTCGGGCATCTGCCAATAGCCCTGAAACACATTCGGGCCGCGCACTTCGATGATCCCGATCTCACCAATGGGCACTGTTTCTCCCGTTTCGGGGTTCGTGACTTTCAGCTCGACATTCGGCAGAGGGTAGCCAACGGTTCCAGCCCGACGCGCGCCGTCATAGGGGTTTGAGGTGTTCATGTTCGTCTCAGTCATGCCATAGCGTTCCAGAATGCGATGGCCTGTTCGATCTTCGAACTGAATGTGCGTATCTGCCAGTAAAGGCGCCGATCCCGAAATGAACAGCCGCATGTCTTTTGTTAGCGCGCGGGTAAAACGGTCATCGCTCAGCAGCCGGGTGTAGAAGGTGGGCACGCCCATCATCGTTGTCGCCTGCGGCATCAGGCGCACCATGTCGTCCAGGTCGAATTTCGGCAGAAAGATCATCGACCCGCCCGAGGCGAGCATCACATTGGTGGCAACAAACAATCCGTGCGTGTGAAAGATCGGCAGCGCGTGCAGCAGCACGTCGCTGTTGGTAAAACGCCATTCCTGAACCAGTGTTTCCGCGTTTGATAGCAGGTTGGCTTGCGTCAGCATCGCCCCCTTCGAACGTCCTGTTGTGCCAGAAGTATAGAGTAACGCAGCCAGATCATCCTCGGATCGGTGAGCGGGTTCAAAGGCCGGAAGCATCCCCAAAGCGCGCCGTGTCAGGCTGCCAGAACCATCGGCGTTCAGCGTTTCCAACCGAGCGTCATTCTTCTGCGCGATCTCGGTAAGCCCTGTCGCGTTGGCCGCGTCGCACACAACCAAAGATGCGCCGCTGTTTTCGATGAAATAGCTCAGCTCTTGTGTCGTGTAGCCGGTGTTTAGCGGCAGAAAGATCAGACCCGCTTGTGCGCAGGCGGCATAGAGCGCCAATGCCTCGGCGGATTTCTCCACCTGCACCGCCACGCGGTCACCCGGCCTTAGCTCTAGTCCGGTCAGGGCGTTGGCCAGACGGGCGGCCATGTCCAAAAACGCGGCATGAGTCAGGACCTTACCATCGGAGAGGTGCAAAAACGGCGTGTCCTTGCCCGCATGGATGCCAAACAAACGATCATAGAGCGGGTTGCCCATCCCGATATCCTTTCCATCCGACACAGAAATATCGTGGCAAATCTGTCGTGGAAACGGCGAAGGGTAAAGACCGTATGATCAGAATTCGGTGGTCATTCGGTAGCCGGCCGCGAAATACATTTTGGCAAACGTCACCGGCTGTCCCTGCAGCCACGTGATGCGTTCGGCCGTAAAGACGGGTTCACCCTCTGTCACATCCAAGAATCCGGCCAGACTGGCATCGGCGCGGCTGGCCAGAAAGGTCAACTCGACATTGGTGAAAGGGACGGTTTGCACCAGCCAGTCATTGGGCCCGATGCTCGAGAAATCGGCCTGTTCCACTTGAGGTACGCTGTCGATTACGATCCAGCGGTCCTCGAACTGGAAGGGTGTGTTGCCGGAAAAGTGCATACAGCGGACATGCATCACGCTCTGATCAGGGCGCAAGGAAAGGCGAGCCGCCAGCCAATCCGGGGCATTTTGCGTTTCGTGCGATACCAGAGCGTAGCGATAGGTGCCACCTAACGCTTCGACCTCATCGCGCACCAGAGGGATTGTGAACCGCGCCTGGCGTTGCGGCGCGCTGAGAACCCGGGTGCCCGCCTTTCGCCGCCGTTCCAGAAACCCCTCATCTGCCAGTTCACGCAGCGCACGGTTGACCGTTGTGCGGGTGCACGAGAATTCGACGGCAAGCTTCTGTTCGTTGGGCAGCAGCGTGTCGGGTTGCAACTCACCCGAGCGGATGCGGTGCAGGACGGTCTGCTTGATGTCCTTGTAGCTGGTGGTGTCGCTGGTCTGAGTCATGTTTCAAAGGTCCGCCAGTAGGTTAGCCATCGCGGCACGATAGTTGGTCAGGATCGCATCGCGGGAAATGTGCAGCCCGCCACGCACCTGATGTCGTCCCCCAGACCACAGGTCGGTCACGGTTCCGTCTGGTGCCGCAAAGCAAAGCCCATCAAGCAGCTGATCATCGCGCAAGCTGCAAAGGGTCGGATGGTTGCGGTCGATCGCGACCAGATCGGCCAGTTGACCTACCGCGATCGTTCCGGTCGCGCGCCCCAGTGCCTGTGCGCCGCCCCGTGCGGCGCCGGTGTACAGCGCCTGTCCGACCGAGCCTTCGCCCTGCACCAGTACAGTGCGGGCTTTGTCGCGCAGGCGTTGAGAATACTCCAGCGTCCGCAATTCCTCGGGCAGTGAAATGCGCACATTCGAGTCTGATCCAACACCAAAAGCGCCTTGAGCGTCGAGGTAAACAGCCCCGTTGAAAATACCATCCCCCAGATTGGACTCGGTGATCGGGCAGAGACCGGCAACCGCCCCGGATCGGGCGAGGGCGCGGGTTTCATCATCGGTCATGTGGGTGGCGTGGATCAGGCACCAGCGCTCGTTTACGTCCGCGTTGTTCAGCAACCACTCCACCGGTCTCTGACCCAAAGTGGCTTCGACCTCCGCGACCTCCTTTTCTTGTTCCGAGATATGGATATGAACCGGGCCGTGAGGTGTCGCCTTAAGCACCTGCTGCAGATCATCCGGTGAGGTTGCGCGCAAAGAATGTGGTGCGATACCTATCTGGCTGTCTGCATGGGGCAGTATCGGTTTGCAGTCGTCGACAAGCCGCAGGAACCTGTCCACATCATTGCCGAACCTCAATTGCCCACCCGCCAGCGGCTGTTGCGCAACGCCGCCATAGGTGTAGAGCACTGGTAAATGCGTCAGACCAATTCCGGTTTGGTCTGCTGCCGAAAAGATGCGCTGGCTGAGCTCGGCAAGCTGCGCATAAGGTGCGCCGCCGGGTTGGTGATGGACATAATGGAATTCTCCGACCGAGGCATATCCGGACTCTTGCATTTCCATGAAAACCAGCGCGGCGATGGCTTCGATCTGCTCCGGGGTAAGGCGGTCCAGAAAGCGATACATTAAGGTGCGCCAGGTCCAGAAGCTTTCGCGCCCGGCTGCGCGGGTTTCGGTCATACCTGCCATGGCGCGCTGAAAGGCATGGCTGTGCAGGTTGGCCAGGGCGGGCAACAGGACATCGACACGCGTGTCGTCGGGTTGTGCGCCTTTCCCCTGTTCCAGCTTCGTGATCCGGCCGTGTTCAATTTCAACCCGAAGATCGCTGACCCACTTTGACCCTAACAAGGCGGTTTTGGCATGAACCGTCATCGCAATTCCATTTTGTGTAGACTTTATCTTTTTATACGTATACGAAAAAATTAAGCGTAGGGGGAGCCCAAAAGAATTACCATGACGAAAAAAACCGTTCTTTGCAGTAAACAGGTGGCCACCATGGGGGGCGACCAACTCTATGGGATGATCGATGATGGCGTGATCGCCGTCGAGGGATCGCAGATCGTCTGGGTTGGCCGTCAGTCCGAGATTCCGCAAACTTATCTTGAATGGCAGCGTATCGATTATGGCGACCGTCTGATCACCCCCGCGTTGATTGATGCCCACACTCATATAGTGTTCGGTGGTAACCGCGCGGTTGAGTTCGAAATGCGCCTGAACGGAGCGACCTACGAGGAAATCGCTCGCGCGGGCGGAGGCATCCTGTCGACCGTAAATGGCACACGGGCGGCCTCGGAGGATGAGTTGCTTGCAGGTGCTCTTCCTCGTGTGGACGCGCTGTTGGCTGAAGGTGTGTCCTGTATCGAAGTGAAGTCCGGCTATGGTCTCGATACCGAAACCGAACTGCGCATGTTGCGCGCAGCGCGTCGAATTTCTCAGGAGCGGCCTGTTCGAGTTAAAACCAGCTTTCTGGGTGCACATGCCGCTCCGCCGGAATATGCGGGCCGGGATGATGCCTATATCAATGAGGTCTGCATCCCCACCCTGCGTGCGGCCCATTCCGAAGGGCTGGTGGATGCGGTGGATGGGTTCTGCGAAGGCATCGCCTTTGACCCTGCCCAGATCGAACGCGTTTTTGTTGTCGCGCAAGAGTTTGGTTTGCCAGTAAAACTACACGCCGAGCAATTGTCCAATCTGGGCGGTGCTAAACTGGCTGCGGCCTATGGGGCCTTGTCTGCTGACCATATTGAATATCTGGACGCGGAAGGCGTTGCCGCGATGGCTGCCGCAGGGACGGTTGCTGTTTTGCTGCCCGGCGCGTTCTATACGCTGCACGAGACGCAGGCCCCACCCGTTGAACTGCTGCGCCAGCAGAAGGTGCCGATGGCGCTGGCGACAGATTGCAATCCGGGGTCGTCGCCCCTGACTTCTTTGCTTTTGACTATGAACATGGGGTGCACCTTGTTTCGGATGACACCCGAGGAAGCATTGGCTGGTGTCACCCGCGTGGCCGCCCGCGCTTTGGGTCTTGAAGACACGGGCATGATCGCAGCCGGGCTGCGCGCTGATCTCGCTGTCTGGGACATCTCCCATCCGGCCGAGTTGTCGTATCGCATCGGTTTTAACCCCCTGCACAAACGTATTTTTGGAGGCCAGGAATGACCACCCTACCGCTCACTCCGGGTCAGGTTTCGCTGGACCAACTGGCCCAGATCTATTGGACCGAGGCTGCAATTTCGTTGGACGATGCATGCCGACCGAAGGTCGATGCAGCTGCTGCCAGAATTGCGCGCGCCGCCGAAGGGACCGAGCCGGTTTATGGCGTGAATACAGGCTTCGGTAAGTTGGCGAGCCATAAGATTGCGGCCAAGGATACCTCGACCCTGCAGCGCAACCTGATCCTCAGCCATTGTTGCGGGGTGGGTCCGGCTGTGCCGCGTCGTCTGGCGCGGCTAATGATGTCGTTGAAGCTGCTGTCATTCGGGCGCGGAGCGTCTGGGGTCCGCTGGGAGCTTGTCAATCTGCTGCAGCAGATGCTGGAGCGTGGTGTGACACCCGTGATCCCGGCGCAGGGCTCGGTTGGTGCATCTGGTGATCTTGCGCCGCTGGCCCATATGACTGCAGTCGTGATTGGCGAGGGCGAGGCCGAGTTGAACGGCTCTGTTATGCCGGGCGCCGATGCCTTGAGAAAAGCTGGATTAGAGCCGATTCAACTCGGTCCAAAGGAAGGTCTGGCGTTCATCAACGGGACGCAGTTCTCAACGGCCTATGCCTTGGCGGGCCTGTTCGAAGGTTGGCGTGCCGCACAAAACGCGCTGGTGATTTCGGCGGCCTCAACGGATGCGATCATGGGCTCCACCGCCCCTCTGCAGCCCGAGATTCACACGCTGCGCGGCCATCGAGGTCAGATCGAAGCGGCAGCGGCGATGCGGGCTGTGCTGGACGGGTCTGAAATCCGCGAAAGCCATCGTGATGGGGATACCCGGGTCCAGGACCCATATTGCATTCGCTGCCAGCCGCAAGTGACAGGTGCGGCGATGGACGTGATCCGGCAGGCCGCCGCAACGCTTGTGATCGAGGCCAACGCTGCCACCGATAACCCATTGGTTCTGACCGACCCGGATGCCATTGTTTCGGGCGGAAATTTCCACGCCGAACCCGTGGGCTTTGCCGCCGATATGATGGCGCTGGCCCTGTCCGAGATCGGAGCAATCGCGCAGCGCCGGATCGCGCTGATGGTTGATCCGACGCTCAGCTTTGATCTGCCGCCGTTCCTGACGCCCGAGCCGGGGTTGAATTCGGGCCTAATGATCGCCGAGGTCACCACGGCCGCGTTGATGAGCGAGAACAAGCATCTGGCCAACCCCTGCGTGACCGACAGCACGCCCACATCGGCCAACCAAGAGGATCACGTCTCGATGGCCGCCCACGGCGCGCGGCGTCTGAGTCGAATGGTCGATAATCTGAACTACATTCTGGGGATCGAATTGCTCTGCGCCGCGCAGGGTATCGAATTCCGCGCGCCTCTTGCGACCAGCAAAACGCTGACCAATGTGGTTGGGCGGTTGCGCGAGGATATCCCGTCCTTAGGCGATGATCGCTATCTGGCGCCAGAATTGGAAACGGCGAAATCGCTGGTCGAATGCGGCGCAATATTGCAGGCGGCTGCTGTGTCAATGCCGGAGCTGTTGTGATGCCGGTGTTTAGAGTGCAGCGCGGCGATGGACCTATCGTGCTGGGCCAGCCTCATGGCGGCACGTTTGTACCCGACGACATAGCTGCGCGGTTGAATGCGAACGGGCAGATGCTGGCGGACACGGATTGGCACATCAATCAGCTTTATGACGGGCTACTGGCAAATGCGACTGTCGTGCAATCTCATGTCCATCGCTATGTCATCGACGCCAACCGTGACCCAGCGGGTGTATCGCTGTATCCGGGGCAAAACACGACAACTCTGGTGCCTTTGACCGACTTTGATGGTCAGCCGATATGGTCAGAAGGGCAGAATCCCTCAGCCGATGAGACTGAGGCGCGCCGAACTGCCTATCATGCGCCTTATCACAGCGCGCTTGAGCAAGAGCTTGAAAGAGTGCGGGCAAAACACGGGGTTGCGATCCTGTTTGACTGCCACTCGATCCGCAGCAAGATCCCGTTCCTGTTCGAAGGCACTCTGCCGGATATGAATATTGGCACCGATGGCGGCGTGACCTGTGCGCCCGGCATTGAGGCTGCGGCCCACGAATTTGCGCATTCATCCCCCTACAGCACTGTCCTGAACGGGCGCTTCCGTGGGGGCTGGACGACGCGGCACTATGGCCGGCCTGATGAAGGGCTGCACGCGATCCAGATGGAACTGGCGCAATCCACCTATCTGTCCACTGAGACCCCTCCGTGGGCGTTTGACGAGAAGAAAGCCAAACGTTTGCGCCGCTGGCTGGTGGATATCCTCGACGCCATCCAAGACACCGCATTGGAGCTTTGACAATGACTGATCCTCGCAAGAACACCCGTGATATTTATCCTCCCACCGGCCCCGAACTGAACGCAAAAAGCTGGGTGACCGAGGCGCCGTTGCGGATGATGATGAACAACCTGCATCCGGATGTGGCCGAAAACCCGCATGAGCTGGTGGTTTATGGCGGCATCGGTCGTGCCGCGCGGACGTGGGATGATTTTGATCGGATTGTCGCAGGGCTGAAAGATCTGGAGGAAGATGAAACCCTGATCGTCCAATCGGGTAAGCCTGTTGCGATCATCCGTACTCATAAAGATGCACCGCGCGTTCTGATCGCCAACTCGAATATCGTACCGCATTGGGCCAATTGGGATCACTTCAACGAACTCGATAAAAAGGGTCTGATGATGTACGGCCAGATGACGGCTGGCTCGTGGATCTATATCGGTACGCAGGGCATCGTTCAGGGTACGTATGAGACTTTTGCCGAAGCCGGACGTCAGCACTATGGCGGCGATCTGACTGGCAAGTGGATTCTGACGGGTGGTCTGGGCGGCATGGGTGGCGCACAGCCTTTGGCGGCGGTGTTTGCCGGGGCCAGCTGTCTGGCGGTGGAGTGCAATCCGGACTCGATCGATTTCCGCCTGCGCACCAAATACCTCGACGAAAAAGCCGAGACGCTGGACGAAGCGCTTGAGATGATCGACCGCTGGACCAAGGCCGGAGAGGCAAAATCCGTGGGTCTGTTAGGCAATGCGGCCGAGGTCTTCCCCGAGATTTACGCCCGTATGCAAGCCGGTGGTATGCGCCCGGATATCGTCACCGACCAGACCAGTGCGCATGATCCGATCAATGGGTATTTGCCGATCGGTTGGAGTATGGGGCAGTGGAAGGACAAGCGAGAAACTGATCCTAAGGCAGTGGAAAAAGCTGCCCGCGCGTCGATGAAACAGCATGTGGCTGCGATGGTCGATTTCTGGAACGCGGACGTGCCGACACTGGACTATGGCAACAATATCCGGCAGGTGGCGCAGGACGAAGGGCTTGAGAATGCCTTTGCGTTCCCCGGATTTGTCCCTGCCTATATCCGCCCACTGTTCTGCAAAGGCATCGGCCCGTTCCGCTGGTGCGCCCTGTCTGGCGATCCCGAGGATATCTATAAGACCGACGCAAAGATGAAAGAGCTGTTCCCCGAGAACGAGCACCTACATCGCTGGCTCGACATGGCACAGGAACGCATCGCGTTTCAGGGTCTGCCCGCGCGCATCTGCTGGATCGGCCTTGGGGATCGCCACCGGGCCGGACTGGCATTCAACGAGATGGTCGCCAGTGGCGAATTGAAAGCGCCTGTTGTTATTGGGCGAGATCATCTGGACTCAGGCTCGGTCGCCAGCCCGAACCGCGAGACCGAGGCGATGCTGGATGGCTCGGACGCCGTATCGGACTGGCCGCTGCTGAACGCGCTGATCAATACCGCCAGCGGTGCAACCTGGGTCTCGCTGCATCATGGCGGCGGGGTAGGCATGGGCTTTAGCCAACACGCCGGCGTGGTGATCTGCGCCGATGGCACTGAAGATGCCGCGCGGCGGTTGGAACGTGTTTTGTGGAACGATCCGGCCTCGGGCGTGTGGCGTCACGCGGATGCGGGGTACGAGATTGCCAAGGATTGCGCCCGCGAACATGGGCTTCGGCTGCCGGGCATTCTGGGCTAGGTCAAACTGCCTCTGGTGAAAATGCTGCACCTGCGATATCTCGCAGGTGCGCTAATCAGGAGGCCTGACATGTACGTAGCCACTCTGTTGACCAACCCGGCGACCCCTTCGCTGGACGCAACGCTGGTCGAGTCGTTGCGGAACGCTTGGGGTGGGGGTGATGCGAACTGGCTTAGCCCAGATGAGGCGGCGGAGTTCTCCCTACCAGAGGCCCCCGGCAATCGCTGGGATGTCTGGGCTGATCTGCAACAGATGGGTGTGGACCTGATCGTGCAGCTGGCCGAGGGACGCCGAAAAAAGATGCTGCTGGCCGATATGGACAGCACGATGATCCAGCAGGAATGCATTGATGAATTGGCCGATGAGGCCGGTGTGGGTGATCGGGTCAAGGACATCACGGCGCGCGCGATGAATGGCGAGCTGGATTTCGAAGGCGCGTTGACCGAGCGCGTTGGCTTGTTGAAGGGGTTGGATGAAAGCGTGATCGGCAAGGTTCTGGACGAACGGATCACGCTGATGCCCGGTGGCAAGGCTTTGCTGGCAACAATGCGTGCGAACGAAGCCTACGCCGCACTGGTGTCGGGTGGGTTCACCGCCTTTACCGCGCGGGTCGCCGAAGAACTTGGGTTTGATGAAAACCGGGCGAACACTCTGTTGGCAGAGGATGGAAAACTCACTGGCGATGTGAAGCGGCCCATTCTAGGGCGACAGGCCAAAATTGAAGCACTTGAACAGATCACGGACCGTCTGGGTATCTCAGAGACTGACGTGATCGCTGTTGGCGACGGGGCCAATGATCTTGGTATGTTGGGTCGTGCCGGAACGGGCGTCGCGCTGCACGCCAAGCCTTTGGTTGCTGCAGAATGCGACGTTAGGGTCAATCACGGTGATCTGACAGCACTGCTTTATCTGCAGGGGTTCAGCCGGTCGGAATTCCGCGACGCCTAAAAGGCTTCCATTTATTTAACATCAATGTTAAATAGGGTCATGAACACACTTCTGACCACGTTTTCTGCATTGTCTGACGCCACTCGGTTCTCGATCGTTGAGCAGCTGATGGAACAGGGCGAATTGCCTGTCGGAGACCTGATTGAAGGCAAAGGCATCTCGGGGGCTGCGATCTCGCGCCACCTGAAGGTTCTGCGCGAAGCAGGATTGGTACAGCAGCAGGTGCGCGGCACGCAACGGATGTATTCCGTGCAGCCCGAGGGACTGCGCGCGATTGCCGAATGGACGATTTCGAAACGGCAATTCTGGGAGAGCAGCCTCGACCGTTTGGGCGAACTCATTGAAAAGGAGAACTCATGGCCGACCTGAAACTGGAACGAGACTTTCCCGTCAGCCCCGAGACATTGTATGCATGGGTTAGCGACGGCGCCAAGCTGCTGCAATGGTGGGGGCCCGAGGGATTGCATGTGCCAAGGCATGATCTGGACTTCTCGCGGCTTGGGCCGTGGTATTCGGTGATGCAGAATGGTGAGGGTCAGCAATTTAAGGTGTCAGGGCATGTCACCCACATCGACCCGCCAAACTCGGTCGGGTTCACATGGGCGTGGCACGATGATCGGGATCAGCGTGGCCCGGAAAGTCATGTAACTTTCTCTGTCGCCGCCACCGACAGTGGCTCTCGGTTGGTTGTCGACCACCGCGAACTCGTCGATGCCGAGTCGGCGACAAATCATAACGAAGGCTGGACGTCTTCGCTGCGCAAGCTCGAAGCGCTTTGCAAATAGATTTTCATCAGGGAGAAGCGATATGCCTCAATTCTTGTTTGTTTATCACGGGGGTCACACCCCAACAGATCCGGCCGAGGTCGAGGCGACCATGGCCGCCTGGGGCGCCTGGTTTCAAGGCATAGGTACTGCGTTAGAGATACCGGGCAATCCTGTGGGTCAGTCTTATACAGTCAGCAGCGGTGGGGTCGAAGACAATGGCGGCGCAAATCCGGCCTCAGGCTTTACCGTCGTAAAAGCCGATAGCATCGAGGCAGCAACCGAGATGGCCAAGGGCTGCCCGATGGTTGTGAACGGTTCGGGCTCGGTCGAGGTGGCCGAGGTGCACGAAATCGAGATGTGAGCCTTAGTCGGGGAATCCCGGGGCTGGTTTGACAATGCCACATTCCAGCCCGCGACGGCTGTATTGTGTGGCGTTCATGAATTTGCGGGTGGCCGGGTGATCGGCCTCCAGCACACCTAGGCTCACCAGTATCGCTGCTATCGCACATTCGCTGGCCCGCGTTGTGCCATCAGTGATTTTCAGCGCAACGCCCATCCGTCTTTCAGGGATGATGGCAACAAAAACCGCCTCGGCCCCTGTCTTTATGGCGACGCGCCCGTTCATCGCCCGCATCAGCTCGGTACAGGCGCGGGTTTCACCTGCAACAAGTTCTGGGTGCGCCATCATCGCAGCTGTGAGCTGCACCGCCGCTTCGCTGGCGCGGTCTGATCGATCTGCGGCTGAGGCAAACCATGCCATTGATCGCGCAAGCCCCACCAGCGACGTCGCAAAATTCGGGGCCGAGCAGCCATCTATTCCGTAAGTTGGGCTGGTCTCTCTTGTGGTTTCTTCGATTGCGGAAAGACTGGCCTGCTGAACCGGATGATCAATCTCAAGGTATTCGGGCCCTGCACCCATATGCTGAGCAACGGTCAGAAAGCCGCAATGTTTGCCTGAGCAGTTGTTGTGAATTTGGCAAGGTGTGTCGTCTGCCAGGATCAGCCCGTCGCGCGCCGCCATGTCCTGAGGTTCCTGCGGGCCACAACGCAGATCAGGTTCGGACAGGCCAAGGTGGTCCAGCCACGCTGACACGCGGTCAGTATGGATATGTGCGCCGTTGTGCGAGGCGCAGGCCAGTGCCAGATGTTCAGAGTTCAGACCATATTTCGCAGCCGCGCCCGATGTGATCAATGGCAGGGCTTGGATCATCTTGGCCGAGGATCGGGGATAGATTACCGCGTTCGGATCACCCCAATTGAGCACGATTTGACCGCTATCGTCACAGATCACAGCATGGCCAAAATGCAGGCTTTCCAACAGTGATCCGCGCCAGAGTTCTGTCATTGGTACGGCTTGTGTCATGTCCACCCCATAATTCATGCGCAAAAATCTGCCAATCGCCCTTTCGCCTGTGGCGAAACCTGCGTTAGTGTGTGTATGTCGACAATCATCGGAATACGCAACTAACAGACGAACTGGCAGAGTTCGCACGCATTTCCGATGGGTATGAGGTATTAGGTCGGGCTAGGAGGCTGGACAGATGGGATTAAAGCTCGTCCGCGTAATCGCGGGCCTGTGCGTGGCAGGAATGGCGACTGCGGCAATCGCTCAACAGGCGACCAGTACAAATCGCGTCGCGGCAAAGACCGATTGGAGCGTGTTTGTCGAAGAAGACCCGACCGAATGTTGGAGCGTTTCTGCCCCGAAGGAGACGGTAAACACACGCGGTGGACGGGTGGTTTCCGTGCGGCGCAGCGATATTCTGTTGTTTGTGTTCTATCGCCCGAACGCCGAGGTCAAAGGCCAGGTGACCTTTACCGGCGGCTATCCGTTTGCCCCTGGGTCGACCGTCAATCTGGTTGTTGATGGCAGTGAGTTTGAACTGTTCACCGATGGTGAATGGGCATGGCCTGCAACGGCCTCGGACGACACCAAGATAGTCACAGCCATGAAACGCGGAACCGAGGCAGTGCTGACCGCACGCTCGGAACGTGGCACGCAGACCAAGGATACATTCTCGTTGCTGGGCTTTACGGCTGCGATTGAAGACGCCGAAAAGCGCTGCACGAATTAAGCCACAAGCTGATCGGATCACGAAACCCCGCTTTCCGGCGGGATTTTCTACGTTTGGGCTGGTTTTTGTGTTTGTCGGTAATTTACCCGACGTCGAAATGTTTTTTTGATCCGTGTCAAAGCCAATTCCTTAGATTTCTGAACTAATCGGTTCAGAACAAATCAAGGAGTTGGCAATGAACTCAAATAAATACCTGTCCGCACTTTTAGTGGCGTCTGCGGTGATTCTCGCGGGCTGTGAGAAGGGGTCGGAAACCTATCCGGTCACCGGCGAGCAATGTGGTCCAGAAGATCCAGTAAAAACCCTGGATGCAGAGGATTGCTATATCCCACCAGCCGTAAACTGAAGTTGCCGGGCCGTTGGGGTTTCTTCCTTGGCGGCCCGACTTGATTGGGCGCGCGTTTTGATCTGTGTTAGACAGATGGCTCTGTCTGGAGGACTGATTGATGCGATGGACGTTTGTTTTACTACTATTTCCAATATCTGCAGTCGCGGACCCAACAATGGAGTGTATCGACGCCGGATCGCAGGTGGAGATTGGGTCTTGTGTTTCGGACATGGAAACGCGCGTAAGCGCCGCGATTGAATCCAGCTATTCCCTTGCACTTGGCGCTGCGAAAGAACTGGATGACGTCACCAGTCGCGTTGTAGCCACGCCCGCGCTGCAGACCTCGCAAAACACTTGGATAGCCTATCGCGATGCGCAGTGCGAAGCGGTGGGTGCTTCGTTCGGCGGAGGATCAGGCACCGGCATCGCCATTACGGCCTGCCGCGTTGATCTTGGCCGGGCTCGTGTTGATGAACTGTTGCGCTACGCAAACTGAAACACGATTTCTTTTGATCTTTGCCCGCGTTCCTATATAGAGGCGCATCCCAAGCCAGAATCCACTGAGATAGACACATGTCGCCCAACGCGCCGATCACTCAAGACGTCATGACCATCCCCCGCAAGCTGCCCGAGGGGAAGGTGAACCTTGTTGGTTTGACCCGCGATCAACTGCGCGAAGCGCTTATTGAACACGGCACACCCGAGAAGCAGGCCAAGATGCGCACCGGCCAGATCTGGCAGTGGATTTACCAATGGGGCGTGCGCGACTTTGCTGAGATGACAAATCTGGCCAAGCCCTACCGGGCGCAACTGGCCGAGAACTTTGTGGTTGAAATTCCCGAGGTTGTGACCCGCCAGGTGTCCGAGGACGGCACCCGCAAGTATCTGTGTCGTATCGCAGGTGGGCACGAGGTTGAGGTGGTGTACATCCCCGAAGAGGATCGCGGCACGCTGTGTATCTCGTCTCAGGTGGGTTGTACGCTGACTTGTTCCTTCTGTCACACGGGTACGCAGAAACTAGTGCGCAATCTGACCGCGGCCGAGATTGTCGGGCAGGTCATGATGGCGCGCGATGACCTTGATGAATGGCCGACTCCGGGCGCTCCCAAGGACGAAACGCGCCTTTTGTCGAACATCGTACTGATGGGGATGGGCGAGCCGCTTTACAACTTCGAAAACGTCCGTGACGCGATGAAGATCGCCATGGACCCCGAAGGGATTTCTTTGTCTCGTCGTCGCATCACTCTTTCGACTTCAGGAGTAGTGCCCGAGATTGCACGCACGGCTGAGGAGATCGGCTGCCTGCTGGCAATCTCGTTCCACGCGACGACCGATGAGGTGCGCGACGTGTTGGTGCCGATCAATAAACGGTGGAATATCGAAGAGCTGTTGCAAGCGCTGGCCAGCTATCCCAAAGTTTCGAATTCAGAACGGATCACGTTTGAATACGTGATGCTGGATGGTGTGAACGACCGCGATGAGGATGCGCACCGACTGATCGAACACATCAAACGCCACAACATCCCGGCCAAGATCAACTTGATCCCGTTCAACGAATGGCCCGGCGCGCCGTATAAGCGCAGTTCCAACAACCGCATCCGCGCCTTTGCGAATATCATTTATAACGCTGGCTATGCGTCTCCTATCCGCAAGACGCGGGGCGAGGATATCATGGCAGCCTGTGGGCAGTTGAAATCGGCCACCGAGCGTGCCCGGAAATCGCGCAAACAGATTGAGGCCGAGGCTGGCCTGAACCGTTAGGTTCGACAAGTAAGCCGCCATCGCGAGAAACTTAATGAATTGATTGCTGTTTCAGCATTCAAAATTTGTTATGTTTGATGAACGCCCGCTCTGGTTTGGGGACCTCACCGGCATACACAAGGTGGTGAGATTATCGGGGTGGTGCTGGCAACACCATTTAGGACCGCTATTATTTTTTTCAATTTACAGCGGCATTTCGGCGAACTGATCACTCAGGGAGGCCACAGAATGATTAAAAGGCACTTGCATGTTGGTGGGATCATGGCGGGTATCACGGTATTCGGGCTCGTCTCGGTTGCGGGGTTCGCGCAAAGCATCGATCAAGACGCTCATCTTGCAATAGAAAATCCGGCGAATCTGTCCAAAGAGGATGCTCAAAGCCACTACAGATCTCTGTCCCGCCGCATGGAGCGAGGGTACGCAGCAGCTCAGTTGGACCTGCTTATGAACTATCAGGCGTGGCCGCTGTTCAACGATGCGCCCTATATTTCGGCCACCCATGGGCAGCGCTATGTCAACAGCTACGCCAACCGTATGGCGCATAATTACGGAACCCTGCAGGAGGGCGAGGTTTTGCCTGTGGGTTCGGTTCTGGCCAAAGACAGCATGACCGTCACCGACGAAGGCAATGTCCATCCCGGTGCCCTGTTCGTGATGGAGAAGCTACCCGCAGGCAGCAATCCTGACACCGCCGATTGGCGCTATATCATGGTGATGCCGGACGGCTCGCTGTTTGGCGACACAATGGGTTTCCGCGCGTCCGAGGTTGAATATTGCCATGTTTGCCATGAAGCCGTCGCGGATCGGGACTATACCTTCTACGTGCCTGAAGAGTATCGCGTCGAGAACTGACCGTCAGCTTGCTGGCAATGTCAGTTCGGTGGCTTCGCGGCGGCTGAGCTGTTCACCCTGCTTGCGTTTGGACAGAACATCGCGGGCGAGGGCATATTTGTCGTCCTGCCAGAAGATCAAGCAACCGTTGCATCCTTTGCCGCAACAGCCCTCGGTGCCGATGCGGTTGGTCTTGAAGCGGCGTTCGTTGCCGTCTTCGCCGATTTTCTCAACCAGTTCATCGCGGCGACGCGCATAAGCATTGGCGTTGTCACGGCCCGAAGTTTCCAGCCCCTGTACCAGCTTGTCGAACCGAATGCGGCTCCAGTGTTCGTCGGTCAGGGCGCGTTCTTTGCGCAGGACCGAGTAGACCGGGAACCGGGCGCGCAGATCGTCGGTATCCTCGTGATCGAACAGGGTGAAGGGCAGGCGGATTATGGTTTTGGTACTGCCATGCACCACATCCAGCCGCACGCCGTCATGGGCGCGTTCGAAATCATAGACCCGCAGCAGGACTGTATCGCGCGAAATCGGAGAGACGAAATCCAACACATCCCCCGGTTCCAGCTTGTTTTTCACCTCGACCAGAAAGGCATCCCCGGTCACTTCGGTGACGATCCCCGCGTATTCCCACTGCGCGGTGGCGGCCGTGTGCTCGTAATCATGTGCATAATTGGTCAGCCGCCCTTCGTGGAAGGCCAGCGTATAGCCCCGGTTCCCCACGGTTTCGAGTTCACGCATATAGGGCTTGGGGTTCCAGTTCTCGGGGTCGGCGTGGTAGTCATCAATCGCCATACGATACGCCCGTGCGACGATGGCGGCATAGTATTCCGATTTACCGCGACCTTCGACCTTCAGACTGTCGACGCCGATCTTCAGGTATTCATCCAGCTTTGGCATGATGCAAAGGTCGCGAGAATTGAGGATGTAGGAACCGCGATCATCTTCTTCGATTGGCATCAGATCGCCCGGGCGGCAGCCTTCTTCCAGCAGGAATTCGAATAGATCAGCGTTTTCCTCGGTGATGCGTAGTTCCTGATGTGTGCCGTCCTTGAGGCGCAATTTCACGCCATAATTCCAGCGACAGGAGTTGGCACAGTTGCCTTGGTTCGCCCCACGCTCGGCCATGAAATTCGACAGCAGACAACGGCCCGAATAGGTCATGCACATAGCACCGTGCACAAATGCTTCTAGTTTGATGTCAGGGCATTTCTCGCGAATTTCCACCAATTCGGGGTAGGAAACCTCACGAGCCAGGACTACAAGCTCGGCCCCCTGATCCTGCCAGAACTTCACTGATAGCCACGAGCAGATATTGGCCTGGGTTGAGATATGAAGCGGCAGTTCAGGCGCCCGTTCGTGGACGTATTGGAACACGCCGGGATCAGCGATGATCAGCCCGTCGGGCTGCACCTTGCGCACCGTGTCGATGTATTCATCCAGTTTCGGGATGTCTTTGTTATGCGAAAATAGGTTCAGCGTCAGATACGCACGACGGCCATGTTGGTGGCAGAACTCGACCCCTTCGATCACCTCTTCCAGTGAAAACTCGGACTTTGTGCGCAGTGACATATCGGGCGTGCCCAGATAAACGGCGTCGGCCCCATAAAGGATAGCGAGTTTCAACTTGCGCAGATTGCCCGCAGGCATCAGCAATTCGGATCTGGACTGGGTCATGAGGCTACCGGGCAGAGGATCAAGAGCGCCTTTTACGCCAAATCCCCAAGGCCCAAAACCCCGTTACCTGCGACTGAACCGCGCTGTGCCGATGACTTCGATCAGTTGCTGGCGGACAGGTTCTGGTTGCTTCTCCACAGCGTTTAGAACTTCGCGCAGTTCGGCGCGCAGTCCGTGCATCTGGTCGATCAGAGAGATCATCATCGACAGCGCGTCAGCTTCCATATCGTATTGGTCATGCAGTTCGCAGGCCAGTTCCAGTCGTGCTACGTCGATGCGCTGATATCGCAGACCTTGGTTCGATTGCTCGGGGATCACAATCTCGGCGGCAAGATATTCGGTCAGTCGATCCGAGGTCAGGCGGGCGATGGCTTCGATCAGTTCGGCTTCAGTCAATGTGCGGCTCATGACGGCATTCCTTTGCGCGGATCATAGCTGTGGGTTTCGCGCCACGTCTCCATGAATTGCTTCAACTCATCATCTACCTTGTCTGGCATCGTGACGGTCAGCTCGATCAACTGATCGCCCCGTTCGGATGCGCCACGTTTCTTGACGCCTTTGCCACGCAGGCGCAGGGTCTTGCCGCTGCTGGTGCCAGCCGGGACGCTGACATTTACGCCGCCGTCGATGGTAGGTGCCGGAACTTTGCCGCCCAATACGGCCTCATCAATGGAGATGGGTAACGTGATGTGGATGTCATCGCCCTGACGATCAAACACCGGATGATCCGCAACCGAGATGGTGACCAGCGCATCGCCTGTAGGACCTTCGCCATATCCCGGAGCCCCTTTGCCGCGCAGTCGTATGGTCTGTCCAGTGGTGATGCCCGCCGGTATCTTCACTTCGATCCGGTTGCCATCCGGCAGGGTCAGTTTTTGGCTGGCGCCAAAAACAGCATCCAGAAAACTTATCTGTAGTGAATAATTCAGGTTGTGGCCCGGCGCGTGGAATTCCTGCGTTCGCTGGCCATATCCACCCCGCCCGCGCATGAACTCGGCAAAGATGTCGGACATGTCATCCTGCTCGGTCGAGTGCCCGCGATAGGGGTTCCCTGCCGCTTCGGCATAGTCGCGATAGTATTGCTGCTGCGGGCGTTCCTGACCCGAGGCATCGATTTCGCCATTGTCATAGCGTTTGCGCGTTTCCGGGTCTTTCAGAAGGTCATAAGCGGCGGCAGCAGCTTTGAACTTGGCTTCGGCCTCGGCATCGCCAGGCTTGAGGTCCGGGTGACACTCCTTGGCAATCTTCCGGTAGGCCTTCTTGATCTCGGCATCGCTGGAGTCTTTGGCGACGCCAAGAACGGAATAAGGATCGTCGCTCATCTTGCCTCTCATCAATGTAGGGTGTGGTCTGGCCTTGATGAAGGTATTTTATCATGCGATTTCAACAGGTCAAAATTTCTTAAAGGCCGAATTGCCTCGTAAAACTCATTTGTCCTGCTAATATCTGCATGTTTCGAAGTGTTGATTGCCGGAGATTGTCCATGTCGCGCAGAATAAAGTCCGCCCTTGCTTTGTTGGCCGGGAATGCAATCGGGTTGTTGCTAGCGGCGCTGCTGCTGGCGGGCTTCGCGATCAAACCGATCTCGTTCATCGTTGTGGTGATAGTCTTCACGCTGGTTCAGGTCGTGGCCGAGCCGCTGATCCTGAAGCTGGGCGAGAAGAAGGCCCCGGCGCTGAAAGGCGGGATCGCGTTGATCGTCACCTTCGTGGGTCTGCTGGCGACCGATCTGATCACCGCAGGGTTGACGGTTGGCGGAATTTCCAACCTGCTGGCCGCGACATTGCTGGTTTGGTTAGGCGCATTGATCGCCAGCATCGTGCTGCCGATCTATGTATTCACCGAGCTGCGCGCGCCCAAGAAGAAATCATAGAGCGTTCAGGCTGGCTTCGATCGCCTGCCATAGCTCATCAACCGGTTCGCACCCGACGGACAGGCGAATGAAGGCCGGATCAACCGCGTCGCCCCAGCGTGCGCGCCGCTCGGCTGAGCTGTGGACGCCGCCGAAGGATGTGGCGGGGCGCAGCAGAGGGCAGGCGTTGATAAACTGTTCAGCTTTGGCCTCAGTCTCCAGCGTGATTGTCAGCAGAAACCCGAAACGTTCAGTCTGTGCTGCGGCCAATGCGTGCGATGGATCACCGGGCAGACCAGGATAGCGGATGTGCTTCACGGCCGGATGCGTTGCCAGCCGCTCGGCCAGAACCTGTGCCGAGCTGCACATCCGATCAAACCGCACGTCCAGCGTTTCCAGGCCGCGATGCAGCAACCATGCCTCATGTGGACCCGGTATTGCACCAGATACGCGGCGCCATTCCTCGATCCGTTCCATGATCGCGGTATCGCGGCTGGCGACGTGACCCATCAGCATGTCCGAATGCCCGCCCATTGCCTTCGTATCCGAACTCACCACCACATCGACGCCAAGATCCAGCGGACGTTGGCCCAATGGCGTCATCGTGGTGTTGTCTGCGATGGTGATGCCACCGGCCTCACGAACAGCCCCTGCGATTGCGGGCAGATCAAGCATGTCCAGGCCGGGATTGGACGGGCTTTCCAGAAACACCACATCGAAACCGTCAAAGCCGCCATCCGCGAAGGCTGTGGTTGGGCGTTCAACGACCGATACGCCCAGATTTGACAGGAACCGGTCTGCCAGAAGGCGGGTCACATAATACCCGTCGGACAGGATCAGCAGACGGGACCCCGCTTTGACCGTCGCGAACAACGCAGCCGAAATCGCACCCATACCGGACGGAAAGCTGAGGCACGGCGCATTTTCGAGATGCGACAAGACGTGCTCCAGATGCGCCCAAGTCGGATTGTCGACCCGGCCATAGCTGGCGTGTCCGTCTGGCGCGCCCGGTAGGTGGAACATGCTGCTCTGGGTCAGAGGCAGAGCTACTGGATCGCCTTTGTCCAGAGCGTTCCCGCGCAGGTGAAGCATCTCGCCAGTTTTGGGCTCCGTCATCACTTAGCGTCCCGGGATTTCGTCGCGCGGCGGTGCGGGTTCCCAGTTCTCGATGATCTCAACCGCCTCCTGTGCGGTGTCGACAAAGCGGAACAGGTCCAAATCTTCGTCCGAGATTGTGCCCGCATCAGCCAGCGCCTCCCAGTTGATGACTTTCTCCCAGAACGCACGCCCGAACAGAAGGAAGGGTACGCGCTCCATCCGTCCGGTTTGGATCAGGGTCAGGGATTCAAACAGCTCATCCATCGTGCCGAAGCCACCGGGAAAGATGGTGATGGCCCGCGCGCGCATCAGGAAGTGCATCTTGCGGATGGCGAAATAGTGAAAGTTGAAACTGAGATCAGGCGTCACATACAGGTTCGGGGCCTGTTCGTGTGGCAGCACGATGTTCAGGCCGATCGAGCAACCGCCCGCATCCTGCGCGCCACGATTCCCAGCTTCCATCACTCCTGGGCCGCCACCGGTGACGATCACGTTTTCGCGGCAGCCTGTCTGGTTAGATTTCTCGGTCATCAGACGCGCAAACTCGCGCGCCTCATCGTAGTATTTCGACAGCCCGGCCAGGGTCTCGGTCCGCGCCTTATGTTTCTGTGAAGGCTCCGGAATGCGTGCACCCCCGAACATGACGACGGTCGAAGTGATCTCGCGCTCGGTCATGATCATCTCGGGTTTTAGCAGCTCCAGTTGTAGTCGAACTGGGCGCAGCTCATCCCGGCACAGGAAATCATCATCAGCAAAGGCAAGGCGATAGGCCGGAGAGCGCGTTTGCGGCGTGTCCGGCACTTCGCTTGCGGTCGAGCGGTCAGTTTGTGCGTCGCGAAAGGGGCTGAGGCGGTCTTCTCTCATAAACGGGGTTCCCGGCTTGCGTGTTTTCCAAACAGCTATAGGGTTCGCAGGCAGAGTGCCAGTCACGGAAAGACAAGAATGGATTGGAAGAGTGAAATATTGGCAGCGCGGGATCGCATTGCCGGACATGCACAAGTCACCCCGGTGATGCAGAGCCACGCGCTTGGATATCCGATTGAGCTGAAGCTGGAGCATATGCAGCACACGGGCAGTTTCAAGGCGCGCGGCGCGTTCAACACCTTGCTCAGCATGGATGTAACTGCCGCAGGCGTGGTGGCGGCATCGGGTGGAAACCATGGTGCGGCCGCAGCCTATGCGGCGCAGGCATTGGGCCACCCAGCCAAGATTTTCGTGCCCGAGCTTGCAGGGTCGTCCAAGATTGCGCTGATCGAAAGGATCGGTGCCGATTTGAGCGTGGTACCGGGTGAATATGCCAATGCCCTGACCATGGCGCAGTCGCATGAGGTTGAATCTGGTGCAATGCAAATCCACGCCTATGACGCGCCCGCAACCGTCGCCGGGCAAGGAACGTGCTTCGCCGAGTGGGATGCGCAGGGTTTACAAGCGGATACCGTTCTGGTCGCCGTCGGTGGCGGCGGCCTGATTGCAGGAGCCCTGGCCTGGTTTCAAGGTGCGCGCAAAGTTGTCGCTGTTGAGCCGGAAACCTCCTGCGCGCTGAACGCTGCGTTGGCAGCGGGTGAGCCAATAGATGTCTCAGTCTCGGGGATTGCGGCGAATGCTTTGGGCGCACGTCGCATTGGAGAGATTTGTTTTGGCTTGGCGCAGGGAATGACTTCGGTACTGGTCCTCGATGAGGCGATCGCACAGGCCCAGAAATTGCTGTGGCAAACCCACCGCATTCTTGTGGAACCAGCCGGGGCTGCTGCATTGGCTGCGCTGATTTCGGGTGCTTATCAGCCCGAGCCTGATGAGCGGGTCGCGGTCCTGATCTGTGGCGGGAATATTGCGCCGGATCCGCTGATCGGTTGAATTAGCCGCTTGTAGAAACGAATTTTGAATTTTATCTATAATCTATGACTGCGACAATTGCCGACACAATTTATCAGACCTTGAGCCAGCAAATCATCACCGGCGATTTGATTGCTGGTGAGAAGCTGCGTCAGGACCATATCGCACGCGCTTTCGAAACCAGCCATGTACCAGTACGTGAGGCATTGCTGCGTCTCGAAGCACATGGTCTGGCAATAAGTGAACCACGAAAGGGTATGCGCGTGACCGCGCTTGACCCTGCCGAGGTGCGTGAAGTGATCGAAATGCGTGTCGCACTCGAAACGCTGGCATTGCAGCATTCGGTGCAAAACATGACGCCGGCTGCTCTGAAAGCGGCTGACCAGGCGCGAATGGCCTGCGATGAGGCTGACAACATGCCGCAATGGGAGGCGCGGAATAGAATCTTTCACCGAGCCATCCTGACGCCGTGCAGGTTACCGCGTCTGCTGCATACGATTGATGATCTGCATATCGCCAGTGCACGCCATCTGTTTGCGCATTGGCGGCCAAAATGGGTGCAGCGGATTGATACGGATCACGCAGCAATAATTCAGGCGCTAAAAAGCAAAGATGTGTCGGCGGCGACATCGATTCTGGTGCGCCATATTCGTCGCGCAAGCTAACCCTTTTCCGGTCTGCTCAAAACAATTTTCATGGCGCCAAAAATTTCACTTGATTTTTAATAGATAAAAATGATGCTAAGTGATGAATCAAGAAATAATTATCTATAAAAAGGAAATAATATGAAACCCATGCTGCAATCCGCCTTGCCTGCCACTGGCGCGCTTAGTCCTGCGGGACAGATCATCCGTGTCGTAATGGGCATTCTATTGCTGACTGCCAGCGCAAAGGTTCAAGTACCGTTCTGGCCTGTGCCAATGACCCTGCAGGTCGCGGCCATCATGGCGATTGCAGCGGTCTTTGGGATGCGCCTCGGGTCTGCAACGGTGATTGGCTATATGGTCGCCGGGGCCGTGGGCTTGCCAGTGTTTGCCGGGACGCCGGAAAAAGGCATCGGGCTGGCCTATATGTTGGGCGGCACGGGGGGGTATCTGCTGGGATTCGTGGTCGCCTCGATCATTGTCGGCTGGGCGGCGGACAATCTGCGCAAACTGCTTTTGATCCCTGCCATGCTGTCCGGCCTTGCGGTTGTTTATGCGCTGGGCCTGGGATGGTTGGCGCAGTTTGTACCCGCAGACAAGGTTCTGGCTTATGGTTTCAGCCCGTTCATCGTTGGTGATCTTGTCAAGATCGCACTGGCCGCGGTTGTGGTGATCGGATTGCCCGAAGGCCTGACACAGAAAATCCGCGGGGCGGAAATGGATGCTTGATACTGGACAAGACATCCGCAGTGACTGGACCGTAGACGAGGTGGAGGCGCTGTTGCGCCTTCCCTTGTTGGATCTGGTAGGCCGGGCAAACAGCATCCACAGGATGCATCACGATCCGAGCGACATCCAGAAGGCCAGCCTCTTGTCGATCAAAACCGGCAGTTGCCCGGAGGATTGTGCCTATTGCCCTCAGTCTGCACATCATCGTGAAGTGGAACTGACCAGGGAAAAACTGATGAATCCCGGGCACGTCGTTTCACTTGCAAAACGGGCCAGAGATGCGGGGGCGGCGCGGTTCTGCATGGGGGCCGCGTGGCGTCAGGTGCGAGATGGGGAAGAGTTCAACAACGTTCTGGAAATGATCCGGGGCGTGCGCAATCTTGGCATGGAAGCCTGCGTGACATTGGGTATGCTCAAGCCGCATCAGGCCCAACGGCTGGCCGAAGCAGGGTTGACGGCCTATAATCACAACCTCGATACCTCGCCGGAATTCTACAGTGAGATAATCGGGACACGCACCTATCAGGATCGATTGGAAACTCTTGGTTATTGCCGCGATGAAGGCATCGATCTGTGCTGTGGAGGCATCATCGGCATGGGCGAAAGCCTGAGGGATCGCGCTGCGCTGCTGCAAGTGCTGGCAAATTTCGACCCGCACCCTGAAAGCGTTCCGATCAATGCGTTGGTCCCGATAAAAGGCACACCTCTGGAACATCGTGACAAGGTGAGCATATTTGATCTGGTGCGCATGGTTGCGACCGCCCGGATCACTATGCCGGAAACAAGAGTGCGCTTATCGGCGGGCCGATCGGACTTTTCGACCGCAGAGCAGGCGTTGTGCTTTCTGGCCGGTGCAAACTCGGTTTTTTACGGAGATGTTTTGCTGACCGCACCCAATGCGGGCACACAAAATGACCAAGACATGTTTGCAGCCCTTGGCGCCGTAGCCGAAGGTTGACGCAAACAGGGATGCCTGCGTCGCATTGCGCCGTGGGCCTAGCTTGCGTATAGGCCAAACCAACGTGAACAGATTCTCTAGGGAGACGCCCCATGTCCAATGCGCAACTGGAAGCCGCCATCGAAGCCGCCTGGGAGGCACGTGACACCATCACCCCCGCGACCACAGGCGAACAGCGTGAAGCGATCGAGGATACGCTAAACGCATTGGACAGTGGTTCGCTGCGGGTTGCGGAAAAGCTGGAAAGCGGCGACTGGCACGTGAACCAATGGGCCAAGAAAGCGGTTCTGCTGGGCTTTCGCATCAAGGACATGGAAATCCAGAATGGCGGCCCGCAGGCCGGTGGCTGGTGGGACAAGGTGGACAGCAAGTTCGCGGGTTGGGGTGAGAACCAATGGCGCGCCGCGGGCTTTCGCGCTGTGCCAAACTGTGTGGTTCGCAAATCGGCCTACATCGCGCCGGGCGTGGTGTTGATGCCGTCATTCGTGAACCTCGGCGCCCATGTGGAAGAGGGCACCATGGTTGACACCTGGGCCACAGTCGGCTCTTGCGCGCAGATCGGCAAGAACGTGCACCTGTCAGGCGGCGTCGGCATCGGCGGAGTTCTGGAGCCCATGCAGGCCGGGCCCACTATCATCGAGGACAACTGTTTTATCGGTGCCCGTTCCGAAGTGGTCGAAGGCTGTATCGTCCGCGAAGGCTCGGTTCTGGGGATGGGCGTGTTCATTGGCAAGTCGACCAAGATCGTCGACCGTGAAACCGGCGAAGTCACCTATGGCGAAGTGCCGCCATATTCGGTTGTTGTCGCTGGCTCGATGCCGTCGAAGAACAATGTCAGCCTGTACTGTGCCGTGATCGTCAAGCGCGTCGATGAAAAGACCCGCTCGAAAACCGGGATCAACGAGCTGCTGCGAGACTGAGCACAACAAACAAACCCAACGATCAGGGCTGCAAGGCGAGCTTGCGGCCCTTTTTTATGGCATCACCGTTCGGCAGTGCCTTTGACCGCAGGTGGAAACATCATTCCCGGCCACTGCATTTTTCCTGAGCCATCAGACTGCTGATCTCGGAACCGGGCATTGCGTCTATGGAATAGTCAAAGCTACCATGTGCTTTGACTTCTTCCGCAGCGCGCTTCAATGCGCCCAACGCTGCGCGGGCAAATGATCCACCAACGCTGATGCGGCATACCCCCGCCTCTGACAATTCAGACACAGTATAGAGCGGACCGGTAAGCCCCATCACTACGTTTACAGGTTTGTCGACTTCAGCGCAGACGGTTCGGATCGCCTCGATGTCAGGCAGTCCCGGGGCATAGAGTACGTCGGCCCCGGCTTCTGAAAAGGCCTGTAGGCGCTTGATCGTGTCGGTCAGATCGGGCCGGCCCGACAAATAGTTTTCGGCTCTTGCGGTCAAAAGGAACGGCAGGTCTTTTGCAGCCTCCGTCGCGGCCTGAATGCGTTCAGTTGCAAGAGAGAGATCATAAATGGGCGCGTCCGGGTCTCCGGTGGCGTCTTCGATCGATCCGCCGATCAGACCGGTTCGGCTTGCCATGCGAATGGTTTGTGCACAGATGTCCGGGGCCTTTCCAAAACCGTCTTCAAGATCAGCGGAAACCGGAAGATCGGTGGCTGCGACGATTTCAATCGCATTTTCAAGAATCTCATCCCGGCCAAGCGCCGCAAACGAATCTCTTTTACCCTTCGAGAACGCGTATCCCGCGCTGGTAGTTGCAAGGGCGTCGAACCCCAAACTCTGAAGTAGGCGGGCAGAGCCTGCGTCCCAAGGGTTTGGAACCACAAAGGCGCCTTTTTTGGTATGAAGATCTTTGAAACGCTGAAACTGAACCTGTTGTTCTGGCATGATGTGTTCCTTGGGCCGGTCAGGCAGAAGTGTATATCGGAGGGGAACGTAAAGCGAACAAATTGTGCAGGGCCGGGTTTGTCAGGCTTTGCCGCAGGCTTGTAGATTTCCATCAAGACTGCGGCCTCGGCCTTGACCAAACCCCGACGCGTCGCTAAGGCCCGCGCTATGGAAAAACAAAAGAAACCCTCTCGTCAGCAAGTCTATACGCTGCTTGTGCAGATCGGCCGCAAGGATGGCGACGGCCTGCCCGAAGGCGCGACCGGGGCGGCGCTGATGTGTTTTGCCAGCGGTGTAGATGAGGCCGAAGCTGTGCGCGAAACCGTGGCCATTCTGAAGCAGGCCGATACTGCGCCGCTTGATGTCACCGGATACGGTACACTGGCCGAACGTGAGGCGCAGGGACACGAGATCGACCCCGATGAGAGGGCTTTGATGCAGCGGGCGCTGGATGAAAATGCAGTGATTGTCGCACAGATGACGCCATTTTTCGGCGACGAGAAAACGCTTTAGTTCCGCGCTCCGAACCATTTGCGGTAGATTTCGTCATAAGTGCCGTCTTCGCGCAGGGAAAGCAGCGCCTGATTGACATCTTCGACCAGCGGCGATCCGGTCGGAAATGCGATCCCGTAGTTCTCACGCAGGAAAACGCCGCCGGTCATAGATGCAATTCTGCGCCCTTCGTGGGCGGCAAAATAGGACAGAATAGGGGCGTCGAATACAACCGCATCCAGTTCTTTGTCGGTGAACGCCGTCAGCATGTTTTGCAGGTCGCTATAACCCGTGAATTCGACCTCGCGCCGGTTCAGAAAGTTCGCCGCTGTTGAGTCAGATATGGTTCCGACCTGCTTGCCATAGAGGTCATTGACCGAATTCACACTGCCGGTAATTGCATCTACCGTCATCACCGATGTGATCCGGGCCGTAAACACCGATACGATGAACAGCGAAGAAACCACCAGCACAACGCCCAGAATGCGCCCAAACGGCGTACGGGGCATCCGCTCTTCAAATCCACCGTTGACCACCAGATTGAGGGCCCACCAGAACGAGGGAAACCATGCCTCGTTCAGATTCCGGTCGAAATAGGGTTGCGCGCGTTTCTCGAAACCCCACATCAGCATCCCGCCACCCAATAGAATGGCAAAAGCAAGGCCGATAGCGATGAACAGCTCACGCGACAGTAGCGCATGCAGCAAAGACGGTTGGCGCGCCGCCTCAGACGGAACCATGATCTGCAACCCGGCTTCAAAGATGGGTTGGGTGAAGTCCATGCGGGTTTCGCGCATGGCGGTGATCGAGATATTCGCGATGGCCAAATCGGCCGAGCCGTCCTGAACGGCCCCCAGCATATCGCCGAAACTCTCGACCCGGTTGACCGAATACTCCCAACCCAGCGATTCAGACAGTGCCGCCAGCAGATCCATCGAGAATCCGGTCTGGGCCCCGTCCTCGATGAACGAGAACGGAGGGCGGGTCACAGTCGTCACCGTGAGGGACTGTGCCTGGCTTTGTAGCGCGAGAGTCGCGAAAGTCAGGCAGATCAATGCGAAGAAGGCACGCTTCATTTGGAATCACCTGTTTCGCGGCGCTCTAACGCAATTCAGGGTGGCGCGGCAAGGCAGCCGCTAGGTCAATGCTCATGTTTTGTGGGGGCGCTAAAACGGCAGGTTTTGGGATTTGGGTTGGAAAACTGACTATTCGGGGTTGGCAAGCCGGGCAATTCGTTGAATCTGTGCGCGAACACCGGCATTCATCAGAACAAGAGGCCCGTCATGACCGATCCAGTTGAGCTTACTGCTAATCTGATCCGTTGCCCATCGGTCACACCCGTGGAAGGCGGAGCGCTGGTTTTGCTGCAACGGGAGTTGGCGGATGCCGGCTTTGAGTGCACCCGCGTGGATCGCGGTGACGTCAGCAACCTATTCGCCCGCTGGGGTCAGAAAGGGCACACCCGCAGCTTTGGCTTCAACGGCCACACGGATGTTGTTCCGGTAGGGGACGAGGCCGCCTGGACAACGTTGCCCTTCGGCGCTGAAATCCGCGATGGGGTGATGTATGGCCGGGGCGCGACGGATATGAAATCGGGTGTGGCAGCCTTTGTTGCTGCGGCCATTGACTTTGTGCGCGACACGCCTCCCGACGGGGCAGTAATCCTGACCATCACAGGTGATGAAGAAGGCGACGCGCTGGATGGAACGGTTGCTCTGCTGGATCACATGGACGCGACGCAGGAGCGGATGTCGGAGTGTCTGGTGGGAGAGCCGACCTGCCCGAATACGATGGGCGAGATGATCAAGATAGGGCGCCGCGGTTCAATGACAGCCTGGTTCACCGTGACTGGGGTGCAGGGCCATTCTGCCTATCCGCATCGGGCAAAAAATCCATTGCCAGCAATGGTGCGTCTGATGGATAGACTGGCCAGTCACGAACTGGATCAGGGGTCCGATCATTTTGATGCCTCGACCCTGGCAGTGGTTACGATTGACGCTGGAAACCCGGCGACGAATGTCATCCCGGCGCAGTGCACCGGGACAGTAAACATCCGGTTCAATGACCTGCATTCCGGAACCAGCCTGAGCGACTGGTTGAAATCCGAGGCAGACGCGGTTGCCGAGGCGTTTGGTGTTGATATCGAAATCAGGATCAAGATCTCGGGCGAGAGCTTTCTGACACCGCCCGGCCCGCTGTCTGATCTGGTCGCACAGGCCGTCGAGGCGGAAACAGGTGTATGCCCCGGGTTGTCAACGACTGGGGGCACCTCGGATGCCCGGTTCATCAAGAGCCACTGCCCGGTGGTTGAATTTGGTCTGGTTGGGCGGACGATGCATCAGGTTGATGAATGTGTTGAGGTTGCGCAAATCCAACAGCTCAAGATGATATATACGCGTATTCTGACGGACTATTTTGCCTGATTCATGCATAAAACGCTGGTGATCATGGTGAAGGAACCGCGCCCGGGGCGGGTCAAGACCCGCCTGGGTCGCGACATCGGCATGATCGGCGCGGCCTGGTGGTTTCGGCATCAAACGCGATCTCTGATCCGGCGCCTTCGCGACCCACGCTGGCGGATTGTGCTGGCGGTCTCTCCGGATCAGGAAGGGATGAACAGCCGTGTCTGGCCACTTGACCTGCCGCGTGTGGCACAGGGTCGCGGCGATCTGGGCGATCGCATGGGGCGGAGGCTGCGCGGAGCCCTCAAAGGGCCAGTTTGCTTGATCGGCGCGGATATTCCGGGGATCACACGCGGTCACATTGCCCGGGCTTTTGGTGCGTTGGGTCGGGCTGAATTGGTGTTCGGGCCAGCCCCTGACGGTGGCTATTGGTTGGTTGGCGCTCAGCGCTATGGTGCTTTGCCGCCGGGGCTGTTCAAAGACGTGCGCTGGTCGACAGAGTACGCGTTAGCTGACACGCTGACTTCGGCCGCCGGGTGTCGGGTGGCGTTGCTGGATCATCTGCGTGACGTCGATACCGTGGCCGATCTGCACGGCTGATCCGATGTGCCGCTTTTTTGGTCATGACGCGGTCGTATCCTCGTGCTAGGCCAAACCCATGACACGCATTCCGACGAAGCAAGAGGTCCTCGACTGGATCTCGGCGAACCCCACCCTCACATCGAAACGCGATATTGCCAAAGCTTTTGGCATCAAGGGTGCGGATCGGATTGATCTGAAGCGTATCCTGAAAGAGCTTGAGGTCGAAGGGCATCTGGAAAAACGCAATCGCAGCTATCGCGATCCCGACCGGTTGCCGCCGGTCAGCGTGTTGCAGGTGAAGGCGCCCAACGCGGATGGCGATCTGTTCGCGCGTCCATTGGAATGGCATGGCGAAGGTGTTGAACCCATCGTTCTGATCGTTGCCCGGGCCAGTGATCCGGCTTTGGGCGAAGGCGACCGCATTCTGGCGCGCCTGACAGTGGTCCACGAAGAAGACCACAACTACGAGGCCCGGCTGATCCGTCGCATCGGAACCAACCCGCGTAAGATTGTCGGTATCTTCCGGAAAAGCGCAGAAGGTGGCCGGATTGTACCAATCGACAAGGCCGGCCAGAACGAGTGGCTGGTTTCTGACGGAGCGGTTCACGGCGCGAAGGATGGTGAACTGGTCGAGGCGGAACAAGCCGGCCCCAAGAACCGCATGGGTCTTCCGCGTGCGCGTATCGTCGAACGACTGGGCGATCCGTCGGCACCCAAGGCCGTCTCGTTGATCGCCATTCATCAGCACGGTATCCCGGATGATTTCCCGGACAAGGTGATCGAAGAGGCCGACGCAGCCAAACCCGTTGGGTTGAAAGGGCGCGAGGATTTGCGGGACATGCCCTTGGTGACCATCGACCCGTCGGACGCGCGCGACCACGATGACGCGTGTTACGCACACGAAGACGACGACCCCAAAAACAAGGGTGGCTACGTGATCTGGGTCGCCATTGCTGATGTTGCCGCCTATGTTCAGCCCGGTACAGCACTGGATCGTGAGGCGCGCAAACGTGGCAATTCCAGCTACTTCCCTGACCGCGTGGTACCGATGCTGCCGGATCGTTTGTCAGGCGACCTGTGTTCGTTGCACGAGGGTGTCCCCCGGGCCTGTATCGCCGTTCAGATGCAGATTGATGCTGAAGGCAACAAGATTGACCACCGTTTTGTGCGTGGTCTGATGCGGTCTGCCGCCTCGCTGCATTATGGCGAGGTGCAAGAGGCCATTGACGGCAACCCCAACGACCGCACCGGGCCGCTGTTGGAGACGGTTCTGAAACCGCTCTATGCCGCCTATGCCGCGCTGAAAAAAGCACGCGCGGTACGTCAGCCGTTGGAACTGGATCTGCCTGAACGCAAGATCGTGCTGAGCGATACCGGAGAGGTTGCCAGCGTCGCCTTCCGCGACCGGTTGGATGCGCATAAGTTGATCGAGGAATTCATGATCCTCGCCAATGTCGCAGCCGCCGAAACGCTAATCGCCAAACAACGCCCGCTATTGTTCCGCGTGCATGAAGAACCCGCGCCGGAAAAGCTGGAAAGCTTGCGGGAAACGGCTCAGGCAGCGGGGCTGAATCTGGCCAAGGGGCAGGTGCTGCAGACCCGGCATCTGAATGCTTTGTTGAATGCTGCCGCTGGAACCGAAGACGCAGAACTGATCAATCTATCGACTTTGCGGTCCATGACGCAGGCCTATTACAACCCTGAAAATTTTGGCCATTTCGGGCTGGCTCTGCGGAATTATGCCCACTTTACCTCACCTATCCGGCGCTATGCGGACTTGATCGTGCACCGTGCCCTGATCTCGGGACATGGTTGGGGCAAGGATGGGCTGACCGAGGATGAGATCGGCCGCTTGGAAGAGACGGCAACCCATATCTCGGACACCGAGCGCCGGTCCATGATGGCCGAGCGCGATACGACCGATCGCTATCTGGCCGCTTTTCTCAGCGAGCGGGTGGGCAATGAGTTCACCGGCCGCATCAGCGGCATCGCCCGGTTCGGCGCCTTTGTGAAGATGGACGAGACCGGCGCGGACGGTCTGGTACCGGTGCGGTCTCTGGGGCGTGAATTCTTTCATTTCGACCGTGAGGCTGGAACGCTGATGGGCTCGGATACCGGCCTGATAATTGCCATTGGTCATCGTGTCACCGTGCGCCTGACCGAGGCGACACCGGTGACCGGTGGGCTGGAGTTGGAGTTGTTGTCCATCGATGATCAGGCCCTGCCGAGCGGACGGGGGGGCAGCAAACGCGGATCGCGGCGCAAGGCCGTCAGTACCAAGCGCAAGAAAGACAAAATCAAGCGCAAGGTTGAACGCAAACGCCGTCAGAGGTGATAGGTTAACGCACGCGCAATCAACCAGCCATGCCGTGTGGGATCAATCTGATCGGGCGTGTCGAACAGTACGGCGCGATTGCCGTCGATTTGATCCTCACCGGGAAAAGCGAAGGTAAATTCCCCCATTAACCGGCTTTGGCAGTGCACGAACAAAGCAAACCGAGCCGTCTTGTGCGCGCCCAACCGGATTGTTGAGCCTTTGGGTGCCAAATATGCTGGCTGACCCCACCGCAAGGCCTCTTCCAAAGGCTGGGCACTTGGTATTGAAGCTGCAGTTTCGAAGATCAGCTCGCGCAGCGTTAGTGCTCCTGCGCGAGTCTCTTCCGGCAGCGCCTCATAAGCTGCGGCGACTTTTTTGTCCTCAAAGGGTGTCATGACAGTGGGATCGCCTGTTCCATTCGGTCGATATAGCTGTTGAGTAGCTTATCCTGTTTGATCCGACGGGTCAGGGGGGTGTCTGATGGTGTAGCGCGCATGGCGGCCAGCATTGGACCGACGCTCATATCCGCCGAGGTTGGATTTTCACCCATCAGATAGGGTGATTGCCAAAGATAGGCCGAGATCGCCTCGAGGTCGCGCTCCAACCGGTCCTGTCTTTCGGCGGGTGAGAACCGGGAAACACCTTGAAAAGCCAGCCCTTTGACAACGGATTTACGGATCGAATTTGAAACCGGCTTGCGGATCAGCGCGGGAATGACCGTGAAGAACGTATCGCGCAGGATTGGCCAGACGTCATCATTTGCCCAGCGGTCCTGCACGACATGAAAGTACAGATGTTCCTCGGCCATGCGGATCAGCGCGCGCGATTGCGCCTTTTGCAGATCACTCAGGCCGGAATCGAAATCGGCACCCTGTGCTTCCAGCCACTCGCGGATCAGGTCGCTGTCGGGAACCAAACGCTCGGGCGTGCGCAGAACTGGTAGTTTCTGGTGTGGCATCTTGCGGGGGTCTAACATGTCGGACCGCTGCCATTGCTGGCCCGCGCGTTGAAGCATCAGCGCTGTTTTTACACAGAACGGGCTAGCACTGAACAGGCCGAAGGCAGAGGGAAAGGTAAGAAGGGTCAGCATCATCAACTCCAAAATTGGGACGTCCGATGGATACCTTCGGCTAATGACAGTTTCTGACATTAGGTTTAAACTAATATGCAGCATGTCTCGTACCGCTCGCCTGTTTCAGTTGATGCAAGCCCTGCGCTCTGGTCCGTCGCCCAGGACGTCGGTTCAGTTGGCGCAGGATTTGGGCGTTTCACCGCGTACGGTACATCGGGATATCGATGCTTTGCGTGGTCTGGGGGCCGTGATCGACGGAGAGGCCGGATTTGGTTTCACGCTGATCGAAGACGCAACTTTACCGCCGCTGGGCTTCACCAATGACGAGCTTGAAGCGTTGGTTCTGGGTTTGCGCGAGGTACAATTGATCGGAGACCCGGCGCTGTCTGATGCCGCAAGCGAGGCGTTGCGAAAGCTTCAGGGACGGTTGCCTCAGCGTCAGTCACACCGGTTGAGTCACGCGGTTCTGACAGCCACGCGGTTCAACCGACCTGCGATACCAACGATTGATGTTGCTGATCTGCGCCAAGCAGCATGGGATGAACGCGTGGTCGAGTTCGCCTATACAGATGCCAAAGGCGCGGATACTCGGCGCCGGGTTAATCCGCTGAGCATCGTTTACATGGATCGCGCCAGTGTTTTGCTTAGCTGGTGTCACCTGCGACAGGATTTTCGCGTATTCCGGCTGGATCGTATGCAAGCCATGGATGTGTCCGAGGAAAGCTTCAGACCCAAGCGCGTACCACTGCTGCGAGAGGCGATAGCCCGAATTCGTGCAGAACGTGAGGCACAGGATCAAGAAACCTAGCGCTCGACGCTTTGTGAAAACGCAATTTTGCGCTATCATTGATCCTGAGCAGTAATCAGGAAAAACGGAATGCGTAAGTGCGTAGGTGGCGTCATGACCGCCGCATTATGGGCATCCATCGTGCAGGCGGATACAACAGAAAAATCGATACGGCCTTTGGCCCGACCATTGGTCGAAAACGTTCAATTGGCCTCGGCGGATGTAACGGTTTCGGTTCGGCCTGTGCGGCGCCCTAATGTCGAGGTGCATCGCATCTCAGCAGAAGGAAATGCCCGCTTTCAGGCTTGGCTGGGGGCGTTTCGTGCGAGGGCGCAGGTTCAGGGCATCTCGGTCAACACGCTGGATCGCGCTTTGGCCGGAGTGACCTATGACAGCGACATCATCAAACGAGATCGCAATCAGGCAGAATTTTCCAAGCCGATTTGGGAGTATCTGGATGGGGCCGTATCAAAAGCGCGGATATCGAACGGTCGCGCCGGACTGGACCGACACCAAGACATACTGACCCGGATCGAGGCGCAATATGGCGTTGAGAAAGAGGTTGTCACTGCGATCTGGGGCCTTGAGACCTCGTTTGGAACCTATCGGGGCAGCAAGCAAACCATCCGGTCGCTGGCAACTCTGGCGTTTGATGCCCGTCGGGCAAGCTTCTTTGAAACCCAACTGATAGCGGCCCTTCAGATCCTGAAGGCCGGGGATGTTGATGCCGGGAACATGACCGGCAGTTGGGCCGGAGCGATGGGGCATACGCAATTCATGCCGACCTCATTTCTGGATCATGCGGTAGATTTCAACAGGGATGGGCGGCGCGATATCTGGTCCGATGATCCAACCGACGCCTTGGCCTCGGCCGCCGCATACCTGGCAAAGCATGGATGGACCAAAGGCCAGCCTTGGGGGGTCGAGGTGCGCTTGCCGTCCGATTTTGACTATTCCGTCGCGCGACGGGACTTTATTCTGATGCCGTCAGAATGGGCCGCCCGAGGTGTTCTGACACATATGGGCCAGGCGGTGCCGGACCATGGAAAGGCGGCGATCCTGTTGCCGGCTGGTGGACGTGGTGTCGCTCTGATGATCTTCGACAACTTCAAGGTGATTGAGACATACAATGGCGCCGATGCGTATGTGATTGGAATCGGGCACCTGTCTGACCGGCTTGCAGGCGGTCCTCTGTTTCAAGCCGATTGGCCGCGCGGTGACCGAATACTCAGCTTTACCGAACGCAAGGAATTGCAGCATAGGTTGACGCAGGCTGGCTTTGACACGCAAGGGATCGACGGGCGGACAGGGCCGAATACGATCAATGCGGTTCGTGCCTTCCAGGTCGCGCAAGGTTTGGTGCCGGATGGGTATCCGTCGCTCAGTTTGCTGGAGCGGATGCGCTGAGTGTCAAGGCGATCCAAATGAGTAGACTTTGCCATTTGGATCAGGACGCAGGTGTCATCAGGCCTTTTCGTTGAATTCGACCAAAGCATTTTCCAGAGATTTGAGAACGTGCACAATTATCTCGTCGATCTCAACCGAGGTTTTGACTTAGAAGAGATCACCATTCGATCATACCCGCAACCTATGCCTCGCTGACAAGCGGATGTTAGGTCGGCGCAATGACCGGAGAATGACGAAGGCATTGCAATAGGGCAGCTCGTTCCGGCCATACCGGATATTCACACTCCACTGGCCATGCTATCCGGAATGTCATGCCCTTCGCCGCCAGCCAGATCTACGCCCTTGGCGTGTGGGATGCTCCCGCAAACGTTGTTGTCGAATTGAGTATGATCAAATTATGGATTTCCATCGAAACGCTGGAACCTAGGCGTTGATCAGGGCATCTCCCATCATTCCCATACCCTGCTCAATATCCTGAGCCGTTGCCACAGCAGCCTTTTCCGCATCCCGTTCACGTAAAGCTGAAATGATGTCCTTATGCCGGTCGGGCAGGCATTGAGTGCCGAAGCGGCCACCAACGATCCGGAGCGAGGGGCCGAATCTCAACCACAACCTCTCGGCCAGATCGACAAGAATTGGAGCATCAGCGTGCGAGTAGAGCGCCTGATGAAACGCATGGTTCAAACGCAGATAACCACCCACATCCCCATCCGCGATCATTTGGTCCAATCGTTGATCCAGCCTTTCGAGATGGTCAATATCGGCAACTGTGAGGTTCTTGGTGGATCGCCTGGAAAGCTCTGTTTCTATTGAAATTCGTGCAAAAATCATTTGTTCAATGTCGCTGGCCGTCATCGGCGGTATACTGACCCGGCGATTGCCCTGAAAAGTCAGGGCGCCGTCTGAAATCAGGCGTCGTATCGCCTCACGCACAGGGGTCATGCCGACGCCCAGAGAATCGGTTAGCCCCTGAATCGTAACCGGTTGACTGGGCACAAGGTCGCCAAACAGGATCTGCGATTTCAGGGTGCGATAGACCTGCTCATGCGCCGGGCGTTTCTCATCATCTGCCGACTCTGTATTTGCCTTTTTATTGATCAAATCCAAAAGGTTTGCCCCAATCCGAGTGTTTATGAAATGTCAGTTTCTGCACCTCTTCCGAGCATAGGTGAAACAGCAGGGAAACGCAAAACTTGATCAAATCCAGGGAGGTAAAATTAGTCACCCAGTTACAGGGAGGTATCGTGAAACACAAAACACTTGGGACGATGGCGATTGTCGCATTGGGGACTGCGATCGCATTTGCCTAGGAGGTACCCGTGGCTCCGGCAGGTGCAGACTTGGACTACAATTCTCATGACAAAGACGACATCGCCAAAAAGGAAGAAGTGTTTGCGGTTGCCAGAGCCCATGTCAGCAATTGCCACAGCTCGGATTCCCGAAGGTGCGCAAAACATCATTGATTTCAAGCGGGGCGCGCAGAACGTGGCGGCGGCATCACATAGCCGCGATTTCAAGCTCATATGCCGGGGCGTAATCCGGTGCGCCGGTCTCGATCCGCCACAGACAATATGCGGCCATGCGCCAGGCGAGCCAAGGGCGTAGCACCCGATAACGTTCAGTAATTTCAGGCTGGCCGTAAGCCGCCAGAAACTGTGTCACTTCGGCTTCTGACAAGGGTGCGCCGCGATAGAGTTGCTGCATGGCGGGTGACAGAAACATCGCTAAATCTTCACAGGGATCACCCAGCGCCGGGCATTGCCAATCGATCAGCGTCAAGCCAGCTGCGGATTGCAGGATATTCCCCGCGACGGGATCGCCATGGATCAGACACAGATCACCTATCGGTGGGATATGCCCTTGCGGTCGCATCGCAAGCAGTGATGCCTTTTCCCCCGACCGGCAGGTGGACAATATCCGTTGCGCGTGCTGGTCCAGATCATCGCTGCCATTGCAGCCATTTGGAAGATTCAAACTGACAGGAATTTGGTGCAGTTTCCTAAGCAGAAGGGCGACGCCATCAACGTCATCCCGCCACGGGGCACCCGGTGCGTGGTCATAGTAGACCCAGCTGTCGTTTCCAAACGAACCGGCTGCACGCAGATTGGGGACGAAGCCAAAGCTGCCAAGCGCGCGCAGGCAGTTTGCCTCAAGCCGCGCGTCATTGCGGAACAGCGGGTTGTGAAACCCGGTGCAATAGAGCTTTAGAACGGAGTCGTTTTTGCCGGACAAGACCTTCCAGACCCGATTGGTTCGCCCACCATACTGCACCTCGAAGCGCACCGTGGGATCAATCAACCCTCGGGTGCGCAGCAGGGCAATAAGATCAGGTGGAGGTTGGTTTCGATCAGACAGGGGTTATACCGGATTTGGATGTGAGTCGCGTTTTGCCAAGCTTTGGCCCGCGCCGCGCCTCAGATCAAGCACCTGTGCGGATTTGCGTAACCCTTTCGACAGGTACTTCGACCCCGCTGTCCAGCTTCAGTATGACCGCACCCTCGCTGACCTGCGCCTCGACTACACGACCGAAGACGGAGGCGGGCGTATTGGACAACAGCTTGCCATTTTTGTAACTGTCCAAAGATGCCGCGTAGGTGCCGGCAGGCAATGGATCACCTGCGCCGTTCACCCCGGCCCATTCGAACTCGGACTTGTCAGTGGGTACCGTGATCCGGTCAACAACCGCACCTTGATCGTCTTGGATGACCAGCTCTGCCCGATCTGCGTCAGGCTCGGCCTGCGCCGAGATAGCAATCGCCTGATCCTCAAAGCGGAACGGCGCGGTGGTCTGGACATTCATTCCGACCCACCCGGTGAGCTGATTCAAATTGACCGCCCCCAAAGTCACCGCCAGGCCGGATAAAAGTTCATTGGCCTTGACCTGTTGTTCGACCATCGAAAACTGTGCCAACTGTGACGCGTATTCGGATGAATCCAACGGCTCCAATGGGTCTTGATTGCGGGCCTGTACCGTCAGCATTCGGAGAAAGGTTTCAAAATCCGAGGTCAGAGCCGAACGTTGTGTGTTGCTGCCTGCATTCGGTCCTGCGGCTGTCGCAGCCGCTGAGTTAGTCGGTGTGATCATCGATTAAAGCCTCATATCAAGGCCCCGATCAGGACCGATTGTGATCGTTGGCGCCGCTTGATCAGCAGCACTGGTCATTTCGACCGGATCCGGGGTTGGGTCAGGCTCTGGTGTCTCGTCGCGCTGTCCTGTGCCTCCGGACATGCCAAGATCGAGTGACAATTCTCCGTATCCAAGCTTCTCAAACTCGGCAGACAGGATCGCGATGTGGCGTCGCATAAGGTCAAGCGTCTCGGGCCGTTCGGCTGCGATTGTCAGATGCAACCCGTCTTCTCGACCGTTGAGCGTGATGGATATGCGGCCAAGCTCTTCGGGGTTTAGGGCGATTTCCACGCCACCAGTGCCAGGTCGGGCTGAAATCACGGCGGCCAACTGCCCTGCGATCGCGCGAGCTGGTTCCGCGCGAGCGGTGGTGATGGGCGCCATTGTCGACGTGTCACGTAAGGTTTGGCCCGCTATAGCATCCTTGATCGTGAACATATCCTCGGGTTCCGAAGTAGACGCGATATCAGCCATGCCCTCGTCCGTTGTCAGGCCAGTTGTCTGAACGGGTGATGGGGCCTTTGCGGTTGCAAGAATATGAGTTGGTTGAGTTGTTCGCTCTCCCGCAGGCGCTGCCGGGCGGGCACTGAAATGTGCCTCTGGATCGGATTTGAGATGCATTTGTCTGGGCGCTGCATCACCGGTCATGTTCGGTAAAGCAGGGGCGAGGGGCTGAGCCGCGGCTTTGTTGTGGCTATCGTCAGGTTTTTGAACCGGGTCAGGGACTTGGTGTATATTTTCAACCGGTGCGAACGCAGCAGGGCCCAGGGCGGTCGCGTGGTGAACCTGTGCCGCATTGCCCGCAACCAAAGGCAGCACCTGAGCCTTTGGTTCAGGGGGAATGGCGGTCGCATTTGTCTCGCGCTCCGTTAAATTCACCGGAGTGTCACGCGCAGTCGGTGGCTGTTGCAATGCTGCCGGAGCATGGACCGCCCCCTGTCCATCAGGAAATTCCTCCTCGGATGTCTCGGCTGAGGTGAAAACCTCGGCCTCTGATGGCTCAGGCGACGCTGCGGGGTCAGCCGTGGGCACAAGCAGATCTTCCACTTCTGGCTGTTCGGCGTTTTCGTTCAGCACGTCCTCAAAGGCAGACCCGCCCCTGATCTCTCGCTCTTTCCCTTGGGGCGAGTCAATCTTGGCGCCGGTGGAATATGAGGCCGTGATAAGGGGCAGCGGGTTGGGCATTTCTTGCTCTGGCTCCGTTTGTCTGGCCCGCACTGTGCCCACAGGAAGTTACATTTATTTTAACTGCTTTCCTCTTTGATCCAGAAAGTTCGAAGCAATTTTCGGAGAAACCGATGATGATTACAGCGACCGGGCCAGCCGTACCTGCCGCAGGAATTCCAAAAAAACTAAAAGCCGCATCTGTTGAACTCGAAGCCGCTTTTATGGCCGAGATGCTCAAGTCTGCGGGCCTCGGGCAGGCGCGCAGTTCTTTTGGGGGCGGCGCGGGTGAGGATCAGTTCGCCTCATTCCTCGTTCAGCAGCAAGCACAGCAGATGGCCCGGGCCGGGGGGATCGGTCTGTCCGAGATTTTGTTCAATGCAATGATGGAGAGTTCCGATGGATAACGATCCGATTCGGGCATTGGAAAACCTTCTGGATCTCGAACGTTCTGCTCTGGTTCAGGGGGAATTGAGCGATCTGGGCCGACTTGCACCGGAAAAGGAAAATCTGATTGGAGTCATAAACGACCTGCATGTGCTGGAAAGCGATGACCTGATCCGGGTTCAGAAAAAGGTCATGCGTAACCAAGCCCTGCTGAACAGCGCGGCCGAGGGGATTCGTGCGGTGGCGGACCGAATGTCCGAGCTGCGCCGGGTTCGGCAGGAATTCAGCACCTATGATGCCTCGGGTCAGCGAAGCGGGTTTGCTTTGCGCCGTCAGGCAAAACTGGAAAAACGGGCATAGAACCCGGTTTGATTCAAATCCGAGATTTTGGATTTTCCTGTCTTAGCACTCCGTTAGGGGATGGCGGTCAAATGTAGCTCTGCACCTGAAACAGCAGGTGGCGCGAAGGCCGCAGGGTACGACGCACAGGTCAGAAAGACAGAATGCCTGCCGGCTCGGTGGGTCCAACATGGGCGTCAAATGCGCCCTAACGCAAACAAGGATGACAAAGATGTCCAGCATTCTGACAAACAATGGCGCAATGGTAGCGCTGCAAACTCTCAAATCGGTCAACAAGAACCTGGCGGCGACGCAAAATGCGATTTCGACCGGTAAGGATGTAGCGACTGCCAAGGATAACTCTGCCGTTTGGGCCATCTCCAAGGTGATGGAATCGGACGTAAAGGGCTTCAATGCCATCAAAGACAGCTTGGCATTGGGTGAATCCACTGTAGCGGTTGCGCGGAACGCTTCGGAAACGGTGACTGATCTTCTGAACCAAATGAAGGGTAAGATCGTTGCAGCACAGGAAGACAACGTTGATCGTGCCAAGATCAATGATGATGTGACAGCACTGCGAGACCAGATTGCCTCGGTTGTCGGCGCAGCGCAGTTCAATGGCCTGAACCTTGTCGATGGATCGGCAGGCACCGCATCCATTCTCGCCTCGCTGGATCGCGATAGCTCTGGAAGTGTCACGGCTTCTTCTATCTCGGTTGCAAGTCAGGATCTGTCGACTGGTGGTTATACCTCTAAGGGGGTTCTGGCGGGGTCAGATAACGTGACCACCGACAATGATGCTGCAGGCTTTACGATGGACAAGTCCGGGGGTTCGGGCGATATCGTAATTGATAGTTCGACCGACAACTTTGCCGCGGGTGACAAGGTATCGATCACCATCGGCGACAAAGTTGCGTCGTACACGGTTCAGGCTGGTGATTTGGATCCATCGGGTACTTACGACTCGGCTTACACCGATGCGATTGTTGCCGTCGGGTTGAAGAACCAGATTGACGCCTTGGGCATCACCGGTGTGGCGATCGACTATGACTCCGGCTCGGCTGGCACGCTATCATTTGTTACCGGAACGGCCACTGCAGGTGCTGACGCAGATCGCGACGTGACTGTATCGGCGCAGTTCACCAACGCCGGGGCGGGTGGTTTAGGCGCCCTGTCTTCGATTGATGTGTCGACCGATGCAGGAGCCGCCGCGGCACTTGGAACAATCGAAACATTGATTGATTCCGCGATTGATGCGTCAGCCGCCTTTGGTTCGGCGCAGGGCCGGATTGAGACCCAGAAGGAATTCATCTCGAACCTGTCTGACTCATTCAAATCCGGAATCGGCTCGCTGGTTGATGCCGATATGGAAGAAACTTCGGCCCGTTTACAGGCCCTGCAGGTGCAACAACAGCTGGCGACGCAATCGCTGTCGATCGCAAACCAGGCACCACAATCCATCCTGTCGCTGTTCCGCTAACTCAGGAACTGAACCGGGGCGTGTGTTGCGCCCCGGTCATAGTCGCCCGTTGATGGACAATTGGAAGGATTTCAAGTGACACCGCAAACGATCGCACAACGCGCATACGCGCAACCTGCCGCACCAACGCGAACACCACGGGACACGGAATATGAGGCGATATCCAGAATCACGCACCGGCTGAAGGCCGCCGCAGCGCGTAAGGCGACCGATTTCGGAGAGTTTGTACAAGCCTTGCACGAGAACCGTCGCCTGTGGAGTGTACTGGCGACAGATGTTGCCGACGCTGACAATGCGCTGCCGAACAATCTGCGTGCCCGGATATTCTATCTCGCCGAATTCACCGAACAACATAGCAGCCAGGTATTGGGGAACAAGGCGACGATAGAGCCGCTGCTTGAGATCAATATGGCCGTCTTGCGCGGGCTGCGCCAAATGAGGGGCAACTGATGGGAGGTCTGGTTCTAAAGCTCGCCCCGAAGGAGCGGGTTCTGATCAACGGAGTTGTCATAGAAAACGGCGATCGCCGAAGTCGGTTTTCGATCATGACGCCCCAGGCCAATGTCCTGCGCTTGCGCGATGCGATACACCCCGAAGAGGTCAATACGCCTGTGCGCCGTGTCTGCTATGCCGCTCAATTGGTTCTGTCGGGTGATACCGAACCTGATCAGGCGCGTCAGCAATTGTTGCGACGTGTCGAAGAATTGAGCCAGGTTTTTACTGATGCCGACAGTCGCCAGGTCTTGGCCGATGCAACCGAAGCACTGGTGGCTGAACAATACTATAAGTGCCTGAAGGCGCTGCGCTCGCTTTTGCCGCGTGAAGAACGTCTAATGGCGTATCAGGTGTGACCTTCCAACCGGTCATACCATCAGGGGGGCTGGTTGGCTGGCGCTTTCTGCAGCGCACATATGATGCACAACTTCAAAGCTATTCTGCGTCGGGGATCAACGAAAGAGAATCCAGATACTTTCTAGAAAACATCGGAAAAGTCCGGTCAGCAGAAGACCTGGTTTCGGACCGGCGGTTGTTGCAGGTGGCATTGGGCGCCTTTGGTCTGGAAGGGGATCTCGACAATCGGTTCTTCATCCAGAAGATTTTGTCTGATGGTACGCAGGCACGAGATGCATTAGCGAACAGGCTGGCAGATGGCAGGTATCGTGAGTTTGCCAATGCATTTGGATTGGGGCCGGGTGATGTTCCCAGGACTGGTTCCGCCCAAGCCATGGAAGAGGTTGTTTCCGACAATTTAGTCGCCCGCTTCGAAATCTCGGTTGGCGACGCGGATGAAACGATGCGTATCGCCTTGTACGCGCAGCACGCTCTGCGTGACATAGCGACACAGGATGGCACCGAGGATAGGAAATGGTTCGATCTGATGGGATTGCCACCCCTGCGCAGCATGATGGAGACGGCGTTGGGTCTGCCAAACTCATTCGCGCAGTTGGATATCGACAAACAGCTTGAGGTGTTCAAAGACCGGCTGAATCGTGCAACTGGTTCGTCTGATTTAGCCCAGTTTACTGAAAGTGAGACCTTAGAAAAACTGACGGATACTTATCTGGCACGCAACCAGATCAAGCAAATCCAGCAGGTAACGTCGCCAGCACAGACGGCGTTGATCCTGCTTGGTGGTGGATTTTGAGCCGGATTTCTCAATACCGTTCTAAGAATGCGTGGCTGGTCATGAATTTGAGAGCTCCAAGCCTATTTACCCCGATGGTCCTGTGCAGATGAAAGGTGGGCAGGTCATGCGACGACGCCCATCGATCTGCCTGCCCCTTACGCATCAAGCAGGGCATCTGCAGCGGTCTTCAGCGCAAAGGACCTAACGGGCTGCGAGACATTGTGCAGCTTGATTTCACCCAGTGGGATGGCGTGGTTGCAGGCTGGCTCAATATCCTGCGAGACAACGATTCTATGACCGACGGTCTTGCCGTATTCACCCAATCTGGCAGCGATATTGGCCGCTTGTCCGATCACGGTAAAATCCAACCTCTCACGAGAGCCCACATTGCCATAGGTCACGCGACCATAGGCGACACCGATTGAGCAATCGCAATGGTGTTCATTTTCGTCGCTGCGTAATTCAGCCAGCTTTTCCACTATCTCAATCGCCGAGCGTTGCGCGTTGGATCGGGCCTTGGCTGCGTCGTCGCCTGCCGGGAAAACGGCCAACACCGCGTCGCCAATGAATTTCAGTACCTCGCCGTCGTGATCATGTATGATCCCCGAGACAGTTTCAAAAAACGCGTTCAAAACGGTGATGTAATCATCACGGCCCAATTGTTCTTCCAGCGCGGTCGAATTGCGCAGATCGCAGAACATGATCGCTGCATCGATGTCATCGCCATCGCCCCGGCGGATTTCACCCCCAAGCACACGCGCGCCCGAGCGTTTGCCGACATAGGTTTCCAGCAAAACCTGCGCGTTCTCACGCTGCATGAATACCTCGTAGAAGCGCGCGATAACGGACGAGCATTCGAAGACCAGACCAAGGTTTTCAGTCGTGAAACCGTCCGGGTGATCGCAGGTCAGGGTCAGGACATTTGTCCGGCCGTCCGAAAAAGGCAACGGCATTGCAACGTAATCGGTAGCTCCTTTTGCGCGCAGGTCCTCGATGATCGGAAAACTGTTGTGTGGATTGTCGTCGGTCAGACGTTGGCGCACGCCCCCCAGCCCGTTCGAGACGTGGCGCAATGGGCTATTAGTAAAAGCCGGGTGATCGTGGATTTCATAGGACGGGGTATGGGTCGAAATCTCGGACGCGCCCTTTTCCCAGATGTAATGCTTGCCAGCGATCAGGGGATGCAGTGACCAAACCAGAATGCTGAGGCGTTGAATGGCAATGCCGTGTTCCAGCATTTTCCCAGCCAGCGCTTCGGTAAAGACATCGGGTGAGTCTATTTCTGAGGCACCGCGCATCAGCCAGTCGATCAGCGGTCCGCTGATATTGCCGTCATCAGGTTGGCGCAGTTGGTTATCGCCAAGATCGATCCGCGTTGCAGTATTCGGCATGAAACCGATATGGCCTTGAATGGCCGCGCTTTCAGGAATGGCGTCCTCATAGGCCCAGATTGAGTTTGTCAGGCGCTCTTCCGGCAGGCTTATGTCGTGATAAGTCGCAGTGCCTTTGAAGGGGCAAAAGGTCTGCAGCTCAGTCTCGGGGCTGAGGTCTACGCACAGGTCTTCGCGCGGCACATAGATCGCGGGCGGCAGCCGTGTTTCGTACATAACCTTTGCGTTATGGCTTTCGGCCAACAGGATATCACCACGATAGATCGCGATCCGTCCCAGCAACGGTTCAACGGAAATCCCATAGCCTTTGATATTCGGTGTGGCATGGACGTTCATTTGCAAACTCCCTTGGCCAAGCCCTTATATGATGGGCCTTGAGAGCGACAATTCCAAGGTGTGCACACAGATTTTACCGTAGAAGCAGCTTTAGACCATTTGAATAACGTCTTTTTCGATCGACAGCATATAACCCTTTTTGGTTATATTTTTCACCAGCAGTTCACTGACCATTTGATTGCCAAGTGCGTCGCGTAAGCGCTTGATTCGGGTGGCACCAGCCGCTTCTTCGCAATCGACCACGTTCCTGCCCGAGATCATCGATTCGATCTGCGCTCCCGACAGAACTTCGTCATCCAGACGGGACTCGGCCAGAATCGACAGAGTTTCCATTGCTGCGGGTGTGAGCTTGAAATCCATGTTGTTGAGGTAAACCGTGTTTTCTTCGCGGCTGATAAGCAGCGAGGTCACCTGAATCCCCGTCCGCTCGATCTGTGCCATGCGGCGGTTTAGCAGCACAAGCATGACCAAAAACACCAGCGCGGTGATCAGCATGGCGCTGGCAAACACCAACAGCACAAAGATAACCATGCGGTAGCTGGACAGGGTGTCGGCAAACGCAGTGCCGGATTGGGCGAGAATTTCCAGCAGGCGGATTTCAGACTGCGAAGTCAGATCAGCCTCGACAAACAATCGTTCGACACGGGCGTTGAACGCGTTTGCATCGGGCAGGGTCCAGAACAGGAAAACTGCCGCGGTTACCAGGATCGCAACAATTGCTGCGATTCCCAGGCCAACCAATCTAACCCCCGAACGGCGGGCCTCAGTAACGGAGATAGAAATTTCCGGCATTGGCCTTCCTTTGATCCAATCCTTCTGGCCCAAATACGGACATGATGTTCAGCAAGGTCCATCCGTTTGACTTCAGTCGCGTTGTGACCTCTTTCCGTGCTGCACCAGCATCGCAGTCCGATACCTGCATCACGCCGTAATGCAACCGCAAAGGATCGTCCTGTTTGGCCTTGTAGTCGGCATAACACTCTGCGGTCGAAGCGGTCGCGTTCAGCGATATCAGGGCTGCCACGGCCAGAGAAGAGAAGATCTGTTTCATGGGCTGTATCCTGCGCATGGGTTCGCAGGATATTCAATAACCTAAGGGGGTTCGAGGGCCTGATATCGAATAACATGCCGCCGTTATTGCTTGTCTGATTGGGGCTGACCCAGTGTTTGATTATCGAATTCGCGGTTCCTGACGGGATCGCCAAATATCCGAAAGGACAGGTATCATGCATCAAAAATTTATTGCCCTGATCATCGCTACGGCTGTTTTTATCACCGGGCTTTCTGCGTCGCAGGCGCGTGCCGCCGACACCAGAGACATCCTTGGCGGGCTCGCTGCAATTGCGATCATCGGTGCCGCTGTCAATCACTATCATCAGGAGAAAAAGCGCGACGAAGAAGCAGAGCGCCGCAAGAGGCACAAACGGGCGGAAGCCAAGGCCAAGAAGGCCAAAAAAAAGCACAAGGTGCGCCCGTTGCCCAACCGCGTCGCGCGCTATGATCTGCCCTATCGTTGCTTGCGCACGTTTAACACCTATTCGCCCGATCGGCAGTTGTTGGGGCCGAAATGCCTGAAAAAGCATTATAAATACGCAGATAGCCTGCCACACCAATGCAAGGTTGGTTTTTGGAACGGTAAAAAGGTAAAACGGGCATACGAACCCGCCTGCCTGCGCCAGAATGGATACCGTGTCGTTTATCAGTAATCGGTTTCGAGCAGGAGTGGCGCCAAAGAAGCGCCGCGCGGGAGAGGGTGGCGCAAGCTGCCCTCTTCTTTTTTCTTGCGTAGAACGCTGAAACGCGGTTTGCAAATTATATGTCGATACCAGATTTTGAACTCGAACGAGCTTTGCTGGCGCGCGGATATCTCCGAATTGCCGGAGTAGATGAGGTCGGGCGCGGCCCATTGGCGGGGCCGGTGGTTGCCGCAGCCGTCGTGCTGAACCCAGATGACATTCCCGATGGGTTGAACGATTCCAAAAAACTGACTGCCAAACGCCGTGTTGGTTTGGATACTGAGTTGCGGGATCGGGCGCAGGTGGCCATTGCCGAAGCCTCGGTTGCTGAGATTGACGAGCACAACATCTTGCGCGCCTCGCATTTGGCGATGGTGCGCGCGGTTTCTGTATTGGATCCGGCACCGGATTTTCTTCTGATTGATGGCAACCTGCTTCCGCGCGGGATGAAACTGCCCTCTGAGGCGGTGGTGAAAGGCGACGCGCGGTCGGTGTCGATTGCAGCAGCGTCGATCATCGCAAAAAACTGGCGCGATCAGCTGATGGTGGATTTGGCGCAACAGCATCCCGGCTATGGGTGGGAGGCGAATGCGGGTTATCCCACCAAACAGCACCGCGACGCGCTGCAAAATCTTGGCGTGACCCCACACCATAGACGTTCGTTCAAACCGGTCCACAATATCTTGTATCAAGAGTAAATCGTAAGCTGCTGATTCAAAAAAGAAATTGACGGCGAATCATCTTTGACTCATCCTTGTCTCAACCAAATGAGCGCAAATGCGCCGTGGAACTGAGGCAGTGATATGACCACAATCAAGACAAAGGGCGCAAACGCGCTCCCTTTAAACACGATTCTATCAGGTGATTGCATCGAGGCGATGAACAGTCTGCCCGAGGCGTCGGTTGATCTGATTTTTGCGGATCCGCCGTATAATCTGCAATTGAAAGGTCAGTTGCACCGGCCTGATAACTCGCAGGTCGATGCGGTGGATGATCACTGGGATCAGTTTTCCAGCTTTGCGGTCTATGACAAGTTCACGCGCGAATGGCTGAAGGCGGCGCATCGGCTGCTGAAACCCAATGGCGCGATCTGGGTGATCGGGTCGTACCACAACATCTTCCGTGTCGGTTCGGCGTTGCAAGATGCAGGTTATTGGATTTTGAATGACGTGGTTTGGCGCAAGTCGAACCCGATGCCGAATTTCCGGGGCAAACGCCTTACCAATGCACACGAGACAATGATCTGGGCTTCAAAACGTGAGGGCGCCAAATACACATTTAACTATGAAGCTCTGAAGGCACTGAACGAAGGCGTGCAGATGCGCAGCGACTGGGTGCTTCCGATTTGCACCGGGCATGAGCGTCTGAAGGATGAAAACGGCGACAAGGCACATCCGACACAAAAACCGGAATCTCTGCTACACCGTGTTCTGATTGGCTCGACCAATCCGGGCGATGTCGTACTTGACCCTTTCTTCGGCACCGGCACGACGGGTGCTGTTGCCAAGATGCTAGGTCGTGAGTTCATCGGGATCGAGCGCGAGGAAAGTTATCGCAAGGTGGCCGAGAAGCGCATCGCCAAGGTTCGCAAATTTGATCGCGAAGCTCTGGAGGTCAGCGCCAGCAAACGGGCCGAACCGCGTGTCCCCTTTGGACAACTTGTCGAACGCGGGATGCTGCGCCCGGGTGAGGAACTCTATTCCATGAACCAGCGCCACAAAGCCAAGGTGCGGGCCGATGGCACGCTTGTGGGCGATAACGTCAAGGGTTCGATCCATCAAGTTGGTGCGCATCTGGAAAACGCTCCGTCCTGCAACGGTTGGACCTACTGGTGTTTCAAGCGCGATGGTAAAACGGTGCCGATCGACGTGTTGCGCCAGCAGATCAGGGCCGAGATGCACAGCTGAATTCATCAATACCGCCGGTGCCTGTGGCCTGACACAAGGCACTACGCCTTGCCCCGCCGTGTTCGGCGGGGTCTTTTGTTTTTACCTCAGAGGTGATTGCATGGGGCAGCCCCTGACAGCCCTTTTGGGAGAAAAAGGCAATGACCGAGATTACCGTCAGCCAACCCCGCCCGAGCAGATTTTTCGTTACACAGCCAGACAATTTCGATCTCGATAACAAGTACACCGAGGCGGCGTTGGAGCGAAATAAGCGTGAAGGGCTTGAGCTGGCCGTTCGGGCGCGTTGGATCGCGATGGCGTTGACGGCGATGTTGCTGATCTACCTGAATCCTCAATGGGAGGTTCTGTGGTATCATTTCATCCTACTGCTGATCTGCGCCAATGGCTGGCTGATCCGCCGGGCGGGACGCGTAGGCCAATCCCGGATTGAGCTTCTTCTGATTTTCTTTGATCTGCTGATCATGACATTGGGAATGATCGTTCCAAACCCGTTCAGCGACGACGTGCGGCCGCTGGCAATGCAGTACCGGTTCGACAACTTCCAGTATTTCTTCATTATTCTAGCGGCGGGAACTCTGGCCTATTCCTGGCGCACCGTCATCGCGATTGGAACATGGACCGCTGGGATGTGGACGGCAGGCTGGATCATTGCTTGGTGGGTCGCGACCCCAATACCGGGGATCAGTGAGGAGATCGCTGAGGCATTGAAAGAGTATCCGGCGGTGGTTGAGATGCTTGATCCTAACAGTTTCATGCCGACCTTGCGTATCCAGCAGGTTATCGTCTTTGTCATGGTCGCGGTGACGCTAGGGGTTTCGATGCGCCGCCTCAATCGCCTGTTGATGTCAAATGCCGGGCTTGAGCGCGAGCGGGCGAATCTATCACGTTATTTTTCACCGAATGTGGTTGATGAACTGAGCCAGAATGACGAGCCGCTGAAACAGGTTCGCAAAGAAGACATTGCGGTTCTTTTCATTGACATCGTTGGGTTCACCAAATTTTCTGCCGGGCGCGATCCGTATGAGGTCATTGAGGTGCTGCGCGGATTTCATGCCCGGATGGAGACTGAGGTGTTTCGCCATCATGGAACGCTCGACAAGTATCTAGGAGACGGGCTGATGGCTACGTTCGGCACTCCGATGCCGAGTGAATTGGATGCGAGCAATGCACTGGCTTGTGCCCGGTCTATGGTTGAGATGATCGAACGCTGGAACCTAGATCGCAAACGCACGGGAGAGCCAGAGATACAAATCGGTGTTGGGGTCCACTATGGCTCAGTCGTCTTGGGTGACATAGGCGCCAATCGACTGGAGTTTGCCGTAATCGGCGATGCGGTGAATGTCGCTGCAAAACTAGAGGCCATGACGCGTGATCATGCTGTGCACATTATTGTCAGCGATGCATTGCGCGCTCAGGCTATAAAAGAAACGCCAAACGCAGAAGATTCGATGGCAGGATTTGAGCTGCGATCGGATCAGACAGTGCGGGGTGTCGCCACTCTGATGGATGTCTGGGTGCTCTGACAACCGAGGCTCCCGCCTGTCAGAACCGCATCAAAGATGCGATCCTTCCCGTTGGGCCGGGCAGCGCGCTGATGCGCGCTGCGGTCAGGTGCGGGGGCCTGGATTCTGTGCTTTGTTATAGGGATGCCAGTTGGTGATCTCGGGGTAGTATTGGCGTCGCCACGCCCGGACCTTGGGGTTCATGATACGCCGCCACAAGGGCGGAATCATCGCGGCAACGGTCATGACCGGATACCCATGTGGCAACTGTGGGGCAGCGTCCTGCGAATGGTGTTGAAGCAACGGAAACCTACGGCTTGGTTTGTAGTGGTGATCCGAGTGCCGCTGCAGGTTGATCAGCAGCCAGTTCGACGCCTTTTGTGATGCATTCCACGAGTGGCGCGGGCGGACGTGTTCGTATTTGCCATCGCCCAGATATTTGCGCGTCAGGCCGTAATGTTCAACATAGTTGACCAATTCCAGCTGCCAGATGGCGGTGCCCGCCTGTACGGCAAACAGGCCCAACCCGGCCCACCCTCCGATCAGAAATGCAAGTAGCAGCATTGCCCCTTGTAAGGCCCAATAGCGCCAGAACGGGTTTGCCGGATCGGTCCAGGGGCGGTCTTTGCGGGCTAGTTTGTCCTTTTCTGCGTGAAATGCCGATTTCAGGCTTTGGCGCAGGACGCGCGGATAGAATCGGTGGAAGCCCTCGTTGTAGCGTGCGGTCACCGGGTCGCGCGGGGTGCCAACATAGCGGTGGTGAACCAGCAGATGCTCGGACCGGAAATGGGAATACAGTACCATCGACAACAGGACATCGCCCAACCAGCGTTCCAGTTTACCTTTCTGGTGCATCAATTCGTGGCTGTAATTAATCCCGATCGTGCCTGAAATAACGCCCATGCCGAAGAACACGCCGATCTTCTCGAACAAAGTCAGACCAGTGGCGCGGGTCGTGTACCAGATCAGCCCATAGAGCGTGAGGAATTGTACTGGCGCCCAGGCTTTGGTCAGCCAGATGTACCAGTCCAGCACTTCATCTGGCGTATCCGGGTTGGCGTTTTCCAGATTGAGGCCCGTCAGCCGGTCAAGCACAGCAAAGGCCCACCAGGTTGAGAGCGGCACAAGCAAGACCCACCAGCCACCAGCGGCAGAGGTCGCCCAGATCAACGGAATCAGCAGATATGAAATCCAGAAAGGAAAGGCGGATTGCCAGCGGGACAGGGTGTCAGATGCAATCATCTTGAGGCTCCGAAACGTTGGCCGCACCGTAGACTGTGCACCAGGCTTTGCACAGCGGTCTAATGGCCGCGCCAGAGGTCAAAAGCCTTGCGCATAACCGTAGGGAGGTCGCTGGGCTTAAACTGATGTTTGTCCATGACTATCAGATCATTGGGAGCAGACCCGCTGGGTAGTTCTGTCGCCCAGATTCGCAGGATCAAGTGAAAATGGGTGAAGGTGTGCCGCACTTCGCCCGGTATCTCCTGCCATTGGGCTGGAAATGGAGGGCATTCTGGCGGTGTGTCAGACCAGTCCGAACCCGGCCAGCCCAGCATTCCACCCAGCAGACCCTTGTCGGGGCGGCGTTCCAGCAGCATCGCACCATCATTTCGTTGTGCGATGTAGACATGGCCTAACCGAGTGGGTTTGGGCTTTTTGGTTACCTTTCTGGGCAATTCCGCCTGTGTGTCTGCCGCCCGTGCCGAACAGGAAGAGCAGAGAGGGCAAATACCGCAGGCCGGTGACTTTGGTGTGCAGATCGTTGCGCCCAGATCCATAACTGCCTGAGCATAATCTCCGGGTCGGCGCGCTGGGGTCAGTGCGGCCGCCTTCACCTTCAGAGTGGGTTTTGACCCCGGCAATGGCGCGTGAATGTCATAGAACCGGGCCATGACGCGTTCGACATTGCCATCCAACACGGTTTCTGGACGATCAAATGCAATGGCAGCGATGGCTGCGGCAGTGTAGGGGCCGATGCCCGGTAATTTCAGTAGCGCATCGTAATTGTCGGGGAACCGCCCGTCATGTTCGAATGCCACAACGCGCGCGCATTTCAGAAGGTTGCGGGCGCGGGCGTAATAGCCCAGGCCAGCCCATTCGCCCATGACCTGACCGTCTTCTGCGGCTGCTAGTGAATTGACGGTCGGCCACCGAGAGGTAAATCGCACGAAGTAATCGTGGACCGCGGCAACTGTGGTTTGTTGCAACATCACTTCGGACAGCCAGACGCGATAGGGGTCGGGCATCACGCCGGCCAAACGATCCACAGGGCCGATCCGCCATGGCATCTCGCGCGCGTGGCGGTCATACCACCCCAACAGCGTATCGCTTACGTCAAATTCAGTACTGTCACGCAAGTTTTATCTATCTCCCTGTCGGGTTTCACTGGCGCCCGGGTTTCAGCCTATTACAATAGCGCCGCAGGAGTTGGAAACCAGATGCAACGCAGACGTTCCTCGACCCGCGGGTTCAAACGCACCGCTACTTTGCTGAACGACCGCATCAGGCAGGCCGGGGAAAGCCGTGGCTTTGCCGTTTCGCGCCTGTTGACCCATTGGGCTGAGATCGTAGGCCAGGACATCGCGTCGATCGCTCGGCCGGTTAATGTTGGATACGCCAAGGGTGGGTTCGGGGCGACGCTGACGGTGCTGACCACTGGACCACAGGCGCCGATGCTGGAGATGCAGAAAGAGCAACTTCGCGACAAGGTGAACGCGGTCTATGGCTACAACGCGATCAATCGGGTTCGCATCACCCAGACCGCGCCGACCGGATTTGCTGAGGGGCAGGCCAGTTTCGATCACAAGCCGAAGCGGGCGAAACCGCCGATTGCACCCGAAGTCGCCGCCGAGGCCGACAAAGTGTCGCGTGCAGTTCATGATGAAGATTTGCGTTCAGCCCTTGAACGTTTGGGCCGTAACGTTTTATCCAGACAGAAACGCTAAGAAAGGGCTGAGGAATGAGCCGGATTGCAACCGTAATATGTGCGGCTGTCGCCGTAGCCGCTGGCGGCTATTGGTTAACACAGTCGAGCAATACCACCCCCGCCAACCCGCTGATCGGTACCGCCGAGGCACAGGAGGCTGATCTGGACACGTCGACCATCGTCGAGATGGTGCAAGGCGCCGAAGACGCGCCGGTCGAGATCATCGAATATGCCTCGTACACCTGTCCGCATTGTGCAAATTTCCATCAGGGCGCGTACAAGCAGCTCAAGAAGGACTTCATCGATACGGGCAAGGTCAAATTTACATACCGTGAAGTATACTTTGACCGCTACGGCCTGTGGGCCTCAATGGTGGCGCGCTGTGCGGGCCCCGAGAAGTTCTTTGGTATCACCGATCTGATCTATGAAGGTCAGTCTGAATGGACTCGCGCCGGAGGCCCCGCTGAAATCGTTGACGAGTTGCGCAAGATCGGTCGTCTTGCGGGTCTCGACAATGATCAGCTTGACGCCTGTTTGCAGGACGGAACCAGTGCGCAGACTCTGGTGGCCTGGTATCAGGAAAATGCCGAGCGTGACGGGATCCAGGCAACACCGTCGTTCATTGTGAACGGCAAACAGATTGAAAACCAGTCTTACGAAGACTTCAAGAAGCTGATCGAAGACGAATTGGGCAGCTAATCCCCGTGTGGCCAGCCTGTTCCGGGCTGGCCATCCGCTTAAGGTGAGGGTGCCACGCGGGTCAGCATTTCCCTGAGCTTTTCATCCTGATCGATCTGTAGCCGGACCGGCAGGGTCAGGACTTTGCTGCGGAAGGTGGCGGGCAGTCGAACCGCGTCTTTCTCGGTTGTAACCAGCTGCGCACGCAGCGCTTTGGCTTCGTTTTCCAATCGGCTCATCAGGGCAGAGGTCAACGGTTGATGGTCATCCAGCGCCTCAGCTCGCAGCAGTCTTGCGCCTTGTTGGCGCAGTGTTTCAAAAAACTTTTCCGGATAGCCGATCCCGGCAAAGGCCAGAACAGGCGTGTCGCTCCAGTCCATGCCGGTTTGAAGGGCGCGCACCGCACCCATGGCATGGGGCAGTGTCAGGGCGTGACCCCATCGTTTTGCAAACAGGGATTGCGCTTCGGCGTTCCCGAGCGATAGCACAAGATCCGCCCGTTTCAATCCGATAGCCACAGGTTCTCGAAGTGACCCGGCAGGCAGGCAGAGGCCATTCCCAAACCCCCGGGCTGCGTCCACGACGATGATCGAGAAATCCTTGGCGACCGCGGGGTTCTGGTAACCGTCATCCAAGACAATCGCAGTCGCCCCCGCTGCCACGGCTGCCTGCACACCTGCGGCGCGATCCTTGGCAACCCAGACATCGGCGAACGCGGCAAGCAACAGGGGTTCATCACCCACCTGAGCCGCGGTGTGCTTGCGGGGGTCAACCTGCACCGGGCCTTCCACCGAGCCGCCATGACCACGTGTGACGACATGCGGCCGGTGCCAGATGCCTCTCAGATAGTCCAGTACCCAGATTACAGTGGGTGTCTTGCCGGTACCGCCTGCGTTCAGGTTTCCGACACAAATTACGGGAACGCCGGGTGAAACCCCTTGCCCCTTTGCCATTCGACGGGCCGTAGCCAAGGCATAGAGACGGCCCAGCGGGGCCAGCAGCCGGGCTCGCAGGTCCAGCTGGTCAGGGTCCGAATTCCAGAAGTCAGGTGCGCGCATCTTGGGCTCTCCGCTGGTCCAGTGTGTCCTGCACCATTTCGATCAACTGGTCCGCCTGAGGTGCGCCTTCGGTGACAATCTGCCATCCGGCCAGCGCCATGTCGGCAGTGCGGTCAGGAGCCAGCAACTCGACAACACCATCGCCCAGCTCGGTTGCAGACTTTATTGTCAGCGCGGCTTTGGCCTGATCCAGCCGGTCATAAAGGCTGCGGTACTTGCTGACATGGGGGCCATGGATCACCGCTGATCCCAGAGCGACCGCAGTCAGTGGATCATGCCCCCCCGCGTCGCGTTCCAGTGAGCTGCCCATGAAGGTGACCGCTGACACCCGATGCCACAGGCCCAGATCCTCGGCCCCGGCTGACAGGATCACCTGCGTGGTGTCCTCGATCGGGTGGCCGTCATCCCAGTTGGCGCATCTCAGGTCCATTGCCTCGAGGCGTTTGTATAGTGGCGCTGCCTCGGACATATCCGCAACATGCAAGATCAGGGCGAGACGTGGCAGCATCCGCAACGCTTGCCGATGCGCGCTGAGGACCGAAATGAACTCTTTATCCTGCACCCATGCCGCTAGCCAAACCGGGCGCCCGGCCAGCGTATGGTTGGTCTCGATCAACTCATCCTCGGGCCAGGGGCTAGGATTGGGGCTGATGTGCAGCGGAGGCGTGACCGAAATTTTTGCCGAGTTGACCCCCAATCGCCGAATCTGGCGAGCGGTCTCGTTGTCGGGGGCAATAATCGCCTTAAAGCAATCCAGAGTATATCGGGTGATATCCGGTAGCCAGCGCCCACCCCGTGCGGTGTTCACATCAACCGCAGCTTCCAGCAAGATCAGCAGAATATCTCGTTCCTGTGCGCGGGTGATGATGTTCGGCATCAGCCCGCCGCCAAACCAAAGCCCCATATCGGGGCGCCAGTGGTCCAGAAAAGCGCGCGCCGATCCGGTGTGTTCGGCCGGCAACTTCAGGATTGGTGTGCCGCAGTCTCCCCATTCTGACAGATCTGCCTCGGGTGGAGCGGTCAGCAGCAGTGACAGGCCGGGACGAACGGACAGCAGGCGGTGGCAGCAATCATCGACCGCGCGCAGCCGGTCCGGAGCACTGACATGCACCCAAAGTACTTCGCCTTCGGGGCGTGCTGTGTCCGAATGGCCCGAGCTTTGCGGTACACCCCAGGACAAAACCCGGTAGGCCGCGAGGCTGAGAGATCGCGGTTTGCTCATGCCAAAATTCCGGCTCCGTTCGGGTCAAGCCGGGCGTGAAGGCCTGCGTGCACCTCAACGCCCGCCGCTACGACGCCATTCAGACGCGGATGGGGGTTATTGAACCGCAGAGGCTGCCCCAGACGATCTGTGCATATCCCGCCCGCCTCGCGCAGGATCAGATCACCGGCGGCGATATCCCACTCCCAACTCGGTCGTAGCGTCAGCATCCCGTCAAACCGCCCTTGGGCGACCAGCGCCATCCGATAGGCCAGCGACGGGCGATAGACACGGCGAAAGTCCGGAGCGACCCCGGACAGCCAGTGGCGCGGATCAAGATTGGGTTTTGCGGCCAGAATCTCGGCCTCAGACAAGTGCACCTGCCCCGAAACATGAATATCTGCGCCGTTCAGCGTTGCACCATGCCCCTTTGCGGCGGCGTACAGCAGATCGCGCTGGGGCAGGTAGATGGCGGCCGCGGTAACCTCACCGTGTTCGGCCACGGCCAGCGAATGAGCCCAGGTACGAGATCCTTCGGCGAAGCTGCGTGTACCATCGATCGGGTCGATAACGAACACCCGTTCGCGGCTCAGGCGGTCGGGGGAATCTTCGGTCTCTTCACTCAGCCAGCCATAGTTCGGGCGGGCGGCCTGCAGATCGCGTTCAAGCATCGCGTTGACGGCCAGATCGGCCTCGGTCACCGGGCCTGCGCCTTCGGGCTTTTCCCAGCGCTGGGCTTGGGGTCCCGAATATCGCGTGGCGATCTTTCCGGCCTCGCGCGCAGCGTCGATCAGCAGAGACAGGTCAGTTGCCGGCAAGTGTCATCCCTTCGATCAACAGCGACGGCACAACGCGCGAAAGGTAAGGCCGCGCATCGTTTGCTGGAATGACCCGCATCAGCATGTCGCGTAGATTACCCGCAATGGTGCATTCGTTGACAGGATGCGTGATCTCACCGTTTTCCACCCAAAAGCCCGAGGCACCACGGGAATAATCACCGGTGTTCGGATTGATGGTCGACCCGATCATCGAGGTGATCAAAAGCCCGGTTCCCATGTCGCGCATTAAATCAGTGCGGGTTTTATCGCCCTGAGTCAGGCTGAGATTCCAGTTGCTGGGCGATGGTGGTCCTGAAACACCGCGTGCGGCATTCCCAGTGGAACTCATCCCCAATTTGCGGGCGCTGGACAGATCCAGTGTCCACCCGGTGAGCACGCCATCTTCAATGATTGCCCTGCGCCGGGTTGCTAATCCTTCGGCATCAAATGGGCGAGAGCCGGAAATGCGCGGGCGAGCTGGGTCTTCGATCAGCGACAGATGCGACGGTAAAACCTGTTGTCCGAGGCTTTCCTTCAGCCACGACGCTCCGCGCGCAATCGCAGCGCCGTTGCTGGCCGCCAGAAGATGGCCAATCAGAGATGAGGAGATGCGTTCGTCGAACACGACCGGGAAACTGCCGGTCTGCGGCTTGCGGGCGCCGACGATCTGGATCGCGCGCTCGCCAGCTGTGCGGCCAATTTCGGTGGGGTTGCGCAGGTCGGACTGAAAGGTGCGGCTGTCACCATCATAGTCACGCTCCATTCCGGTGCCTTCGCCCGAAATAGCAACGCATGAGGTTGACCGGCTGCTGCGTAAATAGCCACCGGAAAAGCCATTTGTGGCTGCAAGATGGACCCGGTGGGTGCCATAAGCGGCCGCCGCATCGGAAACCTGGGATACTCCGGAGACGTCCAATGCTGCTGCTTCGGCGGCCAGCGCATCCTGCATCAAAGCTTCGGCACTAGGCTCAGGCGTCGGGTCAAACAGCTCAAGCGCGTCTACGTCCCAGTCAGAGATCAACTGGTCAGGAGCCGCCAAACCGGTAAACGGGTCTTCGGGGGCTTCACGCGCCATGGCAACCGCCCGTTCTGCCATCGCCATGAGGGTCTCGGCGCGGCTGTCAGAACTGGAAACGATCGCCTGCTGTTTGCCAAGAAACACCCGCAGTCCCAGATCCGTTGCTTCCGAGCGCTCGGCATGTTCCAACGCACCACCGCGTACCTCGACAGACACGGATGAGCCATCAATAACAATGGCATCGGCTGCTTCGGCGCCGGCCACGCGGGCGGCATCCAAAAGTTCTTCGCTGATGTTTTGAGGTGTTCGGGTCATGAGGCCTCCGGTCTGGTTGTACTGGACCTAGCCTCGGACTGTCCGTCCCGCAAGGCCTGCAGCCCAATAGCGATATGTGCCTCAGGCAGGAAGGGCCGCAGATGCGGCCTTTCCCAATTTGTGTATCACTTGATCCGCTGACCGTTGGCCAGGATCTGTCCGTCCTCGGTGAACTCGATTTTCGAGTTCAATGTGTCCGGTTCTTCGCCGGGAACAGCCATCAGACCCATCATCATACGGGCACCAAGCGCATCGTTTTCCGAGACAAGGCCCATGCCGATCAACTTGTCGAGCAGGGCATTGGCACCAACAAGTTTCAGATTGGCAACGCCTGATGGGGCGGGCAGGCCATCAAACTCTTCGGTATTCGAATTGTCGAACGCGAAGTCACCATCTCCGGTCAACTCGGCCCCAACCAGTGATACAAGCAATTCGTTGATCTTCAGCGAATGCAGCTCGCCCGGGGCCACATCAGATGTCTCAAGCTCTTCTACCGCTTCGGGATCCATGAAATCGACCAGAACCTTGGCTGTGCCGGTAGTGTCCAGCGCAATTGTCGCCGGATCGCGGGGCAGGGTGCCTGCGGGGTCAATCATGCTCCACAATATGTCGGACATGGTGAAATCGGTCAGGTTCATGCCGAATCCGAAGGGTTGGATTTCTTCAGAAGCCTGAACAGGGAACTCAAACTTCAGCCCAGCATTGGCCATCGCCATTTCGATCGGGAACGGTAGATCGGCGGTTGTGACCGCCAATTTTGTGCCGTTTTGCGCAAGATCGTAAACAAGCCGCTGTGCATCAATGCTGCCGGTGAAGCTGCCACCTTCGGAACTGCTGCTGAGCGAGAACGGCTCACCTTCCGAAGTACCCGCCATTTCGGTGCTGCCCGAGGCATAAGTAAAGGTGCCTGATGCGGCAAACCCGGCCTTGTAGATGTCTTGTACGTTGGACACGTCGATTCCGGGTGGAATGATCGTGTCGCCGTCAAATTTTAGGTCACCCAACTTGCCGCTGATCCGGCCCGTATCTTCGCTTTCGGGTTCGTTAAAGGCGACATCATAAGACAGGCTACTAGCGGTAAACTGCTGGGCGATATCGCGCTTTTCGCCGATCTCCATCTGGGATGAGCCCGCAATCTCATTCATCTGGACATTCAAGGCCAGCATGTCATCTGTCACGGTCTCACCGTCAAATTCCAGCGAATCCAGTGCCAGGTTCAGGCTGTTTGCGCTGTAATCGTAAGTCATGTTTTCGGGGGTGCCCGACACAACCATTTCCAGAGCATCGTGCGAGTAAATCAGATCTGCCGAGAATGTCTCATCCTCAGCCTCACCCGAAATGCTCATCGGAAAGCTGGCCGGGAAGCCGATATTAACCGTGCCATCGCCATTCTCGGTCAGCGTCATCTCGGGGATGACCATATCGAACGTGCCTTCGGTGTCAGGTATCGCCATGGCCATTGTCATGTTCGAGATGGTTGTGACACTGCCCGATACGTTCTGCTCACCGGTTACGTCATACCCCATGCCGCCCAGATAGGCCTGCCAATCGGCCCATACGTCATTGGCGGTGACATCTGCAAACACGCCTTGTGTGGCAACAGCATAAGCCAGGGCCGCACCGCAGCCACGGCGAAGGAAAACAGTCATAAGAGAACCCTTCTTGATCAATTTGCGCGCATCGTCGTGCCTGTGGCGGCCAGCGTCAAGGGGTAAGGGGTGGACCAATTCCCCATTTGCGGGGTACCAGTTAACACAATTTCAAGCGCAGGGATTCAAACGATGCATATGCAAGGGAAAACCGTACTGATCACAGGGGCCAGCCGGGGCATTGGGGCCGAAGCCGGGCGCGTTTTTGCCGCAGCCGGTGCCAATGTGGCATTGGTCGCACGTAGCCGTGATCAGATCGGCGCACTGGCCGCAGCGCTAGGTGACAATGCAATCGCGCTGGCCTGCGATGTCAGTGATTTCGCGCAGGTCGAACAGACGGTTGCCGATTGCATCGACCGATTTGGCGGTTTGGACGTGCTGATCGGAAATGCTGGCGTGATTGACCCGATCTTTCATTTGTCGAATGCAGACACTCAGGCCTGGAGCCAGGCAATCGACATCAATCTGAAAGGTATTTTTTATGGGATGCGCGCGGCCTTGCCCATCATGCGGGCCGCAGGCGGTGGGACGGTATTGACCGTCTCGTCTGGTGCAGCGTCGAATCCGGTCGAAGCCTGGAGCCACTATTGTGCATCCAAGGCTGGGGCAAAGATGTTAACAGAATGCGTTCATCTGGAAGAGGCGCATCACGGCATCCGCGCCATGGGCCTGTCGCCAGGTACCGTGGCCACCGACATGCAGCGGGTGATCAAGGCCAGCGGTATCAACCCTGTCAGCCAACTGGATTGGGACGATCACATTCCCGCAGATTGGCCCGCACGGGCGCTGATGTGGATGTGTTCAACGGATGCGGATGAGTTTCTGGGAACCGAGATATCACTGCGCAATGAAGACATCCGCAAACGGGTTGGTCTGACGTGATCGAGCTGACGCAAGATGATGGGTTGTGGACGGTCACGTTGAACAACCCAGAAAAAGCCAATGCGCTTACCTCAGCGATGCTGGGCGAACTGGTCCGCATCGCAGAAGCGGCAACCGAAGCACGCGCATTGATCCTGACCGGCGCGGGCCGGGTATTCAGCGCAGGTGCAGACCTTGAGGAAGCGCGAGCGGGTCTTGCGACCTCAAATCTGTGGGAACAACTCTCGAGTGCGATTGCCGCGTTGCCCTGCCTGACGGTGGCAGCGCTTAACGGCACATTGGCAGGTGGGGCCAACGGTATGGTTCTGGCGTGTGATTTGCGTATTGCAGTCCAGTCGGCCAAGTTCTTCTATCCGGTCATGAAGTTGGGTTTTCTGCCTCAGCCCTCTGATCCTAAGCGGATGGCTGCACTGATCGGCCCGTCCAGAACCAAGATGATCTTGATGGCCGGGCAAAAGATTTCGGCCGTAGAAGCGTACAGCTTTGGGTTGGTCGATCGGGTGGTTGAGCCTGACCAGTTGATGCCCACTGCACACGAGCTGGTGGCTGACAGCCTGTCCGCAGACCCATCGATTGCTGCAGGCATTGCCGGATTGTGCCCATGAGGATGGCTGCGCTGCAATTGCGTGTGTCGAACCCGGATGTTCTGGCGGCGTTCTATCGTGATGTGCTGGGCATGTCTGTCCGGATCGAAGGTGCCATTCGTCGTGTGGGATATCCTGGGGAGGATGCCGATCTTCTACTAGTGCCAGGTGGCGGTGGTTACCACCATGACCGCGGACAACGCTACTGGAAGATCGGTATCACGCTGCCGGATGTTGATCTTGCCGTCGAGGCCCTGCGCCAGAAGGGCACTCCGGTCAGTGATCCGGGCCAGTTTCTGGATATCGGTTATATGTGTCATCTTAACGATCCCGAAGGTTTCACGATTGAGCTTCTGCAGCATGATTTCGAAGACAATCGGGCTGACAACACTGCCAGCCCAGATGCCCCATTTGCCAAGGCCTGTATCGGCCAGATCACATTGCGCACCGGAGATATCGCCGCCGAGGATGCATTTTGCCGTTCGTTGGGCATGTCACTGCTGTCGCTGCAGGATGTCGAACCATACGGGTTTGATCTGCATTTCTATGCCTTCACACGGGATGAACCACCCAGTTCTGATCTCTGGGCCGTTGAGAATCGTGAGTGGCTTTGGAAGCGGCCCTATACCACACTGGAGTTTCAGCACATCCCCAATGCCCGGTTTGCGCCGGTACCCGATTACCTTGGCATCGAAATCGAGGGTCTGGCCGAGCCGCAAACGGATGCATTTGGCGATCCGTGGCGTCCGGCCTGATCAACGCACGCGCCGTTTGCCCGGCACTTTTGAGCGAAATCCGGGTGGGCGTTTGCGGACCCAGTTCAGGAAATTGTTAAGTCTCGGGTGGGCGCGTAACGCTTCAATGGTGTTGAAATTGCGCGCCAATTCCGCCTCGGTCAGAGTTGCGTGCACCTCTTTGTGGCAGATCTGGTGCAACAAAACGGTGGGTCCGCCCTTGCCTCCTTTGAGCTTTGGGATCAGATGGTGCAGGCTGCCAACGCCTTCGGGGATCGGGCGGTCGCAGAGCGGGCAGATCGGATCGGAATTTGCCACGAGCTAACTTCGCGCTGAAGTGTGCGCAGGGCAAGAGGAACGTAATGGCGCAAACCATGGTCATCGGGGCAGGGCCGGCGGGGCTGATGGCCGCCGAACAACTTGCTGCTGCAGGGCATGAGGTTCTTGTGGCCGAAGCCAAGTCTTCGGTCGCGCGCAAATTTTTGATGGCGGGGAAATCTGGTCTGAACCTGACCAAAGACGAATCTTTTGACACGTTTATGGGCGCTTATGGGGGTGCCGAGGATTGGTTGCACCCGATGGTCCGCGCGTTTGACGCACAGGCGGTCATGGCTTGGGCCAGTGACCTGGGGCAGGAGATGTTCACAGGCTCAACGGGTCGCGTGTTTCCGAAGGTGATGAAGGCCTCGCCCTTGTTGCGGGCCTGGCTGGCGCGGCTGGATCAGACTGGTGTTGAGATCAGGACACGATGGCGCTGGCAGGGATGGCAAGACGGGGCGCTGGTGTTTGACACCCCAGCTGGTGAGCGGCTTTTCACACCCGATGCAACGGTTCTGGCATTGGGCGGCGCCAGTTGGGCGCGGCTGGGGGCGGATGGTGCGTGGGCTCCATGGCTTGCGGATAAAGGCGTCACCTTATCCCCGTTTGAACCTGCAAATGCAGCTCTGTCGGTCGACTGGAGTCAATACATGCAACCTCATTTCGGCTCGGCTCTAAAGTCGGTGCGCTGGATGGCTGGCGCGTTGGACAGCCGAGGCGAAGCCACAATTTCCGCCAGGGGCTTAGAGGGTGGAGGTCTTTATTCACTTACTCCCGCCCTGCGTGGTGGCGATCCTCTCTTCGTGGATTTGCTGCCCGATCTGGGCGAGAAGGATTTGCTGGCGCGCCTTGCGTCGAAGAATCCCAAAACCACATTATCTCAGTGGTTAAAAAAGACGTTACACCTGCCGCCACAGAAAATTGCGCTGTTTCACGAAATGAAAAAGCGGTGCGGTTTACCTAAGTTGGATGAAGCTTGCGCAATCAAGCGGTTGCCTGTGCTCAACGCGGACCTTCGCCCGATGGATGAGGCAATCTCGACCGCTGGCGGTGTCGGGCGCGGTGCCTTGGACCGTGGCTTGATGCTGTCCGCGTTACCGGGCGTATTTTGCGCGGGTGAGATGTTGGATTGGGAAGCCCCAACAGGGGGCTATTTGTTAACTGCGTGTCTGGCAACCGGACGTTGGGCCGGGCAGTCGGCGGTCGCCTGGCTGGAACGCTAGGCTTCAACCCGACCGGGCCAGCATAGCCAGACGGATCATGGCCCGCTCTACAAGCGCCATGGCAGGTGCAGTTTGACCTGCCGAACGCAAAGACAGGTCCGTATCAGTCAACACCGTCAAAGCGGTTTGCAATTTCGGCGCCCCCCATCCTTGCGCCTGTCGCAATATCCGATCGCGTCGCTTGCCATAGACCGGGGGGCGTAGCTTACCGATTCCTTGCGCAGCGCCACCCGGATCAGAAGCGCAGGCATACAGCGTCCGGAAGTGCCGCGTGGCACCGATACACAGGCTCACCCCATTGGTGCCCTGTGCCTGCAGCCGCCGGATCAGCGGGCCGATTTCCGGCGCGCGGCCTTCGGCAATCACGTTCAGAACGTCATCCAGCGCTGCCTCGGTTGATCGTGGTGCGCAGGCCTCGATGTCTTCGATGGTCAGCTCAGCCGAGTCGCCCTGCTTGTAAAGTGACAGCTTCTCAACAGTTTGGGTAAAATCTCCGGGGCTTAGCCCCAAAGCAAGTTCGCTGAGGGCCGACATCGAATCGCGCGGGATATTCTGCAATCCGGCCTGTGTCAGGATGCGTTCAACCTCGGCGCGCGAAGGCGGGTCGTCATAAATGCCGACTGCATAGGCCGCCGGGTTCGTTTCGAAAGCCTTGCGGATTTTCGAACTGGGTTTGAGCTGCCCGGCTGTCACAATGATCTGCGCATCGCCATAGCCCCAGTCTTCGAGTGCCGCCAGGATCGCAGGCGCGGCCACATCGGTGGAGTCTTCGACAAATACCGCGCGTGGGCCGGGGAAAAAACCGACTGCCTTGACCGCATCAAGCAACAGGGCAGGATCGCTGCGCAGGTCCGCACCGGGAATGCGGGTCAGGCGCATTTCCTCTTCGGCGCCGGGACCCAGCAAAGCGGCCAATACCTGTTGACGTTTCAGGGCAACGCGCATCACGTCTGCCCCATAGATCAGCAACCCGGCCTTGTCGGTGTCCGGCTTGGCGAAGTATCCTTCGGCCTCACGCGGGCTTAACTTCATGCGGGCAGACCTGGTGTTGCGTAAAGGCGATTCACGATCTGGTCCGACAGAATGACCATCAGGCGCTCTGTTGCGTCGCGTTCGTCGGCCAGAGTCGACACGGTTGAACCTGCGGCAGAATAGCCGACGAAATCGCTGACCGACCCCGAGGCAATGATTTGCCCCGTTGCGTTCGATTTCAAGGCATAGGTGGCGCTGCCGTCTATGGTATAGCGGTTGGTCTCGTTGGCGGTGGTGATCGAGGTCCTGCGCGTGTTTGTCGAAACCTTCACATCCAGCTTATACGCATTGCCCGAGGTGGCGCTGCGGCCCAGCTGACGTTCCAGATTCTGGACGAGCAGAAAGCTCTCGACAGTATTCGGAGCCGAGACCTCAACCTTGCCATTCAGCGCCGAGCCCGATCCGCCGGGTGCATAAACGGGCTCGAACCCGCAGGCGGCAAGCGCCAGTGGCATCAACAACAGGGTTCTGCGATTAAACGACGACATTGACGATCCGTCCCGGAACAACGATCACTTTTTTAGGTGTGGCGCCAGCCAGCGCCTTTTGCACAGCTTCGGTGCTGAGCGCGATTTTTTCAACCTCTGCCTTGTCCAAATCCTTGGCAACGCTGATTTCCGCGCGGCGCTTGCCATTGATCTGGATCGGCAGGGTCACGGTGTCATCGACCAACATAGCTTCATCAGCGACTGGCCATGGTGCAGTCGCTACCAGACCTTCACCGCCCAGCATCTGCCAGAGTTCCTCAGACAAGTGCGGGGTCATGGGAGACATCAGCTGTGCCAAGGTTTTAACCGCTTCGCGCTTGGTGGCGCTGCCTGCGTTGGATTTCGCCAGTGTGTTGGTGAACGCATAGAGCTTTGCGATCGAGGCGTTGAAACCAAAGGATTCAACACCGCCGGACACGTCGTGGATCGCCTTGTGCATTTCGCGCAGCAGGCTTTCGTCTGCTGCGTTGTCCGGCACATTCGACCCGGCAATTTCGGAGGCGATACGGTGTACACGGCTTAGGTGCTTGAAAGCGGCTTCCGCGCCCGAGGCCGTCCATTCGACGTCCCGCTCGGGCGGCGAATCGGATAACACGAACCAGCGCGCTGTGTCTGCCCCAAAGGCCGAGATGATGCTGACCGGGTCCACAACGTTCTTTTTCGATTTCGACATCTTGGCCGAGGGAATGATTTCGACCTCAGTGCCGTCGGTCAGTTTGCCGTCGGTCACGTCCTCGGGCAGATGATAGACCGGTCGGCCATTGCCATCGCGTGTTTGGTAAATTTCGTGAGTCACCATGCCTTGGGTGAACAGTGCATCGAATGGTTCGATTGCCTTTATCGGCAGGTGACCAGTGATGTTCATCGCCCGCGCGAAGAAACGCGAATAGAGCAGGTGTAGAATCGCGTGCTCAATCCCGCCGATATACTGGTCGACATTCATCCAGTATTCGGCTTCGGCAAGATCGGTGGGTGTTTCGGCACGCGGCGCGGTGAAACGAGCGAAATACCAAGACGAATCGACGAATGTGTCCATCGTGTCAGTTTCGCGCTTGGCTGGTGCGCCGCAGGATGGGCATGGCGTGTCGCGCCAACTCAGGTGGCGATCCAGCGGGTTGCCGGGAATCGAGAAGTCGATGGGTCTGCCGGCGCCATCGTCATAGGGCAACTGAATCGGCAGCTTCTCTTTCTTCTCAGGCACCGTCCCGCATTTTTCGCAGTGAACCACGGGAATCGGGCAACCCCAATAACGCTGGCGGCTGAGACCCCAGTCGCGCAGGCGATACTTGGTGACCCCCTCGCCCCAGCCGGCCTTTTCAGCGAAATCGACTGTGGTATTGATAGCCTCATCACCTGTGGCTTCACTAAGGCCCGCGAAGTGATTCACCCAGCGGACCTTTTCGGTCTTCGGGGGAACGAACGCGATTTTGTCGACCGGGGTGTCATCATCCAGCGCAAAGAACGTGTCGACCACGGGCAGGCCGTATTTGCGGCAGAAGTCGAGGTCGCGCTGGTCATGTGCCGGGCAGGCGAAGATCGCGCCGGTGCCATAATCCATCAGGATGAAGTTGGCGATCCAGACCGGCAGTTCCCAATTCGGGTCCAGGGGATGCTTGACCCGAATGCCGGTATCATAGCCCAGCTTCTCGGCGGTGTCGATGGCTTCTTCGGTTGTCCCACCTTTGCGGCATTCTGCCACGAATTCAGCTACTTCTGGACTTTCGGCTTCCAGTTGTTTTGCAATCGGATGATCCGGCGAGATACCGACGAAAGACGCACCCAGCAGTGTGTCGGGGCGTGTCGTATAGACGGTGATCGGCTCTCCACCATCGGTACGTTCGAATCCGAATTGCAAACCGCGCGACTTGCCGATCCAGTTTTCCTGCATCAGCCGAACTTTGGCGGGCCAGTTGTCCAATGTGTCCAGCGCGTCGAGCAATTCTTCGGAATAATCCGAGATTTTGAAGAACCATTGAGTCAGTTCGCGTCGTTCGACCAGTGCACCCGAGCGCCAGCCCCGCCCGTTTTCCACCTGCTCATTGGCCAGAACAGTCATGTCGACCGGGTCCCAATTCACCACGGCGTTCTTGCGGTAAACCAGCCCGGCCTCGAGCATATCGAGGAACAAAGCCTGTTGCTGGCCGTAATACTCCGGGTCGCATGTTGCAAATTCACGCGACCAATCGATCGACAGCCCCAAGGGCTTCATCTGTCCGCGCATGTCAGCGATGTTGCCATAGGTCCAGTCTTTGGGGTGGCCACCAATGGCCATCGCGGCATTTTCCGCCGGCATACCGAATGCGTCCCAGCCCATCGGGTGCAGCACGTTGTGCCCCGTCGCCAGCTTGTGCCGTGCGATCACATCACCCATCGTATAGTTACGCACATGCCCCATGTGGATTCGCCCGGAAGGGTAGGGGAACATCTCAAGCACATAGTATTTCGGCTTGTCCGCCTTGTGGTTGGCAGTGAAGATTCCGGCCTTGTCCCAGGCCTCTTGCCATTTTGCTTCGATTTCGGTGGCCGAGTAGCGAGACATCGTGCGGTCCTTCGTAAATGAAAACGCCGGGTAGGAACCCGGCGTGGTCATAATGTGATTTTCGGCAGGTTGCTAGAACTTGTTGTCCGCAATGCGCAGCTGACGCGCTCTGGACAGGATCGCGTCCTCGACCGCACGTGTGGTTGCCGCGCTGACCGGAGACCCACCGCTGGTCTGAAGCGCAACAGAGAGCGAACGTGCCTCCAGCGCGGGATCACTGATATGTACCGTCGCCCGATAAGACCGCCCGCCACCCGGAGGTGTACCGTAACCCGTTATGATAACGCCGGTGAACGGATCAACCTCCTGTATGGGTAGGAAGTTGAGAACATCCAGCGAGGCAGACCACAAATAGCGATTCACCTGAGTGACCTGTTCCGAGCTGTTCGGACCGAACACATCCCAGATCGTCGAACGATTCGGGTCGCTCAGTTCGCGCTCTTCGGTGTTGCCCCTGACGAGATTGGGATTACTCGTCGTAGAAGTGCTCCGATTCTGCCCGCACGCAGAAAGTGTTGCGGTCAGTATGATCAAACCCAAAAACGTCGGCAGGCGCATTGTAAGCAGGTCCTGTTTCACTGGTTGTGCATCGTTGAGGCATACTCCTAGCCAAGGACCCTTTCTGCAACAACCCTATTCTTTTGAAATGTAGGTACCCTTTGCGTCAGGGGGGGCAGAAAGTGACTGTGGCATCCTTGCACCAATCTGATCCGAATGACGCCTTTTCATTTATGCCGAGCTTGCGCCGAGGGGGCAAAAAGAGCGAAACGATGACCGTGCTGAGACATATGCCTTGGTATGTGTCGAGTAGATAACTCTTTTTTTGAAACCGAGGGAAACAAGATGAAAAAAGTTCTCTTCGCAACGACGGCGCTGATCGCGACCGCAGGCGTTGCAGCCGAAGCAGCTGAAGTGAATTTCAGCGGTTACGGTCGTTTTGGTATTGGCTACGTTGAAGACCGCACCGGTGACGTTGACACCGTTGCAGTCGTCACCGACGCCGACGTTACTGCTGAAACCGCGGAAGGCGTCGACACCGACGACACCATCCTGGTTTCGCGTTTCCGTCTGAACATCGACGGCATCGTTGAAACCGACGGTGGCGTTCGCTTCGAAGGCCGTGTTCGTCTGCAGGCAGACGAAGATGCCGGCAACGGCGAAGCAAATTCAGCTGGTCTGAACGGCGCTCGCTTCTCTGTCATTTACGGTGGTCTGCGTGTAGACGCGGGCAACGTGGCGGGTGCGTTTGACAACGGCATCAACTACTACGGTACAGAAGTTGGTCTGGAACTGTTTGCTGGTCAGTACTCTGGTGTTGACTATAGCTTCCTGGGCTATTCCAGCACGGGTTCCGGTGCTAACGCCGTGTACGTAAACTACTCGGTTGGTGATTTCTCGTTCGGCGCGTCTTACGACCAGCGTACGTTCGCAGAAACCGCTGCTGACGGTTCGGATACCGTTGATGCAGACCGTTGGGATATCGGCGCTGCCTATACCTTCAACAACTTCTCTGCAGAAATCATCTACGGTCAGACCAAATCGGTTGGCGATCTGGACAAGCAGAGCCTGACCGTTCTGGCCCTGGGCGCAGAATTCGGTGACTTCTCGGGTACTCTGTTCGTAGCGGACGATGACGTTGCTGCAGAATCTCGCAACGGTACCGCATACGGTCTGTCGGCTGCGTACAACCTGGGTACAGCGACTACCCTGCAGTTCGTATACGGCGACGGTTCGGCTGACGATGACCTTCGTCAGATCGCTGTTGGCGCCATCTACGACCTGGGCGGCGGTGCATCGCTGCGCGGTGGTATCGGCACCAACAAGCGCGGCGACGGCGAGAGCGTCACCCAAGCTGACTTCGGTGCTCAGTTCAACTTCTAAGTTGATCTGAACCGCAAGGTTTAAGGGCAGGTCTTCGGGCCTGCCCTTTTCTTTTGTGCCAACATGGTGTTTTGCTGCGGCAAACGCAGAATGAGGGACCCCATGTCGCTGCAAGATATCACCGACCGTATCACCAAAGCTGAATCCGCAGCCGGACGAGCCGAAGGATCGGTGCAATTGATTGCGGTGTCCAAGGTGCAACCCAACGATCGGGTCGAGGCCGTGCTGGAGCAGGGCCACAGGTGTTTCGGGGAAAACCGGGTGCAGGAAGCCGCTGGAAAGTGGCCCACCTTCCGAGAGCGCTTTCCGGACGTAGCCCTGCATCTGATAGGTCCATTGCAAACCAACAAGGCCCGGCAGGCGATCGAACTTTGCGATGCCATCCATTCAGTCGACCGGCCAAAATTGGCCAAGTCACTGGCGAGATTAGCGCAAGAGATGGGCACCTGTCCCGAGTTGTTCATTCAGATTAATACCGGTGAAGAGGATCAGAAGGCTGGTGTTTTTCCGGCGGATGCAGACACGTTCATAGCCGAGTGTCGCGGCCTCGATCTGCCGGTCCGGGGTTTGATGTGCATACCTCCGGTCGATGAGGAACCCGCATTGCATTTTGCGCTTCTGGCAAGAATTGCTGAGCGGAACGGGTTGGACGGGCTGTCGATGGGAATGAGCGGCGATTTCGAATCTGCCATTACGTTGGGCGCGACCCACGTCCGCGTTGGTTCTGCCATTTTTGGGGCGCGTGTCAGACCGCAGGAATGATCAGCCGTGTACCCGGCACAGCCTGCTGGGCAATCCACCGCAGATGGTCGCGCCGGAAGGCTATGCAGCCTTCGGTCGGATAACGTGGCCGCCGCCATTGATGCAGGAAAATGGCCGACCCTCTGCCTGGGGTTGCGTCGGGATAATTCCAGTCGGTTATCAGTATCAGATCGTATAGCGGATCAGCGCGACGCAAACTTTCATGGCTGTACCTATGGGGCGCGCGAACCAGATGGTTGTAGGCAACGTCTTTAACGTCGTCCGACCAGAAATCACGCGGCCCGATCGGCCGTGCCCAAGGCGCCGGACATGGCATTCGATCAGCACGAAAAAGCAGTCCCACGATGGTATGCACACCCGCCGGCGTCGCCCCGTCGCCTTCCTTCTTGCTCAGACTCACCCCTCCCTTGCCTATGGAACAAGGAAACACATGCCCCTGAAACCGAACACCATGCGGCGTCAGAACCAGATCGTTTGGGGTCACAGCAAATGGCCTGATTTTGCTGCTTTGGTCGCCAGATATGCGCGGTTGAAGTCGGTCTCGCCCACCTTCAACGGAACGCGTTCAGAAACGGCGATACCAGCTCGTTCCATCATCGCGATCTTTGCAGGATTGTTAGTCAGCAGACGCACTGAACTGAATCCCAGAGATTTCAGGATGTCCGAGCCGAGCCGAAAATCCCGTTCATCATCTTCGAACCCAAGCCGGTGATTGGCCTCGACAGTGTCAAAACCCTGATCCTGCAGGAAATAGGCCCGCATCTTATTGGCCAGCCCGATCCCGCGTCCTTCCTGATTCAGATAGAGCAGAACACCTGCGCCCTCGGCCCCCATCTGGGTGAGGGCTCCGCGCAGCTGAGGGCCGCAGTCACATTTCAGACTGCCCATTAGGTCGCCGGTGAAACAGGCTGAATGCAGCCGGGCAAGCACGGGTTTGTCACGATCAGGGCGGCCGATTTCGACGGCATAGTGCTCCTCTCCGCCGTCTTCGGGGCGGAATACATGCAGCCGACCGGCCTCGGACACCTCCATCGGCAGGCGCGCGGCGACGACCGGGTGCAGGGTGCTGCGATCAGTCAGATGAGGTGCCGCACGCGTATGGTCGATACAGGTCAGGCCATGTGTCGCGGCGAACGCGCGACCGTTTTCGATGGGGATCACCACAGCCGCAGGCAGCAGATGTGCCGATTTGGCCAGAGCAATTGCGATCCGGTGCAGATTTGCGCTCCCTTGCCGCTGTGTCATCAGCGGCCCTTTCATGGGTGCGTTCAAGTCATCAGATGGATCAGCTACAGCCTGAACCCAGCTGAGCCCTGCATCGGCCGGAATTACAACCCGAGCCAGATCGCCATCATAGACGCGCGCTTTCAGCGTTTCGGCGCGTCGAACGGTGATGGCCACAACGGGTTCGCCGCCCAAGGCGCGCAGATCGGCCAATCTTTGCGGGCTGAGTGTTTCCGAAGCCAGGGCCAATACATTGAACCCCAGGTCATCCGTCAGAGCCACCGGGACGCCCATACGAAGATCAGCCCGCGCTCGCGCCAGCAATTCGGTGATGTCAGGAGTGAGACTCATGCATGTTACCCTGTAACGATCAGACCTTTTCCTACCCCGATCAGTGGGAAATGTGAAACAATTCCTATGCGTCAGACACGAGGGCGTGAGACCAGTGCAGTAAATCTTGCTGATTGCATTCTTCGTACGCAAGTGATGGAAAAGGCTTAGGAGGACCGGACATGGCTCAGCTCAAGAAAATCCTGCTGGTGGATGATGACGAAGACCTGCGCGAGGCGCTCAGTGAGCAACTTGTGATGACCGAAGACTTCGACGTGTTCGAAGCGTTCGACGGCGCATCCGCGATGGAGCGTGCGCGCGAGGCGATCTACGATCTGGTCATTCTGGACGTCGGCCTGCCCGACACGGACGGGCGCGAGCTGTGCCGCCTGATGCGCAAACAGGGTGTCAAAAGCCCGGTTCTGATGCTGACCGGACATGACAGCGATGCCGATACCATCTTGGGTCTGGATGCCGGTGCGAATGACTATGTTAGCAAGCCTTTCAAATTCCCTGTCCTTCTGGCCCGTATTCGGGCCCAGTTGCGCCAGCACGAGCAATCCGAGGATGCGGTATTTGTTCTGGGGCCCTACACGTTCAAGCCCGCGATGAAGATGCTGATGACTGAGGATGACCGCAAGATCCGCCTGACTGAGAAAGAAACGAACATTCTCAAGTTCCTCTATCGATCAACAGACGGAGTTGTTGCACGTGATGTCCTGTTGCACGAGGTCTGGGGCTACAATGCCGGTGTCACGACGCACACGCTTGAAACCCATATCTATCGCCTGCGCCAGAAGATCGAACCCGATCCCTCGAATGCGCGCCTTTTGGTCACAGAATCGGGCGGATATCGCCTTGTTGCTTGACTAATGGTGGATTGACTTGGATCAAAGTGATACTCTTGAGGTATCTTTAGACTACTCCCAACCCGCGCATGTCCGGGTTATGACATGCACCTCCCTGTTGGACTGCCGGGCCTGATGGCCCGGCTTTTTTTTTGAGGAACGATAGGTGATAGATGTCAGCTTTGAGCCCAGAGCGACAGATGCTGCACTAGGCATGAGCGACCGCGAAGCGCAGATTGCTGACATTGGCGTTGGTCAGGACGGTCCCTAGCTGCCATTTGACCACATCGTCGGTGCTGCAGTGCAACTTCGCCAACGCGGACATTGGACTTTCTGGCAAACAGTGTCGTGGATGTTCAGATAGGTGAGTTACCAGCCTTCTCGTTAACGATCTCGAGTATCCTGTTTCTTTGGATTTTCCCTGACGGCCCCTTAGGAAGATCAAGCAAGATATGGACTTCATCGGGCGATTTGAAACGACCTAATTGGGCTTCGCAAATCTTGGACAGCTCCATGGGCGTCAATTTCGAACCTTCGCGAATTTTTACCGCTGCCTCGACGGTTTCGCCGTAGCTGTGACAGGGGCGGGCAAATGCCGCTGCTTCCACAACATCGGGGTGAGAGTAAAGCGCCTCGTCGATCTCGCGCGGGGCGATGTTTTCGCCGCCTTTGATGATCAATTCTTTCAGCCGACCGGTGACATATACATAACCGTCCTCATCCATGCGGGCGAGATCACCGGTGCGCAACCAGCCATCGTCGGTAAACGTATCTGTCGTTGCTTCAGGGTTTTTTAGGTATTCCAACATGACGTTTGGTCCGCGTATTACCAATTCGCCTTCCGTTTCGCGTGATACCGGCTGACAATGTGCGTCGAAGATTGCCGCCTCGTTGCCGAAAGCAATACCCGGGGAGCCAATTTTGCGAATACCGGGTGGCAATGGGTTGGACAATATTTGTGCTGCGGTCTCCGTAAGCCCCATGGTCTCAATGATCGGGATTTGGAACCGGTCTTCGAACGCGCGTTGCACGTCGGGTGCCAGTGCAGAAGATGCAGAACGCCCGAAACGCACCCGCTGGCGGGTTTGGGCATCCGGCTTGGTGTCAGAGTGCAGCAGGTGAGAAATAATGGTGGGCACGACTGAAAACCAGGTCGCCTCGACTTTACTCAGATTGTTCCAGAATCGGCTGACCGAAAACCGGTCACACATGGCCAATGACCCGCCTGACACAAGTGTTCCCATGACTGTCACGCACAGCCCGTTGATGTGGTAGATCGGCAAAACGCAAAACCCGCGATCAGCCTCGGACAGCTTGTGCGCTATTGTAGTCGTCCAGCCCCCGGCCAACAGGCTGGAATGCGTGTGGACCACGCCCTTGGGGCGTCCGGTCGTGCCGGACGTATACATCAACAGCGCATGATTATCGGAAGAGATGCTATGCAAATTGCCGTCGATGTTGGTGGCATCTGCCGCATGCAGCGGTGTTATCCTGGCAGGATCGGCTGTTCGTTCGAATAATTCCGTTTGTCTGGGGTGTACAAAGCTATAGCGTGCACCACTGTGTTCCAGCGCGTAGGCTACGGCGTTGTCACCCGCGACAAGGTTAATCATCGTGGCCCGAAATCCTCCGTAGAGAACGCCGAAAAGGACCTCCAGCGCTTCACGGCAATTGGGGTAGAGGATGGCGACACTTTCGCCTTTTGCCACACCCAAATCCGTTAGCATGACTGCGATGCGGTGGGCTGTTTCGCGCAAGTCACCCCAGCTCAGGTCCGGTGCCCCGTCAGGGAAAACGAAACCGGTTCCTCCCTGACTTGCCCTTTGGTTCAGCCAGTCGCGGACGGTCCCTTTGGGCGGTTCCATCATTGCCCGGCCTCCGACCAGTAGCTGCCGAATACTTCGTCCAGCCCAGGTTCGCGCGGCGATGTTTCACGCACGATTTTGGTGGTTTGGACGAAATGCCGCCAATGCAGGTTGGTGTCGATGGAATTCCCCCCCCAGCTGCCGCAGCCCATCGACAGGGAAAAGGGCAATCCGTTGGTAAAGCTGCCGCCAGTGGCAAAAGTATGCGCCTGATTTACGATGACCCGGCAGGTGGGCAGGTCACGACCCAACCCAACCGCACGCGAGTCGTCTTCGGTATGTATGCCAACTGAATGCCCCGCCCCCTGATGCGCCAAAATACGGGCGGCGGTGGCCTTGGCGTCTTCGAAATCTGCAGCGCGAAAGAGTGCTAGAACTCGGCTGAGTTTTTCCCCGGACAAAGGATGATCCGGGCCTATTCCGTCCGTTTCCACGGCCAGAAACTTGGTGCCGTCGGGTACTTTACCCGCCATCCCCAAAGCTTCGAGCATCTTGTCGGCATCTTGCGCAATAACTGAACGGTTGAGGTGACCGTCGGGCCAGAGCCGCGCGATGATGTCACTTGCACCGGAAGACGGCACCAATGCACCGCCCTCTGTAGCCATCGCTGCGACAAAGGCGTCATAGACCGCGTCCAGCACAACCACCGAATTCTCAGAGGAGCACGAAGTTGCGTTGTCAAAGGATTTTGAGGCGGCGATCTTGGCAGCGGCCGCTTGCAGATCAGCGGTCTCATCCACAATCACCGTAACGTTGCCCGCACCAACGGCAACCGCAGGGGTGCCACAAGATTGCGCGCGGTGAACATTGTTTTGACTGCCAGTGCAGATCACCCGATCAACTGTTTCCATCAGCCGCTGTGTCTTGGCCTTTGAACCGGGGGCCGGGATCATCTGAACCAGATCGCGATACAAACCCAGTTTGTCGAATTCTGTGTGAATGAACCCAATCAGCATCTCGCAGGATGCCACGCCCTTGGGGGAGGGCGCCACCACGATGGCGTTGCCGCCCTTTAGCGCATTGATGATGTTGTTCGCGGGCGTTGCAGCCGGGTTGGTCGACGGCACAACCGCGCCGATCACGCCGATGGGACGCGCTATTTCTGAAATGCCGGTTAATGGGTCATCGCTGATGATGCCGTAGGTCTTCGCATCTGCGATATCGCGCAACAGGCCAAGGGTCTTGCGGTGGTTCTTGGTAATCTTGTCGGGCACGTTGCCCAGGCCGGTGGTCTCAACCGCCATTTCTGCCAGTGCCCGATTGCGCGCCGGTTCCATGATGGCCCATCCCGCTGCAAGTGCTGCTTTGTCATAAAGCGCCTGACTGCCATCAGCTTCGAAAGCCGCCTGAGCTTTACGCGCACGTGCTACGATACGATCTAATTCAGCAATTTCAGGGGAAACCCCATCTTGAGCGTTCATCTTGGTCCTCGATTGTTTGATTGGGGCGGGCTTTCCCCGCCCCGTAAGGAACGACCGGATCAGAGACCGGCAAGCAATTCGTTCAGAGTCTGCTGGCGTTGCGCCCACATCTCGATCACTTCGTCGCGTGTCATGATGTGCATGGGCGATCCACCTGCTTCCATCTTCTTGGAGACACGTGAATTTGCGAACATCTCGGGCACAGTGGCGGCCAGTTTCTCGATCACCTCAGGCGGCGTTCCCTTGGGCACCATCACACCCCGGAAGTTGACAGACGAGTTATCCACTTCCAGTCCCTGTTCCATCATCGTTGGCACGCCCGGCAGGAAAGCGCTGCGCTCCAAGTCTGCCACACCAAGGATTTTGACGTTGCCCGCCTCTTGTGCGCGGAACGCATCGGACAGATTGTTGATACCGCCCATGACTTCACCGGCGATCACCGCTTTCATGGCCGCCGCTCCGCCGCCTTTGGTCGGGATATATGCCATCTTTGTTCCCGCGGCCTTGTCGATCTGCAGGGCAGCGATGTGGTGGCCAACAAAAAGTCCGGCGCCGGATACGGTCAGCTTGCCGGGATTTTCCTTGGCATAGGCGACGACATCCTCCATCGAGTTGAATTCACTGTCGGCGCCAACCACAAACACAGCCGGATCTGCGCCCCAGTTTGCGATGGGCTCAAAGCTATCGGTCGAATACTCCACACCACCCTTGATCGATTGGGCGATGAAATGCGGGACATTATAGGCTGCCAGCGTATAGCCGTCTGGATCAGCCTGTGTGGCGAACCAGTTCCAGCCTACGCGCCCACCGGCACCAGGCTTGTTGATGATGGCGATGGGCATACCCAACGCATCCTCATTCCCGGCGGTCATGGTGACGATCCGCGCCTGAAAATCAGTCGCGCCACCCGCACCGTAGCTAACCATCATCATAAGCGGCCGTTCCGGATATTCCTCAGGCACAGCTGCGCCGGTCAGGCTCATAAGGGCTAATGCTGCCCCAGCAATCACTCGTTTCATTTGCGTTTCCTCCCAGATTAGGTTCCGCCACGTCACTCGCGTGGTCAGAACAGAATTTCCTTTGGTGTGTAGACGTTCAGCAGCATGGCAAAGAGCCCGTACATCACCGCCACAAAGATCACCGTTATGATTCCTCGTTTGATCCAGCTTTTAGCCTCGCTGTGCGGGGCGGGATCGTAGATCGACAGCAGGATGAAAAAGGCGACGGATGTCGCGGTGTAGAAACCCAGCGACTTGGCCGCCCAGAAAACATAGATCAAAGTGATGATCAGACCGGGCAGCATGTTCAAGAACATGGTGCGTGTCACGCCGTTTCCAACCTTGGACAATCCCATCACCGCTTTGCCAAATGTCCAGCCGGCCAAAACCACAAAAACGGATGCGATAAGTCGCGGGAAAAGGAACGCCTCTGCCGGTTGCTGGGTGTAGCTGACCCAGGTCACCCAGAGACCTACTGCAAAAACCAGACCCGACCCAAATATGTGCTGTGAGCGGTTCATGCCTGCGCCTCCTCTTTGGTGGTGTAGCGACGGTGGCGCAATTCCATCCAGACCGAGTAAGCGATCGAAGCCAACACCACCGCGATCAGCAGCAGGTTCAACCCACCGGTCATGAAGTACGACGCCTTGCCGACAGTGGCGTCAGCGATCATTCCGCCTTGGATAAAGTTCGCCTCGGCAATCGGCCCGAGGATCAGGCCCAGAACCAAGGGGGCCGCCGAAAAGCCGAAACGCTCCAGAAAGAACATGCCAATGCCGAGACACGCCATCACATAGACGTCACCCATCGAGCCCTGCACCGAATAGGCACCAAAGACTGACAAGGCCAAAACGATGGCGGCCATAACTGATTGCGGCACCTGGGCGACACGCGCCGCAAGTCCAGCCACGTAAAGACCGAAGATGCACATCAGCACCTGCCCGATCAGCATGGAGTTGATGAAAGTCCAGGCGACATCGGGATGGTTGTCGAATAGGTCCGAGCCCGGGAAAATCCCATGGATCAACAATCCACCCAATAGAACGGCGGCTGTTGGGCTGCCCGGGATCGAAAGCGTCAGTAAGGGCACCAAGGATGGGCCGACCATCGCGTTATTGGCGGATTCCGCGGCGATCACGCCTTCGGAATGGCCAGTGCCGAACTTTTCTTTTTCCGATGAGAACTTCTTGGATTGATCATAGGCAACCAGCCCGGCGATCTGCCCGCCCACACCCGGGATCAGGCCAATGATCGAGCCGGTCAGCGTACCAATGGTCAAAGCCCGTGTCCGGCTAAACAGTTCCCGAAATGCGGCAAGGATCGAATGGCGTTGAACTTCGATCACCTCAGCACCATCCGTTTGGCGGCCTTTGGCAAACATCGTCAGGACCTGCGGAATCGCGAACAGACCGATCAGCGCAGCGATGATGTTGATGCCGCCGCCCAAAGCGGGATGAAAGATGAACCGCTGCGCGCCCATGATGTCATCGAACCCGATGGTGGCCAGCCACAACCCGATACACCCCGACAGCAGCCCCTTGACGACCGAAGCGGAATCCAGCGTCCCGATCACCGTCACGCCCAGAATTGCCAGCCAGAACAAGTGCGAGGGGCCAAAGGCCAGCGCCCATTGTGCCAGAACCGGGGTCAGAAAGATCAGCAACAGCACACCAAAGATGCCGCCTACGGCAGATGCCAGAAACGACAGTTGCAACGCGCGGGCACCTTCGCCCTTTTTGGCCATGGTGTGACCGTCCAGCGTCGTGGCGATATTCGCTGGAGCGCCGGGTATCTTGAGCAGAATGGCGCTAACTGCACCACCGGCCACGGTCGAGGTGTATGCAGCACCCAGCAAGATCAGTCCCTGAGCCGCCTCCAATTGGAAAGTAAACGGTATGAGGAGCGCAACGGCCATTGTAGGCGACAGTCCCGGCGTCGCGCCCAGGATCAGCCCGCCAATCGTGCCGCCAAGCAGCAGCAGAAACGACAGCGGTGTGAACACATCTCCGAAGTAATAAATGAATTCCATTCAGGGCCTCCCAACCCGTTGGTTCACACTTTTACTTTTGTTGACAAATCAGGGTAGGCGATGAAAATAGTATTGCAAATGTTTTCATAAATTCGACCAAATGGGAGGATATTATGGCTAATTTTCAAAAGGGTAAGGTGGATATAGTAGCGGTCGCAAAGGCCGCAAAAGTTTCACCATCCACAGTTTCGCGCACCTTTAATCACCCGGATCTGGTGAACCCTGCGACTCGCAAAAAGATAAACAGGGCTATTCAAAGACTGGGCTACATCCGAAATCGCGCGGCGCAAACGATGCATGGTAAACGATCGGGAACAATCGGTCTTGTGGTGCCCACAATCAACCATGCCATTTTCGCCGAAGTCATTCAGGCCTTTTCGGATTCGATCGATAGAGATGGGTTCAGCCTGTTGTTGGCATCGCACGGGTATGATCTTGACCGGGAATACGCGATGGTTCGCAAGCTGTTGGAACATCGTGTGGACGGCGTGGCGCTGGTTGGATTGGAACATTCAGAGGCCACTGCCCGTTTGATTGAACAGCAAAAAACACCGGCACTTGCGATTTGGAATTACGCAGAGGATTCCACCCTTCCTTGTGTTGGGGCGGACAACCGGTTAGCCGGGCGCCTTGCGGCAGAGCATCTTCTGAACCTGGGGCATCGGAACATTGGGCTGATCTTTCCCAAAACCGATGGTAACGACCGCGCGCAGCATCGACTTTCGGCGGTACATGAAGCGCTGTCTAAAATGGGCGTTTCCGTGCCAGATGAGCATGAATCGGAAGCCCCCTACAGTGTCTCTCAGGCTAAGCAGGCAGCAATAACTCTTTTGACGAAACGATCTCGACCTACTGGATTGCTTTGCGGAAATGACGTTATCGCGCAGGGCGCATTGTTTGCGGCGCAAAATCTTGGTTTGAAAGTTCCTGACAACCTGTCGATTATCGGCATCGGAGATTTCAAAGGGTCATCAGACATAGAACCCGGCCTCACAACCGTTCGTATCCCGGCTGAAGCAATCGGGAAGCTAGCAGGTGAAAGATTCACCGACTACATTACTTCAGACGAACCAGCACCCTTCAGAATCTGTTGTGAGCTGGAGTGCGTCGTTAGAGGAACAACAAGCCCGGCTTCGAATTCTTAGGCAACTAAGACATGCCTATTCTTGCACACAATAGGGAAACCTTCGACGTCTGTATAAATGCAGAGGCTATTTGCTTTGGCGTAATAGAGTAACTGGGCCTTTAGTGTAATGACTGCCCGGATTTGTCACTTAAGCCAAGTCGTGTTGCACGTGCAACGAAGGACTGCTTTTCGCTGCTGTCGCGAAGAGCACAAAGCAGACCTTGGCTCGCCGATGCCGAACGGCTGCTATGTCCCGCACAGCGGTCATTGGTGCAAGTACAGCGAACGTCAGGAAGGTCCCGCTTAACCGCCGTTGTTAAAACTAAGCGTTTCGGCGATCTTTTCTCGTGGTACCCGATGCTTTGGCACGCTAACCTTCGCCAACCGCGACAGAGGAAACTTGTGCCATGCCCTTTACCCTTGCTACCTGGAACATCAACTCGGTCCGTCTGCGCGAGCCTATCGTGCTGAAATTGCTGCAAGAAGAAGCACCGGATGTGTTGTGTTTGCAGGAATGCAAATCTCCGGTCGACAAGATCCCGACCGAAGGGTTCGCCGAACTGGGCTACAAACATATGATCGCGCGGGGGCAGAAGGGCTATAACGGGGTCGCAATCCTGTCGCGCCTTCCGCTAGAGGACGTGGGTGACAAAGATTTTGCGGGTCTAGGCCACGCGCGCCACATCGCGGGGCGGTTGGAGAATGGTGTGACCATTCACAACTTTTATGTTCCGGCGGGGGGCGATGTGCCTGATCGTGAGGTGAATGAGAAATTTGGACAGAAACTTGATTACCTCACCGAAATGCGTGACTGGTTTCACGCGGATAAGCCGGGAAAGTCTATTTTAGTGGGCGATCTGAACATCGCGCCGCGCGAAGATGATGTCTGGTCGCACAAGCAACTGCTCAAGGTTGTTTCGCATACACCGATCGAGGTTGAGCATCTTGCGGAAACGCAAGATGCGGGGGGTTGGGTGGATATTACCCGGCAGGACATTCCCGAAGGACAGCTTTATAGTTGGTGGTCTTACCGGGCGCGTGACTGGGATGCGGCCGACAAAGGGCGCCGGCTGGATCATGTCTGGGCCACGCCCGATATCTCGAATGCGGGCCATTCCAGCCGCGTTCTGCGTGACGCGCGTGGATGGGAAAAACCAAGTGATCACGCTCCGGTCTTTGCCACATTCGATGTTTGATTGATACAGATTCGCCGAACTCACCCCTTGGTTTCTGCGACACGCAGCGGCATATAGGGCGCAAATTCGAACCAGAGAGTAAAAACCATGGACCTTCTGAACGGCGCAGACAGCCCCGAAGCGACTGATCTGATCAAAGACGGGACCGAGGCCACCTTTATGGCCGACGTGATCGAAGCCTCGCAGGAGGCGCCGATCATTGTCGATTTCTGGGCACCCTGGTGCGGTCCGTGCAAGACATTGGGCCCCGCATTGGAAGAGGCCGTGACCGCCGCGAACGGTGCGGTCAAGATGGTCAAGATCAACGTCGACGAGGCCCAGATGATCGCAGGGCAATTGCAGGTCCAGTCGATCCCGACTGTTTATGCCTTTCACAAGGGCCAGCCGGTTGATGGTTTCCAAGGTGCGCTGCCGGGTTCCGAGATCAAGGCTTTCATTGATCGCGTGATCGAAGCGACTGGGGGTGAAAGCCCGGGCGGGCAACTGGATGACGCGGTGCAGGCCGCAGAAGATATGCTGGCCGAAGGTGCCGCAGTGGATGCGGCGCAGACCTTTGCCGCGATTCTGGGCGAAGACTCCAATCACGCGGGGGCATATGGCGGGCTGGTGCGCGCGCATATCGCGCTGGGTGATCTGGATCAGGCCGAGGCGATCCTGAATGGTGCCCCGGCAGACATCTCGACCTCAGCCGAAATCGAGGCAGCCCACGCGCAACTCGAACTGGCCAAACAGGCGGCGGATGCTGGTCCGGTGGGTGAGCTGACCGCAACGGTCGAGGCTGAACCAGACAACCATCAGGCGCGGTTTGATCTGGCGCAGGCGCTACATGCGAATGGTGATGTTGAAGAAGCTGTGGCGCAGTTGCTGGAGCTGTTTCGACGTGACCGCGAATGGGATGACGGTGCGGCCAAGACACAGCTTTTTACGATCTTTGACGCGCTCAAACCCAATGATCCAATCGTTCTGAACGGGCGCCGCAAGCTCAGCTCGATGATATTTGCCTAATTCCCGATCAGAACTAAACTCGGGTACATGATGCATCCTGCCGATTTACCGGAAACGGTATCCGTATTCCCTCTGCCCGGGGCGTTGCTGTTGCCGCGCTCCCGCCTGCCACTTCATATATTCGAGCCGCGCTATCTACAGATGCTGGATGATGCACTGAAAACGCAGGAGCGATTGATCGGTATGGTTCAGCCGAACACCTGTCAGGGCGATGAAACTAAGCTGCATCAGATTGGTTGTGCGGGGCGGGTGACACAGTTCTCGGAAACCGAAGATGGCCGTTATCTTGTTACGCTGACGGGAATCTCACGGTTCCGGGTCAGATCGGAATTGGACAGCTTTACCCCTTATCGGCGGATTACTGTGTCGTGGGACGGGTTTGATCGCGATTTGGGCAAGGCCGAGATCGACGATGGCTTTAATCGAAACAGGTTCCTGCAGTTGTTGGAACGGTTCTTCTCGTCCCGCCAGTTGTCGACAGACTGGGATACGATGAAAGACGCCGACGATGAGCTTCTGGTCAATTCCCTGTCGATGATGCTGGATTTTGAGCCGGAAGATAAACAAGCGTTGCTTGAAGCCCCTTGCCTGCGCACCCGGCGAGAAACGCTGGTTACACTGATTGAATTCGCCATGCGCGGCGGATCGAACGAGGAAAAACTGCAATGAGCGATCCCGAACACGCCTTTGAACGCCACATGCTTGAGGCGCTGATCTGTCCGCAGACCCATACGACCCTGCAATATGACGCTGACCGGCAGGAACTGGTGTCCCAGGCCGCCGCTCTGGCGTTTCCCATCCGCAACGGAATCCCGGTGATGTTGGTGGATGAGGCGCGCGCGTTGGATTAAATCGGGCGGCCCTGCAGCAGTTTGGGCAGATCCCCGGTCAAACCGGCCGCTTCACGTACGAAACCGCGGCGTAGACCGGGCAGCGATCCGACGATGCCCATGCCAATATCCCGGCTCATTCGAAGCAGTGGGTTGTCATTTGAAAACAGCCTGTTGAACACATCCGTCGCCATCGCAAGCGAGGCTGTGTCAAAGCGGCGCCATTTCTGATAGCGTTCCAGCACGAGCGATGATCCGATATCCTCGCCGCGTCGCCCTGCGAGTGTCAGAACCTCGGCCAAAGCACCCACATCACGCAGGCCTGCGTTCAGGCCTTGCCCCGCAATCGGGTGCATACCGTGTGCTGCGTCTCCGACTAAGGCGAGCCGATCCGCGATGAAGGAATTGGCGATGGTCAGGTTCAGCGGGTAGGTGAATCGGTCACCCTGCAGACGGATATCGCCAAGAAAATCGCCAAAACGTGGGCGCAGAACCTGTAGGTAGTCTGCCTCGGGCAGAGCGTTGATCTGCTTTGCCGTCTCAGTGCGTTCACTCCACACGATGGAGCTGCGGTTGCTGGTCAGCGGCAGTATCGCCAGCGGGCCGGGCGGCATAAAGAACTGATGGGCGATACCGTGATGCGGCAGCTCATGTTCAATGGCGCAGACCAGCGCGGTCTGGCCATAATCCCAGCCGGTTCGCCTGATCCCGGCGCGCTCGGCGGTGCCGCTGCGGCGGCCGTCGCAGCCGACCAGAAGGCCGCCGGTCAGGGTAGATCCGTCGTCCAGCGCCAGCGTCGTTCCGAATGCTGAAATGCCTTGAGACACCACTGTTTTGCCGCTGATTTCGGTGATGCCAGTCTCATCGGCCATGGCTTCCAGAAAAGCCCGCCGCAGGTGGCGGTCTTCGACCATATAGCCCATCGGGCCTTCCTCAATCTCGGCGTGATCGAAATGCATGAAGAACGGGGAGGGGCCCGCACCCGCGTGGCCATCCGTGACCTTGATCTCTAGCATTGGCTGGGCGTGCTCTTCGACACGTTTCCATACGCCAACAGCATCCAGCAGACGTTGCGAGGCCAGCGCTAGAGCATAGGCGCGCCCGTCAAAGGCTGCATTCTTACGCACCTTTTCGGCGAGCGCATCAATAACGGTGACCGAATGCCCGGTCTGAGCCAGCGCCAGCGCAAGGGCAGGACCATTCAGGCCGCCGCCAACAATCAGGATGTCGGATCTGTGTTCCATGTGCTGCAATATGCGCGCCCTTTCGGGATTGTCCATGTGCGGTCCTGTCGCTACCGTCCGGTCACGGACATACTCGGGAGGGCACCGGATGCAAGACTGGCTGACCATGACGGCATGTGATTTGGGCCGTGGCATCGGAATGGGACAAATTGATCCGGTTGAATTAACCGAAACCTACCTGAGCGCGATTGACGCCCACCCGCACCGGGATCGGATCTATGCCCGCGTCACCCATGATCGCGCTCGTGCCGAGGCGCTCGCAGCGCAAGACCGGGCCAAACTTGGCCTGCGTCGCTCCTTATTGGATGGCGTTCCGATCAGTTGGAAAGACCTATTCGATACTGCAGGCACTGGAACCGAGGCCGGTTCGGCCTTGCTGAAGGGCCGTGTGCCCGAGGCCGATGCTCAGGTGTTGCGGAACGCAACTGCGATGGGCACGGTCTGTCTGGGCAAAACCCATATGAGCGAACTGGCGTTTTCGGGCCTCGGTCTTAATCCGGTGACGGCTACGCCGCCTTGCGTGAATGACGAAGATGCCGTGCCCGGAGGATCATCCTCTGGGGCAGGGGCCTCTGTGGCCTGGGGGCTGGCAGCAGGCGGTATCGGATCGGACACAGGAGGGTCTGTGCGGATTCCTTCAGCGTGGAATGATCTGGTCGGGCTCAAAACCACGGCAGGGCGCGTTAGCCTTGAGGGTGTTGTTCCACTTTGCCTGAAATTTGATACGGTCGGGCCCTTAGCGCGGTCTGTTGAGGACGCTGCACATATGCTGGCTGCGCTTGAGGGCACAGCCCCGGCTGATCTGCGCGGAGCCTCTTTGAAGGGCCGCCGATTTGCTGATTTGCAGAATGTGGCCAAAGACGATCTGCGCGAGGAACCGGCCAAGGCCTATGACGACGTACTGGTATGCCTGAAAGAAGCGGGGGCCGAGATTGTCCCCCTTGAGGTGCCGGAACTGAACGACGCGATGAGTCTGTCGGGCGTACTTTATACAACCGAAGCCTATGGCCTGTGGCGCGATGTGATCGAAGCGAATCCCGAAGCGATGTATCCCGAAATCCTCGAACGGTTCCGCACGGGCAAGGCATACACCGGCCCGGATTACGTGGCCGCATGGTCGAAACTGATCGCATGCCGACAGGCCTGGGACGCGGCGACAGCCGGGTTTGACGCAGTGCTTGCACCTACAGCGCCCATTCTCCCCCCTAATCTCGACCGGCTAATGAATGATCATGAATATTATGTCACTGAAAATCTATTGGCCTTACGCAACACGCGGATCGGCAATCTGATGGGGCTGGCGGCGCTGACATTGCCCACTGGGACACCCGGTTGCGGGTTGATGATGTTGGGCTATCCGGGGTCGGAAGAGGCACTGCTACGACTGGGATCCGCGGTCGAAACCGCATTGACCTGAATGCCACAATCCCCTGATTCGGAACCTCTTTGTCTGGACGAAGCTCGGGTCGATCTGTAATCTGCCAGAAAACGGGGCGTAAAATGACCCCGATATTGAGGCAGTATTATGAGTTTCCCCGAGCGGTTTTCGAACCTTCCGGAATATGCATTCCCGCGTCTGCGCGCCCTGTTGGATCATCATCAACCGGGCGGCGACGTTATTCATATGACGATTGGCGAGCCTAAGCACGATTTCCCGCCTTGGGTGACCGATGTGATCATGGAAAACGCCGCCGGGTTTCAGGGCTATCCCCCGAACGAAGGTTCGCCCGAATTGCGTGAGGCGATCGCCGACTGGGTTAATCGCCGCTATGGCGTGTCGATGGATGCAGATGCGAATGTGATGGCGCTGAATGGCACCCGAGAGGGGCTGTACAACGCCGCCATGGCGTTGTGCCCCGAGCAGAAGAACGGGCAGCGGCCGATCATCCTGTGCCCGAATCCGTTTTATCAGGTCTATATGGTTGCTTCGATTTCGGTCGGCGCAGAGCCATACTTTGTGCCTGCAACCGCTGGGACGGACCATTTGCCGGATTATGCGGGCCTGCCCGAAGAGGTGCTGAATCGCACTGCGGTTGCCTACATCTGTTCACCTGCGAACCCTCAGGGGGCGGTCGCTTCGCGTGAATACTGGGCCGAATTGATCCAATTGGCCGAGAAATACGAATTCCGCATCTTTGCAGATGAATGCTATTCCGAAATTTACCGCGACGTGGCCCCGGTTGGTGCGCTGAGCGTTGCGCAGGAACTGGGTGCCGATCCCGAGCGGGTTACGTTGTTCAACTCCCTTTCCAAGCGATCAAATCTGGCCGGGTTGCGGTCAGGGCTGATCGCAGGCGGGCCTGAGACTATCAAACGGGTCAAGCTGTTGCGCAGCTATGCCGGGGCGCCTCTGCCTTCCCCATTGCAGGCCGCTGCCGCCAGAGTTTGGGCGGATGAGGCGCATGTGCAGGAGAACCGCGCGCTGTATCAGGAAAAATATGCCGTCGCGGATGAGGTCTTTGCTGGCGTGCAAGGCTACATGCCTCCTGAGGCCGGATTCTTCCTGTGGCTGCCAGTCGAAAACGGCGAAGAAGCTGCATTGAATCTTTGGCAGGAAACCGGTGTTCGGGTTCTGCCGGGTGCATATCTTTCTCAAGGTGATCCGGGGCAAAACCCGGGCGAGCAATTTATCCGGGTCGCGATGGTGGCTCCAAAAACAGAGATGAAGCGCGGGCTGATTACGCTCCGCGACTGCATCTATTCGTGAGGTACGAGGGTAAAATGGCATCATATAACGCGCGCAATCGTGACCCGCTGCTGGACAGCACCACGCAAGCCGCCATCGAACGGCGCAGCAAAGAGCTGATCGGGATCGCTCTGATCCTGTTGGGGCTCGCAGCCGCCGCGATGGTTTGGTCCTATACGCCCGATGATCCGAACTGGATGGTGTCGACCGATGCGCCGGTGCAGAATTGGATGGGGCGCGTAGGGGCCTCAATCGCTGCGCCGTTGTTCATGATTGTTGGGTGGGGCAGCCTGGGTGTTGCGCTGGTGTTGGCCACTTGGGGCGTTCGGTTTGCTGGTCATTTGGGGGAAGATCGTGCCATCGCCCGTTTGATTTTTGCACCGATCTGGATCGCCGTGTTGGCAGTTTATGCTGCTACGCTGGTGCCGGGCGCCGAATGGCGGGCAACGCATAGCTATGGTTTGGGTGGTCTGTTTGGCGATACGGTAATGGGCGCGCTTTTGACGTTGTTGCCGATATCTTCGCATTTCCTGGTCAAGTTGATGTCGCTTGCGATGGCAGCTGGGTTGCTGGCGTTGGGCGTATTTGTGCTGGGTTTTACCAAAGCGGATGTGCGTCATGGCTTTCGTGCCTTCTTGCTGGGGCTGGTTATGGCTTACGATCTGCTGATGAATGCGTTGGGCCGTGGCGCGTCTGCGACTGCGCAGGCGGCGCGCGATCGAAAGGCGCAATGGGTCGATCGTAAAGCAGAACGCGCGGTGCCGGTGCAGGCGGATTTTGACGATGATCTGGCGTATGCTGACCCATTATTCGAAGACCTTGAGCCTGAAGTTCAGGAACCCCCGGCAAAGACTGGTCTTCTGGCGCGGATGCCATCGCTGATCCGCCGTCCCGAGCCAATGCCCGAGCCTGAGCTGGTTGAGACTGTGGCTGTCGAAGGGTACTACGACATGCCGGGCGAGGACCGTATCCGGTCCAAGATTTCCGCTGCCGTGCGCAATCGTAAAGTCGCGGCAGGAGAATTGACGCCCGAACCTGATCCCGACCTGCCATTGACGAAAGGGCGGGGTAGGGGCCCAGATCCGCTTATACTTGAATCCGGCGCGGCTGGTGAATTGCCGCCAGAACCTCCGGTGACCTCTGCGGGTTTGCCACCCGAACCGCCGATGACGGCTGGTTCTGAGGCTTCTTATCTGGATCAGTCTGACTATGTTGCTGAACCGGACTATGAAGACGAGGCAGTGTTCGAGGTTACCCCGGAACCTGCGCCTCAACCGCGACAGGCGGTAAAGATTCCGGTGGCTGAACCGCGCAAACCGGTTGTAGCTCAGCCAGTGCGCCGTGCCCCTCAGCCGTCGCGCAGGGCACAAGCTGAAGCGCAACCGACACTTTCATTCGAAGAGCGGCATTCCGATTTCGAGCTGCCACCGCTGGGATTGTTGTCCAACCCGGCCAGCATTCAGCGCCATCACCTGAGTGATGAGGCGCTGGAGGAAAACGCGCGGATGCTGGAGAACGTCCTGGATGACTATGGCGTCAAGGGCGAGATCGTAAGTGTTCGCCCCGGTCCGGTTGTCACCATGTACGAACTGGAGCCTGCACCGGGATTGAAAGCCAGCCGTGTGATCGGTCTGGCAGACGATATCGCGCGCTCGATGGCAGCGTTGTCGGCGCGGGTGTCGACCCTGCCGGGTCGTTCGGTGATTGGTATCGAACTGCCGAACGAAAACCGCGAGATGGTGGTGCTGCGTGAAATCTTGGCCAGCCGTGATTTCGGTGATGGCAACCACGCGTTGCCGCTTGCGCTAGGCAAGGATATCGGCGGTGAGTCCGTTGTGGCAAACCTTGCCAAGATGCCTCACCTGTTGATCGCTGGTACGACTGGTTCCGGTAAGTCGGTGGCGATCAACACGATGATCCTGTCGCTGCTTTACAAGCTGACGCCGGATGAATGCCGCCTGATCATGATCGATCCGAAAATGTTGGAACTGTCAGTTTATGACGGCATCCCGCATCTGCTGTCACCCGTTGTGACCGACCCGAAAAAGGCGGTCGTTGCCCTGAAATGGGTCGTCGGTGAGATGGAAGATCGTTATCGCAAAATGTCCAAGATGGGCGTGCGAAACATTGCGGGCTACAATGGCCGTGTGAAGGACGCGCTGGCCAAAGGCGAGTTGTTCAGCCGCACAGTCCAGACCGGATTCGATGACGAAACCGGTGAACCGATGTTCGAGACCGAGGAATTCGCACCCGAGGCGATGCCCTATATCGTTGTCATCGTCGATGAAATGGCCGACCTGATGATGGTCGCGGGCAAGGAGATCGAAGCCTGCATTCAGCGTCTGGCACAAATGGCACGGGCTTCGGGCATTCACCTGATCATGGCCACACAGCGCCCTTCGGTCGACGTGATTACCGGGACGATCAAGGCGAACTTCCCGACTCGGATTTCGTTCCAGGTGACCTCGAAAGTCGATAGCCGGACAATCCTTGGTGAAATGGGCGCAGAACAACTGCTGGGGCAGGGCGACATGCTCTATATGGCTGGTGGCGCCAAGATCACCCGTTGCCATGGCCCATTTGTCTCAGATGAAGAGGTCGAGGAAATCGTCAACCACCTGAAACAATTCGGTCCGCCGGAATATGTAGGTACCGTTCTGGACGGCCCGTCCGATGATAAGGCCGACAATATCGACGCTGTTCTGGGATTGAACACAGGTGGCAACACCAATGGAGAGGACGCGCTTTATGATCAGGCTGTGGCGATCGTGATCAAGGATCGCAAATGCTCGACCTCCTACATCCAGCGAAAACTTGCCATTGGCTACAACAAAGCTGCGCGGCTTGTTGAGCAGATGGAGGACGAAGGCGTTGTTTCCGGGGCAAATCACGTGGGTAAACGTGAAATCCTCGTCCCCGAGCAATAGGATATTTAATAACAAGGGCAGAGCGCTTATCTGGGTCTTATGAAACAGATTGCTTTTGCCCTTGCTCTGACACTGGCCGCACCCGCCGCTTGGGCCGCGGATAAGTTGCCACTGTCGCAGATTTCCAACTATCTGAACCAGTTGAAGACGGTTCAGACCACATTCACGCAGGTCAATGATGACGGCTCGCTGAGTACCGGTAAGCTGTGGCTACAGCGGCCCGGAAAAATGCGGTTCGAATATGATCCGCCAAACAGCGCCGTTGTTCTGGCGCGGTCCGGGACGGTACAGATCTTTGACCCAAAGTCCAATCAGCCGCCCGAGCAGTACCCGTTGAAACGTACTCCGCTATCTCTGGTATTGGCGCGGAATGTCAATCTTGGACAAGCCAATATGGTCGTGGGTCACAATTTTGACGGCACAGCTACGATTGTCACAGCCCAGGACCCCAAAAACCCGGAAAGCGGCCGGATTGAGCTGATGTTCACATCCAATCCGGTTGAGCTGCGTAAATGGGTGATCCACGACAATGCGGGCAGTCAGACGACCGTGCTACTGGGGCCACTGACCGAGGCCGGGCGCCTCGATTCCAGTGTGTTCTCCAGCAAAACCCGTCTCGGGTCAGACAATCGCTGACCCGATCGTTTCAGTAACGGCAGTTGGACAATTGTGCCTGATATAGCTGCGCGCGGGCGTCCACATCGCTGGCCACGTTCAGTAACCACGATTTGCTGTTATAGCTGCCGCGCGCGTAACCCGTATGCCCTTCGTGATAAGCCAGATACTGGTTGCGCGTATCGCTGGGATGGATTCCGTTGCGCTCGTAGCTTTTGTTCATGTACCAGCCGATGAAATCCGAAGCATCGCGGATACGATCCCGCTTGGCCCGGCGTTTGCCGGTTTCGCGCTGATATTGCTCCCAAGTGCCATCAAGAGCCTGGCCGTATCCGTAGGCGCTGCTTTGGCGTCCCATTGGAATAACACCCAGCACATATTTGTGTGGCGTGCGCGCATCGTGGCGGTACCGGCTTTCCTGATAGATCGTTGCCATCTGGACATGTATGGGAACGCCCCATTTGCGCTCGGTGCTCTTGAAGGCCTTGATATAATCGGGTTTTTCACGCGCAATGCTGCACGCGTCATTCAGTCTGCTCGGTGGTTGCTTGGACCCACCACCACAGGATGCCAAAAGCAGCACCCCGAAGAGTACGAAAAGAATTCTGCTCATGTGCCTCGTGCCTTTTTTCTTTATTCTAACGCAGATTGAGCTCTGAGGAAATCACAATCGTTACAGAATAATAGCGAGAATTATCGGCAATGTGACGACCGACAGCACGGTCGAGACCATGACCATGCCCGCAACCGCGTCAGAATCCGCGTCGAACCGTTCTGCCAGCAGGTACGAGGTGACGGCGACAGGGGTGCACATCTGCAAAACCAATACCCCGAATGCCACTGGGCCCAGCCCGAACCCGAGGGCGAGAACCCAGCCCAATCCAAAACAAACAACCAGTTTCAGAAAGGACAGCCATATCGCCTGTTGCAATTTCTGCGTGGTTAGCCGTGCAATCGCTACACCCAGGGTGATCAGCATCATCGGGATCGCCATCTGGCCCAGCAATTCCAGTGTGTTGGTCAGAAACAGAGGCGTCTTCCACCCGCGCCACAGAAATAACGCTCCAAGCAGCGTCGCCCAGACCATTGGCTCTCGTAAAACCTTGCCAAAAGCGCCTTTCCCTGCAACCAGATAGATCCCGTAGGTAAAGGAAAACAGGGCGGTCACAGCCAGAAAGATCACTGCATAGCCCAGCCCGACCTGCCCAAAGGCAAAGATGCATAACGGCAGGCCCAGATTGCCGGTATTGCCAAATATCAGCGGCGCCAGATAGGTCCGCTGCTCCATCCCGGTGACGCGAACGAAGACCCAGAACCCAACTGCAAGCGCGACTTGCGACGCGATTGCAGCGAAGGTGAACCGCGTCAGATCGCCTCCCGGAATGTTGGTTTGCATCAGAGCGACAAAGATCAGACTTGGTACAGCTATCGTCACTGCTAGGCGGGTGACAAATTGCAGCCGATACTCGAATCCGAGCTTGACCCAGGCAAATCCGATGCCTGCCAACAGGAATACCGGGGCCACAATTTCGAACACTGTCAGTAGTAAGTTCACAGACTGTTTCCCAGAATTTCAGCTCAATGATTGGCATTTCTGCCCAAAAAGATGTAGTAAGTTCTTTGGGGGCCGAAACAATGTTAAAGACACAAGCCAAGTACCGCCTGGGACAGGTGGTTCGACATAAAAGACACCCTTTTCGAGGGGTGATTTTTGATGTCGATCCGGAATTTTCGAATTCTGAAGAATGGTATCAGGCGATCCCCGAAGACAGCCGCCCGCTGAAAGATCAGCCGTTCTATCATCTGCTGGCCGAGAATGATCAGTCCTTCTATGTTGCTTATGTTTCAGAACAAAATCTAGTTGCGGACCAATCGGGTGAGCCCGTTGATCACCCTGATATCCCCAATATGTTTGGCCCATTTCAGGACGGCTCCTACCCGCTGCATTTCCAGTTGAACTGAGTACCTCTGCTGCGCCAGCGCGTATCAGTACCCCAGGGCGCAACCGTCTTTGCGAGGATCGCTAGCACCTTCCAGAACACCTGTTTCGCAGATTCGAATAGCCTGCGCTCCACCGAGGGGCGTTTCTGAGTGTTGGATAGTATGACCCATTTCGGTCAATTGTTGTCGTATATCAGCAGAATAGCCGCGCTCGAGTTTCAGGATGCCTCCATCCGAAAACGCACGCGGAGCATCCACCGCTTCTTGCAATTCGAGACCAAAATCCGTCAGATTCGACACCAGCCGGGCATGGCCGGTTGGTTGATAGGCACCTCCCATCACACCGAATGGCATCATGATCCGCCCATTGCTGCGCAACATGCCGGGAATGATTGTGTGCATCGGTCGTTTCCCGCCTGCCAGCTCATTCGGGTGGCCGGGTTCAAGGTTGAAGCCTGCGCCACGGTTCTGCAGCAAAATACCGAACTTTTCCGAAGCGATGCCCGAACCAAAGCCGTGGTAAATTGAGTAAATCAGCGACACAGCCATGCGGTCCCTGTCGACCACTGTGATGTAAACGGTGTCCTTGTGAACCGTTTCGGTCAGCGGACCTGCGGCAGGCATGGCACGAGAGGGGTCGATAAGCGCGGCCAGACCGGCCGCCGTTTCTGGGGCAAGAAAATGCGTCATCCGCGTGCTGTAATCCGGATCGGCGATGAAACGGTTGCGTGCATCATAGGCCAGTTTGCTGGCTTCCGCTTCGATATGCACCCGCTCGGCGCCCCTCGGATCCATTGCGGCCAGATCGAAATGCTTCAGGATATTCAGTAAAAGGATCGCAGTTGCGCCCTGGCCATTTGGCGGGTGTTCGACCAGCTCGATGCCGCCGTAATCTCCGCCGACGGGTAGCGTTTCATTACTCTGCGTGGTCTCAAAATCTCGGGCTGTTTGCACCCCTCCCAGCTGCGACAAGGCTGCAAGCATGTCTTCGGCGATCTCACCGGTATAAAACGCCTCCGGCCCGTATTGCGCCACACGGCGCAGGGCCTCCGCCTGACCTGGCGCGCGAAAAATCTGGCCGGTTTGCAAAGGTTTGCCATCGATAAGGTAGTGATCTCGGGCTGCACCCTTCAAAGTTGTAGCACTGTTTTTCCAGTCAAAGGCGACACGTGGTGCTACCGGAACGCCCGCCTCTGCATAGTGGATGGCGGGTTGCAGAATTGTCTCGAGACCCAGCCGTCCTTCGGTTTTGGCCAGTCGGCAAAACGCTTCTACTGCGCCGGGGATTGTCACGGCGTCGGGGCTGGTCAAGGGAACAGTCGTTAAGCCGCGATCTCTTAGAACCTGTGCATTGGCAACCGCTGCTGCGCGCCCTGAACCATTCAGCGCGCGGACGGTCTGTTCTCCGGCGCGGTTGTATAGAGCAAAACAATCGCCGCCCAAGCCGGTCATCTGGGGTTCGCAAATGCCAAGAAGCACCGCGCCTGCAATCGCCGCGTCCATGGCGTTGCCGCCCCGTTGCAGAATGTCCAGCGCAACCTTGGCCGCCAACGGATGGGACGTCGCGCACATTCCCCCGGTCGCCAGAACTTCAGAGCGGCCAGCCTTGTGAAAATCGCGCATAGTCCATTCCTTCTGCAAACATGCAGACACTAAGCCTATGCCGAAAATTGTCCAATGCCATCTGGGGAGGGAGATCCTCGGCGCCGCTCATTGGGTGGGGGCTGTGACGCTAAGCGCCGAGGGAAGCTATCTGAGCTACCCCTTTTTTATGGGCTTTGTTTGCGGCGCGACAATGTTTCGATCTGGGCGTTATTGTGGCCATTTGATGCCTCTTAGGGTGCCTCATCAAAGTCGAATCGCAGGCAAAGCCGGTTCCCCCCATCTCTTCGTTCATACTGTATGTTGCTGGTTAGCTGACGAATCAAGTGCCATCCAAAACCACCCTCGGGAAGGTCCTGCAGAGGTGCATCCACAGGTGCCGGAGGACCGTCAGGCAACCGCAGGTTGGGCATTGGCTTGCCAGTGTCGGTGATTTGGATCACCAACTTGTCTTTGCACAGACAGCAATCAATCTGAATGTCAGCGGGGGCAATGCCAGCATACGCATGTTTGACCACATTGTTGATCGCCTCGGCGAGCGCAATTTTGACATCGTCAGCCTTGCTGACCGGCAGACCATAAGCGGCCAGTCGGGCGCTTAGTGTGACGATGCCAGCACTGGCCTGGGCTTGGGTGGCGGGAAAGCTCAGATCCAGACAGTCTTGTTTGCATTTGGAACACACGGCGATCCACTCCTGCCGGTCGTTAATCCGCGCCAGCGTTCATCGCGTCATCCAGCGATGCGAACAACCGGAATACCGTGTCCATACGCGTGAGACGGAACACTTTCTCAACGATCGGGCGCAACCCGGCCAGATCCAACCGGCGCCCGCCCTCCAGCTGTTTCATTGAGGCGACAATGGCCCCCAGGCCACTGGAATCAATGAACTCCACCGCCGACAGATCCAGAACAACCCGTTTTGCAGGGGTTTGAGTTTCTGCACGCATGTCGTCTTTGAATTGAATCGCCATCGCGGCATCAATTCGGTCGCAATGAACAGATATGATCTGCGTCTCGCCGGTCATGTCGCTGCTAAGCCCCATGTTTGACCGCCCTTCACATAGCAATTTGATGGTAGAAATACGCTAGACGGTAATTCTTACCATTCGGTATCCATGTTCGGGAAAGCACAAGGAGAATTCGGATGACTGAGGTTGTGATCGCAGGTGCCGCGCGCACACCAATGGGTGGGTTTCAAGGGATGTTCGGCGGCGTCGCCGCAGCAGAACTGGGCGGTGCTGCTATTAGGGCTGCGCTAAAGGGTGCAGGCGCTGATACCGTTGATGAGGTTCTGATGGGCTGTGTCCTCCCTGCCGGTCAGGGACAAGCCCCCGCGCGGCAGGCTGGATTTGCTGCCGGTTTGGGAGAGGACGTGCCCGCCACAACGCTCAACAAAATGTGCGGTTCCGGCATGAAGGCTGCGATGATTTCGTTTGATCAGATCGCGTTGGGCCATACCCAGATCATGGTTGCCGGTGGGATGGAGAGTATGACCAACGCACCCTACCTTCTGCCCAAGATGCGCGGTGGTGCCCGGATCGGTCACGGGCAGGTCGTCGATCACATGTTTCTGGACGGGCTTGAGGATGCATATGACAAAGGCCGGCTTATGGGCACATTCGCCGAAGACTGTGCTGAATCCTACCAGTTCACGCGTGAGGCTCAGGATGAATACGCACTGCAATCGCTTTCGAATGCTCTGTCCGCGCAGGAAAGTGAGGCCTTTGATCATGAGATTGCCCCGGTCACGATCCAAACCCGCAAGGGAGAGCTCGTGCTGGATGCAGATGAGCAGCCAAAATCTGCACGACCCGACAAAATACCCACGCTGAAGCCAGCCTTTCGCAAGGGCGGGACAGTAACAGCGGCCAATTCATCTTCGATCTCGGATGGTGCCGCTGCATTGGTTCTGGCTTCGGCGGAAACCGCCAAACAGCAAAACCTGAAAGTGCGTGCACAAATTCTTGGTCATGCCAGCCACGCACAAGCGCCCGGATTGTTCACCACTGCTCCGGTTCCGGCCGCGCAGAAATTGTTGGATCGCATCGGTTGGAAAAAAGAGGATGTCGATCTGTGGGAGGTCAACGAAGCCTTCGCAGTTGTGCCGATGGCTTTCATGCACGAAATGGGCTTGTCGCGCGACATCGTGAACGTGAATGGCGGGGCATGTGCTTTGGGTCACCCGATTGGCGCCTCTGGTGCCCGGATCATGGTCACGCTGCTGAACGCGCTGGAAAAACGCAACCTCAAGCGCGGCATCGCAGCGATCTGCATCGGAGGCGGAGAGGGGACGGCCATCGCAATAGAACGCGTTTGACGCTTCACCTATTTGCACATATTTCGGGTTGAGCGGGGGTGACCCCGCTTCCCTTAAAAGCAAAGCCCCGCGACATGACAGCCGACTACGATACACTCGCCAAAACCATTGCGGCCCTGACCGAAGGTGAAACCGACCAGATTGCGCTGATGGCCACCGTCGCGTGCGAAGTGCATCATTCCGATGATCGGTTCAACTGGACAGGGTTCTACCGCGTGACGGACCCCGGATTGCTGAAAATCGGGCCCTACCAAGGCGGACATGGCTGCCTCGTGATCCCCTTTGAACGCGGCGTCTGTGGTGCTGCGGCCCGGACTGGTCAGGTGCAATTGGTTGCAGATGTCGATGCGTTCCCCGGTCATATCGCCTGTGCATCTTCGACCCGATCCGAGTTGGTTCTGCCTGTCCGAGATGCGCATGGAAACGTAGTCGCAGTGTTTGACATCGACAGCGATCAGCCGGATGCCTTTGCCAAGGAAGATGCAGTTGCTCTTGACGCCATCCTTGTGGATGTGTTCGCGCGTTAGGGGGCTGGCGCTAATTGCAATAGTGCCCCGAGATCGCGCGAGATGATCAGATAGCAAATCCCTGCCTGACACGCAGTGATTGTATAAAGCCACGCCGAAAATCCGCGCTTGCGTGTCTTATGTCCAAAGATCCAGCGCCCCAGCAGCGCGGCCAGACTGCCGCCTAATGCTGCCAGCCATAATAAACGCCGTTCAGGAACGCGCCGCTTTCTGCGACGTGCGCGCAGCTTGTCCCAACCAAAGATCAGCAATGTCAGAGCGTTGATGGCCCAGAGATAAATAACCGCAATCCACATGCGCCGTGCATAACCAACATGAGTAGCACACCCAAGTGAAAAAATGCTTGGAAATTTCATCAATTTAGGGCACCGTGAAAAAGTAACGTATATTTTCACGTCGACTCGGAGTACAGTTTGAACTCTCAGGCCCCTCACAGCGCATCACTCGGTGCCGACCTGCGCGCGCTGCGCAAGGCGCGCGGGCTGACGCTGACCGAAATCGCCAATCGATTGGATCGGTCCGTTGGCTGGCTCAGCCAGGTTGAGCGGGACATGTCCGAGCCGTCGATTTCGGATCTACGCCAGATTGCTGAGTGTCTGGGCGTACCGATGTCGATGCTGTTTGCCCATTCTGCCGCACCGGCGGAAGAACAGGGATATGTCGTGCGGGCCGGATCACGTCGCCCGATGGGCTCTGGCGAGGAAGGCTTGATTGAAGAATTGCTTTCACCCGACCTGACCGACGATTTTGAGATGGTGCATTCGACATTCGAACCGCACTCGCAGATGCAAACATCGGCAAACCGACCAACACAGGAAGTTGGCTATATGGTTTCAGGCCGCCTGGAACTGACGATCGGCACGCGCAGCTTTCAGGTCGGCCCAGGCGACAGTTTTCGGATCAAGCACGAACCCTACAGATGGGCCAATCCCTTTGATGAGCCCGCCGTGGCCATCTGGGTCATCGCCCCGCCGGTGTACTGATGAGTTTTGAGGCCTGGACCATATTCGCGCTGTTCTGGGTGGTGTTCGTGACCACCCCGGGACCGAATGCGGTCAACTGCATCTCAAACGGGATGAGCTTGCCGTTCCCCAAGGCCATGCTGGGTGTGCTGGCCATTCTGACACAGGCAAGTGCGTTCCTGATCCTCTCGGCCGTGGGGATCACGACGCTGATTGCCGCTTCGCCAACAGCTTTCTTTATCGCCAAGCTTATTGGGGCCGGGTTTCTGATCTGGATGGGCATTCGCGGTTGGATGAACGCAGCGAAACCAGCACCGGCGTCAGAGCGCCCGGCGCGGCACGTTTATTTCCACGCGCTGGCCGTCGCCACGATCAACCCCAAAAGCGTCGCCGGATACCTTGCGGCGTTTTCGCAGTTTGTGCAGCCGGATGTACCCATCTGGCAGCAGATGGCCGTGATCATGCCGACGGCTCTGGTCATCACGACGCTCAGCTACACGGGGTTCACGATGCTGGGTGCGCTGATGGGCAAGGCCGCACTGGGGGCAGTGTTCAATATCTGGGTACGCCGCGTGATGGCGACCTGTTTCATCATCTATGGCGTTTTGCTGGGGGTCAGCTCTACGCCTACAGCGAGAGGATAAAGACATGCATACCGGTTCCTGCCTCTGCGGCGCGGTCGCATTTATTGTAGACGGAGACCTCACGCCACCAAGTGCCTGCCATTGCGGGCAGTGTCGCAAGCAGTCGGGTCACCTGTGGGCCTCGACCGTCACACATCAGGACAATCTCAGCTTTACCAGCAGCGAAACGCTGGAATGGTATCGCGCCTCAGACATCGCCAAGCGCGGATTTTGCCGCGCCTGTGGCTCGTTCCTTTTCTGGCAGCACAATGATGAGGACACGATCGCGATTTCCGTGGGCTCATTGGATGAGCCGACCGGGTTGAAACTCGCCCAACACATATTTGTCGCCGACAAGGGCGACTATTACGACATCAAAGACGATCTGCCCCAGCGGGCACACTAACAGGGAACCAAACACATGAGTGATTTTCCAACCAAGGCCCGTGTGGTCATCATCGGCGGTGGCGTTGTCGGCTGCTCGTCGCTTTATCATCTGGCCAAGAAGGGCTGGACGGATTGTGTTCTGCTGGAAAAGAACGAACTGACCGCAGGCTCGACATGGCACGCTGCTGGTAACGTTCCGACCTTCTCGAATTCATGGGCGATCATGAACATGCAGCGCTATTCGACCGAGCTGTATTCGCGTTTGGCCGATGAAGTCGACTATCCAATGAACTACCATGTTTCAGGCTCGATCCGTCTTGCGCACAGCAAAGAACGGATGCAGGAGTTTGAGCACGCCATGTCCATGGGTCGCTATCAAGGCATCCCGATGGAGATGTGGACCCCAGAAGAAGCCAAAGAACGCTATCCCTTCCTTGAGACCCATGATCTAGAAGGTGTTCTATATGATCCGACCGATGGTGATATTGACCCCTCACAGCTGACACAGGCTCTGGCCAAGGGCGCGCGTGATCTGGGCCAGAAGATTATCCGGTTTTGTCCGGCAACCAAAGTAACTCAGCATGATGACGGCACTTGGACGGTGCATACCGAAAAGGGTGATATCGCTTGTGACTATGTGGTCAATGCCGCCGGATACTATGCCCAGCGCGTAGGGGAATGGTTCAAACCTTTTGGCGGACGTACTGTGCCGGCGATGGTGATGAGCCACCAGTACCTGTTGACCGATGAAATCCCTGAGATCGAGGCCTGGTCGAAAGAAAGCGGCGGTAAGCTGCCACTGCTGCGCGATGTCGATATCTCATACTATCTGCGGCAGGAGAAAAACGGCTTCAATCTCGGCCCCTATGAGCCCAACTGCAAGGGGCACTGGATGACCGAAGAGGACCCGATGCCCGAGGATTTCAGCTTCCAGCTTTGGAACGACGATCTGGATCGCATCGAGGATATCGTCACCGACGCGATGGAGCGGGTGCCGCTGATGGCAACTTCGGGTGTTGGTCGCGTCATCAACGGCCCGATCCCTTACGCGCCGGATGGTCTGCCGTTGATTGGCCCGATGCCGGGTGTGATAAACGCTTTCGAGGCCCACACTTTCACCTTCGGCATCGCCCAAGGTGGCGGCGCAGGCAAAGTGCTGGCCGAATGGATCGTGGATGGTCACACCGAATGGGATATGTGGGCGGTCGATCCACGTCGTTACACCGATTACACCGATCAGGATTACTGCAACCAGAAGGGGATGGAGGTCTATGGCAACGAATATGCCATGCACTTCCCCCATCATGAATGGCCCGCCGCACGTGACAAGAAGGTCTCGCCCGTGCACGCCAAGGTCAAGGAGCTGGGCGGCGTCATGGGGGCCTATAATGGCTGGGAACGCGCCAATTGGTTCGCGCAACCCGGTGACGATACCTCACCGGAAGCCACCCATACCTGGGGGCGTTCGGGTCCATGGGAACAAAGGGTCAAAGAAGAATGCGAAAACGTGCGTGATCACTGCGGCGTGCTGAATCTGCCGGGTTTCTCACGGTTCTGGATTCAAGGTGACGGCGCGGATGACTGGCTGCGCGGGTTCTGCACCGGAGGCATTCCCAAAGCCGGACGCATGAACCTGATCTATGTTTCGGATGAAAGAGGGCGCATTCTGACCGAGCTGTCCTGTATCCGCTTGGCCGAAAACAACTTCGTGCTCATCACGGCGGCCACTGCGCAATGGCATGACGGCGATCTGATCCGTAATTCAGTGCCTCAGGGCGTAACCATTCGTGAAACTACAACCGAGCGTGACACGCTGATCGTGACCGGGCCAATGTCGCGCAATGTGCTGTCCGGCATCACGGATGCAGATTTGCAGCAAGGCTGGCTGACACATCAGTTCGCCACCGTCGCCGGGCAGGATGCCTTCCTGATCCGTGTATCTTTTGCGGGTGAACTGGGCTGGGAAATCCATGCCGAAAATGATGCGATGCCTGCCATCTATGATGCGGTGTTGGCCGCCGGGGCGAAACCCTTTGGCATGTATGCGCTGAACTCACTGCGGATCGAGAAAGGCTATCGCGCTTGGAAGGGCGATCTGAGCACGGATTATTCTCTGCTCGAAGGTGGTCTGGGGCGCTTTGTCAAACTTGATAAGCCGCAGGATTTTGTCGGCAAAGCGGCCATTCAGAATGAAAAGCAACAAGGTGTGAAAAAGTCCTTTGTCACTTTGATCGTGGACGCGGGCGAAGTTGATGCGCCTTACATGTCCTGCATCTGGAACGGTGATGTGATTGTAGGTGAAACCACCTCGGGTGCGTGGGGGTATCGCATCGGTGCCTCGGTTGCATTGGGCATGGTGCGTGCAGATCTGGCTGCGCCGGGAACCGAGCTAGAGGTTGAAATCTACGGCCAGAAATGCCGTGCTGTTGTACAGGAGGATCAACCGCTCTGGGATCCTGCGAATGAGCGGCTCAGGGCCTGACGACCGGTGAAGAAAGGCACGTAGATGACCCGGCAGATGCAAGGCGTATATCTGACCTGCCATGGAGGGCCCGAGGCGTTGGAATGGCGTGAAGACATCCCCGTTCCAACCCCCGGTGCGGGGCAGGTTCTGGTACGCGTCGCCGCTGCTGGGGTAAACAATACCGACATCAATACACGGATCGGCTGGTATTCGTCGGATGTTACCGAGGCGACTGATGCGGTGGATCAGCAGGTCGAAGCTGGTGGATGGGGAGGTGCGCTGCACTTTCCCCGCATACAGGGCGGCGATCTTTGTGGAATTGTTGAAACGGTTGGCCGGGGCGTGTCGTTCAAGCCTGGTCAACGGGTGACTTGCCCGATCAACCTGCCGCGCCCGGGTCCCGGCAACCCACAGGGTTTTGTTGCACTGGGTTCAGAAACTGACGGGGCCTTTGCCCAGTTTTGTCTGATCGAAAGTAATGATCTGTATGACGTGACTGACTCGCCTCTGTCCGACGTCGAAATTGCCGCCATTCCCTGCGCGTTTGGGACGGCTGAAAACCTGCTGACCCGTGCCGGTGTATCGGCGGGACATAAAGTGCTTATCACCGGGGCTTCGGGCGGCGTCGGCCTTGCGGCAGTCCAGCTTGCCACGCTGCGAAGCGCCGAGGTCTGGGGCGTGACCAGCGCCGCCAAGGCGGATGTCGTCAAGGCACAAGGCGCGATCGGGACGTTTGACCGCGACGCGGCATTGCCGGAAGATACGTTCGATGTCGTTATTGATGTGGTCGGGGGTCCGGCCTGGTCAGGCCTGATACTCGCAATAAAACCCGGAGGCGACTATGCCGTATCCGGCGCTATCGCGGGGCCCATCATCAGCGCGGATTTGCGGGACATTTATCTGCGAGACATCACTATCCATGGATGCACATACCAGTCTCCGGACGTTTTTGGCCGTCTTGTCGCAATGATGAATGCAGGGCGGATCAAACCTCTGGTCTCAAAAACTTACCCATTGCGCGACATTGTTCAGGCGCAAGAGGATTTTCTTTCCAAGACTTTGCCCGGAAAGTTGGTTCTGGTGCCGTGAAAGGGAAAATGTATGGCTGATATTACGCTTTTGGATGGTTCGATCGGGCAGGAACTGGTGAAACTGAGTGGTGACACGCCGACACCGCTTTGGTCAACACGCGTGATGATCGACAAACCCGAACTGGTGGCTGAGGTACACGCGGCCTATTTTTGCAGCGGTGCGACTGTCGCCACCACCAACACCTATGCCATTCACCGCTCGCGACTGGTCCGCGAGGGGATCGAAGATCAGATGCCTGTTTTGGTCGATGCTGCCCTCACTCAAGCCGAGCGGGCCTGTAGGGGCACGCATAGGCGTATTGCCGGTTCCCTCGGGCCGCTGCTGGCGTCCTATCGGCCCGACCTGAACCCTGACCCGGTTGAAGCGGCAGAGAAATTCGCCGAGCTGGTTCAGATGATGGTGGGCCGGGTAGATCTGTTCCTGATCGAAACGGTGTCTTCGGTACAGGAAGCCGAAGGCGCACTGCGCGGGACCCAGAACTGTGGTAAACCCGTCTGGCTCGCCCTGTCGGTCATGGACGATGACGGCACCCGCCTGCGTTCGGGCGAAGCGCTGGAAAACATTGCTCCGCTTGTTGCGCATTATGCGCCCGATGCGGTGCTGATCAATTGCTCACGCCCCGAAGCGATCCCGGCGGCCTTGGATATCATCGCGACGTTGGAACGCCCGTTCGGGGCCTATGCCAACGGATTTACAGGCATCAAAGACGGCTTTCTGAAGGACGCCCCAACAGTTGATGCCTTAGAAAGCCGCCATGATCTGAACCCTGATGCTTATGCGCGGTACGCGATGGGTTGGGTGGCGCAAGGGGCCACAATCGTTGGTGGTTGCTGCGAAGTCGGACCGGATCACATCAAAACCCTCGCTGACAGTTTATATGCGGCCGGGTACAAAATCGTCTGAGAGGGCCCCAGATGCCTGCCCGGATCAAATCTGAACAGCAACAGGATCGCAGCCAGCACCAATTTGATGTTCTGGTTGCTCCGGGTTTCGTATTGCTTGAACTGGCCTCGCTGGTTGAGGTGTTGCGCCTGGCGAACCGTGTGTGCGCGCACCCTCCGTTCACATTCACATATCGGTCTCGCAAAGGGGGGCCGGTAGAAAGCAGCAGCGGCGCGACAGTTTCAACCGAAGCCATACCGGCGCAACCAAATGCGGATTATCTGTTTGTGATCGGAAACTCTGACCCGGATCAGCCAGAGCTTTCTCTGGGGCGTGTCGTTTCGGATTATACGTTTCGGGGTGCACAGGTCTTTTTGCTGGCGGAAGCGGCCAGTAGATACATTGATGAAAACGGCGCCAACCATTTGGCAACCCATTGGGAAAACGCATCATTCTTACGCGAACGCGGTGCTCGGTTTGAGGCTAGGCTTTCGATAGCAACCGAACAGGGTTCGGTCGTGACCTGTGCGGGAATGGGGGCAACGACAGATGTCGCGCTGGCTGTGATCGGGAGGCACATCTCAGGCGCGGCCAAGATGACGGTTGCCGACATCATGTTGCATGAGAACATACGGGATTTCTCATCCATGCAGCCCTTTTCCGGTGCCCGAACCACAGCGACAGGGGATGAGAAACTGGATCAGTGTATCAAGTTGATGCAGGCAAACATCGAGGACCCTTTGCCGATCAATAAAATCGTCGAATTGCTGCACGTTTCGAACCGTTCGCTCGAACGGAAATTCAAGGCAATTTTCGGAACCACGCCGAATGGGTTTTACCGGGAAATGCGACTGGCCAAAGCCAACAACCTGCTGCTGAACACGACGATGAGTGTGCGTGAAATCGGCTTAGTTTGCGGATTTCCGAATGGATTCTCGTCCGTCTACAAAAGCTTTTTTGGTATCACTCCATTTGTTCTGCGGCGAAAAAAACGCGGTGTTCAAAATAGATGATTTTCATCATTGAGTTGACGCTTTTGACGCTTTTTTTGTCGATCTTTCATGGCATTTTGCAACAAACCTGAGACAGCGGAGACATCAGGATGGTTGATCTTCCCACCAAGGCCCGTGTGGTCATTATCGGCGGCGGCGTCATCGGATGCTCGGTCGCGTATCATCTGACCAAGAAAGGTTGGGCCGATGTTGTCCTGTTGGAACGCAAACAACTGACCAGCGGTACCACATGGCACGCAGCGGGGCTGATCGCGCAGCTACGAGCGACCGCGAACATGACCAAACTGGCCAAGTACAGCCAAGAGCTTTATGGCGCGCTTGAGGAAGAGACCGGCGTTGCAACGGGGTTCAAGCGCTGCGGGTCGATCACTGTGGCACTGACCGAAGAGCGCAAGGAAGAGATTTATCGCCAGGCAGCTATGGCGCGTGCCTTTGGTGTTGAGGTTGAAGAAATCGACAATGACCGGGTTCAGGCGCTGTACCCCCATTTGAACCTCGATGGGGTTAAGGGTGCGGTGTACCTGCCGCTTGACGGGCAGGGTGATCCTGCAAACATCGCGCTGGCTTTGGCCAAAGGTGCGCGCCAACGCGGAGGCATCGTCAAAGAGCGGGTCAAGGTCACCGATATCGTCAAACAGGGCCGCAAGGTTACCGGTGTGGACTGGATTTCCGATGATGGCAGCAACTCGGGCCATATCGAATGCGATATGGTGGTGAATTGCGCCGGGATGTGGGGGCATGAGGTTGGCAGAATGGCGGGCGTGAACGTGCCGCTTCATGCCTGCGAGCATTTTTACATTGTGACCGAAGGGATCGATGGTCTGACACAATTACCGGTCCTGCGTGTCCCGGATGAATGTGCCTATTACAAGGAAGACGCGGGTAAGATCTTGTTGGGTGCGTTCGAACCTAATGCCAAACCCTGGGCAATGAACGGCATTCCGGACAGTTTTGAATTTGATCAGCTGCCTGAAGATTTCGATCATTTCGAACCGATCCTCGAAGCAGCCTGCAACCGGATGCCAATGTTGGCAGAGGCCGGGATTCACACGTTCTTCAATGGGCCTGAATCCTTTACACCGGATGACGCCTATCATCTGGGCCTCGCGCCGGAGATGGACAATGTGTGGGTCGCGGCAGGGTTCAACTCGATCGGCATCCAGTCGGCGGGTGGTGCTGGCATGGCGCTTGCAGAGTGGATGGATACGGGCGAGAAACCATTCGATCTAGGCGATGTTGATGTCAGCCGGATGCAGCCGTTCCAGGGCAACAAACAGTACCTGTTCGAACGCTCGAAAGAGACGCTGGGCCTGCTGTATGCCGACCACTACCCCTATCGTCAGAAGGCCACCGCGCGTGGCGTCCGCCGGACGCCGTTCCATCATCACCTGCTGGAAAAAGGTGCAGTCATGGGCGAGCTGGCCGGATGGGAACGTGCCAATTGGTTCGCGGCTGAGGGGCAGGAGCGCGAATACCAATACAGCTGGAAGCGGCAGAACTGGTTTGAAAACTCGGCCGCTGAACACCGTGCTGTACGCGATAACGTGGGCATGTACGACATGTCGTCCTTCGGCAAGATTCGTGTCGAAGGGCCGGATGCCGAGGCGTTCATGAACTACGTTGGCGGTGGAGATTACTCGGTTCCCAATGGCAAGATCGTCTATACCCAGTTCCTGAACCGCGCTGGTGGGATCGAGGCTGATGTCACTGTCACGCGCCTGTCCGAGACCGCTTATCTGGTTGTCACGCCAGCCGCCACGCGTTTGGCTGATCAGACCTGGATGCGGCGCAATACGGGCGACTTCCGCGTCGTGATCACCGACGTGACCGCCGGAGAAGGCGTGCTGGCTGTCATGGGCCCAAATTCCCGCGCGCTGCTGGAAAAGGTTTCTCCCAACAATTTTTCAAATACGACAAACCCGTTCGGCACAGCACAAGAGATCGAGATCGGAATGGGCCTCGCCCGTGCCCACCGCGTGACCTACGTGGGTGAACTTGGGTGGGAGATCTATGTGTCCTCGGACATGGCGGATCATGTGTTTGAGACATTGCATGATGCTGGTCAGGATATGGGCCTGAAGCTCTGCGGTATGCACATGATGGACAGTTGTCGGATCGAAAAGGGCTTTCGCCATTTCGGTCACGATATCACCTGCGAAGATCACGTGGTCGATGCCGGGCTGGGCTTTGCGGTCAAAGTCGATAAGGGCTGCGACTTCATTGGGCGCGAGGCGGTGATTGCACGTAAAGCAAGCGGGCCTAAGAACCGTCTGGTGCAGTTCAAGCTGACCGATCCCGAACCGCTGCTGTTCCATAATGAGCCGATTGTGCGCGATGGGGAATATGTGGGTTATCTGAGCTCGGGCAGCTATGGTCACACGCTGGGCGGTGCTATCGGTTTGGGTTATGTGCCCTGCGAAGGTGAAAGAGCCGCAGATGTGCTGGCTTCGACCTACGAGATCGACGTTTGCGGCGTGAAGGTGAAAGCCGAAGCATCGCTGAAGCCGATGTACGATCCGAAGTCCGAGCGCGTCAAAGTATAATCAAATTGACGGGGCGCTGCGGCGCCCCGGCTCATTTCTTTGGTCTGTCTGGAACTGATGCGACCTATCAAAAATTCTGATGACCAGCTTCACAGTTTTAGCGGTTCCCAAGCCTGTCTGATTTGCCGTAGAGAAATACAGTATCAGTCGGAGACCTGCCGTGGCAGACACCCCATTACCGCCCAATACCACGGATACCCCCAAAGGGCTGGCGCTGGCCGTCACAGCCTATGTCCTGTGGGGTTTTCTGCCGCTTTACATGAAAGCAATTGCCCATATGGGCCCTGTCGAGGTCGTTGCACATCGGGTCATCTGGTCGGTGCCGGTGGCCGGACTGCTGCTGATTGTGCTTGGTAGGACCGGTGATCTGAAGTCCGCACTGCAAAATCCCAAAATGCTGGGTATGGCTGCGCTGACCGCCGCGCTGATTTCGGTGAACTGGGCGATTTACGTCTGGGCGATCTCGTCCGGTCATGCGCTGGATGCGGCGTTGGGGTATTACATCAATCCACTGTTTAGTATTGCGCTGGGCGCGATATTGCTGCGCGAACCCCTAACGCGGACACAACTGGTTGCAGTCGGACTGGCCGCGCTGGGCGTGTTTGTGCTGGTGTATCAGGCTGGAAGCCTGCCCTGGGCTGCATTGGGCCTGATGGTTAGCTGGGGATTTTATGCTTTCTTCAAACGCTCACTTCCGATCGGGCCCAATCAGGGTTTTTTGCTTGAAGTTCTGATCCTGCTGATTCCGGCTTTGACCTATGTAACCTGGCTCGGAGCGAACGGAACCGGGCATTTTGGAGGGGTCGCATCGGACACGCTGATGCTTGCGGGTGCCGGTATAGTAACCGCTGTGCCATTGCTGATTTACGCCAATGGGGCCAAGCTGGTGCGTCTGTCCACCATGGGCATCCTGCAATACATTGCGCCCACGATGATCTTTGTCACTGCAATCACCCTGTTTGGTGAGCGCATTGATCAGGCCAGAATGATTGCATTCCCGCTGATCTGGGCCGGCTTGGTGGTGTATTCGATTCCCATGATCCGGAAGATGAGGTCTCAGGCCTGATGAATAAGCTGGGCGAGTTTTTTCGCCCAGATTTCATAGGCCTTTGGGCTCGGGTGATATCCGTCCGGGGCGGCTAGGGCCGGATCATCGGGAAAATCCAACGACAGATGCCTTGCCTGCGGGAATCCCGCGATAGCATTTTTCAGGCCCTGATCCAGACGGGCGGCCTGTTGCCCAAGTACCCAGGCCAATGGTTGCGGCAGTGCAGGGAATCGCTCCATTTGCGGAACCCCTGTCACGATCACTTTCTTCGCCCTTATCGGGCCGGTCAGCAGGGTCAGCAACTCTTTCTGCTGGTATTCGAAACGAGACCGGTTCACGGCGCGGGTTACGTCGTTTACGCCGAGTGCCGTTACCACCACATCAAACTGTTCTTGCAACGCGTGCAGCCGATGGATCGTATCTTTAGTGGTATGCCCGGTGGTCGCCTCCAGCCGCCATTCAACGGTGTAGTGCTTTGCCAGCTGGCTGACCAACTGACCCGCCAGAGCTTGGTTTTGTGTCCCGGCGCCCACACCTGCGGCCGAGCTGTCTCCGGCAATCAGCAACCGCAGACGCGGGCCGCGCCCGTCGCGACCGACACGGGGTCCAGCTGGCTCTGGCAGGAGTTGCGCGTTGCGTCGAACCACGAGCCCTTGCAGGACGAGTATGGGCAAGAGAGGAATTCTCAGAATCTGATCCGTACCGATCAGAGAAGGCATCGTCATCTCAACGCGTCTTTGAATTTTAGAAAACGGGCATCTTTCATGACCCTTGCCATCATTGCCTCGCGCAATGCTCCGACCGTTTTGTAGGGGCGCATGACCACCTCGAACTCCTGGATCAGCCCGTCTGGGTTCAGAGTGATCAGATCGACGCCAACCGCGTCCAGCTCACCGACTTTGCATTGAAACTCCAATGCCCAGTCGTTGCCGTCGCCCATAATCCGGCGATACCGAAAATCTGAGAATACCTGACCCACATGCCCCAGAACGGCGGCAACCGGATCACGCCCGGTCCAGGTGCTGTAATAGGTGGGTGGTGAAAACCGCACATCCTCGGCCAGCAATTCAAGGATCAGGTTTTCATCGCCCTTTGCGACAACTTCCTGCATTCGTTTGATTGTTGGGTGCATTCTTTATTCCTTCTCGTGGCCAAAGAGTTGCTGAACCCTTTCGTTCAGGCAAGGACGACGTTGCGGGAGGTCACACGCTGAGATAGGCAGGCCCGCATGAGCGAGACCTATGATCCCCCCAAAACGCCTCTGGACGTTCTGTACGAAGACACGCAATTGATTGTGGTGAACAAGCCCGCTGGTCTGCTGTCGGTACCGGGGCGGGGCGCGCATCTGGCTGATTGCCTTTTGGTCCGCGTACAAGCTGCGTTTCCACAGGCTCTGCTGGTGCATCGGCTGGATCGGGATACGTCCGGTGTGATGGTTTTCGCGCAAACGCCACATTCGCAGCGGCATCTGGGTTTGCAGTTCGAGAATCGACAAACCCGCAAAACCTATGTTGCCCGCGTCTGGGGAAGGGTTGAGCCGAAGACAGGAACGGTCGATCTGCCGCTGATCGTCGACTGGCCCAATCGTCCGCGCCAGATGGTCTGCCACGAAACCGGCAAACCTGCGGTCACCGACTGGCGCGTCGTCAAGAATGAGGGCAAGACCACACGTGTACGTCTGTTTCCCAAGACCGGGCGATCGCATCAGCTGCGCGTTCATATGCTGGCGCTGGGGCATCCGATTCTAGGCGATCCGTTTTATGCGGACGGCGCTGCGCGGGATTTCCCACGATTGATGCTGCATTCCGAGGAACTGCGGCTGAAGAACCCCGAGGGCGGCGTTTCGATGAAATTCCGCGCCTCAGCCGAGTTCTGAGTTTAGGCGTTACTGATCCAGAGCATTTTCAAGTTGCCCAAAGAAAACCGCCTGGTCCGTTTGACGTGGCGTCTGGTTTGCCCTTCACGTGCGGCAGCAAGCTCGCGTTCGATCTCGAACCCGCGCAATGCGTGATCTTGGGACCAGCGATCCAGTTTCAGGGTCATCATGACGTGATTGTCGAGATAAGGCATGAGCAGTCTCCTTGCGTGGAATTGCCCCATCATCGCCCAATACTCCTGACACCACCCTGTCAGGGGGGTGTGCTAAGCTGACAGCAGACCGCAAGGAGATCCTAATGCGTCGCTCGACCCGATTGTTCGAAATCATTCAGATTTTGCGTGCCTCAGAGACACCCGTTACAGCGGAAATGCTGGCTGCCAAGCTCGAGGTTTCGGTGCGAACCGTCTATCGCGATATCGCTGCATTGCAGGCCCAGCGTACACCGATCGAAGGCGAAGCGGGGGTCGGGTATCTGATGCGACGCGGGTATGATTTGCCGCCGTTGAATTTCGATGCTGAAGAGGTCGAGGCCCTGTGGGTTGGCCTTTCCATGCTCGCCCGCACAGGTGACAGCACGCTACAGCAGGCGGCCGATCGGGTATGTCGGAAAATCGAGGCCCTGCGTGCGCCAGCCGATTGGCTACAGGTTGCGCCATGGGGGGCTCCGATGGATGACCCAGAGAAAGGCTGTGTGCCGGTCGTAAACTATCGCAAAGCCATCCGCGCCGAACGCAAGATACGTATCACTTACGTGAATTCGAAGGGTGAGCGCACCGAGCGAACGGTGCGGCCCGTCGCCCTGATCTATCACATAGAATGCACAATGCTGGCCGCATGGTGTGAGTTAAGAAACGGGTTTCGCCACTTCCGTACAGATAGGATATGGGCCTGCGAACTGACGGAGGATCACTTTTGCGGGCAAGGGGAGCCGCTGCGCGCAATCTGGCAGGAGCAGAATTCTTGGGATAACTCTGCTGGGACGGCCTGAATGGCGGGTATTTGCCTATTTCACTCAATTGTTGCTTGAGGCCCTTTGTTCTCACCATGTTATACTAAGCAGAACGAAGCAAACCCGGTGAACGGGTACGTGAGCAGAAGGTGATTCCATGACGATTTCCAAATGTGTACTGACAGTCGGAATGTGTTCGGCCCTGGTTTTGGGTGCGTGTACCGATCCAGGGACCCTAACGGTGCAGAATGATCCCAATCAGAACGCCAAGCAAGGTGCGTTGCTGGGTGGTTTGATCGGCGCTGGTGTGGGTGCGATTGCAAATGATTCAGATCCGCTTTTGGGCGCACTGGCCGGTGGTGCCATTGGGGCTGCAGGCGGTGGTGTGATCGGTAACCAGCTTGATCGACAGGCGGCTGAGTTGCGGCAACAACTGGCAAATGACGGTATCACGATCGTCAATGCGGGTGATCGTCTGATCGTCACGGTTCCGAATGACATTACCTTTGACACCGACAGTTCTACCGTACGTCCGGCCTTGCGTACTGATCTGGTGAAGGTGGGGCAGAACCTGGTCAACTACCCAAACTCGAACGTCCAGATCATCGGCCACACCGATAGTGATGGCGAGGCGTCTTACAACCTCGGTCTGTCAGAGCGCCGTGCGAATGCGGTGGCCGATATTCTACAGGCCAACGGCGTCAGCTATGCGCGCATCACCACCGTCGGGCAGGGTGAGAACAACCCCATCGCGTCAAACCTGACACCGGAAGGAAAAGCTCAGAACCGGCGGGTCGAGATCGTGGTCGTTCCCAGTGGTAACGCCTGATCACGCGTTTCGCGCACATTGACTGCGCGTCACCGGGGCTTTGGTTCGGAACATTCCCGGGCTATTCAAGGGGAAGCACCATAGCGGAGTTTCCCCATGTCCGAACCGATCCTTCTTGGTATTTCTGGCTCACTCCGGCGAGAAGCGACCAATCGCAAACTGCTGCGTGAGGCCGCCCGCCTGTTCGAACCCGAAACGTTCATCGAGGCCGATTTGAACCTCCCCCTCTATGACGGTGATCTTGAGACCGGTGCGGGCATTCCCGATGCGGTGCAGCTTCTGGCGGATCAAATCGCACAGGCTGATGCGATTATCATCTCGACCCCGGAATACAACAAAGGGCCGTCGGGGGTTCTGAAAAACGCTTTGGATTGGGTCAGCCGGACCACCGGCCATCCGTGGATGGACAAGCCGGTTGCCGTCATGTCCGCCACCGGAGGACGCGCCGGCGGCGAGCGGGCGCAGATGATCCTGCGCTCTTTCATGGTCCCCTTTCAGCCGCGCATCCTGCAAGGCCCCGAGATTCACCTGGCCGATAGTTCGAATGAATTCGATGCAGATGGCAGGCTGTCCAGTGACCGTTACGAAAACACGTTGCGCCGTCTGATGCAGAAGCTGCGGGCCGAGGCAGGGTCCTAGACGGGTCGTCGGGCACCGGCCATGTCGCGATCAGAGTGAGGCTTCGGGCAGGAAATCCTGAGGAATACTATTCTGCCCCTCCAGCATCAGATCTGCCATGACCTCGGCCACTTTTGGCGCCATGCCAAATCCGATCTTGAAACCGCCGTTTGCGATGAACTGTCCTTTGTGCAGAGGATGCGCGCCCAGCATCGGTGCGCGGCTTTTGCTGCGGGGGCGGACACCGGCCCAGCGTTCAATGACCTCGGCCCCGTGCAACACCGGCACAGCGCGCATGGCCCGCTCCAGCACATCGTCCAGCGTGGCATCCGTGCTGGACGGGTCCTCATATTCGCGTTCCGAGGTCGAGCCGATCGCCAGCGTTCCATCCGCGTGCGGCACAATGTGGATGGAGTCGGCGAACAATTGCGGGACATTACCCGCATCAAAGCGCAGCAACGCGGCTTGACCCTTCACGCCATTGCCGACAGTCTTGCCAAGCGCCGCGCTGAGCTCTTGCAGGCCAGCAAGCCCGGTGGCGTGAACGACGCGTCCTTTGTCAGGCGCTTCGGTCACAACCTCAACCCCCATCACCGCAAGCGCAGCAACCAGCGCGGCGCAGGCGCGTCTCGGGGTCATTCGAGCGCTCAGCGTATCGTGAATGACAAACCCTGTGGGGCTGGGCGGGCACCACGCGCCGATCTCTTCCACGGCTCTGACGCTCCAGTCAGCGTGTCTTTGCCAGAGTTCTTCGGCGGTCCGTTCGCGTGCTCTGGCCAGTTCCAGAGCTCGGGCGTCTGCAATGGGTTGCAGCCGCCCGAGCCGCGCGTAACCGGGTGACACCCCACCTGTCGCCTCGACCTGCGCCCAGAATGGTTTAGCCATGATCAGGCTTTCGAATTGAAACGCTTTCTTGGTGTTCCAGTTTTCTGGCACATGCGGAGCCAGCGCACCGACGAGACCACCGCTGGAGCCTGCGCCGGGGCCAAAGGGGTCGACGATCTGAACCTTAGCGCCGCGTCTTGCGCAGGTCCAAGCGATTGACAGGCCGAAAATCCCTGCGCCGCGCACCGTTACATCGACCATTGCCAAACCTCATATCCTTGTTCAGTGTCGCGCCGCTTAGCTACAGGATTCTCCGATGGCAGACCAGCGCGCCGAACTCACGTGGACCGCGGACCAGATCCCGGTCTCGGACCGGTTTGATGATCCGTATTACTCGTTGCAAAACGGGTTGGAAGAAACACGGCATGTGTTTCTTACCGGGAATGATCTTCCTGTGCGCTTTGTACCGGGATTTCATATTGCTGAGCTTGGCTTTGGCACCGGTCTGAACCTGTTGACCGTCTGGTCGGCCTGGGAGTCGTCAGGGCAGGCAACCCCGCTGCGCTTCACTAGTTTTGAGGCCTATCCGATGGCGCCCGACGATATGGCACGCGCTTTGGCGGCTTTCCCGGAACTGTCGGCTTGGGCGGTTCGATTTTTGAATGCCTGGACCGGTCAGAAATGCGTGTTGGACACGTTGCATCTTGAGGTCATTACCGGAGATGCCCGCCAGACCTTGCCCGCCTGGGATGGCGCGGCAGATGCCTGGTTTCTGGATGGTTTCTCACCCGCTAAAAACCCCGAGTTGTGGGGTGCGGATCTAATGCAGCAGGTTGCCGATCACACAGTCCAAGGTGGCACTGCGGCAACTTACACCGCCGCCGGTTTCGTGCGTCGCGGGATGTCCGATGCAGGGTTTGACGTGACGCGTGGCCCCGGCTTTGGCCACAAACGGCATATGACACGGGCGGTGAAGACATGAGCCAGAAGAACAACGTCAACGCTGGCATTGCACTGATGGTCGGGGCGACGATCGTGTTCGCGTTGCAGGACGGAATATCACGCCATCTGGCGGGCACTTACAACACCTACATGGTTGTGATGATCCGGTACTGGTTCTTTGCCGCCTTCGTGATTGCTGTGGCGGCGAGATCAACTGGAGGGGTGCGAGCAGCGGCGCAGACCAACCAGCTTGGGCTGCAGATCTTTCGCGGTCTTTTGCTGGCTGCTGAAATCTGTGTTGCTGTCTTCAGCTTCACCATCCTTGGCCTGATTGAAAGTCAGGCAGTGTTCATCTGTTATCCCCTGCTGATCGCCGCCCTCAGCGGGCCGGTTCTGGGTGAGAAGGTCGGCTGGCGCCGCTGGGCCGCCATCGGGGTCGGCTGCATCGGCGTACTGATCATCCTTCAACCCGGTGCCGGCGTGTTTAACCCTTGGGCCGTGATCCCGCTGATCTCGGCATTTATGTTCGCCGTTTATGGCCTGTTAACCCGATACGCGGCCCGACGTGACAGCACCGCGACCAGCTTTTTCTGGACCGGTGTGGCCGGTGCGGTCGCGATGACTTGTGTTGGCGTGTGGTTCTGGGAACCTATGGCCAGTGCCGACTGGCTTTGGATGGGGTTACTTTGCATCACAGGCGCGTTGGGGCATTGGCTGCTGATCAAATGCTATGAGATGGCCGAGGCCAGCGCAGTGCAGCCCTTCGCCTATTTCCACCTGATGTGGAGCGCAATTCTGGGTATTACAATCTTCCACGAAACACTGCGCCCAGCGGTCATTCTGGGTGCAGCTATTGTTATTGCCGCAGGCCTGTTCACCCTATGGCGCGAAAGACGCAAGGGTTGAGCCGGTCAATTCCTGCGAAAATGGCACCGGCAGCGCTGGCTGGCCTAACCGAGCGCGATAGACTGGCAGGCTTTCGGCGACACGCATCACATAATTGCGCGTTTCCTTGAACGGGATAGTCTCGATCCAGTCGATCACGTCCACTTGGCCCTGACGCGGGTCGCCATAACGTTCCATCCACGAAATCGGACGCCGTGGCCCTGCGTTGTATCCCGCTGCCATCATCACGACGTTTCCGTTGAAGTCTTCGGCCAGCGTCGCAAGATAATTTGCTCCCAGCTTTGCATTATACTGCCAGTCTGATGTCAATCGTGTGGTTTTGTGGCCGCCCAGGATGCCAAGATCCTGTGCCACCAGCTTGGCGGTGGCCGGCATCACTTGCATCAATCCGCGCGCACCGGCACCGCTGATAACTACCGGATCAAATTCGCTTTCCCGCCGGGCGATCGCCAATGTCATCTCTTTCGCCATAGGCAGACCCATATCGGCAACCGGATGCACTGGATAATAAGCAGCGGGCAGAACGGTGCCGGTGGTAGCCGCGCGTTTGGCAATCATCACCGCCAGATGCGGTTCATTGAGTTCAAGGACCAGATCACCCAACTGCGCGGCCTGAGTCTGATCGAGACCTTCGACCAGATGGGTCAGGAACCGTTCCGACAGATTGCCTTCACCCGCCCGCAGCAACAACAAACCGGCATCCAGCACGCTGGAGTCAGCAAAGGCAGCCTGTTTCCAGTGTGGCGCGCGGCGTGGTTTGGCCAGTTCACCATCAAAAGGGCGCCCGATCTGTTCTGCCGCCAGCAATCCATAGAACGAGGTCTGATGGTTCGCCCCTTCCGCATAGGCCTCATGCGCCTTGTCCGCATTACCTTGCGCCGCATGGGCACGGCCCAACCAATACCCTCCGCGTCCTTTCGAGATCGGTGACTGCACAGCCTCCGAGAAGTTCTGGAAATGCCGCACTGCTGTGGCCGGATCATTCAGTTTGCGCAGGGCCAGAAAACCAGAAAGCCATTCCAGATCGGCATACCCATATCCCATCTCAGGGGTCATGTGATGATTGGCAGCAATCGCATAGGCGCGTTCTGCGTCACCGGCACGCATCTCAAGCCGCGCCAGCCTGCGCCGGCCTTCCGCCCATTTGTCAGGTTCACCCAGCGAATTTGGACCAATTGAACGTGCCAGCATCAGATCAATGGCGCTGTCGTCCAGTTCTTTACGGTCCCGCCACACGAAACGGTCAAAGGCAAGACCAGGATCCTTAGCCAACGGCTTGGGTACGGCGGCGACCTTGCCGTCCACACCGTTCTCGCGTTTTTGCAGCGCAATACGAGCCTCGGCCAGTTTGCGATGGTCCGGATCGACAAGGGGCAGCATCTGTCCCGCGCTGACCAGATGCCCGTCCCACAGCATCCGGTCCAACCGGGCCTCGTGATGCGGTTTCAGTTGTTTGCCAAAATTCTCCAGGTAATCCTTTTGCAGGCCCGACCCCATTGGCATTGTCCGCCACGCGGTTACGATGTCTGCTTCGGCTTCTCCATTGCGGCCTTGGCTTTTCAGGGCCGTGGCATAATTCAACGCGCCTTCGGCAGTTTGCGGAGGCATCCCCTTGTAGAATTTCAGAACCCGGCTTGGGTCGGCCCCGGTGAACGATGGTTCACTCTTTCGGCGCAGCCAGGCCAGGCCAGGCCAATCCGGGCGCCGCTCCAGAAAAACAAGCACGTCTCCCGAGCTGCCAAATCCTTCGCGCAGCCAGTGCCAGACGATGATGTCCCGCGCCACCGATCCGCGCTGACCGGCCACGCGCAGCGCCGCGTTCCAGTCCCCTTTGCGCATTTCATAAAGCCCTGCGCGCAAATCTTGCGCCGCATTCGCCCGTGCGACTTGCGGCTGTAGCACCAATGCCAGAATCATCGCGATTCCAAGCGACAGAATTCGTCTCATCCCTTGCATTCCCCAACAAACCAAGGATACAGCCATGCAGGATAAACCTTGCGCCGCCGGGATCAACTCACAAACCCTCAATCGTGACGGACCGGTGCGTAAAAAACACCTAAGGAGCGTTCCATGTTCAAAGGCTCGATGCCAGCCCTGGTCACCCCGTTCAGTAACGGCGCGTTGGACCTGGAGACGCTCAAACACCTGGTGGAATGGCAAATTCAGCAAGGCTCAACCGGTCTGGTTCCGGTGGGCACGACTGGCGAAAGCCCGACACTCAGCCATAATGAGCATGAGACGGTCATTGCCGAAGTGGTGAAAGCTGCTGCGGGCCGTGTGCCGGTGATTGCCGGGGCTGGTTCCAACAACACGGTCGAGGCTATCCGATTCGTGCAGTTCGCGCAGGAAATTGGTGCGGATGCAGCGCTGGTCGTGACGCCCTACTACAACAAGCCAACCCAGAAAGGCTTGCTGACGCATTTCCAAACACTGCATGACTGCGCCGATATCCCGATCATCATCTATAACATCCCCGGCCGCTCGATCATCGACATGACGCCAGCAACGATGGGCGAACTGGCGAAGCTGCCGCGAATCGTAGGCGTCAAGGACGCGACCGGAGATCTGGCGCGCGTCAGTCAACAGCGAGCAAGCTGCGGTGCAGATTTCTGCCAGATGTCCGGTGAAGATGCGACCGCGCTGGGCTTCAACGCGCATGGGGGTGTCGGCTGTATTTCGGTCACGGCGAACGTCGCACCGAAACTCTGCGCTGAGTTCCAGCAGGCAACGCTGGCTGGCGATTACGCAAAAGCCCTGGACTATCAGGATCGTCTGATGCCTCTGCACGAGGCGATCTTTATCGAACCCGGACTGGTTGGCGCAAAATATGCACTCAGCAAACTCGGCTTGTGCAGCACTGAAGTGCGCTCGCCGCTGACCGAGCTGGAAGACAGCACCAAAGCAGCCATCGATGCGGCTATGGCTCATGCGGGACTGATCTGAATCTAGCTCAAGCATCCCAAGAAGGGCGGCCTCGATCTATAAGCGCCGCCCTTTTGCATTGGAACCCAGGCTTTACTTGGCCAGAAGGTATTCTGTGGGGAGGGCCTGCCGCGGTGGGGGCAGGGCCCCTTCACCGCTTCCCGTAATACAGCCCCACCACGTGTTCGGCCTGTGCGAAGAACAACCAGCGCGAGGTTGCAATACCTGCCAGATGCGACAGCACGGCCATCAGGGCAAAGAAATGGCTGAACGGGATCAGCAACAGGACAACGGGCAGGAAGAATGCCAGCACAAACGAGATCACCCGAAGCTTTTCGGCGTGCTTGCGGCCAACCACGTGGACGAATTCGCGCAGCAGATAGTTTGTTCCTGTGTGTGGCGGCTCGAATGCCCGCACAGATCCGCGTGCACCCAAACCCGTAGCTGTGCCAAGATCGGTGCCCGAGGCCGCAAAAGCCCGATCTCCCTGCCGCCAGTACAAAATCTGCACCAGCGCCGCGATCAGCAACAACGGTAACGCAACGCGCGTCTGACCTGCCAGCAGGGCACCGCCTGCTAGACTGAAGCTGAGAAACATGGCGGGCGTCAGTTTCATGTTCCAGCGCGGGATCGTTTTAAGCTGCGTGTAGATCATTGATGTCGTGAACACAGTTGCAAGTGAGAGCAGTGATCCGAGAACACCCAGGATTTCCCACCGCTGCCCGAGAAAGATGATGCCAATCGCGTAGAGTCCCATAGCGATCAGCGCAAGAACGGCGCACCAGCCTTCACGGCTGAGCCAGCTTGATCTCCATTGGGTGAATGCCTTGAGGGCGCGCTCGGGGTGGCCAAGGTGGAATGTCGATGCCATTAGCCCACCTACAGACAGACCATACGCTATCGCGAAGAACACAAACGCGACCCATCCTGAAACGTCGGGCAACCCGAGACCAAGGAAGAATAGCAGACCAAAACCGAGGCCGGACAGGGTGGTAAAGACGATAACGGAAGGGGCTGGGTGCATCAGAGCTTCTCCAGGGTTTTGTCGAGCCAGCCGAGAAAACCCTTGGGTTCTTCGGCGACCGGGGTCAACAGAGGGGCCAGAATGTCGATCTGCTCCTCAATTTGATCCTTGGGTCGGGGCGGCAGGTATTTGTTCACGGGTTTGGTGCCCATTTCCGGCATCAGGTCCATACCGTCGCGTTCGGCAACCAGCTTGCTGACATGGCTGTCCGGATCGCCCAGATCGCCAAAATGGCGCGCACCAGCGGGGCAAGTGCGGACGCAGGATGGAACGCGATCCACCTCGGGCAGGTTCTCATTGTAAATGCGATCGACGCAAAGCGTGCATTTTTTCATCACGCCTTCGGCCTGATCCAACTCGCGTGCGCCATAGGGGCAGGACCACGCGCACAACCCGCAACCGATACAGTCACTTTCGTTGACCAGGACAATGCCGTCCTCAACCCGCTTGTAGCTGGCACCGGTCGGGCAGACGGTGACGCAGGGCGCATCCTCGCAATGCAGGCAGGATTTGGGGAAGTGGATCAGTTGCGCGTGGCCTTCGGCAGGCTGTACCTCATAGGAATGCACCCGGTTCAGGAAGGTCCCCGATGGGTTGGCACCGTATGCATCCTGATCCGACAGCGGGGCACCGTAGTTTTCGGTGTTCCAGCCTTTGCACGAGATCACACAGGCATGGCAGCCGACACAGGTGTCCAGGTCGATGACCAGGCCCATCTTGCGGTCAGTGGATTGGGGAAGTTGGGTCATGACTGCCTTGCCTCGGTTTTGTTGCTGTGGGCGGGCTGGGGCTCTGCCCCAGACCCCGAGGTATTTCGGGCCAGATGAAGAATGGATCGCGTCATTTGCCCACCTTCCATGCCAAGTCCTTTGGGCCGGTGCCGACAGGAGATTTGATCGGAGCGAACTCGGGTTGGCTCTCGGCGTCGTCTGGGGGGGCGGCTTTTTCAATCTTTACCTTCAGATCGAACCATGCGGCCTGACCGGTGATCGGGTCAGAGTTGGCCCACCGAAGGCCGTCGCCCTTTGGCGGCAGCAATTCGTGGATCAGGTGGTTCAGCAGGAAGCCTTTGGTCGCCTCGGGCGCGTCGTCTTGCAGCGCCCATGCGCCTTTGCGCTTACCGATGGCGTTCCAGGTCCAGACCGTGTTTTCGTTTAACGCAGCCATTTCCATGACCGGCACCGTGATCTCACCATGCGGAGAGGTGACCTTGGCCCAATCGCCGTCTTCCAGCCCATGTTCGCGCATCAGCTTTGTCGGGACATAGAGCGGGTTGCGCCCATGCAGCTGGCGCAGCCACGCATTCTGGGTGCCCCAGCTGTGATACATTGCCATCGGGCGTTGCGTCAGGGCATTGACGGTGAAGCCTTCGTTGCCGGTTTGATCAGTTTCATACCAGATGGGCAGTGGGTCCATCGTGTCTTTGATGCGCTGGCGCAGATGTTCAGGCGGTTGCCGCTCGCCATGGCCTTCGGCGGCCAGTTGGAACTTCCGCATCGGCTCAGAGTAAAGCTGGAACAGATAAGGCTGCGGACTGTCATAGATCCCCATGCCCACCGCCCAGTCCTGATAGGCGGTGTTCCAGGGTTTGTAGTAATCCGCGCCTTCGGGAATATGGGCCACGTAGAAGCCGCCGTTTTCGATGTAGCGGTTCAACTGGTCAGGATTGACCTCGCCACGGCCTTCCTTGTCGCCATTTTCGCCGCGGAACCCGGCGAGGGGTCCGATACCAGGCTTGCGCTCGTGGTTGACAATGTAGTCAGCGTAATCTGTCCACTTGGCGCTGCCGTCTTCATTGGTAAAGCCGGGCAGGCCCATGCGATTGGCCAGATCAACCAGCACCGACTGGAACCCGCGCACGTCGCGGTCAGGTTCGATCACAGGCCAGCGAATTGCGTCTGCCGCCGCATCCGCCTCGCAGATCGGGCGATCCAGCAGCGAGATGCAATCGTGACGCTCCAGATAGGTGGTGTCGGGCAGGATCAGGTCGGCATAAGCCACCATTTCCGAGCTATAGGCGTCGGAATAGATGATATGCGGGATCACATACTCGCCGTTCTCATCCTTGTCCGTCAGCATCTCCATGACACCTTTGGTGTTCATGGATGAGTTCCAGGACATGTTGGCCATGTACATGAACAGCGTGTCGATTTTGTAGGGATCACCGGCGTGGGCGTTCGAGATCACCATATGCATCAACCCGTGGCTGGACATCGGGTTTTCCCAGGTGAACGCCTTGTCGATCCTCGCTGGGCTGCCATCTTCCTTGAGTGCCAGATGCTCGGGGCCGCGCACAAAACCCAGATGAGGTCCATCCAGCGGTGTGTTGGGCGTTACCTTGCAGTGTGGGGCTGGATGAGCCTCGACCGGTTTTGGATAGGGCGGTTTGAAGCGGAAGCCACCGGGCACTTCGACCGTACCCAGGATGATCTGCAGCACGTGAAGCGCCCGGCAGGTCTGGAAGCCGTTGGCATGGGCCGACACACCGCGCATCGAGTGCATCGCGACCGGGCGACCGATCATCTTGCTGTGCTTTTCGCCGCGGAAATCGGTCCATTCGTGATCTAGCTCGAATGCCTCATCAAAGGCCACGCGGGCAATTTCGGCGGCAATCGCCCGGATACGCTTGGCCGGGATGCCGCATTTGTCGGCAATGGCCTCGGGCGCGTATTCATCGCCCAGATACCGCTCGGCCATCTGGTGGAAGACGGGGCGATGGGTAATGCCATCTTTCTCATAGGTTGCAGATAGATCAGGGCGGACGCCCGGTTTGTCAAACGCGGTCAGCTTGCCGGTCTTGCGGTCAATGACCAAAGGCTTACCATCACCGTCTTTCAGAAACAGACCTTTTTCCGGGCCTTCTGAGGCGTTGATCAGTACTGGCGCGTTGGTATAGCGGCTGAGATAATCCAGATCAATTTTGCCAGCCTTCATCAGCACGTGGATCAGCGACAAGATGAACAGTCCATCGGTGCCGGGGGTGATTCCGACCCAATCGTCAGCGACGGCGTTGTAACCGCTGCGGATGGGGTTGATCCCGATCACTCGGGCGCCGCGTGCCTTGATTTTTCCGATGCCCATCTTGATCGGGTTCGAGTCATGATCTTCTGCCACGCCGAACAGCATGAAAAGCTTGGTGTGATCCCAATCGGGCTGGCCAAATTCCCAGAACGCGCCGCCCATCGTATAGATGCCACCCGCCGCCATGTTGACCGAACAGAACCCGCCATGTGCGGCGTAATTGCAGGTGCCGAAATTTTGTGCCCAGAAGCTGGTGAAGCTCTGGCTTTGGTCGCGGCCGGTAAAGAAAGCCAGTTTCTCGGGGTTGTCTTCGCGGATGGGTTTAAGCCAGCCGACGGCGATCTCCAGTGCTTCATCCCAGCTGATCTCTTCGAATTCTCCCGACCCACGGGGGCCAACTCGTTTGAGTGGTGCGCGCAGTCGTGACGGGGCATTCACCTGCATAATCCCTGCGCTGCCCTTGGCGCAAAGAACTCCCTTGTTCACTGGATGGTCCCTGTTGCCCTCGATATAGGCGACCTTTCCATCCTTCATGTGCACGTTGATACCGCACCGACACGCGCACATGTAGCACGTGGTTCGGCGAACTTCGTCTGACACGGGTGGGGATAGGTTGAGGTTCGGTTGTTGGTTCACGCTGTCTCTCCCTGCGGCGCAATGCCTTGGTACCTGTACGTGTTGAACACACTGGGGCGTAAAACCGCCGGGCTCAACCATTCAGGGGAAGAGAGCGCAACCGCCCCCTTCCTCTGTTTTGGAATGCGAGGATCGGTTGAATCCGGTCCGTCTTATGTTTGTGGCAGCAATCAAACCTGCTGCGGACGCATGTCGTTGGCGTCGATACCTGCAACCGCGACCGGCTTTTTCATCGCGTCGCGACGGAAAGGCTCACCCAGTTCCTGATTGATCAATGCTTCGATCAGAGTGGTGATGCCGTTCTTTTGGTCTTCAACCGCCTGGCTCAGCGCCGCGGTCAGCTCGTCCATGGTCCGAGCCACAACGCCTTTCAGGCCGCAGGCCTGCGCGATACCGGCATAAGAGACCTTGGTGTCCAGCTCGGTGCCGACGAAGTTGTCATCGAACCACAGGGTCGAGTTGCGCTTTTCCGCGCCCCACTGATAGTTGCGGAAGACAACCTGAGTGACGGCAGGCCATTCTTCGCGACCAATGGCGGTCAGTTCGGTGACCGCGATGCCAAAGGCACCGTCGCCCGAGAAACCAACAACCGGAACATCCGGGCAACCGATTTTAGCTCCGATTACCGACGGCAGGCCGTAACCACAGGGACCGAACAGACCGGGCGCCAGATATTTGCGGCCTTCTTCGAACGACGGATAGGCGTTGCCGATGGCACAGTTGTTGCCGATGTCGGAAGAGATGATCGCTTCTTTCGGCAGAGCGGACTGGATGGCGCGCCATGCTTTGCGCGGGCTCAGCCAGTCGGGCTTGTCGGCACGGGCGCGTTCGTTCCAGGAGGTGCCCGGATCGTCCTGCTCGTGATCCATCGAGGTCAGTTCCTGCGCCCAACGCGACTTGGTTTCCGCGATTTTCGCTTTGCGCGCGTCGCGGCCTTCGTCGCCAGCCGTACCAGAAAGCTGTTCCAGAATGTTTGTGGCAACAGTGGCTGCATCACCGACGATACCAACAGATACTTTCTTGGTCAGACCGATGCGGTCGGGATTGATATCGACTTGAATGATCTTTGCATCTGCAGGCCAGTACTCCATACCGTAACCCGGCAGGGTCGAGAAGGGGTTCAGGCGGGTGCCGAGACACAGAACGACGTCCGCTTCCTGGATCAGCTGCATACCGGCTTTCGAGCCGTTATAGCCCAGCGGGCCAGCGAACAGCGGATGCGAGCCGGGGAAGGCGTCGTTGTGCTGGTAGCCAACGCAAACCGGAGCGTCCAGACGCTCGGCCAGTGCTTTAGACGCTTCGATGCCGCCTTTGGACAGAACCGTGCCAGCACCGTTCAGGATAACGGGGTTCTTTGCGCTCGAAAGCAGAGCGGCAGCCTCGGCCACGGCCGATGCGCCACCCGAAGGCAGTTCGAACTCAACGACTGCAGGCAGGTCAATGTCGATCACCTGAGTGAAGAAATCGCGCGGGACGTTGATCTGTGCAGGAGCGGATGCACGCTTGGCGTTCATGATCACGCGGCTCAGAACCTCGGCCATACGGCTGGGGTCGCGCACTTCTTCCTGATAGCAAACGCAGTCCGCGAACATGCGCATCTGCTCCATCTCCTGGAAGCCACCCTGACCCATGGTCTTGTTGGCGGCCTGCGGGGTGACCAGCAGCAGCGGCGTGTGGTTCCAGTAAGCGGTTTTGACTGCGGTGACAAAGTTGGTGATGCCGGGGCCATTCTGGGCGATCATCATCGACATTTTGCCGGTTGCGCGGGTGTAGCCATCGGCCATCATTCCGCCCGAACCTTCGTGCGCGCAATCCCAAAAATTGATACCGGCTTTCTCAAAAATATCAGAGATAGGCATCATGGCCGAGCCGATGATTCCGAACGCATGTTCGATGCCATGCATCTGCAGGGTTTTTACAAAGGCTTCTTCGGTGGTCATCTTCATCTGCGTAATCTCCGGTCATAGATGGATGGAACGGGTTTTTGCACCCGGTTTTCTGCTCGGTTTTGGCGCACGGGTGTCCGCGGCGTTAGGGCCAGAACGGGTAGCGGTTTAGGTCCAGTGCGCGTCAGGACCGGCGGATCGCTTCAGCAATCTGTTGGATTCCCGGTCCAATCCGCTCGGACGAGATCGAAGAGTATCCCAGCCGGTAATAGTTTTGCGGCCGGTTCCGACCTGAAAAGAAAAGCTCGCCGGGTTCGATATGGACGCTTTGGTGACGCAGATCTAGGGCAAGCTTCGTCGTCTTGATGCGAGGGGGGGCCTGCATCCAGATCGATGATCCGCCAAGCATACCGCGCCCCGCCACTGCCAGCCCATGTTGACCGATCGCCTCTTCGATTGCTTCGCGGCGGCGCTGCAGCGTTTTGGACATACGCCTGATCTGAGCATCGTAGTGGCCCAGAGACAGAAAGTAGGCTGCCGTACGTTGCATGTGCCCGGGTGGATGGCGCAGCACCAGCGACCGCAATGCCCGCGCCTCGCGGATGAAAGGCGCGGATCCGACCATGTAGCCCAGCCGCAGACCCGGAAACAGTGATTTTGAGAAACTGCCCACATAGATCACGCGCCCGTCCCGATCCATTGACCTCAGCGCCGGCGACGGAGCGCCCAGAAAGGACATCTCGAACTCATAATCATCCTCGACGATCATGGCGTCCAACTCCCGGGCACGGCGCAACAGGGCATGACGGCGATCGACCGGCATGGTTGCCGTGGTCGGTGACTGATGGCTGGGGGTGGTGAAAATCACGTCGGTGTCGTCTGGGATCGCATCAGGAGGCAACCCGTCCCTGTCGACTTTCATATAGGACAGCTTGCATTCGGAATGGATCAGAAGATCACGCAAAGCGTAATAGCAGGGGTCTTCGATTGCAGCCCTCCGGTTTCGGTTCAGCAAGATGCGCGAGGCCAGCCAAAGCGCGTTCTGAGCGCCCAGAGTGATCAGGATTTCCTCTGGTCGGGCCACGATACCGCGGCGAGGAAGAGTGTGGCGGGCGATGAACTCGACCAGCAGCGGGTCGTCCTGATCGACATAATCTCCGGTCAGAGAATCGAAATCCTTGTGCCCAAGAGCCCGGACCGCACAGAGGCGCCAGTTTGCGTGGTCGAACAATTTCCTGTCGACCTGTCCATAGATGAACGGATAGCGGAACTCGCGCCAGTTGCTGGGTTTCACCAACATGTCACCGTCTGAGAACCGGCGCGCGCAGGCACGATTCCAATCGACAATCTCCGTATCGCGGCGAACCGGTGTGTATGTGGGCGGCACCGGAGCGTTTTCGGAAACATAATACCCCGACCGACCCTTGGCCGTGAGGTAATCGTTTGCCAACAGCTCGGTATAGGCAAGGGTGACGGTTATTCGGCTGACCCCCAAATGGGCAGCAAGTTTGCGGGATGAGGGCAGTTTTTCACCCACATGGAAGCGCCCGGACAGGATGCCTTCGGCGATCAGCTGTTGAAGCTGCGCCTGCAACGTGCCCTGCCCATTTCGTTCCAGAAAGAACGTGTCGACCGAAATACTCATGGCATCGTTATAGGTTGGACCTAAGGCCGAGGCAATCTGGACTTATGGTGCGCCGGGCGTGAGTTGAATCATCACATGCGTGCTTGACGAGGGAAGAGGAATAAACTAAATAACCAGAAATCTAGTTTAATGGAGATTAAAAATGTGGGAAGAAGCCGCTGCTGGCTTTTCAGCCATGGGGTCCGAGGCCCGGCTGAAAGTCCTTAAGACGCTGGTTCGCGCTGGCGAAGCGGGGCTCACCGTCGGCGAAGTTCAGTCCCGAACGGGCATCGCGCCCTCAACGCTGGCACATCACCTGCGGTTTCTGGCTGCCGGTGGTGTCGTCGAGCAAGAAAAAATCGGGCGCAGCACGATCAACCGGGCCTGTTTTGACGAATTGAGAAATCTGGCGCAGTTCATCCTCAGTGAATGCTGTGCAGACGAAGTAGGAAAGGCCGCAAACGATGGCTGAGCTGACACAGAACCCCAAACCCCTGGTCAGAAACCTGCGCGACCTGATCGTGACGCCCTGGGCTCTGATCGTGGCCATTCTGACCCTAGTCGCGATTCTCGACCCCGGCAACTGGACCGAAATCGTGACATTTGCGGGCAAAGCGCTTGCACATACGGGACAATACATCCTGTTCGCGGTGCTGCTGCTGTCCTACCTCAAGGCCACCGGGGCCGAAGTGATGGTCGCCCGCGCGTTTGAAGGGCGCGAGACGCGGATGATCCTTCTGGCCGCATTGTTTGGCGGGCTGGCACCGTTCTGTTCTTGCGAAGTCATTCCGTTCATTGCGGGCTTACTTGCGCTGGGGGCTCCTTTATCGGCGGTAATGGCGTTTTGGCTCAGTTCTCCGCTGATTGATCCGCCGACATTGCTGATCACAGCTGGCGCGTTGGGCTGGCCATTCGCCATCGGGAAAGCGGTGGCTGCCGTTGCTCTGGGACTGTTCGGAGGGTTCGCTGTACGTGCCCTAATGCGGGGCGGTGCCTTCGTGCAGCCGTTGTGTGAATACAAACCTGCCGGGTGCTGTGGAAACGAACCAAAGAAAGACGAAACGCCCGTCTGGCAATTCTGGAAGGAATCGGAACGCCGCACCCGTTTTCGCACCGAGTTTGTGCACAACGGCTTGTTTCTGCTGAAATGGCTGGCTTTCGCATACGTGCTCGAAGCGCTGCTGGTCAGCTATGTCCCGGCGGACCTGATCGCCAGAGTCGTTGGTGGTGAAGGCGTCGTGCCCATCGTTGTGGCCGCTTTGGTTGGAATGCCTGCCTATCTGAACTCATACGTCGCACCGCCGCTGCTTGCGGGTCTGATGGAACAGGGCATGAGCGCAGGGGCCGCAATGTCGTTCATGGTGGCGGGTGCCGTCAGTTCGATCCCGGCGATGGCGGCCGTATGGTCGCTGGTCAAGCCGCAGGTCTTTGCAACCTATCTGGGATTGGGCATCAGTGGCGCCATCTTTGCGGGCATCGTGTTCCAGATGATCTAAATGATAACCGCCTGGTGCCTTCACTGGGCGGTTTTTCACGTTAGCCAGCACCGCAGTTTCGCGGCAGCTTAAAGCGATATCGGGGTTCTCCGCTTTCGACGAAGACCCGCTTTTCAACACAGGCTTCGGTGCCAACAGTCCGTGCGATCGGGCCTTCCGTTGTCGTAATCGACACCGCCGAGCCGTCCGGCAAGCGCACCGACGCGACGACGCCGTGTTTAAGATCGCCATTGATCGGCGTCGCTGACAGGACCGCCACGGTCAAAAACGAATGATGTTCATGCGTGCCATCGTCGTTCAGCAGCAGCAACCCGGCGAAGACTGCAATCAAGGTCACGACACCGGTGATGAGCAGCCACCAGGATTTCAGAAACACGTAGATCGATACGGCGCGGTGTGGTTCGAAAAATGTGGACAGAATGCTAAGCATCAGGTTCCCCGAAAAATGGGGCCCCGGCTATTTGAGGCCGGGGCCATCGGCGTCTCAGGGGCGCAGATCGTCTTCGTCTTCTTCGGTGCCGCCATCTTTGGGCAGGTTGAAGAAGCTATCAGCATCGACGATGGGTTCGTCATCTTCTTTCTCGCTACCGTCATCGGACAACGAGAACGTCTCCAGACCTTCAATCGCGGTCGGGATCTTCGGCGCCGAGTCCATTTCGAGCGACTGTTCGGTCGACACCAGTTTGCGGCGCTCGTCATCGCTCATCACGCCACCTTCGGCGGCTTTCTTGGCCGCGGCCTTCTGCACGATGGTATCCAGTTCAGACTGCTTGCACAGACCCAGCGCCACCGGATCGATCGGCTGCATGTTGGAAATGTTCCAGTGGGTACGCTCACGAATCGACTGGATGGTCGGCTTGGTTGTGCCGACCAGTTTGGCGATCTGACCATCGCTGAGTTCGGGGTGAAACTTCACCAGCCACAGGATCGAATTGGGACGGTCCTGCCGCTTGGACAGCGGGGTATAACGCGGACCACGGCGTTTCTCTTCGCCCGACGCGGCCGGGTTGAATTTTAGCTTCAGCTTGTGCAGGGGATTGCCCTGCGCCGCGTCAATCTCTTCCTGGGTCAGCTGGTTGTTGGCAATCGGGTCAAAGCCTTTCACGCCGGCGGCCACATCGCCATCTGCGATGCCCTGCACTTCAAGCTCGTGCATACCTACGAAATCCGCGATCTGCTTGAAGCTGATCGTGGTGTTGTCCACCAACCATACAGCGGTTGCTTTGGCCATAAGCGGTTTTGCCATCAGCCCGTCTCCTATAAATACATCTGTCCCGTCGCCGGAATGCGGCGGCCCCGAGGCTTTGGGGCAGGTTTCCGTTGTCGGGGAACTTGGGGTGTATATAGTCGCGCAAAGGCAAGAAGGGAAGAGGCGAATGCGCTGGGTGGTATTGTGGATTTTCAGCGCGATGACGGCGTTGGCTGATGGCGAGCAGGCGGGAGAATTCGACTATTACGTCCTGTCGCTCAGCTGGTCACCCAACTGGTGCGCCCGCGAGGGGGATGCCCGTGAATCGGACCAATGCCACACCCGTCATGATCATGGTTGGATATTGCATGGGCTGTGGCCGCAATATCATAAAGGCTGGCCCTCCTACTGTCGTACGTCCGAGGCCCAGCCATCACGCCGTATGACGCGGGAAATGGAGGATATTCAGGGGTCATCCGGCCTGGCCTGGCATCAATGGAAAAAGCACGGAACCTGTTCGGGCCTCAGTGCGCCAGAGTATTATGCGCTATCGCGGAAGGCCTATGAAGATGTCACACGACCTGAGGTCTTTCGCAAGCTGGACGCATCGGTCAAGTTGCCTGCCTCAGTGGTGGAAGAGGCCTTTCTCAAGGCCAACCCCACACTTGAACCAGATATGATCACAATCACCTGCAAACAGGGCTATATCGAAGAGGTCCGCCTGTGCCTGTCCCGCGACCTTGATCCCGTTCCCTGCGGCCGTGATGTGATCCGTGACTGTGTTGCCAAAGACGCGCTGTTCGATCCGATTCGTTAGAGCGTTTTGTTCTGGCATTCGCGCGCATATTCCAGCGCTTTGGCGGTGCCCTTCAGATCAATCGCCATGACGGTTTGACCTTCCGGGTTGAATACCGTCATTGTCTTGTTCTGAGCAATTGAAGTGACAAAATTTCGGTCGGTAAAGAACACGGTCGCACCCGGCACCCGATCCTGTTTGAACCCGATGGCGGTGGCATCAAAACTCTTACCATCCAGTTCAAACCGGATCTGATAGCTTTGCCCTGGCTTAATGTCTCCCCAGGCCTTGTTGTAGACGGTGAAATATCCGCGATTATCCAATGCATCATAGCCCAGTCGCACAACCGTGAGGTCCTGATACACCGTCTGGATCAGGCATCCGTTGCCGAGAGCAGGGTCCATCATGATGTTCCAACCCTCGACAAAACCTTTGTCGATGAGTTCCTGCGAAAAGGCAGCGGTGGCGGTGAAGGCGGCGAAGGTTAGGGCGAGAAGGCGGGTCATGTGTAAGTTCTTTTACAAGTGTTCAGCAATGTATCAATCTTACGATTTGCATGGCTGATAATGAGAAGTATTCGAGCATGCCGCAAGTTTGGCAAAGCCTTGACAAGCTATTAATCTAAAAAATACTTTAATACAAATTTACACCTAAAGTTGGCCCAACTTTCAATTTAATCTTGGGCATAGCCTGATGAGTAACGCAGGCAATTTGAATGTAAGTAAGCAAGCGGATCATAGTGTGATGTAAGTGATCTGTACCGGTTAGGGTAATGAATGTTGGATTTTAGTTTCGAGAGTTTTCTTCTGATTTGCGAGTTTAATTGGCCAGCTAGTAAGCTTTCCAACGCCAGAATTTTGAGTCAGGCTTAAACGTGCAGGGTCGTAGAATATACCAGTGCGGCGCGATTTTGATCCTGTTGGCGGGCTTGGGGTACCTACTCCAATCGGTGTTCTCTCTGACCGGCGGATTGCTGGTCTACACACTCGATGATCCGTACATACACCTCGCGGTGGCAGAAGAAATCCTTCGGGGGAACTTTGGCGTCAATCCCAATGAGCCAGCTTCGCCGTCCTCATCCATCCTTTATCCGGTTCTGCTGTCGGCTCTTATGGCGATTGGGTTCGGGGACATGGCGCCACTACTGCTCAATATTATTGGGGCCTGCGTTACGGCATGGATTGTTGCTGGCGTGTTTTGGTCAACCACTGTTGTCCCTAAGTCAAGACTTCAGGTTGCCTTTGCGATTTTTTTGTTGCCGCTATTGCTGCTGGCCCTGAACTTAATCGCATTGCCCATGGTGGGTATGGAGCATACGCTACATGTGTTGGCCAGCGTGTGTGTCGTGCTGGCCATGTATCAACTGGACCGGGGGCAATCACCCTCAGCATTGCTTTTGTCGTGTATTTTGTGGGCGCCATTGCTCAGGTTCGAGGGGTTGGCAATTGCGTTGCCTGCACTTGTGGCACTCCTCATCGCTCGTCGCTTTGGTGCATTCACTGTTCTGACCTTCGCCCTGATTGCTGCCTTTTCTGCTTATGTTCTTATTATGCAGAGTTTCGGACTTCCGGCACTCCCCAGTTCTGTTCTCGTAAAATCCTCAATAAGTGAAGCTGCATATGATCGCGGTAGCTTTGAAGCCATCTCACGACTTGTGTACTCGACTCTGGACAGCCTGAGAAATCCGCGCGGTGTTCAGATTGGCCTTGCTCTGGGACTTTTGATCATGTCGCTGTCTTATCAGCGCCCTGCAAACGGTGGGCATTGGTTGACCGTTGGCGTCGCTTCGACCGCAATCGCGGGCCACATCGTTATGGGTCAATATGGCTGGTTTTCGCGTTATGAAGTATACGTGCTTGCCATATCTATAGTGGCACTGCTTCTTGTATGGGGCGAAGCGTTACTGTCAGTCCGGAAACGCTCATTTTTCAAGTTTGCGAGTATAGCGGTTTTCCTAGCGGTCATCGCAGGACCGTACGCATTTACAACACTTCGTACGCCTCATGCATCCGAGAATATCTTCGCTCAGCAGTATCAGATGCATAGATTTGCGACGGACTATTTTCCGAGGCCAGTGGCTGTTAACGATCTGGGCTATGTGTCATATGAAAATGACGTTCACGTTTTGGATTTGTGGGGGCTTGGTTCGGAAGTAGCGAGGAAGATGAATGCCGGTGGTGAGCGCAGCGCCGACGCCTTGATAGCCCTGACAACGGAAGAAGGTTCGGTCTACGCAATGATCTATGGCGATTGGTTCGCTGGTGATATCCCCAACACATGGTGCCAGATGGCGACGCTTCATACCCCGCAGGTCACTGCAGCGCTTGGAGAGGTCGATTTCTATTTGATCGACAGCGAATATGAACCTGAATTTCTACAGGCCTTGCAGTCATTCGCGGAATCGTTGCCAAAGGTATCTTCGCTTTCGATTCAATCGTGCGAAGGCACAGTGGATTTGAATTCGGATTGACCAGTTTTTTGTTCAAACGACGAGATTTAATCTGGTGTTAAATGAAGTGTATTCTCCGACCAGGAAAATCCCCAGTCGCCACGAGGATACGACCTCATTGTGATCATGAAAACTTTTTACAATTCCTTCCGCGCTCTCAGCGCCGCCGTAATCGTCCCGTCGTCGAGATAATCCAGTTCTCCGCCAATCGGTACGCCCTGCGCCAGCGAGGTCAGGCGGACCTGCCCCTCCAACTGATCGGCGATGTAATGCGCGGTGGTCTGGCCATCGACGGTGGCGTTCAGCGCCAGAATGACTTCTGTGATCTCCTCGGCCACCACACGATCCTTGAGGCGGGGAATGCGCAACTCATCCGGACCAACACCATCCAACGCCGACAAAGTTCCGCCCAGAACGTGATAGCGGCCTTTGAAGACCCCGGCGCGTTCCATCGCCCAGAGGTCGGCGACGTCCTCGACCACGCAGAGTTCTCCGATCGCACGGACCTCATCATTGCAGATGTCGCAGATATCGGTGGTGCCCACGTTGCCGCAGTTCAGGCATTCACGGGCGGTGATAGCGACCTGCTGCATGGTGTCTGAAAGCGGTGTCAGCAGCAGGGCACGTTTACGGATCAGGTGCAACACCGCACGGCGCGCCGAGCGAGGGCCGAGGCCCGGCAGCTTGGCCATCAGGTCGATCAGATTATCGATATCGCTGTTCGAACTCACCACGCGGCTCCTGCAAATGAGCCGGGCAATCACGCCCGGCCGTTGATCCGTCAGGAGGGTGTATCAGAACGGCAGCTTGATGTCTGCGGGCAGGCCCATGCTTTCGGTCAGTTTAGCCATTTCCGACTGCGAACGTTCCTGCGCCTTGGTCTGCGCGTCCTTGATCGCGGCGAGGATGAGATCTTCGACCACTTCCTTGTCGTCACCATTGAAGATCGAAGGGTCGATATCAAGACCTTTCAACTCACCTTTGGCGGTCGCGGTGGCCTTTACCAGTCCGGCACCGGATTCACCCACAACCATCAGGTTGTTCAGCTCTTCCTGCATCTCGGTCATCTTGGCCTGCAAATCCTGCGCGGATTTCATCATCTTGGCCATATCGCCCAGACCGCCTAGTCCTTTGAGCATCGGTAATCTCCTGTCACTTGTGTTGAGGTCTAAATACGGAGGGCAGCCGCGCTGCACAAGAGGTCAGAGGTCTTCCGCCCATCGTCAAGGCTGCTTGGGAACCTCGGCGTCTGCCGAGTGCCTGTGGCGGGCGCGGAAGAAATTAGTTGATTTGCGACTAGGCCCGCAGGATCACTCCTCCTCGAACGGATCCCATTCGTCATCGACTTCGGGGAGGGCTTCGGTTTCGACCTGCGCAGCGCGCTGTTCAGCTGTTTCGATACTCTTGATCCGAGCCTTCGGGAAATGGCTTAGAACCGCTTGCACCAGTGGATGCTTTTCTGCCTCGGCCTTTAGTGCCAGATCAGCAGCATCCCGAATTTCCGCAATTGTCGGGGTATCCCCTTCGGAGACAATCGATACAGCCCACCGATTACCCGTCCATCTCTGCAGCGACGCACCCAGTCGCTGTGACAGATCGGTCGGTGCATTGTCGGTCGGGGTAAACTCAATTCGGCCCGGCTGATAGGATACGAGGCGTACGCCGTTTTCCACCTCGACTAACAGTTTTACATCGCGGTTGGTTCTGATCAGTTCAACCACATGTTCAAATGTCGGATATCGCGCGAGCGCTGCCTGCACGTCCTGAGCCAGTGCGGCACTCGGCCCGCCCGCGTTTCCACCGATGGTCGAAGAGGCATATGTGGGTCGGCCCGCAGCCTGTGGAGCGGGGCTTGCCTGACCCGTCACTCCGGTCCCCGGGCCCGGCCCGCCATTGGGAGGCAGAGGTAGATCCTGCAGGCGCTTGATCAATTCCTCAGGGCTGGGCAAATCGGCCACATGGGTCAGGCGGATCACGGCCATTTCAGCAGCCATCATGGCGTTGGGCGCGGCAGAGACCTCTTCCAGCGCTTTCAGCAGCATTTGCCACATACGTGTCAGAACACGCATGGGCAGCGCATCGGCCATCTGTTGGCCTCGGGCGCGCTCGTCTGGTGAAACGGTGGGATCTTCGGCAGCATCGGGGGTGATTTTAACCACCGAAACCCAATGGGTGATCTCAGCCAGATCGCGGAGAACTGCCAGAGGATCAGCGCCCTCTGCATATTGCCCACTAAGCTCGGTCAAGGCACCGGCGGCATCACCGCGCAGGATCAAATCCATCAGGTCCAACACCCGGCCCCGATCGGCTAATCCAAGCATGGCGCGCACCTGATCAGCGCTGGTTTCGCCCGCACCGTGCGAAATGGCCTGATCCAGCAGCGAGGTTGCATCGCGCGCAGAGCCTTCGGCGGCGCGGGTGATCAGCGCCAGTGCGTCATCAGCGATTTGCGCATTCTCGGACCCTGCGATTTTGCGCAATAGGCCGATCATATCCTCGGGTTCGATTCTGCGCAGATCAAACCGCTGGCAGCGCGACAGGACGGTCACCGGGACCTTACGAATCTCGGTGGTCGCGAAGATGAATTTTACATGTTCGGGCGGTTCCTCAAGTGTCTTGAGCAGCGCGTTGAAGGCGCTGGTCGAGAGCATGTGAACCTCGTCGATGATGTAGATTTTATAGCGAGCCGAGGCCGCACGGTAGCGCACCGAGTCTATGATTTCACGGATATCGTTCACGCCAGTACGGCTGGCGGCGTCCATTTCCATCACGTCGACATGACGGCCTTCCATGATAGCCGTGCAGTGTTCGCATTGTCCGCAGGGTTCAGTTGTTGGGCTGCCGTTGCCATCGGGACCAATGCAGTTCATTCCTTTGGCAATGATCCGGGCGGTTGTCGTCTTTCCGGTTCCACGGATACCGGTCATGATAAAGGCCTGCGCGATCCGATCCGCCTCGAACGCGTTTTTCAGCGTGCGCACCATCGCGTCCTGACCGACCAGATCGGCAAAGGTTTCGGGGCGGTATTTGCGGGCAAGAACCTGGTAGGCGGGGCTGGGCGTATCGGTCATGTCTGCTCTATCGGATTCGGATTATGCCGCAGCGTAGAGGCCCCCGTTGCCCGCGTCCACCGCAAGCCGGGACGATTTTCATTTTGGAAAGTGCGGATATGCGGTTAAAATCCCCATATTCTATTTTTAGGACCGGTTTCTTGTTGGTTGATGATTGGCGGGGGGATTATGTCGCAACTGGTGATTTACGCGTTACAGGTTGGCGGGGGCACTCTGGCCCTGTCCTCGATGCCGGGACGAGGCGGTGCTTATGCAGAAGACCTGGATCTGATCGCGGAATGGAAACCCGGTATCGTGATCTCGATGACGACAGAGGTTGAGATGATTCAGGATGGTGCGCGGAATTTTGGTGCTGACATACAGGGCCGTGCCAGCCGATGGGTGCATCTGCCAATCGAGGATTTTGGTGTGCCTCAAACAGAGGCATTGGATGTTTGGACTGATGTAAGTGCAACCGCGCGTCAGGCGCTTTCCGGGGGTGGTCGTGTGTTGGCGCATTGCCGTGGCGGCTGTGGCCGCTCGGGTATGGTGGTGCTGCGCCTGATGGTGGAATGCGGCGAAAGGCCAGAGGATGCCTTGAAGCGGTTGCGCGCCCTTCGCCCCTGCGCGGTTGAAACCGATGCCCAGATGTCATGGGCGGTTGAACCGGCACGTATTCAGGTTACCTAATACCCTATATGCAGGCCTGCGGCGAAAGCCTTACGTCGCTGTGTTGCGTAAGCACAGATGCCTCAAGCATCGCGCAGGGCGGTGTTGCCAGCACGCTCGAGGGCAGACTGACGGGTTCGGTGCCGAACATCATGTTGGCGTAGTCATCCAGCAGATCGGCCGCGATTTCTGGGTCGGTGCCGCAGAATACACGTATCTGATTGGATTGGGCCCGAAAGCGGGCGACGCAGCCTTCGGGGCAATGGGACAGCTCGCTGCTGCCTTCGACCTGAAACCCGGACGTTGTTACCCGCCCTGCGGTCGATATGGCCTGCGTCAGTGCCCGTGCCATCTGCGCCAGTGCTGGGCAGGGCGCGCCGGTGCGCTGGCATACGGTTGCAGTGAACTCGTGCGTATTTGACTTCCAGATCATATTGCGCCCTCCGCGCGATGGGCCGGGGGTGTGGCACAGGCAGGTCGGAACAGCGCATTTGCACGGTCAGAGCCTTCCCGGACACCCCGCCCGAGTTTCAGTTTTGCATCCGATGGCAGGTCTCCTGACTTGCGGGTCATCGCTTTGCCGACCTTCCCAGCCTTCAAGGCCAGTGGTATCTCGACATCGCTCACCGCTTACAGTTGCGGGGGCAGTCTCGGACTAGGGTCTTTCCGGTTTCAACCGGACAGAACCGCACCGTGTTCCCTTTTCATCCCGGCCCGGTTGGGCGCGGAAACCATCTTGCTTTCGCTAGCGGTTGCACAGCGCCTGAGTCAAGCAGATTGAGCGGGGCGGGTTACGTTTGGTCCAGCCACGTCAACCTTGACTTGGCGCAACGCGAGTGAACTGATTGGTTCAGATAGTTTCGGAGAACCAAATGTTGGACACGCATCGCGCGGTAGTGACCGAAGATTTCCGGTTTCCTTCCGGACCCGCGCAGCTGTCGGCGCGGCTCTATCTTCCAGTGGCAGATCCGGAAACGGTTGTGGTGATGAACAGCGCGACCGGGGTACCAAAGGACTACTACCAGCATTTTGCGCGGTGGCTTGCAGAAGAACATGGTTTGGCCTGTTTGACCTATGATTACAGGGATTTCGGCTGCTCACTGACGGGTTCACAGAAACGGTCCAATGCCACCATGGCCGAATGGGCGTTAATCGATATTCCTGCCGCCCGGGCCGAGATAAGACGGCGGTTTCCGAAGGCAAAGCTCTGGAGTATTGGCCATTCGCTGGGCGGTATGTTTGGTCCGGTGCAGCCCGATATTGAACAGATCGACCGGATGATCTGTGTCTGTTCCGGGTTGGTGACGTTAAGGGATCATCCCTGGCCATATCGCGCTTTGGCCGCGCTGTTCTGGTATGGTCATGCGCCTTTGGCGGTACAAGCGCTTGGGTATCTGCCCGGAAAGGTGGTGGGTTTTGGGTCCGACCTGCCCGCTCAGGTCTATTGGCAATGGCGCAATTGGTGCACTGCTCCTGAAAGCTATGTGCCCGATATCGGGATCAGTCTGCCCGAGAACCGATGGGCTGGCACTGGCAAACAGGTTGATCTGTTTGCTTTCGAGGATGACCAGATGGTGCCTGCAAATGCGGTCTGGCGGCTTGCTGATCTCTATGGTTCCGGCGCTCGGCGGCATCTGCTTGCACCGAGTGAGTTCGGGTTGTCCGACATCGGCCATATTGGCGCCTTTGCACGTAGGAATGCCGCTGTCTGGCCCCGGTTGATCGCCTGAAATGACGTGGCACCGACCGACGGTGCCACGCCGGGTTACAGTCCCTTGCGGGTCTTTTTTTCATGCATCACGTTGCGCACCATTTTCCCGAATGCCTTGTCGCGTGCGCGTGCCTGCGCCACCGATGCCGAGTTGCGCTGGTCCTCGCGTCGCAGCTTGCGCCAGCGCTCCAGCCGGGCTGGATCAAGTGCGCCAATACCGATTGCCGCCTGTACCGCGCATCCAGGCTCAGTGTCGTGCTGACAATCCGAAAAGCGGCAATTCTGGCTGAGTTCTGAGATGTCCGAAAACACCTCGTCCACCCCTTCTTGCGCGTCCAGCAGGCGCAAAGCCCGCATTCCCGGAGTGTCGATCAGCCAGCCGCCGTTTCGCATGTGATGCAAAGCGCGCGCTGTTGTCGTGTGCCTGCCGCGCGCGTCATCTTCCCGAATGCCTGCGGTGGCCTGATCCCGTCCGGTCATCCCGTTGGCCAGTGTCGTTTTGCCCACGCCAGACGATCCGACCAGTGCGCTGGTCTGACCCTTGGGGCACCACGAAAGAACCTGTTCGACATCTGTGTGATCCATCGCGTTCACGGCCAGAACCGTTAGGAACGGGGCAAGCGACTGTGCCGTGTCGACATAGGAGCCCGTGTCGTCGCAGGCGTCCGCCTTGGTTAGAATGATGACGGGGTAACAGCCCGCCTGATGGGCCAGCGCAAGATAGCGCTCAAGCCGGGGCGGATTGAAATCTGCATTACAGGAGCTGACGATGTACAGCACGTCGACATTTGCCGCGATCAGTTGCGCCGTGGCGCCTGTGCCCGCAGCCCGACGCTGCAGCAGGCTGCGTCGATCCAGCACGCGGCATATGTGTTTGGTGTCATCGGTCAGGACCCAATCTCCGACGGCAAAGGTGCCGGTCGATTGATCGGGGCTCAGCAGTGGGACTTCGCCATCAGGACCAAACCCGATCAGCCGATCCCGATGAACTGCTGCGATGCGAAACGGTAAACATGATGGATCAGCCGCGTGTTGAGCGGCAAAGTGAGGGGACCATCCTAGGTCCGATAAGGAAAGAAACATTTGTCTGCCTGAGATTTGAAACAGCAATACCGTCGGATGGCGATCGCGCATCCGTTGGTGATGTGTTCAGGCAATCAGGTGATCTGAGAGGATCAGAACCGATCTGCCCGAAGGGTCATTGCTACAATCATAAACGCCCTCCAGCGGTTGATGGGTTCAAAGTGAGAGGTTGGACATCGACCCAAGCGGGGCTCGTTGTGGCTGCTTCCTTCCGGATCTGACCAGGTTGGCGAGGCGCTCGCCCGCGCCAACCTCTCGCCGCTGATATAGGCGTGGCAGATGAAAATGGCAACCCGTCACAGAGTCAGTTGGACGCGCAGGAACCCATCGGAGTTTGGGGGCAGCAGGCGCGGATGGTATTCCGCCAGTTCCTCAAGATACTTTTGCGCTCCGGGTCCTGTGGTCAGGATCGCGTTGACCCCCTGTGTTCGGGAGAAAGAAAAGGGTCGCGGAGCATGTTCCAGCGGATCGACAGGTAAAGCGCCTGCCACATAATCATGCAGTATGTCGAGAATGCGCAATGGCGGCAGCGCGATCAGCTCAGGCTGCTGTGAAATCGGAAAGTGACCTCCGCCGCTGATGCGGTAGTTGTTGAGCGTGACCACAAACCTCTGGTCAGGTGTGACCGGTCGCCCGTTGAAATTCAGGTCACGAATGCGGGAATACGACGGGTCGTTCAACCGCCCGGCGGGATCGAAACGTGGCGGTTGCGACAGATCAATCCGACAGGTCACGCCGTGCAGGACGTCGAAATTGTGCCCGGTGCGCAGCGGGTTAGCAAGGGCGACGGGTCCGTGCGACGAAAGCTGGTTGAACAGCCCGGCGGACATTTCAAGCCAGTCCAAAAGTTGCGACCCGGTGGCCGGCACGGCACGCAACTCGTTGGGAAAGACGCTCAGGTCGGCGATATGGCGCACCGAGATCTCTCCTGCTGGTATGTTGGTATAGTAGTTGTTTCCAGCACGGCCGCCGAATTTCGCCGGGGCCGCAGCTGACAGGATAGGCAAATCCGCCCAGATCGTACCGGCAAGATGCGGTCGCAGCGCCGCAGCCTGAGCTGCCGCGATCAGAGCCAGCCCCCGGTCCGGCGCGCAATACGAGAAATAGCTATGCAGCGGGCGCGTGATCGAACCAACTGGTCGGGCGATCTGGGCTCGTGTTGCAGTGTGAGCACGGGCGAAAACGCGTTTCATTGCCGGGCATTCGGGCGTTGCCGGTTCTGCATTCCGGATTGCGCGTGCCTCGACATGGCTTGCGGCCACACGCCACCGGTCTTCGGGGGTCTGCTCCAGGGTCAGATCTATGATCCCCAGGTGAGAACCAGCCCAGCCCTGCATGACCACGGGTGTGCCGTGAACCAGCCCCCGATCACTGTCAACAAACTGCAAACCGTCATGCGCCCTGTCGGGCAGAGTCAGATGGGTGTGGCCGGCAACGATTGCGTCGATCTCTGTCATCTGTGCAAGAGGGATGATCGCGTTCTCCATCCCCGGTTCAGCTTCTGACGGACCCAGCCCTGTATGTGCAAGCGCCACAATCAGGTCGCAACCTTGTCGACGCAACTCGCTCGCGGTGCTCCGCGCTGCGGTCAGGATGTCGGTTACCACGACCCTGTTCTGTAACATATGCGCCTCCCACCGGGTGGTTTGGGGCGGCAAAACCGAAAAAATACCGATGCGGATCGGGATTTGGTGACCATTTACTGAGACCGTCCGCTGCAGGATTGCATGGGACACCCATCCCTGATTGGCCTCGGTGCTTTGCATATTGCTGCAAATCATCGGGCAGGTGGTCTGATGCGCGATGCGATTTACCAAGTCCAACCCAAATCCGAAATCGTGATTGCCCAACCCAATCGCATCGTAGTTCAACGCATTGAAAGCTTGGGGCAGGGGATGGTCGTCGGGCACTGTTTCGGCCGCCCAGCTGCCAAGCGGCGTACCCTGCAGGCTGTCACCATTGTCGAACAGCAAAACAAGTGATCCGTCGCGCGTGGCTTGTTTCCGCGCGTCATGGATCAGACTGGCCGTGCGGGTAAAGCCCACTGTGGGTTCAGGGCGATCCGAATAGTAGTCATATGACGTCAGATGCATATGCAGGTCGGATGTCGCCAGGATCCGAACCTGTGTGCCGAGCCTGCGATCATGCTTTTTGGGCGAAAATTCCTTGGGTATCAATACATCAACTTTTGGCTGTTTAATTAACAGTGGTTTCACCATGGGGTGGATTTAGTGCAATTTCTGGGGCATCGCTGCGGTTATTCCACGGCAGGACAAAAAAATGTTTGGCGAATACCCGTTGCACCGTCTGTAAAGACGTGGCAGCCCTTGCCCAGTACTCAGGATCGGCAGGCATGAAACGCGCAGAACAGGTGACATTTGGTGGCTCGGGGTTGGATCGGGCGGGTTTGCTGCGCAGCGATGCTGACAAGTTGGCACAGGCTTATCGTGATCCTTCGGCGCTCTGCGCGCTGCTATGGCGCGGTAAGCTGCTGGTTCGGGGCGAGGCGTTGGATCGGCTTGCCCTGCTTCCCATGAACAACAAGGTTCTCGAACAAGGCCCGGGTGGCGTGGTCGAGACGCCAGTTTTTCTTGGCAAGACGGATGAGGGCGCGCCGCTTTTTGCTATGGATATCTCGGACTGGTCGGCTGAAGGGCTGGATATGTCTGGCGTCGGGGATTTTGTAGACCGTAGTGAGCAACAGCATCCCGACCTGCCCGAAGGTTATGTCTTTGCCGAGCTGCGCCGGATCATGACGCGGCTCAGCCCGCGAGATGCAGAACTGGCCGCGTCAGCCAAGGCGGTGATTGGCTGGCACGAAACGCACCGCTTTTGCGCCCGCTGCGGCGCGCGCAGTGAGATGTCTCAGGGCGGATGGCAACGCAGTTGCCCTGCGTGCGGTGGGCAGCACTTCCCGCGTACAGATCCGGTAGTCATCATGCTGATAACGCATGGAAACTCTGTTCTGATGGGGCGATCCCCCGGCTGGCCCGAGGGGATGTATTCGCTGCTGGCCGGCTTTGTCGAACCCGGCGAGACGCTTGAAGCGGCGGTTCGGCGTGAGGTGATGGAAGAGGCGGGTGTGCCCGTGGGTGAGGTGCGCTACCTCGCCAGTCAACCATGGCCCTTTCCCGCATCACTGATGTTCGGGTGCGCAGGCGAGGCGTTGTCACGCGATATCCACATCGATCCGGTCGAGATCGAAGATGCGATGTGGATCACCCGAACCGAGATGATGCAGGCTTTTGCCGGAGAACACCCCAAGTTATTGCCAGCCCGAAAAGGTGCGATTGCGCATTTTTTGTTGCAGCATTGGCTTGCAGACACATTGGACTGACTAGAAACTGGACCCAATCAAGGGCAGAGAAAAGCGATCATGCAGTTTTCAGCGCAGGAAGATATCGAAGTTCCAATCGCCACGGTTTTCACCATGGTCTCGGATTTCGAACGCTTTGAACGCATGGCAATGCGACGTGGAATTGACGTAAGGCGCGCTTCAGGCTCGGCTTTACCGCAGGCGGGCATCACCTGGGAGACCGAATTCAGGATACGTGGCAAGCCACGCCAGATCACCATCGAGATGATCGAGTTCGACCAACCTTTACTGATGCGGTTTCAATCCAGCAGCAAGGGTATGAACGGCGAAACGGTAGTCGAGTTTCTGGCGCTTTCGCAACGCCGGACACGTCTGCGAATTGAGACGTCTCTGGGTGCGAAAACGCTGCCTGCGCGCCTTTTGCTTCAATCTCTGAAATTGGGACAATCCCGGTTCCGGCGGCAATTCCAAACACGCCTGAGCGAATTCGCGCGAGAGCTGGAAGAACGGCATCTTCATGGCGTCTGAGGTCAGTAAATAATATGGATAAGCCAATCATACGAGCGGCCGTCGAAGCGGATGCCGAAGGCATTGCCGGTGTGCTGAAAGCACTTGTAGCCGCTGGAAAGCGGCACAAACCCAGCGATGCCTTGTTTGCTCTGTCACACTACATCAGTGATCCCGAGCGTATCCGGTGCAGTATTGCATTGGCGCCTGATGGTGAAGTTCTGGGTTTTCAATCGTTGAAGCTTGCAACCGAAAACAACCCGTATGAGGTTGCAGTCGGGTGGGGCATCATCGGGACGCATATTAAGCCGACTGCTGCGCGACACGGTGTGGCGCGCGCACTGTTTGAATCGACGCTTGCTGCTGCTCAGCAAAAGGGATTGCCTGCCATTGACGCGACGATAGGGGCCAACAATCCTGAAGGGCTTGGGTATTACGAGGCCATGGGGTTTCGAGAATACCGGCGGATGGAAGGTGCGGTATGCAAGGTCTTTCGTGTCTCCGAAGACTGAAATCGCCCGGTAGGCTGCGCATGATTGGACTGTCTTTCTGAATGTCACAGATCATCATTCTCCACGGACCGTCCAGCAGTGGCAAAACCACTCTGGCCCGCGCTCTTCAAAAGAAAGCCGAGGTGCCGTTCTGGCACATCTCAATCGATCATCTGCGGGATTCAGGCGTGTTGCCGATGCAGCGCTTCCAGAGCGGGGATTTCGAATGGATGGTCGAGCGGACTAGGGTCTTTGATGGGCTCCACGCCTCTCTTGCGGCATATGCAAACGCGGGCAACAACCTGATCGTTGAGCACATTCTTGATACGCCGGGATGGCTCGAAACACTGAAGCGTGATCTGGTGAACCACGATGTCTTGTTTGTCGCGGTGCATTGCCCGACCAATCTGCTGATCCAGAGAGAGCGTGCGCGCGGCGATCGCCCGCCCGGAAGTGCTGTGAAGGATCAGCAGACAATTCACCAGGGCAGAATGTATGATCTCGAGGTCAGCTCGCCGGCTGGCGTTGAAATCAATGCCGATCTCATTCTCGACGCATGGCGCAGTGGTGTGCGCCGATCAGATTTCGCGCGCCGGGGCTAGCTGATCCTGACCGTTACCCACGGGGTTGCGCGGCCGGATAGACGCCAAGCACCTCAACATTGGTGGTGAAGTGTTCGAGTTCTTCCATCGCCAGTTGCACGTTGCGGTCCTCCGGGTGACCAACGATATCGGCATAGAACTGGGTCGCGGTGAATGAGCCGTCCACCATATAGCTTTCAAGCTTGGTCATGTTGATGCCGTTGGTGGCAAACCCGCCCATCGCCTTATACAGCGCCGCCGGAATGTTGCGGACCTGAAAGACGAAACTGGTGATCATGCCGTGATCACCGCGCTGCGATTCGTCGGCCTCTCGCGACATCACCAGAAAGCGAGTGGTGTTGTCACCTTGATCCTCAACGTGGCGGGCCAGGACCTTGAGGCCATAGATCTCGCCCGCTAATTCACTGGCCAGCGCAGCCGAGTGTTTGTCACCGACCTCAGCAACCTCGCGCGCGGCGCGGGCGTTATCGGGGCTGACCCGGCCGCGAATTTCATGTTGCTTCAGAAAGTTTGCGCATTGCGGCAGAAGGACGAGGTGGGAATGCGCCTCGGTGATATCTTCCAGGCTGGCACCGGGTACGCCCAGCAAATTAATATGCACACGCACAAAAGCTTCTTCGATGATATGCAACCCGCTATGCGGCAACAGGCGGTGGATATCTGCAACGCGGCCATAAGTGGTGTTCTCAACCGGCAGCATTGCCAGATCAGCCTCGCCCGAGCGTACCGATTCGATCACATCTTCGAATGTCCGGCAGGGCAAGGCGTCCATATCGGGGCGCGCGTTGCGGCAGGCCTCGTGACTGTAGGCGCCAGGTTCTCCCTGAAATGCGATGCGATTGCTCATTTGGTCGTTTCCGTGCAACAAGTTCTTGAATTGGGCGTTTAGTCGCGGTGTCTATACCTTGCCTCTTCTCAGGGGAAGCCTTAGACACCCCGAAGACAGCTAAAGTGGACTCGCGATCAAAATGTTCGACACGATGACAGTTACCAAGGCCGCAGCCGGCCTGTTTGGAACCTTTCTTGTGCTTCTTCTGGCCAAATGGGGGGCGGATGTCCTCTATAGCTCAGACAGCCATCATGCCGAAGCCGCTTACATCATCGAAACCGAAAGCTCGGGCGAAAGCGCTGACGGCGAAGAAGTGGTCTTCGAAGACATGCTGGCAGCAGCCGACCCGGAAAAGGGCGCAAAAGTATTCCGCAAATGCACCGCTTGCCACAAACTGGAAGATGGCGCGAATGGCACGGGTCCGTACCTGTATGGTGTCGTGGATCGCCCGGTTGCGTCGGCAAATGGCTTCACCGGCTATTCGGCTTCGATGCAGGCCCATGGCGGCAACTGGACGCCCGAAGCGTTGGATGCGTTCCTGACCAAGCCTGGCAGCTATATCTCGGGCACTTCGATGAGCTTTGCCGGATTGAAAAAGCCGCAGGACCGCGCCGATTTGATTGCGTATCTGCAGACCATCGGCAATTGATCTTTTGATCATCCCGTATGAATTCAAAGCCGCTGCGTCATGCAGCGGCTTTTTTTGTCTTGGAAGAACTTCACAAAGCGTTCACGCATTCTAAACTTGCAACTGACAGTGCTGGACCTTTAGCTGGCGCGCACGAGAATGAAGATGACAGAGATTCAGAGGACGAGCCTAATGAAACCCCTTCTGCCGCCGATGCGCTTAACCGGAATTCACTCTTGGGCAGTGGCATTGGGAATTTCGGCAGTGATTGTTATGGGCTGTGGTGATGCGGCCAACGCCTCTGACGAAGGTGTCACGCGCAGTCACGGGTATTCCTATTTCGGAAATCTGGACTACCCTGCTGATTATTCTCACCTGAGCTACGTCAACCCGGATGCGCCAAAGGGCGGGGAACTATCGTTGGCGGGATCGGGTACGTTTGATTCGCTGAACCCCTACTCACGCAAGGGGCGGGCGGGGGCATTGACCACGCTTCAATATGACCCGCTGATCGAAAGTACCTCGGACAGTGTGGGGCAATATTATGGGGTTGTTGCGGAAAGCATGGAGTACGACGAAGGTCGGAACTATGTGATATTCCATCTGCGTCCCGAGGCGATGTTCTGGGATGGAACCCCGGTCACTGCCGAAGATGTGATCTATAGCCACCGCCTGTTTATCGAACAGGGGTTGCCATCTTATGCGCAAGCCGTCGGACGCATGGTCACCGGGGCCGAAGCACTGGATGACCACACTGTCAAGTTTACCTTCAGCCCGGATGTCACGCGGCGCGGGTTAATCGAAACCGTGGGATCAACTCCGGTGTTCTCAAAAGCCTGGTTCGAAGCGGACGAAAGCCGCCGTCTTGACGAACCCCGGCTCGAAGTTGCTGTTGGTTCTGGCCCATATAAATTGGACAGCTACGACATCAACCGCCGCATCGTTTACAAGCGCCGCGACGACTATTGGGGCAAGGATTTGCCGATCAATGTGGGACGCAACAACTATGACACCATTCGGATCGAATATTTCGCGGATCAGACCGCCGCGTTCGAAGGATTCAAGGCCGGTGAATATACAATGCGGATTGAAAGCGACCCAAAGCTGTGGGCCTCAAACTACGATTTTCCGAAACTCAGTGATGGGTTTGTCGTGCGCGATGAGATCGTTGATGGCAGTCCTCCGACACCATCCGGTTTTGTCTTCAATCTGGGCAAGCCGCAGTTTGCCGACAAGAATGTACGCCAGGCGCTGGCGCTGGCGTTCAACTTTGAATGGGCAAATGAATCGTTGATGTTCGGCCTGAACGCGCCGCGCAGTTCCTTTGTGCAAGGTACCCATCTTGAGGCGAAAGGTGCGCCGGAAGGCGCAGAGCTGGCGTTTCTGGAGGCATTGGGAGATGTCGTGCCGGCCGAAGTGTTTAGTAACCCTGCGCTTGTTGTGCACGAATCCAATCCGGCCCGGTTGAACGACCGCCGCAATCTACGAAAGGCATCAAAGCTACTGGATGACGCCGGATGGCCAGTGGGCGATGGCAACGTGCGCCGTAATTCTGAAGGGCAGACATTGAAGGTCAACATCCCCTACGCATCCAGTATGCCAACCTCGACCGCCACGATGATCGAGACCTATGTGCAAAACCTGCAGTCGATTGGCGTGGATGCATCGGCTGAGAAAGTGGACCCTTCCCAGTTCACGCTGCGGCGGCGCGAGCGTGACTACGACATGGTATATTCGAACCGGTACGGCTCGTTCCTGTCGACCGGCGGCGGGCTAAGCCAGATGTATGGCTCGGAAGAGGCTGCGTTCAGCCTGTTCAATCCCGCAGGTCTTGCCAGCCCTCTGGTGGATGCGGTGATCGAGGCCTCGTTCGATACCGAGAATCAGGCCGAACAGGACGCTGCGCTGATGGCGCTTGACCGTGTGTTGCGCTATGAGTTTTTTATCGTTCCCGATGGGTATGTCGCAGACTATTGGACGGCGTATTACGACATGTATGAATATCCCGAAAACCTGCCCCCGTTCACGCTTGGGTATCTGGACCTGTGGTGGGTCAACCCCGAAAAAGAGGCTGAACTGAAAGCCAAAGGCGCGCTGCGGTAACATGGGCGCCTATATTCTAAGACGCCTGTTGCTGGTCATACCGACCCTTCTGGGCATCATGATTGTCAACTTCACGCTGGTGCAATTTGTACCCGGTGGTCCAGTCGAACAAATCATCGCGCAGATCGAAGGTCAGGGTGATGTCTTCGCCGGGTTTGCCGGTGGCGGTGATGCTGGCGCAGGGGCCGAACCTGCAGGCGGGGGTTTTGATGACAAATATGTAGGCGCACGTGGCTTGCCGCCTGAATTCATTGCTGAGCTAGAGAAAGAGTTTGGCTTCGACAAACCGCCGCTCGAACGCTTTCTGGGCATGCTGGGCAACTATCTGACGCTGGATTTTGGTGAAAGCTATTTCCGATCGATCAGCGTGATCGATCTGGTGCTCGAGAAGATGCCAGTGTCGATCTCGCTCGGCCTGTGGTCGACCCTGATCGCGTATCTGGTTTCGATCCCGCTGGGAATTCGAAAGGCGATCAAAGACGGGTCGAGTTTCGATACTTGGACCAGCGGCGCGATCATCGTGGCCTACGCGATCCCCGGTTTCCTATTCGCCATTCTGCTGCTGGTGCTGTTCGCGGGTGGGTCCTATTGGCAGGTTTTCCCGCTGCGTGGGCTTACGTCTGACAATTGGGACAGCCTCAGCCTTGTCGGCAAGATCGTGGATTATTTCTGGCACATTGCCCTGCCGATCATCGCGCTGACGATCTCGGCCTTTGCGACGCTGACCCTGCTGACCAAGAACTCGTTTCTGGATGAGATCAAAAAGCAATATGTCATGACCGCTCGTGCTAAGGGGCTGAGTGAGCAAAAGGTGCTCTACGGCCATGTCTTCCGCAACGCGATGCTGATTGTGATCGCGGGCTTTCCGGCGGTGTTCATTGGCGTGTTTTTCGGAGGCTCGATCATTATCGAGACGATCTTCTCGCTGGATGGTCTGGGCAGATTGGGCTTTGAGGCAGCCGTAGCACGCGACTATCCGGTGATCTTTGGCACGCTGTTCATCTTTGGCTTGATGGGGCTGGTCGTCGGCATCATTAGTGACCTGATGTATGTGCTGGTTGACCCACGCATCGATTTTGAAAAGCGGGAGGGGTAAATGGCACTTTCCCCTCTCAACCAGCGCCGTTGGCGCAATTTCCGACGCAATGGTCGAGCGTTCTGGTCGCTGATCGTATTTTCGATCCTGTTTGGTCTGTCGCTGTTCGCCGAATTCATCGCCAACGACAAACCGATCCTGGTGAATTACCGGGGTGAATTCTATACACCCGTGTTCAATTTCTATGCCGAAACGGAGTTCGGCGGCGATTTCCAAACCGAGGCGATCTATCGCGACCCCGAGGTCAAGTGTCTGATCGACAGTGGCGGGCTGGAAGAGTGTTTCGACGACCCCGAAGGCATCATCGATGAGATCAGGGCAGGCACTTTCGAGGCCGAAGGCTTTGAACGAGGCTGGGCTGTCTGGCCTCTAATCCCTTATTCATTCAATACCAGCGTGGATCGGCCCGGCGCGGCGCCCCTGCCGCCCAATGGCCAGAATCTGCTCGGTACTGATGACACCAAGCGCGATGTGCTGGCTCGGGTAATTTACGGATTCCGTCTGTCGATCCTGTTCACGTTGATTGTGACTGGCGCCGCCAGTCTGATCGGCATTTTCGCCGGCGCTATTCAGGGCTTTTTCGGCGGCTGGCTGGATCTGATTTTTCAACGCATCATCGAGATCTGGTCGTCTACCCCCTCGCTCTATGTGATCATCATCATGTTCGCCATTTTGGGTCGAAGTTTCTGGCTATTGGTCATCCTGATGATCCTGTTCAGTTGGACCGGGTTGGTGGGCGTCGTGCGCGCCGAATTCCTGCGGGCGCGCAACTTGGAATATGTTCGTGCCGCGCGGGCGCTGGGCGTGGGTAATATGACGATCATGTTCCGCCACATGTTGCCCAACGCGATGGTCGCTACGCTGACTTTTATGCCGTTCATCGTGACTGGCACTATTGGTGGACTGGCGTCGCTGGACTTCCTTGGCTTTGGTCTGCCGTCCTCGGCCCCCTCGCTCGGAGAGCTGACTTTGCAGGCAAAACAGAACTTGCAAGCGCCTTGGCTGGCCTTCACCGCCTTCTTCACTTTTGCCATCATGTTGTCGCTGCTGGTCTTCATTTTCGAAGGCGTGCGGGATGCGTTTGATCCCAGAAAGACCTTCTCATGAGCCTTTTGGATGTGAACAACCTCAAGGTCTCGTTTCGGCAGGACGGGCAGGTTTCTGCCGCAGTAAAGGGCGTGTCCTTTACCGTGGATCGGGGTGAAACGGTGGCTCTGGTCGGAGAATCAGGTTCAGGCAAATCTGTGACGGCGCTTAGCACCGTGTCGCTGTTGGGCGATAGCGCAATTGTCGAGGGCTCGGTCACTTATGACGGGCAAGAGATGATCGATGCGACCGAAGACAGGCTGATGGACGTGCGTGGCAACGATATCAGCTTTATCTTTCAAGAGCCGATGACCTCGCTCAACCCGCTGCACACCATCCAGAAACAGTTGGCGGAGTCTCTGGCACTTCATCAGGGTGTGAGTGGCGACATTGCCCGAGACAGGATTGTGGAACTGCTGACCAAGGTCGGCATCCGCGACCCCGAGGAACGTCTGGATAGCTATCCGCACCAGTTGTCGGGCGGGCAGCGTCAGCGCGTGATGATTGCCATGGCGCTGGCCAACAAGCCGGACATCCTGATCGCGGATGAACCCACAACTGCGCTGGACGTCACGATACAAGCTCAGATTCTGGAGCTGCTGGCCGAGTTGCAAAAAGCTGAGAACATGGGGATGCTGTTCATCACTCATGACCTTGGAATTGTGCGGCGCATCGCCGATCGGGTTTGCGTGATGAAGGATGGTGAGATCGTTGAAACCGGAGCGACATCCGAGATTTTTGACAACCCGCAGCACCCCTATACGCGCAAACTGCTGGCGGCAGAGCCTTCCGGGCAACCCGGCGCGGTGGCCGCGGACGCCGAAGAGGTTGCGCGCACCGATCACCTGAAGGTCTGGTTCCCGATCCAACGTGGCTTTCTCAAACGAACCGTTGGGTATGTGAAGGCTGTCAATGACGCGACGCTCAGCGTCCGCGCGGGCGAAACGCTTGGGATCGTCGGCGAGAGTGGCTCGGGCAAGACGACGCTGGCGCTGGCCATCATGCGGCTGATCGCGTCCGAGGGTGGGATTACCTTTCGGGATCAGGACGTGCGACGCTGGTCCACGCGCGAGTTGCGGCGGCTGCGTAAGGACATGCAGATCGTGTTTCAGGACCCGTTTGGCAGCCTCAGCCCTCGTTTGACCTGTATGCAGATCATCGCCGAAGGGCTAGCCATCCACAATGTCGACCCGCATCGCGCCCCGCGCGAGTTGGTGGCCGAAGTGATGACCGAAGTTGGGCTGGATCCTGCCGCGATGGATCGCTACCCGCACGAGTTTTCGGGCGGGCAGCGCCAGCGGATCGCCATCGCGCGCGCCATGGTGTTGCGGCCAAAGCTGCTGGTGCTGGACGAGCCGACAAGCGCGTTGGATATGACGGTGCAGGTGCAGATCGTTGACCTGCTGCGTGATCTGCAACGGAAATACGGGTTGGCCTATCTGTTCATCAGCCACGACCTGAAAGTCGTGCGCGCGATGTCCCATAACGTCATCGTCATGCGCAACGGTGATGTGGTCGAGATGGGTACTGCTGAAGATTTATTCGAACACGCCCAAACCGATTACACACGTGAATTGATCGCGGCAGCGGGCTGACAGGCAGCCCGCGCCTTCGGCCTCAGGCCATTTCCTTGTTTTTGGCTGATGCGGGGACGGGGCCGCGCAACTCTTCATAATGATCGAACTTCAGCTTGACCCAGCCAGTACCACGGGTGGCGCTGGCGAGGGTTCGATGCAACTCGTCCTCAGCTACGGCCGGAAGCTGAGCGTTGAAGATTTCCCAACCTGAGGCGTTCGGGTTGCCTTCGAAACCCAAAACTTGACCCTGCAGCGAACTGATCGTCGGGACCAGATCGCCGACAAAAGTCGACGGCAGGTGAATCTCGGCGTTCAGGATCGGTTGCAGGACGACCGGTTTCGCCTCGGATAGCGCTTCGCGCACTGCGTTTTTGCCAGCCATGCGGAAGGCATAGTCAGAGCTGTCCACATTATGATGCTTGCCGTCGCTGAGCGTCACTTTGACGTCCACCACAGGGAAACCTTCGGGGCCTTCGATCAGAGCGTCCTTTGCCCCGTGTTCCACCGAAGGAATGTAGTTTCGAGGCACCGCGCCACCCTTGACAACTTCTTCGAACTGAAACCCTGATCCACGTGGCAGAGGCGCAATCGTAAGAACCACATCGGCAAATTGACCCGCACCGCCGGATTGTTTGCGATGGCGGTGGCGATACTCAACCTTCGAACGGATGGTTTCGCGATAAGCGGTTCCAGCGGTTTCCGCCTCAATCTCGATCCCGAAATCTTCGTCGAGTTTGGCCGTCACGCGGCGCATGTGCTGCGGGCCTTGTGAGCTTAGGATGGAATGACCGCTCAAATCGTCCTGTACCAGATGCAGACCGGGGTCGATTTCAACCAACCGGGTCAGCGCGTTCGATAGGCGCACATCGTCGCGTTCATGCGCAGGTGAGACGACTTGACGATGCGCGGCAGGATGTGAAGAGGCCCATTCTGGCAGCGCCGTTGCTGCAGCGCTGTCATAGATGAAACCGGGGTTGAGGTGATCTGATTTGACTGCCAGGCCAATCTGCCCGGCCTCCAGCGCGCCGATCTGGGTCTTGGCGTCCAGTGTGGTCAGATTTCCGACGGTTTCGCCGCCCAATGTTTCGTGCGCTTTGACCCCATCGCCCAGACCGCGCAATACAGTAATCTTGCCGATATGCTTTTTCACATCGGCAAAGCCTGCAATTGCGCGCGCCGAGCCTTCGGCCTCATCCCGATCGGCTGCGATGTTGAATTCCGGCGCTTCATGGCGCAGGGCTTTCATCAACCGGGTCAAACCGTTGCCATGGCTGGCTGCACCCAGACAGGCCGGGATCAGCTGGTGGTTTTGCAGAACCTGCGCGGCCAGCTCATAGACCTCTTCGCTGGGTGGCTGCTTATCCTCGATCAACTGCTCCAAAAGATTGTCATCAAAATCTGACAGGGTCTCCAACAGCTCGGTTCGGGCTTCCTGTTCGCGGTCCTCGACCGATTGCGGCAATTCGATCAGGGCCGAAGGTTGACCCTCCTGATACTTCCACGCGCGTTCCGAGATCAGGTCGACAGCACCGACGATGGCATCCCCCTCGCGGATCGGAACCTGACGCAAGGCGATGTGGTAAGTGCAATAGGTCTGAAGCGCGGCAACGATATCGCGTATGCGGCCATTCGGGCTGTCCATACGGTTGATGAAGAGAAAACTGGGAATGCCTGCCTCTTCTACCAGTCTCAGATAAGGGGCACACAGGACAGCGGCGTCCGGATCGGGGGGGACCACGATCACCGCCGCGTCCGAGATCGCCATAGCCGGGCCGACATAGGCCAGCGCATCGCCGCCTCCGTCCACGTCCACCGCGCACCAAGGCTCGTCCAAATAAGAAAAACCGTGCAGATGCACGGTTCCGGCGACATCGAATGTGGTCGGCCGCCCGTCGAGGCGGCTGATCGTTTCGACCAAGGTGGATTTGCCCGATTGGCTGGGGCCGAGGACGGTGAAAACGCGCATAGGTGTTGTCCCTCTTTCAGTTGCAACTTGGCTGCACGAAATGGGCTGTCGAACGCGAAAGCGTCGGCACGGTCTATCTGGTACTCGGCCTGCCTCAGGCGGCGGAGAGATACGGCTCCCCACCCCTTAAGTGTGGAGAAAACCAGAGGCGGGCGTCAAGCCCCTCATGCAGGTTCGAATCTGACCGTCCGGTGGGCCGGCCTGTCCGAAGGGATCATATCGCCGAACTGTGCCCGGCTTTGCTCAGGTCATATGCGTCAAAGTTGCGAGCGATCATGCGGGTCAGTGCTCGCGCTTCGGGCGGTATGAATAAACCGTTTTCGTCCACGCGCAGTAACCCGTCGAAGGTCGCGTTCGCCGATGCATACATCTGCTGCAGTTCGGTGGCAGTAATGTCGAAGTCGCGCAGAATTTCGTTCGAATTGATCTGGAAATCGCACATCAAAGCTTCGATGAGGCGGGAGCGCAGAATGTCCTGACCTTTGAACAAATGCCCACGCGTTGTAGAAAAACGCCCATCGCGGATAGCCTTGGTGTGGGCTGAAGTTGCCGGAGCATTTTGCGCGTAACCTTGAGGGAAACGCGAGATTGAACTAGCGCCCAGTCCGATCAGGATCGGGGCTTGATCGTCCGTATAGCCCTGAAAATTCCGTTTCAGCTGACCGGCGCGCAACGCGTGGGTCAGTCCGTCGTCCTGAGTCGCGAAATGATCGATCCCGATTTCTGCGTAGTTGTCCCACAGGAACAGACGCCGGGCGGTTTCGAAAAGCTCGAGACGTTGTTCCGGCGTGGGCAGCGCATCAGATGGGATCAACTGCTGGCGCTTGGCCATCCATGGCACATGCGCGTATCCATACAGTGCAACCCGATCCGGGTTCAGAGAAAGCAGCTTTTGCACGCTTTCGGTCATGCGGGCCTTGGACTGATGCGGCAGGCCATAGAGGATATCCGCGTTCAGGCTCGTAATCCCGCGTGCGCGAATCATCTCGGCGGCTTCGAGGGTGGTATCATAGCTTTGGATACGACCGATGGTCTTTTGAATCTCATCGTCGAAATCCTGCACACCGATTGACGCGCGGTTCATGCCTGCCTCGGCCAGCGCATCCAGCCGGGCTTCGTCAATCTCATTCGGGTCAATTTCGACCGAGAATTCGGCGTCTGGGCCCAGTGGGACAATCTCGAGGATTCGCCCGGCCAGCTCGCGCATCAGGTCTGCGTTCAACAAGGTCGGCGTGCCGCCACCCCAGTGTAACCGGGACAATGTAACACCTTCGGGTAGACGCGCGGCCAGCAGGTCCAGTTCGGCCTTCAGAACGTCCACATAGGCAATGACCGGGTTATCTGTCTGGGTGCCTTGTGTCCGGCAGGCGCAGAACCAGCACAGCCGGCGACAGAACGGTACATGGATGTAAAGCGAGATCGAACTGCCGGGGGCAATCCCGGAAATCCAGTCGCCAAACAGGTCAGCCCCTACGTCATTGTTGAAGTGGGGTGCGGTGGGATAGCTGGTGTAACGCGGTACTTTCGCGTCAAATAGTCCAAGCCGTGCCAGTTGAGGTTTCAGTGTCATAAAGATATGACTATAGCGGGAGGGCCCAGGGTACTTTGACCGAAATCAAATGGAAACGCGAATGACACTCAAGGCCCAATTCGACCACACCAATTGCGGCGAATGTCCGATTCGGCATCGTGCGGTGTGCGCGCATTGCGAACGAGACGAGCTGAAAGAGCTCGAGAACATCAAGTACTATCGCAGCTTTGAGGCAGGGCAGACGATCATCTGGTCCGGCGATCCGATGAATTTTGTCGGCTCGGTCGTGTCGGGCATCGCGTCTCTGACCCAGACGATGGAAGATGGGCGCACGCAGATGGTGGGCCTGTTGCTGCCCAGTGATTTTGTTGGCCGCCCCGGGCGTGAGACCGCGCCGTATGACGTGGTTGCGACCACTGATCTGGTGATGTGCTGCTTTCGCAAACACCCATTCGAAGACATGATGGTTAAAACGCCGCATATCGCGCAGCGCCTGTTGCAGATGACACTGGACGAGCTGGATGCGGCGCGCGAATGGATGCTGGTGCTAGGACGCAAAACCGCGCGGGAAAAGATTGCCAGTCTACTCTCGATCATCGCGCGAAGAGATGCGTCGCTACATCACTCCGGTATGGCTGGTCCGATCGTGTTTGACTTGCCTCTGACGCGCGAAGCGATGGCCGACTATCTTGGATTGACGCTGGAAACCGTCAGCCGGCAGATTTCCGCATTGAAGAAAGATCAGGTCATTACGCTTGAAAGCAAGCGCCATGTGACGATTCCCGATATGGGGCGCCTCATGGAAGAGGCAGGTGATGATACGGATGGCGGGTTTCTGGTCTGACGACTGAGTGTTCCGGCGTCGGTCCCAATTTATCAGGAGTTTACAATGGGTTTCAGCAGTGTTTTGGCCATGGTTTTCATCGGCGCGATTGCTGGGTGGCTGTCCGGAAAGATCATGGAAGGGCGCGGGTTTGGCCTGATAGGCAACATTATCGTCGGGGTCGTCGGTGCATTCTTGGCAGGCACGATCTTTCCTGCCTTGGGCTTTGCTGTTGGCGGCGGGTTGTTCTCTTCGATCTTCTTCGCGACAATAGGTGCGGTAATCCTGTTGTTCCTGATCGGACTGATCCGCAAGGCTTGAGGGAAAACCGCCCCTTTCTGGGGGCGGTTTTCGGATTTATAGGTTTGTCAGTGAGCCAGAAACACCGGTACTTCGGATTGTTCCAGCATATTCCGGGTCGCACCGCCCAAAATGGCTTCGCGGAAACGCGAATGACCATAGGCGCCCATGACAATCATGTCGGCTTCGGTGTCAGCTGCATGGCGGTTGAGGATATCCGAAACACGCGTCATCGTCTTGCTGAGCACGTCGATTTCGCATTTCACCCCATGCCGCGCCAGCAACTGAGACAGCAGCCCGCCTGGGTCCGAGCGATCCGGCCCATGACGTGGCGGGTCAATCACGACGATCCGCACAAGTTCGGCGCGCTTCAGAAATGGCAACGCACAGCGAATGGCTCGCATCGCCTCGACGCTTTCATTCCAGCCCACTATCACGGTTTTAGGAGAAGATACCGGTTTGGCGTTGTCAGGCATCAAAAGAACAGGGGCGTGGCCCTCGAACATGGCGGCCTCGACGATCGGTTCGGCTTCGGCGTCTCGGTCTTTGCCATAGGGTCGCGGCAAAATCACGAGATCCGAGAAGCGCGCCCGACGCGCCACGTGCCGCCCGATATCAGCGATCTGGGCCACGCCGTTTTCCGCCGACCACCGCACACCCGACTTGCCAAAATAGGTCTGGGCATAGGCAAGGATCTCATCGGATTCGGCATTGGCACGGCTCAGGGTTTCCTGCAGGATCAATGCGTTGGCGCCGGCATAATAGTATCCGGTCTGACTGCGATCAACGCCAAGACACAGTGCTTCAGCATGGGCATCCTGTGCTTCCGCCAGCGCCACGATCTGCGCCAAGGCCGTTTGAGAAAGCTCGGTTTCCGTCATGACTGTAAGAAGGGATTTATATGCCATGTAGCCCTCGTATTTCTGGTTCCGCCTCGTGCGGATCGCGCACTTGATTTCTGAAAAATACCTGTCACAGAAATCAGGGGCTTGTCTTGACACAGATCAAAGCAGCAAAATTGACCTCACTGCATTACGACAAGCAGTCAAATTGGTTTCGCGCGGCATGAAGAATCGCGCGGGGCATGGCAAAGGGACGCAATATGTCAAATTACATCAAGCTGATCGTGCTTGGGCTGGTGGTGCTGTTCGCAGCCATCGGGTCCAATTATGCACGGGATTTGGCGTATCAGGTGCACGCAATACTGGTGATGATTATCGCCGCCGGGTTGTTCATCTGGACGCTTAGAAACACAGATGAGCCAGATATTCTTGTAGATCGCTCGGCGGAGTACATGGACGACGTGATCCGCTACGGCGTGATTGCGACCGCGCTTTGGGGTGTGGTAGGGTTCTTGGCGGGAACCTTCATTGCGTTCCAGCTGGCCTTTCCGGTACTGAACTTCGAGTGGGCGCAGGGCTATGCCAATTTTGGCCGCTTACGGCCATTGCATACATCTGCGGTCATCTTTGCCTTTGGAGGTAACGCGCTGATCGCGACCTCGTTCTACGTGGTGCAGCGCACAAGTGCGGCGCGCCTTTGGGGCGGTAATCTGGCATGGTTCGTCTTCTGGGGCTATCAGCTGTTCATCGTTCTGGCCGCCACTGGCTATCTGCTGGGCGGAACCCAGTCGAAAGAATATGCCGAGCCTGAATGGTATGTCGACCTGTGGCTGACCATTGTCTGGGTGGCTTATCTGGCGGTCTTTCTGGGTACGATCGTAAAACGGAAAGAACCCCACATTTATGTGGCCAACTGGTTCTATCTGGCCTTCATCGTCACCGTTGCCATGCTGCATCTGGTCAACAACATGACCATTCCGGTCAGCATCTGGGGATCGAAATCGGTCATCGTCTGGTCGGGCGTGCAAGACGCCATGATCCAGTGGTGGTATGGCCACAACGCCGTGGGCTTCTTCCTGACTGCCGGCTTCTTGGGCATGATGTACTACTTCATTCCGAAACAGGCCGAGCGTCCGGTCTTTAGCTACAAGCTGTCGATCATTCACTTCTGGGCGATTATCTTCCTGTATATCTGGGCCGGTCCGCACCACCTGCACTATACTGCGTTACCTGACTGGGCCTCGACGCTGGGCATGGTATTCTCGATCGTGCTGTGGATGCCGTCCTGGGGTGGTATGATCAACGGTTTGATGACCCTATCGGGTGCATGGGACAAGCTGCGCACAGACCCGGTGATCCGTATGATGGTGATCGCTGTCGGCTTCTACGGCATGTCGACCTTCGAGGGTCCGATGATGTCAATCCGCGCCGTGAACAGCCTTTCCCACTACACCGACTGGACCATCGGTCACGTGCACTCGGGCGCACTGGGCTGGAACGGCATGATCACCTTTGGTGCTCTGTACTTCCTGGTTCCTGTCCTGTGGAAGCGTGAGCGTCTTTATTCGCTGCAAATGGTCAGCTGGCACTTCTGGCTCGCCACCATCGGTATCGTTCTGTACGCCGCGTCGATGTGGGTCACCGGTATCATGGAAGGCCTGATGTGGCGTGAGGTGGACGCCAACGGCTTCCTGGTGAACTCGTTCGCTGACACCGTTGCCGCCAAGTTCCCGATGTATGTGGTGCGCGGTCTGGGTGGGGTCATGTTCCTAGCTGGCGCCGTGATCATGTGCTACAACCTGTGGATGACTGTACGGAAAGCGCCGGCCAAAGAGGCCAGCCTGACCGTCGCAGTCCCGGCTGAATAGAGGGAGGGCCGGAGCAATGGCAATTCTCGACAAACATAAGATCCTCGAGACCAACGCGACCCTCCTGCTGATCTTCAGCTTTCTGGTCGTGACCATCGGTGGCCTGGTGCAGATCACCCCGCTGTTCTACCTAGAGAACACCATCGAGAAGGTGGAGGGTATGCGTCCCTACACCCCCTTGGAGATGGCAGGGCGTGACATCTACATTCGTGAAGGTTGCTATACCTGTCACAGCCAGATGATCCGCCCGATGCGGGATGAGGTCGAACGCTATGGCCACTACTCGCTGGCGGCAGAATCGATGTATGACCACCCCCACCAATGGGGTTCCAAGCGTACCGGGCCCGACCTGGCCCGCGTGGGAGGTCGCTATTCGGATCAGTGGCAGGTGGATCACCTGCGCAATCCGCAGTCGGTTGTGCCGGAATCGGTGATGCCAAAATACGGCTTCCTTGAGCACCGTAAGATTGATGGCAAATACATCGGTGATGTTATGGCTGCGAATGCGCTGGTCGGTACACCCTATACCGACGAGATGCTGGAGAACGCGCAAGCCGACTTCCGCGCTCAGGCCGACCCGGACAGCGACTATGATGGGCTGCTGGAGCGCTATGGTGAAAAGGTGAACGTGCGCAACTTTGATGGTCAGCCAGAACTGACCGAGGCTGATGCGTTGGTCGCTTATCTGCAGATGCTGGGCACGTTGGTCGATTTCTCGACCTTCACCCCAGACGCAAGCCGCTAAGGAGGGTTGTGATGGAAGAGTACACACTCCTCAGGCAGTTCGCGGATAGCTGGATGTTGCTGCTGTTGTTCGCCTTCTTCGTTGGCATCGTGATCTGGGTTTTCCGCCCAGGTGCCAGCAAGGAATACAAAGACACCGCCAGTATCCCCTTCCGGCATCAAGACAAACCCGCCGAATCCAAGGAGGCGAGGAAATGAGCAAGACACCTGATAAACAGCCGGGTGATCCGAATACAACGGGTCATAGCTGGGACGGTATCGAGGAATTCGACAATCCAATGCCGCGCTGGTGGCTGTGGACCTTCTACGCCACCATCATCTGGGCGGTGATCTATACGATCCTGTACCCGGCATGGCCGCTGGTTCACTCGGCGACGGCAGGTGTGTTGGGCTGGTCCTCGCGTGAGCTGGTTCAGCAAGACATGATTGCCTTTGAAGAGGCGAACGCGCCCTTGAACGCCAAGTTGGTGGAAACTTCGCTGGATGACGTCGCCAAGGATGCCGAGCTGCAGCAATACGCCGTCAACGCAGGGGGCGCTGTATTCCGAACCTGGTGCGCGCAGTGCCATGGCTCGGGTGCGCAGGGTGCGCCAGGCTTCCCGAACCTGCTGGATGACGCATGGCTGTGGGGCGGTACTCTGGAGGATATCGAGTACACCATTGCCCACGGTATCCGTAACGAGGAAAGCGACGATGCGCGCTATTCCGAGATGCCGGCCTTTGGTGAAATCCTCGAACATGACGAGATCACTCAGGTGGTTCAATATGTCATGTCTCTGACCAATGCGCAGACCGACGATGCGGCGGCGCAGGCGGGTAAGGTTGTGTTTGAGGATAACTGTTCTTCGTGCCATGGCGAAGATGGCAAAGGTGATGTCACACAAGGCGCGCCAAACCTGACCGATGCGATCTGGCTTTTTGGTGGTAGCGAAGAGGCGTTGACTGAAACAGTCACCAACAGCCGCTTTGGCGTCATGCCCGCGTGGGAAACCCGCCTGACTGACGCGCAGGTCCGCGCTGTGTCAGCTTATGTCCACCAGTTGGGTGGCGGTCAGTAAGGATCAAAAGAACACCTCCGGGCGGTTTTCCGCCCGAAGGCTGAGGCACCGGCTGTTCAATCTGTTCGCGCGTTTCCAGAACAGCCGGTGCCGATTTTCAAACAATAGGGCTGTGCCTCGCCGCGGTCCAGATACAGCTTCAATCAGTATCAAAGATCGTTCAGGTCCACCGCGCGCGGATGTTTTATCCACCAATGATTTTCGGGCAGCCAGCGCCGCTTGTGGTGACCGGGTTTTGGCGCGTCGCGTATATGAGGGGCGTCAATACGGGTCGCGGTCATGAAGGATCTGGCAAAAACGGTCAGCATGGGTTTTCTCCTGTCCAAGATTGGCTCTGATCACAAGGATTGACCTTCGGCGCGCTGAATGCGACTCAATTACTGTTTCGTTGTGTAAGTGTGGATTACATATGGATTGGCTTTCCCTACCCCCGATGGCCGCGCTCAGGGCTTTTGCGGCCTTTGCCGAGAAACGTAATGTCATCGAAGCTGGTGCCGCGTTGAACGTCAGTCATGCGGCCATCAGCCAGCAGCTGCGCGTGCTTGAGACACATCTGGGTGCGGCCTTGCTGGATCGCAGCGGCAAGGCGCTGACCCTGACTGCGGACGGAGAGCATCTGGCGCGAGCTCTGCTTCTGGGATTCGGTGCGATGGAGGCCGCCGTGGGTGATCTGGCGAGATCAGGTCAGGATCGGCCGGTGCATGTGTCACTGACGTCATCCTTTGCGGCCTCGTGGTTGATGCCGCGCCTTCCGGCCTTTCGCAAAACCCACCCCGAAGTGAACCTGATCCTCGATCCATCTGCTGAAGTGGTCGATCTGCGCCCGGGTGGTATTGATATCGCCATTCGTTATGGACCCGGCGGTTGGGCCAGTGTCCAGTCGGAAATGTTGCTGCAGTCGCCGGTGGTCATCGTTGCTGCCCCCAAGCTGTTGGGTGGCAAGTCGTCTCTGACACCGACCGAACTTGCCCAATTGCCCTGGCTGGAAGAAATTGGCACCACCGAGGCAACGACATGGCTTGCAGAACATGGCGTCGGACCGGCACGGGGCGCAGGCCGGACTGAACTGCCGGGCAATCTGGTGCTGGATGGTTTGCGCGCCGGGCAAGGGGTGACCGTCACCGTGCGACATTTCGTCGAGCAGGATATTCAGGCCGGTCGAATCGTCGAGCTCTACGCCGAGCCAGATACACGCGGTTACCATATTGTGACGGCAAATACGGCACTTAGGCCTGCGGTCAAAACTTTTGTCTCGTGGTTAAGACGCCAGGCGCGCGAAACGTGATAAAAGGTGTCTGTACGATGCGCGTTTTGACCCATGTCAAAGTTCCTATGCTTGTGATCTGGAAGAACACACACTCAGAAGAGCCAGTCCCGGAGCCAGCCTGTGAGCGATTCCAACCCGACCCCCAGCCTTTACGCCGCCAGAGAACCGATTTACCCAAGACGAGTCTCAGGCCCGTTCAGAAACCTCAAGTGGATCATCATGGCGGTGACACTGGGCATCTACTATGTAACGCCGTGGTTCAGGTGGGATCGGGGGCCTAGCCTCCCGGATCAGGCGGTCCTGCTGGATCTGGCGAACCGGCGCTTTTACTTCTTCTGGATCGAAATCTGGCCGCACGAGTTCTATTTCGTCGCTGGGCTTTTGATCATGGCGGGGCTGGGATTGTTCCTGTTCACCTCGGCGCTTGGTCGCGTTTGGTGCGGGTATGCGTGCCCGCAGACCGTATGGACTGACCTGTATATTCTCGTTGAACGCTGGATCGAGGGGGATCGTAATGCGCGTTTGCGGTTGCATCGTCAGAAAAAACTGGATTTCCGCAAGGCGCGTCTGCGGCTGACCAAATGGGTTGTCTGGTTCTTCATCGGGCTGGCGACCGGCGGTGCGTGGGTCTTTTACTTTGCTGACGCGCCGACATTAGCGCGTGATCTGGTGACTGGAAATGCGCATCCGGTAGCTTACACCACGATGTTGATCTTGACAGCGACGACCTTCTTTTTTGGCGGCTTCGCGCGTGAACAGATTTGTATCTATGCCTGCCCATGGCCGCGCATTCAGGCTGCGATGATGGACGAGGATACTCTGGTCGTCGGCTATCGCGAATGGCGAGGTGAGCCGCGTGGCAAGGGAAAACGTACAGAGGATAGCGAACTGGGCGATTGCATTGATTGTATGGCCTGCGTGAATGTCTGCCCGGTCGGGATCGACATCCGCGATGGGCAGCAGTTGGAATGCATCACCTGTGCGCTTTGCATTGACGCCTGTGACGACATGATGGCCAAGATCGGCAAGCCACGTGGTCTGATCGACTATATGGCGCTAAGCGATGAGACGCGCGAACGCGAAGGTCATCCGCCAAAGAATGTGTGGAAACACGTCCTGCGTCCGCGCACGATCCTGTATACCACTTTGTGGTCGCTGGTCGGATTTGCCCTGCTCTTTGCCCTGTTCATCCGGTCGGATATCGACCTGACCGTGGCCCCGGTGCGGAACCCGACTTTCGTGACCCTTTCGGACGGCACGATCCGCAACACCTATGACGTTCGACTGCGCAACAAGCATGGTGAAGATCAACCCTTCAAACTGACGATTGCGGGTGATCCGTCGATGCAGATCGAAATCGAAGGCGTCGAAGGTGACACTGTAAATGTCACAGCAGATACGGCACAATTGACACGCGTCTACATCACGGCCTTGAAAGACACTGGTCCTGCGGCGGCTGACAGCACATCGGTTCGTATCTGGGTCGAGGATCTGGAAAGTGGCGAACGGGCCTATAAAGACACCACGTTCAACGGACGAGGAAACTGAGGATGGCAGAACGTCAATTCACTGGGAAACACGCACTTGCGGTATTTGTCGTGGCCTTTGGTGTGATCATAGCGGTGAACCTCATCCTGGCTTATAGCGCGATCAAGACGTTCCCAGGGCTGGAAGTAAAGAACTCATACGTCGCCAGCCAGGAATTCAACGAACGTTTGCGGGAACATCAGGCGCTGGGCTGGGAAATCAAGGCTGAGCTGACCGGGGGGCTGTTGGTTGTGCACATCACCGACCAGACCGGTTCACCTGTTGAAGTTGCTGAGTTGCAGGCCGTCGTCGGACGCGCAACCCATGTGAAAGATGACTTTTCACCTGACTTTACTTTTGATGGCGTCACCTACGCTGCTCCGGCCGCGCTGGGCAAAGGTAACTGGAATATTCGCCTTGTGGCCAAGGCAAAAGACGGCGCCGAGTTTGCACAGCGTGTGCCGCTGTATGTGAAGGGCTAGAGGGATGACAGTACAAGCCACTCCGGCCTCGGCGGCTTGTCCCGGTTGCATCGCGGCCCCGGCAGAACCGGTTCGGCCAATTCCCGAGGATGTGCAGATTGCCTTGTCTCTGCCGGGCATCCATTGTTCGGCCTGTATCTCTACTGTTGAGCGTGAGTTAAATGCCCATCCCGGTGTCGAGGATGCGCGGGTCAATCTGACGCTCAAACGCGCGATGGTCAAAGCGGCTCCGGATACTCGTGCAGTCGATCTGATTCCGGTGCTGGAGCGCGCCGGTTTTGAAGCGCACGAACTGGACCCGGGTGCGCTGTCGGCCACGCAATCCGACAAGGCCGGGCGCGATCTGCTGATGCGGCTCGCGGTGGCGGGCTTTGCCTCAATGAATGTGATGCTGTTATCGGTTTCGGTCTGGTCTGGTGCCACCGACGCGACGCGCGACATGTTCCACTGGATTTCGGCAGCGATTGCGCTGCCCGCAATTGCGTTTTCGGCCCAACCCTTCTTTACCAATGCCTGGAGCGCGCTGCGCGTGCGCCGGTTGAACATGGATGTGCCGATAGTTCTGGCGATCCTTTTGGCGCTGGTAACGTCGATTTGGGAAACGGCACTTAGCGGTGAACACGCCTATTTTGATGCCGCCCTGACATTGACCTTCTTTTTGTTGGCGGGCCGGTATCTCGATTATCGCACCCGTGCCGCTGCGCGTTCCGCAGCCGAAGAACTGACAGCGCTCGAGGTCCCTCGGGCGATTCGTCTGGTGGATGGGACCGAGGAGGAGGTCGCCGTCGTCAATCTCAATTTGGGTGATCTGGTTCTAGTACGCCCCGGGGGGCGTATGCCGGTGGATGGCGAAATTGTCTCGGGCCAGTCCGAACTGGACCGATCTCTGCTGACCGGGGAAACCCTTCCTGTCTTTGCCGAGGTGGGGCTGAATGTCAGTGCTGGTGAGGTCAATTTGACCGGCCCGTTAACCATCCGTGCCACCGCGGTTGGCGAGGACACGTCGCTGCACCGCATGGCGGATCTGGTGGCCATCGCTGAATCGGGCCGGTCACGCTATACCTCGCTGGCGGACAAGGCGGCCAAGCTTTATGCGCCGGGGGTGCATATACTGTCGGCGCTCAGCTTTGTGGGGTGGTATATCTATTCCGGCGATATTCGCACCGCGCTAAACATCGCCGCCGCTGTGCTGATCATTACTTGCCCTTGCGCACTGGGGCTGGCGGTGCCGGCGGTGACCACCGCCGCCTCGGGTCGGTTGTTCCGCAACGGGATGCTGATCAAACACGCTACTGCGCTAGAGCGTCTTGCCGAGGTCGATACGGTGGTGTTCGACAAGACCGGCACGCTCACCTCTGGCGCACCCGAGTTGACCGATCTTGGTGATCATTCGCGCGGCGATCTGCAAGTGGCCTTGGCCTTGGCCGAGGCGTCTTCGCACCCCTTGTCGCAGGCCCTTGCAAAAGCCGCACGCGAGGCCGGGATCAAGCCCGCCACCCTGCGCGACGTTCTCGAAGTGCCGGGCTATGGCACTGAAGGGCTCTTTCAAGATCAGCGCGTCCGTTTGGGCCGTGCAGCTTGGGTTGATGGCGAGGATGATGAGCAGACCACGGCCTGGCTCGCGATTGGATCGCGCCCGCCGCTGCGCTTTGCCTTCACGGACAGCCTTCGCGCCGGTGCGACAGAGGCCGTCGCTGCGTTCCGCGCGGCGGGCAAGGACGTCATCCTGATTTCCGGCGATACGCAAGGCGCGGTGCGGGCTTTGGCAGGCAAGCTCGGCATCGAAGACTGGATTGCCCAAGCCCTGCCCCAGGACAAAGCCGCCAAGGTGCAGGAACTAAGCGATCAGGGTCGGCATGTCCTGATGGTTGGCGACGGGTTGAATGATACGGCTGCACTGGCAGCGGCGCATGTGTCTATCTCTCCAGCTTCGGCGCTGGACGCGGCGCGGGTGGCGTCGGATATCGTATTGCTGGGTAATGATCTGTCGCCAATTGCCGAGGCCTGCAATACGGCGGTCATGGCGACACGCCGGATTCGCGAGAATTTCCGTATCGCCACCGTCTATAATGTAATCGCCGTGCCGCTGGCTGTCGCCGGTTTGGCGACACCACTGATCGCGGCCTTGGCGATGTCTACCTCGTCGATTACGGTGTCTCTGAACGCCCTGAGATTGAGGTGAATCCCATGGAAGTGCTTGCCTATCTGATCCCGATTTCCCTGCTTTTGGGTGGGGTTGGGCTTGTGGCGTTTATCTACACCGTGCGCTCGAACCAGTATGAGGACCCCGAGGGCGATGCACGCCGCATTCTCAGCGACGAATGGGATGACAAACCCAAGCCGTGACAGGGGCGTCAACAACCCTTGAAATTGCCTCAATGCCCGGCTATGTCCGGCCCATCCGCTAGCAGAGAGATAGAAGCCTCATGGCCACCTTAAACCCGATCCAGTTCATTCAGCAGGTCCGAGCCGAAGTTTCCAAGGTCGTCTGGCCGACCCGGCGAGAGGTGCTGCTGACCACGGTCATGGTGTTTATCATGGCAGCGCTGACGGCTGTCTTCTTCGCACTGGTCGATCTGGGTATTCGGGGCGGCTTGCAGCTGATTCTGGGCGCGTTCGGCTAAGCCCGTCCGGGGCCGGTGGAATCGCCATTGCCCCTTGCAGAGCGCGCCGTGTCAGAGTAGGTGACACGGAACTATTCGGAATGGGCGTGCGGCGATTCGAGCTGCGCGCCGCTTTTTATTCCGGGTGGCGTGATAGATTTTCAACGATGGGCGCGGTCGCGACCCAAAGGCAAACAAGGACGACAGGTTCATGGCGAAACGGTGGTACTCGGTCAGCGTTCTTTCGAATTTCGAAAAGAAGATCGCAGAGCAGATCCGCACGTCGGTGGCTGAACAGGGCCTTGAGGACGATATCGACGAAGTTCTGGTGCCCACCGAAGAGGTAATCGAAGTGCGCCGCGGCAAGAAGGTCACGACCGAACGCCGCTTCATGCCGGGTTACGTGCTGGTGCATATGGAAATGTCCGATCAGGGCTACCATTTGGTCAACTCGATCAACCGGGTCACCGGCTTTCTGGGCCCGCAGGGTCGTCCAATGCCGATGCGCGATGCCGAGGTGAACCAGATCCTCAACCGCGTTCAGGAAGGTGAAGACGCGCCTAAGCTGATGATCAGCTTCGAGATCGGCGAGAAGGTTAAGGTCAACGACGGCCCGTTCGAAGATTTCGACGGTATGGTCGAAGGTGTGGACGACGACGCGCAGAAGCTGAAGGTCTCTGTTTCGATCTTTGGACGCGAAACGCCGGTCGAGTTGGATTTCACGCAGGTTACCAAGCAGAGCTGAATTAGCTTACAAATAGGTTTTTTGGACGTTGCGGTGCCTTTGGCGGCGCGACGCTTGCTTTGCATGATCTATTTGGCTCTTCCGATTTATCTTGGGATATGGAATGCGCGCCGCATTCAGTCAATGACTAGTGTGCAGGGTTTGGCTACTAGTTCAATAAGCGCAAAAGGCACCTCGGCGTCCACTACAACGGCCCAAATTGGATTATCACTCGCGCGCGTCTGAAAGGCGCTCTCCACAATAAAGGCGCCGGGCAGCAGGTCAAAGCGGTCTATCTTATACCCGGACTCATCAATAAATGTGAAACTTGTACGTTTACGTAGATGAGGGTGATGGCGATTGTGTGCGCCAGCTTGAGAAAAAACAGAACCAAATGCGCAAATAGGTTCTTCGAAAGACAACAAGATTGCGCCGGAGCCCATGTTCAATCTCGAAACGATCCCATTCAGTTCACCATTCGTTAGCCATGAATAGCTTGCGGGGTCTACGCGCAAGAGAAAAGCGTTTGCCCAGTCAAAGTTCTGTTTTTTGCCATACATTACAGAGAGACTTGTCACCGTGAGAGGGGGGTGCGTCTTCGCAAATTCAGGCCATTTGCCAAACACGAAGCCTTTGATTTTTGTTCCTACCTTAATTCTACCTTGTCCGTCGAAGTTCAGGCGCTGTTCTGAGGTAGGGCTTAGATTCCGGTATTTTACTTCTTCCATCGCACTTAACATTGCAGGAGATACAGCCAGTACGAGAACGAACGCGAGAAAACGCAGTGCAAGTTGTATCCGAGCTTCTAAGTGGCCAACATGGTCTAGATTGGTTCGCGAAGTGATCATCTGTGTAATTTGCATTTTTGGAATTTGGTTGGTGTAATCTGACGAGAAATAGTGGGTTCTTTACCCTACCACAAGCTGGGTGCTAAGCGACTGTTTGCTTGCACTTCATTGTATTGGGACTACCCACCTGCCAATCCCCGACGCCCCTTCGGGCAGGGCCGCAACGAAATTCGGACCAGATTTTTTCGTTGGAAATTACCGGTATCGCGCCTCCGCATCGGACTACACAATATAAACCAGTTGGGTGCAGCCATCAGGCCACCGTATTGATCTTTGGCCTAAGCCTCGGTGGGGCGGCGTTTTATGCAAGTTACTAAATAGAGCTGAGCTGGCTCGGCAATGCTATATAAAACACCGCGAAGCATCAGGCTGCGCGGCGTTTTGTTTGCATGAGCCTTGCAAATATCTACACGCGTTTCGCGTATCGACCTAATTCGCCTGAACCATGGCTGCGCGCAGCAGTTGCGGGCGGTCGGTCTGGGATGGCAGGAAGACAGCCTGTGATCCGGCGTCCAGTGCCGTCAGGCTTGCATCATACCATTGCATAGCAAGGTCGCGGCGCTCCTGCACTCCGAAGCCTTCGCGCAGATGGTGACCGATCAGTTCGCCATAGGCAGGCTCGCCCATCGCGACCAACATCAGCGCAGAGCCAACTGCAGTGTCCATATTGTCCTGACGGTAGCCAATTGCCAGACAAACCTTGCTTGTCGCGGCAAGGTCTGCGGGGCTTAGCCCCGAATCCAGTGCCAGCTTGCGAACCTGGGTTTCAGCCTCTGCTTTTGAGCTAAGCGACAGGGCGTCAACTTGCGTCGCCAACATCTCACCATACGAGCTGCATTGGGCGTTTATCTGATCCGGTGTCAGCCCCTGGATATCTTGAATCAGATCCTCGCCACGCGCCATCGCATAGCTGCGGGCTAGGCAGAACTGCTCGCTGAGTGCAAAATCAGCATCCGTCATATTCGACAGCGTTGTGTAACCGCCATTGGTCGAGGTTTGCAGCATCACCCCGCTACAGCGATTGGCCAGAGAGGGGCCTCCGGTCCCGCCGGAAAACAGACTCGGCAGACTGGCAGTTGTTGTTTCAGCGGAATTCGCCTCGGGCTCCGGTTCTTGAGGAGCCACAACCGGGACGGTTGGTGTTGGTGCCTGAGGTGCGGCCGCCAGAGCAGAGCCGGTCTGAACCTGTCGACGATAAGCCATCAATAGGGGCTGACCCGAAAGTTGAGTCGTCGCCTGGCCACCACTGGTCGCCCAGTAATATCCCTGCATCAGGAATTCGCGCTGATAAGGCTGGAAATCGTATCCGTTCACCGGATAGCCCATCGAAACCTGATAGCGTTCGATGGCCGTGCGGGTGCCGCGACCGACCTGACCATCGACCCGTCCGGCGTTATAACCAAAATAGTTGAGGGCGGTCTGGGTCTGCGCACCTTGCGTGGTCGACGGGATGCCTGGTCGGTAGGTTCGTGTGGTCCTTGTTGTCGTCCGGGCCTGCTGTTTCTTCTGCTGGTCCCTACCAATGGCGTAACCTATGACACCACCAACGACAGCACCGCCCAGGATTTCGCCAGCATCGGCGCGCGCGGTCTGAGGAGAAGACGCCGCGAATGATATCGCGATGCCAAGCGTTACTATCAAACGAATGATCATAATTAACCTCCACCAATAAATCTATTTTCACAGATTATAGCACAGCAGCGAGTGTGAATGTGAGACTAAGACCAAAACTCGGTCAACTGGCCGACTTACAAGAGCTTTTGCTGAACTTATGAATTCTTGATGGTTGGCACGATCGCGTCTGTCCCACCGTGTATCCCATAGGTCAGTGGATACTCACCCGGGGTTTGATTCGATAATCCGGAATGTAAAGCGGCAGGCCACTTGCCAACACCACTATTCCCCTATACATGCCGCCTCTATCGTCTTCGGGCGAGAGTCTCTCGTGGGAGGTTGCTGGGATCGCGATCCCGGATCGGACCACGCAACATAAACCGGGTGGGACGCGTCCTGCCTACGTTGAAAGGAAAACCAAATGGCCAAGAAGCTTGCTGGTACAATGAAACTGCAGGTTCCTGCAGGTCAGGCGAACCCGTCGCCGCCAGTTGGTCCGGCGCTGGGTCAGCGCGGCATCAACATCATGGAATTCTGCAAGGCGTTCAACGCCAAGACCGCAGACATGGAGCAAGGCGCGCCTTGCCCGACCGTGATCACCTACTATCAGGACAAGTCCTTCACCATGGACATCAAGACGCCGCCCGCGTCTTATTACCTGAAAAAAGCGGCCGGTCTGAAGCCGGTTGGCAAGCGTAACCGCCCTCGTGGCGCGGAAAACCCAGGTCGTGAGACCGTGGCTACCGTGACCAGCAAGCAGGTTCGCGAAATCGCCGAAGCCAAAATGAAAGATCTCAACGCCAACGACGTCGAAGGCGCAATGCAGATCATCCTGGGCTCGGCCCGCTCTATGGGCATCGAGGTGAAGTAAGATGGCAAAACTCGGTAAACGTACGCGCACCGCGCGCGAAGCTTTCGCTGGCAAGGCAGAACTGTCGGTGGAAGAGGCGGTTGCACTGGTTAAGGCCCACGCAACTTCGAAATTCGACGAAACCGTCGAGATCGCACTGAACCTGGGCGTTGACACTCGCCACGCGGACCAAATGGTTCGTGGCGTTGTCGGCCTGCCGAACGGCACCGGTAAAACGATGCGCGTAGCTGTGTTCGCCCGTGGCCCCAAAGCCGACGAAGCGAAAGAAGCTGGCGCGGATATCATTGGCGCAGAGGACCTGATGGAAACCATTCAGGGCGGCACCATCGAATTCGATCGCTGCATTGCTACCCCGGACATGATGCCGATCGTCGGTCGTTTGGGTAAAGTTCTGGGCCCCCGCAACCTGATGCCGAACCCCAAAGTTGGCACCGTGACCATGGACGTGAAAGCGGCCGTGGAAGCAGCCAAGGGCGGTGAAGTTCAGTTCAAGGCGGAAAAAGGCGGCGTTGTGCACGCCGGTGTTGGCAAAGCGTCCTTCGACGAAGCCAAGCTGGTTGAAAACGTCCGCGCCTTCATCTCGGCCGTGGCCAAGGCCAAGCCGACCGGTGCCAAAGGTACCTACATGAAGAAAATCGCGCTGAGCTCGACCATGGGCCCCGGCGTGACGCTGGATGTGGCTGCTGCTGCGGGCGAGTAAGCCTTAGCGCAGAACTGCGAAGATTTGATCCCGGGTGGTGCGAACTGCCCGGGATTTTTGGTTCACCTCGAGCATAAATGCGCGTTTGGTCACACGCCTTGGTCCTGTTTGTTGTACGCAAGCATGGATATTGTCACTGGCAATCATCCTTTGTTTGTTTGATGGATGGTTTTCTAACAAACAAAGCCGAAATGCGATGTATAGGCAGGTGAGAATGAAGTCCAAGAGCGTATTTCTCTGCTACTTGGCCGCATCGACGGGATTGGTGACGGTCGCAATTGGACTATATTTTTTGCTCGCCAGTATGCAGCCGACTGCGGACGTTGTGGCTAAGTATCAAACTCGCCTGCAGTCTATTTCGGTAGAAGACTGGGAGCCTGGTGAAGTCAGGACTTTTATTTTTTATGGAATGCCCGTTCTTCTGTGGCGTCGTGATCTTAAGGAAATTGCTACGGCGATGGCACAATTTGATCCCGAAACTTCTAAGGATGAATGGTCTGAGGTACTGGAAAATGGGGCGCTTGAGTTCGAAATCGGCCGGGACGCATACACAAACCTGGAATGGTTTATTGCGAGCCCCATAAATGTCGGGGGCTACGGGTGCGTTGTTCTTGCTAAAGCAGGAGACTACGACGGCTTTTTTGATCCTTGCCAAAGTGTGCACTTCGATATGTGGGGCCGTCCCAAACAGGGGCCGTCAATGGAAAATCTAGTGATACCCCCGGCTCAATTCACCGAAGACCGCCGGTCCATTCTATTTGACCTCTCGAAAATGCCATCGACGAGATGACTTGCCATCCGCTTTGTGAACATCCGAGAGAGTCAAAGAGGGTTTCATCAATCGCACGCAATTTGACGCATTTTGACACGATCCCGGGGCGTTAAAGGGGTCGAATGTGATGTTGCCGCCAAACCGCAATTTACCCCTTGGAAACCCCCGCTATCTGCCCTAAATAGGGCTGCGGAATAAAGCGTGCGATTCGTCGTGCGCTTTATTTTGTTTCGTCCAAGACGGTGGGTGGGTCCATATGGCCCCTTAATTCCCTGCCTGAGACGGGTAAGACCAAAGAATTTCGGGGGTTCTGACCCTCGGGCGAATTTTGGCTCAACCCCGTAACAACGGACCTGAACGCCGGGGCGTAAGCCGCGGCAAATATGAGCCGGGGTGAGATTTCATCCCAAACTTGGAGAGAACTGTGGATAGAGCCCAGAAAGAGAAAGTGGTCGAGGAACTCGGCCAGATCTTCGAAAGCTCTGGCGTCGTAGTGGTTTCGCACTACGCCGGTCTGACAGTTGCCGAGATGCAGGACCTTCGCGCACGTGCTCGTGACGCGGGTGGCGCCGTGCGTGTTGCCAAGAACAGGCTCGCCAAAATCGCCCTCGACGGAAAGCCATGTGAGAGCATTGCTGACCTGCTGACGGGTATGACCGTTCTGACCTATTCCGAAGACCCCGTGGCAGCAGCCAAGGTGGCCGAGGACTTCGCCAAGGATAACAAGAATTTTGAGATTCTTGGTGGTGCAATGGGTGAGAATGCTCTGGACCGCAAAGGCGTCGAAACAGTTTCGAAAATGCCGTCTCGTGAAGAGCTTATTGCTTCGATCGTTGGCTGCATTGGCGCACCTGCTTCGAACATCGCCGGCGCGATTGGCGCACCTGCAAGCAACATCGCAAGCATCCTTTCCACCATCGAAGAGAAGGCGGAAGCTGCGTAAGCGGTTGGCACTGAATGATCTGCGTAGGGTATCTACCCTGACGTTGGAACACACACTGTAAACGGAAAGAGCTGATAAAATGGCTGATCTGAAAGCACTCGCAGAAAGCATCGTGGGTCTGACCCTGCTGGAAGCACAAGAACTGAAAACCATCCTCAAAGACGAGTACGGCATCGAGCCTGCAGCTGGCGGCGCCGTAATGGTCGCAGCCGGTGGCGACGCCGGTGGCGCAGCTGAGGAAGAAAAAACCGAATTCGACGTCGTTCTGAAGAACGCCGGCGCTTCGAAAATCAACGTGATCAAAGAAGTTCGCGGCATCACCGGTCTGGGCCTGAAAGAAGCCAAAGAACTGGTCGAAGCTGGCGGCAAGATCAAAGAAGGCGTGTCGAAAGACGAAGCCGAAGAAGTCAAAGGCAAGCTGGAAGCAGCTGGCGCCGAAGTCGAGCTGGCCTAAGCCAATCGACAGGTGCATCGCTGATGCGCCGCAAAAATTGGCTGGGTCCGGAGAAATCCGGGTCCAGCCGAACCTGTCTTAGCAAGGGCCTCTGACCGGGGCGTTTTCTAAGACACGGTTTTCGGATCGGGAGGCTGCCATTCGGGACGGTGGCCACGAATTGATCCGGACGTGTTGTCTCTAATGTGCAAGATGCCGGGGCCCGACGGTGTCTTTGTCCGCTGAGAACATCGAAAGGTGACATCTGACATGGCTCAATCGTTCCTTGGCCAGAAACGTCTTCGGAAATATTACGGCAAAATCCGCGAAGTGCTGGAAATGCCGAACCTCATTGAGGTCCAGAAATCTTCATATGATCTATTCCTGCGCTCCGGCGATGCAGATGTGCCCGCAGACGGCGAAGGCATCAAAGGCGTGTTCCAGTCGGTTTTCCCGATCAAGGATTTCAACGAAACCTCCGTTCTGGAGTTCGTGAAATACGATCTGGAAAAACCCAAATACGACGTCGAAGAGTGCATGCAGCGCGACATGACCTATAGCGCGCCGCTGAAAGTCACTTTGCGTCTGATCGTGTTTGATGTCGATGAGGACACTGGCGCCAAGTCGGTCAAGGACATCAAGGAACAGGACGTGTTCATGGGCGACATGCCCTTGATGACACCGAACGGGACATTCATCGTGAATGGTACCGAGCGTGTGATCGTGTCCCAGATGCACCGCTCGCCCGGTGTGTTCTTTGATCATGACAAGGGCAAAACCCATTCCTCGGGCAAGCTGCTGTTTGCCTGCCGCATCATCCCGTACCGCGGCAGCTGGCTGGACTTTGAGTTCGACGCCAAGGACATCGTGTTCGCCCGTATCGACCGTCGCCGCAAACTGCCTGTGACAACCCTGCTTTATGCTCTGGGTCTGGACCAGGAAGCGATCATGGACGCGTATTACAATACCGTGTCCTACAAGCTGGACAAGAAGAAGGGGTGGATCACACCATTCTTCCCTCAGCGTGTACGCGGTACTCGCCCGACCTATGATCTGATTGACGCAAAATCCGGTGAGGTGATTGCTGAAGCAGGCAAGAAAGTCACACCGCGCGCGGTCAAGAAGCTGATCGACGAAGGTAGTGTGACCGACCTTCTGGTTCCGTTTGAAAACATCGTTGGCAAGTTTGTCGCCAAGGACATCATCAACGAAGAAAACGGCGCGATCTATGTCGAAGCCGGTGATGAACTGACGCTGGAATACGACAAAGACGGCGAATTGATCGGCGGCACCGCGAAAGAGCTGATCGACGCGGGTGTCACCGACATTCCGGTTCTAGACATCGACAACGTCAATGTCGGCCCCTACATGCGCAACACCATGGCCGCAGACAAGAACATGGGTCGCGACACCGCGCTGATGGATATCTATCGCGTCATGCGTCCGGGTGAGCCGCCCACCGTCGAAGCCGCTTCGGCTCTGTTCGAAACGCTGTTCTTCGACAGCGAGCGTTACGACCTGTCTGCCGTTGGCCGCGTGAAAATGAACATGCGTCTGGCTCTGGATGCGCCTGACACACTGCGCACGTTGCGCCGCGAAGACATCGTGGCCTGCATCAAAGCGCTGGTGGAACTGCGTGACGGCAAGGGTGACATCGACGATATCGACCACCTCGGCAACCGTCGTGTGCGTTCGGTCGGCGAACTGATGGAAAACCAGTACCGCGTTGGCCTGCTGCGCATGGAGCGCGCGATCAAAGAGCGTATGTCGTCGGTCGAGATCGACACTGTCATGCCGCAGGACCTGATCAACGCGAAACCGGCTGCTGCTGCTGTCCGCGAATTCTTCGGCTCATCGCAGCTGTCGCAGTTCATGGACCAGACCAACCCGCTGTCGGAAGTCACCCACAAACGCCGTCTCTCGGCGCTTGGCCCCGGTGGTCTGACACGTGAGCGTGCGGGCTTTGAGGTTCGTGACGTACACCCGACCCACTATGGTCGGATGTGCCCGATTGAAACGCCGGAAGGCCCGAACATCGGTCTGATCAACTCGCTGGCCACCTTTGCCCGCGTGAACAAGTATGGCTTTATCGAAACACCGTACCGCGTCGTCAAAGACGCCGAGGTGACCGATGAGGTTCATTACATGTCCGCGACCGAGGAAATGCGTCACACTGTGGCGCAGGCGAACGCGACACTGGATGCGGATGGCAAGTTCATCAACGATCTGGTTTCGACCCGTCAGTCCGGCGACTACACACTCGCCCCGCGCGAGAATGTGGACCTGATCGACGTGAGCCCGAAACAGTTGGTATCGGTTGCTGCATCGCTGATTCCGTTCCTTGAAAATGACGACGCCAACCGCGCCCTGATGGGTTCGAACATGCAACGTCAGGCGGTTCCGCTGCTGCGCGCCGAGGCACCGCTGGTCGGTACCGGAATCGAGGAAAAAGTTGCCATCGACTCGGGCGCTGCGATCCAGGCGAAACGTGCAGGTATCATCGACCAGGTCGATGCTCAGCGTATCGTTATCCGTGCGACTGAGGATCTGGAACTGGGCGACGCTGGCGTTGACATCTATCGTCTGCGCAAATTCCAGCGTTCGAACCAGAACACCTGCATCAACCAGCGTCCGCTGGTGAAAGTGGGTGACACTGTCACGAAAGGCGAGGTTGTCGCCGATGGTCCGTCCACCGATATCGGTGAACTGGCACTTGGTAAAAACGTGGTCGTCGCGTTCATGCCTTGGAATGGCTACAACTACGAAGACTCGATCCTGATCTCGGAACGTATCGCGCGCGATGACGTCTTTACCTCGGTCCATATCGAGGAATTCGAAGTCGCCGCCCGTGACACCAAGCTGGGCCCGGAAGAGATCACCCGTGACATTCCGAATGTCGGTGAAGAAGCGCTGCGTAACCTCGACGAGGCTGGCATCGTTTACATCGGCGCGGATGTTGAGCCGGGCGATATTCTGGTCGGCAAGATCACTCCGAAGGGCGAAAGCCCGATGACCCCGGAAGAAAAGCTGCTGCGCGCCATCTTTGGTGAAAAAGCATCTGACGTGCGCGACACCTCGCTACGTGTGAAGCCGGGCGATTACGGTACGGTCGTTGAGGTTCGTGTCTTCAACCGTCACGGTGTGGAAAAAGACGAGCGTGCGCTGCAGATCGAGCGTGAGGAAGTCGAACGTCTGGCCCGTGACCGGGACGACGAGCTGGCGATCCTTGACCGCAACATCTATGCGCGTCTGCAAGGCCTGATCCTGGGTAAAACCGCTGTCAAAGGCCCCAAAGGCGTCAAGCCTGGGTCGGCGATCACCGAGGACCTGCTGGAAACTCTGACCCGTGGTCAGTGGTGGCAGCTGGCGTTGGAAGACGAGAAAGATGCACAAATCGTCGAAGCTCTGAACGAACAATACGAAGTGCTCAAGCGCGCTTTGGACGCTCGTTTCGAAGACAAGGTTGAAAAAGTCCGCCGTGGCGACGATCTGCCACCGGGCGTGATGAAGATGGTTAAAGTCTTCATCGCTGTGAAGCGTAAGCTTCAGCCGGGTGACAAGATGGCCGGTCGTCACGGGAACAAAGGTGTGATTTCCAAGGTTGTTCCGATGGAAGACATGCCGTTCCTGGCCGATGGTACGCCGGTTGACTTCTGTCTGAACCCGCTGGGTGTGCCTTCGCGTATGAACGTCGGTCAGATCCTTGAAACCCACATGGGCTGGGCCGCGCGCGGTCTGGGTCTGAACATCGACGACGCTCTGGGTGAATACCGCCGTTCCGGCGACCTGACCCCAGTTCGCGAAGCGATGAAACTGGCCTATGGCGAAGATGTCTATGAAGAAGGCATTGTCGGTATGGACGAGGATCACCTGATCGAGGCTGCGGGCAATGTTACCCGTGGTGTTCCGATCGCGACCCCGGTCTTTGACGGTGCCAAAGAGGCTGACGTCAACGACGCGCTGGTGCGTGCGGGCTTCTCGCAAAGTGGTCAGTCGATCCTGTTCGACGGTCGTACGGGTGAGCAATTCGCGCGTCCGGTGACCGTGGGCATCAAGTACCTGCTGAAACTGCACCACCTTGTGGATGACAAAATCCACGCGCGTTCGACCGGGCCCTACAGCCTGGTTACCCAGCAGCCGCTGGGTGGTAAGGCGCAGTTCGGTGGTCAGCGCTTTGGTGAGATGGAAGTCTGGGCTCTGGAAGCTTACGGCGCCGCCTACACCTTGCAGGAGATGCTCACCGTTAAATCGGATGACGTCGCCGGCCGGACCAAGGTCTATGAGTCGATCGTCAAGGGCGAGGATAACTTTGAAGCGGGCGTACCGGAATCGTTCAACGTTCTGGTTAAAGAAGTCCGCGGCCTCGGCCTGAATATGGAACTCCTGGATGCGGAGGAAGAGTAGGGGCGGCAACGCCCCAAACTCATCCCATCCCAATTTGTAAGGACGCAAAATGAACCAGGAAATCACCAATAACCCGTTCAACCCGCTGACGCCGCCGAAAGTCTTTGACGAAATCAAAGTCTCATTGGCGAGCCCTGAGCGGATTCTGTCTTGGTCCTATGGCGAGATCAAGAAACCCGAAACCATCAACTACCGGACGTTCAAGCCCGAACGTGACGGTCTGTTCTGCGCGCGTATCTTTGGCCCGATCAAAGATTACGAATGTCTGTGCGGCAAATATAAGCGGATGAAGTATCGCGGCGTTGTCTGCGAGAAATGCGGTGTGGAAGTCACCCTGCAGAAAGTCCGCCGCGAGCGTATGGGCCACATCGAACTGGCAGCACCCGTCGCACACATCTGGTTCCTGAAATCGCTGCCGTCCCGCATCGGTCTGATGCTGGACATGACGCTGCGCGATCTGGAACGTGTTCTGTACTTTGAAAACTACGTTGTCATCGAGCCGGGTCTGACTGACCTGTCTTACGGCCAGATGTTGAACGAAGAAGAGTACATGGACGCACAAGACGTCTATGGCATGGATGCGTTCACCGCCAATATCGGTGCCGAAGCCATCCGTGAGATGCTGGCCCAGATCGATCTGGAAGCCGAAGCCGAGCAGCTGCGCGCTGATCTGGCCGAAGCAACTGGCGAATTGAAGCCCAAGAAGATCATCAAACGCTTGAAGGTTGTTGAATCCTTCCTCGAGTCGGGCAACCGGCCTGAGTGGATGGTTATGACTGTAATTCCGGTCATCCCACCGGAACTGCGTCCGCTGGTTCCGCTGGATGGTGGCCGTTTTGCGACCTCGGATCTGAACGATCTGTATCGCCGCGTCATCAACCGGAACAACCGTCTGAAGCGTCTGATCGAACTGCGCGCGCCTGACATCATCGTCCGCAACGAAAAGCGGATGCTGCAGGAATCCGTTGACGCTCTGTTTGACAATGGTCGCCGTGGCCGCGTGATCACCGGCGCCAACAAGCGCCCGCTGAAATCGCTGTCGGACATGCTGAAAGGGAAACAGGGTCGCTTCCGTCAGAACCTTCTGGGTAAGCGCGTCGACTTCTCGGGCCGTTCGGTCATTGTGACCGGCCCCGAACTGAAGCTGCACCAGTGTGGTCTGCCCAAGAAGATGGCGCTGGAGCTGTTCAAGCCGTTCATCTACTCGCGCCTTGAAGCCAAAGGTCTTTCTTCGACTGTCAAGCAGGCGAAGAAACTGGTCGAGAAAGAGCGTCCCGAAGTGTGGGATATTCTTGACGAGGTGATCCGCGAACACCCGGTCATGCTGAACCGTGCGCCGACGCTGCACCGTCTCGGTATCCAGGCGTTCGAGCCGGTTCTGATCGAAGGTAAAGCCATCCAGCTGCACCCGCTGGTCTGTTCGGCATTTAACGCCGACTTCGACGGTGACCAGATGGCCGTTCACGTCCCGCTGAGCCTTGAGGCCCAGCTGGAAGCGCGTGTTCTGATGATGTCGACGAACAACGTTCTGTCGCCTGCAAACGGCGCGCCGATCATCGTTCCGTCGCAGGATATGATCCTGGGTCTGTACTATGTGACCCTGGAACGCGAAGGCATGCCGGGTGAAGGCAAGGTCTTTGGTTCAATTGACGAAGTTCAGCACGCGCTGGACGCCGGTGAAGTGCATCTGCACACCAAAATCACCGCGCGGATTGCGCAGATCGACGCCGAAGGCAATGAAGTTCAGCAGCGTTTCGAGACCACTCCGGGTCGTCTACGTCTGGGTGCCTTGCTGCCGATGAACAACAAGGCTCCGTTCGAACTGGTCAACCGCCTGCTGCGGAAGAAAGAAGTGCAGCAGGTGATCGACACCGTCTACCGTTACTGCGGTCAGAAAGAGTCGGTCATTTTCTGTGACCAGATCATGTCGATGGGTTTCAAAGAGGCGTTCAGGGCAGGCATCTCGTTCGGTAAGGACGATATGGTTATCCCGGACGACAAGTGGGGTATCGTCGATGAAACCCGCGGTCAGGTGAAGGACTTTGAACAGCAGTACATGGACGGTCTGATCACTCAGGGCGAAAAGTACAACAAAGTTGTCGATGCCTGGTCAAAATGTAACGACCGCGTCACCGAGGCGATGATGAGCACGATCTCGTCATCGGAGCGGGCAGCGAATGGTTCTGAACAAGAGCCGAACTCGGTCTACATGATGGCCCACTCCGGCGCGCGTGGCTCGGTCACTCAGATGAAACAGCTGGGCGGTATGCGTGGCCTTATGGCTAAGCCGAACGGCGACATCATCGAGACGCCGATCATCTCGAACTTTAAAGAGGGTCTGACCGTTCTCGAGTACTTCAACTCGACCCACGGTGCCCGTAAGGGTCTGTCGGATACCGCTCTGAAGACGGCGAACTCGGGTTACCTGACCCGTCGTTTGGTCGACGTGGCGCAGGATTGCATCGTTCGCGAGATCGACTGCGGCACCGAACGCGCGATCACGGCCGAAGCCGCAGTTAATGACGGTGAGGTTGTATCCTCGCTGGCCGAACGTGTGCTGGGCCGTGTGTCTGCGGACGATGTTCTGCGTCCGGGAACGGATGAAGTTCTGGTCGCCGCAGGTCAGCTGATCGACGAACGTATGGCTGATATCATTGATGAAGCTGCTGTTGCGTCAATGCGTATCCGTTCGCCTCTGACCTGTGAGTCCGAGGAAGGTGTTTGTGCGACCTGCTACGGTCGTGACCTTGCGCGAGGTACTCGGGTCAACACGGGTGAAGCTGTCGGCATCATCGCCGCGCAGTCCATCGGTGAACCCGGTACACAGCTGACGATGCGGACTTTCCACATCGGTGGTGTTGCCCAAGGTGGCCAGCAATCGTTCCAGGAAGCCAGCCAAGACGGTGTGGTTTCGTTTGAAAACCCGCAAGTTCTGACCAATTCCGCAGGTGAAATCCTGGTGATGGGCCGGAACATGAAGCTGGTGATCAAAGACGAACACGGCGAGGAACGTGCCAGCCACAAGCTGGGCTATGGTTCCAAGCTGTTCGTCAAGGACGGTGCCAAGGTTGCCCGCGGTGACAAGCTGTACGAATGGGACCCCTACACCCTGCCGATCATCGCCGAGAAAGCCGGTACTGCGAAATACGTTGATCTGGTTTCGGGCATTGCCGTCCGCGACGAGACCGACGATGCAACCGGTATGACCCAGAAAATCGTGATCGACTGGCGCGCCGCCCCCAAAGGCAGCGATCTGAAGCCCGAGATCATTCTGGTCGGTGAAGATGGCGAACCGGTCCGCAACGATGCGGGCAACCCGGTTCACTATCCGATGTCGGTGGATGCGATCCTGTCGATCGAAGACGGTCAGGAGATCGAAGCTGGTGAAGTCGTTGCGCGTATCCCGCGCGAAGGCGCCAAGACCAAGGACATCACCGGTGGTCTGCCGCGTGTGGCCGAACTGTTCGAAGCCCGTCGTCCGAAAGATCACGCGATCATTGCAGAAGCCGATGGTTACGTGCGCTTTGGTCGCGACTACAAGAACAAGCGCCGTATCAGCATCGAACCGGCTGATGAATCCATGGAGACCATCGAGTACATGGTGCCCAAGGGTAAGCACATCCCGGTCGCCGAAGGTGACTTCATCCAGAAGGGTGAATACCTGATGGACGGTAATCCGGCTCCGCATGACATCTTGTCCATCATGGGTGTCGAAGCGCTGGCGGATTACATGATCGACGAAGTGCAGGATGTTTATCGTCTGCAGGGCGTGAAGATCAACGATAAGCATATCGAGGTCATCGTGCGTCAGATGCTGCAGAAGTGGGAGATCCTGGATTCAGGCGACACCACCCTGCTGAAAGGCGAACATGTCGACAAGCAAGAGTTCGACGCAGCCAACGAGAAGACCCTCTCGCGTGGTGGTCGTCCGGCTCAGGGTGAACCGATCCTTCTGGGGATCACCAAAGCCTCGCTGCAGACACGTTCGTTCATCTCGGCGGCGTCGTTCCAGGAAACCACCCGCGTTCTGACCGAGGCTTCGGTTCAGGGCAAGAAAGACAAGCTGGTTGGCCTGAAAGAGAACGTCATCGTTGGTCGCCTGATCCCCGCCGGTACCGGTGGCGCCACTCAGGCCGTTCGTCACATTGCGCAGTCGCGTGACAATGTGGTCATCGAGGCCCGCCGGGAAGAGGCCGAAGCCGCTGCGGCTCTGGCAGCTCCGATGATGGATGACGATATGGTCGGCGATGAGCTGGACGTTCTGGTGGAAACACCGGAAAGCCGCGAGTAAGCAATCTTTCATACCCAAAAATTAGGCTCCGCAGATTTGCGGGGCCTTTTTTAATCTCAAAAATTGAGTGAGACAGAACCTGTCGCGCTGGCGATCAGTGGCGCGGTAAGCCCCTATATCAAATAGCGAAATCTTGGGTGGATGCCGTCCCTGCGCTCAAATCCGCAAGCTAGATATACGGCTTGCGCCTTAGAGTTCTCTGGGTGTGTTCCAACCATCATGTAAGTGCAGGACAGGTCACGCGCTTTGTCAATTGAGGCTTTGATCAACTGCTTCCCGATCCCAGCCCCCCGAAAATGCTGCTCAACAAAAAGATGATGCATATCTATGCCGCGAGTTCCCGACTGAAGTTGCGCCAGCGGATATAGGGCTGCGTAACCAACCACGTTGCCTGCTAAGCTTGCAATCAAAGTGTAGAGCCATGGTATGTCGCCGAACATATCGCGCTCGATTGTTTCAATGCTGGCACTAGGTGTGTCGTTGTGGTGACGCGCAAGCGCCTCGATCATTGACAAAATCCTTGGGGTGTCCGCGCGAACCGCATCCCGTATCTCAATCACGGGGAGTGGGCTTTCATCTTGCATTGTGTTTCTCCCGTTTCAGCCACAGGAGCACAAAAAAAGAATGCCGCACTGTGGCGGCATCATGCATTGTCAGTTCATCGGCCGCTCTGATCAAGAACGAAAATAATAGCTCGTTGTTTGTGTTAGAGTATCCGACATTTGCCAAGTATGGGATGCTTCTGACGATTGTTCAATGCCTGCCCGAAGCAATACGTGTTGAGTTGTCTAAAAGCCATTTTCAATTGACATTAGCGATTTGGGCGGAGCCAATGCAACGATTGTGCTTAGTTGGATTAACACTAGATGACCCCGAATGTCAGAGGCGCATTGTTGATGGTGGCCAGCATGGCTGCCTTTACGATCAATGACGCTCTGGTGAAATTAGTTGGACAGTCGATTCCTCTGTTCCAATTGGTTGCGATGCGTGGAGCGTTGGCGACGGTTCTGGTGTTCATTCTGGCAAGGCACCTTGGGGCACTTCACATCGAATTTCCACGCCATGACAGGTGGTTGATCATCTTTCGCTGCGTGGCTGAACTGGTCGCTACGTTCTTCTTTCTGACCGCCCTGATGCATATGCCGCTTGCCAACGTTACCGCTGTGCTGCAGGCGCTTCCGCTGACCGTGACGCTGGGGGCGGCTTTGTTCTTTGGTGAGGTCATCGGGTGGCGACGGATCGCCGCGATCACGCTCGGTTTCGTTGGCATGTTACTGATCGTTCGGCCCGGCCCCGAAGGGTTCAGCATCTACGCGATTTATGCTTTGGTCGCCGTTGCTTCGGTTACTGTCCGTGATCTGATCACCCGCCGTATGTCGGCCGAGGTTCCCTCGATGGTGGTGACCCTGGCAACGTCACTTTCCATCACGTTGGCGGCTACGGCTGCCTCTCTGATAGAGGGATGGGCGCCGGTCTCGACTTCATCCGGCGCGATGGTCGCAGGTGCTGCGGTGTTTGTCCTGATGGGATATCTGTTCAGCGTCATGGTCATGCGCGTGGGAGAGATCGGATTTGTTGCGCCATTTAGGTATTCCAGCCTAATCTGGGCACTCGGGCTGGGCTGGGCAGTATTCGGCGACTGGCCCGACGCGATCACCATGCTGGGTGCAGTATTGGTGGTCGGAGCAGGGATGTTCACGCTGTTCCGAGAGCGATCCCGTCACGCGGATGAGTGAGCCCGGCGCACGAAATCCAGATCAATTGCGAAACGTTCTGCAAACGCGCGCTCAGTATCAGGCGTTATTGGTGCCAGCTGAGACTTCTGTTTCTCGGCGCGCGAAGAGTCATTCGAGCTGTTCAATGACCTGATCCACATCGGCCGATCCGGATAGCTGATAACGGGCATGAAGCGTCCGATCCGATTGTGGGTAAAGCTTATGATGGTATGGGCGCAGTTCCCGGCGATCAGCATCCCCAGACCCACCCCAAGTAGAGATTTGTAAACCTGTGCTGCCTGAATGTCATTGGGTCCAAAACTGGCCTGATATCCGTTGTTGAAATCTATTCCGATCGCCTGATTTTTCTTGATCAGTCCGGCGCCATCCTGGGCTCCGTCACGGAGTCTCTCGATGAAATCAACTGAAACGCCGTCGTCGTCGTCATGCCGGAATTGGAGGCACGGCTGATCCGGTTGCAGGCGCGCGCACTGCAGTATCTGCTTCATCGTCTGGCGGTGTTTCTGGTTCTGATCAACGGGCCTTTGAATGATCTGCACTTGCCTGATATCCGCCGTCAGATCGTTGAGCCGGTCAAAGGCAAGCTTCGGCAGGCAGTCCCCTACAACAACCAGGAATTGGAAATCCTCATCTGTCTGGGCACGAAAACTGGGAAGGGTTACGGATTCGAACAAGCTTAGCCGCTCTTTCAAACGGGCAGAGTTGTACAAATGGCGGCGTCGGTCTTTAATCGTGTCGTGTTCGATCTGGAAATCGCCCAGGGCAGGGAATGAAAACCGGCACAGGCCAATGATTTGCATGAATCATCCAGTGAGTAGTAGGGCAGGGCCACTATGCACCGGGTTCCTGTATGCCGCAATGCAGGTGGGCAGTGGGAATTGCGATCTGATCCTGATAAACAGATACCTGCCCATCCACCGCAGACCATTCCCGGAGGGCTGTTGACACTCGGGCCGACTCCCCCTATTACGCGCGTCATCTCGGTACCGGGGGCCGCCCCATAACCGATTTCAGTAATGAACTGGTCAAGGCCCGGACACTTTTATCGTTCGCGCCCTCTGATAACAAACCGCGACGTTCACCTCGGAATGGGAACGCTCGCGGGTTTTGCGCTTGTGGACGCATGAGTGCAGCGAATTTAACCGCACGCATCGCGCGTGCATGTCATATGTGTTGCAAAACGGGGATATAACCGGAATGCCAACGATCCAACAGCTGATCCGCAAGCCGCGCCAGCCTAAAGTAAAACGCTCGAAGTCGATGCACCTGGAGCAGTGCCCGCAGAAACGCGGCGTCTGCACACGTGTTTACACCACCACGCCTAAGAAGCCGAACTCGGCGATGCGTAAGGTTGCCAAAGTGCGCCTGACCAACGGGTTCGAGGTCATCTCATACATCCCGGGTGAAAGCCACAACCTTCAGGAACACTCGGTTGTTCTGATCCGTGGCGGTCGAGTAAAAGACCTTCCCGGTGTCCGTTACCACATTCTGCGTGGTGTTTTGGATACCCAAGGCGTCAAAGACCGTAAGCAACGTCGTTCGAAGTACGGCGCGAAGCGTCCCAAATAAGAAGGAGAGGCTGATATGTCACGTCGTCACGCCGCTGAAAAACGCGAAGTCCTGCCTGACGCCAAATTTGGCGATAAGGTTCTGACAAAATTCATGAACAACCTGATGATCGACGGTAAAAAGTCGGTTGCAGAGCGCATCGTCTACAACGCCTTTGACCGCGTTGAAGTCAAGATCAAGCGCGCACCTGTCGAAGTGTTCCACGAAGCGCTCGATAACATCAAACCGTCGGTCGAGGTTCGCTCGCGCCGGGTTGGTGGTGCAACCTATCAGGTCCCGGTCGAAGTGCGCCCCGAGCGCCGCGAAGCACTGGCCATCCGCTGGCTGATCACTGCTGCGCGTGGCCGCAACGAAAACACTATGGAAGAACGCCTCGCCGGTGAACTGATGGACGCTGTACAGTCCCGCGGTACCGCCGTGAAGAAGCGTGAAGACACCCACAAGATGGCCGAGGCGAACAAAGCCTTCAGCCACTACCGTTGGTAATTCCAGAGGCTTATCAAAATGGCACGCGAATATACACTCAACCATTACCGTAACTTCGGTATTATGGCGCATATCGATGCAGGTAAGACCACCTGTTCCGAACGTATCCTGTATTACACCGGCAAATCCCACAACATTGGTGAGGTGCACGACGGTGCAGCCACCATGGACTGGATGGAGCAGGAGCAGGAACGCGGCATCACCATCACCTCGGCTGCGACCACCACTTTCTGGGAACGCACCGAAGATGGTGAAACGGCTGACTCGCCCAAGCACCGCCTGAACATCATCGACACCCCCGGTCACGTTGACTTCACCATCGAAGTTGAGCGTTCGCTGGCGGTTCTCGATGGTGCCGTTTGCGTTCTTGACGCAAACGCCGGTGTTGAGCCTCAGACTGAAACCGTGTGGCGTCAGGCTGACCGCTACAAGGTTCCGCGGATGGTGTTCGTCAACAAGATGGACAAGATCGGCGCGGACTTTTTCAACTGCGTTGCAATGATCGAAGACCGTACCGGCGCACGTGCTGTTCCGGTTGGTATTCCGATCGGCGCAGAGACCGAGCTGGAAGGCCTGGTTGATCTGGTCACCATGGAAGAATGGCTGTGGCAGGGTGAAGACCTGGGCGCAAGCTGGGTCAAAGCACCGATCCGCGACAGCCTGAAAGACATGGCTGACGAATGGCGCGGTAAAATGGTCGAAGCGGCCGTCGAAATGGACGACGACGCGATGATGGAATACCTGGAAGGCAATGAGCCCGACGTTCCGACCCTGCGCGCCCTGCTGCGCAAAGGTACTTTGGAAATCGCGTTTGTTCCGGTTCTGGGCGGTTCCGCGTTCAAGAACAAAGGTGTTCAGCCGCTGCTGAACGCTGTGATCGACTATCTGCCCAGCCCGCTGGACGTTGTTGATTACATGGGCTTCAAACCCGGTGACGAAGAAGAAACCCGTAACATCGCCCGCCGCGCGGATGATGATATGGCGTTCTCGGGTCTGGCGTTCAAAATCATGAACGACCCCTTTGTTGGCTCGCTGACCTTTACCCGCATCTACTCGGGTACTCTGGCCAAAGGCGACACGCTTTTGAACTCGACCAAGGGTAAGAAAGAGCGTATCGGCCGGATGATGATGATGCACTCGAATGACCGTGAGGAAATCACGGAAGCATTCGCGGGCGATATCATCGCACTGGCAGGTCTGAAAGACACCACCACGGGCGACACCCTATGTTCGACCGGTGATCCGGTGGTTCTGGAAACCATGACCTTCCCCGATCCGGTGATCGAGATCGCGGTTGAGCCGAAAACCAAGGCTGACCAGGAAAAGATGAGCCAGGGTCTGGGCCGTTTGGCCGCCGAAGACCCCTCCTTCCGTGTGGAAACTGATCTGGAATCGGGTCAGACCATCATGAAGGGCATGGGCGAACTTCACCTGGACATCCTGATTGACCGTCTCAAGCGTGAATTCAAGGTTGAAGCGAACATTGGTGCGCCGCAGGTGGCCTATCGCGAAACCATCGGCCACGAAGCCGAGATCGTCTACACCCACAAGAAACAGTCGGGTGGTTCGGGTCAGTTCGCTGAGGTGAAGATGATCATCACACCGACAGAGCCGGGCGAAGGCTATTCGTTCGAATCTCGTGTCGTTGGTGGTTCGGTGCCCAAGGAATACATCCCGGGTGTTGAAAAAGGCATCAGATCCGTCATGGATAGCGGCCCGCTGGCTGGTTTCCCCGTGATCGACTTCAAGGTTGCCCTGATCGAAGGTAAGTACCACGACGTGGACTCTTCGGTTCTGGCCTTTGAAATCGCGGCGCGGATGGGTATGCGTGAAGGCATGCGCAAAGCGGGTGCGAAACTGCTTGAACCGATCATGAAGGTCGAAGTGATCACCCCGGAAGAATACACCGGCGGTATCATCGGCGATCTGACATCACGTCGGGGACAGGTTTCCGGTCAGGAAAACCGTGGCAACGCCATCGCGATCGATGCGTTTGTTCCGCTGGCCAACATGTTCGGCTACATCAACACTCTGCGTTCGATGTCGTCGGGCCGTGCCCAGTTCACCATGCAGTTCGACCACTACGATCCGGTTCCGCAGAACATCTCGGACGAGATCCAGGCGAAATACGCATAAGCGAAATCAGGGAAGGGGCATTCGACCTCTTCCCTTACTCAATGACAGGAGGCCATCATGGCAAAGGAAAAGTTTGAGCGTAATAAGCCGCACGTCAACATCGGCACGATTGGCCACGTTGACCACGGCAAGACCACGCTGACGGCAGCGAT
>NZ_FNNP01000012.1 GCF_900106805.1 Ruegeria halocynthiae
GGGAAATTCCCGGGCCATGAGGAGATGAACATGCCCACTCTGACATCGCCAAAAGACTGCCATACAATGCAGGACTTGCGGGTTCAGATCGACAAACTTGACCAGTAGTTGGCCGGCATACTGGTTAAAATCGCCAGATAGATTAAAGGGGTAGCCAAGCTGGAATCCGGCGAAAGCTTGCCTGCCCGAGTTCTTTAGGGGTCAAGCAATAGGCGCAAAAGGTTCACGTCGGCGCGGTTGAATTTGGGATGCCCGAGATGAAATGTGGGGCTTCTGTCTACGCCCTACTAGTGAATGAAAGAAAGGATCAAAGGATGGTTGCTCAGGTTGTCGACGGGAAGACCTTTGCCGCAAAAGTGCGCGCACAAGTGTCCGATCAGGTCTTAAAGCTGAAAGAGGAAAACGGCATCATCCCCGGCCTGGCCGTGGTTCTTGTCGGCGAAGACCCTGCCAGCCAGGTCTATGTCCGCTCGAAAGGCAAGATGACTGTTGAAGTCGGCATGAATTCGTACGAGCACAAACTGGATGTCGATACCTCGGAAGAAGATCTTCTGGCGCTGATCGACCAGCTGAACACCAATCCCGCTGTGCACGGCATTCTGGTGCAACTGCCGCTGCCCCGGCACTTGAACGAAGATCTGGTGATCAACTCGATTGATCCCGCCAAGGACGTTGACGGTTTCCACATTTCGAATGTGGGTCTACTGGTCACCGGGCAAAAGTCGATGGTGCCGTGCACACCGTTGGGCTGTCTTATGATGCTGCGCGATCACCATGGCTCGCTTTCGGGCATGGATGCGGTCGTGATCGGGCGTTCGAACATTGTGGGCAAGCCGATGGCTCAGTTGCTGTTGGGCGACAGCTGCACCGTGACCATTGCGCATTCGCGGACCAAAGACCTGCCGAACGTCGTGCGCCGTGCCGACATCGTCATCGCCGCAGTCGGTCGCCCCGAAATGGTGCCGGGCGATTGGATCAAGGAGGGCGCCACCGTCATCGACGTGGGCATCAACCGCATCGAGCGTGATGGAAAAAACAAACTGGTTGGTGATGTTGACTATGCCAGTGCGGCTGACCGCGCAGGTGCGATTACACCGGTTCCAGGAGGTGTGGGTCCGATGACCATTGCCTGCCTGCTAGCCAACACACTAACGGCGTGCTGCCGTGCAATTGGTTTACCGGAGCCTGAGGGTCTGACCGCATAATGATGACGTCGCGGGTTCTGCCGGAAAGTGCGACCGCAGCCAATCGGTATTGGTGTCATGCCGGACGCAATATGCGCCTGGCGATCGTTTCGATTGGAGAATCAGCATCAAACGCCGCCCGGGCGCGGGCTGTCACGGCACGCGCCTCGCATATTGGAATGCCTCTGGATCAGGAGGTCTGGGGGCATCATATGTCTCAGGAGACCTGCCGTTCACTGCTGCAGCAGCTGAATTGCTCTGACAGCATCTTTGCGGTTTTGGTGCTGCCTGATGTGCCGGAACATCTCGATTTGACAGCTCTAAGGGCGAACTTGCATCGCCACAAGGATCTGATGCGACCGGGTGCATGGCATTGTGCGGGCCCCGTACGACCGGGCGAAGTAAACAGCATAGTTGACAGCGCGATTGCGGCACATCGATTCCATAATTCAAAGCTTTCTGACCCGTCATATCAAAGTGCCAGATAGCCGATACCCGCAAACGCGACGAAACAACCCAACCATTGTCGTATCACCATTTTTTCGCGCAATACGGCCCAAGCCAGCACCACGGTCAGCAATCCAAAGACCGACGCCGCGACAGAGGCATATTGTGCATTGGGCATCCCACCCGCTGCGATCACGCTCAGAATGGCGATGGCATCCAGAACACCCATCACGCACAAAAGGGGCAGGGCCTGCGACCCGGGCCAGATCGACCTGCGCGATGCCAAGGCGATCATACCCAAGGCAAAGATAGCAGTTAGCCGAATGAGCAAAGAGACGGAGTATTCATCACTCTGCTCAGTCGCATATTGTCCAAGCGCAAAGGCGGCAGCGAACCCAGCTGCTGCAAGCAATGACAGCACTGCCGTTGGCCCGGCAGCTGGGTAAGAAGTCGCGTCGCGTTCCGATTTGGCGGCGACCACGGAAACTCCGACACCGATCGCTATGACGGCCAGCCAATGTAGCGGGCTGACACTTGCACCGCGCCAGATGGCCAGTGATACGGACAGGACCGGATAGCTTGCAACCAGGGGTGCAACTAAACGGACGGGGCCGCGTTGAAACGCAGCATACATACTGATGCCGGCCAACAGGTAGCATCCACCGGCTGCAACCGCGCTGATCATTGCGGTGCCAGAGATCGGATCGAAGGCACCCAACGTCGCCACCAGACCAAACTGAAATACCGCGCCTGAGATCAGCACAGCCATAAGCGATGCAATCACGCTGACAGACTGGCTGACATAGCGCACCGCAAGATCGTGTATCCCCCAGCAAAGTGCGGCTAACAGTCCAAGCGCTAGCGCATTCATTCCATCACCACCATCACCGGTTTCATGTAAATCCGCCTCTGAACACAAGTATGTCAATATGTCACTGTTGATAAACTTATTTTCCTGTTATGCAATAATGGCGATGCCAGAGACACAGAAAGGCAGCACATGAGATCGGCGATAGAGCAACTTGGTGGTGAGACCCAACTGCGCGCTCTGGTCGAGCGTTTCTATGATCGTATGGAAACCGATCCGGCGGCGTATTCGTTGCACAGGCTGCATTTTCGGGGACATGGGTTGAACCACACCAGGCAGGCTCAGTTCGAGTTTCTCAGTGGGTTTCTGGGTGGTCGCGCCTATTACCGCGAACGTTTCGGCCATATGGATCTGCGAGAAATCCATGCGCATATCCCGATACGAGAGGCCGATGCTGAGCTTTGGCTGGATACGTTCGATGCCGCATTGGAGGATTGCGAGATGGCCGGTCCGGTCGTCGACAAAATGCGCGCGACGCTGCGCAGGGCGGCGCTCATGTTGGTCAACGACGTTCCTGACTGGCGGTTAGAAGCAGATGCAGACCTTGATGTCGGGAATATGTAAACGAAACGCTGCGACCCTCGCATCAACCAACCAATTGTTCTGATCAGAACTGGCGCAGAGCAGAATAGATTTCAGATGTCATTCTGAACTGATCGGCGGCGATCTGATCGCTTTCATTTTCCATTGCAAGCGCTGCGTTGGTCGATCCCAGCCAGTCGACCGCGCATTGATGATTCCCTTTGTCCCCCATCCAGGTGCTGATTGTGACCTGAATAATTTCGGGATGAAATTGAACGCCCCACGTACAGTTCCCGACGCGTATCGCCTGAACTGCGCATCTTTCTGATCCTGCCAAAACAGCCGTATCAGGTGGTAGTACCGTGGCGGTCACCCCATGCCACTGAAGCACAGGAAACCGCCGGGGCAGAGAGGCAAACAGGGGATCTTCACGTGCGTTGTCGGTCAGTTCGACAGACAGCACGCCAATTTCTGGGATTTGCATGCGGGCGCAGGTACCGCCAAGCGTATCTATTAACAGTTGATGCCCAAGGCATATGCCAAAATACGGCCGATTGAGATCACGTACCCACGTCCTGATGGCTTGCTTTTCGATTTTGAGCCAAGGGTGGGTCCCGTTTTCCCAAACATCCATTGGGCCGCCCATCACCAACGAAAGGTCAAAATCGTCCAAAAGCGGAATAGACTGCCCTTTGTAGAGGTGTACGATCTGCATGGCGTCTTAATGACGGGCAATGTGGTCACAAAACGTACCTGGACCCTCGCCTTGGGTATGCTGGAATATGAGAACGTTCATAAATTGCCTCTCTTGTCCTGATCAAAAGAAACCGGACCGCAGCTTGCGCCGCGGCTCAGAGACGCAAGCCTGCTGCCCGCTCAAATATCCAGCGTATTCTCCTTTTCCCAGCGCGAGAAGTGCGACACGAAGGAATTCCACTCCTGATGTTTCATCTTCAGGAAAGCGGACGAGAACTCGGCTCCCATCATGGCCTTCAGGTCGTTGTCCTTGTCATATTCACGCAGCGCATCAAGCATGTTCAGGGGCAGCTTCGGTGCGCCGCGCACCTTATGACCTTCGGCATACATGTCGATGTCCCATCGCTTGCCGGGATCTGCCTCGGATCGAATACCTGACAGCCCAGCCGCGATGATGACGGCCTGCAGCAGATAGGGGTTGGTTGCTCCGTCCGGCAGACGCAGTTCAAACCGTCCGGGGCCGGGGACACGTACCATGTGGGTGCGGTTGTTTCCCGTCCACGTCACGGTGTTGGGCGCCCATGTAGCACCCGACATCGTCCGCGGAGCGTTGATGCGCTTGTAGCTGTTCACCGTTGGGTTGGTGATCGCCGCTAGCGCCGAGGCGTGCTTCATAATACCACCGAGGAAGTGCTTGCCGCGCTCACCCAGTCCAACCTCACCGGTGGGGCCGTCGCCGTCGCCTGCGAACACGTTGGTCTTTGCCGCATCGCCCGGTGCATCCCAGACCGAGATGTGGGCGTGACAGCCGTTGCCGGTCAGGCCTTCCACCGGTTTCGGCATGAACGTCGCGCGCAGACCGTGCTTTTCAGCAACCGACTTGGTCATGAACTTGAAGAACGAGTGTTTGTCGGCGGTGCGCAAGACGTCGTCAAATTCCCAGTTCATTTCGAACTGGCCGTTGGCGTCTTCGTGATCATTCTGATAGGGGCCCCAGCCCAGTTCCAGCATGTAGTCGCAGATCTCACGCACGACATCATAGCGCCGCATCACGGCCTGCTGGTCGTAGCAGGGCTTCTCTGCCGTATCGAACGGATCGCTGATCTGTTCGCCATCCGGGGTCAGCAGAAAGAATTCGGCCTCGATTCCAGTTTTGACATGCATCCCTTCGTTTGCGGCTTCATCGATCAGACGGCGTAGTACGTTGCGCGGGGCTTGCGCGACATCGCTGCCTTCCATCACGCAGTTTCCTGCCACCCAGGCCACTTCGGGCTTCCACGGCAATTGAATGACAGATGAAGGGTCTGGCACTGCCAGCATGTCGGGATGCGCCGGAGTCATGTCCAGCCAGGTGGCGAACCCTGCGAAGCCTGCGCCGTCTTCCTGCATCTCGGCTATTGCCTGCGCGGGTACCAATTTGGCCCGCTGCCCACCAAACAGATCGGTGAACGAGATCATGAAGTACTTGACGCCTTTTTCTTTTGCGAAAGCTGCGAGATCTGTCGTCACGATGGCTTTCCTTTCCCTGTTGAATTCTAGTTTTCAAAGCAAAAACGCGGCCCCCACAAGGGAGCCGCGCTGCATCAGTTCAAAACCCTTCCTTGCCCGGGTACCAACTGGTTCCTGCCAGCGGGACCCGCGCCATGGCGGCGGCCTCCATCGTCAAGGCACACAGGTCTTCTGGTTCGAGGTTGTGCAGGTGATTGTGGCCACAGGCGCGTGCAATGGTCTGAGCCTCAAGCGTCATCACCTTTAGATAGTTGCGCAGCCTGCGGCCGGCATCGACCGGGTCCAGACGGGCAGCCAGGTTGGGGTCCTGTGTGGTGATTCCGGCGGGGTCCTGACCTTCGTGCCAGTCGTCATATGCACCTGTTGTCGTGCCCAGTTTCTGGTACTCGGATTCCCATTTGGGGTCATTGTCCCCAAGGGCTACCAGAGCGGCTGTGCCAATGGCGACGGCGTCAGCCCCTAGCGCCAAAGCTTTCGCCACATCGGCCCCGGTGCGAATGCCGCCCGAGATGACCAATTGAACCTCACGATGCACGCCCAAATCCTGAAGCGCCTGCACGGCTGGGCGGATGCAGGATAGCGTTGGCAACCCGACATGTTCGATGAACACGTCCTGTGTTGCTGCGGTCCCGCCCTGCATGCCATCCATTACTACAACGTCTGCTCCGGCTTTTACCGCCAAAGCGGTGTCATAGTAGGGCCGGGTTGCGCCAACTTTGACATAGATCGGCACCTGCCAGTCGGTGATTTCCCTAAGTTCGAGGATCTTGATCTCAAGATCATCTGGCCCGGTCCAATCGGGATGACGACAAGCCGAGCGCTGATCGATTCCTTTGGGAAGGGTACGCATCTCGGCCACACGATCGCTGATCTTCTGGCCCAGCAGCATACCACCGCCGCCGGGCTTGGCACCCTGGCCGACCACGATCTCGATCGCGTCGGCCTTGCGCAGATCGTTGGGATTCATACCATAGCGCGACGGAAGATATTGATAGACCAGCTTAGTTGAATGGCCGCGCTCTTCGGGCGTCATGCCACCGTCGCCGGTAGTGGTTGACGTGCCCGCCGCAGATGCGCCACGGCCCAAGGCTTCTTTTGCCGGGCCGGACAGAGCTCCAAAGCTCATGCCTGCGATGGTGATGGGAATATCCAGTTCGATTGGTTTTTTGGCAAAGCGCGTGCCGAGCGTTACCGAGGTATCGCAGCGTTCCCGATAGCCCTCCAACGGATAGCGCGACACTGACGCGCCCAGAAACAACAAATCGTCGAAATGCGGGACTTTTCGCTTCGCACCACCGCCGCGAATGTCATAGATGCCGGTCGCAGCGGCGCGACGGATCTCGGCATTAATCGGATTAGAAAACGTCGCCGACTGGATCGGCAGGGTGCGGGGGATCTGATCGTCCATATCTTTCATACCCTTCTTCCTCAGTAAGCGGCGGAATTGTCGATGTCGAAATTGTAAAGTTGACGGGCCGAGCCATAGCGTTTGAACTCTTCCGGTTTGGCGTCGCTGCCAGCGCGCTCCAGCAGGTCCTTCAGGACCTCAAGATGTTCAGAGCGCATCTCTTTTTCGATGCAATCGGCTCCGAGGCTTTTGACTGAGCCGCGCACAAACAGTCGCGCCTCGTAGAGCGAGTCGCCCAGTGCATCGCCTGCATCGCCGCAGACAACCAGATTACCGTCCTGCGCCATGAAGGCGGACATATGGCCGATATTGCCATGCACGACGATATCGATGCCTTTCATCGAGATGCCACAGCGTGAGCTGGCATTGCCCTTGATAACCAGCAATCCACCATGACCGGTCGCACCGGCATATTGACTGGCGTCACCATCTACGATGACCTGACCGGACATCATGTTTTCAGCCACCCCCGGTCCAACGGACCCTTCAACCTTGATAGTTGCCTGCTGGTTCATCCCGGCACAGTAGTACCCGGTCGAGCCTTTGACCGTCACCTCAATCGGCGCGTCCAGCCCGACGGCAATTGCGTGGCTGCCCTTGGGATTCACAATTTCCCAACGGGTCTGGTTGGTCTCGGCGTTCTGCGCCTGCAGGGACGAGTTCAATCCGCGCAGCCCGTCTGCCTCTAGATCATAGGTCTGCATATCAGGCGGCCTTTTCGTGGGTTGTTGGGCTGTCGTTGTGCGACCAGAAATAGACGGTGGACGGTTCTGGTTCCCACACCCGGGCGTCTTCGATGCCGGGCAGGTTCACCAAGGCACGGTACTCGCTGCCGAATGCCACATATTGATCCGTTTCTGCCATCACCGCAGGCTTGCAGGCGATTGGGTCACGTACGACGCCAAACCCGTCTTTGGTGCCCACGACAAAAGTGAAAAACCCGTCCAGATCATCGATGCTGGATTCTAGGGCTTCACCCAAAGTGGCGCCGTTCATCATCTTCCAGGTCAGGTACGCCGCACCAACTTCGGTGTCGTTCTCTGTCTGGATTGTCACGCCTTCGCGTCGCAGCTTTCGGCGCAACGAGTTGTGGTTGGACAGCGACCCGTTATGGACCAGACACTGGTCGGATCCGGTATTGAACGGGTGTGCACCCATGGTGGTTACAGCGGACTCCGTGGCCATGCGGGTGTGCCCGATGCCGTGGGTGCCACTCATGCTGCTCAGGTTAAAGCGGTCCGCAACATCTTTGGGCAGGCCGACTTCCTTGTAGATTTCGAGGCGTTCGCCACGGCTCATGACCCGAACCGACGGACGGATTTCGGTCAATGCGGCGCGCGCGGTTTCGAACTGGCCGGTCGGAAATTCCAGAACGGTATGTGTATCGTTGTCTGACTGACCAACCGTTGCGCCCAGGCTTTTGCCCAATTCGTCGGCCAGGCCGACAAAATCAGTTTCGGGGTTGGGGGACTGAACCGTTATCTTGGTTTTGCCTTCAACCTCTGCGCCATAGATCGCAATACCGGCGCTGTCGGGCCCACGATCTGTCATCGTGATCAACATGTCTGTCAGCATATTGCCCAGTTGGGGCGCAAGAGACTGGTCTTTGAGGAATAATCCAACAATTCCGCACATGGCTGGCAGATCTCCTTATGTGTTTCATTATGATTCGACGGTACCAACAAATCTGTGGGACATCAATAATAACAGGAAAGTTTTTTTCCTATAAGGCAATGGGCGAGATCGCTGATGTCGCGCCCATTGCCGGTTTAGAAAGCCGGGTCAGTATCGTTCCAGCTGTGCTTTCACCTTCTCTTCGTCACCGGTGTGGCGGGCCTTCTCGAGGTGCTCGCCTTCGCGGACGAACTGGATGCGATGCCAGCCAATCCAGAAGACCACACCAATGATGACCATCAGAACTTCGTAGCCCTGGAAGGGGTAGACCGGCCCAACTTCGGCCAGATCAACGGACCAGCTTGTATATCCATTCGTAGACATATCTTTCTCCCTTATTTCGCTGCTACGCCGCGGGCGGCCAACTCTTCTTTGTCGGCTTCGATAATCGCCGCTTTGGCATCTTCGTAGGCATGGTGTTCAGCGTAATCGAGCCCCTGAAGTTCAACCTCTTCCGGGATACGCAGGACACCTGCTGCCGCTTGCATTTTGGCGACGATCCATCCGGGCATGAAGCCCAACACAAAGAACATGATGACTGCGCCAGCGGTCTGCCCGATTGGATTGATTGTGGCGTAGCCTTCATATGGAGATGACGGAACACCCCACAGGACAAAGCCAGCAATGATCAAGCCGACAACACCAGAGTACCCGTGCACAGCGACTGCACCAACGGCGTCATCCAACTTGAATCGGCGTTCGACCCAATAGTGCAGCTTATAGACAATCACGACACCAATCGCACCGATGATCATTGCCTGAATGGGGTGATACAGGTCGTTACCTGCCGAAGCTGTAATTATACCGGCCAGTCCACCAGAGAATGTCCAAAAGGCGTCGCCTTTGGAGACCACATAAGCGGCCATCAACCCACCCGACAACGACATTAGGAAGTTGAAGGTGATTGCCGACAACGTGGTCGGGGCCAAATAGATGTTGGTTGCAGTCCAGGTGACACCTGTGATCTGACCGTCAATTGCTTCTGGCGAAATTACCGGAACATTACATGCGGCGTAGAAGCCCCAGAACCCGGTGTAGATCAGGAATATCCCGATGGTCAGTAGCCATGGGTTGTGCGGCGGAATATCCCGCGGTGTGCCATCTTTGGCGAATTTACCTAGGCGCGGCCCCAGAACCATGATCACACCAAGCGCGTAACCACCCGCGATTGCGTGGATAACGCCTGACGCATAAGCATCGTGATATCCAAGTATGCGCACCATCCATCCGGCATAGTGCCAGCCCCATGCGGCATCGATGATCCAGAAGACCGACCCGATCAGAACCGCATGTACCCAAAGGGCTGAGGATCTGATCCGTTCGATCACGGAACCTGAGACGATAGAGGCTGCAGTCCACGAGAACAGTAGAAACGCGGCCCAGAAGACCCCCGTGATTCTATCGCCTAAATTGGTTGCCATCGTATCGGCCCACGGCAGATTCGCGGCACCCGCTTCAGTGTCCAGACCACCCCAGAACGGAAAGTTCGGAAAGGCCCAGTAGATCCACCATCCAAAGAAGAAGAATGTGACCGTCACCAGCGGGATGATCATGATGTTTTTCATCAATGTGTGCATATGGTTACGAGCCCGGCTGGCGCCGACCTCGTACATGCAAAAGCCCACATGGATGAGGAACATGAAGACGACCGTTACCCAGTAATAAAACTCGGTAAAGACCGTCGTGAGTGCATTTAGATTACCATCCACTTCGTAGTCTCCCTGTTGTTGCAGCAGGAGGCCTCTCTGCGGAGTATTTCCTGCTGGGAATATTTATCTACTCAGGGGACAATTTCATTGACGACCTGTCAATAGATATGTGAGGCAAACATCTTTAAGGCCTGCGCGCCACATGCGTCCCGGCACGTAAAAAAAGGAGGTATATCATTGATGAATAACAAAAAATTATATCTCCCGTAGATGTTCTTAGGGTGCGAAAATTGCAGGCAAATATTCCCAACAGGAAAAAAATCTGCACACAGGTGTTGATTTTCAATCCAACATCGGCCTCAATATGGCCAACAAAAACGATCAACGGGAGACCTGAACCATGGCCATTCTTTGGAGGACGTCGGCCCTTGCGCAACGCCATGCCGAGATCGGCGGCGAGCTTGAGGACTGGAACGGTATGGGAACCGCCTGGTTTTACGACCATAGCCCTGAACGTGCCAAGGCGGACTATGAAGCCATCCGCACCAAAGCTGGTCTTATGGATGTATCTGGCCTGAAAAAGGTTCATGTAGTCGGCGAAGATGCTGCCTATGTCATTGATCGTGTAACCACGCGTAATGTGGAAAAGATCATGCCGGGTCGGTCCACCTATGCTTCGATCCTGAATGCCGAAGGGAAGTTTGTTGATGACTGTATCATCTATCGCCTCTCGGTGAACACGTGGCTTGTGGTGCACGGAACAGGCGCCGGCATGGAGCAGCTGACATCGGTGGCGGCAGGCAAGAACTGCTCGGTCATTTTTGACGACGACATGCACGACATGTCCTTGCAGGGACCAGTGGCAGTTGATTTCCTGGCCAAGCACATCCCCGGGATTCGCGATCTGGCCTATTTCGGCATTATGCAGACCAAGCTCTATGGCTGCCCAGTGATGATTTCGCGGACCGGTTATACCGGTGAACGCGGATACGAGATTTTCTGTCAGGCCAAACATGCTGTGCACTTGTGGGACAGCATTCTGGCTGAGGGCAAGGACATGGGCATCGTTCCGGTCCAGTTCTCAACGCTCGATCTGCTCCGTACTGAAAGCTACCTTCTGTTCTACCCAGGTGATAACTCGGAAACCTATCCCTTCGACGATGAAACTTGCGGCGATACGCTTTGGGAACTGGGTCTGGAATTTACCGTCTCACCAGGGAAAACTGGCTTTATCGGAGCCGAGAACCACTATGCCTCGCAAGGGAAGGAGCGGTTCAAGATCTATGGCGTTAAACTCGACGGCACGACCCCGGCGGATGAAGGTGCTGACCTGCTGCAAAACGGTGAAAAGGTCGGGGTTGTCACATTCGGTATGTACTCCGACATCAATGGCCACAACGTAGGTATCGCGCGGATGCCGGTTGCCTGTGCGTCACCCAGCACCAAGCTGACGGTGCGCAACGGTGATGGGACCGAAATAGCAGCGACCGCGGAAGAGATGCCGTTCTACGATCAGGACAAATCGATCAGAACCGCAAAGGGCTGAGTTTCAAGGGGCGCGACGGGCACACCGTGGCGCCCTTTTGTTATTTGAGGGCACAATGTCAAAGTTCGAATTTCCCAAGTCAATCACAAGCCGCCCGGTCTGGGGTACGCTAGAGGTTCGCCAGGGCGAATACCATCTTATGATTGCCGAGGCCGAAGGGGCCGGAGCCATTCTTGACATCGCGACACCCGACCTGATGGCCAAATCCCATCTGATCTATATCCCCAAGGGAACGGATTATTGTGCAAGACTACAAGCACTGAACTCTGCGCAATTCTACGAAGGTCCGTCCTATGAGGCCTCGTTGCCGCGCATTCGCCGTGTGCTGGAGGACGCTCATATGGGGTTGCAGGTCTATCTGACCGGCACCGAGGGCATGATGGGTCAGGCCATGAATGAAGTGATGGCCGTTGGCCTGCCACATACGGCGATCCAGACCGAGCATCGCGGCTCGGTCGCGCGCCGGATGCAGTGTGTGCACTGCAAGGGCGTTACCGAAGATGTCGAGGTTGATCCGTTTGTCTGTTCGCATTGCGGGTTGAACCTGTTTGTGCGCGACCACTACTCTCGCCGTCTTGCCGCCTATCAAGGTGTTCGCGTGGACGCCGAAGATCATGGCAACGTGCCCGAACCAAAGGGGATCTACGAATGAGCGGTGCCGAGAAAATCCAGGTCAAAGTGACCGAAATAACCCCGCTGAACGAGCTGGTGACGCGGTACCGGTTCGAACGTATCGACGGCGGCCATTTGCCAACCTTTTCGGGCGGAGCTCACACGGTTGTCGAAATGCAGGACGGTGGCATCACACGGTTAAATCCGTATTCACTGATGTCCGATCCGTTCGATCAGTCGTCCTATACAATCTCGGTCCGGCGCGATGATGAGGGCAGGGGCGGGTCGTTGTTCATGCACCGTCAAGTAAAGCTGGGGGATGAAATGACCATCAGCTACCCAGTCAACCTGTTCTCGCTCGACCTGCGGGCCCGCAAACATTTGTTTCTGGCCGGTGGCATCGGGATCACACCGTTTCTGGCGCAGATCAAACAGCTGGAATTGCTGCATGGTCATTGGGAACTGCATTATGCGTGTCGCAACACCGCCTTGGCGTCTTATGCCGAGCAATTAACAGACAGGCATCCGAATGAAACAAACTTGTATTACGACGATCAGAACCAGCAGATCGATCTGAAGAAGCTTCTCAGCGGGCAGCCTCTGGGCACACATGTCTATGTCTGCGGCCCCAAGGGTATGATCGATTGGGTGCGAACCACTGCCGTCGCAGAAGGATGGCCCGAAGATTGCGTACATTACGAAGAATTTCTGGCGCCTCAACCCGGCAAACCGTTCGAGGTGCGACTGGCGAAATCGGACAAGGTCGTTCATGTAGGCGAAAATGAAAGCCTGCTGGAGGCCATTGAACGCGAAGGCGTGGATGCGCCGTATCTGTGCCGCGGCGGCGCCTGTGGTCAGTGCGAAACCGTGGTGCTGGATCACGACGGAAGCTTTGTTCACCGCGATCATTGGCTGACCGACGAAGAAAAAGCTGCGGGCAAGAAAATCATGCCCTGCGTATCGCGTTTCGAGGGCAAGTCCCTCGTGCTGGACCGCTGAGAGGAGGCCCGACATGACCATTCAATTCAACGACGAGTCCTTCCGCGACGACTATACGTTCCACAACTCGGACTGGGCGATCAAACGCTTTCCGTTCCCTTTCCACGAAGACAGCTACATGTATTCGGTCAATATGGAACAACATCGCGGTGGACCCGAGGGCTCGGTCTATGAGATGCGGTTCGATGTCGATGAACACTATGTATCCGAAATGAAAGACCGCGCAATTGTTCTAGATCAGGACCCGCTGCGCTGCCAGTCTTTGCCGCATATGACCTTGGCCGGCTGGGACTTGCTGGAACTGATCATGGTCAGCAAGTCGGAAGACTACCCTGAGCTGTTCGAGCTGCATCGCAACGGCAGTCAATGGCGCTGGATCAATAAACCGCTGGGGATTGATCACAGCTTTACCTTCATGGATGAAACCACGCTACCCTATGGGCCGATGGAATACATCACCCGTCAGGCGCAGGGTGATTTCGCGGTGCTGGATCAGCGCGATGAAATGCTGTGGATGGACGCCGGTATGGTGACAACTCAGGCCGATTGGAGCCTGGATTTCGACATCGGCATGAATTTTTTCGAATGGCATGCGCCGGTGCCGAAAGCCCATGAAATGGGTATTTTTCAGCGCGCCTTGAAATTCCTGCTGAACATTCAGCAGGGTGCCCCTGCGCGGCGTCTGAACTGGACCATGACGGTGAATCCTCTGTTGGATACCAGTCCGGAAAACTATCACAAATGGGGCATCCAGAAGACGGCGCTGACGCCTGAAAACATAGCGAACAAGCAACATTTACGGGTTGAGCTGCAAACTTTCTTCCGCCTGCCGCGATCAAATGCGCTGGTGTTCCCAATCCGTTGCTATCTGTGCAGTTTTCAGGATCTGATGACTGTTCCCAAATGGGGTCGTCGCCTGCATCGCGTCATCCGGGATCTGCCGGTAGAACTGGCCACTTACAAAGGGTTCATCGACAACCGTCCCATGATGCTGGACTACCTCAGCCAGTTTGACGACGGATTGCCGACCTCACCTGGTGTCTGGCCAGATCTGGAAACAGAACCGCCTTTAACCAAATAGGCTAGCATTACGAAGTGTCTTGGCTCCATGACTGATCGGGACAAAACACCTTGGCTCATTCCAAGCGATGATATCGCATTGTATGACGCGCTTGCGCTGCTTCGTGCGACATTTCAGTACATGGATACCCGGATCGACCCTCCGTCTTCTATCCATAGGCTGACGGCGAAAACGATGCAGGCCCACGGACTTCTTGTTGCGCAAGCCAATCAGTTTGCCTGAGGATAGCTGATTACTGAAATGTATCGCGCTGGTAGTGTGACCAACCGCTCCGGACCATGAGGTGCGTCGGCGTCAAAAAACAGAGTGTCGCCTAGTTTCAGAGGGTAAATCTGGTCGCCGTGGCGGTAATCTATCTCGCCTTCCAGCATATAAATCGTTTCGATACCACCATGCTGAAATGTTGGGAATACGTCGGATTCAGCGGTCAGTGTGATCAGATAAGGCTCAACAATCACACCTGACCCGTTAGCGCCAATATGCCCCAACAGATTATATTGATGATTGGCGCGTGTTCCTTCGCGCTCCAGCTCAACGCCTTCACCAGCTTTTGTATGTACCGCCTCGCGGCGTTCTTCGAATTGTCTGAAGAAGCTAGTCAAAGGAACCGAAAGCGCGTCCGCCAATGATTGCAAGGTTGTTAAGGAAGGAGACGTATTTCCGTTCTCGATCTTGGACAGCATGCCAATCGACAATCCGGTTAGCTGGGCCAGTTCCGCGACGGTTATGTTCTGCTGCTTGCGAAAGGCGCGGACCTCGCGACCAATGGCAACTTCGAGCACCTTTTCACGTTCGCCTGTTTGAACGGAGTGCGGATTCTGTGTCAGATTGACCACCATCTCTTTGTCGCGTTTTTTCAATTTCACTCTTTCCACGTCTTGCTACACTTGGCCAAACCGGTTCTGCAAGCAGGTGCGGCGCAAAACCCAACCCAATTCGGACTACCATAGCATCAATTTTTCCTGATAGTAAAATAATCATGCTGACAGAAAAAAGTACCGAGATCGGATTCTTACTGTTTGACGGCTTTCCCATGGCATGTCTGACATCGGTGATCGAACCGCTGCGAGCCGCAAACGAGATCGCCGGGCAAGAAGCATTTTGCTGGTCACTGGTCACAGAGTGGGGACAAAAAGTCAGGTCCAGCGCCAATGTGAGGTTCGAGGCCGAGTGCAGCCTGTCCAACTGCCAGTCGATCGACATACTGTTCCTGCTCAGCAGTCCAACTTCGGGATTTGCCGATCCGGGTTTTGGAAACGGAGCGTTGCGCACTCTGGCGCGCCACGGGACTATTCTGGGCGGTATCAGCGGGGGTGTTTTCCCGCTGGTGCGTTCCGGTGTCATGACCGGTCACCCGGTTTCGGTACACTGGTGTTACGAGGCGGCATTCGATGCCGAGTTTCCAGATGTGGACGCACGGCGCGAAGTGATCGTGTCTGACGCCACACGCTATACCGCCGCAGGCGCGGCTGCGGCCTTTGATCTGGCCCTGCATCTGATCGAGGATCTTTTGGGCAGCGAAGTTGCGCACGAGGTTGCCTGCTGGTTCCAGCACCCGATGATGCGGGGTGAAGGCGTACGACAACAGGTGCCTCGAACCAGCAAACCAGATACTGGCGACAGGCTGCCTCCACTTGTGTCGAAATGTGTCGAACTGTTTGCCGGTCACATGAACGAACCGATATCGGTCGCTGAGGTCGCAGATCAGACGGGCGTCACCCCCCGACAGGTCGAGCGCGCCTTCAAACAGGCCACGGGCCAAAGCCCCAGTCATTATTATCGCGCCATGCGCATGAAGGCCGCCCGACAGATGGTAGTCTATACCAAGGACCCAATTGCCGACATTGCGGCTGCCATCGGCTACAGTTCAGTTGCCCCGCTGGTGACCCATTACCGCTCAGCCTTCGGGTTGAGCCCCAGCGAAGACCGACGCAGGATCAATCAATTCCGGGTCGAGGACAACGCTCCGCTACCCTCAAGCTGATCGCCGTCTAAAGCGCTGATTTCATCGCAGCCACGATGGCATGATGCAATGATCCGGCCGAAGATCGGGGGCCGTACAAGCTGAACGCACCGGACGATCGGCATATGACGAAACATCCAAGGTGGTGGATCGCCGTACGCGCCGCTTCGCCTGCTTGCATTTTTCGACAGTCCAGAACGCAGAGCAGTTCCATCACCGCCAGCACATCGTCACCATCCAGATCGAACCGGACCCAGGCATCTGTCTGCTCGCAGACTGATGCGGTGTCACCCAGCTGGGTATTTGCCAGATGCGCCAGCTCTTCATGGGTGTCGAACGGGGCCGCGACCATCCACTGATCCGGCCCGGTCCAAAAGGCCATGACAGGATTGCCGGCGAACCGTCCGACCGAAGGTGCGTCGGCGCCGATCAGCGCGCCAAGCGCTGTTCGGGCCTTAGGTTCCTGCCCCGACCGCGCCGCGACCGAAGCCAGCGCAACACCGGGGGATTCGGTGCAGGTTACATTTCCCACGCGGTCTGTTTGTGGGCTCGATCCGCCCAAAGCGGTGATAGCAAATAAATCATGCACGGAGCCGTTCTCCCTCGGGGTCAACAAAATGGGCCGAAACGATTTCGACCTCGACAGTCAGGTCCGTCAACGGTGACACAAGGCGCATCTTTTCACCAAGCCGCGTATCGCCGCTTTTCAGAAAGCCTAGCCCGATATGGCTGTCCAGCGACGGTGAGAAGGCCGCCGATGTGACATAGCCCTGATCATGCGCGGCATCCACCGGGCCGGATGCGCCCATCAGGTGCCCGCCAGCGGTGATCTGGTCACCGGTATTCACGGGTTTGATGCCAACCATTTTCAGCGCATCGTCCTCGTTCAGCCCCTCACGTTCCGACAGGGTCGAGCCGATGCTGTCTTTCTTCTTGGACACCATCCGGCCCATCCCTAGGTTCAGGGCCGTGGTCGTCCCGTTCAGTTCGTTTCCCGCGGCGTGACCTTTCTCGATCCGCATGACACCCAGTGCTTCGGTGCCATAGGGGACGACATCGAATTCCTCGCCCTCGGACATCAGCCGGCGCATCAGCGCATCACCATATCGCGATGGAACTGCGATTTCGAATGCCAACTCACCCGAAAAGGAAATGCGGAACAGGCGGGCCCGCAATCCGCCGCACACGGTGATGTTGCCGCAAGCCATGAACGGGAAGCCTTCGTTCGAGATGTCAAACTCAGGGTCCACGATCTTTCGCAATAGCTTGCGCGAATTCGGCCCCGCTACGGCATATTGTGCCCAGGCTTCGGTGGTCGAGATGAGTTGCACATCCATGTCTGGGAACAGGCATTGCCGGACGAACTCCATATGCTGATAGACTTTGACCGCGTTGGCAGTGGTGGTCGTGACCACGAAGTGATCTTCGGCTAACCGCCCTGCGGTGCCATCGTCCATCGTGATACCATCCTCGCGCAGCATCAGGCCATAGCGTGTCTTGCCCACCGCCAGCTTGGCAAAACCGTTACAATAAATCCGGTTCAGAAAATCTGCCGCATCAGTGCCCTGAACGTCAATTTTGCCAAGCGTTGTGCAGTCGCAAACCCCGACTGAGGCTCGAGTCTGGCGTACCTCGCGATCAACAGACTCGCGCCAATGCGTCTCGCCGGGAAGGGGGAACCATTGCGCGCGCAACCAGTTGCCGACTTCGACAAACACCGCGCCGCGTTCTTTGGCCCAGTAGTGTGAGGGCGTCAGACGGGTGGGATGGAACGCCTGTCCTTTCATACGCCCGGCAAAGGTGCCGATGGGGACAGGCGTATAAGGTGGGCGGAATATGGTGGTGCCGGTATCCGGGATGGACTTGCCGGCTAGCTCGGCCATGAGGGCGAGCCCGCCCATGTTCGAGGTCTTGCCCTGATCGGTTGCCATGCCCAGTGTGGTATAGCGTTTCAGGTGCTCTACCGAACGGAACCCTTCCTGATGGCTGAGTTTCACATCCTTGACGGTCACGTCGTTCTGTTGATCCAACCACGCGCGAGCGCAACCTTGCACATACCAGAACGGTGTTTGTGAGACCGGCGCGTCCTCGGCATCAGGCAGATCCGGCAAAGAGCCCTTCAACTCCAATACCTGCGCGGCCTCCTCCGTGCCTGATTGCAAGGCCGCATGGGTGGACATCAAGCCGCTCGCGGCACCCGCTACGGACAGGCCCGGCGGCAAGTCCGCACCGGGTACAAAAGCGGCCAGATCGCTATTCCACGCGGGGCGTCCGCGTTGGTGGCACGTCAGATGCACATTCGGATTCCAGCCGCCTGAAACGCCAAGTGCGCCACAGTCCAATGTTCGCGTCGATCCATCAGACAGTTTGACCTCGGCAAATGTCAGGCCCAGTCGGCCCTTGGTATCGACGATCTGAGCGCCCGCAAGCACTTCATATTCGTAATTGATCGGCGCATCGGGGCGTATATCTACGACAGCGACGATCTTGACGCCCTTGGCGTGCAGATCGGCCGCGGTGCGGTGCCCGTCGTCATTATTGGTAAAGATTGCCGCGCGCTGTGCCGCAGACGAGGCAAACCGGTTCGCATAAGTCCGCAATGCGCTTGCCAGCATGACGCCAGGGCGGTCGTTGTTCTCAAATGCGATCGGGCGTTCGGTTGCGCCGGCACACAATAGTGCGCGCTTGGAATAGATGCGCCACAGAATCTGACGAGGCTTGCCAGCGGGCAAGGTTGCGAGATGATCCCCCGTTCGTTCGACGGCCCCATAGATGCCATGGTCAAAAGCGCCGATGACGGTTGTGCGCGGCATCAGGCGAACATTGGGCAATGCCGAAAGCTCTGCCACCATCTGCCCCGCCCAATTCGCTGCGGTTTCGTCGCCAAGCGAAAAGGTCTCGCTGTTCAGGCGTCCGCCCAACGTGAAATCTTCGTCTGCAAGAATGACGTCTGCTCCGGCCCGGCCGGCGGTCAGGGCAGCCATCAGACCAGATGGCCCGGCCCCGATGATCAACAGGTCGCAATGACGGAAACCCTTGTCATACTCATCGGGATCTTCCTGCATTGAAAGCGAACCAAGACCGGCGGCCCGGCGGATCATCGGCTCGTACAGCTTCTCCCAGAACGCGGCAGGCCACATGAAGGTTTTGTAGTAGAACCCTGCGGACAGGAATTTCGAGAACTGATCATTGATCGCCAGAGCGTCGAATTTTAAACTGGGCCAGCGGTTCTGCGAATGTGCCTCAAGCCCGTCGAACATTTCAGTCGTTGTGGCGCGGGTGTTGGGCTCCTGACGGTTTCCGGTTCGCAGTTCAACGATGGCGTTGGGTTCCTCTGACCCGGCGGTCAGAACACCGCGAGGGCGGTGGTATTTGAACGACCGTCCCATCAGGCGCACACCGTTGGCCAAAAGGGCCGAGGCCAGTGTGTCACCGGGATGCGCCGTGTAGCTTCGATTGTCGAAGCGAAAGTTCAGGGTTGTTGCGCGGTCGATCTGGCCGCCGCTCAGCCGGTTGATTTGCGTCATTTGGAACGCCCCTGTGCCCGGGCCACGTCACGGGCCAGCTCCACTTTGGAAATCTCGTGGGTCACGGTATTGCGGGTCACCACCAGCCACGACCGGTCGCCGCCCTCGTGAAACCATAATTCGCGGTGTTCTCCGGCGGGGTTATCGCGCAGATAAGCGTAGTCATAAAACGCTTCGGCAGCATGTTCGGCCTGCCAGTCGGGGCGGTCGATCAATGACGCGTCGCCCAGATATACAAACTCGGAACTGTCGCGCGAGCCCAGCAAGGGATGATTGATGATCATGGTACTGCTCCCCTCAGTGCAGGTTGGGCTGGTTGCCCATGCCTTTTTCGTCAATCATCCGACCGGTGCGGAACCGGTCGAACCGATAGGCGGTCGCAGTTGGGTGCGGTTCATCTCTTGCCAGCAGATGGGCGAAGCAATGGCCGGATGCCGGGGTCGCCTTGAACCCGCCGTAACACCAGCCTCCATTGAAATAGAGCCCATCGATATCGGTTCGGTCGATGATCGGCGAGCCGTCCATGGACATATCCATGATCCCGCCCCACATCCGCAGCAGACGCGCCCGTCCGATCATCGGCATCAGCGCCATTCCGCCTTCGCAGACATCTTCGACCACCGGAAGGTTGCCGCGCTGCGCATAAGAGTTGTAGCCGTCCAGATCGCCGCCAAAGACCAGTCCGCCCTTGTCTGACTGGCTAACATAGAAATGCCCGGCACCAAAGGTGATGACACCCGGCAGGACGGGTTTTAGCCCTTCCGAGACAAATGCCTGAAGGACATGGCTTTCGATAGGCAGGCGCATCCCCGCCATCCCCATCAGCCGCCCTGAGTTCCCGGCAACGGCGCAGCCAACCTTACCCGCGCCGATGAACCCTTTCGATGTCTCAACGCCCAGACACTTACCATCCTCGATACGGAAACCAGTGACTTCGCAATTCTGGATGATGTCGGCGCCGAAGCCATCCGCCGAGCGCGCGTAGCCCCACGCCACGGCATCATGACGCACGGTACCGCCACGCCGCTGCGCCAGCCCACCTTTGATCGGGAACCGCGCGTCGTTAAAGTTCAGGAACGGATACTCCTTGCGCACCTGTTCGGCATCCAGCAACTCGGCATCCGCGCCGTTCAGGATCATCGCGTTGCCGCGCCGCGTGAAGGCATCGCGCTGAGCGTCCGAGTGGATCAGGTTGATGATCCCGCGCTGACTGACCATGGCGTTGTAGTTGACGTCTTGTTCCAGACCCTCCCACAGCTTCAGGGAGAACTCGTAGAATGGCTCATTTCCATCCAGCAGATAGTTCGAGCGCACAATCGTCGTGTTACGTCCGACATTGCCACCGCCGATCCAGCCCTTTTCGATCACTGCGATATTGCGGTGGCCGTATATTTTGGCAAGATAATGAGCTGTCGCCAAACCATGGCCACCACCACCTATGATAACGATGTCATAGTGCGGCTTGGGTTCAGGATCGCGCCACACCGGTTTCCAGCCCTTGTGGCCGGTAAGCGCCTCCTTTATGACTTTGAAGCCAGAATATCGCATGAATCGGACCTTTTTTGCCAGATTTACTGCAACCCCGCTAGATTGATACTCTCAAATCCGACATCGATATTGCTGAATCGGACCTAAAAACTACCGATATCACTACGCCTTCAAGCGTCAGAACCAAACAGCATAACCTGAATGTCCGCAACATTCGTTCCGGTCGCACCGGCCATCAAAAGATCCCCCGAAAGTGTCAAAGCCTTGTGGCTGTCGTTGTTTGCCAACAGGGAGCCAGGGTCTTGTCCGGCTCGACGGATACGGTTGAACGTCCCGGCATCCACAATCGCACCGGCCGCCGGGGTTGGCCCGTCGCGGCCATCCGTACCGCCGCTGAGAAAGACCCAGTCACCGTCAATTTTGTGCTCTTGCATCAGTTGAGCGACACGCAGCGCCAATTCCTGATTGCGCCCTCCAATACCTGTACCTTGCAATCGCACAGTTGTTTCACCACCAAACAGCAGCGCGGTCGGGCGTTTAGGCGTCACTGATAGCGCGGCTTGCACAATATGTTCCGCTGCGTCAGATACGTCACCGATCAGCGTATTGGACACAATTTCAGCCCGGCAGATCTGCGCTGCACAAGTATGAGCGGCTTCAAGAGCGATTGTGTTCGAGCCGATCAAGTGATTGGCCGCCTCAGTTGCCAAGGATTGTTCCGAAATGCTTCGTTCCAGATGGGCGCGCGCGGATTCTGGTAACCGATGCCAGATCCCGGCCTCTATGCAAGTCCTTCGGGCGTCGGCGTGATTTCCAATGGGTAGAGTGGTCGGTCCGCTGGCAACAGCACGCAGGTCATCGCCAATCACATCCGACAGAATATAGGCCGTGACCGGGGCAGGTGAGCCGTGCCTCAGAAACCCACCGCCCTTGAGGCGGCTCAGGTGCTGACGCACAAGATTCATCCGCACGATGTCGAGCCCGGAGGACAGCAAAACCTCGTTGACCGTGATTTTGTCCGACAGGGTCAACCCTTTGACAGGCGTGGGAACCAAGGCCGATCCCCCGCCCGAGATCAGCGCAATAATCTGATCTTCCTCACGTGCTGCTTTGAGCAGGGCGATGATCTGTCTCCCGGCTTTCAATCCGCGTTCGTCTGGCACGGGGTGCGCGCAGGTCAACACGGTCGCTCCGTCCACATCGGTCTGGTTTTCAGCATGTGTCACGGCCAGGGCGACGTGGTCGCCCTGAACATGTTGCAATGCCTCTGCCATCATGGCAGGCGCAGCTTTTCCAAAAGCGATAAGGATGCTGCGCCCGCCCTGTTTTGGCGCAGGAAACGGTGCCGCCCGCAATCGTCTGCGCAGCGAAACCGCCGGATCCGCGGCGGTGACCGCCGCAGCGAAGATGGTTGTGGCGCTATCCCACAGATTTATTGAGGATTGCGCAGTCATAGTTCGCTCATGCGGCAGCGATCTGACCCGCCTTTTCGACCAACACTTCCGCTTGGCGGATCGAGGCATAGTCAATCAGGCGACCATCCAAAGACACGGCGCCTTTGCCGGACGCTTCGGCCTCGGCCATTGCCACAAGAATGCGCTGAGCCTTGTTCACTTCGGCATCCGAGGGTGACATAACCTCGTTCGCCAGGGTGATCTGGCTGGGGTGAATGGCCCATTTTCCTTCGCAGCCCAGAACTGCTGCACGTTTGGCTGCGGCGCAATAACCGTCCGGATCCTGAAAATCTCCAAACGGTCCGTCAATGGGGCGAAGGCCATTGGCGCGAGCAGCGACCACCATGCGCGCCAGCGCGTAGTGCCACATGTCGCCCCAGTGGGTCAGTCGACCGCCGTCGGCGTCTGCATCCGTCAGAACGGAGTAATCCGGGTTCACGCCACCAATGATCGTTGTTCGTGCACGGGTCGAGGCCGCGTAATCTGCAACACCAAAATGCAGGCTTTCATTGCGTTTGGATGCGGCAGCGATCTCGGTGACATTCTGCATACCAAGAGCGGTTTCGATGATGTGCTCAAACCCGATCCGCTTGTTGTATCCCTTGGCGTCCTCGATCTGGGTCACCAACATGTCGACAGCGTAAACATCAGCGGCGGTCCCGACCTTCGGGATCATGATCAGATCAAGGCATTCACCAGCCTGTTCGACGACGTCCACAACATCGCGGTACATATAGTGCGTATCAAGCCCGTTGATCCGAACAGACATCGTCTTGGCACCCCAGTCGATATCGTTCAGCGCCTCAATGATATTCTTGCGGGCTTGCTCTTTTTCGTCAGGTGCTACGGCATCTTCGAGATCAAGGAAGATGACGTCAACGTCCGACTGCGCGGCCTTTTCGAACATGCCGGACTGGCTGCCTGGTACAGCCAATTCGCTGCGGTTCAACCGGGCAGGGGCTTGGTCAATGGAATGAAAGCTCATGGGTTTGGGTCCTTCGTCTTACAGGTTCGGGTAGATTGGGAATCTGGCGCTCAGACCGGCCACCTCGGTCCGCACTTTTGCCTCGACGGCGCTGTTGCCGTCTTCACCATTTACGGCCAAACCGTCGACTACCTCGATGATCCAGTCCGCGATCTGGCGGAACTCAGCCTCACCAAAACCGCGCGTGGTCCCGGCGGGTGAGCCCAGACGGATACCGCTGGTGACGGTTGGTTTTTCGGGGTCGAACGGCACACCGTTCTTGTTGCAGGTGATATGTGCCCGGCCCAGAGCCTTTTCGGTCGCGTTGCCCTTAACGCCTTTGGGACGCAGGTCGACCAGCACCACATGGGTGTCGGTGCCGTGGGTCACGGTGTCGAGGCCACCCTTGATCAGCTGATCTGAAAGGGCCTGCGCATTCACGACTACCTGTTTGATGTAGTCCTTGAACTCGGGGCGCAGTGCCTCGCCAAAGGCTACGGCCTTACCTGCGATCACATGCATCAGCGGGCCGCCTTGAATGCCTGGGAAGATGGCCGAGTTTACCTTTTTGGCAATCGCCTCGTCATTGGTCAGTATCATGCCACCGCGCGGACCACGCAGGGTTTTGTGCGTTGTGGTGGTGGCAACATGCGCGTGTGGGAAGGGCGAGGGATGCTCACCCGCGGCAACCAGACCGGCAATATGGGCCATGTCCACGTGCAGATAGGCAACAACCATGTCTGCAATCTCGCGCATACGGGCGAAATCAATAGTGCGTGGAATGGCCGAACCGCCCGTGATGATCAGCTTGGGCTGATGTTCCTTCGCCAGCACTTCGATCTGATCATAGTCGATCAAGTTGTCCTGCTTGCGCACGCCATAATGAACGGCGTTGAACCACTTGCCCGACTGGTTCGGGGCGGCGCCGTGCGTTAGGTGACCACCTGCATCCAGCGACATGCCCAGAATGGTATCACCCGGTTTGATCAGCGCCTGGAAGACACCTTGGTTGGCCTGAGAGCCTGAGTTGGGCTGCACGTTAGCGAAGTCGCATCCGAACAGCTGCTTGGCGCGGTCGATCGCGAGGTTCTCGGCAATGTCGACGAACTGACAACCGCCATAGTACCGGCGACCAGGATACCCTTCGGCATATTTGTTGGTCATAACCGAGCCCTGCGCCTCCATCACGGCGGCAGAGACGATGTTTTCCGAGGCGATCAGTTCGATCTCGTCGCGCTGGCGGCCCAATTCGGATGTGATCGAGCCGAAAAGCTCAGGGTCACGATCCGCGAGGGATTGGGTGAAAAAACCTTGGGTGCGTTGCGGGGCGTTCACGTTGAAACCTCCTGAAAAGGGTTAGCCAGTCCAGCCAAGGCCAGCGGAAATGGCGTTCATGGATTGCAGCAAAGGCACAGGAACCGATCCCGCCTTTGGTTCGCTTCGGGCCTGTCGCAGCAATTCGACTTGCAGCGCGTGAATGCGGGCCAGTTCGGACCGCTTACGATCAATCCGCTCGCACAGACGAGGAAAACGGTGACCGATGGTCTGACCGCCGGTCAGAAACTGCACAGCGCTGCAGGCACTGTCGTATTCCGTTTTGATAGCCAGCGAGATGCGTTGACGGGTCTCTGCATCGGGGACCAATTCGCTGTATCGTGCGGCGATATCCATATCCGCCTGATAGAGCGATTTCTCCATCTCATCGACCGCGAGGCGGAACAGGCGAGAATCATTAAACATGTCCTGCAGTACTTCATCACCGCGCACGCCACGGAATTTACGAAAGCTGGTCATGGCCGCGCCAAACCCGTACCACCCGGTGATCAGGTGACGGTTCTGCGACCACGCAAAAACCCATGGAATGGCCCGCAGGTCATCCAGACTGGCCGCGCCGAACCGGCGGGTGGGGCGGGACCCGATTTTCAGGCGGGCAAGCTCTTCGACCGGGCTGGCTTGCTGGAAATAATCCAGAAAGCCCGGCATCTGCAGAAGCGAGACATAGGCCGTCTGCGACAGTTCCGACAGAGCATCCAGCGCGTCGTCGAACTCGGGCCGGGCAGGGGTTTCGCCGGGGTTGGCTGTATGGCGCAGCGTGCTTGAAAGCAGCAATTCCAGATGCGCCGCAGCCGTACCGCGGTTGGCATATTTGGTTGAAACAACCTCACCCTGTTCGGTCACCCGCAACCGCCCGGCAATTGTTCCACTGGGTTGCGCGGCGATGGCACGTCCGGTAGGTGCGCCGCCTCTGCTGACCGAGCCGCCGCGACCATGAAAAAATGTGGCTTTGAAGCCTTGCGAGGCCAGTGCCGACACGGTTCGGCGTTGGGCACGCTCCAGCTCCCATGTTGAGCAGAAATAGCCGCCATCCTTGCCGCTGTCAGAATATCCCAACATCACCTCGATCACGTTACCGTCCGTTTTGAGGCTGCGGCGCGCGAGCGGAATGCCTAAAACATCCAGCAGGATCGCCGGGGCGTTACGCAGATCGGCAATCGTTTCAAACAGCGGAACCACCGAAATATCCAGTGTCTCGGACCCGAACCCGGCAAAGCGGGCCAGCAGGTAGACGCCGAGAATATCATCGGCAGAACGGGTCATAGACAGGATGAACGGACCGATTGCCTTGGGATCTGGCCCTGATCGCACGCTATTGACTAGCGCCAGAAGGGCAAGCAATTCCTGTGCCTGTTCGCTCAGCGCGTCGCGGTTTTGATAAGTCAGGTTCTGATCCGACAATTCGGTTCGCAAACGGGCAGACCATTCGGCCGTGCCATAGTCCGGAGTCTGCCCGGATTGTGACCAGATTTCGGCCAGAACATCGGTTGTGACGGTCGAATTCTGGCGGATATCCAATGTTGTGGTTCGGAACCCGAAAACCGTCGCAGCACGGCGCAGGGGGCGGATATGCCGTCGCGCCAGAATATCGGCGTTGACCGCGCATAATGCGTTATCAAGCGCGTCAAGGTCGCTCACGAATTGTGAGATGTGATCATAGCCGCCATCTGTCAGCCGATGGCGAATGGCATTGAGAGCTTGCCGAAACGGTTCGTTCCGATTGCGGCCAGCATCCGGAAACCGGTCGATTATTACTTGTATACGCGCCCTGTTGAGCTCGGGCAGCGGCAATATGAGTGCACTTATACTCAGCCTGCTTGCAGCCTGATCAAGGGCCTGACGGTAAAGGTCAAGAACCGTTTCACGCCCGCGTTGCAAAGCCAGTGCGGTCATCTCGGTCGTGACATTCGGATTGCCGTCCCGATCGCCGCCGATCCAGCTGTGAAAGCGGATATCGGGTGTTTCATTCAGGGTCTGGCCCAGCACATGCAGGCAGGCCTGATCGAACCGATCCATGACCTGCGGGACGGCGTCAAAGATTGCATCCCGGAAGAATTGCAACCCCCATTCAATCTCATCGTGCAGGCTTGGGCGTGTCAGGCGAAGTTCACCAGTCAGCCACAGAAGATCGATCTCACCTTCCAGACCATTCAGCAATTCGGCGCGTTCGGTCGGAGTCCAGCGTTGGGTTTCAAGGCCGACGAGGTTGCGGTAGATCCGCCGGTGAATTTCCAGAACAGTGACCCGTTTGGCCTCGGTCGGATGCGCGGTCAGGGTGGGACCTGCACACAGATCAGCGGTCAGCTTTTCCGTCTGGCGATTTGTCAGGGACAGGTCAGACAAAACCTTGGCGAATCCGCCTTCGACCGCTTCGGCTCCGCTTTGGGTCTCGGTCAGGCGCCGGTCCCGGACTTCTGCGTTTTCATCAATGATGCGCAACAGTTGGAACCAGATCGACAGGGCTTGTAAGTATGGCGTTGCTTCGGGTCCGGTGGGGATTGGTTGCAACGGCGTGGCCTCGGCCCAGGTCGCTACATGGGGCGCCCGTTTCTGCAGAATGTTCCGCCACAACACCCGCAATTCCGAGCGCAACCCTTCGGAGTAGTTTGAGGGGTCCGCGTAGGGCGGAATATTTCGGGCCAGCGCTTGCATCAGATCACCTGATCCCGCGGAGTGCGGCCCGCAAAAAAATCGCCGAGATTGTCGAGAACGCGGAACCCCATGGCTTCGCGGGATTCGCGCGTGGCGCTGCCCAGATGGGGCAACATCACCAGACTGTCGCATTGCAACAGGTCCGGGCTAATCCGGGGTTCGCCATCAAAGACATCCAGCGCCGCGCCGCCGATCGTGTCGAACATCAGCGACTGTACCAGAGCGTGCTCGTCCACAACTTCGCCGCGTGCGGTGTTGATAAGGAATGCGCCAGGCTTCATCAGGTCGAGCCTGCGCCCGTTGATCAGGTGCCGGTTCTTCGATCCTCCGGGGCAATGCAGCGAGATGAAATCGCATTGTGGCAGCAAGTCATCGACCGTTGCGACCTGCGTTGCGTTGAACTGTTTCAGCACCTCGGCCGACACTGCGCTGCGGTTTTGGACCAGAATTTTCATGCCAAAGCCGTGATGCGCGCGCCGCGCCATTTCCTGACCGATCCGTCCAAAGCCGATAATGCCAAGCGTCTTGCCGCTGACCTTCGTGCCGACAAGGTGGGTCGGACGCCAACCGGACCAGTTTCCAGCGCGCAATTCACGCTCGCCCTCGCCAGTGCGACGGGCAACCATCAGCAGCAATGTCATGGCCAGATCGGCCGTACATTCGGACAGGACATCCGGTGTATTGGTCACGGTCATCCCGAGATCGCGCGCCGATGGTTCGCAGATATGGCTGTATCCCACGCCATAATTGGCGAGGATTTTAGTCCGCGCTGCGGGAACGTCCAGCGCCTCGGCGCTGAGCGTATCGGTGACCGTGGGCAGAACCGCGTCATAGCGTTTCAGAGCATCGCGGATTTCGGCCGGGGACATTGGTTTGTCCCCGGTATTGAGCACAGCGTTGTAGTTCTCGGTCAACTGCGCTTCGACCGCAGCAGGCCAACGACGGGTGACAAGAACCGAAGGCTTAACCATCACGCAGCCTTTCCCATGACACAGGCGATAGTTTCACCGATGACGGCAGGGTTTTCGGCAACGGTCACACCGGCGGCGGACAGAATCTCGACCTTTTCCGATGCACTTTCACCAAAAGCCGAGATAATCGCACCAGCATGGCCCATAGTCCGCCCTTTTGGCGCGGTCAAACCTGCAACATAGGCAATGACTGGTTTGGTGATGTGATCGCGGATATATTCAGCCGCTTCAGCTTCTTGCGGCCCGCCGATTTCGCCGATCATGGCGATAACCTCGGTATCCTCATCCCACTCAAAGCGTTCGAGAATGTCACGGAACGAGGAACCGTTGATCGGATCACCCCCGATGCCGACGCTGGTCGAAACTCCGATACCGCGCTCTTTCAGCTGCGCAGCAGCCTCATAGCCAAGCGTCCCCGAGCGGCCAATGATGCCGACATTGCCCGGCAGGTAGATATGTCCGGGCATGATCCCCAACAAAGCCTTTCCGGGGCTGATGGTACCCGCGCAGTTCGGGCCGGTCAGCACCATGCGCTTGTCTTTGGGGTAGCGGTACATGTAGCGCTTAACACGGATCATGTCCTGCGCCGGGATCCCGTCGGTGATGCAGACGCAATAGCGGATACCCGCGTCAGCAGCTTCCATGATTGAGTCTGCGGCAAACGGCGGTGGTACAAAGACCAGGCTGGCATCGGCGCCGGTAGACTCGACGGCCTGTTTCACGGTGTCGAAAACGGGCACACCCTCGACGGTTTCGCCGCCTTTTCCGGGAACGACGCCGCCGACTACATTAGTGCCATATTCCAGCATATCCTTGGTATGAAAGCGCGCCATGCGTCCGGTGATGCCCTGAACGATTACGCGAGAGTCGCGGTCGAGAAGAATGCTCATTATACAGCCCTCACCTTGGTGTTTTGTATCAGGTCGTTCCGCCAGGCACCCACCGCCCGTTCTGCGGCTTCCATCAGCGTTGTGGCACGGATGATTGGCAGGCCGGATTTGGCAAGGATCTTCTGCCCTTCTTCGACGTTGGTCCCGGCAAGTCGCACAATGACAGGGATGTCAATTTCCAGATCGCGCAGCGCCTGTACGACGCCTTCGGCGACCCAGTCACAGCGGTTGATACCGGCAAAAATGTTGACCAACACCGCCTGAACGTTCTTGTCGGACAGAACCAGTCGGAAAGCCTTGGCAACACGTTCCGGCGAGGCGCCGCCGCCAATGTCGAGGAAGTTTGCAGGCTCGCCACCGGCCAGTTTGATCGTATCCATCGTGGCCATGGCCAGACCTGCACCGTTCACGATGCAGCCGATATTGCCTTCAAGGCCCACATAAGACAGCCCCCGGTCCGCCGCGCGGCTTTCGCGCGGGTCTTCCTGACTTTTGTCTCGCAGTTCGGAAATATGGGGATGACGAAACAATGCGTTGTCGTCAAAGCTCATCTTCGCATCCAGCGCCAGAACCCGGTCGTCGCCAGTGACGACCAGCGGGTTAATCTCAACCATGGTCGCGTCCAGTTCGTTGAAAGCAGCATAGCAACCCTGCAACGTGCGAACCATTTGCTGTACCAGACGGGGTTCAAGGCCCAGATTGAAAGCAACTTCGCGGGCCTGAAACTCCTGCAACCCTACGGCAGGCTCGACGATCGAACGCACGATGCTGTCAGGGCGCTCGGCGGAAATCTCTTCAATCTCCATTCCGCCTTCAGAGGAGGCTACGATCATGACTCGCTGGCTGGTGCGGTCCAGAACAAAGCCCAGATAAATCTCGCGATCGATCGGCACGGCGGATTCGACATAGACACGATAGATGCCCTTGCCTTCCGGTCCGGTCTGGTGGGTCACCAGCTTGCGGCCGAACATCTCGTCGCAGGCAGTATGTATCTCATTCTCGCTATTACACAGCTTGACGCCTCCCGCTTTGCCGCGGCCACCTGCGTGGACTTGTGCTTTGACAATCCACTTGTCTCCGCCAAGCTCTCGGGCGCGATAGGCCGCCTGTTCAGGGCTATAGGCCAACGCGCCGGACGGTATGGCAACACCGAAGTTCGAAAGAACTTCTTTCGCCTGATACTCATGAATATCCATCTGCATTCCTCCCGTTTATGCAGTGTGTTCAAGCAGCGATCGACGTGCCGTAACGGCTTTCGAGCAACGCCTCGATGGCTTCGAAATCGACGGTGCCGCCCAGTTCGCGCATGGCTTCGGCGAACAGACGGATGATCTGGCTGATCGCCTGGCGGTTCAGTTGATTGAGGATGCCAATCCGGACCTGTACCGGTGCGCTGAGTGTCGGCCAGATGCCGAACCCGCGCGCCCGGCAATTCAGGACCAGCTCCATCTCGCGCCCGGCCAGTTCCGGCGGCAGGTTGAGGACCAGAAGGCTGGGCATATCCGAAGTCACTTCGCATCCCATCGCGGTTACGGCGTCACGCAGCACCTTTTCGTGCGTGCGGTACGAGCCCGACCGCTTTGCCAATCCTTCAGTCAGCGTCAGACGAAGGGATTCATGGAAGGCGGCCACAGCGTAGCCGGAATGGGTCCGGTGATAGGTACCTTTCTCGACGTCCTGCCCATCGACGATTCCCCAATGACGGGCCTCGAAAATGGGATTGTGGACATAGCTGTAGGCACCTGTTGATTTCAGGCTGTCGATATATTCATCGGAAAAGCTGACCGGCGCATAGGTCAATGGCAAACAGCACAGGCCCTTTTGCGGGCACGAGGCCCAGCCAGCGATGCCCGGATAGTCGTCGATCCGGAAATCTTCGACACCCAAAGACGAAACGGCATCAATCAGACCCATTGCGCCGTGACGTTCACAGGCATCCGAGAACCCGCGCAGATCATTGATACGACCTGAACCCGTTTCCCAATGCGCCATGAACGCCCATTTCGGCTTGTGCTCGGCCAGTGCGGCCTCGACCATTTCCCCGGTCACCGACTGGCCATGCAGTACGTCGATGACGGTGACACCGGCGGCCAGCGGGTCCAGAGGGTTGGCGGCATGCTCTTCCGGCGTTGCCGCCTTGATGCGAAGGGTCAGCGTGTCGATGTCTGAAAATGTGCCGTTGTTAAATGCAACAACCTTGTCGCCGGGCATGACGGCCGAGAACATGGTGTCCAGCGCGCTCCAGCCGGTGCCTGCGACTGCGAATGTATATGTATTCGAAGTGCCCCAGATCTCGCGCAGCATGTGCTTGCATTCGACCATGCCGCGCAGAACGTCGCCTTGCATGTGATCCGCAACTCCGGTGTTGGTGAAGGCCTGAAGTACGCGAGCGTCAGTGTTGCCCGGCCCCGGACCAGCAGCCAGCGTCTCAGGGATTTCGAGCGTGGGGTAAATATGGAAAGTCATTCGATCCTCCTTAGATCGTCGGGGTGGTCGACCACGCCCAAATATCGTGTTGTGGATCAGAAGAGCGTTGCTTGCATCATCGCGCAACGTAACTTACTACTGCTTTGGGACTTCTAATTGAATGGGAAAAAACCTACCCATTTTGGCAAGGATACCGGTGTATACCAAGATCTGCCCTATACTTATGGGTAGTAAATCTGAAATTTGGGCGTAATATCAATGACAGAACCTTCACAGCAACCGATTGACGTAATGCTTGCGGACAACAATCCGCTCGTGCTGTCGGCCATGTCCGAAATTTTCGAGCGTGATCTGCGATTCTCTCTGGTCGCTACTTCAGCTACCGCCGAAGGGTTCCTGGGCGCCGTTATGAGAGTCCCGGTCAAGGTTTGCGTGATTGCCTGGAATTTGCCGGTTCTGGGGGCAGCCAAACTGATCGAGGTCCTGCGCGAACAGGAAAATGCGCCCCGCTTTGTCGTTTATGGTGATGAACTGGGTGACGTTCCGCGTCTTGCTATGCAGGCGGGGGCCGCTGGGTTCGCATCCCGATCAGGTGAGGTTGACGGGTTGCTGGAAACTTGCGCCGACGTGGCCGACGGGAAGATGGTGTTCCCGTTCATCGACGTCCGCAAGATGCAGCGGGACCCAATTCACAGCCTGTCCCGAAAAGAGCGTGTCATCCTTGAAGCCCTGGCCAAAGGTCTATCCAACCGCGAGCTTTCGAGAGACCTGCAAATCTCGACGAACACCGTCAAGTTTCACTTGTCCAATATCTACGAAAAGCTCTCAGTTAAAAATCGGGCTCAAGCGATTGCATTCTTCTACTCTTCTGGCGCAGCCTCAGGTTAATTGAATTGCTCCAATGGCCGAGCGTGTACTATCGAACGTGCAATATGTGAGCGATACCTGAGCGGTGTAAGGAGTCGATTCCGGTAGGGGGCAGGATTGTATCATAAGGGATCGGAGACTTTCGTCGCGCCAGACAGCCAACATCCCATTCTCAGGGCTGTTGGCTGAAGTTCCGTCAGATCAAGTTTACTGTTCACGCCGCCCGCGATGACCCCAATATTAATGTGATGCTGCTCTGCACCTTTGGCCGACATTCTAGCTTTCTCAGTTAGGCGCGCGCTTTTTTCCAAGCCTCGAAGGAAGGGCGGATCAGCGAGCTGTCAAACTCAATGTTTGGCTTGTGCTTCTTTCCCTTTGGGTGCCGTAATTTTTTTTCAGGTATTGCCCATTTTATCCAATTCTGCGGATGGTCGGGGTTTGGCTTGCCATTCTCCGTTACCTGCCAAGGGTCAAAGTTGACTCTGAACGACCGGCTGCGGAATCCGATCCCGTTCGCCCTGTGTGCGATGATGTCGAATGCCTCGAAAAGCATGCGCTCACATTTATCGTCAAAATCACTCTCTACCTTACCTTCAGCCCAGTACTTCTGATACGCTGAAGCGCTATAGCTGTGCAGAATCTCCAGTGCCGATGCCCAGTCGCAAAGCGGATGCCGCGCGATAGCAAGGATAAACGGAGCAGAATAGAGATCTTGCCCATGCGCTACTTCGTGCAAATCATCGGCGGAGAACTCGGCAAATACTGCCTCAATCTTTTCAATCGAATCGCTGTCGCAGACCAAAGGCTCGGCCGTTTTCCACTCCGCACGCAACAATTCTTCCTGCGTAGGTGGGTCATAAGAGAACGGTAAACCTGGCCTGCGCTCTAAGGCCCGTTCCAGCCGTGGGAACCTGCGAAGCGACCGCACTGCGTCAAAGGCATGTAACGCGTCTTCCACCTGGGGATGTACGGGACCAAACCGCTTCCACAGATCGAGTACAAAGTCTTCGAACTCAGACACAGGCAACACGCGCGCGACCCACCCACAAAGACACTTACCTTCGTATACTATTGATTTCAGGTCTTCGGTTGTTACCTCGGGCAGAGGCAAACGCGATGCTCGTTCAGTCTCGGCATTGGCCTTATCCAGAGCGGAAAGCGCGGCATCCAACTCTGGAGAGGGGGTCGGTTCGGTCGATGCATCACGGGGCGGTTCTCTTGGAAGCCCCGCTTCCTCGCGCAAGTGCTGGACCTCTCGCCAGATGGTCGCACCAGCCTTGACTGCCTGATCATGCTCCGGGTGGCGGCGGCTTTTTTGCAACTGCTCCATCAACGCGTACACATAGGCATGATAGGATTTTGCTAGAGGATCGGCGTTTTCCAACGCACCCGATGCAAGGTAACCTTCCCATTCCCGTGACGCTTTTTCCTGGACGGCATTAATCCGAGCGACACGTGCCTTAAACTCAGCTCTTTTATCTCCTTCTGTTTGATTCTCGCGCTTGCCCTTCAAAAAACGGAATCGCGACCAAATCACTTGTCCTGCCATCGTTCTTCCTTTCGATCACTGAGCCTGCCTATGCCGTTTCATGATTTCCGTGACGGTATTCTTGGAAATGCCCAGATCGCGGGCAATCCAGCAATATGATCGCCCATCAGCAACCGCCTGAATGACATGCGGTGAGAGTTTGTCAGATTTTGGGCGTTGACCGGGCTGACGACCAAGTTTCTTGCCGCGCGCACGAGCGGCTGCAAGGCCGGACTTTACTCGTTCGCTGAGCAAGTCTCGTTCAAACTGTGCAATCCCCGCCAGCATTGTCGCCATCATACGGCCATGTGGTGTGTTCAGCTCGAATGTTATGCCAATCATGGCCACGACTGAAACTTTCCATCCCGCAAGCTGTTCCAGCGTTTCCCGGGCCGTGTTGCATAGATCAGTGTCCACTCGGAACACGCCCTACCCGAGACGGATTTCAGGCGGTGCGTTCGAAACTGGGACAGCCAAGTCCAGTCATCCGGTTGAGTACCGGGACGCCAATCCTGACTTCTGCTTTCTGATTTTCGAAGGTGCGCGCCTTAAGCTTAGACCCAATAACCACCTTCCAACTGCCCACAAGAGTTTCACCTCGGCTGCGTTGATTGTAACCAGTGGCTTTTTGCCAGGCCATTCTCCCACGGGCGGCGATCTCGGTGATATGGCCGTCTCGGGCCGTCGGGTCCTGGGCCGCGTTGGGGCTCATGATTGCGTTTATTGGCGGTGGAATCGTGTCCTCAATCGTCGATCCGAACCGGGCGGCAAGCAAATCAGATGTTGTTCTCCATCATAAGCTCCACCTGCCAGAAAGTGAGAGACGGGGCCGTCAACCTGATCCAAGAGAACTGGAAGCGCTGTCGAATCGCCGACGTCATCCTTGGTGAGATCGGAGCAGACGATCTCGCCACTGACAAGATCAAGGCCGAGGTGAAGTTTGCGCCAAGAGCGCCGTTTGCGGCTTGTTTTATGCTTTTGCTCAAACCACTCGCCCTCGCCGAAGACCTTCAGGCCGGTGCTATCGACAACCAGATGGACCGGGTCGGATCGGTCGGTTTTACGCGTTGCAGGCAAAGTCAGTCCCTTGCCTCGGCGCGAGAGTGTGGAGAAATCCGGCACCGCGATCTCGACACCTAGCAGGGTCGCGATGCTGCGCATGAAGCCTTGGGTCTGACGCAACTGTTGCTTGTAGACAGCGCTCAGGGTCAGGCAGATCTCGATCGCCAGGTCTGAATATGTCCGCTGACCGCCTCGTGTCGTTCGGCGCGGTGCTGACCACAGTCCAAGCGCATCATCGCTGATCCAGACAGTCAGATCACCGCGCCGCCGCAGGCTTTCGTTGTATTCAGTCCAGTTGGTCACCCTATACTTTTGCTTCGGGATCTTCTAACGACGAGCGGCGTTGAACTTGTGCGGCATTTACAGCATCCTCGACGAACAGAACGCATCCGATACCAGCGGGCCGAGGGTCCATGCAACAACGCCGTCGTTCAGCATCTGCAAATGTAAATGGAAGCGCTTTTCATCACAATTCAGAATTCGCGTCTCAATTCGAAGATGGTCAGCTACTTTGACTTCCCGCAGATAAAACTTGTGGTCCTCAAGCAGATAGATCGTACACCCGGTGCGCGCGCGATACTCAGCATCGAATCCGACCTCATCCTGCATCGCATCAACGGCGTAGCTGAACACCAGACCGTAATAGGCGTCTTGCATATGGCCGTTATAGTCGATCCACTCAGGCTTCACCGTGGTTTCAAAGGTGAACATCATTCCCAGTGTACCTCAAGATCATAAAAGCGCGCAGCGGTTTCGCTGAACACCGCTGAATGCGCCTCAGTGGGAACCAAATCACGGTATGCCTGCGCCAGGGTGGCGTAACTTCCATAGAGTTTGTCGACCGGGAAATTTGAGCCAAACATGACCTTCTTAGGCCCAAATTGTTCAAGGCATTCTTCAATGATTGGTCGAATGCTATCAGGGGTCCAGTTGTGATCGAACATTCCTAATCCTGAGAGTTTACACGAGACATTGGGCAAGTTGGACAGCGCCCGCAGATTTTGAGCCCATTTCTTCAGGCCTGCCGGGCTGCGGTCATGTGGCGATCCGGCATGGCACAGGGCGATACGAATATCCGGTGCCTGCGCCAGGACGCGGGCGGTCTTTTCCATCAGCTCGGGAATGAGTTGCAGATCAAAACTGAGATTGCGTTTTTCGGCTTCTCTTAGACCTCTTGGGAAACCGGGATCATCGAGTAGCGCGTTGGTGCCCGTTTGTGCATCCTCTCCCGGAGCGCGTCCTACGATTTGCCTGACACCTCGCACGGATGACAGGGTCTGAAAATTGTCGAGCTGAGTAGGCAAGTCCGACGTAGTCAAATCACAGAAGACAACCTGCGCGATCGGCCAGATCGGGTTCGCATCGGCGATAGACTGAACCCACCTGGCTTCGTCCAAAGCGTTTTCCGCCCCAACCTGGATATGAACCGAAGCTCGGACGCCGCAAGGCACAGCCTCTGACTGGAATTCATCTAACAAATAGTCTCGCTGAATGGGGGTTGGGTCGCCGAAGAACCGTTCTACCCCGCGCGCCATAAGCCAGGGGTAGTGTACGGCGTTCAGGTCCCATAGGTGGTGATGTGCGTCGATCCAACCAGTCATGTTCTCGGCACCTCTGCCATCCGGGCCAGAATATCGATACCTTGTTGCTTCCAAAAGTGCAGGAGGTCGATAAAGATCCAGTTTTCGGCCAGTTTGTCACCAGAACGCCGATAGATATCGATCACCCTGAACTCACCGATTTTTTCGGTGGCGGGCATGCCCATGAAACCGCCTGTGGGACGTGCGGAGAAGTTCGGCCACCCAAAGAAACCGCCATAGTGACCTTCGGCCATACGGCAGATATGTTTGGTTTTTGAACGGTCAGTAAACGAGGTCCGGAACGGCCTCGCATGTTGTTTTGCATAGCGCTCGATTGTGTAAGTCGCCCCTATGCCAGAGGGCCCCCACCAGATCATATCTTCACACCATGTGCGGCGCAGCTCGTCCTCAAGGCTCAGGCCGCTGTCCCATCGACCAAGATCTGCGATCATTGCATTGATCGCGGCCAAGGTACGGTCACCCTCTTCAGCGGGTTGTGTGTCAAACATCAGGCCATCATGGGTCATCGGTCCGGGTTGGACCAGCTGCGCGGCCGTCTGCGGCGGGAATGGCTGCAGACCGGCCTGCATCATGAGGTGCGGGATGTCGAAATACATCGCGGTCTCGGTAATTTTGCCGTTCTCGACCCTGCTGAACTCACAATATCGCAGAAAGGCCATCTTGCCTGTTGGAGCGATGCCCAGCCATGCATTGTCGAATAGGCCCATGAGATGTCCCATCGAAACAACCCAGACCGAGTTGAACCCGTCGATCTCGTTCTTTCCGGCCATGAATACGTCCATGCGGCGCTGCATCTTCGACAGGCTGCTTCTCAACGGAAGCCAAAATTCTTGCGCAACTTCTTTGGCGCCACGAAGTTCGTCAAACGGATGGAAGCCGCGCCACAGAAAGTCCTCGGCACAATAGTTTAAGATCGTATCAGGGATGGCTGATTCTTCTGTTTTGCACAGCGCATCATAATAATCCAGGACAACGCTTTTCTCGGCTTCATAAGGCATGTTGTTTACTTTCAGTGCTTTAACAGAAGGGAAGCAGCCGCCGCCGCCATTTTTGCATTCGCTTGCAAAAAATACTTGTCATACAGGCCGTCGGATGTCTATGCTTTTGCAATCGTATGCACTGATTGTGCGGCAGGGAGGACAGAATGGCCGAAATTCAACTTAGCAACGTTGGGAAACGTTGGGGATCGTTTGTTGGGGTCAACAATTTCGATCTGACCATAGCCGACAGGGAATTTCTCGTGCTCCTCGGCCCCTCAGGCTGCGGGAAGACGACAACCATGCGCATGATTGCTGGCCTCGAAGATGCGTCCGAGGGTGACATCCTGATCGACGGGCAGCGCGTCAACGACATGGAACCCAAGGACCGAGACGTTGCGATGGTGTTTCAATCCTACGCGCTCTATCCAAACATGAACGTATACGAGAACATCCGATTTCCGCTGAAGGTTCGCGGCATCGATCCCTCTACTCACGACGAGAAAGTGCGCCGTGCCTCGGCCATGGTTGAGCTGGACGACTTTTTGCACCGCAAGCCGGCGGAACTGTCCGGCGGTCAGCGACAGCGGGTGGCCCTGGCGCGTGCGATTGTTCGCGAGCCCAATGTGTTTCTGATGGATGAACCGCTGTCGAACCTTGATGCAAAACTGCGCGTTTCCACCCGCGCGCAAATCAAGAACCTCAGCCACGAACTTGCCGTTACCACGATCTACGTGACCCACGACCAGATCGAGGCGATGACCCTGGCCGACCGCGTGGTGATCATGAAGCAAGGTGTGGTTCAGCAGGTTGGCTCTCCGACCGATATATATGATGAACCTGCAAATACATTTGTGGCCAGCTTTATTGGCAACCCAGCGATGAACCTTGTCGATGGCGAGGTCCAGGGTGGTGTGTTCCGCGCTCAAAGCACAGAGGTGCACGGGCTGAACGTACCGGACGGTCCCTTCACGCTGGGCTTTCGCGCCGAGGACGCGAATGTTGTGGAAAGCGGTGGCGAGATCAATGCACCGATCTACACGCAAGAGCTGTTGGGCGACAGCACCATGGTCTCGGTTCGGATCGGTGGTGCACTGGTCTCGGTCAAAGCCGACAAGACCTATCGGGCCGAAATCGACGATCAGGTTTCGATCCATATCCATACAGATCACTGCCACTTGTTTGATGCACAAACCGGGGCGCGCCTGAACGGCTAAAGAGTGAAATTCAAACCCGTAGAGACGGGTTTAACCCGGGTGCAGGCTTCGAAGATGCACCCATCCACCTAGGAGGAATATCCATGTTTCTGAAGAAAGTAGCATTGGCCGGGTCGATGGCCGCCTTTGCCGCAAGTGCGGGCTATGCCTGTGAAATTGGCGGTCGGGTCAATATCGTTGGCAACGAATTTGCGGCCATTCAGGCCGTCGCGGCTGGCGCGAAGGAATGCACTGGGGCCTCGGTCGAATCCAACCTGACATCCGAGCACCAGACCATCAACGTGGCTGGTCTGTCGGGCAATCCGTCGGAATATACGACCGCCATCATCGCCAATAGCTCGCTTGTGGCGCTGATGAACGAAGACGTCATTCGCCCGCTCAATGATCTGGTGGAACAGCATGGCCAGGAACTGCAGCCTGGGCAGCTGATCAAGATTGGCGACAACATCATGGCCGTGGCGTTCATGGCCAACGCACAACATCTCATGTATCGCAGGGACATACTTGAGCAAGCCGGTGTCGAAGTGCCGACCACTTATGAGGAACTGCTCGAGGTTGCCAAAGCAATTCGCGAGCAGGGCATTATGCAAAACCCGGTTGGTGGCGCATATCAGGCAGGTTGGAACCTGGCTCAGGAATTCAACAACATGTTCCTTGGCTATGGTGGCACCCACTTCAAACCCGGCACCGCTGAACCCAACATCAACACCGAGGCCGGCGTCAACGCGCTGAACATGATGAAGGCCTTGTCGGAATACATGAATCCCGACTTCCTGACCCATGACTCCAATGCCACCAATGCCGAATACCGTGCAGGAAACGTTGCAATCATGAATATGTGGGGGTCGCGCGCATCGCAGCAGACCACGACCGAAGGCGTGCTGCAGGAGGTGATTGACGGTCACGCCATCGCAGCACCAATGACCGTTGGTGGCGGCTCTATTCCGGCCACTACCTTGTGGTGGGACGGCTGGACCGTCGGCAAGAATATTTCGGATGAAGAAGCAGAGGCTACTTTCATCGCTATGAAAAATGGTATCCGCCCGGACATGCTGAACGACGAAACCACGCCACTGGCAGTCTGGCTGATCGAAGGCTACGAACCATCTGAGGATGCGCAAGGTGTGTTTGCCGCAGCCAAGATGGGCACACCTCCTTATCCGATGTTGCCCTACATGGGTCTAATGCATAGCGCACTCGGCAACGAACTGGCTGATTTCATGCAAGGCAAGGAGAGTGCTGAACAAGCACTGGCCGATATCGAGGCAGCTTATCGTGCCGCCGCCATTGAACAAGGCTTCCTTAAATAAATGCCATTGTGCGGTTGGCCTTTGCCGCCGACCGCACACTCACTTCATGCGGGGACTTCGCTATGCGCCATAAGACATTCCTCTGGTTCTTCCTGCCCACCGGTCTGGCGATGTTGCTGTTCATCGCAATGCCAATCGTGTCTGTGGTGACCCAATCGATATTTGCACCGCACCCGGCTGTATTGATAGAGGTGGAGAGCTGCACGCCCCTCGTTGGATGTACAACCGAAACTACCGTCGATCAGGAAGCGACGGCCACACTGCGTGCCGAGAGTCCAATGGGCCGTTTCGTGGGATTGGGCATCTACTTTGACCGCGGCCACTTGGCGATACAGGAAGTTGGTCAAATTTGGGCCACGAATGACACATGGGACGGTTTTTTCTCCGAGCTTGGGAATCTGCCCTTCTACCGAGCGATGGCATTCACGCTGTCCTTCACTTTCATTGTGACCCCGCTCACGATCCTATTGGGGCTGGTAATTGCTCTGGCTGTCAATTCCCTGCATCGACACCTCAAGGGGTTGATGATTTTCTTCTCACTCTTGCCCATGATCGTGACGCCGCTGATCGGCTCGCTCATCCTGTTCTGGATGATCGACAGTCGCGGTGTCATTGGCAATGCCCTCGTAAACCTGGCCGGAGATCCTGATTTCAGTCTTAAGGCCTCGACCGGACTGATGTGGGTGGCGCTGATGGTCTACGGTATTTGGAGTTCAGCGCCGTTTGCATTCGTGGTCTTCTATGCCGGGCTGCAAACTCTGCCGAAAGACCAGATTGAAGCTGCTCAGATTGATGGGGCTACGCGCTGGCAACAGGTTAAGTTCGTAGTTGTTCCTCATCTGATGCCACTTGTTACATTTGTTGCTCTGATCCAGTTGATGGACAATTTCAAAGTGTTCGAACCAATCATCGGGTTCAGCGCGGGAGCACACGCGCAATCGCTGAGTACGTTCATCTTCAACGACATGAATGGTGAAACCAGACAACTGTCTTCCGCAGCCGCAACTTCTGTGATCACGATAATCGGGATCGCCATTCTTCTGTCGCCCGTGCTTGTCCGCACCTGGCGCGACTTTAAAGGAGCAAGATAACATGGCCAGCCGCGCACAAAGAATGCCCACAAGCCTTCGGATCGCCTCATCCCTGTTCGTGCTCCTTTGGTTTATTCTGGCCGCTTTTCCATTCCTATGGACGGTGTGGGGGTCGTTCAAGGTCGAGCTTGATTTCTTTTCGATTGCTGACTGGACCAACGCCCTGACCGGTGCCCGAACCGAGGCGGTCTATGGCTCACCATTCACCACCACCGGGTATGAAGGCGCGTGGATTCAGGAAGAGTTCTGGCGCAATGTTCTGAACACCGGCATCGTGTGTTTCTTTGTGGTCACGATCTCGCTGACCATTGGAACGCTGGGGGGCTATGCCCTGTCGCGGTCGACCTATAACTACACGTTCTGGCTTTTGATCACGGCATTGATCTTCCGCGCAATGCCACCGATCACGCTGGTCTCGGGATATCTGTTGCCCTTCTTTGAATGGAATATCTGGGGGATTCTTCCAACCACGATCATCGTGCTTGTTGCGATCAACCAGCCGTTCACGTTGTGGATGTTGCATTCCTTTTTCAAGAACATCCCGAGCGAGTTGGACGAAAGTGCCAAAGTCGATGGATGCAACCAGTTCCAGGCGTTCCGTCGCGTGATTATACCGGTGATGTGGCCGGGTGTAATCACAACAGGGCTGTTCTCGTTCCTTCTGGCCTATAACGACTTTGCCGTGGGGGCGATGCTGCTGTCAGAAAGCAACCGTACCATGGTGCCCGCCATTGCGGCGTTCCTTGGCACCACCCAGACCGAGGGCAACGTGATGTTCGCCGTTGCAGCCGTGGTTTCGGCCACAGTTCCACTGTTCATTCTGGTGATGTTCTTCCAGCGTCAGATTGTGGGCGGCCTGACTGCCGGGGCTGTGAAGGGCTGACTCCGATGGGACGTACTCCTCCTCAGTCCGTATCTGCCCATGCGCACGCAGCCAGCCTGAACTTAGCTGCGTGCCGGACCCGGCGGCCGGGACGAATTCCATTTGCTTTGATGCGCGCGGGACCTCGTGCTCGCACAGCATCAAAGCAAATTGGAATCCGTTTGATAAGGACAGCGCCATGAACACCCGCGCAAACCGCCCTGCCATGGGTATCGCCACCGAAACCACGTTTGATAACAAGCGGCTCTACCGCCAGTTTCTAAACAGCTTCAACCAGGATTGCGGCTCCGCCACAGAACAAGCCGCAGCGGCGATCTTCGCCTCGGACGCCAAGGCCGAAGCCAGCCACCCGATCAATGCCGCCCGCAGCGGTGATGGCTACATGCGCGACATCATCGCGCCCATTGCAGAAGCCTTTGAAGGCTGCACCCGCCAGGATTACGTCGTGACCGGTGGTGAATACCTTGGCACCGAATGGGTCACCTCGACCGGCTATTTCCACGGCCACTTCACTCGGCCCCTCTGCGGTATCCCGCCCAGCGGCAAGCTGGCTTTTCTGCGCTATGGTGAATTCCACCGGATGGAAGGTGGAAAGTTTGTCGAAACTTACGTCTTCCTCGGCTTTGCAGAGCTGATCATCGCGCTCGGCCTCTGGCCGCTGGAGTTGAAGGGCTATGAGGGCACCGTTCCCGGTCCCGCAACCCATGACGGCAATGTCATCGGCCCCTCGGACCAGGATCAATCGCGCTTCACTGCCGATCTGGTCGAAGACATGCTGAAACAGCTGGCCACCAAGGATCAGAACTGGCGCCCCTACTGGGACGAGCGCATGATCTGGTACGGCCCTGGCGGGCTGGGATCCTATGCCACAGTCGATGCCTTTGCGGAATTCCAATCCCCCTTCGAAGACACTTTCGAAGGCTGGGGCGACGGCCAGCGCGAAGGCATCTCCGGTGTCGGATCCAACTGCAAGGCGGGTGATGGCAGTTATGCCTTCCTGTGTGGCTGGCCGCAGATCACCGGCGTGCATGTGAAACCCTTCCTGGGGCTGGAGCCTACCGGCAAACGCGTCTTCATGCGCGACTGCGACTGGTGGCGCTGTGCAGACGGGAAGATCATCGAGAATTGGTGCATGCTCGATATCCCGCATGTGCTGATGCAGCTGGGTTACGACCTTTTTGCCGAAATCGCTGTGCAAGCCGCATGAGCGCCTCTGCAAGACATAACGCCGTTGCGCGCCACCCGGCGCTCAACCGGATGCCAAGGGATTTTCTGACGGCGGGGTGAGATTGCCTTCCCGCATAGAAATCGCTTTGGCAACCAACAAAAGGACTAGACAGATGAGAGGCTCCCGCCCCGAACAGGCCGTGCTGACACGCGACACGGACATGAGCAAAACCGAAGATACCCGCCGCGTTATCGAAACGATGGTGGATGGATTGAACGATCACCGCATTGCCGACATTGGCGAGTTCTTTGCCGAAGGATTTCGCTGGCTGGGCAACCAGGGCTGCGGCACCAAGACCGGTCTCAAGGAATTTCAGGAAAACTGGCAACGTCCTTTCCAGGCGGCCTTTTCCGGCAAGACCTGCATTGATGAGGCGCGTCTCTATATGGGCGAATGGGCGGCGGCCTTTGGCCGACAAGAGGCCACCCATTCGGGCGAGTTTCTGGGGATCGCGCCGACCGGAAAGCGGGTCGAGATTCGCTACATGGATTTCTGGAAAGTTGTCGACGGCAAGATTGTCGACAACTGGGTGAATGTCGATTTCGCTCATGTTGCTGCTCAGCTTGGCGTTGACCTGTTCGACGGACAGGGCTGGGAAACATACGACCGGGGGGAACAGATTCCGCCCCGGCCCGAAAACTGAGGATTAGGACAATGGCAATTGAATATCTCAAACGCGGCAAACCAGAGGCTGACCGGGCAGAAGACGATGCCCAGACCCGCGCTGTTGTCGAAGCGACGCTCAAGGACATCGAAACCCGCGGTGACGCCGCCGTGCGCGAACTGTCGGAGAAATTCGACAATTACGCGCCGGAAAGCTTCCGCCTGAGCCAACTGCAGATCGATGCCCTTATCGCATCGCTGACCGAGCGAGAGCTGGCCGACATCAAATTCGCCCAGAAACAGGTGATGAACTTCGCAAAGGCGCAACGAGATTCAATGCTGGATATCGAAGTTGAAACCCTGCCCGGTGTGATCCTGGGGCATAAGAACATCCCGGTGCAGTCGGTTGGCTGCTACGTGCCGGGTGGCAAATTTCCGATGGTGGCTTCGGCGCATATGTCGGTGGCAACCGCCACGGTGGCCGGCGTGCCGCGCATCATCGCCTGCACCCCGCCTTTCAACGGCGAACCCAACGCGGCGGTGATCGCGGCCATGCATCTGGGCGGCGCCCATGAGATCTATGTCATGGGTGGCATCCAGGCGATTGGCGCCATGGCCATTGGCACCGAGACCATCGACCCGGTTCACATGCTGGTGGGGCCAGGCAACGCTTTTGTGGCCGAAGCAAAGCGGCAATTGTTCGGTCGCGTCGGTATCGACCTCTTCGCCGGACCAACCGAGACAATGGTGATCGCGGATGAAACCGCAGCCGATGCCGAGCTTTGCGCCACCGACCTGCTGGGTCAGGCCGAGCATGGCTATAACAGCCCCTGTGTGCTGCTGACCAACTCGCGTAAACTGGCCGAAGAAACACTGATCGAGATCGACCGTATCCTGGGCATCCTGCCCACCGCCGGCACTGCCAAGGTGAGTTGGGATGAATATGGCGAGGTCATCGTCTGCGACGCCTATGACGAGATGTTGCAGGTCGCCGATGAGATTGCCTCGGAACATGTTCAGGTCATGACAGGCCGGGATGACTGGTTCCTGGACAACATGACCTGCTATGGCGCGTTGTTCCTTGGACCACGCACCAACGTGGCCAATGGCGACAAGGTGATTGGCACAAACCACACGCTGCCAACCAAGAAAGCTGGGCGCTATACCGGTGGTCTCTGGGTCGGCAAGTTCATGAAAACCCACAGCTATCAGAAGGTCGTCACCGATGAGGCCGCGACGATGATCGGCGAATACGGCTCGCGCCTTTGTATGCTGGAGGGCTTTGTCGGCCACGCCGAGCAATGCAACATCCGCGTCCGCCGTTACGGGGGCAACAACGTACCCTATGGCGAGGGCGCGCCCTATCGCGAGACAGAGGAACTGTCCTCGTAGCAGGGCAGGGCCAACCACCAAGACACTGTCGCCTGGGTTCCGCCCGGGCGACCCAGAGAAAGAAAGACCTAGCCGGAGCTATGTGAGAATTCGCAATGGATGCACATTCAGCCCACAAAGCCCTGATCGCGCCCCTGCGCGCGGCGATGCATGATTTTGACGCAGCCTCAGTGCGCGCCGCGTTGCGGGCAGTGATTGCCCCTGACGCCGTCATCCACATGGCGCATCCGTTTGGTGATCTGAGCGGGCCGCAGCAGCTATATGACACTTGCTACGCGCCACTCCTTAATGCGATGCCTGATCTCGAGCGCCGGGACTGGATCGTTATGGGTGGCCGAACCGAACATGGCGACGATTGGGTCGGGTGCGGAGGCCATTACTATGGGACCTTTGTTGCGCCGTGGCTGGATATACCACCGACCGGCCATCTGACCCACATGCGGTTTCACGAATTTTATCGGATTGCCGATGGTCAGGTGGTTGAGGCTCAGGCGATCTGGGACATTCCCGAAATCATGATGCAGGCCAAGGCCTGGCCGATGGCCCCGTCTTTGGGGCTGGAGTTTTGTGTGCCCGGACCAGCAACCCAGGACGGCATCGTGCCGGGTCCGTGGGACGGGGCGCGTTCAAAAGCATCGTGCGATCACATCCTCAATATGCTTGAGTACCTCACAAAACACCCCAGCCAGGGAGGGCCCGAAGTGATGGAGATGCACCGCTTTTGGCATCCCCGCATGAACTGGTACGGCCCCTCCGGGATAGGCACCGGGCGCGGCATCGCGGGCTTTCGCAACTGGCACCAGATCCCGTTCCTGAACGGCATGCCCGACCGCGGCAAGAACGTCGAAAATATCACCTATCACTTCTTTGGCGACGCCGAATATGCCGCCGTCACCGGATGGCCGAACATGATCCAGACCGTGACCAATGACGGCTGGATGGGGATTGCACCCTCGGGCAAGAAGATCACCATGCGCAGCCTCGATTTCTGGCGGCTGGAAAATGGCCTTATCCGCGAGAACTGGGTCATGGTCGATCTGCTGGACGCTTACCGGCAATTGGGCGTAGATGTCTTTGCCCGGCTGCGCGAATTCAACAAGGCACGTGTGCCGGGCACGATTCCCTTCCCGATCGGCGAGGTCTGATATGCTCCAATTTCCCAGCACTCCCAGTTTTGACCTGAGCGGCAAGCACGCGCTCGTTGCCGGGGCTTCGTCCGGCATCGGCATGGCCTGCGCCGTAGCACTGGCGGAACATGGTGCTGAGGTCACTCTGGCGGCGCGTCGCACGGATGCGCTGCAGGGTATCGCTGACGAAATGGCTGCTCGGGGATGGGCTGCCAAGGTTCTGGAACTTGATGTTTCGGACGTGGCGGCAACCGCTGAGGCCGTAACGCAGAACGGGCCGTTCGATATTCTGCTGAACTCTGCCGGGCTTGCCCGTCACAGCAAGGTCGTGGACACGCAGCCAGATGATTTCGATGCAGTGGTGGGCGTCAATGTAAAAGGCGCCTATTTCCTGACTCAGGCCGTTGCCAAGGGCCTGCTTGACGCTGGTCGCCCCGGTTCGCTGATCAATATCTCTAGCCAGATGGGTCATGTCGGCGGTCGCGAGCGCGCGGTTTATTGCGCCTCGAAATTTGCGGTCGAGGGTTTCACCAAGGCGATGGCGCTGGAGTTCGGGCCGGCTAAGATCCGGGTTAACACGATTTGCCCCACCTTCATTCTGACCGAGCTGACCAAATCCACCTTCGTCGACCCGGATAAACGGGCTTGGATTCTGGATAAGATAAAACTGGGCCGTGCGGGAGAGATTGAAGACATCATGGGAGCCGTCGTCTATCTGGCCTCGGATGCATCGGCATTAGTGACCGGTACGGCATTGATGGTGGACGGAGGTTGGACAGCAGACTGATGGCGACACACAAGGTTACATCCATGGAAGTCGCCCGCCTTGCTGGCGTCAGCCAGTCGGCGGTCAGCCGGGTGTTTACGCCCGGCGCTTCGGCTTCGAAAAAGACCATCGAAAAAGTGCGCAAAGCGGCCCAGGAACTGGGCTATCGCCCGAATGTACTGGCACGCGCCATGGTCTCGGGCAAAAGCGGCATCATCGGGTTGGTCGTCGCTTATCTAAACAACCAATTCTACCCCGAAGCGCTCGAAAAACTGTCGAACATCTTACAAGAGCGCGGTTACCATGTGTTGGTTTTTATGGCGCCCCAATCGGCGGGCAACATCGACAAGGTGGTTGAAGAGATCCTCGATTTTCAGGTGGATGGCATCATCGCGGCCTCTGTGGCCCTGTCCTCGGACCTGTCTGACCGCTGCCGACTGGCGGGTGTCCCGATGGTGCTGTTTAACCGGGCGCAAGACGACCCCGCCATGTCGGCGGTCACGTCGGACAATATCGCCGGAGGGCGAAAGGCCGCCGAGTTCCTGCTAGCTGGTGGGCATCACAAGATCGGCTATATCGCTGGGTGGGAAGGCGCCTCGACCCAGCGCGATCGCGAGGCGGGCTTTGTAAGGGGCCTGCGGGACGCCGGGGTCGAGCTTCATGCCCGCGAGGTGGGAAACTTTACGACAGAAGAGGCGCGGGACGCGACCCGCCGTATGTTTGCCTCGGACCCGCCCGATGCGGTCTTTGTCGCCAATGACCATATGGCCATCGCGGTGATGGACACGCTCCGGTTCGAATTGGGGTTGAATGTCCCGGGCGACGTTTCGGTCATTGGATATGACGATGTCACGGTCGCCTCATGGCCCGCCTATGATTTGACCACCATTCGGCAACCGGCCAATCGCATGGTCGCCGAAACCGTCAATATTCTGCTGAGCAATATCGAAGACCCGGATGTCGATCCCCGGCGTGTGGAAATCGACGGCCCGCTTATTATTCGCGGTTCAGCCCGCATACCTGAAGGATGGAAAACATGAAGGGATTTGATTCCAAATTTCAGGATTTCCCCGACTATATCATCGGGATCACCAAAGAGATCTGGGAAGATCGCGGCCTCGCCACGCTGCATGGTTATTATGCCCCCGATATCGTTGTGCGGCTGCCCGGATCGGTGTCCGTCGGCAATCAGAACGTCATTGCCGCCACGATGGCCACCCTGGCCGAATTCCCTGATCGTACCCTGTTGGGCGAGGATGTGATCTGGTCGGGAACACCGGAAGAGGGCATGCTGTCGTCGCATCGCATACTTTCAACCGCGACCCATCTGGGCGACGGGGTCTATGGCAAGGCGACCGGGACAAAGCTGGTCTATCGCATCCTTGCCGATTGCCACGCCATCAACAATCAGATCAATGACGAATGGCTGATCCGCGACCAGAGCGCGATCGTGCGGCAGATGGGCTGGGACCCCAAGGAGTATACCCGCGACCTGATTGCGCGCGAGGGCGGGCCAGATGCCTGTGTTCAGCCCCTCACACCTGCAAACGACCAGCCCGGCCCTTACAAAGGCCGTGGCAATGACAATGAATGGGGCCAGAAATACGCCGACATCCTGACCCGGATCATGGGCGCTGATATGGGCGCGCTCAGGGCGGAATATGACCGCGCCGTCCTGTCGGAATATCCCGGTGGTGCAACCGGACATAGCTGGGAGCCGGTAGATCGGTTTTGGATGGGTCTGCGCGCGTCATTCCCAAACGCTGACTTCAAGATCCATCATCAGATCGGTCGGGATGACCCGATGATGCCGCCCCGCGCCGCAATCCGCTGGACGCTGCACGGCAAGCATGACGGCTGGGGCGTTTTCGGCGTGCCGACCGGGGCCGAGGTTTATGTGCTGGGCATCAGCCAGGCGGAATTCGGGCCTTGGGGCCTGCGCCGGGAATTTACCCTGTTTGATGAAACCGCGATCTGGAAACAGATCCTGTTGAAAACCGGCGACCTCTGACATGCCGCATAATTTCTCAAATCTGGATGCCGGGCAGGCGATGCGGCGGTTTCACGCCCACCGAGCCAGCCTGCGCGCCCGGCGGCTGAACAATCGCCCTCCAAGCGGATCGGTTTGACCCCATCAAACCCAACGCAAAAGGAAGAGAGATATGAGTACAATCGAAAGCCGCATCGTCCGTTATGGTGAGCTGAAACCCTGCAAAACCGCCTTTATCGACGCCCATACGCCGGGCTCGGACCAGAAAGAGAATTTTACCATTATCGGAGGCGGCGTCAGCGAAAGCCCGGACCAGCATGTCCATATCACGGACAAGGTCGGGTTCAATATCGGGGCTGCGGGACAACCGCCGAAATGCCGCAACTCGCTGCACAGCCACACCACAGCGGAAGTGTTCTTTGTTGCCAAGGGCCGCTGGCGGTTCTTCTGGGGTCGTTACGGTACCGCAGGTGAGTTCATTGCCGAGGAAGGCGACATTTTCAACATTCCGACCGGCATCTTTCGCGGGTTCGAAAATGTCGGTCAGGACTACGGGATGATCATGTCGATGCTCGGCGGCGACGACGCTGGCGGCGGTGTGACCTGGGCACCGCAAGTCATTCAGGACGCGCAGGCCCATGGCTTGGTGCTGGGCAATAACGGCGTACTTTATGACAGCAAAAGGGGCGAAGAACTGCCGCATAATGTGCAGCCCATGCCGTTGCTGACCGAGAAAGAGCTGAAAGCCTACCCCGAGGTTCCTGTTGATGCGGTGATCGGCAAGTATGTCGCCCGCTACTGGGACCTGATGGCGCTTGCGGCTGACAAACCGGTGGCCGTGATCGGTGAGAATGGCCTGATCGAGGACAAGCCCGGCTTCGAGGTCGATTTCCTGACCCGCGGCTCGGCCGTTGCCGAACAGGTCATGGCGGAAAAACCGGTGGTTCTGATGCCGGCCAGCGGCCATTGGCGTATCAAGATCAATGAGGTCGAGACCACCCTGTCCAACGGTGATACCGCGCTGGTTCTGCCCGGTGAGAGCTACAGCGCCGAGCCGTCGATGACCGGGCAGGCGGGCCTGTATCGAATCACCGCCACCGACGATCCGGCGGGCGCAACCTGGACGGGTGCATAACGCCAAAGTTGCGTCTCCCGAATTCAATCGGGGCATGCTCAGCACATCCTGCGCCTGGTTTCCGGCCCGGCGCAGGAACAAGTTTTGAAGGGAGATGAATACATGACCCGCATTTCAACCACCCATGTGGGAAGCTTGCCGCGCAGTCAGGAGGTCGTGGACTTCATCTTCGCGCGCGAGCGGGAGGAACCGTTTGATCAGGCAGCCTTCGATGCCTGCATGACCGCCGCGGTCTGCGAGACCGTGCGCAAACAGGCCGAGGCCGGGGTTGATATCGTCTCGGACGGTGAGACCTCGAAAATCTCCTACGCCACTTATGTGAAGGACCGCTATACCGGCTTTGATGGGGATAGTCCCCGCAACGCGCCGGCTGATCTCAAAATGTTTCCGGGCTTTTTGCAACGTTTGGCGGATGACGGTGGAACGCCTCAATATGCGCGGCCCATGTGCGTGGGTGAGGTGCGCTCGAAAGGCCAAGATGAACTGCAGAAAGATATTGCCAATCTCAAGGCCGCGATGGCCGAACATGGGGTCAAACGCGGATTCATGAACGCCGCCAGCCCCGGGGTAATTTCTCTGTTTCTGCAAAATGATTTCTATCCAACGCGTGAGGCCTATCTGGCCGCGCTCGCCGATGCGATGAAGGCGGAGTATGAGACCATCGTTGGTGCCGGTCTGGACTTGCAGCTGGATTGCCCGGATCTGGCCCTGTCGCGCCATATGCTGTTCACTGATCTGTCCGACGACGAGTTCGTGAAAATCGCCGATATGCATGTCGAAGCGCTCAACCACGCGCTGCAAAACGTCCCATCCGAAAAAGTGCGTGTGCATATTTGCTGGGGCAATTACGAGGGTCCGCATTGCTGTGACATCGGCATGGACAAGGTGTTTCCAACGCTGATGTCCACCAAATCGCGGTACGTTCTGTTCGAAACCTCGAACCCGCGCCATGCGCATGAATGGACGGTGTTCCGTGACCGTAAGAAAGAAATTCCGGATGACAAGGTCTTGGTGCCCGGCGTGGTCGACACCACGACCAATTTTGTCGAACACCCGGAACTGATCGCGCAGCGTGTCGAGCGGTTTGCGAACATCGTAGGCGCCGAGCGGGTGATAGCGGGGTCGGATTGTGGCTTTGGCACCTTTGCAGGCTTTGGTGCGGTCGACCCGGATATCGCCTATGCCAAGTTGGGCGCGCTTGCCGAAGGGGCCGCCCTGATCAAATGACGCCGCTTATCCTCCTGCCCGGTATGATGTGCGATGCGCGGTTGTTCGCCCCGCAGATTGACGCTCTGTCGGGCAAATACCCGATCCTGTCCGCACCCATCGGCGGACAGGACACAATGCAGGCGCTGGCTGCCGATGTGTTGGCCTACGCGCCTGATCGTTTTGCCATGCTGGGGCTCTCGATGGGCGGTATCGTGGCGATGGAAATCCTGCGACAGGCCCCAGACCGTGTGGCCGGGTTGGCATTGATGGACACGAACCCACTGGCTGAGTTGGACGAGGTCAAGGCCAGACGCGGCCCTCAAATCAATGCCGTCGAACGGGGCAACCTGCGCAAGGTGATGGCCGAAGAGATGAAGCCGAACTATCTGACGGACGGGCCGCGCCGCGCCGCCATTCTGGACTTGTGCATGGATATGGCCACGGATCTTGGGTCGGACGTTTTCATCAATCAATCCAAAGCTCTGCGTGATCGCACTGATCAGACCAACACCCTGGGCAAATTCACCGGCGCAGCACTGATTCTGTGCGGGCGCGACGATGCGCTCTGCCCTGTCTCAAGGCATGAATTGATGCACGATCTGATGCCGCAGAGCCGGTTGGAGATCATCGAAAACGCCGGCCACCTGCCGACTCTGGAACAACCGCAACAAACAACGGCGGCACTGACCCGCTGGCTGGAGATGATATGAACCGATCCCTGCTTGATCTGCTGAAAAATGTTGACACGCCGACTGTTTGCAACGCCATCGAAGTGGCGCAGGGCAAGCGCGGCTTCAATGATTTTAGCCGGGGTACCATGTTGTGCTCTGATCCCGATGCGGGCGCGATGGTGGGATATGCCCGTACCGCGAAGATTGCCGCCGTGAATCCGCCGGCCGAGGCACCTGACGTGATCCGCGCGCGTCGAATGGACTATTATCGCCACATGGCGACGAGTGATGGCCCAGCCGTGACCGTGGTGCAAGATACGGATTACCCGGATTGCGTCGGCGCCTATTGGGGCGAGATCAACACCTCTGTTCACAAGGGTTTTGGCATCAGTGGCGCTTTGACCAATGGCGTAATGCGAGACCTTGGCGACCTACCGAAAGGGTTTCCGGTCGTGGCGGGCTCAGTCGGGCCAAGCCACGGTTTTGTGCACGTGAAAGAGGTCGGAACTCCGGTGACAATCTTCGGTCTGTCAATTAAGGATGGAGACCTTGTACACGCCGACCGGCATGGCGCTCTGGTGATCCCGCCCGAGGTGGTGGACGGCCTTGAACAGGCGATCATAAAGCTGCTTGAAACTGAAAAACTGGTCCTGGACCCCGCACGCGCGCCGGGCTTCGATTTCGAGGCTTTTGAGAAAGCATGGACAGCATTCGAAGCCGCCCGGACATAGGCCAGGGACCGGCTTTGCCCAAAAGATACCACTGTTGGGCCGTGTTGCATAGATCAGTGTCCACTCGGAACACGCCCTACCCGAGACGGATTTCAGGCGGTGCGTTCGAAACTGGGACAGCCAAGTCCAGTCATCCGGTTGAGTACCGGGACGCCAATCCTGACTTCTGCTTTCTGATTTTCGAAGGTGCGCGTCTTAAGCTTAGACCCAATAACTACCTTCCAACGGCCCACAAGAGTTTCACCTCGGCTGCGTTGATTGTAACCAGTGGCTTTTTGCCAGGCCATTCTCCCACGGGCGGCGATCTCGGTGATATGGCCGTCTCGGGCCGTCGGGTCCTGGGCTGCATTGGGGCTCATGATTGCGTTTATTGGCGTTGGAATCGTGTCCTCAATCGTCGATCCGAACCGGGCGGCAAGCAAATCAGATGTTGGTTCTCCATCATAAGCTCCACCTGCCAGAAAGTGAGAGACGGGGCCGTCAACCTGATCCAAGAGAACTGGAAGCGCTGTCGAATCGCCGACGTCATCCTTGGTGAGATCGGAGCAGACGATCTCGCCACTGACAAGATCAAGGCCGAGGTGAAGTTTGCGCCAAGAGCGCCGTTTGCGGCTTGTTTTATGCTTTTGCTCAAGCCACTCGCCCTCGCCGAAGACCTTCAGGCCGGTGCTATCGACAACCAGATGGACCGGGTCGGATCGGTCGGTTTTACGCGTTGCAGGCAAAGTCAGTCCCTTGCCTCGGCGCGAGAGTGTGGAGAATTCCGGCACCGCGATCTCGACACCTAGCAGGGTCGCGATGCTGCGCATGAAGCCTTGGGTCTGACGCAACTGTTGCTTGTAGACAGCGCTCAGGGTCAGGCAGATCTCGATCGCCAGGTCTGAATATGTCCGCTGACCGCCTCGTGTCGTTCGGCGCGGTGCTGACCACAGTCCAAGCGCATCATCGCTGATCCAGACAGTCAGATCACCGCGCCGCCGCAGGCTTTCGTTGTATTCAGTCCAGTTGGTCACCCTATACTTTTGCTTCGGGATCTTCTCACGACGAGCGGCGTTGAACTTGTGCGGCATTTACAGCATCCTCGACGAACAGAACGCATCCGATACCAGCGGGCCGAGGGGTCCATGCAACAACGCCGTCGTTCAGCAAAGCCCCCTGCCTCGATAGTAGCCGATTACGAGGACGGCCCAAAGCTGCCGTCCGGCATGGTAACTGGTTTCTGCGTTAGCAGCCCGCTTTCCGGACATTCGCCCCAGTCGCAAAATCCGAGGCTGGTCGAACTAGCGCTATGCGCAACAAAGCACCCATTCGCTGTTTCACCACCAATGTCTGCAGTCAGCACGCATTAAATCGGCAACCAGCATTACCCAATCGTTGGAAACACGTTTGTTTTCTTAACGACACCATAGACAAAACTGCTGTCCATTGATGCGATGCTGCCAATGGAATGCAGCCTCCTACGCACGAAATCTTCGTAGTCAGAAAGATCTGCCACAACCACGCGAAGCAAGTAATCCGACGCACCCGTCATGACGAAACACTCCATCACCTGATCAATGTGCGCAATGTCAGTTTCAAATTTCTTTACCGTTGCCTCGGTGTGGCTCTCCAGCTTGATATGAACAAAAACAGTTACTGGTAATCCATAGGCCTCGGCATCGATATTAGCGCTGTAGCCAGTGATAACGCCGTTTTGTTCCAGCAGCTTGAGCCGCCTAAGACAGGGAGAGGGTGACAGATTTACCTCTGCCGCCAAATCCTGATTCGTCATACGACCATTGCGTTGCAAAGTTCGGATGATTTGTTGGTCTTTATTGTCCAATTTTCTCATATTGTGGCATTTAATGCCATCAAAAGTGATATTCAAGGCATTATTTAGAATAGTTCAATAGCAAGGATGCGATATGATGCCTCTAATAATCAAGGCGCTACTTGAAATTCTCGACATCATGGAGCCACCCAATGCGCAATCGTCCAGACAGCTTTTCCACACGTGCTATCCACCACGGATATGATCCGATGGAGAATGAAGGCGCATTGACGCCGCCGCTACATTTGACGTCGACCTTCGCGTTTGAAACTGCTGAGGCAGGCGGGGAGATGTTTGCGGGCGATCGCGCCGGTCATATCTATTCGCGCATCTCGAATCCAACATGTGATTTGTTAGAGCGCCGCATCGCTGTGCTTGAGGGGGCTGAGGCCGGATTGGCTTTGGCCTCCGGCATGGGGGCAATCACCGCTACGATGTGGACGCTTCTCGCCCCGGGTGATGAGGTCATTCTTGACAAGACCCTATATGGCTGCACGTTTTCGTTCATGCAGCATGGGTTGGTCAAATTTGGCGTTACCGTAACCCATGTGGACCTGACAGACCCTGAAAATCTTACCGCGGCGATCAACGACAAAACCAAGGTCGTGTATTTCGAAACACCTGCCAACCCGAATATGCGCCTTGTCGATATTCAGGCTGTGTCGACCATTGCACACGCACAAGGCGCTTATGTGGTCGTCGACAACACTTATGCAACGCCTTACCTGACCCAACCGATCAAACATGGCGCGGACATCGTTCTACACTCGGCGACGAAATACCTTGGCGGTCACGGGGATGTTGTTGCTGGCCTGCTGGTTGGATCGGTGGAGCTGGTCTCGGAAATCCGCCTTTACGGTATGAAGGATATGACCGGCGCAGTCATGGCACCGTTCAATGCGATGCTTATCCTGCGCGGCCTCAAGACCCTTGAGTTGCGGATGGATCGCCATTGCAGCAGCGCTGCGACCATCGCTGAAATTCTGGAACACACTCATGGAGTGCAAAAGGTCTGGTATCCGGGGCTGCACAGTTTTGAGCAGCACGATGTGGCCGAGCGGCAAATGTCCCAGTTTGGCGGTATGATAGCCTTTGAGTTGGACGGAGGTCTGGAAGCGGGACGGGTCATGATGAACAATCTGCGAATGATCACCCGCGCGGTATCGCTTGGCGACGCCGAGACATTGGTCCAGCACCCGGCCAGCATGACCCATTCCACCTATACGCCCGAAGAGCGTGCCATTCACGGGATCAGCGAAGGGTTAGTACGCCTGTCTATTGGGCTCGAAGGGATCGACGATGTGATCTACGATCTTGAACAGGCCCTGCCTAAACCCCTGATCCACAGCGCAGCATAAAGAGAGGCCGTCATGACCCAAGACCTCAAAACCATTGAACAACGTTTGTTGTGGCTGTCACACTGGATGATCCATCATGCGAACCACATTCGCCCCAAGGCCGACGGCATCAAAGTTGGCGGACATCAGGCGTCATCAGCTTCGATGGTGTCAATCATGACGGCGCTCTACTTTCAAACGCTGCGCCCAGAAGACCGCGTGGCGGTTAAACCCCATGCCTCGCCGATCTTCCATGCGATCCAATATCTCATGGGGAATCAGACGCGCGAGAAGATGGAGAACTTTCGTGGCTTCGGGGGTGTACAAAGCTATCCATCCCGCACCAAGGACATCGATGATGTCGACTTTTCCACCGGCTCAGTTGGTCTGGGGGTTGCGATCACATCCTTTGCCTCAATTGTTCAAGACTACATTCAGGCCAAGTCATGGGGCAGCGATCAGAAGCTTGGGCGTATGATCGCGCTGGTGGGTGACGCAGAGCTCGACGAAGGCAATATCTATGAGGCGCTGCAGGAGGGTTGGAAGAACGACTTGCACAACTGCTGGTGGATCATTGACTACAATCGGCAATCCCTTGACGGCGTGGTGCGCGAAGGCCTGTTCCAGCGGGTCGAACAGATTTTCGATGCATTCGGTTGGGATGTGGTTCGCGTCAAATACGGGGTTCTGCAACAGGCCGCGTTCAAAGAGCCAGGCGGCGACAAGCTGCGTCAGTGGATCGATGATTGCCCGAACCAGCTTTATTCTGCCCTGACCTTTATGGGGGGTGCTGTCTGGCGTGAACGCCTGATGGATGCCCTGGGCGATCAGGGCAATGTGACTGCGCTGATCAAGCGGCGCAACGACGATGAACTGGCCGCGTTGATGGAAAACCTTGGTGGCAACTGCGTCGAGACACTCGCCGATACGTTTGCCGCAATCGATCATGATCGCCCGGTCTGTTTCCTGGCCTATACGATCAAGGGCTGGGGGACACCGATTGCGGGCCACAAGGACAATCATGGCGGCTTGATGAGCAAGTCGCAAATGGCCGAATGGCAGAAATACATGGGTGTCGCTGAAGGTAAGGAATGGGACAAGTTTGCCACAGTTGCGGACCCGGCAACCTTCCAAAACATGCTGAACAAGGCACCCTTCTTTGCCAAGGGCCGCCGCCGCTACACAGATGAAATCATAGATGTTCCGGAGATTGAGCTGTCTTCTGATCGCGAGATCTCGACCCAAATGGCGTTTGGCAAAATCCTGGACAACCTGTCAAAGGGCGACAGCCTGCTGGCCAAACGTATTGTCACAACTTCACCTGATGTGACCGGCACAACCAACCTTGGCCCGTGGGTCAATCGCCGCAAACTGTTCGCGCGCTCGCATCAGGAAGATACCTTCAAGGCTGAAAACATCCCCTCGACCGCAAAATGGGAGTTTACGCCGGAAGGTCAGCATATCGAACTGGGTATTGCTGAAATGAACCTCTTTCTTTTGCTTGCTGCCGCTGGTTTGTCGCATTCTGTCTTTGGAAAAAGGGTCATCCCCATCGGGACGGTTTACGACCCATTCGTCTCGCGTGGCCTCGATGCACTGAACTATGCCTGCTATCAGGATGCACGGTTCATGATTGTTGGCACGCCGTCCGGTGTCACATTGGCCCCCGAAGGCGGCGCGCATCAGTCCATCGCCTCGCCCCTTATCGGCATGTCACAAGACGGGCTAGCGGCATTTGAACCTGCCTTTGCTGACGAACTGACGGTTATCATGGAATGGGCTTTTGCCCATATGCAAAAAGACGGCGAAGGCGATCCGGATGAACGCACTTGGTTGCGCGATGAAACCGGCGGATCCGTCTATCTGCGCCTGACGACCAATCCAATTGAACAGCCCGGCAAGCGAGTCGATGACGATTTTCGCCAGGGAGCAATCGATGGTGCTTATTGGCTGCGCAAACCGGGCCCTAATTGCGAAGTTGTAATCGCCTATCAGGGTTCCGTTGCGCAGGAAGCCATCAAGGCCGCCGGCCATATCGCACAGGGACGGCGTGACGTCGGCGTTCTCGCTGTGACATCAGCAGACCGCCTGAACGCGGGCTGGACGGCGGCGCAACGGGCGCGATCCAATGGGATCTGCGGCGCGGAGGCACATATCGAAGCATTGTTTGCTGGCTTGCCGCGCAACTGCGTTCTCATCACTGTCATCGACGGCCACCCGGCTACGCTTTCTTGGTTGGGCGCGGTTCACGGGCATCAAACTATTCCGCACGGAGTCGAACACTTTGGCCAAACCGGGACAATCGCCGACCTGTATCGTCATTTCCGGATAAACGCAGATGCGTTGATACAATCCGCCAGTGAACTGTCGCACGGCCGCAAAATCCCGCAGATTGCTGCTATAGGATAGCAATAGCAGACATCGGCACTCCTTGCAGCATCGGTCACTTGGGCACTCTGCCGCCATTAGATCGATCGCAGAATTATCGTGCGACGCGTTCTCTACCATTAACGGGCACGGCCCTTTGCCGACATTGGGCTCAGAAAATATCTAGCAGGGCGGCTTCCCGCAAGCGGCCACTCATGCGCTGCACAGTAATTCAGATAGGTTGATGGCCGCAATGCGGGGCAAAGCCGCCATCTGAAGTCGTCGGCTTTAGGTCTGCTTTGAGATCGACACGCCAGCTCACGGTCGAATTGCATGCGAAATTGTCTGACTCCGTCCATCTGTTAACACGACCAGAATACATATGGCTTATGCATATCCAACAAATTGCGGCCTAAATAGCGAAATGTGATTACCAAATTTGAGCCTCAGATAGCCGTGGCAGAAGGCAACTTTGTCTTCGTCGCCTGAGATGCCACCGTCGGCGAGAAGTCCTGGGTTTTCTTCGACCTATGGTTGGTTGAGGACGAAATGATCGTCGAGCATAGGGATGTCGTTTCACCCACCCAGGCGGAAATGGCGAACGGGAACGGTAAGTTCTGATTTTAGGGGAGTATCGGTGGACCGGAATGGGCTGGCTCGCCAAGAAATTCGCCTGGCTCAGCACTTTGCGACAAAGCCGGTTAATTTTTATCGGAAAGGCGCCAAACTGGTTGTTCACCAAAGCCTCGGATCATCTTCGCGCCCATATCTTCCATGTCGAACTCATCGTTGAGGATATGCGCAACGTCACCCTGTACCGTGATCTGCATGGGTTTGGAAAACTCCTGAAGCCTGGAAGCCAGATTAACCGCTGGTCCGAAAATGTCGTAGACGTACTTTTGAATTCCAACGACTGACCCCACAACGGAACCCGAAGCCAACCCGATCCTGCACCGCCACTGGTGGGGGTGGCTCAGGTTTCGGCGGTTCAGATAGCGCACGAACCTTATCGCTGTATTGGCAATCGCCTTGGCGTGATCTGGGGTTGGGTCCGGCAAACCAGCGACGGTTATGTAGGCATCCCCGATCGTCTTGATACGTTCGCAACCAAACTGTTCACCGATGCGATCAAACGCGCTGTAGATATCGTTCAGTTCGGTGACAGTGACGCTTGGATCTTGCGAGGCGACCATCTCTGTGAACCCGACAAAATCGAGCATCAGCACCGACACCGGATCGTAAAGCTGAGGTGTCACGACTCCAAATGTTTTGTATTCTTCATAAACAGATCGCGGCATCAGGTTCAGCAGTAGTTTTTCCACCTGTTCCTTTTCCCGCTTCAACGCGCGCGTGTTGCGTTCGACCATCATCGAGTATGAATCGATCATCGACTCCAGCTCTTTGATGCGAGTGATATTCTGGCAGACAAGAACAAGCACATCCTCATCTGCGACCGTAAAGTCGAGCGCGATGACCAACGTTCTGCGCTTTTTCTTGAAACTGATCTCTGACGTGTATCGCCGTGTCTCAAACAGGCTTTTTTGAACCGTAGTCAGATCCAGATCGGGAAAAAGCTGCTGCAGATGATCCGAATGATTATCGCCAATGAACCACTCGTCAAATGTGTCATTGCGGAAACCGAACTTCAGCGTTTCACGATCCAAAAGTGCAACGCCCACGCCAATCGCGCGCAGCAGCTGTTCATTGATGGCTTCTATAGTCATGGCTTACCTAACAATCAGGGGACGGCGTTTGCCGAATTCCGTGACAACCGCGTCAATGTCTTCTGCCGCCACGTTGTGTTTTTCCAGAGCACCTTGCAACACTGCTTCAAGTTCATCGAAATGGGCGTGCGTGATGTCCAGATGAGAATGCATGCGACGCAATTGGTCATCCGTATACGAAGCCGGACCGCCAAGAAGTGACGCAATAAATTTGGTCTGGTGGTCGACCATCCGGCTCATATCGACATTGTCAAAGAAGGGCCCGACCTCATCGTTTTCAAGAAGAATGTCATAGAATGAGATCACGATCTTGCTGATCCTCGAAAAACCACCGTATTTCTCATAAAGTGTAGGTGCAGCCATACTAAAACCTTTCCAAAACTGACTAATCGGACATGCCTGTCGCAAATCGTCACTGCTCTTTCGCATAAAGCCAAAGAGCAGTGAGTGCGCGCAATACGACTAGTGCCGCTGCGCGATAATCTCGGCATATTCCGATGAAATGCACAGCGTTTCATTGGTAGAGATATCGAATGTCTTGATTAGCGCCATAATGTCATTACGCAGTGCGGCTTGTCCTTCTGTATCCAGAGCGTCAAAGGCCTTTTGCATGGGACCGTAGAACGTTCGGAAGTACTCCAGAAAGTGTTCCGCTGATCTGTAACGGAACATGAAGTTCTTGCGTCTGAACGACGTAATATCACAATTAACACCGAGGGTGTCTTCGACCCAGTTCTGGCTTCCCCACAGAGCTGGCGATTGTACGCCAGCGGGTGGCGGCACATGCTTGCCAATTGTTTTGAACAACAGGCCGATAAAACTCTCAGGTGTCCAGTTAGCCATGCCGATCTTGCCGCCATGTTTCACGACGCGCTGCAGCTCCGCTGCAGATTGCTGTTGATTTGGCGTGAACATTACCCCGAACGTCGACACGACGGCATCAAATGACTGATCTTTGAAGGGCAGGTTTTCCGCATCAGCGACCTTGTAGGTGACAAATAGATCTTCTGCCTTGGCTCTCTGGCTGCTGGCTTCTAGCAGGGCCTCGACATAATCAGTCGAGGTGACATTGCAAAAGCGCCGCGCGAAGGCCAGTGTGGCGTTACCATTCCCGGCCGCAACATCAAGCACTTTGGCATCCGGCATCATATCCATGGCCTCGGCAAGTTCTTCGCCAGTGATCTGGAGCGTCACCCCAACTTTGCTGTAATCGCCTGACCCCCAAGCGACGTTTTGCTTGGCCTTGATTGAAGTGAAATCCGTTGTGGAATCGATTGCAGTTTGAATACCCATTTCTTGTTCCTCTTGGCTGTTGCTAGCTTGACACCAGCGGTTGAATTCCTGGCTGCGACATAGCGTGCAGACGGCTTATGCAGCTTCCCGTTCCGGCCAGCTGATGTTAAGGACGGGCCGTTCTGCACTGGCCACGTGCTCAAGTATTCTCGAATTGGTCCACTTGGGCTGAAAAACCGGCGCCATGTGGCCTAGCTCTGGCAGCAATGCGATCCGTGCGTTTGGCAATGCCTTGGCGATAGCGACCGACACATGCTGGGTGATCTCAGGCGATTCCAGGCCGGTCATAACCAACGTGGGAACTTCGAGACTGGACAGATCCTTCAGCGTCCAGCTTTCAGCAAACCCGTTGGCAAAATCGGTCATGATTGAAACGATCTGCTGAGCGAAGCGGGTTTGAGCGGGAACGGGAAGCGCATCCCAGAACCCCTGTTCATTCCAGAAGTCCAGAAAATGACGCATCCCAGCTGCGGCGTCGCCATCTGCAGCCGCAGCCGTCACTACGCCAGATAGCAATTGGATCTGACTGAACAGTTGCCGACTGACCGAGTCCCCATGCTTGAGAAAATGAAAGGTCGCAGGTTCGTAGACAGTCAGGCTTTTCACAAGATCGGGACGCATCAGCGCGATCTTGATGGCGACACCTCCCCCATTGGAATGACCAACCAGATGTACGGCGCGTCCTATGGCCTCAATTTCCCGGATCACGGGGATTGCTGAAACCGCCGCTCCTTTCTGTGTGAAGTCTCCGACCAGAGGGGCGCTGCCATAGCCGGGCAGATCGAAAGCATGAACTTCAAAGCGGCCTTCCAGATCCGCTGCCAACTGGCCCCATTGTCCTCCATTCGATGCAGAAGAATGTAACGCAACAATAGGTGCGTTTGTCGTTTCAGTAGGTTTAAATGAAATAGTCATCGTATTTACCCAATTGCTTTAGCGATGGGCAATAACTGACCTTCCAATGTTTCAATGTGATTTCTGAAAGCAGCGCAAAATGTTTCATTTGTAGCTATGTGAACCAGGTCACTCAACGTGCTATCCGCCTAGAATAAAAACATATTATCAACTGACACTGGAACGGAATCGCATACACTGAAACAATTGAAACACTAGGCTAGAATTTTGAAATGGCACTGAAACAATGATATCTTAAAAGTTCAGGATGACGACGGGTAAGGCAAACGATCTGGAAGAAGTCGAGAAGGCAAGAGACCTTCTTCGAGACGCCATTGAAGCGCTCAAGGAAGGGTTCGCCCTTTACGATGACGATCGTCGACTTGTCATGTTCAATCAAAGATATGCCGAGATGAACAAAGGGGTCGCGGACCTGCTGGAACCGGGCCTGGACTGGGAAATACTGATGCGGGAAACCGCGCGCCGGGGGATCTATGCCGACGCCATAGGCAACGAACAGCAATGGGTTTCAGACCGGCTGGCCAACGGTATCGAGTTCATTCAGGACTATGAATTGACCGAAACTGACGGGCGGACCTATCTGGTTTCCGTACATCCGACGGAACTCGGCGGCTTTGTTGTCACGCGCGAAGATATTACCGCCCGAAAGCAGGCCGAAGTCGAAGAACGCGACGGTGATATTCTGATCCGTAAGGTTCTGGATGCCAGCTCGGCAATTGTTACCATGGCGCGAATCGGTGACGGTCAGATTTTGTACCGCACACCCGCCGCCCTTCAGATGTTCGGCCCGGCGCGGTCAGCAAGAGAGCATTACCTCAGGCCAGAAGAGCGCGCGGATTTTATCACTTTGCTTTTGGCTGATGGACAGGTGAAGGACTATAAACTTGATCTGGTTAACGCGGAAGGGAAAACCTTTCCCGCCTCGATTTCATCTCAGTTGATTGACTACAAAGGCGAAGAAGTCATCGTTACCAGCATTATCGATCTGACGGTTCAAAAAGAGGCGGACGCCCTCATCCGTCAGGTTATGGAGGCCTATCCTGCCGCCATCAACATGACACATGCCGAAACCGGTGACGTGCTTTTCGCAACGCCGGAAATCAGAGCGTTGTTTGGGGACTCCAAAAACTCAAAATCGTATTATGCAGACCCTAACGAGCGTGAACGCTATCTGAATGCTCTGCGACAGGCGGGCTGGCTGAAAGACCGGCGCATGGAGTTTATCGACGTCAATGGGCGGACGTTCTGGGCTGCGGATTCATCCCGCCTTATCGAGTTTAATGGTGAAGAAGTCATCGTTTCAAACACGCGCGACCTGACCGACGAACTGGCGATCGAAGCAGAACTTGAAAAACAACGAGAGCTGGTCTTTCAAAACGAAAAGATGTCCGCCCTTGGCGAGCTGCTTGCCGGGGTTGCGCATGAGCTGAACAACCCGCTCTCCGTTGTTGTAGGCCATTCGCTTATGCTTCGGGAGGAAATTGCGGATCCTGATTTGACGCTCAGAATCGAAAAGATCGGCAACGCCGCCGAGCGCTGTGCAAAGATCGTAAAGACCTTCCTTGCCATGGCGCGTCAACAACCCAGCAAAATCGAACATGTCAATGTAGCCGGAATGATCGATACCGCGGCGGATGTCGCGGGTTACGGCAGTACGTCGGATGAAATTCGAATTCTGCGAAGCATACCTGCGAATTTGCCTCCAATCGCCGGGGATGCCGATCAGCTGACGCAGGTCATCCTCAACCTGATAATCAACGCAGAACAAGCGATGACGTCGGCCGGCATCGGTGACGAAATCATATTGTCTGCCGAAACCAAACCGGACAAAGGGATGGTGGAAATTACAGTTCGGGACAACGGACCCGGTGTTCCCAAAGCCATTCGCCCACGTATATTCGAACCATTTTTCACCACGAAAGAAGTAGGCGACGGAACCGGAATTGGATTGGCATTCTGCCACCGGATCGTCCTGTCTCATGGTGGTCAGATCGGGTTGGAAAAGGCTAACGAACCCGGAACTTGTTTTCGGATCACCCTGCCTGTCGCGGTGTCTGATGTCAGCAATGTTGATGAGCCTCTCGAAAACCCTGCGACCGCTACCAGACACCGGGTCCTGATCGTTGATGACGAAGTCGAAGTTGGCGAGCTGAATGCCGAAATCCTTAGAAAAGAAGGGCTTCATGTTGATTTTGTAACATCGGGTGAAGAGGCGCTCAGCCGTCTGCAATCTGCCAAATACGATATCTTTCTAAGTGATTTGAACATGCCGGGCATTGACGGTCGAAAGATCTACGAAGCTCTGTTGGTACATTTCCCTCATATGCTAAGCAGAACAGCATATATTACCGGCGACACAATGGGGGAAAGCTCATTGGGATTGCTGCGCGAATCCGGCCTTCCTTACCTGGAAAAACCTGTCTCTCCGTCAGAACTCAGAACGCTTGTCGGAACACTACTCGCCGACCAGAAGGACCCCACCGATGGATAATCAAGACACTCACATACTGGTTTGCGATGACGAAATCGATGTGCGCGAGATGCTTCAGGAATACCTGAGCAAACGTGGCTACAGGGTTTCCGCCGCGTCTGGGGGGGAAGAACTTCGGGCGATAATTTCAGCAGAGGCCGTGGATGTCATGATTATGGACATCAACATGCCCAAGGAAGACGGTCTTGCCATTCTGCGATCCCTGCGCCCAGAAAACACAACACCAGTGATCATGCTCACTGCGGCGGGTGATGTTGTTGATCGTATCATCGGTTTGGAAATGGGCGCTGACGATTATCTGGGCAAACCCGTCGATCTTCGAGAGCTTGAGGCCAGGATTAAGGCGATTCTACGTCGCGGGGCCATCGCTGAACCAGCGTCAGTCGCGAACGACAGTGATGGAGCACGTTTTGGGGACTACACGCTGAATAACGAAGCGGCAAAACTTCTGGCCCCGGATGGGTCCGAAGTTCAGTTGACCGCAATGGAATACAGGTTGCTAAAGGTTTTCGCGGATAACAAAGGACGCGTCTTAAACCGAGATCAGCTATTGGAACAGGCACACGATCGATCATGGGATCCTTTCGACCGCAGCATCGACATCAGAATTTCCAGATTGCGTCGCAAGCTCGAATCCAACCCCGAAAAGCCGGAGATAATCAGAACCGTACGCGGAATCGGGTACCTGTATGATCCAAAGTAATAACACCTATGAGCAACTTGGACTCACAACCGACCCCAGTGCCGTTGCAGAAAGGCTCCCTGCCCCGCCAATAACCGATCACTCGGACGGCCCATTCCTACCGTTCATCGGTTCGATGCGCGCCGCAATGCAGTTTCACCGAACCGGACTTTCTCCGTGAGCGCAATATCCAGCGGTATTCAAACTCACAGTTTGCGGACAAAGCAGTCATTCTGCCTAAAGACAACTAGGTCGTCTTATCTTAACTTGTGCTTACAGCACTTATCCTTCAGGGCAAAAGGTTCTATCAGCAATAGGGCCAACATAAGATATCCTGTATGATGTTATCATCTATCACCATGACCGGACTATTGAGCTCGGAAAATTCGGATCCCTCAAGAATGTTAACTTCATAGCTGACCCAATCACCATCCGCTTTGGGCTGTTTGATTTCGGCGATCAGGACAACCTGCTTGCCTTCGCTCTGACCAGTTATCGCGACATTGGGCGGGTCTGCCTCAAAGCTGTCTTGCCCACTGCTCCATGCCTTTAGAAAATCAGCGCGACTGATCTGTCCCGCATGACGGTAGGGCCGATCCGCAAAAACGGGTACACCGGGACTAACTCCGTGCAATGTCATAGTACCTTCGGATAGCGTGGCGCGATCAGCGGTTTCAATGAACAGATAACTCTCAGGCTTTGATGTGTCGTCAGACGATTGCGCCGTTGCGGTCAACGCCATGACACCCAACACAGCAACGGCTCCAAAAAGTTTAGCTGACATTTTCACTTCATTCTCCCGAATAGGTTTTCATTGTTCAGTGGTGCTGTGCACCCAAACTTTTGTCCGAAAGTTGCAAATTGTTGCTAGACTGATAGCGAGGCGTATTTGTGTCCATCGCCTTAATCCAGCGTATGCGCTTTCCTTCGATCCTACTATCCCCAAATGAGTTATTGGCGGACTTCCGTTCAAGCTGCGGCATCGGTAACTAAGGGCTCACTGCCGCCATCGGGGCTGACGCAGCAAATTGGGTCCAGCCCCAAATTGCGCCGATGAGGACGGCCCGAAGCCGCCGCTCAACGGCACTAGTCAAGCCGCATTGCAAAACGCCAAAGCAGACGTTGCCAAGACAGCAGGTCTATGAAGTTGGCCTATTCCTGACCCTAAGCACATTTTCTAAGCAAGTTCTGATCGTCTGGGCCACTCAATCTCAAAATTCTTGACCAAATGATAAAATTACGTGTTACTTAGCGTCAATTGCCAAGGGGAGGACATCATGAAAATATCACTATTTCTCAACCGCCGCCAATTTCTGATGACGACCGCAGCGTCGTCACTTTTGCTTGGGGCTGGTCGCGTTGCTGCCGCAGAACCGATCAAAACCGCCGGGATCTATACCGTGCCCGTCGAGCAGCAATGGGTCAGCCGCATCCACAACGCCGCGCTGACGGCGCAGGATCGCGGGGATATTTCCTATAGCTTCTCAGAGAATGTCAGCAACACAGACTACGCCCGGGTGATCCGCGAATATGCCGAGGCGGGCAACAAGCTGATTATCGGCGAGGTATTTGGCGCCGAACAAGAGGCGCGAGAAGTCGCCGCAGAATATCCCGACGTTGCCTTCCTGATGGGCTCAAGCTTCAAGGAAGACCCAGCGCTGCCCAATTTTGCGGTTTTCGACAACTATATTCAGGACGCCTCTTACTTGTCCGGTATCATTGCCGGCTCCATGACCGAGACGGGCAATATCGGCATGGTTGGCGGCTTTCCAATCCCGGAAGTGAACCGCCTGATGCATGCCTTCATGGCCGGTGCACGTGAGATGAACCCCGATATCACCTTCCAGGTCAGCTTTATCGGCAGCTGGTTTGATCCGCCAAAAGCCAAGGAAACGGCCTTTGCAATGATCGAAAACGGAGCAGATATCTTGTATGCTGAACGTTTCGGCGTTTCCGACGCCGCTAAGGAAAGGGGCATTCTTGCAATTGGCAACGTGATCGACACGCAGCCAGAATATCCTGACACCGTGGTCGCCTCGGCGATCTGGCATTTTGAACCAACCCTGGATAAGGCCATTGCCGAAGTGCAGGCTGGTAGCTTTACAGCCGCTGACTATGGCATCTATTCCTTTATGAATCAGGGCGGAACCTCGCTAGCTCCCTTGGGCACATTCGACGGCAAGGTACCTGCCCCTGCGCTTGAACTTGTCAAGAAACGCGAGGCCGAAATCAAATCGGGTGCATTCTCTGTGACCATCAACGACGACGAACCGACATCGTCATAACCACCCATGGACACCGTTGTTGTTGAGGCGCTGAACCTCGATGCTATCACCAAGCGATTTGGAACGCTGACCGCCAATGATGCGGTCAGCCTTTCCTTGAGCGAAGGCGAAGTTGTTGCCTTGCTCGGTGAAAACGGGGCAGGCAAAACAACGCTGATGAACATCCTCTTTGGCCAATATACGGCTGATAGCGGAACCGTTCGGGTGTTCGGAAAAACTTTGCCACCGGGAAACTCTCGCGCTGCGCTGGATGCGGGTGTGGGGATGGTACACCAGCATTTCACCCTAGCCGACAACCTGACTGTGCTGGAAAACATCACTCTTGGGGTCGGTTCACTTTTGAGCACAAGCTCGGGACGATCGGCAACCCGCGACCGGATCAAGGCGCTGTCTCAAAAGTATCACCTGTCCGTGTCGCCAAACGCCCGTGTCGGGGCGCTGACGGTGGGTGAACGGCAAAGGGTCGAGATACTTAAAGCGCTTTACCGCGATGTGCGCATTCTTATTCTTGATGAGCCGACCGCAGTTCTGACGCCGCAGGAAACGGATGATCTGTTTGCGACCCTCCGGCTGGCCATAGCGGATGGTTTGTCGGTCATATTCATTTCCCACAAGCTACATGAGGTTATGGCAATATCGGACCGAGTTGTCGTATTGCGGCACGGTAAGATAACGGGTGGCGTTCGCACCGCAGATACCGACAAACACGCGCTGGCGACCCTGATGATGGGCACAGAGGCGACACCACCCAAGGTACCCCAATCGACACCCGGGCCTGCATTATTGAAACTGGATCGCGTCGCAACACCGGATGTCGGCAACGCTCCGGGGCTCAAGTCGGTGTCTCTATCTTTGCATGCCGGGCAAATCATCGGCCTGGCTGGCGTTTCCGGCAATGGCCAAGCCGCGATAGCAGATGTGGTTGGTGGGCTGGTGAAACCCGCCGAGGGGCGGATCGAGATCGGCGGATCTGGCATCGACCGCTGGACCCCGCGCGAAGCAGTAAAAAGTGGCATCGCTCGCATCCCCGAAGACCGACACAAAACCGGAACGATTGCGGATTTTGATCTGACCGAGAATGCGATTCTCGAACGCTACCGCTCAGCGGGGTTCAGCAAGGCTGGTTGGCTGAATTGGCGCAGTTCACGGGCTTTTGCCGAGGCCATCATCAATAAATACGATGTGCGTTGTCCGGGCCCGGACACGCCGATCCGACTTTTGTCCGGTGGGAACATGCAAAAGCTGATACTGGGGCGCGTGCTTGAGGCCGCACCGCGGGTTATTCTGGCCAATCAACCCGTGCGCGGGCTGGATATCGGCGCAGTCAATTATGTGCACGGCCAGTTGCTGGAAGCCCGCGCCAGAGGGGCCGCAATCCTGCTGATCTCGGAAGATCTGGATGAGGTCATGGCCATGTCCGATGTCATCCATGTGATTGCTGACGGACAGCTCTCACCCGGATTTGGCCGGGGCAGTATGACACCCACGGAATTGGGCCTATGGATGGCCGGACAAGGGTTTAAAAACGAGAATGCGCATGCGTCTTGAACCGATAAACAACCCCAGCTTTGGGCGCAAACTGGTCCCATCTGCGTTGGCGTTGTCTGCGACAATTGTGATCGCATCGCTTTTGGCAATGATCGCAGGCGCAAACCCTTTTTCGGTTCTGGGCCTGATCATCAAGGGCGCATTTGGGTCGAAATTCGCGCTTCTTGAAACGCTCAACCGGGCGACACCGCTGATCTTTACGGGGCTTGCTGTTGCCGTGGCCTTTCGGGCCAAGTTCTGGAACATCGGGGCCGAAGCGCAGCTATACGCCGGAGCTCTGATCACGGTTTTATTGGGAACCGGAGCCTTGGCGTGGCCAAGTGGCCTGATCCTTCCTGTAATTGCGTTGATTGCCGTGTTTGCGGGTGCGAATTTGCTGCTGGTACCGGCGCTTCTGAAAACCCGATTTGGGGTGGATGAGGTCGTGACGACCCTGCTTTTCAACTTCATCTTCCTGCTGTTTATTTCAATGCTGTTGGAGGGGCCATTGAAAGATCCGATGGGGATGGGCTGGCCAAAATCTGCCCGACTGATCCCCGAGGCCCGCCTACCACGGATCGTCGAAGGGCTGCGTCTGCACTGGGGTTTCGCCCTTGCGATCATATCGGCGCTTTGCGTCTGGGTGATCCAGACCCGCAGTACCTTAGGCTATGAGATGCGAGCCGTGGGCCTAAACAAACAGGCCGCAGGTTTCGCGGGCATTCCGGTGAATTTGGTGTTGGTCAAAACCGCGCTGCTGTCTGGCGGGCTTGCCGCCTTGGGGGGCTTTTCCGAGGTCGCCGGGCTGAAGGGGAGCCTGACTCTCGATCTCTCACCCGGATTTGGTTACACCGGCATCATCGTGGCGATGCTCGCCCTGCTCAATCCGCTGGGTGTGGTGATCGCCGCCCTGTTTGTGGCAGGCATTTTTGTCGGCGCCGACAGCATGAGCCGGGCCGCAGGCGTACCTACCTACCTAGCCGATATCATGCTGGCCGTCGCCCTTTTGCTGATGGTTTTTGCGATCATGCTGACGCGGTTTCGCGTAGTGAGGGACTAGCGCCATGGACATCATCGACATCCTCTTCACCGCCAGTTTCTGGGCTGCAACGATCCGTATCGCCAGCCCACTGATTTTTGCGACCTTGGGCGAATTGATCTGTGAACGCGCCGGTGTCCTGAACCTTGGCATCGAGGGCATCATGGTTTCCGGTGCATTTGCGGGCTGGATGGCGGTCTATTCGGGCACCGGGCTTTGGGTTGGTGTCGGTGTTGCAATGGCTGTTGGGATGTTGTTTGGGCTGTTGCACAGCACGCTGACAGTGCCCTTTGGACTGTCCCAGCATGTAGTTGGACTGGGCGTAACACTTCTGGCCACCTCGTCAACCTACTATGCCTATCGGCTGGCGCTGCCAGAGGTCACCAGCCCGCCCAAGATCGTCGCGTTTCAGCCCTATGAAATCCCATTGCTGTCGGACATTCCACTGCTTGGGCCCGCTCTTTTCTCGCAAACGCCGCTGACCTATCTGGCCTTTGTACTTGTTGCAGTTGTCGGGTTGGTTCTCTACCGAACGCCCTTGGGTTTGGCCGTGCGTGCCGCAGGTGAAAACCCGGCTGCGGTCGCCGCACAAGGCCTTTCGGTGACCACCATCCGCATGGGGGCCGTTATCATTGGCAGCGGGCTGATGGCCGTCGGTGGCGCGTTTCTAACGATGTCCGCCTTTGACAGCTTCTTTTTTGAGATGGTCAATGGGCGCGGCTGGATCTGCATTGCTCTGGTTGTCTTCGGGTCCTGGCGACCGGGCAAGGCAATGCTTGGGGCAGTGCTGTTTGCTGCCTTCGATGCGCTGCAAATCCGGGCTCAGCAGACAAGCCTTGGGGCGCAGGTCCCCTATCAGATATTCTTGATGATGCCCTACATACTCTCCATTCTGGCATTGGTAGTAATGTCACGCCGGGCTGAAGTACCCGCCGCACTTATGGTGCCATTCAACAAGGGGGAGCGGTGATGTTTGACCTGATTGTAAAAGGTGGCTTTCTGCCGAACGGCAGCGTCGCTGATATCGGCATCTCAGGCAGTAAGATCACCGCCATAGATCGGCTCGGCACTGCCAAAGCAGGGCAGATCATTGATGCAACCGGCGATTTGGTCAGCCCGCCCTTTGTTGATCCGCATTTTCATATGGATGCGACGCTGTCCTATGGCCTGCCTCGCATCAACGCCTCAGGAACCCTGCTAGAGGGCATTGGGCTTTGGGGTGAACTCAAACAGGTCATGACCCAGGACGAGGTGATTGATCGCGCCCTGCACTACTGTGACTGGGCGGCCAGCATGGGATTGCTTGCGATCCGCAGCCATGTCGACACATGCGACGACCGGCTGTTAGGGGTCGAGGCGCTGCTCGAGGTTCGAAATAAGGTCAAAAACTATATCGATCTGCAACTGGTCGCATTCCCCCAAGATGGGTTCTACCGCAATCCCACGGCGCGCGAGAATACCATCCGCGCGCTGGATATGGGCGTGGATGTTGTCGGCGGCATCCCGCATTTCGAACGCACGATGCAGGATGGTGCTGCGTCAGTGACTGAACTATGCGAAATTGCCGCCGCACGCGGCCTGCAAGTGGATATGCATTGTGACGAGACGGATGATCCATTATCGCGCCACATTGAAACGCTTGCATTTGAAACCCAGCGGCTTGGACTGCACGGGCGTGTGGCGGGCTCGCATTTGACCTCAATGCACTCTATGGACAACTACTATGTCTCGAAACTGCTTCCACTGATCGCAGAGGCTCAGATCAACGCGATCCCGAACCCTTTGATCAACGTCGTTCTGCAGGGGCGGCACGATACATACCCCAAACGCCGCGGTCTGACCCGGGTGAAAGAGATGCTAAACGCTGGGATCAACGTTGGTTGGGGACAGGATTGCGTGCTCGATCCGTGGTACCCACTAGGAACAGCAGACATGCTGGACGTGGCCTTTATGGGGCTACATGTGGCGCAGATGACCAGCCCAGAAGAAATGCGGATCTGTTTTGACATGGTAACCGTGAACAATGCAAAGACGATGGGTTTGCAGGACTATGGGCTTCACGTCGGGGCCAAAGCCTCCCTGGTCGTGCTTGATGCTGGCACCCCAACCGAGGCCCTGCGGCTACGCGCAGCGCGTTTGCACGTTGTGGCAAATGGCAGACTCATCAGTCAGTCTCCCCGCCCAGATGCAAGGCTCAATATCCAGGACCGCCCTTCTACGTCACACAGACGACATTTGGGAGTGTAGCAGAAGACCTAGGGTCAGGATTCACAACTAGAACAAGCCGGTAGCAGTTCTGCGCGTTTTATCTTTTTGTTGTTGATCTTGAGCCTGGTGGTTGAAACGCAATACACCTGAAAACGTCCTTGGCCAAATCCGGTCCGACTGTCTTTACCGTCATTGAGTGGCTCCATTCCTCGCAGTCGAAAACATCTGCACTTTCGCGCCATTTCCCGGCCCCCCCGAATTGGTTCTGGCTGGCCAAGAAAAACAGTTATTTGGCCCTGTACGCACGAAGGGGGTCTAAAACGGCAAGATTTTCAGGAGAGTGGTGTTGAGCGCTTGATGCGGTCGATTGTGGCGACGCCGACGTTGAAATGTCGAGCTATGGCGCGGATGGATTGGCCTTCTTGCAGCATGGTTCTGACCTGATCTTGCTGATGTGAGGTAAGCTTGAGTTTTCGTCCGAGTTTCACACCGCGTTTTTTGGCGGATGTCCGGCCTTCGTCGGTTCACTCATTGATGAGCTTTCTTTCCAGTTCGGAAAGTCCTGCAAAAACAGTAAGTAGGAACTTCCCCATGGAGCTTGTAGTATCGGCCCAGGGTTCACGTATCGACCGGAAGGACACTTCGGCAGCCTCTATCTTTTGCCTGAACGGGATATTCGAAACTCTACAGCAAATGGCAGACAGGTGGGACTTGATACTAGAAATCGAAGCTGAAACAAAACCGCCTTCGATTCCCCTTTGACATGATCAGGTCCTAAAGAGGCCAGCCTGAGCCGTTCTGAATTCGTACACCTTCCTCAAATCAAATTAGGAAGATGTGCACATGAGAATGACGGTTGTGGACTGGGGGCTGCTTGGGTTTCTGTCAATATTGTGGGCTGGTACGTTCTTTTTCACTTCAATAGCTGTGGGTGAACTTCCGCCTCTGACCGTTGTTTTTCTGCGGGTGAGCATCGCAGCTCTTGCCTTGCTCATCTACTTGGGGATTAGAGGCATTACATTGCCTAAAAACAGGCAGGTTTGGAAGGCATTCCTGACGATGGGGATTCTAAACAATGTCATCCCGTTCAGCCTATTCTTCTGGGCACAAACGACCATACCGGGTGGTCTGGCATCTATCGCAAATGCCGCTACTCCCGTTTTTTCAATAGCCGTTGCACATTACATGCTCGCCGATGAAAAATTCACTGCGAACAAGTTCTTTGGTGTTGTTCTAGCCTTGATTGGTGTTGGGTTTTTGTTTGGAGAAGAGGTTTCATCCGGGGCAAGTGTTGCCATAAGCTAACGACTGCATCAATCTTATCGACTGGGGCCGACCTGTGATAGCGAATGACTGCCGAAGTAGTTCTCAGATTCGAAAAACGAGCCATTCGCTGCATATCGACCAACGGTCTAAACGGGCTCTCCACTGACTTAGGGGACAGCGCAGCATCAAGCCAAACCACTGCCCGCCTCGTCATCATGCACGGCCCATAGCCGACCTACAGAATCAACTTGAGATTCTGCGGCGCAGCCCACGAAACCAGCCCTTCGCTGCGATTGCGAATTCACAGTCTGAAGCAAAAGCAACCGTCTGCTACACCGTGGTGAAGGAAGGGTGCATGAATGAGAGCATATCCGACAAGGCAGACCTTTTTCGGCTTGGTGTTTTGCTTTGTTTAGCCTCGAATGACCGAGAAATCTCTACGTTGAATTGACCAATCAAAGGGAAGCTCAGGTTCACCACTTGCGGTACCTTAGCAAACCCCTGATGTTTGGGTATGGTGCTAAATACCACCAACCGTGAATAGCGCGACAGATGTTCTCGCAACCCATGTCATACGGATGTCGCGGAAAGCCTGCAAAAGGCACGTTAACCAACCAACTTGAGAGGTGCCCAATGTCTTTCTCTAACCGTACATTGTTTTCGCGTCGCCAGTTTCTCTCCACAACAGCTGCGAGTACCGCTGCAATTACGCTTCACCCCTTCTCGGCTGATGCGGCCAACAATCAGGCGCATCTTCGTATCATGGAAACAACCGACATCCATGTTCATGTGTTCCCCTATGATTACTATGCCGACAAACCCCGGGATACGGTGGGCCTGTCCCGCACCGCCTCTATCATCAATGAAATCCGTGCTGAGGCAGTAAACTCGCTGTTGGTTGACAATGGAGACTTTCTACAGGGCAACCCGATGGGCGACTACATCGCCTATGAACGCGGTATGAAGGAGGGAGATAGCCACCCAATCATCACCGCGTTCAACACGGTTGGTTATGATGCAGCCACACTGGGAAATCATGAGTTTAACTATGGGTTAAACTTCCTTGAGACCTCTTTGGCCGGTGCAGATTTCCCAGTGGTTCTTGCCAACGTAGCAAAAGAGAAAGGCGCGAGCCCGCGCGAAGACAAGACGCTCGTCCAGCCTTACACAATTCTCGATCGCGAAATCGAAATGGGTGACGGCACAAAGCACCCAATAAAAATCGGTATTATCGGCTTTACCCCTCCGCAGATCATGAACTGGGATCGCAAACATCTCGAAGGCAATGTCGAAGCGCGGGATATCGTTGAGACGGCCAAGGCCTATGTGCCTGAGATGCAGGAACAAGGTTGTGATCTGATCATCGCTTTGTCGCATTCCGGTATTGGGGGAGCCGATCACGCGGATGGTATGGAAAACGCGTCGGTTGTGCTTGCTGGTGTCGACGGGATCGACGCGCTGGTCACGGGTCACAACCACTTGGTCTTTCCCTCGCCAACATTTGCAGACCGTCCCGGCATCGATGTTGATAGAGGCACGTTGATGGGCAAACCCGCCGTTATGGGCGGCTTCTGGGGGTCGCATCTTGGTCTGCTTGATCTGCTGTTGGAACGGGATGGAAACGAATGGCGGGTGGTGACCACCACATCCGAGGCGCGACCCATTTCCCGAAGGAACGAGGACCGATCAATCACCGCGCTGGTCGGAGATGATCAGCGAGTCCTCGACTCGGTTGCGACAGATCACGACGAAACGCTAGTCTATGTTCGCCGCGCTGTTGGCAAGACCTCAGCACCTCTGCACAGCTATTTCGCACTGGTTGCAGACGACCCATCAGTCCAAATCGTATCAATCGCGCAGAAGTGGTATGTCGAAGAAATGCTGAAAGGCACTGAACATGAAGGCTTGCCGATCTTGTCAGCGGCAGCACCTTTCAAGGCTGGTGGCCGCGGTGGTCCGGAATACTACACGGATGTTCCCGTTGGTGACGTTGCCATCAAAAACGTAGCCGATCTGTATCTCTATCCGAACACAGTGAGAGCAGTCCGCGTGAATGGTGCGCATGTCAGGGGCTGGCTGGAACGCTCGGCCGGAATGTTCAATCAGGTTAAAGCGGGTTCGAAAGATGCGGTGCTGCTGAACCCGGAATTCCCTTCCTACAACTTTGACGTGATGGATGGTGTGACCTATCAGATTGACCTGTCCCAACCTTCGCGATTTGGGCCCAAAGGCGAAGAGATCAACTCTGATGCCGCGCGGATTGTGGATCTTTCCTATAATGGGGCACCGGTTACTGATGAAATGGAGTTCATCATCGCCACCAACAACTATCGAGCATCAGGCGGTGGATCATTCCCCGGAGCGTTGGGTGACACAATCGTATTCGAAGCCCCGGATACCAACCGCGACGTCATCGTGCGCTATATTGTCGAGCAGGGCACGATTGATCCAAAGGCAGATGCCAACTGGTCTTTTGCGCCGCTTGGGGACACGACAGTGTTGTTCGAGACCGGCCCAAAAGCGCGGGACTATATGGGCGACGTCAAAGGTGTCACAATCGAGGACGCCGGAGAAGGCGCCGACGGCTTCGCAGCCTTCCGGATCAAGCTCTGATTCAATTGGAGCAAGAATACAACCCGCCACCAAATAAAACTGGTGGTGGGCTTATATTGGTGACTACCGGCCCCTTTGCAGACATTGATGGCTCTGTCCCTAGCTGTGGCTCAACTTCTTCAAACCAGACGTTCATCGTTGGTGCAGCATTTTCGTTGTTCGGGACCGAACGTTACAGACAACACGTAAGCGGTGGCTGTCCATTTCTTCACCGGTGGTGTCTCTCAGGCGCTGAGTTACAATCCATGGCGGTTTCTCTGAATTGGCCTTACAAGGATGCTATGGGAACGCAGTCAAGCCTCTTGGCAACTGCGAAACAGGAGTTGCACCCTTGGTAGAGCCAGAAACATTTGCGTTCCTTGCGGATCTCAGAATGAACAACCGCAAAGCCTGGATGGACGAGCACCGAGAAGAACGCGACGACGCCTTGCGCAATTTTGCTGGTATCGCAATGACACTGCACGACTACGCTGATCGCTTTGATCCTTTCGTGGCTGAGGCGGGGATCAAACCGAAGCGAAGCTACACCAAGTTCTTTCAGGAGCCACGAGAGCGCATCGGGCGTGCTCTATACCGCTCGGAAGTGGATGTTTTTGCCAATGCAGGTGATCCCGAAGAAAGCTTCGGATACTATCTCCACATCGAGCCAGGAAATTGTTACGCAGGTGCTGCACTTTTCAAACCCTCCAAGGCCACGCTCGCCCGAATGCGAACGCATTTGATCGATGATCCGAGCGGCCTGACAGCCATCTTGAACGACCCTGAGTTTAAGAAGACGTTCCCAGACGGCATTGTTACGCGAAAGGCGTTGGGTACTGTGCCGGAAGGCTTTTCAAGTAGCGACCCCGCCGCGCCCTATCTGAAAATGGCCGACCTGGGATGCCGCAAAGATTTGCCGGACGCCCTGCTGCTTGACGACGAGGTAATCGATCTGCTGATCGAGATCTTCCGCGCCGCCCGCCCGCTAGTGCACTACTTCGACTGACTCTGCGCAGAAAGGATTGTGCGAGTGGGGTGTTTTCGTGGGATGGCGCTTCAACCGTGAACACAGTCTACGTTCTCGGCAATGCAAAACGCGTGCTGCAGGACGCTAATTTGTAGCGCTCTCAGTCCAAATACGTAAAACCCCCGCTGCCATCGGACAACGGGGGATGTTTTTCAGCGTCGAGGAATGATTACATCATCCTTCGCGTTCCAATTTCTTACGTGCCAGCTTTCTGGCGCGGCGGATCGCTTCGGCTTTCTGGCGCGCGTTTTTCTCGGACGGCTTCTCGAAATGTTGCTTGAGCTTCATTTCACGGAAAACGCCTTCCTTCTGGAGCTTTTTCTTAAGAACCCGAAGGGCCTGATCAACATTGTTGTCGCGAACACTAACCTGCATGTGGTTTACACCACCTTTCTAGTCTGAAGTTTGCAATGAATTGCAGGAACAGGCTGAATAGCGATCTTGTCCCAGGTTGTACAGCATACCGATTGCAGTTGGGGCTAGAAGTAATCATCATGCTCACGGCATCTGCAAATTAGATTAGATGATATTGAATTCGCACACGGCCCTTTCCGGACCTTGACCCGATCTTCTGGCGCTGCACAGCGGCTTTCCGAAAACGGACATTGGTCGACGGCGCAGGATCAGGTAGTTTGACACTCTGATCGAAGCGACAGTGATGGGAGGGAATCCAATGGACATCAAGAAAAACGGCTCTAGGTCATCGACCGTAGGGTCGCCGGACTATTTCCCTGGAGCAGTCCGAATGGACCCTGCTATCGAAGCGCCCGAACCGGCCCGTATCCGGTCAGTTGTCGTAACCTTCGAACCGGGGGCACGAACCGCATGGCACACACACCCTCTTGGCCAATCACTCATCGTTCTCTCAGGGAGAGGGCTGGCACAGTCATGGGACGGACCGGTTTAGGAAATCCAACCTGGCGACACCGTCTGGTTTGAACCTGGCGAAAAACACTGGCATGGTGCTTCGCCAAATGTCGCAATGACGCATCTGGCGATTCAGGAAGCCCTCAACGGTTCACCTGTGGCTTGGCTGGAGCACGTTTCAGATGAACAGTACGATACACCGCCGGAATTCTGATCAAGACGCGCACCGAGAAGTCGCCCAAGAAAAGGTCTTTTACTGATGGATCGGTCCACAAGGGACATTCAGTGCCCGTCTTGGATGCTGCGATCGCAACCCGGATTTCAGTCATTCGCTGCGCTGCTAAAATCTGAGTCTATTCGAACTCACAGTCTGCGGACTTACCGGTCGTTCACCTGGCGGCTACGAATGGCTGCCCCAATTCTGTTGCGGGCTTTCACGTCCGATTGCCATGGCTACCCGCACATCCGCTTCGTCACCATCGAAATCAAGGTCGAGTGATCCTTATCGAAATTTCGGATTCCCTCAGCCAGTTTCTCAGTTGCCATCGCGTCACGGTTCAATTCCCACCGGAAAGAGGCTTCGTCCAATACTTGTGCCTCCACGTCTTGAACGCGATCAGACAACAGGGCCGGTTTCAGATCGCCTTCTTCATCTTTCAGCGCGTCAAGCAGTTTCGGCGCAATGGTGAGCCGGTCGCACCCTGCCAGCGCCTTAACCTGATCAATCGTGCGGAACGAAGCGCCCATCACGATGGTCTCAATCCCGTTCGACTTGTAGTAGTCGTAAATAGTCTTCACGGAAGCCACGCCGGGATCATCATCAGGCGCATAGCTGTCGCGCCCCTCTGACTTCTTGTACCAATCCGTTATGCGGCCGACGAATGGGGAAATCAGAAAAACACCGGCGTCCGCACATGCAATTGCCTGGGACAGCGAGAAAATGAGGGTTAGATTGCAGTCGATCCCGTCACGTTGAAGGATCTCGGCAGCCCGGATGCCTTCCCATGTAGCTGCCAGCTTAATGAGTATTCGGTCCTTTTCGACACCACGCGCGTCATAGTCCTCGACGATTTCATAAGCCCGACGAACAGAGTCGTCGACGCCGAAAGACAGACAAGCATCGACCTCTGTCGAGACGCGGCCTGGCACGAGTTTCGCAAGCTCCGCGCCAATGGCAACTGAAAGAGTAGCCGCAGCTGCTTGCGCATCCCTTCCCTGGCTTCGGCAGGATTGTAATTCCTGAGCGATAAGGCTTTCGGAAACCGGGTCTTGGAATGCCGCAAGAACCAGAGACGGATTGGTCGTACAATCCTCCGGCCGTAGGGGCCTCGGCCCATTTCCTCCATCATCTTTTCGCGGAAGACCTCGGCCGATGTTTTCCATCCGACGCATTTGCGAAACGTTGCGTTGAGGCAGTCGCAGATCATTTTCAATTCATGATCTGAGACTGCCATGATGTGGCGCTTGCGGGGAAGCCATCGCCGAACCCTGCGGTTGGCATTCTCGACGTTGCCTTTTTGCCACGGTGATGAGGGATCGCAGAACCACGTTTGCGTTCCGATCTCGGCCTGAAGGTGCGGCCAACTCACGAACTCTGTGCCGCGGTCAAAGGTGATGGATTTGCGCGCTAGGTGGGGCAGATCGCGGACAGCCTTCATGATCTTGCCCATGACTGGTTTCGTCCGCTTGTTCGGGTTCTTCAGCAGCGCTGTGAACCGGCTGACGCGCTCGACCAGCGATGTGACATTTGACTGGCCAAGCGCGCCCGCTTGAATAGTATCAATCGCCTTCCCAGTGCCCAAACTGGCGGCGGTGCGCGACATCATCCGGTCGAAACGGAATGCTGACATCGCAGTCGAACTTGGGAGCCTGACGTTTTCTGGCACGGCGCGGCCGACGACACATTCTGTGCTCAGGCAGATACCACCAAAGCTCGTCGGTCATACCTTCCTGAGCATAGATGTAACGATAGATCGTTTCCTGACACACGCGCAGCATGGCGCCTTCATAGATCATCCGATTGCCGATCTGTTCCGGCGTCCAGCCATTCTTCAACCACTCAACAACGCACTCACGCAATTGAGGATATCGGATCAGCTTGCGTTGTCGGGCACGCCGATCTGCGGCCTTCCGATGAGCGGATGCGCAGTAATATCCATCGCATTTAGGCAGACAGGGATCCGAAAAATAGTTCCGTTTGAGCTCACGATTTATGGTTGCCTTCGAACGCTTCAACACGCGTGCCATCTCTCGAACCGGGACTCTTGCGTGCCGCCAGCGTTCAATTCTACGGCGTTCTTCGATGCTGAGTTGCGAATACACTGTGCCCATGCGATGATCTCCCATTAGATAACCCATTGATTTCTAATAGGAGTCACACTTGGAAATAGCGCGCTGTCGGATCACCTATATGGTGAGACAGCCGTTTCAGAAAAATCAGCTACTTAGGGTTTTGAATTTCTGAGACTCTAGAAGTCACGGTTTTCTCGCTGAACTATCAAAAAGCAGCCTTTCGTTAAACGCGCAGAGAATGGTCGCGACGAGCCCTTACCGGCCTTTTCCAAGCTACTTGATCTCCGCGGGTGCATGCGTCCAGTAAGCGGGAGAAGTTGCCGTTCATTTGTCTTGACGAAGTCAACCACAATATGGCGTGTTAGTTATCAGCAATGAACCAACTAACCTCAGCCAAGCGGAACGCCATACCCTAGTCGGTGTTTTCTGCTACTGCGAACCTACGGAACGCATATTGCATTACGACCAACGTCAAAAGCCCGATCAGGGTCAATGTGATCCAGCTGGCCAACCCCGATAGGACCAAGGAGGGTCTTATCGTTGTGAATGTCATTAGCCCCACGGCAGCCGATGCCGCCGCAGCAGCCAAAATGGCAATCGATTTCGCAATGAACTCGACAAGTGAACGACCAAGAAATTCGAAGTCTGCTCGTCCCATCGGGAGGAGTTTTGTCGGAAACAAAAGATGTATCGTGTTCTCAACGGTATAGAGGAGCACGGTCAACGGGAATACAAAAGCCGCAAGGGCCAGTGCATCGGGTACGCGGACTCCATCTTCAAAGACGACGATGCTGACGATCATTGTCACAGCAACGACACAGGCCAGAACCACCTGAGTCACGAGCTGACCTGCGCAGATGCGCCATGGTGTGATGGGCAAGGTCTTGTAGACTTCCATCCGGCTCAGGTCGCCGCGAAAGTCGCAGACCAGTGTTCGAGGCAGGATGAACACAAAAAAGATGTAGAAAAACAACACGGCCCGCGTGTCTGTGACCGATATACCGGCCGCGGAAAGGACTGGCCCGACGCAGGCAGCCATACCAACAAACACGGCGACGACCCTGAATGAACTGCGGGCAACGTTGAGGGCCTGACGCCAGGCAATCGGCCCCAAACCAACTACAATCGGCGCACGACAGATCGAGGGTATTTCGGTTCGTTCAGTGGCCCAGAACGATCCTCCTTGCGTTATGCGTTCCCATCGGTCGCTCTGTCGGGCGTTTTCCTTTAAGGCACGATCGGTCGTGCGCGTGTCGAGCTTGATTGCAAGGTGCAACAGCGCAGCGTTGATGAGGACCGCGATTGAGGCCCAAACGAATAGATGCGGAAAAAGCGATGGCGCTACGAAGAGTTCGGCAAACACGATGTAGGGTGACAGGATAATGGTACCGATCCACGAGTGGCGAAATTCGACCAGAAGGTCGAATAGGCTGCACTCGGGCGTCATCCAAGCGTAGACCACGGTGGCGGTTACAGCGGCGGAAAGCAATGCAATTGCGGGCCATCGAAACCGTGCAAGCCTGCTGCCTTCCAGTGCTTGCCCAGCCATGCCGATGACGGCGCTGTTCAACTGAACGAAGATGAGCGTCAGGAGCGAGGCGATAAACGCAGTCAGGGCGGACCCCGTTTGCGCCTGCGCAAAGATGGTGATGAGCGCACTACTTAAGGTGGCACCAGCAACGTAGGCGCTGAATTTGTAGATGATCAGGTCGCGCCGACGGAACGGCCCGGTAAAAAGAAAATTGATCTCTGTAGGCGAAAAATGAAACGTGGGGCCAGTGGACAACACGACTGTCAGCAGGGACATCGCAAGCATACCGAGTGGCATGTAAGTGCTGATCTGCGTGCTTAAAGCTTGGCGATCCGAGGCGGCGTCAGCCAAGAACCCCGTTTCCAGGGAGGAGCCGTTTGCAACCACCAGCAGCCAAATGATCCCGCAAAAAGAAACAGAAAAGAGCAGGCCGCGCGAAGTTGTCAATTGGATCAGACGCAGGCGAATGCCGGCACGCAGGCGCATCAAAAGGAGACGAAAAAGCGCTGAATCCATATCTTAAGCTTCAGCCTTTTCTTTGTCTTGGGTGATGCTGAAATACGCCTCTTCTAGGGCCGAGTTACTGTCGGTCTCGCCGACCTCGCTCAGCACATCGCTCATCGTGCCAAACCTGCGGCACTCACCAAGGTTCAACACCATAATATGCGTGCACAAGTTCTCGAACAGGCTCAAAAGATGCGAGCTGATGATGATGGCGGCACCGGAATGCGCACGTTCTCGGATCGCCTGCTGGATGCCCCGGATCCCCTGCGGATCGAGCCCCGTCAGGGGCTCATCGAACAGGATCACCTTGGGATCGTGCAAAAAGGCACAGGCGATCGCCACCTTCTGGCGCATACCGCGAGACAAGTTGTGGACGAGCGTATCGCGCTTATGGATAAGCTCGAAGGACACTAGAAGCGCTTCGGCGGTTTCCTCAAAATCTACAAGTTGGTAAGCCGCTGCAGTAAAGGCCAGATGTTCCCAGACCGTCATGGTGTCAAAAAGCCGCGGATCATCGGGAATATAGCCGATGTTCTGTTTGGCTTCGATTGGCTCCCGTACAATGTCATGGCCCGCAACCAAGAGGCGCCCCGAGGTCGGAGGGACAATCCCGCACAAGGCACGCAGGGTCGTCGTCTTGCCTGCACCATTCGAACCGACCAGCCCTAGGATTTGGCCGGGTTCAACCGAAAAGCTAAGATTTTTCACGGCCGTGAAGCCTTTGTATTGTTTGCCGAAGTTCGTGACTGTGATCATGTGTTCGTTGCTCGGGATTCTCTGGTTTGCCGCCAGCTTAGCGGGCCGACATGGTCTCCAACATCACTCAAGTCATCGAAATTTTGGACCAATTCATGTCAATTCTAAGTCCAAAACTGTTTTTTAAGTCATTTACTGTGCCCATAGCTGAATGAAACAGTGGAAATACACAGTTCGCGCACTGGGATGTGCTAAAGGTTGCGTCGATTTGCTGTACCAGAAGAAGTGGTGAGATCTGACTACTGACCTTCCAAAGCTGACATTCCGGACTACTGTATGTGGTCGTCTTTTTCCTACAAAAGACTGCCTGAGCGGACCTATTAATCGTTCGCCGTGCAGCAGAAAGCCGTGACCGAACTCGCTTTTTTGGCGTGCGGTCTGTACGTAAGTAGTAGAAACGGCTCCCAACGTTTATCGGGAGCCGTGTTTATTGAGTAGGGCGGTCTTTGGGAAATCAAGCGTGTCCACCGCCGATCAAGCCGATACCGGAATTCAGACCGAACCAAGCTTTAACCCGCAGACCGACTGCCTTGATGATTCCCATAGCCTGGATCCCGTGGGCGACAAGTGTTCCTTCCATTTCACCTTCAAAATTGGTGGTGTAGGATTGGACGATGCAACCGCTACCCGGCACCAAAAGTTCGCGGTGTTCTGGGTGCACCAGATCGAGATGCACAACGATCTGACCCCGTTTCGCCTTTTCACTGGGCTCGATCAGGCGACCGCTGGGCGCTAGCTGACCGGAAGAAATCTGCTCCTGAATACGTACGATCCTCGCAGGAAGAACGGTATTGCGCATCGAGATGTTGAAGTTGCTTTCGCAAGCCACCTCTGCGGCCATTCCCTCGTACAGTTCGGTGCGAGAAACCTGCGAGAAACCAGCAACGATACGTCCTCGCTCTGCATCTTTTCGGTCGGGTACGATCAGCATTGCAGGGCTCATCGCAGCTTGTGCCGCGCGTGACCCAACGTTCAGGGTGACTTGGCCCCCGTGTAATCGCTGACTTGGCCCGCAGATATGAAGAAGCGGATGGGGCGTTCCAGACTGTCAGTAACAGCGTGCAGTTTCGTATTCATACCACCCTTGGTGCGCCCTATCAGCCTGCCACGCCCCCTTTTTCAACCGCAGGCTGGAAGCCGTGCGGTGCGCTTTGAGGTATGTTGCGTCAATCATGATGGTCTTATGATCGGTTCCCTCCGCAGCCAAACAGTTCATGATCCGAGCGAACTCTCCCATATCGCTCCATCGTTTCCATCGATTGTACAGCGTCTTTGGCGGCCCATATTCACGCGGCGCATCGGACCAACGTAACCCATTGCGGTTGATGAAAATAATCCCGCTCAGTACACGACGATCATCAACCCTCGGCTTGCCATGGCTCTTTGGAAAGTAAGGCTGAAGCCGCGCCATCTGCTCATCGGTCAGCCAGAATAGATTGCTCATGTTATACCCCTGAAACTCAGGGGCTTGAAACACGCAGCCGAGATGACGGCAGCCAAATTACTAGGTCCAGAACCTAAGGAACCGTTGACTACCCCGTGGTGATGCTGCGGTGCGGTCTGTTGAAGGAGGCATACACACGAGCACAAAATCTGGAAACAACTGAATTCATTCGTCGCTGACAAAGTGCGCCTTAGCTGCGGTTGACCTAGGGACCGCATTTGGTAGATGTCGAAAACGGTCGAATTCGTGAGCTTCCGCATCATTAGTGCTGCGGCACTAAGAATGGTCAGGGCTTGAGAAGTAACCTCGAATGTTGGGGCAAACTCCCGCTGACGTGCTCTGCTAATCGAAAGATTTATGAAACTCCATGTTGCGAGTTTCAGCTGGCATTTTCCGGTTCGTGCAACCGGCCGGGGGTCGCATACGTACGGGCCTTGATTTGGCAACTGCAGTTTGGGTTCCCGCATTCAATACGTGCGATACAACTGGTTTGGCGAAAGGCTTTTGGGTTTGAACGGCGCGGTGTAGGTTCAGAAAGGGGTTGGCCTTGGAGGCAAAAATGACGGTATCCGGACCGCAATTGGCCGCGCCAGCGGATCTGACTGACCTGTTTCACCAGGGATTGTCTACGGACCCTGAGGCAGTGGCGCTTTTTGCACTGGATGGTGCCGTGACGTGGCAGGAGCTGGATGCTGCCTGTACGCGACTGGCCTTGCGGTATCTGAGCTTGGGCCTCGAACCGGGGGACCGGGTGGCGTCTATCATGCCAAATCGGGCAGTTCTGGTGATCCACTATCTTGCCTGTATGCGGGCCGGGTTGGTGGCGATGCCACTTAACTATCGCTACACGGCCTCGGATATCGACTATGCACTGCGGTTGGCGACTCCAGCAGCTTTGTTGGTACATGCTGAACGAGCTAAAGATGTGGCGGCCGTCCCGGCCATAGCGGAATTGCCTGTTAGTATGATGGCATATGCAGGCGAAGTGAACGGGGCGCTGGATTTCGATGACCTCCTGAACGGAGCGGGTGAAGGGACGCTACCAGATGTCGATGCCGAAGCACCAGCATTCATCTTTTTTACATCAGGGACGACGGGTAAACCGAAGGGCGTGACGCATAGCCATGCCAGCATGGGGTACATGGTCGCGAGCAATGCGCAGGGACTGGGGTTAGGATCCGAGGACGTAGTTCTGCCGGCTTCGTGGATTTCGCATACTGCGGGGCTGCGGCTAACTTTTGCTGGGCTTTGGGTCGGCGCCAGAACAAACATCGCACGGCGGTTTACACCTGACGAGCTTTTGGGCCTCCTGCGGCAGACGCGACCAACGGTGGCCCAAATCCTGCCTGCACCTTTAGCAGCTTTGGTCACAGGGCATGGGGCGGTTCGCGAAGACTTTGGTTCTTTAAAATCGATGATGGCAGGTGGGGATAAACCTTCACAAACTCTGGTCGACGCGTTCAGTGCGTTGGCCGGAGTACCGATTGGGGCGTTCTACGGGATGACGGAAATGGGAACGTCACATTCCAATATCCAAGGTGGCCCTGATAAGGTTGGCTCTGTCGGACTGAACAACCCTGGCTATATATCGGTGCTCCGCGACGAGGCCGGGGCAGAAGTGCCTGTGGGAGTGGATGGCCGACACTGGATCAAAAGCCCAACTATGATGACAGAGTATTGGAAAAACCCCGAGGCGACGGCGGCGGCGTTTCAAGAGGGATGGTTTGATACCGGAGATTTGATGCGACGGGATGAGGATGGCTACTTTTGGTTCAGGGGGCGACGGAAGCAGATCATTGTGCATGACGGGTCCAACATCAGCCCGGCAGAGGTGGAAGATGCGCTGACAGCACACCCAGCCGTCGCGGCAGCGGTTGCGGTTGGGATCCGGGACGAGATGCATGGCGAGGACGTATGGGCGTTCGTGAGCCTGGCTGAAGATTCCAAGCTGGTGCGCGCCGGTGAGATTATTGATTTTGCGCGTGAACGGATTGGATACAAAGCGCCGGATGTGGTGCGAATAATGGCGACCTTGCCTTTGACAATAGGCGGCAAGCTGGATCGAATGGCGTTGAAACGTCTGGCGGCTGACGAGAGCGGCGCAGCGCACGTGCAGTGATACCGTGACGACCAGGTCGTAGGTGCGGTCAGCTTGCCACGGGAATAGACACAGTGGCTATGGGCAAAGGGTAGAGGAAGTTTGAAACGGCCTCCATCATGAATTGTAGGCTCTACGCTGCTGTACGTCATTGCGGTCATTCGCCGTGTTTGCAAAGTCGCTGGGCAAATGAATTTGCTAACAACGGTCGGCAGCATCGCCACAACTTGTTGTGAATATCCAATCTGTTGTTGCCCAAGCTCAATCACAAGGAATTGCTCTGGGTCCGTTGGGATTGCGCAGTCAGGGGCCTTGGGGCACGGTGGCCGTTCAAGCTGGAAGGATATTCATGACCTCCGCAAAATCTACCAATCCTTGGCTTATATTGCTGGGCCTTGCGCTCGGGGTTAGCATATCCAACGCTTTTGGCCGCTTTGCGTACGGCCTAATTCTGCCATCAATGAAAAGTAGCCTTGGTTGGAGTCTCACACAATCTGGCTGGCTAAATACGGCCAATTCGATTGGGTACATAGTGGGGTCAATCCTGACACTTCTCCTGATCCGGCATGTTTCGCCGTCGCGGCTGTTTGCAGGTGGTACCGTGGCAACCGCATTTTGTCTATTGGCAACCGGGTTTGATGAAAGCCTCGTGTTTCAGACCGTCTGTCGAACGTTGGTAGGACTGTTCGGGGCTCTTTCATTTGTGTCAGGCGGTGTACTGGCAGCATCGTTGTTTCAGAGCAGCGCCCGGAAGAATGCACTGGCCATTGCCTTGTACTTTGGCGGCGGCGGTGGATTTGGCATTGCATTATGTGGTGCTTCGCTTCCGCCCATGCTGGACGTGTTTGGACCGCAATCCTGGGATTGGGCATGGATCGGTCTCGGCATAACTGCTCTGGTCATTTGCCCGTTTTCGATTTGGGCTTCCGCGATGTTGAGCGAAACCGAGCACAACGCAGAGCTTCCTTCCATTCCACCGGTGCGTAGGATGCTCGGCGAACTTAGCGGGTATGGGCTGTTCGGTTTGGGTTACATTGTCTACGTCACCTTCATCTCTGTCTGGATGAAGGAGCAGCATTCAAGTGTCCTTCTGACCACCGCAACATGGATGATCCTTGGCTTCAGTATTATGGTGTCCCCATTTGTTTGGCGGGGGGTGTTGGCCCGCTTTGCTCCTGGGACACCATTGGCGCTTATCCTAAGCGGCGTCGCCTTTGGCTCAGCCCTGCCGATCCTCGTTCCAAATGGAGTTGGACTGATTTTGTCGGCTCTGGTGTTCGGACTGTCGGTCTTTATGCCCCCCACTGCCGTAACCAGCTTCGTCCGCCAGAACGTGAACCAGCCGGATTGGGGTGCAACCGTCAGCTTTTTTACAGTCGTTTTCGCCATCTCACAGGCATTGGGGCCAATAGGGGCCGGAATCATAGGTGACATAACCGGAGAAATAGGAGACAGCCTGGTCGTTGCATCTGTGGTCCTGCTGGTGGGTGCCCTTTTTGCTGCTATGCAAAAGCCGCTCAGGCGCGAGGCGATGTAACCGTCGCAACCAGAACCACACTTTTGATGCCGCGCCTATTCCCTACAGCAAACTCAGTGGGTTCTGAACGTGCACAAAGAAACCTTCAGGTCACTCTGACACGAGCCTGCTTCAGACAATCTCCTGGTATTGCGGGATCCAGAACTTCGCATTGATTGCGGCTTTCAGGTCATCCTTTGTAGATTTGGGCGCAACCCCATCCAGCTGTGCCTGTTGACCAACCGCAAATGCGATAGCTTTGCTGACCTCACGAATGTTCCCCACATCGGGCAGCAAACTGGCGGTGCGATCGGACCTCGCCGGTGACAATGTGGCCAGCGCCTCGGCGGCGGCCATGAACATTCCGTCAGTGACGCGGCGCGCGCCCGCCGCCAGCACGCCCAGCCCCATACCGGGGAATATGTAGGAGTTGTTGCATTGCGCGACATGGTGCGTCTTGCCATTGTAGACAACGGGATCAAACGGGCTTCCGGTGGCAACCATGGCATGGCCATCTGACCAATGGATAATATCCGCGGGCACGGCCTCAATTCGCGATGTCGGATTCGAAAGCGGCAATACAACAGGATGCTCTGTGTTAGCCGCCATTGCCCGAATGACCTCTTCTGAGAACAAGCCCGCCTGACCGCTGACACCAACCAAAATGTTGGGTTTGGCCCGATGAATCACATCCAGCAATGAAATTTCACCATCGGACCAGCTTCCCACTTTTGTGAGAGGTTGGACCACTTGCTTTTGGAACGGCAGAAGGTCTGACATCGCATCGGTTAACAACCCGTTCCGATCCACCATGTAGATGCGCGCGCGTGCCTCGGTCTCTGACAATCCTTGCCGGACCATGAGTTGCACCAGTTGTTCTGCGATACCCACCCCTGCAGACCCTGCTCCAAGAAAGGCGATGGTTGCGTCCTTTAACGGAATACCAGTGACATTAGAGGCCGCCAGCAAGGTACCTGCGGTTACCGCCGCCGTGCCCTGAATGTCATCGTTAAACGTACAGAGCTGATCACGATACCGCGCAAGCAAAGGTGCCGCATGTTGTTGTGCAAAATCCTCGAATTGCAGCAATACATCCGGCCACTTGCGCTTTACCGCCCGTACAAAAAGATCGACAAACTCGAAATAGTCATCCCCGCTGATACGCTCATGCCGCCAGCCGATATAGAGGGGATCCTTCAGCCGTTCCTGGTTGTTGGTGCCCACGTCCAATACGATGGGCAATGTCACAGTCGGGCTTATTCCACCGGCTGCAGTATAAAGCGAGAGCTTACCGATCGGAATTCCCATGCCGCCCGCGCCTTGATCGCCCAAACCCAATATCCGCTCCCCATCGGTGACGACAATGGCTTCGACAGAGGGCAGGATCGCATTCTCAAGTATGTCATCAATCCGATCACGCTCAGGGTACGAAATGATCAATCCACGTGGGTGATCATATATCTCACTGAATTTTTTGCAGGCGTCACCTACAATAGGTGTGTAAATGATCGGCATCATCTCGGATAGATGCCGCACCAATAGAGCGTAAAACAGAACCTCATTGTCATCCTGCAGGCCACGCAGATAGACATGCTTGTCCAGCGGTGTCTCCTCACGTTCAAAGGCGGCATATACACGGTCTATCTGGGTTTCGAGTGTTTCGATGTGTGGCGGAAGAAGACCCATCAACCCAAGTTTTTCTCGTTCGCGCAATGAAAAGGCGGTGCCTTTGTTCAAGAGTGGGTTGGTGACGTACTGCAAATTTGCAGGACCGGATTCGACCATTGACTGTCCTTTCGGAATTGCACGCACAGGGTACACGCATCTTGTGCAGCAAAGTCAGCATTATATGATGACAATTGCAACGGACTTGGAACGCGATCGCATCAAACCGACCTACATCGAGGTGCCTATCTGCGATCGCCAAAAAGTACTTCCGCGCGATTGCTACCGTTCATTGCGATTACCCAAGTGGCTGCTTGCGCCATTCTTTCTGCACGCAGGCGAGATCTTCGGAACCAGGAGAAAGTCAGAAGTTCAGGTCAACGGGCGGAACCCTGCTCTTCTCTAATCCGGTGTCAATATCGGCGGTTCAATATAATCGTGCTCAGGTATCGTTATTCTCTGCCTTCAGAATACCGTCGGCCGATGCGCCCGCAGTAAGGTCGGCATCTGAAAACGATCTGGTTTCCGGAAGTTCGAGATGTAGAGAAGACGTATGATCAATTTCAATTCGACCGCCGGTCAGAATGTAATCAAGGACGTGCCCACCCTTGCTCAGATCGCTGGAAATGAAGTGTAGGTGGTAACCTGGGACGCCAATCCCGACGGCATAATCCGGGCACCTGAAACCCAGAATTGTCCCGTCCACATTGTTCAATTCAAATTCTGCCTGGGTTTTTACAACTTCCAGCAAGGGTTTGTATGGCTTCTTTTGCCACAATACGTTTCTGAATTTGATGTGCTTGATGTGGCCGGTAAATCGAACAGCATAAAACAGGTTCCTTGCCTCGGCCATTGCATCAAGCTGTGCCTCGAAAACAGCTTTTCGTGTCTCCTTGTCCAAAGATCGACAAACCTCAGGCTTGAAATTAATGACAGCAGCATAAGGTGTCAGAGCCTTACTGCTTGCAACCGAAGCATTGCCGTCATAAACGCCCTGCATGACCGCGCTCAGAAGGGAAGCCTGGTAGTACTCATGTGCAGGTTCTTCTGATTGGAAGCTCTGGCTTCGGGAATGGCAGGCCAAGGCCGTTGCAAAGGTAAGCTCTTTATCTTGTTGCATACTGCTTCACCAATCTACCTGCCTGGCGGCGATACTTTTCTGATAATTTGTAATCGTCATTCTTACCAGTATCTCGCCTTAATCAAGATCAGGCAATACAGGAGAAACTATTGAAAAAATTGCAACTTTGTAGAGATCATCTCGTTGCAATTCACTATTTATCAGCCCTTCCCCAAAAGGTAATCCAGACTAGTCGTTCTTGCGGCCCATTGTTGCCGTTCGCTGCTGGTACAAGATTTAGTTCAGTCTGCACTCAACATGTGCTGACGAAGCGAACCCTTCAAATGCGTACCTTCGTGGCTGCCTTCAGCTCATGTGACTGAAGATTGTTGTGATTGCGCTTGTACAATCTTACGTTTCTTCAGACTTTTCTGGAGAAAAAACGTTGCCAAAGATAAGCGAACGACCAAACGTCATATTGATCCTCGCTGATGATTTGGGTTTTGCGGATCTCGGCGTTACGGGCTCCGAAATCAAGACACCTAACATTGATGCACTCACTCGCGACGGCACCTTGTTGTCGGCCATGTACAATTGCGCCAGATGTTGCCCGACCCGCGCGTCGTTACTGACCGGGTTGTATCCTCACAACGCAGGCGTTGGTCACATGGGGGCCAATCTTGGCACGCCCGCCTATCAAGGGTTCTTGCGCAACGACAGCGCCACGATTGCAGAGCACCTCAGGGCGAACGGCTACCGAACGCTGATGTCCGGGAAATGGCATGTCGCGGGGGATTTCATGGCCCGCGAGGTCGACAGTTGGCGCGTTGGCGATGTCGAGCACCCAACACCACGTCAGCGCGGGTTTGACCGCTTTTATGGCATTGTCGATGGCGTCACACATTTCTTTTCGCCGCATTACATGTTGGAAGACGATAGCCGGGTCGAGACCTTCCCCGATGATTTCTATTTCACAGATGCGATCACCGACAAAGCGGTCGGCATGATCGAAGAAACGCCCGAAGATCAGCCGTTCTTTCTCTATCTTGCACATACCGCCCCGCATTGGCCGCTTCACGCGCATGAAGAAGACATCGCCCGATACGACGGTGTTTACGATGCTGGGTGGGACGCCACACGCACCGCGCGCCACGAGACGATGAATGCTATGGGGCTGTTCCAGACCAACTGGGATATTTCTCCGCGCGACACTCAGGTCCACCCTTGGATAGCGGAGAAGAACACCGACTGGGAATCCCGCAAAATGGCGACATATGCGGCAATGGTGGATCAGATGGATCAATCCATTGGCCGTCTGATCGCCGAACTAAAACGCATGGACAAGTTCGACAACACGCTGATCTTGTTTTTGTCCGACAACGGCGGCTGTGCCGAGTTCATGGCCGAAGATGGATGGGCCAAGTTTTTTCCGGACACCATCGCTGATGGCCGCAAGATTGAGATGGGCAATCGCCCTGACATTATGCCGGGCAGTGCATTGACCTATCAAAGCTATGACAAACCTTGGGCCAACGTTTCCAACGCACCATTCAGGTTGTTTAAGCATTACGTGCACGAAGGCGGGATATCGACGCCGCTTGTCGCGCATTGGCCCAAAGGGTTTAGGGCCCGTGGCACCGCGCACGCTGCCTGTCACGTCGTGGACATCTTACCGACAATCCTTGAGGCAACAGGGTGTATATATCAGACCGAGGTTGGAGGGCACGAAATCCAGCCTATGCAAGGCGAATCCCTGCTTTCTTTGCTTTATGGAAAAGACTGGGAACGCGAACAACCGATCTTCTTCGAACATGAAGGAAACGCTGCAATTCGCCTCGGGCAATTCAAACTGGTGCGTCAATTTTCGCAAGATTGGGAGCTTTACGATATGGAGACAGACCGTACGGAATTGAACAATCTGGCTGGCACATCTCCGAAGCTTGAGGTGGATTTGAAAGGCCAATACCTTTCATGGGCAGCACAATCCGGGGTTTTGGATTGGGAGATTGCACTCCCGAAGTTACTAGACGCCTGGAAGATTGAGACTGCAGAGGGCTAGTCCCAAGCCTAATCCCGGTTATTTCGGCCCATTGCAGACGTTCTGCATTACCACAATCTACCGAGGGGCACCCCGAAAGCGGGCATTCGGCCCTGTGCAGCATTTCAGCGGGTTTCGTTCAGCTAATTATGCAATTTTTGGTTCAAAACATCAGCCCGGAAGCAAAGCCTTTTGAACTGTCTCATCCCAGCCAAGATACAACATATCCTGATCGCGTATTACCGGGCGCGCCATCACTTTGGGTTGGGCTAAAATCTGGGCCTCTGCTTCTGAATTTTTCAGCCAATCATTGAGCCCTCTGTAATCATTCGACTTTCGATCCACGAGTAAGTCCCCAAATTCCGCTATGAGCTCGGCCAGCTCAGCCTCGCTCAGTGGTTCCGCCCGGACATCGCGGAAACTGACTTCCTTGCCTTCTGCCTCCAACGCCTTGCGGGCCTTCTGGCAAATAGCGCAGGTGTTCAATCCATAGATCATCATGTCGCGGTCTCCTCGGCGGTCATCCCGCAACCTCACGCATCAAGTCCTCCAATGCAACCAATCGATCCTGCATAGCAGCCCAGATGTTTCCCAAACTACGGACATTGTGAGTCGTTCCTTGAAGTTTCTGGGTTGACCCATCCCAGCCAATCGCCTGACAATCGAGATACTGCGTTGCGGCCAATCGAACCGGGCGCGGCAGTATTGCCACGAGACTTTCGCAAAATCGCGCATTTCTGTTTTAGGTTTGTTCCTCCTGGTGCTCTGAACCGCTACGATTATCGCAGAGCCAACAAGCAGGATAACGCGATGCGCAGTGCAATCTTCTTTCTCCTATCTGCATCGTTCTTAGGGGCCTTCATAGACGCAGAACCTGCAGCGGCAGCCTCACTTGGACGATACGAAGTTGTTGGCGTCGAAGAGGGTGACATGCTGAAAATGCGTGGTGGGCCTGGAACAGGCTACAATGTGATTGTTGGTCTTCCGAATGGGACTGCGCTACGAGTTCACAGTTGCGAGCAGACCGGTGGCACCCGTTGGTGCCGCGTTTCTTTGGTGCGTGCGCGTGGGCTCAAGGGCTATGTCTCCTGGGCCTATTTGCGAAAGACCTGATACAACGGCGATCGGCGTTACCACCTTAGCAGTACCTGCGAAATGTCGATGGAAATCGCCCTTTCTGTTCGGCTGGCATCGTTCAACCTGGGCCTAGAGCCGACTTGCGGGCCACAGAGGTGTTGGCCCGTTATACTCCGAAGAGATTGGCGCTAATTGCTGGCGTCGGCGCAGCCATTCAACGACGCACTGCATCAGGCGACCAATAGCAATTTTACTAATGGTGCGGCATTACTTCTGATGGAGCCAATTGCAGCCTCACGAAGAATGCTTCCCGCGACAGCTCCAAGGCATTAAAGTAAGGATGAAAAATCCGTTGTTGCCTGAAAGTGCATGGGCCAGGCCAACTGCCCTCACCTCCTAATTTCTAGGACAGACGTGATGTCAACCGAGACCGCATCCAGCCATTCATCCTCTGCTGCCGACAGTGCAAAGGGCGCGAGTCCCAAGAAGCTTGGACTTTTTGCTATGACGCTGCTGGTTGTCAGCGCTATGTTTGGTGGCGGGGTATTCAATATCCCGCAGAATATGGCCCAGTCGGCGGCACTTGGGGCGATCTTGATTGCGTGGATGATCTCGGGGCTGGGCATTTTCTTTCTCGCGCGCAGTTTTCAGGTGCTGGCCGATATTCGTCCCGAAATGACGTCCGGCATCTACATGTACGCACGCGCTGGGTTTGGAAAACTGGCTGGGTTTCTGATCGCCTGGGGATACTGGCTGTCAGTGGCGTTCGGAAACGTTGGCTATGCCGTGCTGATGATGGACGCTCTGAACTATTTCTTTCCTCCGTACTTCGCCGGCGGCAACACCTGGCAGGCGACGCTGGGATCCTCTGCGATTATCTGGGGGCTGTGCTTTCTTGTGATGCGGGGCGTAAAGGGGGCCTCGTTGTTGAACAATATTGGCACGGTGGCCAAGTTCGTTCCCGTGACGCTGTTCCTGCTGGTGGTACTCTATTTCTCGTTCAGCCGGGATCTTTTCACATCGGATTTCTGGGGCAATGTCACTGTTCAGGCGCGGCAGGACAAACCACTGGGCGGTGTGGTCGAACAGATCAAGGGGACAATGCTAGTCACACTGTGGATGTATATCGGGATCGAAAGCGCGGTAGTCATGTCCAACCGTTCGGATGCCAAAACGGTGAGCCGGGCAACCTTGCTAGGTTACTTTATTGTGACGGTCCTGTTTGTTTTGGTTTCCGTCCTGCCATTCGGGGTCATGTCGCAAGGTGAGTTGTCGACCCTCGCACCCCCGTCGACGTCAGCGATCCTCGGGTCACTGGTAGGTTTATGGGGAGAGGTGTTGATAAATATCGGTGTCATCATTGCATTGCTCAGTTCCTGGCTGGTCTGGACATTGCTGGTGGCGGAACTGCCCTGGGCTTGCGCCAAGGACGAGACCTTTCCAAAAATGTTCGCAAAGACCAACGCGGCTGGGATTGCGTCGATTTCCCTGATCATTTCCACGGCCATCATGCAGGCGGCGATCATTCTTGTGTATTTCTCGGACAACGCCTGGAACCTGATGCTGTCAATTACGGGCGTAGTGATCCTGCCAGCCTATATTGGATCGGCGGCCTTTCTCTGGAAGCTCATAGCATCGGGCGCCTACCCTTCTACGGCGAAGGTGGGCAAGGCCGCGGCTTTGATCATCAGCCTGCTTGCGACGGGCTTTGGGCTCTGGCTGGTTTATGCCGCAGGCGTTCAATTCATGCTGGCGGGAGCAGTGATATATGCGGCCGGGATCCCTGTATATTATTGGGCTCGCCGGTCGGGCAGTCCGGGAGAACGCGCCTTTTCCGGTTCTGAGGCCGTAGCGGCAATTGGGCTGTTTCTCGTCGCTATGGCTGCGATCTGGATGTTGATCGATGGGAGGTTGCCGCAGGTCTATGCAACCTGAGACACAAGGCTTGCCGCGACCGCCATATCGATCATGAGGTCTTTCGGGGACCAATCTTGGCGATGCGCTCGTTGACAAGGATATTGGAACTGTCCAGTCCCGGCGATTGCCCATGCAGATCAAACTCGATATCGACATCCGGTTCGAATACCAGACAATGCGTAGATCCGCCGAAATGGAACATACCGATCTCGTCGCCCTTCGTAACGTGCTGACCCTCATAGACCGTAACATCACAAGTAGACACCTCGGCCATGCCAATTGCCACGAAGCACATCAGCCCGATATCGGGATTGTCGGCTTCGATGAAGATAAGCGCGCGGGTTGCGACCTCAGCGATGTACCCTTGCGAGGCGTTCGGGCCTGCCGGGTCCAATCCTTCGGCCATGATCTCAGAGTAATACGTGCCCTCGATCAACCGCGTCTTCACGATACGGCCTGAGATCGGCGCGTGCCAACGATGATAGCTGAAGGCGCTCAGAAATGCCTGATACACTGTCCCGTCTTCAAAGCGGCTCGCATAAGGGTCGTTATCGAGCATGAATTGTAGCGCATAAGGTTGTGCCTTGATCCAAAACCTGTCGCGCAGTTTGACGTCTTGAGCCACGCGGTATGGGGCCGACTCACATGCGTTCGCAACGATGGAATCATCGCCGATTCCGGCGATCGGGCGCACACCCTCGCGGAACTGGCGGGTAAAGAAATCGTCCCAGGATTTGAAACCATAATGCGGCAACGACGGGTCGCAGATAAAATCCTCTACAAAGGTGGGCATCGCTTTTCTTGCATCGGCGCCGAACCAGCCGGACTTGGGATCATCACCAAGAACCGATGTGCTTTCCGGGGATTGCAGAAACACAGCCCATTCGTTCAGCATTGCGCGCAGATGCGCGTCGATCTTATCGTCCAGGAAACCGGCCCAACCACCGACATTCGCCATCGACCAGTCGAGAATCGCGTTAAAGGGGAACCCCACTAGCCCGCTTTCGTTAAACTCAGGCGCATGGGTCATAATGGTGTTGAAGAGACGCAGCATATGCTCATAGTTGCGCACCTGCGGTTTACCAGAAGGCGAGGTTTTTTCGCTCTCGGGTACTTCCTGAAACATCTGCGTAAAGAACATATAGACCTTGGCATCCGTTTCGATCAGCGTCTTGAGGTTCTGGACTGCGGGTAACAGAGGGCTAGTGTCCGTTTCAGCCTTTTTAGCAATCTTTGCAGACCAAGCATCCAGCACGTCTTGATCCGAAGGCAACCACTTCCCGACTTTGTAATGCACATTAACCGAAGTATCGCGTGAGGACATCTGATTGACCTTCCTGCTAAGATTGGGTTACGCGTTGAGGCAAGGCTAACACGACTTGCAAGATCTGTCGCAGATTTCGGCCCATTCCCGCCGTTGGTGAACGGGTCAAGATGCTGCGGTCGCAGCCCGCTTTTCGGACATTCACTGCAATCGCGAAGATAGAGCTCAGTCTTGATTTTTCTGTCGCCAAGGCATTTCCTTTGTGCTCCCCTTGCACCTATATTTTTTCCACTACAGGGCCTCGCGATCACCAGCGGCTCGACGGAGAATCCAGTCGATACCGCACAGATAGTCTTCTATTGTCAGGGGATTGTTCGCTCCGCTGGAGGCAGCGAGTACAAACCCGTGTGCATAGTCAATAAGTAGGTGAACAAGAACATCGCCACCATCGCTGTTTTCAAGCTGATCCGTGTTGGCCTTCAGCTCCGCCGCCACGTCTTTCAGGTCCGCGCTCATTAGCGTCACGTCCTCAAGGATCGCGCGTAGTAGGTTGGCGTTCCTCAAAGCGTAACTGTAGTACATCGCCATGATGCTTCGGACCCGTTCGACAGGAGTGACCTCGTCAACGCCGTCCAGAACGCCCGCAAATGCATGTTCCACCAAATCGGACAGAAGCTGTTTCTTGGTGCCAGCGTGATAGGTCACCGCCATCGGTGTGACGCCAAGCTGGTCGGCAAGCGCACGAAACGATAGCGCGTCGACGCCTTCGCCTTGGACAATCGGGAATGCAGTCTTCAGGATCAGCTGTTTCGAAAGGCGCTGCTCGGCCTTCGGCGGCCGCCCTGGTGAAGAGGCTTTCGTCACGCGGCTTTCAACCTGTAATCCAGATCCACCAGACCAGAAGGAAAGCTGTTGGCCGACACCAGTTCCAGATCGACATCGACCTCGGTCTCGCCAAATATCCGGATGCCCTTACCGATGAGAATGGGAACCAGGGTGATCCGCATGTCTTCCACCAGCCCGGCCTTCAGGAACGAGCGAATGATCGCGCCGCCATCCACATAGACGCGATTGAAACCGCGCGCGTCAAAGCTCTTCATCAAATCTTCGGGCGCCAAGTCTGAGACTTCGACTTTGTCGCGCAGATCGTCAGGAATTTCGGCGGAAGTCATTGTTCTACTAAGAACGACCACCGGTTTGGCGTAGGGCCACACCCCGAAGCCTCGCACCGTCCTATACGACCCGGACCCCATGACGATCACATCGACACTGTCCTGAAAGGCGACAAACCCGTGGTCTTCATCCGCGGTCGGTTGCTTTTCCAACCAATCCAACCGGTGATCAGGCCGCGCTACAAAACCGTCCAGGCTCATCGCCATCATGATATGTCCAGTGGGCATCTTCCGGGTCTCCCGCAATAAATTTATACGGCATATAATAAAAGCAAAGATAGCGCTCAAGAGGTAGTTGTCATTTCTGGCCCTGAATCCGGACCCAGAAGGCCTGCACTGCTTCGCTCAAAGCGGCCCATAGGAGACATTCGGCGCCCTGCTGGCATTCTGCGGTCGCAGCCCGCATTCCGGTCATTCGCTGCAAGTGCAAAATTTGGCGCTGCTCGAACTCACAGTTTGCGGGACGAAACTGCCCTTCGCGTGTCCGGGATTAATAACCGCTCAAGATCCAGTGTGGACATTCGGGCTTGCCACTCAGAGCTGAACGCAGTTCATCGCTGCATTATGGAAAACCTTCTGCTCAGAGCACAAACCTTGCGGAAATAATTGAACCATGTTTCTGTCGACTAAATTGGTTTGTGAAGCGCAGCGCTTCTTACTTGAATTCTACAAGATACCCGCGCGCGATCGTATCAAAGCGCCCGTCATCCCATCTAATACCGTCCTGATCGGAAAACTCTCTGAACCGGCCAAAATGCTCAACCCCATCCCAGTTGTCAGGCTGATGCCAAAACCAGTTTGAGTAGGTGAGTTTTTCGCCATTGCTCCAAACCCATCCCCCGTCAGGTTCTTGATCGAATTCACTCTGAAACAGACCAATCCAGGGGCCAAACCGTTGCCAGCCACCTTCATCCTCACGTTTGCGCCAGACATCATCGCGCTCTGCTATCATGTTAACCAGCAAGTCGTTTACCTCCTGGCTGGCAATTGAGACCAGTTGACCGCCAAGCGCGCGGGCTTCTGCTTCAGCTTCTACCCACTTGATCCCCCAAGCCTTGACCAAAACATACCGGGTGCCGTTGAATTCCCTTTCTTCCACTATTTCTCGCGAAGAGATTGAGAAACTGGCCCATTCATCAAGCGCGCTCTGGCTATAGTTTTGATCTGTTACGGGGGAGGGCGGCAGGCCCAGCAAAGGGTTGTCCGGCAGTTTTAAGCCGGTGTTCGTCTGCTGCACAAAAAGGAAACCAAAAATGATGATCACAGCCAGGCTGATCGCACCCAAAACGAATTTGAATTGTGCCCGAAAATCGAAAAGAAATGATCGAGTTCTTTCAAGGACATTTCCAGAGTGGGCCTTTCCGCCAACTTTGAATGTCTGGACTGGATGAGGAAGGTTTTTTAACTTCTGCTTTCCCATGGGAACAATCTGCAGGGTTAGCTTCCCTTCAATTTGCTCGCGAACTTGTCGGGAAATGCATATCCCACCGGGCTCGGCAATCGCCTCTAACCGTGACGCGATATTGACACCATCCCCAAGCAAATCAGCGCCCTGAACGATGACATCGCCCACGTTTATTCCGATGCGAAATTGAAACGCACAGTGGTCCGGCGCCCCTTCAACTCTTGATCTGAGGGCCTCTTGCACTTCAACAGCGCATCTGACCGCCTCAACAGAGCTTTCGAATTCAGCAAGCACGCTGTCGCCAGCTGTATTCGCAATCCGGCCACCGTATTTTTTGATCACGGCATCCATAATCTTGCGTTGCGCGACCAGTTCTGCGGTGGTTTTTTCTTCGTTATCCGCCATCAGGCGGCTGTAGCCTGCTACATCTGCGGCAAAGATGGCAGCCAGTTTTCGACGCGGTGTTGTGCTGTCATTTGCAGACGTCGCAGCACGTACCAAAACACCACCTCTTCACCGAACATTTCAACGAGCGATCCGAATTTCTTCCCGATCGCATTACCAAAGGCAATCTGTCGGCCCGCCGATATTGCGACCAAAGAAGCTTTTGCCGCCCGCACCATGGCGCACCACCGCTGTCTTCAGTCTTTTGACATCTGCTGACGCGGGGCCATTCGGATAGCGGCTAAGATACATGGGGATCCATGCTAAGTGTCCCGCGTAACCTTTGGTGCGAAAATAGCTGACCAACCCCCCATCATCTGTCTGCGTACGCAATTTTGTGGGCCCCAGTTCCAACGTACGGATCGAATGGGCCTTTACCGCATCGTGAAGCGTTTTGCCGTTGTTGACCAGATTATAGCCCGGCAGCCCGTTACGGTGCTGAACCTCTGCCGATAGCATGATCATCGCGATGGTTTCATTATTGTCCCGTAGGTTTTGTTCAAAAAGGTCAGTCTTGTCGATCCGCTTAAACACGCGAATATAGCGGGAATATCCCTTCTTATAGATCTTTTGTTGCTGGGTGGCTGCGCCCCACGCCATTGCCGCAGCGCCTTGCGCGGCAACGGAATCAACCGAGGGCGTGCCGTATTTCCACTGATTACGCTCATCCTTATTTCCCCATTTGACGACAAGTTCACGCTCCTGAGAAGACCAGGCTTGGCGGTTTTCAAACAATGAAACCGCAAAGGCCGCATTGATGAGAATGACGGATGATTGAAACGCCGGATGTGTATCGTGGCTGCCGCCTGGCAGCCGTGTAAACGACCCCTTTTGCGCCAGCGCGACGTATTGCTGCGCAAATGTGCGGGTATTGAAGCTCCTGCTGCCTATTGCAGTCTGCATGTTGGAACCACTGGCCTGCGTGAACCGCTGCGCCGATGATTTGCCCTCAAATGCTCCACGCGCGACGATAGTGACTTCATCAGGCAATTTCTGTTGCGATTGGGCCCAGCAGCTAGCTGTGCTCCGAGGCGGCGACCAAAAAACAGAGTTGGCCGGTAGGTTCTGTGCATAGATCGGTTCAGCCAACATGGTAAGCGCGAGTATCCAGAGAAAAATTTTCATGCAAAAACCCCTGCAAATAACGATCAAAGAAGCCAGCCCTCACTATTTTATTGGGATTATTCGATTCTTGTCAAAACGCATGGTCTGAGTTTGATAAGCGAAAGTACCACCAAAGCACCTGCGCGCATCGTGGCTGCAATCAAAGTTGCCCACTCTCGCCAATTGACGTTTCTCGCTTTGTGAGAAAAGCCGACATCCGTGCAAAGCGCAGCATCGGTCAAGAAGGGCTCAATCCGGACCCAAAGTGCAGTGCAACATCACGTGATATGTTGACTAGGTCAACGTCGGGTTGTCGTTTTGGGAGGGCATGGTGGATCGGAGGATCAGTCATGGAAACACCAAACTTGCCAGCCATTCGCGCACTTCGCCCTGCATGGAACAAGGGTCGCATTGTCGGTCAAAAACGCCCGCAGAAGCCAAAGCATGTCTGGGCAATCCGGGTGCGACTTGAATTGGCAGAGAACCATCTTGATCTAGCCCTGTTCAATATGGCAATCGACAGCAAGCTCCGCGGATGTGACCTAGTGAAGATGCAAGTGGTCGACGTGATGGCTTCGGGTCAGATCAAAGAGCGCGCTTCCGTTCTACAGAACAAGACACAGAAACCGGTTCGCTTCGAGATTTCCGAAGGCACGCGTGCCTCTGTCGAGAAGTGGATGGAGGATGAGCTCATGGTCGGGTCAGAATATCTTTGGCCAGGTAGATTTCACGAACGTCTGCACATCTCAACCCGTCAGTACGCGAGGATCGTACGCGACTGGGTCACTTCGATCGGTCTAGAAGCGACGGCCTATGGCACCCATTCGATGCGCCGCACCAAGGTTACGCAGATCTACAAAAAGACGGGAAATCTCAGAGCCGTGCAACTTCTGCTCGGTCACACCAAGATGTATAGCACGGTCCGGTATCTCGGTGTCGAGCTTGAAGATGCACTGGCTATCGCGGAAGCCATTGAAATCTAAAGCTTAGGGCCGCCTGCAAGGGCGGCCCGCTTTCCGGACATTGGACCGGCGACCGAGATGCTGCACTGCGGCCCGTCGAACCCGATGGGGTGGATAGCTCCTGCTCCAACCGGCGTCGCAATGCGCCATACTGCAGTTGTGTATCACTGCTAGG
>NZ_FNNP01000005.1 GCF_900106805.1 Ruegeria halocynthiae
GCCCACCGTCTCTCCGATGCGTCCAACCGTCTCTCCGGCCCGTCTCCACCGCCTCTCCGGTGCGTCACAAGCGCCTCAGCAGCGCCGGTGAAGGGGTATTTACGGATTAGACCAAAAACCTGCAACCCCCATTTTCAAAAAACTTCACATTTCCCGATGGAAACTTACTAAACTTAATGAAAACAACATATTAGATTTAGAAATACCGCTGCGAACACGTCAGCCAGCTGTGTGAGGCAAGAGTTTGGATGGCCTTTCAGCGGAATCGTACCCAATGCTTGGTAGGCGCTCCGGAGTCGGGTGAATGAAAACGCCGCCCAAGTCCTCTCGGGCGGCGCAATTCGCTGGGATGGTCGCGAGGTTACTTCAAATCAAATCGATCCGCGTTCATCACCTTGTTCCAGGCCGAGACAAAGTCACAGACAAATTTGCCTCCCGCATCGTCCTGGCCATAGACCTCGGCCAGCGCCCGCAGTTGCGAATTCGACCCAAAGACCAGATCCGCGCGGGTACCTGTCCACTTCACACCGCCGCTGGCACGATCACGACCCTCGTAGACGCCATCATCGGAGGGCTTCCACTCGGTTCCCATATCCAGCAGATTCACAAAGAAGTCGGTGCTGAGCGTACCAACCCGGTCGGTGAACACACCATGAGAGGTGCCACCGAAGTTTGTACCCAGCACACGCATCCCGCCAACAAGCGCCGTCATTTCCGGTGCGGACAATGACAGCAGTTGCGCTTTGTCCACCAACATGGCCTCGGCCGGAACCGAGTATTCCTTGCGCAGGTAGTTACGGAAACCGTCGGCGATGGGCTCCATCACGGCTATGGACTCGATATCCGTTTGTTCTTGTGAGGCATCGGTGCGGCCTGGTGTGAAGGGTACATCGACATCATGACCCGCAGCCTTTGCAGCCTGTTCAATGGCCGCGGCGCCGCCCAGAACAATGACATCGGCCAGCGAAACCTTTTTGCGGTCGGACTGCGCGTCATTGAATGATGCCTGAACACCTTCCAACGCGCCCAGCGCCTTGGACAGTTTCAGAGGTTCGTTGACGTCCCAGTCTTTTTGCGGGGCCAGACGCACACGCGCACCATTGGCACCGCCGCGCATGTCCGATCCTCGAAACGTCGAGGCAGAGGCCCATGCGGTTGAAACGAGTTCGGATACCGACAGACCAGTCCCGAGAATCTTGACCTTCAGATCCGCCACGTCCGCGTCGTCAATCAATTCGTGATCAACGGCTGGTACGTTATCCTGCCACAACAACTCTTCCGTAGGGACGTCAGCGCCCAGATAGCGCGCGCGTGGACCCATGTCGCGGTGGGTCAGCTTGAACCATGCGCGGGCGAAGGCATCGGCGAACTCCGCCGGGTTTTCGTGGAAACGCTTGGAGATTGGGCCATAGATCGGGTCCATGCGCATCGCCATGTCGGCGGTGGTCATCATGGTCTTGACCTTCTTGGACGGATCATGCGCCGCGGGGGCCATGTCTTCGTCTTTCACGCCGACCGGCTCCCAAATCCATGCGCCCGAGGGGCTTTTGGTCAGGTTCCAGTCATACCCGAACAGAAGGTCGAAATAACCGTTGTCCCATTTGATTGGGTTCGCTGTCCACGCGCCCTCGATTCCCGAGGTCGTGGTGTCATCACCCTTGCCCGAGCCGAACTTGTTGATCCAGCCAAAGCCCAACTCCTCGATCGGAGCGGCTTCTGGCTCAGGTCCAACCAGATCGGGATCACCTGCACCATGGGCCTTACCAAACGTGTGACCGCCAGCGACCAAGGCTACGGTTTCTTCATCGTTCATTGCCATCCGGCCAAAGGTGTCGCGGATATCCCGGCCAGAGGCCAAAATATCGGGCTGACCGTCGGGGCCTTCGGGATTCACATAGATCAGGCCCATCTGAACGGCCGCCAACGGGTTCTCAAGATCACGCTCGCCCGAATAGCGGCTGTGCGGATTCTCAGTCGGGGCCAGCCAGTCGGTTTCGGCGCCCCAATAAATGTCTTCTTCAGGCGCCCAGATATCTTCGCGGCCACCAGAGAACCCGAACGTCTTACCGCCCATGGATTCAATGGCGCAATTGCCTGCCAGAATGTAAAGGTCAGCCCACGAGATCTGATTACCGTATTTCTGTTTAATCGGCCACAGCAGGCGGCGTGCCTTGTCCAGGTTGCCATTGTCCGGCCAGCTGTTCAGAGGCGCGAAGCGCTGATTGCCGGTCGAAGCGCCACCGCGACCATCTGCTGTCCTGTAAGTACCAGATGAGTGCCACGCCATACGGATGAACAAACCGCCATAGTGGCCGTAGTCTGCAGGCCACCAATCCTGCGAGTCAGTCATCAGCGCATATAGGTCATCTTTCAACGCCTTAAGGTCGAGCTTTTGGAATTCTTCGGCGTAGTTGAATGTCTCTCCCATCGGGTTAGAGGCCGGCCCATGCTGGTGCAGGATCGACAGATTCAGCCGGTTCGGCCACCAATCGCGGTTGGTCCGCGGCTCAGCGCCATGCATTACCGGGCATTTGCCCGTATTGGGGGTGTCACTTCCATCCATTTTTATCTCCGATCCTGGCTATAGTTTTGTGTCGCGCGGTTAAGTTTGATCCGAAAAACAGACCCCCAGAGTGTCACTGCGCCCAGCATGACACCGGACGCCGCAATTTGATGCGCAGCTGCGTCCGGGCCTCATGGTGGAAATTTGCACTAACGACTCATTCTTTCTGTCTGACCATAGATTTAGCAAATCGAAGTCATTTATATAAGTTTTGTTTTTTGATTAAACTGATAACTATAAACTATCACAATGTGTGCTGGATGCGGTTCGTCGGTTGGGTCCCTATCGATATAGCCGCAGCGTCATGATTGCGTTTTCACCGCCGGCGCACAGACTGGCACGCGGATACGACAGGAGGGGACGGCAGTGAAGTTCGACTATGTGATCGTAGGCGGTGGTTCGGCTGGCGCGGTTCTGGCCAATCGGCTTAGCACAAATCCTGCAACCAAAGTATGCCTTCTGGAAGCAGGCGGGCGCGGCAACAGTTTGCTTGTCCGTATGCCAGCCGCAGTTGTCGCCATGTTGCCAGGGCGGCCTCGGATCAACAACTGGGCCTTTGATACCGTCCCACAACCCGGTTTGAACGGGCGCAAGGGCTACCAGCCGCGCGGCAAAGCGCTTGGCGGATCAAGTGCGATAAATGCAATGCTGTACGTCCGGGGGCAGCGTCAGGACTATGATGGCTGGGCCGACCTTGGATGTGAGGGGTGGGATTGGGACAGCGTGCTGCCCTATTTCAAACGTTCGGAAAACAATGAACGCGGAGCCGATGATCTGCATGGCGATTCCGGCCCGCTTCAGGTGTCCAATCAGAAAGAAGAGCGCCCAATCACCCGCGCATTCGTCGAGGCCGCCACCCAGATGCAGCACCGCTGGACCGAGGATTTCAACCGCGGGGACAATGAGGGGGCTGGCCTCTATCAGGTCACACAATTCCACGACCCGGCCCGCAATGGGGAACGGTGTTCGGCAGCGGCGGCATATCTGTTTCCGGTCATGGGCAGGCCAAACCTTACGGTTATCACCGGCGCCCATGTTCAACACCTGACCTTTAATGGATTGCGCGCAACCGGTGTGATCTATCGCAAGGGCAATGAATCCGGCATCACCATCTCAGCCGACCGCGAGGTTCTGCTGTGCGCCGGGGCGCTGAAATCTCCGCATCTTCTGATGCTGTCTGGCATCGGCGATGGCGCGGTTTTGGCAAAACATGGCATCAAGGTTCGGCATGACCTGCCGGGAGTGGGGCAAAATCTTCAGGACCACCTGGATTTCACGCTCGCCTATAAAACCAAAAACACCGACACTTTCGGGATCGGTGCGATTGGGACGGCCAAACTGATGCATCATTTGTGGCGCTGGAGAAAATCAGGCGCGTCGATGGCGGCAACTCCTTTTGCTGAAGGGGCGGCCTTTCTGAAAACCGCGCCAGACCTTGAAAGGCCGGATATCCAACTGCACTTTGCCATCGCATTGGTCGATGATCACGCGCGCAAGCTGCATATGGGATACGGCTATAGCTGCCATATCTGCAAACTGCGCCCGGACAGCCGGGGATCGGTTTCGCTGAACAGCGCCGACCCGATGGCCTCGCCCGCGATCGATCCTGGATTTCTGTCTGACCCGCGCGATCTGGACACGATGATTAAAGGCGCCCGGATGACGCGGGACATCATGCAGGCTCCGGCATTGAGCAAATACAAGAGTAAAGAGCTGTTTGGCACTGACTCCGCCCAAAGCGATGCGGATTGGGAGGGCCATATCCGCGCCCGCGCGGACACGATCTATCACCCCGTGGGCACCTGCAGGATGGGTAACGATCCCATGTCGGTTGTCGGCCCGGACTTGCGCGTTCGGGGAATCGACGGGCTGCGCGTGGTCGATGCCTCGATCATGCCGACACTGATATCGGGAAATACCAATGCGCCAACCATGATGATTGCCGAAAAAGCATCAGATCTGATACGCGCATCTGTCTGATCCGTTGGCGCAGGTTCAGTGACCGCTGACTTTCTTGTAAAGCGCCGACTTATACCCAAAGGGGATGCCCAGAACCCCTACCAGCCATCCGGCGGTGCGGGCGATTTGAATCAATCGACGATCCGGTTGAAACGGGAACAACAGGATTGCCCCCAGCAGCCCCAGCAGGCGCAACGGGGTGCTCAGAAAACCCAAGACAGCCTTGGTCGGCTTTTGATCCAGCTTGCGGCGCATATGGGTGTTTGACTGATCCCGCCCTCTTGCGGCCTGATACCAGAAAGACAAGCGCTCGGGCGGAATAGTCTCGTACACGAAGGCGTCAGGCACCCAACCCACAGGCAGCCCGGCGGCAACGGTCTCGGCGTAGAATTTCGCATCCGTCCCGCCAGTCATCCGCATCGCTTCATCAAACCAGAGGCCAGATTCACTGAACAGGCGTGTTTCACCCAGCCAGTTGTTGGTCACGATGGTCACGCCGCCCGTATTGTTCAGCGTGGCCCTCTTCGCAGCCGCGTTTTCTTTGTCGAGATAACGGTTGCTGATGTTGCGCAGCATCAGCCGCTGCAGCACGGTTTCCGAACCCGTTGGCGCCGCCGCGCGGAGCGGAGCCCCCAGCAACACTGCCGAACTATTGCGATAGCCAGCAACCAACCGCTCGAGCCAGTCGACCGCCACCACTTCGTCATCATCTACAAAGCACAGCAGATCGGAACCATCCTGCACCGCTTCGCGCGCTGCACGGTTGCGCCCGAAGGGGATACCAAGCTCGGTCTCAAGGGCATAATCCAAACCGGCGCCGTTGGGCAGAACCTCACCCGCTGCGCGAACCGTATCTTCACTGAGCGCCGCGTTGTCGTTTTCCACCACCAGACAACGTACCGAGCAACCAGGCGGCAGCTTCATCTCGCCCCAGCTGTGGATCAACGCAGCCAGCATTTCGGGGCGTTGCCGGGTCAGGGTCGAAACGGTGATCTTCAACGGGACAGAGCGATCCTTCATCGAACCCCCATACAACCCGCATCGGTTTCTTGACAAGGCACAGCCGTCACAAGGTGCTGTTCTGATGCTGCATCAGCGCCTCAAGCCCAACGCGGTAATTCGGATAAAGCAAGGAGACACCCAGCTCATCCTTGATCCGGTCATTTCGAACCCGCTTGTTTTCGTTGTAAAAACTGCGCGCCATCGGGGTCAGGTCGGCTTCATCGAATTGAACCGCAGGAGGCAGCGGCAGGCCCTGCAACTCGGCCGCATAGCCGATCACATCCTGTGGCGGCACAGGCTCGTCATCGCAGACATTGTATATTGCGCCCGGATTGGGACTGGCCATCGAAGCCGTCAGCACCTGTGCAATGTCATCGACATGAATGCGTGAAAACACCTGCCCCGGCTTGATGATCCGCCGCAAACCACCGCGTTTGAGCTTCGAGAACGGCCCGCGCCCCGGCCCGTAAATACCCGCCAAACGGAATATATGCAGGGGCAGGCCCGTAATCCCGCCCCATTGGTTTTCGGCGCGAACGCGCCACCGACCTCGTTCGGCGGTCGGTGCGGGCGGCGTGGTCTCATCCACCCAGCCTCCCTGGTGATCGCCATAAACTGCCGTGGTCGACAGATACCCAACCCATTTGAACTGCCCGGCACGCGCAGCAATCTCGTCCTTCATCGCTGCTAGCACAGGATCACCCTCGGCCGTGGGCGCGATCGAGATCAGAAGATGTGTAATTCCATCCAGATCCGGTCGCTCTCCCGGCCAGACACAGGGTTCAGCGCCCGAGGCGCGAATGGTCTTAAGCTGTTTGGGGTCGCGGGTGGTTCCGATGATCCGCCAGGCCGCAGGATCAAGTCGCTTCGCTGTTGCTCGGGCGGAGTAGCCGTGGCCGAAGGAAAAGAGTGTCTGTGTCATAACTCCTTTGATGATCCGCCCGGTCCGGGGATGCAAGCGCCGGATGGACGCACTTGATTCGAATCCCCTGATACGCATTCATTGATACATGAATAAAAAAACACCCGACTTGCACGCCGCCTATTCCCTGAAATCGCCCGAGGAGAACAAGCGTCTCTATGGAGAATGGGCTGGGGATTATGACGACAATTTTGCTGCGCTGGAGGATTATCAACTCCACATCCATACGGCACGCGCCTTCGTGGGTGCCGGCGGGCAAGGCCCGGTGTTGGATGTAGGCGCGGGCACAGGATTATGCGGAGCGATTCTGGCCGGGCTGGGCATGGGCCCGATCGACGCCACTGATATCAGCGCCGAAATGCTGGATCAGGCGATGCGCAAGGACATCTACCGCGACGCGATCGAGGCCGATCTGAATCAGGGTCTGCCTGTCCCGCGCGACTGCTATGCTGGCGTCGTTTCATCAGGAACCTTCACCCATGGCCATCTGGGGCCTGAAGTTATACCAGCACTTTTGCGCGTTGCGCGGCCCGGCGCGCAATTCGCCCTGTCGATTAACGCAAAGCACTTTGAGGCATTGGGATTCTCCGACGCTTTCCTCCACCTCGAAACGGCGCAGATTTGCAATCTTTCATTTGCTGAGGTCCTGATATATGGCGAATTGGCCGCTGGCCCCAACAAAGATGATGTCGCATTGATCGCGCTGTTCGAAAAGAGATAACTAAGGCCCTAATTAGGATGGGTCTGAATAATTTGGGAACTAAGCCGTACCAAACACCTAGGTATACATCTGTTTTTTGTAGGCCCGCGTCCGCGTTGTCGCCTCAGCTGAACCATCGTGATAGGTGCCGAACCACTTGTCGAAGGGGATTTCGGAAGTTCCGTAGTTGCACTCGAAGTACCGGTGATGCAGCTGATGAAAGAAATCTCCTGCCCGTGCGGCGTCTGTCTCGCCAGCCTTCAACTTTTCGAATCCCGAATGGGACAGCACCGGGCTGATCTGTTGGAAGTAGGCGTGAAACAGCAGATGCAGGGGATGCGAGGGCACGATCAGGTGGATGAAGTAGGTTGTGAAATAGAGTGTGTTTTCATACCAGTGGTTCGATATTCCCGACCACGGCCCGATATTGACGTTGCGGTGATGCACGGCATGGACGTGCTTATAGAGCTTCGGGTGATGCTCCAACCGGTGCACCCAGTAGAAATGAAACCCTGACCACATCGGGATAAGCATCAACCAGATCACGAACCAGACCGGTGCAGCGGCCCAGGTAATCACGGGTGCGTAGCCGTTCGCCATCGCCCAATAGATCAACCATTGATAAATGGTTGCCACGGTCATTGCACTGCCCAGCGTCCACCAGATGTTGTCCAGAACCTGGTTTCGAAAAGTAAACGTACCGTTGCCGCGTGTCAGATCGCGACGGTCGAACTTTTTGTACATGCCTTGACCCTTGCGCATGTAAAGCCACCAGTGCAGACCGCCCGCCACCAAGATCTGAGGCACCATGTTCAACAACCAGATGCGGAACATCCAACCGGGCGCAAAGGTCTGCATAGTCTCTAATGCAGGAAAAAACGTCATATAAGCGACCACGGCCAGCACCATGCAGAGTGTCAGCGACGTGAGAGGCAACCAGGCGCCTTTGTACCAGTGCAAGACTGCAGCAGGGCGAGGCGGCCAGTTGAACAGCGGGTTCAGACCAACAGGGCCTTTTGGGCGATAGTTCCAGCGGGCGGCCTCTGCGTCATGAACATCGGTCATGGCTGACACTCCTTAGCAGACAATCAGGTTGCGTAGTCCGAACCGTCGGCATCCAGCACAGTTTTGATCTCACGTAGATGCGCGTCGGCCTGACCAGGGTAATCATCCAATTCCTGCGCGGTTTTCTCGGCAATTTCGTCAGATAGAACGCGCAAAGGTTGTCCGGTTTGAAGCGCACGAATGTAAGTTTCTGCGGCGCGTTCAAAATAATAGAGTCTATTAAAGGCATCTGCAGGGCTGCTACCGATCACCAGGACCCCGTGATTGCCCATGATCATAACCTTTTTCTTCGGGTCCGAGAGCATTGAGGCACACCGTTCGCCTTCGCTTTCAAACGCCAGACCACCGAATTCCTCGTCGATCACATAACGGTTAAAAAAGGTTGCGGTGTTCTGATCGATCGGAGGCAGGTTACTGTCCGCAAGGGACGCCAGAACCGTGGCAAAGATCGAATGTACATGCATAACACAGCGCGCATGTCGGCAATGACGGTGGATTGAGCCATGCAACCCCCAAGCCGTGGGGTCAGGTGCGCCGGGCAGGTCCATGACTTCTGCATCATTAGCATCCAGCAACAGCAGATTGGACGCGGTGACACGTGAGAAATGCATCTGGTTGGCATTCATCAGGAATTGCGTGCCGTCCTGATTGACAGCGAGGCTGAAGTGGTTCGCCACCCCTTCATGCATGTTCAGCCGCTCGGTCCAACGGAAGGCCGCAGCCATATCCACACGCTCGGACCAGTGATCGATATTGGGGCGCAGGTCGGTAACACTCATGCCGGCTCCTTCGTTGGGGGATCGAGTCTTTGAGTGAAATCGTGCCCGCGCCGTAAAAATTTGACCAACGAAAAAAACAGGCATAATTCATTAGTCAAACTAATGGTAGAGTTATGCATAATCAGAAACCACTTCCACCGCTGGGTTGGCTGCGCACCTTCGAGGCCGCAGCCCGCCACCTGTCGTTCACAGGCGCAGCGCGTGATCTGAATATGACCCAAAGCGCCGTCAGCCAGCAGGTTAAATCGCTGGAAGGCTATCTGGGCCAACCTCTGTTCCTGCGTCGTCCGCGTGCGCTGGAACTGACCGAAGCGGGCATTACCTATCTGCCAGTCGTGCGCGAGGCGTTCCGGACACTGGTCCGGGGCACTCAGGCCGTCACGGGTGCGCAGCAAAACGCGGTTCAGGTGCAGTGCAACATCACTTTTGCCGTCAATTGGCTGGCGCCGCGTTTGCCACGGTTTCGTGAGCTTTACCCGAATGTGCATCTGAACATCTTCACCGAACTATGGGAGCCTCGCGAAATGGCCGAGGGTGCGGCCGTCGAAGTTCGGTATTCTCTGCGCCCGGCCGATACTGTGCGCACTGAGTTATTGCGAACGGATCACTACTATCCGGTCTGCACGCCCGGCTTCCAGGTGACCCTGGAGACGCTGCAACAGCAGCCCCTATTCGATTGTTCGAATTTGCTATCGAATTGGCAAAACTGGATCACAGATCAGGGTCTAAATTGGGAAAAACCGCAGGTTACCTATTCGACGACCTATCTGGTCAGCCTGTCCGTCGCGATGGCCGGGGGCGGGTTGTGTCTGGCTCATGACGTGATTGCAAAGCGCCTGATTGACGAAGGTCGCCTGATCGCGCCATTCAACTATCGCGCCGCCATGCCCGAGGCCTATTACCTGCTGCTGTCCCCCCAGGCAGAGGAAACGCCCGGTGCGGTCGCATTTGTCGATTGGCTGCGCGCAGAGATCGAAGCCGAAACCAATACTTGAGCTCAATAGCTCCCGCCCATGGTCATTTCGCCAAAGGGCATCTCCTCTGGTTGGGCCGGGCAGCGCTATCGCGCTGCAGTCAGCCAAAATCAGTCGGATTCGCGTGGACGGCTGGGCACCCAAGCATATCCGTTTTCGCACAATATATATGCCTCACGCAGGCCATGTGGTTTGTCACCGGGGGGTTGCAGTATGGTTACGCCAGCATTTATCGCCCGCCTGACTGCAACATCGGGATCCGTCTCGTACAGGCGAATCTCGGCCCCTGCGCCCCGAAGCGGCGATTCCGGCAATAATCCCAGCAACGGGTTTGAATGGTATGTGCCATCCGCGTGCAACTGAAACACTTGCCCTGCATATGTGACAATCGCGAAATCTGCCGTCACCTGATAGCAGGACATGTCAAAAACAGTCTCTAAAAAGGCACATTCAGCCTTTACATCCCGAACCAGAAGATTCAGCCCTATCCCGCGCAGGCTCCGGCCGAAACCATCGGCGTCTATCGTATCATAATCCATGTCGCCAGATTGATCCGCGCCTGCCCAACAAGGCAAGCCCTTGCAGTGCACAATTTATTGAGGCCGGACAGGTGTAATGGCGGCCACTATTCCAAAGCTTCAGCCTGCGATTTCCGGTGACGGCTTCCTGATACTCGGAACACAGGGGTTGAACCTTTCTGCGCATTGGGAAAAGTTGGGCCATGGAACACACCCCTTTCCCAAGCTGGCCCGAATCCGCCCCCCAACTGATCGCTGTGGCTGCAGGCCGTGCCCCGGCCGATATGGTGATCCGCGGTGGCACTTGGGTAAATGTACACAGCCGAGAAACTTTACCCGATCACGATGTTGCCATTGCTGCCGGACGTGTGGCCTTTGTGGGAACTGATGCGTCCCACTGCGTCGGTCCCGAGACAGAGATCATCGAGGCGCAAGGCCGCTTTATGATCCCCGGATTATGCGATGCGCATATGCATATCGAATCGGGAATGCTGACACCTGCCGAATTTGCCCGCGCTGTCATTCCGCATGGCACCACATCAATGTTCACCGATCCGCATGAGATTGCCAACGTGATGGGTTTGGAAGGCGTGCGCCTGATGCATGATGAGGCACTTTTGCAGCCGGTGAATATCTTCACCCAGATGCCATCCTGCGCACCCTCGGCGCCGGGGTTGGAGACCACAGGCTACGAGATCACTGCCGAAGACGTATCCGAGGCGATGTCATGGCCCGGCATTATCGGGTTAGGAGAGATGATGAACTTTCCCGGCGTAATTCATGGCGACCCCAAAATGCTGGCAGAAATCGCCGCCACTCAACAGGCGGGTAAAACAGTGGGCGGACATTACGCATCGCCTGATCTGGGGCCCGCATTCGCCGCATATGTCGCGGGCGGTCCAGCGGATGATCACGAAGGCACCTGCGAGGCCGACTCCGTTGCCCGGGTGCGGCAGGGGATGCGGTCGATGATGCGGTTGGGGTCGGCGTGGTACGATGTGGAAAGCCAGATCACCGCTGTCACAGAAAAGGGGCTGGACCCGAGGAACTTCATTCTGTGCACGGATGACTGCCATTCGGGAACTCTGGTCAATGACGGGCACATGAACCGCGTGGTGCGCCATGCGATTGCTTGTGGATGCGCCCCTCTGGTTGCGTTGCAAATGGCGACGATCAATACAGCGACACATTTTGGGCTTGAGCGCGAGATCGGCTCGATCACCCCGGGGCGGCGCGCTGATATTGTTCTGAGTTCAGACCTGACCAAACTGCCCATCGAAACCGTCATTGCGCGCGGTCAGGTCGTGGCCGAAAACGGGGTAGTAATGGTCGACTGCCCGCACCTGAACTGGCCCGCGAAAGCGCGGAATACCGTTCATCTGGGGCATGAACTGACCGCGACTGATTTCGAGATCGCAGCCCCTGCCGGAGCAAATCGTATCAGGGCGAACGTCATTGGCGTGGTCGAAAATCAGGCTCCGACGCAGGCATTGAAGTCCGAGTTGCCGATCATCGAAGGGCTGGTCGAAGGCGAAGGAGATGTTTGCCAGATCGCGCTGGTTGAACGGCACCGCGCCACAGGCGGTGTGACGAACGCCTTTGTCTCGGGCTTCGGATATCAGGGTAGAATGGCGATCGCCTCAACCGTGGCGCATGACAGTCATCACATGATCGTGGTGGGCACCGACCGCGCACAGATGGCGATGGCCGCAAACCGGCTGGCCGAGGTGGGTGGCGGCATCACCATCTTCCGGGAGGGCGAAGAACTGGCGCTGGTGGAACTGCCCATTGCTGGCCTAATGTCGGACAGCCCGGCCACCGAAGTCGCCGCCAAGGCCGAGCAGATGGTCGCGGCCATGCAGGCCTGCGGCTGCCAGCTCAACAACGCATATATGCAGCATTCTCTGCTGGCATTGGTCGTGATCCCCGAGTTGCGGATATCCGATCTGGGGCTGGTGGACGTGCGTACATTCGAAAAAATCGACCTTCTGGAACCCCTTGCATGACAACAATCAGAACTCCTGACGTTCCCAAACCAGAGAAATTTACCGACCCGCTTGCGGCCGTCGCACGTTTGGAAGCGCTCTATGAACAGGCAACGAGTTTCCTGTGTAACCACTTTGCCAGCGCATTGAAGAACGGCACCCCCACCGAAAGATACCGCGCGTTCTACCCGGAAATTCGGATTAGGACATCCTCTTACGCGCAGGTCGACAGCCGGCTGAGCTTTGGCCATGTGTCCGAACCGGGCACCCATGCAACTACGGTCACGCGGCCCGATCTGTTCCGATCCTACCTGACCCAGCAGATCGCGCTGTTGATCAAGAACCACGACCAACCGGTGACCATCGGTGCTTCGGAAACGCCGATCCCGGTGCACTTTGCCGTGGCCAACAACCCGGATCTGGTTGTTCCGCATCAGGGCGCCGCCGGATTTACACTGCGCGATGCGTTTGATGTGCCGGATCTGAATACCACCAACGACGACATCGTTAACGGGGTTTACGAACCTGAGAACGATGCCGAGCCCCTTGCTTTGTTCACCGCCCAGCGCGTGGATTACTCACTGGCGCGACTGTCGCATTACACCGCAACGGACCCAAGCCATTTCCAGAACCACGTTCTGTTCACCAACTATCAGTTCTATGTCTCGGAATTCGAGAACTACGCACGGGCTCAGCTCGCCGATGCCGACAGCGGCTATACCAGCTTTGTCTCGACCGGAAATGTCGAGATTACAGATCCCGACGCCGCGCTGGAGCAACCCCTGAAGCTGCCGCAGATGCCGACTTATCACCTGAAACGCGCGGATGGATCGGGGATCACGCTGGTCAATATCGGAGTTGGGCCGTCAAATGCCAAAACGGCCACCGACCATATCGCCGTTTTGCGCCCGCACGCCTGGTTGATGGTCGGCCACTGCGCCGGACTGCGCAACACGCAAGCGCTGGGGGATTTCGTTCTGGCCCATGCCTATCTGCGCGAGGATAAGGTGCTTGATGACGACCTGCCGGTTTGGGTGCCGATCCCGCCCCTGGCCGAGGTTCAGGTGGCGCTGGAACGTGCCGTGGCCGAGGTGACGGAACTGGAAGGGTTCGAGTTGAAGCGGATCATGCGTACGGGCACGGTCGCCTCGGTCGACAACCGCAACTGGGAACTGCGCGATCAGTCCGGGCCGGTGCAACGGCTCAGCCAGTCACGTGCGATTGCACTGGATATGGAAAGCGCGACGATTGCGGCAAACGGCTACAGATTCCGTGTTCCTTACGGCACATTGCTCTGTGTTTCAGACAAACCTTTACACGGTGAATTAAAGCTTCCTGGCATGGCTTCGGCGTTCTATACCACTCAGGTCCGCCGTCATCTGGCGATTGGAATCCGGGCGATGGAACATCTTCGGGGTATGCCGCTGGAGCGTTTGCACAGCCGGAAATTGCGTTCTTTCGACGAAACCGCCTTTCTCTGAAGCAAAAAAGCAACGAATTCCCCCTATTTTTGGGGTTTTTGGTGCTACTATTCGTTGTGTTCGGACACAATATCCCGTTACAGTTACGCGGTGAGGCCCTATAGATCGGGCACGTTAAGGAGACCAAGAAATGGCAAAGCCTATGACAAAGACTCAGCTGGTGGCTGCTCTCGCTGAGGAAATGGGAACTGACAAGAAATCCGCAAACGCCGCGTTGGAGGCCATGACTGGCCTGATCACACGCGAAGTTTCGGCAGGTGGCGCCGTCACCCTGCCCGGCGTTGGCAAAATCTACTGCCGCGAGCGCCCCGAGCGCATGGTGCGCAACCCCGCCACCGGCGAGCAATTCAAGAAAGAGGCCGACAAGGTGGTCAAGATGACCATCGCAAAGGCGCTGAAAGATAGCGTCAACGGCTAATAACCGAACACGGATCTTAAAATCGAAAGGGTCGCCATCCGGCGGCCCTTTTCTTTTCTAGACGTTTAGCACTGCGACATTTTTTACACTCATGTTCGTGGACTCTCGTCATAGTTGTGTCATATTTCCAATACACTCGTAATGTGAGTATATTGAAGAAGGATCCTCGATTTATGACGCGTTATCAAACTACTGAATTTGATACAGAAAACCAGTTTGACTGGGCAAGCATTCAATACACTATCGAAGATGATGTCATCGTCGCAACGCGGACCATGTTTGATGCGGGGTACGAGGTCTTCGGGACCTACGAAGACGGCATATTGCGCCGGGAATTTAATGCCGGAACCGAAGAGGCGTTGGGCTTTGATAACCGGGTCATCGAATATGATACCGACGGCAAAATGACCGAACGCGGCACGGTTTATCCCGACAATCTCCGCATCACAGAAACATTCCAAAGCGGCGTTCCGAGTGAGACGCTCATCCAGGATGGGTTCTTTGGAGATGGAGTAAAGCCCTGGAACCAGATCGTGCTGAACTATGATGCGGCGGGCAACATCATAGGGCGCACGATAACTTACGATGACGCTCCACAGACGGTCGAGGCATTTGCTCCTGGTCACTTCAAGACGATTCAAGATTTCCTTCAGACCAAATCCTGGGACACGATTGATACGTTCTTCGACATAAACGGGAACAGAACCGGGCGGACAACCGCGTATGACAATGGGATCGTCAAGCAGGAAACATGGACTGGCGGGCAACGCAGCAGCATAACCCAGACAGACGATAATGACGCGAAATCGTGGGAGTCCATTAGCACGACCTTTGACGACAACGGGAAGACATCCGAAAAGACAACGACATACGACAATGGCATCGTGAAACACGAGAGCTGGTCTGATGGAAAACGTGTCAGCATTTCTCAAACGGATGAGCAGAACGCGAAATCGTGGGATTCGATTACGACCACATATCTGGACGGGGAAATCTCTGAACGCCGTGTTGAGAAAGACAATGGTGACGTAAACGTCACGCTCTATTCGGACGGAAATCGGTCTCAGACGATGCAATTGGATGGGGATGACAGCACATCTTGGGTTTTGAAAGTCGTCAGCTATCCCGATGCAGGCGGGAAAGAGATCGCGTTGTTTGAAGCGGTCGAAGACACTCCGGAAACGTTCTTCCAATACTTCCCTGAATTGACCCCGCCCGTTGCGCTTGAGGAATTTGTGCTCGATTTTGATGATGGCACACGCATCAAAGACAGTGATCAGGTTCTGGATGGAACGTTCATCGCAAGTGTCAGCAAAGGGCAGAGAGACATCGATGGTGCACTTGCACCCAACGAATATGGTGGCTCGACGCCGGATACCGACCTTGAGGCGTTCAACGCTTGGGGCGCTACTGTTGGTTTTACCAAAAGCGATGGCGACGAGTTCAACTTTGACAGCGTTTCCTTGGCCAACGCTTCGAAAGCGGACACTACACATATCCCAGAGTCCAACTGGGCCAACCAGGTCACGATCAATGCCTATAACGATGATGTGCTGATCCATTCCGCAGAAGTCGATCTGACCTTCGACCATGTTACCCACGAATTTGACTGGCGAGATATCGACCATCTCGAGTTCGTCGCATCAGGCGGTGAGATCACCAACGACCATGTTGAAAACGCGGGTTGGTTCTCGATGGACGATCTCAGCCTTTTTGCCTGATTATCGGGACTGACAGTAACCAAGGGATGAGCAAGGCTTTTTCGCAAAAGCTTTGCTTATTCTGCTCATCCATTGAATCCAATTCCCGGTTGAACCGGATGTTTAACACTTTGGGTGCTTGCAGCTGTCGATAAAATCATGAAAAGTCACCCGGATTTCCCGAGGAGGCTGTATTGGATCTGCGTGCCATAGTTATGGGGCTTTTCTTTGCCCTGATCTGGTCATCGGCCTTCACCTCGGCTCGAATCATCGTCTCCGATGCATCACCTTTGTTTTCGCTGGCGCTGCGTTTTTTGATCTCTGGTCTTCTGGGTGTGGCCATCGCACGTGTGATGGGGCAGAGCTGGCATCTGACGCGCGCGCAATGGCGCGCCACCATTCTATTCGGAATTTGCCAGAATGCCCTTTATTTGGGTCTGAATTTCTATGCCATGCAGACGGTCGAGGCCTCTTTGGCAGCGATTGTCGCCTCAACCATGCCATTGCTGGTTGCCTTGGCCGGCTGGCTGCTTCTGGATGAGCGACTGCGCCCGCTGGGTATCATCGGCCTGCTTGCGGGTTTTGCCGGTGTGGCCTTGATCATGAGCAGCCGGATCAGTGCCGGTGTCGACCTGTTTGGCGTGTTGCTCTGCGGGATCGGCGCTCTTGCACTGACCTTCGCCACCCTTGCTGTGCGCGGCGCAACCTCGGGCGGGAACTTCATGATGGTGGTCGGGCTGCAAATGCTGATCGGTTCTGCGGTGCTGTTCCTTGCTGCTCCGATGTTCGAGACAATCTATATCCACCCCACTCTGCCCTTCATGCTTGCATTCGCCTACACCACTTTGTTCCCAGGCTTGCTGGCAACACTCATCTGGTTCCTTCTGCTGGACCGCATAGGCCCGATCCGCGCGGCAACCTTTCACTTTCTCAATCCGGTATTCGGCGTGACCATAGCCGCCATTATGCTGGGCGAAAAACTGGGTCCACTGGATGCGGTGGGCGTGCTGATCACGACGTTGGGAATTCTGGCGGTACAATTGTCGCGGCAGCCTGCAACCAAACCAGCCTGAGCTACCGCACGTCTGCGCGAGCCGACGTTACAAGCCTTTGCTTTCGCCCGCAGAACCCCATCTATTGGATCAAACCACAAAGAATCGGAGGTGTCATGACCCGTTATTCCAAAACACCCGAGGCCATTGCCGCCCTGTCACCGGATGAATATCACGTCACCCAACGCAGCGGGACCGAGCGTCCGGGCACCGGCAAGCACCTGAACAATAAACAGCCGGGCATCTATGTCGATATCGTCTCGGGTGAGCCGCTGTTTGCTTCGACCCACAAATACGAATCCGGTTGCGGCTGGCCCAGCTTCACCAAGCCCATTGTCCACGAACATGTGGAAGAGATCGAAGATCGCACCCTGGGCATGATCCGAACTGAGGTGCGTTCGAAACATGGGGACAGCCATCTTGGCCATGTCTTCCCAGATGGCCCTCGTGAGCACGGTGGGCTACGCTATTGCATCAATTCCGCCTCACTTCGGTTCATCCATCGCGACGAGATGGAAGCCGAAGGTTATGGCGACTATCTGATCCATGTGGAGGATATCTGATGACCGATGAACGCGCCGTTCTGGCCGGGGGCTGTTTCTGGGGTATGCAGGACCTGATCCGCAAACTGCCCGGGGTTTCAAGCACCCGTGTTGGGTATACCGGTGGCGACGTGCCCAACGCGACCTACCGCAACCACGGCACCCATGCCGAGGGGATCGAGATCTGGTTCGACCCGGCCAGGATCACCTTTCGCGATCTGCTGGAATTCTTCTTTCAGATCCACGACCCCACCACCCCGAACCGTCAGGGTAACGACCGCGGGATGAGCTATCGTTCGGCGATCTACTACGTAAGCGCGGCCCAGAAACAGGTGGCCGAAGACACAATTGCGGATGTGAATGCCAGCAGTATCTGGCCCGGCAAAGTGGTAACCGAGGTCGAACCCGTCGGAGATTTCTGGGAAGCCGAGCCCGAACACCAGGATTACCTGGAGCGTATACCCAACGGATATACCTGCCACTTCCCGCGCCCGAACTGGGTGCTGCCAAAGCGATCCAGCGCGGCAGAGTAAGTGTTCCGGTAGCCCCTCGGGGCTACCCCGCTGCCACCCGAGGTCTGCCACTTGCCTCAACCGTGATCAACGCCTCGACAAACACTTCCTGCGCCTCAATTCTGGCGGTGCGGACGTCACGATCGACGGTTACTCGGATATCTTCTGCACCAGCTTCGCGCACGGCTCGCTCAGCCTCGCCACGCAACACATCTTCAAGCAGCTGTAAGGCAGCGTTTGAGTCCGCGAAATCCTGTGGCCCTTCTTCCAGATGCACCCGAAACCGACCCTCGGTCGGGGAGGTAACAGAACCCGTTCGCCGCAGCGTCAAGCGCCCGACAACGGCGCCAATGGCATTGGCAACCCCTGCGTGTTGCGGCAGAATCATGTTGCAATGCAGCCGCTCTCCGACGGCCGGATAATAGCTGGGGGCCGAGGCACCCAGACCCACCACATCCACATTCAGCGCCGCATCCAGTGCCACTAGACCGCGATGCTTTGCCAGCCCGCGTTGTGTGAGAACATGCCGCGCCAGATCTTTGACAGGCAACCCAAACCCATCACTCTCTTCGGAGAAAGCAGTCTCTAACAAGGACAAAGTGGTCTGTTCAGTCAGTTGATCGACAATGACCTGAGCCAGCGCCTCGGGCGATTGTGCCAACCGATCACCCGACCCAACCCGCTTGCGCGCAACCAGTTCCATTGCCTTATGCGCGGCAGCGCTGTCCCAATCCTCAAGCCGTCCCAGAACATGGCTGGCATCCGAGGGCGTCACACCCGAGACCTGCACGATCCCGCGATCCACCAGACGGCTCAACGCCCCATGTTCCATCCGGGTTTGAAGCAGCTTGTCGAGAGGCACAACGCCGTCCCCCAACCGCTCCAACAACACAGTGTCACGTGGCCCCACGCCGTCGGCAGGGATACCCGTCACCCGACGGGCAAAACGGGTGTCATGCTCACCCACTGTCGTGGCCCGCAACTGCGCATCCAACGCGGCGTGTACCACGTCCGGGGCCTCGGCCGCGATCAGCGACACCGGTAGCACCCGGCGCGGTCCAAGGTAGACCCCACCACTCAGACCTTCAGTGACGACATGCACCTGACTGTCGCCGCCCAGACCGTGTGTCCGCATCGCCACCGCCTCGACCATGGTTCGGAAACCGCCCACCTGGGCACCATCGGGATCAATCGTCGGTTTTCCATCCCGGATCAGCGCCACATCGGTAGTTGTGCCCCCAATGTCCGATACAAGCGCATTCTCAGCCCTGGTCAACCAGCGCGCCCCGACGATCGAGGCCGCAGGCCCGCTGAGGATTGTCTCAATCGGTCGTTCCCGCGCCTGCTCGGAACTCATCAGCGCGCCATCTCCACGCACCACCATCATCGGCGCGGTTATGCCTTGTGCATACAACTGATCCTGCGCCCGCCCGATCAACCGGTCGATCATCCCGATCAACCGTGCGTTCAACACCGCCGTCACAGCGCGCTTTGGCCCATTCAGCTTGGCCGAAAGGTGATGAGAACACGTCACCGGAACCCCGGTCCGCTCGGCAATCACACGGGCCACTTCCAACTCATGCGCCGGGTTTCTGGTGGCAAACTGTGCAGCGACCGCATAGCCAGAAATTCCTGTATGTGAGTCTAAAAAGGCTTCGAGCGTCGCAATATCCAGATCGGATGCCTGACCACCGGCGTGATTATGCCCCCCCGCCAGCACCAAGGCGGGATCACCTTTCAAAGCGTCCCGTAAGCCGTGTTTCTCCAGATCACTTTCCCGAAACCCGACATAGATCAGCGCCACGCGCCCACCCTGCCCCTCGACCAGCGCATTGGTGGCCAGCGTAGTCGACAATGACGCCATACCGATCTGATCGGCTGAGACCTCAGCCGCCTCAAGCACTGCAGAGACCGCCCGACCAACACCCATCGCCAAATCTGCACGTGTGGTCAGCGATTTGGCCGATGCGACAACCTCACGCTCATCCCGGATCAGCACCGCATCTGTATATGTTCCGCCCGTATCCACCCCCAAAGCCAGCGCCATCGGGTCCTCCATCTGTTCGCCAGAATCGGGTGTAGCGTTTTCCTGCGGCGCGTCCAGCCTGTTTACGACAACCGAGATGCCGCCCAGCGCGCGGCATCGGCCACGGTCGGGTCGGGATCACCCGTCAATTCCTGTACCACCGGCAGCAACGCCAGTTCTGCCGCGTTCCCAATCGCATAAAGCACGTTCCGCACAAACCGATCCCGCCCGATCCGCTTGATCGGTGAGCCCGAAAACATTGCCCTGAAAGCGGTGTCATCCAACATCGCCAGCTCTGCCAGCGCAGGCGCCTTCAACTCCTCCCGCGCTGCATATCTAAGGTCGCTGGCAGCGACAGCAAACTTGTTCCACGGACAGGCTGCAAGACAATCATCGCAGCCATAAATCCGGTTCCCCAATAGCGACCGCAATTCCTCAGCTACCGGGCCATTGTGCTCGATCGTCAGATACGAGATGCAGCGCCGCGCATCCAACTGATACGGCGCAGGGAAGGCGTCCGTTGGACACGCAGTCAAACAAGCCCGGCACGATCCACAATGATCTACCTCTGCGCCGTCAACCGGCAAATCCAGTGTCGTGAAAACAGACCCTAAAAAGGCCCAATTGCCCCAGTCTTGGCTGACCAGATTGGTATGCTTGCCTTGCCAACCCAAGCCCGCAGCCTGTCCTAGCGCCTTTTCAGGAACAGGCGCGGTATCGACAAACACCTTTACCTCACCACCACCTTCAGCAATCAACCACCGCGCCAACCGCTTCAGGCGCTTCTTGACCAGATCATGATAATCCTTGTTCTGCGCATAAACCGAAATCGCACCCAACTGCGGGTGCTGCAAGATCTCTATCGGGTTATGCTCAGGCTTATAGCTTTCGGCCAACATGATCACAGAACGTGCATCGGGCCACAACACAGACGGATCACCTCGCCAATGGCTTCGCTCGGCCATCCATCCCATCTGCCCGTGATACCCGGCTTGCAGAAACGCGTCTAACCGCGCAGGCACTTGCGGCACATCCCACGGATGGCAAATCCGGCATGAAACAAATCCCTCAGATAGGGCCTGTTCGACCAATTTCGCCTTCAGATCTGATCCGCTCTTCATCTGGCAATAAATACCTTCGGGGGTGAATTGGCCCAACGGGCCAAGAGGGGGCAGACAGCCCCCTTTACCAGCACCCTATCAAAAATCCAGATCGGTGTAATGCGGCGGGGGGCGGAATCCCGGAACCTGATCTGCCAGAATCGACCGAAACGCTGGGCGGGACTTGATCTTCGCATACCAGTCCTTCACCGCCGGATTGCGGTTCCAATCCACATCCGAGATGTAATCCAGCGCAGACAGATGCGCTGCAGCCGCAAAATCCGCCAAGGTCATCTGATCCCCGGCCAGCCAGCGCCGATGGTCCAGCAGCCAGGCCATGTAGTCCAGATGATACTTGATTGCCCGAGCGCCTTCCTTGACGTTCTTACTGTCGGGATATCCCTGACCTGACATCTTCTTGTTCACACGCTCATAGAGCAGTTTCGCCGAGACCTCGTGATGAAACTTGTCGTCGAACCATCCCACGAGGCGCCTGACTTCGTACCGCGCCTCTGGTTTCCTTGGCATCAAGGACGGCTCGGGTCGGGTTTCTTCAATGTATTCGCAGATCGCCGCGCTTTCAGCCATGATCTGGCCATCCAGCCGCAAAACAGGCACCTTGCCGGCCGGGTTGCGACGCAGAAAATCCGGGTCCTGTTCCCAGTATCGTTCCTCGACCAATTCAACTTCGATCTTCTTTTCGGCCAGAGACAGCCGAACCTTGCGGCAGTAGGGTGAGAGGGGAACGTGAAACAGACGCGCCATGGACTTCCAATCGAACCAGAGAATACTCTTCAGCTTTAGCCTCTGAGAGGCTTGGATTTCAATCCTCGAAACAGTCAGCGCGTCCATCTGCGCGGATGGTGGCCGCCCCGTCCAGGATCGAGGCCGCTCGGCGACGCGTTCGAACCGATGGATCAGTAACCGACCGGTTGCGCGGGGCAGGCAGAATCGCCGCAAGCCGCGCCGCCTGAACCGGAGACATCTTTGCCGCGTTCACCCCATAGAATTTCTGCGCAGCCGCCTCGACACCAAAAACGCCCGATCCGGTTTCAGCCACGTTCAGATAAACCTCGAGAATGCGCTGCTTGCTCCAGACGATTTCGACAACTGGTGTCATCGTGGTCTCAAGCGCCTTGCGTACCCAACTGCGGCCCTGCCATAGAAAGACGTTCTTCACCACCTGTTGAGTGATGGTCGAGGCCCCCCGGTTCCCACCATCTTCCAGCGCATCCCGAATAGCTTCGACATCAAATCCCCAATGCAAGCAGAAATTGGCATCCTCGGCTGCAACGGCCGAGCGCGCCATAACGGGTGCAATATCTTCGATCGGAACCCATTCGCGTTCGACCCGCCCTATCCGCCGCCATTCAGACCAAATCGTATGCGTGATCGGAGGGTTCACGATCGAGTAAAGCAGGACCAGCACCAGAAAGGCCGCCGCAACCCCAAGAATGCCAAGCACCGCCCATCGCCGAATCCGGGCGATGAGACTTTTTGATTTCTTCGATCTGGTCGCCTTATTTTTCTTACCGCGCGGTTTGCGCGCTGCTTTCTTTGCCATGCCTTGCTATACGATGAGCAGGTCACATTTGAAACGGATTATTTCGCCAGTATCTGGCCGTCACGCGGACGAACAACCGGGCGCGCCGTTCTAACCGCAGCAGCACCGCGCACCTTCAGCTCGGGGAACAGGGCGAGCACTTCCGCCTGCGTCCGATGCTCGGCCTGCGTCAGCGCATGACCCGGATAATAGCTTTCGCTTTTGGCACCGTTGGCGATCACAATCTCATGCCGCCGGAACAGGAGGTGGATATACTCAACCTCTCCTCCCTCGACGCGCGTCACTGACTCTCCGTTCACAAGGCAATGCGCCGCAATCAACACTTCTTCATGGCCAAACAGGTAGGGCGCGCGCCAATCATCAATCAGCATTCGATGCTGCGGCGAAACAAGTAAAGGCTGCGTAAGTCCAAACACACCGGCCTCGAACCGGATCGGAGCAAGCTTCCCTTCTGCTGCTACGGTGGTCCGGCCGACCCAAATCACCGGTTTCGCGCCGCTATCCGCCGTTGTAACAAGATCACCGGGGGTCAGATCCTCGACCCGGCGCGGCCCGTCCGGAGTGTCAATCAGCGTACCGGGCGTAAAACAAGGCGGACCAAGGTCAGCCGGGACATCCAGCGGACCTTGGGTGTTCACAAATGTCGTTGATACCAGTGTGCCTTCCTGCAGAACCTGCCCGTCGGTCGGGGTAAACACCCGGGTGACGCCATCGGAAAGATAGAAGGTGATACCCTCATAGGTCACATTGCCAACGCCGGGAACATTGATTGTTACCGTATCTCCCGGCCATGAACTCGCTACTGTTTGCCCATCAACCGTATCACCGCCGAAATCCTCGATCTCACCGTTGTCGTCCTGATCAACCAGATCAAACCTATCAATGGTTATCGAAGTCCCCGAAGGCGGCGGATTAGCCGGGTCGAAGGAATAGAACTGGTCTGTATAGGTCGTGGGCACATCAAAACTCCACTTCACTCACATCACTGGGACAGCATCATGCCTGAATTTCCCAAACAAACTATCACCAAAACTAGGCGTTTGAGGCAGGATTGCGCAAGGACAGGAAACAATAAGCTCAGACAAAAGAAAAGCCGGCGTGTTGGAAACAACACGCCGGCCTGACGATTTTCTTTGTTTCAGACCCTATTCGGCAGGCACTGCCGCTGCTTCGGTTGTCAACGGATGGCTGAGCTTGTTCAGCATCTCCTTGGGGCAGATTTGCAGGAAATGGGCTTTTTCCACATCCCAATGCTGCAGGATATCCACCGCCTTGCGGCTGTTGGTCTCCTCGACATGGCGCTGGATCAGAGCTTTCAGTTGACTTTCCCAATGGCCCACCGTCACCGGACAGGTGACCAGTGTTTCCTTATTCATCAACTGCTCGGCCTTACCTTCAGGGTCATACAGATAGGCCATGCCGCCGGTCATGCCCGCACCAAAGTTGGCACCAATATCACCCAGAATCACCGCGACACCGCCGGTCATGTACTCACACCCGTTCGATCCGCAGCCTTCGATAACCACGCTGGCACCCGAGTTGCGCACGGCGAACCGTTCACCGGCACGGCCTGCGGCAAACAGGTGGCCATCGGTGGCGCCGTACAGAACGGTGTTGCCGATGATTGTATTGTCATCCGCCTTCAGCGGGCTGACCTGCGGCGGTCGCACGACGATCATCCCGCCTGACAGACCTTTGCCAACATAGTCATTGGCATCGCCCGACACTTCCAGCTTGAGCCCCGGAGCAGCAAAGGCCCCCAGCGACTGACCGGCAGAGCCCTGCAATTTCACATGCAGATGGTCATCCTGGAAGGTGTTCCGCATCCCGAAATTCTGCACGATATGGCTCGAGACCCGGGTGCCCACGGTCCGATGCGTGTTCTGGATTGCATAAGACAGCTGCATCTTCTCGCCATCCTTTAAGAACCTTGCAGCATCGCGCACGATTTCCGCATCCAGCGTATCCGGCACCGAATTGCGATCCTTGTCGCGGTTGTAAACGATGTCATGTGCACCATCGACGGTAATCAGCAGCGGGTTGAGGTCCAGATCATCCAGATGCGCAGAACCCCGACTGACTTGAGCCAGCAAGTCCGCTCGACCGATGATCTCATCCACAGAACGCGCACCAAGGCTGGCCAGCAACTCACGTACTTCCTGCGCGTAGAAGGTGATCAGGTTCACCACCTTGTCGGCGCTGCCGGTGAATTTGGCGCGCAAATCTTCGTCCTGCGTGCAGACACCAACCGGGCAGGTGTTCGACTGGCATTGACGCACCATGATACAGCCCATCGCGATCAGTGCGGCGGTGCCGATGCCGTATTCCTCGGCCCCCATCATCGCGGCCATGACGATATCGCGACCGGTGCGCAGTCCACCATCGGTGCGCAAGGTCACGCGATCCCTCAGGTTGTTCATTGCCAGAACCTGATGCGCCTCGGTCAGGCCCATCTCCCACGGCAGTCCGGCGTACTTGATGCTGGTCGCGGGCGAAGCGCCCGTACCGCCATTATGGCCCGAAATCAGGATCACGTCCGCCTTGGCCTTGGCCACACCGGCAGCAATCGTACCCACGCCCGAGGACGCCACCAGCTTCACCGTCACCTTGCAGCGCGGGTTGATCTGTTTCAGGTCATAGATCAGCTGTGCCAGATCCTCGATCGAGTAGATATCGTGATGCGGCGGCGGCGAGATCAGCGTCACGCCTTTGGTCGAGTGCCGCAGACGCGCGATCAGATCGGTCACCTTCATGCCCGGCAACTGACCACCCTCACCGGGTTTCGCTCCCTGTGCGACTTTGATCTCAAGCTCTTCGCACTGGTTCAGATACTCGGCAGTCACACCGAACCGCCCCGAGGCCACCTGCTTGATCTTGGCCGATGGGTTGTCGCCATTGGGTTCCGGCACGAAATGCGCCGGGTCTTCGCCGCCTTCGCCGCTGTCGGATTTCGCGCCGATGCGGTTCATCGCCACGTTCAGTGTTTTATGCGCTTCGGGGCTTAGCGCCCCAAGCGACATGCCCGGGGTCACAAACCGTTTGCGGATCGAGGTGATCGATTCGACTTCTTCAATCGGGATCGGATTGCCCAGAGGCTTGAAGTCCATCAGGTCACGAAGGTGGATCGGTGGGTTCGACTGCATCTTGGCCGAATACTGCTTCCACAGCTCGTATGAGGCTCTGTTACAGGCCATTTGCATCATGTGCATCGAGGTCGCTTCCCACGCGTGGGTCTCACCCGACCTACGGGATTTGTAAAACCCACCGATAGGCAGCACGTCCAGACCACTATCCCAACCTTTGGCGTGAATCTCTTCAGCCTTTGACTGAATGCCGGTGACACCGATGCCTGAAATCCGGCTGGTCATACCTGGGAAATACTCAGCAACCATGGCGCGGCTGAGGCCAACAGCCTCAAAGTTCAGCCCGCCACGATAGGATGAGATCACTGATATCCCCATCTTGGCCATGATCTTCAGCAAGCCTTGGTCGATCGCTTCGCGATAGCGCGCGACATTCTCGGTCAGGGTTCCGTCCAGCAATCCGCGATCAATGCGGTCCGCCAGCGAATCTTCGGCCAGATAGGCGTTCACAACGGTCGCACCACACCCGATCAGAACCGCAAAGTAATGCGGATCCATACACTCAGCCGAACGGACATTCAGCGAGCAGAAGGTACGTAGCCCCTGACGCGTCAGATGCGAATGTACTGCGCTGGTTGCCAAGATCATCGGCATCGCCACCCGACCCTGACCTGAGTTCATGTCGGACAGGACCAAATGCCCGGCCCCTGAGCGTACGGCCTCCTCTGCTTCGGCTCTGATACGGGCCAAAGCGATCCCCAATGCGCCCACACCGGGTTCAAAACAACAATCGATCTCGGCCTGAGGCGCATTGAAGCTGTTGACCAATATATCCCACTGGGCATTGCCGACAAACGGGCTGTCCATAACGATAATTTCAGTCTGACTGCTATCCTCGTCCAGAACGTTCTTGAGGTTCCCGAACCGGGTTTTCAAAGACATCACACGATATTCGCGCAAGCTGTCGATCGGAGGGTTGGTCACCTGACTGAAGTTCTGCCGGAAGAAATGGCTGAGCGGGCGGTATTGTGTGGATAGAACGGCCGAGGGTGTGTCATCCCCCATTGAGGCCAGCGCCTCTTTTCCGTCTTCCGCCATTGGCGCCAGGATCTGTTCCAGATCTTCGACCGAATACCCCGCCGCAATCTGCCGCTTGCGCAGTTCCTCACCCGAGAATTTTGGCACTTCGGTCACACCCGCGAACGTTGTGTCCAGATCATTGATCTTGCCGACCCACTCACCAAAGGGCAGCGCCCGCGCCAATTTGTTCTTGATCTGCTTGTCGCGGAACAGTTTGCCTTTTTTCATATCGACTGCCAGCATCTGGCCAGGCCCCAGAGCGCCCTTTTCGGTCACGCTGGCCTCATCAATCGGAACCATCCCGGCCTCAGAGCCCGCGATGACCAGACCATCGCCCGTCACGACATAGCGCATCGGGCGCAAACCGTTGCGGTCAAGACCGGCACAGACCCAGCGACCATCGGTCATTGCCAGCGCGGCAGGACCGTCCCACGGCTCCATCACTGAGTTGCAATAGGAATACATGTCGCGCCACGCCTGCGGCAGTTCGACTGCCTGCTTGGACCAGCTTTCCGGAACCAGCATGGTTTTTGCCATCGGCGCCGACCGGCCCGCGCGCACCAGAACCTCAAATACCGAGTCTAATGCGGCAGAATCTGACGAACCGCCTGCGATGATCGGTTTGATATCCTCGGCATAATCGCCAAAGGTGCCACTGGCCATGCGGATCTCATGGCTTTTCATCCAATTCACGTTACCTTTCAGCGTGTTGATCTCACCATTATGGGCCAACATGCGGAACGGCTGCGCCAGCCACCATTGCGGGAAGGTGTTGGTGGAATACCTCTGGTGATAGATCGCAAAGGCGGATTCGAACCTTTCGTCCATCAGGTCGGGATAGAACACCGCCACCTGCTCGGCCAGCATCATGCCCTTGTAGATGATCGAGCGGCAGGACAGCGACGCCAGATACAACCCCGAGATCCCGGCAGCAGCGGCGGCTTTTTCAATGCGACGACGGATGACGTAAAGCTCGCGCTCGAAGGTTTCCTCATCCACACCCTTAGAGTTCGAAATCAAGATTTGCTCGATCTCGGGCCGGGTCGCGTTTGCTTTGTCGCCCAGACATGTCACATCCACGGGAACATGGCGCCAGCCATAGATATAGTAGCCCATGCGCAGGACTTCGGTTTCCACGATGGTCCGGCAACTTTCCTGTGCGCCGAAATCGGTACGGGGCAGGAACACCTGACCAACCGCAATCAGCTCGCCCATATTGGGCTCGTGCCCGGTGCGGCGTATCTGGTCATAGAAAAATGGCACCGGAATCTGGACGTGTATGCCCGCACCATCACCGGTCTTGCCATCGGCATCCACAGCGCCGCGGTGCCAGATCGCCTTAAGCGCATCAATCCCCGCGTCCACGACTTTGCGGCTTTTCTTACCATCGACAGAAACAACCAACCCCACGCCGCAGGAAGAATGCTCTTCGTCCTCTGAATAGAGACCGTTTTCAGCCATCCACTGACGTTTGGTTTCCTCGGCCCTCACCCAATCGGCGTTATATTTGGTCATTGGTTTTCTCCTTCTTCGGGCAAGGCGTACATTGCTTCGACTTGTGCCTTGGTCATCTGCCTACGCTCGCCTGCGAACGCATAGCCCTCAGGCTTCTTGTCGATATAGAGTTCAAGTTTCAGAGCGTGACCTGTGTCTTCAAACAGGCCCGCCGCCATCTGTGTCTGGCCGTGCATCTCGCCCGGCAGCGTGATGCGATACCACAGAGCCGAGCCGCAATCGGCACAGAAAGCGCGTTCGGCCCAGTCGGATGAGGTGAAGATTTTCACCGGCCCCAGTGCGGCATATCCGGGCTCGGCCTGAAATGTCACCAACATCGAACTGGTCCAGCGGCGGCATTGATCACAATGACATGCGCCCAGCGCATCCTGTGCCGGAGTAGCGGTTATCGTAACCGCACCACACATGCATTGACCTTGCAATTCGGGCATCCTGAACCTCCTGTTGCTGGGTGGCCTGTTATTCGGCTGCAACCGCAGCCTTGGCGTTGAAACGAGTGATGATGGCATCGGCACAATCACGCCCGTCCCGGATCGCCCACACGACCAATGACGCACCGCGCACGATGTCCCCGATTGCATAAACGCCATCCATTTCAGTCTCACCGGTCTCAAAGGCGGCCTTGACGGTGCCCCAGCGGGTCACCGGCAGGTCGGACTGGCCGAACAGTGTGGGCAGATCTTCAGGCTCAAAGCCCAGTGCCTTGATCACCAGATCGGCCTCTTCCACGTAATCTGCGTCTTCGATCACCTCGGGTGCCTGGCGGCCTGTGGCATCGGGCGGCCCTAGGCGCATCTTCTGCACCATAACTCCGGATACTTTGTCAGCACCGGTGAACCCTTTGGGCGCGCTGAGCCATTCGAAAATAACGCCCTCTTCCTCGGCGTTCTGGGTTTCGCGCTGCGAACCCGGCATGTTTGCCCGGTCGCGGCGGTACAGGCATTTGACCGAGGTTGCCCCCTGACGGATTGAGGTGCGCACGCAGTCCATCGCCGTATCACCACCGCCAATCACCACCACCTTCTTGCCGGCGGCATTGAGGCGGCCATTGTCAAAATCCTCAACAACATCCCCAAAGCTCTTGCGGTTCGAGGCAGTCAGGAAGTCGATCGCCTTTTCGATACCGTCCAGTCCGCTGCCCGGCATCAACAGATCACGCGACTTGTAGACCCCTGTCGCAATGATCACGGCATCATGCTTGGCGCGAATTTCATCGAACTTTGCGGCGTCCACATCACAATTCAGCACAAATTCAACGCCACCATCAGCCAGCAGGTCGTTGCGGCGCTGCACGATGTCCTTTTCCAGCTTGAAGCCCGGAATGCCATACATCAGCAAACCACCGGCGCGATCGTGGCGGTCATAAACCGTGACCTGAATACCGGCCTGCCGCATCATGTCGGCAGCAGCCAGACCACCCGGACCTCCGCCAATGATACCAACGCTTTCGCTGCGCTCTGATGCGGGCGCTGGCGGCTTTACCCAGCCTTTGTCCCAAGCAGTATCGGTGATGTACTTCTCGATCGTGCCGATGGTCACCGTCCCGTGGCCCGATTGTTCAATCACGCAGTTGCCTTCGCACAGACGATCCTGCGGGCAAATCCGGCCACAAATTTCAGGGAAGGTATTGGTCGCCTGGCTGGTCTCGTAGGCCTCTTCCAGCCGTCCGGTTGCGGTCAGGTGCAACCAATCGGGAATATTGTTGTGCAAAGGACAATGCGACTGGCAATACGGTACGCCGCACTGACTACAGCGGCTTGCCTGCTCGGCTGCTTTTTCAGCTGCGAACTCAGCATAGATTTCATCAAAGTCTTCTTTGCGGTCATGTGCGGCACGCTTATCAGGCATGACGCGATCGATCTGTACAAATTTCAGCATCGGTTGCTTGGCCACGGGTCAGACTCCATGAATTGGCTTGCTCGGGTCTCTTTAAGAGATGTCATGCAGGATGAAAAGTCAACTACGCTGACCTATTTTAGAATAAATTGGCTGCCTGAGAGGTTATTGGCGAATTTCTTCTGATATTTAGTTCCGATTCGGACCTATCTGCGCACTTCCCTTTCCTGCGACGCGCTTATACCCATTGATAATAATAAAACGACCATAACACTGGCAGAGCAGATGAGCCTTATTCACTTGATTCTTGTGGCGATTGTGCAAGGCATAACCGAGTTTTTGCCCGTCTCGTCCTCGGGTCACCTCATCCTGCTACCCGGCCTGACCGGTGCAAACGATCAAGGGCTGGCAATCGATGTTGCGGTGCATGTGGGAACCCTTGGCGCGGTTGTTCTGTATTTCCAGTCCGATGTGAAGCAGGCGCTGTCAGGGGTGCCACATGTGATACGCGGCCGAATCGATACCCCACAGGCGCGTCTGGCGCTGGGCTTGATAATCGCAACCATTCCAACAGTGATTGTCGGCGCAATCCTGTACCTGACCGGGCTCGACCAATCTTTACGCTCGGTTGCGGTAATTGGCTGGGCGATGCTGGGCTTTGGCCTGTTGCTGTATTGGATTGATCAGACCGGACCGCAAACCAAACAGGTCTCCGATTGGTGCCTGCGCGATGCGATGATCATGGGATTGTGGCAGATGCTGGCATTGATCCCGGGAACCTCCCGATCCGGCATCACAATCACGGGCGCCCGAAAGCTTGGCTATACAAGGGAAGACGGTGCCCGGATTGCGATGCTGATGTCCATCCCGACGATTCTGGCCTCGGGTGTCCTGCTTTCGATTGACGTCATCCGCGACGCGGACGCGCAACTGGCGAAAGACGGCGCCATTGCCGCAGCATTCGCTTTTGTTTCGGCGCTGTTGGCGCTGAACCTGATGATGCGACTGTTGCGTAGTGTCAGTTTCACGCCTTACGTGATCTATCGAGTCATTGTCGGAGCGATCCTGCTGCTGATCGCCTACACCTGATCAGATCCGCAGATTACTTGCCGAATTCTGAATGTCGTCATATTGCCCTGAGGGGCGGAATTTCCACAAATATTCAGGCAGAACCGATTCCAGCGTCGCAGGCTCGATCCCCAGATCTGCAAAGCCCTTGGCGTCTTTTTCCACCACATTGTCGCGGCGCAGATTCTTGAGCTGGTCGCGGGTCAGGATATTGTTCGGAAACAACTGGAAACTGACGAATTTTGCAACATCCAGCACACCTGCCATGATCTTGGCAGCCCAAAACGGCATTCCGATAATGATTCGACGGCGATGGATCACGTCCAGCATTTGCTGCATCAGGGACCGGAAACTCTTGGTCTCGGGCCCACCAAGTTCATAGACACCTGACGGCGCCGCACCCAGAACGCCCTTTACGGCCGCATGCGCTACATCATCGACAAAGACCGGTTGAAACTTCGTATCCGCACCGACGAGCGGCAGGAACGGGCTTATCCGAGTCATACCGGCAAAGCGGTTGAAAAACTGGTCTTCCGTTCCGAAAATGATCGAAGGGCGCAAGATGACCGCATTTGGCATATGCTGTAATACGCCTGCCTCGCCCTGCGCTTTGGTACGTGCGTATTCACTGTCTGCCTCCAAGTCCGCACCGATGGCCGAGATGTGGACCATGCGGTCAACACCGTGCGCCGCCGCCAGCCGCGCAATCCGTTCGGCGCCATCGGCCTGAACCGCGTCAAATGCGTTCTTGCCCAGCTCATTCAGTACGCCCACGCAATTCACTACGGCATCGGCCCCATGCATTACCGCCGCGACCGACGCATCGTCACGAATATTGCACAGGATGGGTTCAACCTGCCCGACGACGCCATATGGCCGGACAAACATCGCCTCGTTTGGCCGCCGCACGGCGACGCGTACACGCCAGCCTTCGGCAGCCATCCGCCGCGCGATATAACGGCCGACAAAGCCCGATCCACCGTAAATCGTGACCAGTTTGGACATGATGGCGCTCCTGCTGATGGTTCTCATCTGATTTATCGCCCAAGCGCCCGGCGAACAAGGCGCAATAACGCCGCGCATCCGTGAATTTCCAGCATGCAGTTACAAAGCCGGGGAAGGCATCAAAAAACTTTCAAAATCTCCCCGATTCCTGTTGACGCCCCGTGCCAGTCGGCTTAAACGCCCCTCCACGACACCTGCCCAGGTGGCGGAATTGGTAGACGCGCTAGCTTCAGGTGCTAGTGTCCGTATGGACGTGGAGGTTCGAGTCCTCTCCTGGGCACCAATGAATTCCCCATACTATATATTAAATCAATCGCTTAGCGGGAATCTCTTGCCTGGAAAGATCACGCTATGTCTATAGTCATCTTTGAGGCAGAAGCGATTCTGGTCATGACCCAATACATCGAACAGAAGACAGCCAACGAGTTATGGTGTTTTCGCAGGCATACCCCTCATGAAATTCAGTGGCACCACCCAAAGCTGAACTAACGAGGCGAACCATAATTTCCCCTACAACTGAAGGGCCGTATTGAAGTTGCTAAGCTGGCGCACAGGAAAGCAACAGAACAAGACGGTTCTTGCCCTATTCTCTTGTTTAACACCTAAAAACCAAATCTTGGTCGGGGAAGGAGTGATATGGTCACTTTTGAGCGCATTCGTTTGTCGCTCTGCGCGCCACATACCTTGGATACGCTCTATCTGGCGTAAAGCGGGGCGCGTCAGAATTGTGCAAGTGTCCAGCACTGATGACTTTCGCAAATAAAGAGTCCCGCCAATGTGCAAAGCCTGGGTTTTGGCCCAGAACACACTCGAGAGCGGTTCGGCGATTTATTGCACATCTCAGTCATCTTTTTTCAGGATCAGCGCCCGTCAAGCTTGTTGGTTACAAAATCAACTATTAGCAAACTGCTTAAATTCGATCGGATCTGCCCGAAAGGAACGCGCGAAATGAATGAAATGTCAAAAACCGAACGCATGACGGTTGCCCCGTCCTTGAAGGGTCCGCACGAAGGTTACATGCCGGGTTTCGGAAACGACTATGAGACCGAAGCGCTGCCTGATGCCCTGCCTCAAGGCATGAACAGCCCGCAGAAATGTAACTATGGGCTATATGGTGAGCAGCTTTCGGGCACCGCCTTCACGGCTCCCGCGCATCAGAACGAGCGTACATGGTGCTACCGCATCCGCCCGTCGGTAAAGCACTCACACCGCTACGAAAAAATCGATGTTCCGCATTGGAAATCGGCGCCCAATGTTGCCCCTGATGTCATCAGTCTGGGCCAGTACCGCTGGAGTCCGATGCCTCACACCGAAGAAACGCTTACTTGGATCACCGGTATGCACACCATGACCACTGCCGGGGATGTGAATACACAAGTCGGTATGGCCAGTCATATCTATATGGTGAACACATCGATGGAGGATGACTATTTCTTTTCGGCCGATTCCGAATTGCTGGTGGTCCCGCAGGAAGGGATTCTGCGGTTCTATACTGAGCTGGGAATCATCGACGTTGAGCCCAAGGAAATCGCTATCATTCCGCGTGGTCTGGTCTATCGCGTCGAGGTACTTGAAGGCCCCGCACGTGGATTCGTCTGCGAGAATTACGGCCAGAAATTCGAACTGCCGGGTCGTGGACCGATCGGCGCGAACTGCATGGCCAACCCGCGCGACTTCAAGGCGCCAGTGGCGGCGTTCGAAGACCGTGAGGTGCCTTCGACCGTGACCGTCAAATGGTGTGGCCAGTTCCACACCACCAAGATCGGACACAGCCCGTTGGACGTGGTGGCATGGCACGGCAACTATGCACCGGTAAAATATGACCTGCGCACCTATTGTCCGGTCGGCTCGATCCTGTTTGACCACCCCGATCCGTCGATCTTTACCGTTCTGACCGCTCCGTCTGGTCAGCCCGGCACCGCCAATATCGACTTTGTTCTGTTCCGCGAGCGCTGGATGGTGATGGAAGATACCTTCCGTCCGCCCTGGTACCACAAGAACATCATGTCCGAGCTGATGGGCAACATCTACGGCCAGTATGACGCCAAGCCGCAGGGTTTTTCTCCGGGCGGCATGAGTTTGCACAACATGATGCTGCCGCATGGTCCGGATCGCGAAGCGTTTGAAAAGGCATCGAACTCAAACCTGGGACCCGACAAGCTGGAAGACACCATGTCCTTCATGTTCGAAACCCGCTTTCCGCAACACCTGACGGTATTCGCCGCCAATGAGGCGCCGCTACAGGACGACTACATCGACTGCTGGAGTGACATTGAAAAGAAATTCGACGGCACGCCCGGGAAGAAGAAATGAGGCCGCACACCTATTGGCGATTGGGGATGAGCCGATGTTGGCGGATGTGTGCATGGTTCCTCAGTACTGCACCGCGCGGCGCTGAGGTTTGGACCTGTCTCGCTATCCGCGCCTGATCGAAATCGAATAAACCTGCCTCATGCGTCCCGCATTCGCGGATGCGACGCCTGAGGCGCAACAAGATGCAGAGTAACAGCTTATGAGCCAACTTAAGAAATCATGGGTGCAAAGCGCAAATACCGCCAACCACCCGTTTCCACTGAACAACTTGCCCTATGGCGTCTTTTCAGTCGCCGAGGAGGAACCCCGATGTGGTGTGGCCATCGGTGACATGATCCTCGATCTGGCCGCCGCCGAAGAGGTCGGCCTGATCGATCTGGCGGATGCCCCGGTATTTGACCTGCCGTTCTGGAACGACTTCATGGACCTCGGCAGCGAGGCATGGGATGCGCTGCGCGAACGCCTTACCGGTCTGCTGGTCGAAGGTGCCACCGAACAAGCCGCGGTTGAACCCCATTTGGTGCCAATGAGCTCCGTCCAGATGCACATGCCGATCGTGGTCAGCGAATACACCGACTTCTACGCAGGCCGGCACCATGCTTTCAATGTCGGCACCATGTTCCGCGGGCCGGAAAACGCGCTGCCGCCCAATTGGCTGCACATTCCGATTGGTTATAACGGCCGTGCCTCTTCAGTGATCCTGTCCGGCAGCGATGTGCGCCGCCCCTGGGGTCAGCTGAAAGGCCCGAATGACACGCTGCCGCGTTTTGCCCCCTGCGCCCGGTTCGATATCGAGCTTGAGATGGGCGCCATTGTCGGCACATCGTCAGACGGCCCGATCACCGTGCAGGAAGCCGACGACAACATATTTGGCTATGTGCTTCTGAACGATTGGTCCGCCCGTGACATCCAGGCCTGGGAATACCAGCCGCTCGGGCCGTTTCAGGCCAAGGCCACCGCGACTTCGATCAGCCCGTGGATCGTGACCAAGGCGGCGCTGGAACCGTTCCGTTGCCACACCCCCGCGCGTGAGTTCGAGCTGCTGGATCACCTTAAGGACTGCGGCCCGATGCTTTATGACATTGATCTCGAAGTCACGCTTGCGCCCGAGGGCAAAGACGCCTCGACCATCGCGCGCACGAACTACAATGAGATGTATTATTCGGCTGCGCAGCAGCTGGCGCATCACACCACGTCGGGCTGTGCGATGAATGTGGGCGACCTGCTAGGGTCGGGCACGATCTCAGGACCTCAAAAGGAAAACCGCGGCTCACTGCTGGAACTTAGCTGGGGCGCGAAAGATCCCTTCATTCTGGATACCGGAGAAACCCGTTCCTTCATCGAAGACGGCGACACCTTGACCCTCAAGGGTGCGGCGCGCGGCGACGGTTACACAATTGGGTTCGGCGACTGTGTAGGCACGGTTCTGCCCGCATTGGACAACCCCTTTAAACACTAAGGAAACTTGAAAATGGCAAAAAAATTCGCGTCCCAAGGGGACATGACCGAAAAGAAAATCACATTCGACGAAATCGGTGAGGGTCTGTATGCTTTTACCGCCGAGGGTGACCCAAACTCGGGCATTATCATTGGTGACGACAGTGTGATGATCGTCGAGGCACAGGCCACCCCGCGTCTGGCCAACAAGGTGATCGAATGCGTGCGCTCGGTGACTGACAAACCGATCAGCCACGTTGTTCTGACCCACTATCACGCCGTGCGCGTTCTGGGCGCCAGCGCCTTTGGCGCACCGCAGATCATCATGTCGGACAAAGCGCGATCGATGGTTGTTGAACGCGGTCAGGAAGACTGGGACAGTGAATTCCAGCGCTTTCCTCGTTTGTTCGAAGGCCATGAGAGCATCCCCGGTCTGACCTGGCCGACCACGACCTTCTCGGACAGCATGACCGTTTACCTGGGCAACCGCCGCGTGGACATCAAACAGATCGGTCGCGCCCATACCGCTGGGGATGCGGTGATCCATGTCCCGGACCAGAACGTCATGTTCACCGGTGACATCGTTGAAGACCATTCGGCCTGTTATTGCGGCGATGGTCACTTCAACGACTGGGGTCAGACGCTGAACAACATCAAGGCCTATGACGTGGACGCCATCGCGCCGGGCCGGGGCGATGCTTTGATCGGCAAAGAGGCTGTGAACAGGGCGATTGAAAGCACCCGTGACTTCGTGAACAGCACCTACCAGCCCGCCGCCAAGGTTGCAGCCCGCAACGGTTCCCTGAAAGAGGCATGGGACGCCGTGCGCGCAGCCTGCGATCCGAAATTCGCCGACTACGCGATCTACGAACACTGCCTGCCATTCAACGTCGCCCGCGCCTATGACGAAGCGCGCGGCATCGATACCCCAAGGATCTGGACTGCTCAGCGCGACCTGGAAATGTGGGAGGCGCTACAGGGCTGACGCAACCCGGTGAGGCGACGCCATACCCGGCGCACCGCCTCACCGGAACCAACCAATGCCTAAGCGAGCGTTCTGGCGAATTTCCAGAGCCACCCCAACGCTTGCCCCAGACACAGCTCTATTCAGGACGAGGTCAACATGCTGCAAGAAAGATACCAACTCGCATACAAACTCTATCCGTATGAACGCTCTGCGGATCAGGATCAGGACACGCCAGTGCGTCATCCGGTGGTTGTTTTGGGGGGCGGTCCGATCGGCGTGGCAACAGCGCTGGATCTTGGCCGACAGGGCATTCCGGTTCTGGTTCTGGACGACCACGAAGGTGTTGGCATGGGCAGCCGCGCCATCTGCTTTGCCAAACGCGCCCTGGAAATCGCAGACCGCTATGGCTGCGGCAAGCCGATGCTGGACAAAGGCGTTGTGTGGAACCTCGGCAAGGTGTTCCACAAGGAAGAGAAAGTATTTGAGTTCAACCTGCTGCCCGAAGAAGGCCATGAGTTCCCCGCCTTCATCAACCTGCAGCAGCCCTATTTTGAACAATTCATGATCGAACGGGTCCGCGACCTTCAAAAAGACGGCGTACCGATCGAGATTCGTGGCGGCAACCGGGTCGATAGCGTCACGGTCAAGGATGACCACATTGTGCTTGAGATCATGACACCCGAAGGCCCCTATAAGCTTGAGGCCGACTGGTTGATTGGTTGCGACGGCGCATCGTCGCCGTTGCGCAACATGCTGGGCTATGACTTTACCGGCAAGGTCTTCCAGGACAGCTTTCTGATCGCTGACATCAGGATGAAGGCAGATTTTCCGACCGAACGCTGGTTCTGGTTTGAGCCAACCCATGGCTCGGGGGCCTCGACCCTTCTGCACAAGCAACCCGATGACATCTGGCGCGTGGACTTCCAGATCGGGTGGGATGTGGACCGCAAGGAAGAGATGAAAGAGGAAAACATTCGCCGCCGTCTGGATGCCTTCCTGGGCGATAGCGTTCAGTACGATATGGTCTGGTCCTCAATCTACACCTTCCAGTGCAAACGCATGGAACAGTTTCGCCATGGCCGCGTGATCTTTGCCGGTGATGCGGCGCATCAGGTTTCGCCGTTCGGTGCGCGCGGGGCCAACTCGGGTATGCAGGACGTCGACAATCTGGGCTGGAAGCTTGGCATGGTCATCAAGGGCCAGGCGCCGGAAACCTTGCTGGACAGCTACAATACGGAGCGGATTCATGGGGCTGACGAAAATATCCTGAACTCGACACGCTCCACCGATTTCATCACACCAAAATCCGATGTGTCGAAAGTTCTGCGCAACGCAGTTCTGCAGCTGAGCAAGGACTATGAATTCGCCCGCCCGCTGGTGAATTCCGGTCGTCTCAGTCTGCCGTGCACATATGATGGCTCGCCGTTGAACTCGGCGGATGCGCTGGGCGGGCCTGCGCGTACACGCCCCGGATCGCCCTGCCCGGACGCGCCGCTGGGTGATACATTCCTGCTGCCCATGCTTGGCAATGAATTCACGTTGCTGACCATCAATGCCGATGCACCGGACACTCTGGAGGAAAGCGGTGTCCAGGTGAAGCGTGTCGCCTTGTCTGCGTCGGATGACAAGACCGGTGCACTGAAAGAACGCTATCTGGGCGACAATGACAGCGCTGTTTATCTGATCCGACCAGATCAGCACGTTGCAGCGCGCCGCCCGTCCTTTGACGAAACCCATTTCCGCGCAGCAATTCGCCGCGCAACCGGTCAGGAGTAACTCACATGGCCTTCCTCAACACCAAACCCAACATTGATCGTCCCGATGATTTTTACGCCGAACTGCTGTCGGCCCATGACGGGCTGAACAGCGATGAAAGCCAGGACTACAATACCCGGCTGTTGCTGATCCTGGCCAACCATGTCGGCGATCGGGACGTGCTGTCCCAGGCGCTGGCCGCCGCATCTCAAAAAAGGGAGTAAGCCCATGAAAATCGAACAGATTCATCACGTCGCCTATCGCTGCAAGGATGCGAAGGAAACGGTCGAATGGTACGGCAAGATGCTGAACATGGATTTCGTTCTGGCGATTGCCGAAGACCACGTGCCTTCGACACACGAACCCGATCCTTATATGCACCTGTTCCTGGATGCGGGGAACGGCAACGTCCTGGCCTTTTTTGAACTGCCCACCAAGCCGGAAATGGGCCGCGATCCCAACACTCCGATTTGGGTTCAGCATATCGCCTTCAAGGTCAAGGACCGGGAAACCCTGATTAAGTTTAAAGAGCATCTTGAAGCTAACGGGGTTGAGGTTCTGGGTGTGACGGATCACTCGATCTTTCACTCGATCTATTTCTTCGATCCGAGCGGGCATCGCATCGAACTGGCCTGCCCTGATCCCGAGGAAGAGGCGATGCTGGCGCGTATGGACGAGGTTAAGTGGCTGATGTTGGAAGACTGGTCAAAGACCAAGAAAGCCCCGAAACACGCCGACTGGCTGCACGCCAAAGAGCTTGGGAAGAACTGAAGACCCTGAGGTTCGAAAATTCGCCGAAGCCCTGACTGGCGTCGGCGGATTTTGATTGCGGGTTGCTGAAACGGCTTTCACGTTGCTCGCCGGTTTCGCCTTGTATGGTGCAGAGCCTCACCCAAGGACGGTCACAAATCAGCCCAGCAGGTGGATGGGTTTTCATAAACGACTCAGTTCCCGGATGCTGACCCGGACCGTCCACGCAATACGCCCGATTCCAGAATGATCTCGGACACCAGATGCTCACGGCGGTAAGCCATGATGTGCACACCCGAGACGCCGGCGATTTCACTCATCTGCTGGATCAGTTCGATACAGATCTTTTTTCCCTCTTCCGATGGATTCTGCGCCCTTTCCATTCGGTCAATCACCGCTTCCGGGATGTGGATACCGGGTACATTGTTGCGCATCCATCGGGCCGCGCGGGCCGAGGCCAAAGGTCCGACACCCGCGATGATGTAAACGCGTTTGTCCAGACCCAGATCTCTGATCCGGGACATGAATTTTTCAAACAAAGGCACATCGTAGATATAGTTCGTCTGAATATATTCCGCTCCGGCCTCGATCTTTTTAGCCAGCCGATCCGGCCGCCAGTCATATGGTGGGATACAGGGGTTTTCGGCCGCGCCCAGGAACAACTGCGGCGGGCGCGTAATTTTTCGCCCAGACAGAAACTTGCCCTCATCCCGCATGGTCCGGATCGTGCGGAGCAGCGTGAGAGAGTCAAAGTCAAACACCGGCTTTGCCCCGGGCTGATCGCCGACCCCGACGCCATCTCCGGTCAGGCAAAGCACATTGCTGACGCCAAGCGCGGCGGCGCCCAGCACATCACCCTGAATGGCGATCCTGTTCCGATCGCGGCATGAGATCTGATAGACCGGAGAATATCCCGCGCGGGTCAGCAACGCACAGATGCCAATGGATGACATATGGCAATTCGCACCCGACGCATCCGTCGCGTTGATGGCATCCGCAACCTCGCCGAGCGGCTGGGCGGCCTGAAACACATCGTCCGGGTCCGCACTGTCGGGCGGGTTCAGTTCGGCGGTCACGGCGAAACGACCGGATTTCAGGACGCGTTCCAGTCGGCTGTGCGACACACACCCATCCGGTGTGGGGATATGACCGGTTGGTGCAATCTGAGTCGTATCAAATGTGCTCATGTGCCGGAACTCCGATCAACGGCTTTTTCGGGCTCTTCGGCAAGTGGCGCAGATGCCGGTTCGATCGACCGGGCCCCACTGAACGCTTCGGCCAAGGTTGTTCGCGCATTGTCTTTCACTTCACGACGCTGCGCAGCGAGCTCGCGGCTGACACGCAGCCAGGAAGATGACCCTGATAACCCGTGTTCTACGGGTGGCAGAACTTCCTTGATCCGGTCCGATCCCTCACGCATCCGGCTTGCACCATCCCACGCAAGAGCCCAGACACATTTCATCTCTGGCTTCACTTCGCAGAATTCGCCCGGCCTCACACCGCCACACGGTCCGTTGCGCAATTGTTTCGGACAATTCATCGGGCAGGACATACCCGTTGATGACAACACGCATTGGCCGCACATCTTGCAGTCGAACAGCAGCGATTTGACACCCCGTTCAACCAAGGCAACCGGTCGTTCAACCCGATTATACCCGACCCATCGAAAAAACGGATCAAGTGAAACCATCACGGACTCGACCCGTTTGTATATCCACTCAAATGTACGCGCGTGACGGACGGAATACAGTCGCAATCGATACATGAGTGTTATCCTTTTTGGCGTTCAAAGCTTGAGGATTGTAAGATTAGGTCAGGGACACCGAATTTCTGAAAGAGTTGGACCCAGCATACACCGTCACGTGGAATTCAAACCAGCAGGTTCAAAAAAGATAGATGTGGAAGAGAGGTACAATCTTCTCCATCTAACGCCAATCGCGGCTACTCCTGATCAAGACGGTACATTTCGGCGCGAAGCTCCTCACGAGTTACCCCCTTCACAATGTAACGTTCTTGAAGCGCCAAAAACTCTTTTTCGGGTTTACCCCCTCAAAACCAAGAACATGATCTACCATCACTTATTGTTTACCTCACATTGTGGAGAAAACGGTGACGCAAAGTGCTTAGAGAACTTCACTAAACAGAACTTGTCAGTGGTAAAAAGTATTTAATAATAATAATTTACACATGTCACACACAAAGAAAATGGCGACCCCGGCAGGAAACGTACGCATCCCGCCTCGAACCTATATTAAGTTATTGTAAAATTGCAGAAACACCGACGTCTTGCGTAGTGTAAATCCAGCGTAGTGAAAAATACACCACGCCTAATTTCCTACTAAGTGTTCCGCTGTCTCGAATGAACGTGACCTGATCTTCGGGTCGTAGGCCATCGGGTCTGACTTATTAAGTTGGTTCCAATCCTTAACCTCCACGCAAAGCAAGTCACCCTTTGTGGCGACGTGCTGCCTCAGCGATTGCACCAGAATACCGTGTTACCCATCGGTTTAGTGTGGAGTGGTCCACTGAAACACGGCGCTCTGACATGATTTCTTCCAGATCCCGGTATGACACACCGTATCGGACGTAGAAAAAACACCGCGAACAGGATCACATCCTTCCGATATTGCACGCCTTTGAAGGAAATCATGAACTGACTTTCGACTGATTATACCGAAAGTCATTCACCCGCAGCATCCGACCTCGTCAACAGCCAAATGTTTGCAACAGATTCTTTTATTTAAACAAAGAAAGTGTTTGTTAGAGATGCACCTGACTGGGTTCGGGTTCCTCACAACTTGGAAGATGTAGCCAGGAAAGCAAAGAACGGTGCAAACCGGACCTTCACCCAACCGTCAAGATGCTACGCCCGCGGCCCTCAAAACTACCAATCGCTGCACGTGCTCACTCTCGTTACGAATGAAGGACATGCAGGGGGCAGGTCACTGTGCCTAAAGCATTTCGAGATTAGTTTGAGGCATAGCCGGCGGCCTTGAAGTAGTTCCAACACTCATCGGTTTCATAGAGATCACAGATTTCGCCGATTGCGGCGAAAACTGTCGTAAAGGAACGGGCTCCTATCCGCCTGAGATGCGCCTTGAGCTTTGAGAAGGCCTGTTCGATAGGATTCAAATCGGGCGAATATGGGGGCAAGTAGAGGAACCAGCAACCGTGATCACGGAGGGCTTGTGCGGCCTCCTTGTTGCGGTGGGTTGCCAGGTTGTCGAGGATGACCGCCGTGCAGGGTGCGATCTCGGGGATCAGCACTTCACGGACATACGCCGCGAATGCGGCTCCATCCATCGCGCCCTTGATCACCCATGGTGCGATCAGGGTGTCACAAGTCAACCCTGCGATCAGGGTCTGCGTGCCCCAACTGCCGAACGGGGCGTCCATGGTTAACCTTTCGCCTTGTGGTGCCCAATCGCGCAGCCGGGTGAGGTTCGTCTTGACCGCCGTTTCGTCCAAAAACACAACGCGGTCAGGCATTCGGGCGATGGCAGGCGAACGATGCGCCGCCCAATCATCGCGCTGCCGTCTTACCTTTGCACGTCGTCGCTCGGTGGCCACCAACGACCTTTTTTGTGCGTAAAGCCGAGGCGCTTGAGAAGGCTTGCAATCGCTGAATGGTGGACGGTGGCACCTTCGGCTTCGGCAAACGCGTTGCGCAGTTCAAAGAGCGTGATGTCTGGGTCCTGCATCACCAATTCGCGGAAAAAGCCAACATGAGCGGCCAGTTTGCCAGTACCCGGAGGTCGCCCCATAAGCGCAACGGGGGCGGAACCACTGCTCCGAATTTGCCGTGCCCACCGCCCACCCGTTGCAGCGGATACCTGTAATCGGCGCGAAGCCTCTCGCCCAGTTAGCCCTTCACCGATCAGGCGCGCAAATCGCTCTCGAAGTTCCATTGGCAACGGTGCTGGCATAATCCGATCCTCCCAATCAGGGTGAATCACAAATCAGGCCTCAGGGGAATCCCAACGACTCAAACTTTCCTCGAAACACTTTAGTCAGTTCGAGGATGGCGAAGCAAAGGGTTATGATACCATCTATCTAAGCTAAATGACCTTACCACCCTTCGTGCCGTACTTCAGCCCCCCACCCGTCCCGATCCAGCTTCAACCAATATCGCGTGTATCGGAGTTCACCCGTTCGGCTCAGAGCGCCCTTCTCGACCAGATCCTGGAGATTCCGCGTCGCCGTGGCCCGGGACGTTCCCGTGATCGAGATATGGTTCTCGGCGCTCAATCCGCCTTTGAATCCATTCGGCCCAGCGTTGAACAACCGGGCGATTACCTTGCCTTGGCGGGCGTTGAACTGATCGCGATGCCGGTCATAGAAATGCGTCTTGGATATGAAGAAACCAAATCTCGTCCTGTCTCCCCAAATTTACGTAGCATTGAAAGTCCGCGACAGCATTGCCTTTGGGGACAGCTCTCCCTTTTCGATCTTATCCAGTAGTGAAATCAGGTATCGTTTAAGAACCATTTATTGTTCATCTGTTAAGGCGAACATGATAGCCGAAGCTATGGAGGAGAGAAGCGTCAACGTAAGATTAAGTGTTATTCTTGAGCCCAGCTTGGATTAATAACTTTGTTTAGACGTTCAACGCCTTCATCAAATTTTGTATTTTCATCAAAAGCAGGAAGACCCATTCGTTTCACCATGGAGGGGCGTACAAATATCTTTAAGTTGCCGAAGCCACTTTTAAACCACTCATTCTGAAGATGCCCAAATAGCTGCGCATCTTCCCACCAAGTCTTTGTACTTAGCTCCAACAATATGACATCAACTCGCTCTGCCTCTAACAAGGCATTGAACTCATCGGCGCTGCCGCTAGTCAGAATTTTGCTTCCCTGCTCCGAGAACAGATAGAAACTGTCGACAGGACAGCGATACAACGCGCCATTCCTATCGATGGCGATCTTGCGTGCGCCCCGAGCCTTTAAGTGAAGGCATAGACTGTGTTGTAGTTTGGCCCTGGCGCTTTCTCTCTCGTTAATCTGGCTTTGCAGCCGGATGTTTGTAGCTAAGTTCAAAGAGCCGACAAAAAGAGCTGTGATCAAAAGCACAATACGCTGCAGGTAAAGGGGTGTTTTTAGCGTCTTCAAGGAGAAAGTGATCAGCTTGAGGCTGAAAAAGACCAAACAAACCACCAGCAACGCAATGGGAAATCCGTAGCGCAGATTGGCAACTACCGCCGCGCTTAGAGTGATTCCGTCCATCTGAACCGGAAAGAGATAGATAGCTGACATTATCACACAAATTATGAATGCGGTGCATAGCCATGCCTGCCCATCTCCAATTGAGATCAAATTCCGCTTATTCCAGAACCTAAACCAGATTAGAAGCGATGCAGCGATGGCTATCGCATAAACCCAATAACCGACACCTCTTTGAATCAGTGTCACATATGACAACTCGAACAAACTAGGCTCATTCATGAAGGACCGGTTCGTCTCAAACCTCCCTTTGAGAACTGGATCGACATAGTAGGGATAAGCAAAGCCAAGATTGCCGGATTCCGTACGGCTGTATTTCAAATAGTTCTGAATCGCAAAATAGAACACCAGACAACTCGCCACCCAAAGCTCGGCTATTCGAAAAACGGCCCATTTGTGCCTGTACAACAATATCAAACCAATCGCGGACCAGGCAGCACACATATAGATTGCCCCAAGTGTGTGTCCTTGCAAGCTCCCGAGCACCGCAAACAGTGTAACCATGGTGTTAGAAATTGACTGTTTGCACATATAAGAGCAATTGATAGGTTGCGATTGTAGCAACAGCCCAAAAGCTACAAATAACGGCGCGACCACATAGCTATCTCTGCTAAGAGCTCTTAGCTGATACTCCCAACCGGAATGAGAAACGATAAGCGATAGTGCCAAAAAAAACCAAAGAGGCGTAAGCTTGGATTGGCTGGTCACAAAATAAAGAATGCCCGCCACCGCAGCTAAATGGTTGACCCCGATAAGTAAGCGCGGCACCTGGTCGTCGCCAAATCCGGGCGTGGCCGAAGTTAAGAATCCCCAAGTAAGATAAAGGCTGTACGAAATGTCATGGGGATGTTTGGTTCCGGTCAGGTTAAAATACTCCTGAAGGCTTAATCCATCTCTTAGTGATTGGGCAATTCTCGCGGCCTCAAGAAAATATACCGAAATGTCGTTGTCGATATGAAGACGGACGGATTGTGCATACGCCGCGAAAGCGAAATAGCCCGCCAGTAGCCCCAGCGTAACCGGAAGTATGTGAGAGAACTTAAGCGCTACAGAATTCCTTATTTTGCGCCAATTTGAGGAAACATGAAATACGGCAACCACTAGAACGAGAGCAGATATGAGTATAACTGGAAGCGTCGCCATCCAAGGCAGCAGAGGTGCGGGAATTGGCGCATGCACGAGTATTCGACTATATGCGGTAAACAGAGCGGGAAGGAGTGCAAATCCTAGAAGCCAGCTGTTCGAGTTGTTTAACCAGCGGCAAAATGCTACCGGCGCAGCAACGAGCGCGAAAGCAACAGTAATGATAGACAGCATTTGCACTCAGTTTTTCCCGATAAGGTCTTTCGGCATTACTAACAAGGGCAGAACCAAAGCTAAATCGGCGATCAACCACAAAAACCGATGAGTTACTGTGATCTCGACAATATGACGGACAGATAGATCAGAGTTTTCAGGTAGCAGCATGCCAACAACGATTTCCCGGACTCCGATACCGGAAGGCGCAAAAATAGCCAATTGCCCAACCGCAAACGCCAGATTGAACTGACCTGCGGACCAAAGCCAATTTGAGGCTACCGGCAATGCAATAATGGCAAAGCTTAGTCCGAAGAAAACACAACCAACTGCCGCCACCAAAAATGCGCCAACACGATTTGCCCAGCAACCATTGGGTAGGCAAATTTTGAGACTTGCTATGCTGGCGATAAGACCGAGAGTAAGCAGTGCCTGAAAAACCCAGTCGATGCGCAGGGTCAAACTTAGCGATAGAACTCCGGTCAAACCAAATAGTAGTATGAGGATATAAGTTTCCGACAAGAGTATTTTACTTCCCTTGCGTAGATCAATGTTGTTGTGCTTATAGATGGCCAAGCGTCCGGCAATGCCCCAAATGCCACCCGGCAGATATTTGGCAATATCAGCAAGTGAATAGGCGCGCCAGCAAAACAGAGCAGACCTGTTTTCACCATAGCCTTTCAGAGAGAAGTGAACTAGCGCTACCATCAATATCTTGCCCACGACAATCAAAGCTATAGCAGGGAGTGCAGTAGACCATTCAAGTCGAGAGATTGATCGATGCAGCGTCTCCGGTTCTTTGATCAAAATGTAGGTTACAAAACCGATAACAAGCAGCACCCAGAACCGCGTAATGAGCGCATTGTTAATCTTCAATGTTCCCTACTTTCCTTGTTTGGGTAAACCGATCTTTGAAAATGGTCCTAGGCTTGATCTAGGCTTTTCGAAGGCGGTTAATGATCAGTTTAGCTGCGTTGGTCAAGCGATCTCGTCCTTCCGCGATCAGAAAGTTAGGCGTATTATATGCCCACCGTTCTGGATGTGTTGAGACGATAAGCAATTGGTTATTCTTCGCAACCCATTGTCCAAAACTTACCGTTTCGGGCGTTTCAGGTTTCGTTGTCGCAACACCGACACGATCTCGCAAATTCAAGACTTCAGGTGCTCTCCAGCTGCCACCGGTGTCGGTCAAGTACACAAGTTCAGTCTTTGCAAAACTAAGTACTGCGTCAGATACGAGGTTATAGTCCCTTAGGTTAGTTCCTACCAATAGATCTTGATTGTGATAGGGGCTTAGAGGTGCGCCGTGCATCGCAACGCTTTGGCAGGGAGCGATCCCGCGAAATCTTTCGAGATTTTCCGCGAACGATTCAAGAGCTGCCTTTCGGTCACCTCTGCTGCGAGAAAGGCATTCATAGTGGTAACCAACTTCGTGGTTCAGCTCTGAAATCGCAAGAACATAGCGTTCCGGAAAAAGTCCGCGCTTGTTGCAGCGAAAGTAATAGGTCGCCTTGATATTGTTGTTCGCTTCCAGCCTCGCCATGTGAAGTGCGTTTTCAGGACTGCGATCCACATCATGACGCATAACATTCGCATTACAAAGTAAGCCGTCATTTGCTTGCAAGCTTTTGGTAGCTCCAGTGATGGTGAGCCAGTCTCTGCCCGGAATCGTCGCGAGCTTGTCAATGAGTCTCTTGTAGTCAGATAGGTGGAATGCCATTGACGACGCCTTCACTTATTCTTCAAAAGTTTTTTAGTGCGGGACGCGATGAGGCGCGGAGAAAAAGTCAGAAACAGGTATTCCCCTATTTGAATTGGTACGTAGAATGGTCGCAAGAACGTCCATTTGCGAATTTTAATCTTGTATAGGTCCACAAAAGCATAAACATGCTGATGCCAAGACCGAGCGCCCTTTACATCATCATATAGCTTTAACTCTGGTGCCACTATCCCGAGGCGGCGAGCCATATTTCTGGTAACGTCTGCATGACGTCGATTTTCGAGCGTATAACCTTGGGACGCTACAAGTTCATCCCGGCTTAGCTGTTCGCTACATATAATACCGTCCGCAACAGCGTTCTGCAGCAACTGCTCGCCCGTATCAGTACGGGCGATAACGGCTGAATAACCAGCGCTTTCCTTTTCCTTAAAGCGGGTCAAATGTGGATCACCCACAGCAAGATCGGCGAAGTCCGATATTTGGTCAGGACAAATTCTGCAACGTGGCAACATCCAGTAGCCCTGAAAAGAGACCATGTAGCGCAGGATATTCCAGCGGCTATTGCCGCGAATCCGAGGTATCCGCTGAATCTCGGAAGAGTTTTTCTGCTTCAAGGCAATTTGGCCTGGCCATACCCCATCCCGATAGTCGATTTCCTCGACATTTTCTGCCTCCACGCCAAAATTGGAGAGGTAGTGACCAATACCAGAATAACGGTTTATTCCACCACAGAACAATCCGATTATCGCTACGCATCTCTGGGCAATGTCGTCACGATACGCCATCACGCTTCGCATTGCGGACACTTCACAGGGCAGGCCAACAAAAGCAAATCGCTCGTTGCTCTCCGCCAGTTCTTCAAGTGCCGCCCCAAAGTTTACCGGATGGTAATGGGAGCCTGCAGAGTTTCTCAGATCATCGGAATATCGAGCGATTTGACCTTTGCCATTATGCGGATCAAGTCCTGCTGTGCAATAAGCAAAATCAATGATATCTTCGTTCAACCAATGCTGAAGAAGAGCTGTGGTTACACCTCCCGACGCGGCAAATTTCCGCACAGTTTCGTCTGTTGCGTAACCAGCCTGGATGGATTTTGTTACACCAACGAAGCCATCTTCTGGCTGCTCTCCAAAGACGTCTTGCGAAAGCGCTTTCATATCGACCTTGGCGCCCGGACAAACACGCTGCTCTAGACTGGCGGCGTCTGAGCTTGCAATAGTTGGGACCCAGGTTTCCTCATCCTTAGACCAAACAAGGTCAACTTTTGAAGTCGCTTCAGCAAAGGAGAGTGGAATAGAGCACATGCCGCAGCCAATGCAGCGGCCGGATGAAACAACCTCATCCAGTTCATTAACAGCAATTGTAGAGGACGAAGCAGTCATAGTTTTTCAGCTTTCAATATGGAAGCAATGCTAACTGCTGATCGATCATAGCAGTCCTGCGCAACTTCAGACATCATTAGCTTGAGATCATCCTGTCTGTCCAACAAACCTAGTAGGTGTTCACAAAGTGAATCGGTCGAAAGTTCAGAATAGTCTAAGCTCATTTGCCCAGCTTTGAAGGGCGCTGCCGCTTCCTGGTACTTGTGACTCCAGCCAACAATGACGACCGGTACGGCTTGGGAAAGGGCAGCAATCATGGAATGAAACCGACATGCAATAAATGCATCTGCTTGGGCAACCAGTGCGCGGGCCCAGCGTGGATCGCCCTGTGCATCTAGCACCGCAATATTCAGACTGTGGTTTGCTGCGACGTGATCTTTGATCGCAGTTACGATCTTTAAATCGTCATTCTTAGCGATTCCAGTGTCAGTAGAATGCGGTAGAAGCGTGCAATGAATGCCTCTGTCATGTAGGGTTTTGACCACTTCGCTCAAAATTTCAACCAGATCTTTGCCGACGCTCTCGCAGTACTTTTGCACCACCGCGCTAGGTGAAATCATCACCATCCTTTCACCTTTGTCTCGGCGCAAATGTCGGGCAATTTCTTGCCTTGCACGGAGCTTCAAATCCGGTTGGACATCTAATGCGAAGCTGGTATCTGGAACGTACTCACATTTCTGAAGGCCGAGTTGGTGCAGATGTGCGAGCGAAATTTCACCCCTAGCTATAACTTTGGTGCACTTTCTGAGCACCCATTTTGCAGCAAAACGATTAACGGGATTATTGAATGGCCCCATAGCCTGAGAAAGTTTGTGGACAGGCTTGCCGAAGAAAAGGCCCGGCAAGGTTACTGCAACATTGTAGGCCAAAAGCGGGAATCCGCGCCCGTCAATGAAGGCAACCCCAGACAGATCAGCCACTGCATCAATATCGGAGAAGTGTTTTAGCACTGGAACTTGCTTTGCAATTTCTTTAACCAGCCGGAAACGACGAAACGGCCAAAAAAGCAAGCAGAAAGGTGCAGCAACTAGCATCAATGTACGATAATCCGCCGCAACAATTTCTGCCTTATCGACGGTATGCGCTACAGCGGCATCCTTGGTTGGGAGAATGGATGCAAGTTGAAATCTTGTAAGGTGTGGCAACAACACATCCTGCACAGCACACAACATGGCTGTGCCCCCGAGGTTTCCGGTTCGGGTAACGCCGGTCACAATCAGTTTCATCTGACTTCTAGGTCCTTTTCTTGCAAAGAGTAACCGTCGCAATGTCACCGGTGTTAAGTGTGACGTTCCAATTGGGCACCAGTTTGGTAACGATTGGTTCTAGGAAATGTAACCGAAAACTCCGTACTGCTTTGATGGCGATGAAGTTTAGGCTTACCTTCTTGCTCTCTGTACGTATGTCTTGCAACTCAAAGCCAGCACGCTCGATCAATTGTCGAATGCTCTGGCGAGTGAAAAAATGTAGATTTACAGGTGGAATCATTAGAGCCCAGCGAGCGCCCATTAATCGAGCAATTTTAGCGTCAATCATGGGTAAAGTCATGACCAGAGAACCGTCATCTTGAAGCAGTGTGAAGCATTTCTCCAACACCTCCGCAGGCTGATGCAAGCTTGCGAGAACATCCCAAAGAGTAATCAAGTCATAGGAAGCACCCTGAAAGTCGGTTGCGACGAAATCGCCCTCAAAAATGGTGAAACCAGCATCCCTTGCTTTACTTGCCGCAACAGTTGAAAATTCAACACCATCGATGGCGAAGCCTTTTTTCCGGGCAGCTCGAAGAAATGCACCATTTCCTGCGCCGATGTCGAGCACCCGCCCACTACAAGTTCGTGAAAGATTTTCCGCCCGCTCCCTGGCATTGCGGTTTATAGGCGATGTTGCGCTTTCAATTGCCTGTTGATCGCTGGCGAAAAAGCCATCGGTATAGATCTGAGATAGATATTCAAGATCTGATCTGCCGATTGCAACGCCATGACCGCATTGATCGCAAATCTTGATATCATAGCACTCACGATGATCCAGATATGGCGTAACAACCCGCATCCGCTCCTGCAATTTCCCGCTCACGCATGAGGGGCACTGATCAGGATTTAGGGTGTATGTAGAGCCAGTCATTATATCGATAGTCCATTTCAAAGCTATTTAGCCACAATTGAATGCTGACAATTGTCGTCATTCCGAAAAATATCGATGCAGTTTGCGAGATGCTTCCGACAACGAATAGCTTCACAATAATATAAGCCATTAAAAATAGGCTCAAAATCGACGCGAAAATCGCGAGTGCATAAAACAAAACTATAGGGTGACCGTGCCGAAAAGCATATTTATTTAAAACACGGAAAAAAAACAACCTAATCAAGAGTAATACGATGGGAAGTATTACCTTGTGTGATTTCATTTTAGACTGCCACTCGGAACCGTATACAGCAGTGATAGGCACGTCGCAAACACGCATATCTGCCGTGTTTAATCGAACTAAATAGTCATTTGGGCAACCGTAGCGCGGATAGCATTTACCCCAATCGACCGCTAAAAGTGCCCGGCGATTTATCGCTGTATAACCGCCTTGGGTGTCGCTGACGTGCCAATAACCAGAAACGATTTTTGTCAGAATAGATAAGACCAGATTGCCAAACAGGCGGTGCCTTGGAATTTTGGATAACTCCTCACGACCACGGAGGAAGCGGTTCCCCTTCGAATAATCTGCCCGGTCATCCACGATTGGACGAATGATGTCGGGAAAGTCGATGGGGTCCATTTGGCCGTCACCTGCCATCACAACCGCTATGTCCTCACCGTTTTTTATGACTTCTTGATAACCCCGTACAATTGCTGCGCCCACTCCGGAGTTCTTCTCCAAGTCAATCAGTACGACACGGCTATCCAAAGAGGATTTTTGTTGAACTACCTCAGCAGTATTGTCAGTGCTTTGATCATTAACGACATAAACCATGTCAACTTCAGTTGGCATTGAGTCAATGACTCCCTCAATGCGACCAGCTTCATTGTAGGCTGGCACGACAACCGCAATCTTCTGGTTTTCAATCATATCGAGTAGCTTCCATAACAGTTTCCATAGCGAGTGACCTACATCCGCGCCACCTATATCGCCTAGAGATTTGGATGCCAATCAGTCTTCTTAAACTGGATCGCAATTGTTGGCGGCTTATCGTCATATTTGATTCAATTTTCTAATATCAGCGCCAACGGGACAGTTTAAGTTGATTGATAAGAGAGCGTTGGGGCTCATCGTATGCTCTGTTGAGGAAGGGGTTTTGCTCAATTGATGGAGGGGTGGCGCCGGGTAGCTCCTTAAACGGAGCGCTAACGCCATTGCCAAATCTGCGAAGGATGGAAGGATGGAAGGTCAGAAATAATGCAGAACGGGCGCGTTTGTCGTTGGATGGAGATGAGAGTGGTCCAAGCTGACGCGTTGGGAAACTACGACCACCCCGCAACGCATCAAGGCGATCTAAGTAGATCTAAGGCTGCCAACTTTGCTACAATGTCGTCGCGCTGCCCAATTTCAACTATGGTTTTCGCAAGCCAGACAAGTTCAGTAGCTGTTCGAGCATATGCGCCGGTCGTGCTGAAACTTCCCAAAATGCCTCTTGACCGTGTCGAAGATGAACGTGGTGTTACCCCAGATTATCTGGACATGCCCGATGGCAAAGTAAGCGAAACAGTCATGGGCCAGCATACATTCCGCATGAAGGGCGTTGTTCCATTTGACTTACTGCAGGTCTTCGAAGCGGAACAAACGAAAGGAAATGAGGCGCCCTGATGAACAACGAGCAGCTTGTCTCCAAGGTCTGGAACTACGCGCACGTGCTGCGTGATCAGGGCGTTTCCTACGGCGACTATGTTGAGCAGATCACTTACCTCCTGTTCCTTAAGATGGACCAAGAACGGGTTGATCTTTTGGGGGAACCCTCGTCGGTGCCCGTGGAGTGGAACTGGTCACACCTCGCGGGAAAGTCCGGTGATGAGTTAGTGAGCTTCAATACCGGCACACGCTCGAAGAACTTGCCAAGCAGAGTGGCCTTATAGGCACGATCTTCCGCAAGTCCCAGAACAAAAACTCAGCCACCCCGCCAAGATGACCCGTGTGGTGTCCCTCATCGACAGGGAAGGGCCGTGGATAGACATCGGCGTAGATGTGAAGGGTGAGATTTACGAGGGTCTGTTGGAGCGCAATGCATCCGAGGTGAAATCCAGTGCTGGCCAATACTTCACCCCTAGACCTGTCATCGAAACCATTGAGAAATGCGTGGACCCCAAAATAGGCGAAACCGTCAGTGACCCTATGGACGTACGTCTGGATAGAGAGACCATAGAACTTACCTGTGTATCTACTGGCCGCTTGAGAAATGTTCTTCCGCCCCGACTTTCTGGGCTGTTCACGAAGCAACTTAGGGTCGCACAGAATGTTCCTGAGACCAGCATCTACAAGCACGTAAGACAGGATGTGTCGCATGACGCCAAGACGCTCTGAAGGAGCGACGGAATAGACCATTTGCTCCAAGTCTCTCGCACGCTCGTAATGCGTCCTAGACCGCCCCTTGTTCTCTAAAGCACGGTCGCCTCTGGCTGTGTTCTTACTGCCTGCCTTCTTGCATTTGACTGAGCAATACTTCTGGTTAGACCTTCTAGCTTCAAACCTATGGCTGCATCTAGCGCACGCCTTAAGGTTAACTCCGACCTAGTAGCGAGCGTTCTGTACGGCTAAAGTGGGGGTGAATTGGTTTCTGCTTGTATGAGCGATGACTGTTGCTCACTGGCCGCTTACTTTCTGCATGTATGGGGGTGAACTGCTTTCAGCACCTCAAGCCGTCTCTTTGGCCAGTCTGTAAACCGTGGCTCTGCTGACCTCGAAGTCCCTTGCGATCTGGGTCGGCTTCTCGCCTTTCTGGAACGCTTCACGAATAGCCGCTGCCTTAGTCTCGTCCATGGCTGGGCGTCCTTTGAATTTCCCTTCTGCCTTGGCCTTAGCAATCCCTTCACGCTGCCTCTCAAGCATCACCTCACGTTCAAACTGAGCAACAGCCCCGAGGATAGTCTCAAGCATCTGTGCGGTGGCGCTGTCGTTCATCATGGGCATGTTCATGATGTGCAGTTGAACGCCCTTGCATGAAAGCCGCTTGCGAATATCGATGAGGTCAGGGACCGAGCGCGCCAGACGGTCCAGCTTAGTGACCACCAGAATGTCCCCTTCACGGGCAAAGTCTATGGCGGTCTCTAGTTGGTCTCTCTGCTTCACACTACTGACCTGCTCAGCAAACACCTTCTCACAACCATGGTCTTTAAGCTCGCGCTGCTGCGCTTCAAAGCCTGCGATCTGGTCTGCTGTCGACGTCCGCGCGTATCCGATTAGCATGTGCCTGTCTCCGAGAGTGTATCGTTAACCTTATAGAGTTAAGTAAGAATGTGTGCTTTAAGTGTCAACCCCACTTAAATGAGACAGTATCTGAGGGGTTGGCACCCGTCTTGTTACACTCCGGTCAAATGAGACCCATGCGTTCAGGATGCCTTTGGGCACCTTCTGTGGTGGGTGAACGTCAGGGCATAACGTCCAACATCAACGAACACCTCACCGGGTCCCTCACGGGTCACCTTAAAAGGAACTGAACGGGTCTCACGCTCAACGAGCAAGTCAAAAGGGCCAAAGCGAAAGTCAAAGATGATCATGGGTCAATACCTCATTAAATGATGTGCATCAGGAGCGATGCGCGCTTAACTTGGCTCAGCGTCAAAGGACAGTCAACCTATTGTTTTTATTGCATTAACGGGAATTTCCCGTAGGTGGAGAGAGTTGGTCCTGAGGTGGCCCCACCGGGGGGTCTGCGCGGCACTATGTATAATCTCTGGTACTCAGATTTTTTTGCCGAAATATTTTGCCTTTTATCGTTTGGGGCTTTCGTTCATGGTTTTTGTAGAGCCCTTCGGGTCCAGATAGACAGTAGGAAAGCATGGAATGGATACTGGACAGCGGGTAGTAGAAGCGATGGCCGCAGGAATTGAGGGCGACATCGCAAAAGGCATGTCATTCATCTGTCCGGCAATCGAAGCAACGGTGCGAAAAACCCTGAAGAAGTCGAAAGTGAGTGCGTCGGAGTACAAAGACTTCGTGCGGGAAAATTACTGGGTTATCGAGCCTTTCATCGGTTCTGGTATGAACTTCGAAGAAACGGTTTTCCCTGAAATAACACTAAAGACCGACAATGGACGAATAATACCAAAGCCTGACTTTGCGGACTTGGTATACAATGTCTTTCGGTGTTCATTGATGCACGGGCACGAAATAAGCGAAGAGTTCACTTTCACAAAAAGCGAAACCCAAGGGTCGAGCGTTTGGGCCATTTCCCTTGAGGACGGTCACATCCACATGCCTGACAAGGTGCTCTGGGCGCTGGTAGCATGTGTCGTGTTCAATAAAGTCAATCACGACATTGTAACGAAGACCAGTCTGCATCTTTCATGGGGTGGCGCACCTGTCGAGAGGGACCCTCCATACCGATTTGAATTGGATGTCTTTTGGGGCGGTGAGAGTGTTGTCCGACGCTTTCTGTCGAAAAGGGAGATACTACGTGTCGCGATGAAATTGGCGAAATAAGTTAGATGCTACACCCAGCACCACCGCTGCGACTGCTCGGCGGTGTATCCTAGAGCCCCTTAAGGTACCCGTCGCTTTTCATCCTATCCACAATCCGGCGCTGTACCTCCCGCAATTCATCGCGACCCAGCCCGTGATTATATATCTCGCTGGACCTACGCTCATCCTTAGCCCAACCCCCTAGCTGTTCCGCATCGCTGTCCGACACACCTGCCCTGTGTGCGAATGTCCGCCATGTGTGTCTCAGCGAATGAAAGTCCAGCAATATGTCACCCTCGGGCTTGCCTATGACCTCGTCCCTGAGGCGACTGTATGCCTGACTGGCTTGCTTACTGTTGCCTGTCCGTTTGTCCAAGCTAAACGCGCCCAACAAGCGCCCATTGGTCCCCGCGTCCGCACAAAGTTGGCTTACCATCGGTTGCAGTTCGGTCGGAATTGGTATCCAGCGTGTGGCATTGTTTGTCTTACCGACGACAATTTTGAACCCGCCTCTATCCTCGTCCACATCCTGAACATTCAATCGCACCAGTTCAGAAATACGCGCACCCAGCAACAATCCTAATCTAACCATCGCGCCAACTGGTGTTTGCTCTGAGCGCGCCGCAAAGAGGGCTCTGGTCTGGTCTGGAGCATACATTGCCCGCTTGCGTGTCGGCGTAGCTGCTTCCCTTGTCAGACTATCATCCAACGTGAACGGCGTCGCTTTCTTATGGGTCGTTTTCTTCCTTGAAACACACCACTTCCAGAACGTCCGGAGTTGGGTCATGTACTTCTGGATGGTAGCGCCCGCAAGTGGTCGCGCGGTCCGCTCACTTACAAGGTCACCGAGAAACTCACGGAAGGTCTCTGCGTCCACTTCTCCAACGTCATCGACATAGTGGTTTTCGATAGGCTGGCCTAAGTAGTCCACTAAGTACCTAACTGCCGTCCTGAAATCATTGATTGTAGACCCGCGTAGTGGCTCGTAGCCCGCAGCATTCCCCGGCGCTCTGGCTTCAATATACGCCTCAACCATCTCAGCCAGTGGTTTGGATTTGGCCATACCCCGTTTCCCAAACGCATCTCGCACTGCGCTGGGCGCTCTCCCGACCTCATCATAGAACACACCACGCGCCAATATCGCAGCCTCTGGGTCTGGGTCCGCCATTGCCTCCGCCCATCGGTCTGCAGCAGCAAGGCTGTAACGGTTCCTGCCCAGCGCCTGCAGTTCTAGCTCTCGAACCTTGCTCAATTCCACATCGCGCAACTTACGTGCCGTCGCTTTGTGCTTAACGCCTCCAAGGCTTCTGATGATGTTTCGACCAAAGGTTTTGCCTGTCTCGGGGTCGGTGGTTCCCTTTAGAACTTTGGGCGTAGACATGCGAAACCGCCACGCTGTACCGGGTCCACGTGGCTGCTCAAGGTTCCTATCATTACTCATGGTCTGCTCATTCGTAGTGTAAAATCGTGGTGTAACTCTACCACACCCGTAACACCACGCTTGATATATCGTCAATAAAATAAGGGTTTGGGAAAATTGGCGACCCCGGCAGGATTCGAACCTGCAACCTGCCCCTTAGGAGGGGGCTGCTCTATCCAGTTGAGCCACGGGGCCGCGTTCCGCTTTCTGTAGCGGGCTTTTTTCGGGTTGTCATGAGTTTTGCGTAACAGTTGAACAGATTGCCCTGTTCACGCTACCATCGGTCAAACAAACAATGCAGGTACTCCGGTGACAACAGAAACAAAACGTCCGCTTACCCTTCGTGATGTCTCGGAAGCGTCCGGAGTGTCGGAAATGACCGTAAGCCGGGTGCTGCGCAATCGCGGTGATGTGTCGGATGCCACCCGCGTCCGCGTTCTGGCGGCTGCAAAAAACCTGGGATATGTGCCCAACAAGATCGCCGGCGCGCTGGCCTCAAGCCGGGTGAACCTGGTGGCGGTGATCATTCCATCGCTGTCGAACATGGTTTTTCCCGAGGTTCTGACAGGCATCAATCAGGTGCTGGAGGATACCGAATTGCAGCCCGTGGTTGGCGTGACTGACTATCTGCCCGAGAAGGAAGAAAAGGTTCTGTACGAGATGCTCTCGTGGCGGCCTTCGGGCGTGATCATCGCCGGGCTGGAACACACCGAGGCGGCGCGTACTATGCTGGATTCAGCCGGTATTCCAGTGGTCGAAATCATGGATACCGATGGCAAGCCCGTCGATGCGATGGTCGGCATATCACACCGTCGCGCCGGGCGAGAGATGGCGCAGGCGATCCTGAAGGCCGGATATGAGCATATCGGCTTTATGGGCACCAAAATGCCGCTGGATCATCGCGCGCGGAAACGGTTCGAAGGCTTTACCGAAGTGCTGGGCAAGCATGGGGTCGAGATTGAGGACCGCGAGTTTTATTCGGGCGGCTCGGCTCTGGCCAAGGGGCGTGAGATGACCCAGGCGATGTTGGACCGCTCACCCGATTTGGATTTTCTGTATTATTCCAACGATATGATCGGCGCTGGCGGGTTGTTGTATCTGTTGGATCAGGGCATTGATGTGCCCGGTCAAATCGGATTGGCCGGATTCAACAACGTTGAGCTGCTGCAAGGTCTACCGCGTAAACTGGCCACAATGGATGCCTGCCGGACCGAGATCGGCCGGACCGCGGCCGAGATCATCGCCGCAAAACTCGCCGAGCCGGACGCGGAGGTCGAAACCCGCGTCACACTGACCCCCAAGATCAGTTATGGTGACACGTTGAAACGGCGCTAAAACGGGATGGCATTGCAACGGCTGGACAATCGCGCCGCGCGCGCCCTGTTCATGGATCGCCATGCGCTGTTGGAGCAACCCACAGGAGGGTCGAAAGGTGAGGATCTGCTGCAGCTGATCCATCGTCTGGGCTTTGTCCAGCTTGACAGCATCAACACGGTCGCACGCGCCCATGACATGATCCTGTATGCGCGCAGACCCAGCTATCGCGCGCGCCATCTCAAGCAATTGTATGAACGCGACCGGGCGCTTTTTGAGCATTGGACTCATGATGCAGCCGTCATTCCGATCGAATTCTATCGCCACTGGCACCTAAGGTTCCTGCGCGACGCCGATATGCTGAAAGCGCGCTGGAAGAACTGGCGGCGTGACGGGTTTGAGCAGAAATTTGAAACGGTTCTGCAACATATCCGTGACCATGGTCCGGTCGGGTCGTCCGACGTGGGCAAGGACGAAAAGAAAGGCTCGGGCGGTTGGTGGGACTGGCACCCGTCCAAGACCGCGCTGGAATACCTCTGGCGGTCCGGCGCCTTGACGGTTGTAGGGCGCGATGGGTTTCAGAAACGCTATGATCTGACCGAGCGTGTGTTAGATGCGCATCTCTGCCCCGGTGATACGTGCGATGCCGAGGCGACTGTCGATTGGCTGTGCAATGCAGCGTTTGATCGGCTGGGCATTGCCACGTCCGGTGAGATCGCTGCATTTTGGGATACGGTCAGCGCGACAGAAGCAAAGATCTGGTGTGGGCAGGCTCTGGCGCGCGGCGATATTGAAGAAATCGGCCTTGAATGCGCAGATGGGAGAGAGCGTAAAGTCTTTGCCCGGCCCGGCACCTGCGAACAAGCTGCGGCATTGCACGATGCGCCAGGGCGGATCAGGATTCTCAGCCCCTTTGATCCGATGCTGCGCGACCGGAACCGGGCCGAGCGTTTGTTTGGGTTCCACTATCGTATTGAGGTGTTTGTCCCCGAACCCAAGCGCATCTATGGCTATTATGTCTTCCCGTTGTTGGAAGGGGATCGACTGATCGGGCGCATCGACATGAAGGCGCAGCGTGACCACGACTTATTGCACATTCGTGCAATGTGGCCTGAACGCTCGGTCCGCTGGTCAGATACACGGACCCGGCGGCTGCAGGCCGAGCTTGACCGGGTTCGGAGATTTACTGACCTGGGTAAGGTCACGTTTGCGGATAATTGGCTAAAAAGCCCCAAATAGAGCCTATTATTTTGTCAGAAACCCATGTTCATCCACAAGATTCCGCAAGTCTTTCAGTGACGCCTCCGGGGTTCGTCCCGATGTGTCCATCTGTGCGTTTGCCCGTCCGTACAACGCCTCGCGACTGGCCAAAATGCACTTGAGTTGCTCCATCGCCCTGGGGTTTCCAGCCATCGGACGCTCATCGCCCTGGGCTCTCACTCTTTCCATATGCTCGGTCGGCGAAGTCCGCAGCCAGACGGTATGAAACCGGCTGAGCAGCGTGGTATAGGTCGAGGGTTCGGAAACGATCCCGCCCGCAACGGCCAATACCATGCGATCATGCTCCGTGATAACTCGATCCAGCGCCTGTGCTTCAAGATTGCGATACCCCTCCTGCCCGTAAAAGGCCATCACTTCGGACAATGGCATCCCGGCCATTTCCTCAATCCGAGCCGTCAGCTCGACAAAGGGTAGCCCAAGCGAGGCACCAAGCATGGCACCCAGAGTGGACTTACCCGCGCCTCGCAAGCCAATCAGGCACACACGTTGCGCCCGAGCGTCGTCGTCAGGTCGAGGGCGTAACACCTGAATAACGCTTTCTCTCACGTCATCGCTGGCCTTCCGGAATAGCTCCTGCATCTGCCAAGCGTCCGAATCCCATGGATCGTCTTCTCCGATCAGCCATTCGGCCTTATAGTCCAACGCCCGTGCAATACGCTGCAGAACACCGATCGAGATATTGCCTGCCCCCGCTTCAAGCTGAGCCAAATAGCGAGGCGAAACGCCCGAGCTTTCCGACAGCACCCGGCGCGGGATGCCGCGTATCTGCCGGGCTCGGCGCACGCGCGCGCCAACAAGTGCGCTTAGGTTCTGCGATCCAGCGTCTTCAGATTGCGCCGGGTTTGGCGGCTTGGGCCCATCCATCTCCAACAAACCGTTTGTTCAAAGTACTTCGCAGGCTACGACGCGAAGACCGGGCGGGCAACGGATTTTGCTTTCTGATCCAGTAAGCTTGCCGCCGACAGCGATCAGCTCGGTTATTTGACTCAACAAACGACCTTTATTAGAGCCTGATACGTAGGTGAAATTAGCCTTCCAAGTCGTGAAGCTCACCCAGAAGATCCAGCAGCATCTCATGCCGCTCAGCCCCCAACCGGGAGCGCGTGTGCTCCGCCAGCTGCAACATTTCCGGCAAGTTGGCATGGATAATCTGCAACCCATCTTCGTTGATCTCGACAATCTGACGGCGACGGTCTTTGGTGTCAGGCTTCCGAACGATCAACTTCTTGTCTTCCAGCTTTTTCAGAATGCGCGTCAGGCTGGGCAGCAGAAGACAGGCGCGCACAGCGATCTGAGTCGGTTCCTGCGGGCCCTCTTCCTGCAGAACACGCAGAACACGCCATTGCTGTTCGGTAACGCCTGCATCGGCCAGTACGCCACGGATCGGGCCCATCACCCTCTCCCGTGCGCGCAATAGCGCAATCGGTAGTGAACGGGACGTCAGTGGCAAATTCTTCGACATAAGGAATTTTTACGCAATTCCAGTTGTTTCGCAATAGATCGTTGGTTTAGTCGTTTCGATCACACTACAATTTACTTAACTTGTTTAATATATACATTGAGAACTGTAGATGAAGGTGTTGTATGGACTCCGGCAAAGGCGGGGGCCTGCTGGTATGGCACTGATGATGGAGAGCCAGAGATGAAGTGGGACGAATTTTCCGACTGGGGCAAGAAAATTGCGGATTGGACGCAGGATTATCATCTGAGCGTCGGCAAAAAGCCTGTGCGTGCCCGGACCGAACCCGGTGATGTTCTGAACGCCCTGCCCGCTCATCCTCCCGAGCAAGGTGAAGCGATCGAAGATATCTTTCGCGATTTCGAACAGATCGTGATGCCCGGCATCACACATTGGCAGCACCCTCGGTTCTTTGCCTATTTCAATTCGAATGCCTCGGCCCCATCGGTGCTGGCCGAGTTTCTGGCCAGCGCCATCGCGCCGCAATGCATGTTGTGGCAGACCTCACCCGCTGCGACCGAGATGGAAACGCGGATGATGGACTGGCTGCGCACCGCACTGGACCTGCCAGATGGGTTCGCAGGTGTCATTCAAGACTCGGCCTCCTCCGCGACGCTGGCAGCGGTGCTGACCATGCGTGAAAAAGCCATGAACTGGCAGGGCAATAGCCAAGGTTTGTTCAGTCATAAACCACTGCGCATATACTGCTCGTCCGAGGTGCATACATCGATCGACCGCGCCATATGGGTTGCCGGCATCGGACAGGACAATCTGATACGCATTCCGGTTCAAGGCGACTGGCGCGGGATGAACCCGGAATCACTGGAAGCAGCGATTCAAGTCGATTTAGACTCTGGGTATCAACCAACCGGTGTTATTCTGTGTGTGGGAGGAACTGGAACCGGCGCAACCGATCCGGTAGATCGCTGCCTTGAGATTGCGCGGAAGTACGGGCTCTATACCCATGTCGATGCCGCATGGGCAGGGTCGGCAATGATCTGTCCCGAGTATCGCCATTACTGGCCCGGAATCGATCAGGCCGACAGCATTGTCTTCAACCCGCACAAGTGGCTGGGCGTCCAATTTGACTGTTGCGCGCATTTTCTGAAAGACCCCGATGATCTGGTCCGCACACTGGCAATCAGCCCCGAATATCTGAAGACCCACGGCAAGGATGGCATCATCAATTACTCGGAATGGTCAGTGCCGCTGGGCCGCCGCTTCCGTGCGCTGAAACTGTGGTTTGTCATCCGCACCTATGGGCTAGAGGGGCTCCGCCAACGGCTGCGCAATCACGTCAACTGGTCGGTCGCGCTGCATGATCGGCTGGCGGCCGAACCAGATTTCCGGATCGTCACGCCACCGATGTGGTCGCTATGGACCTTCCGATATGAGCCGGACGGCGCCGTCGATTTGGATGACCTCAACCTGCGACTCGTGAATGCAATCAACGATGACGGCCGAATATACCTGACCCAGACCCGCGTGGATGGAGATCTGGTGATCCGTTTTCAGGCTGGTCAATTCGAAACCACAGAACAAGACGTCATGATGGCATATGACGTGATCACCGAGATCGCACGCGGGATTTAAGCCCGCATTGCCGCCGCGGCCTGAGTGTAACCGCCCGAGGCTCCGTCGACGAAATGTACGTGATCGTCGCGCGTGGCCGAGGGCACAAAGCAGGTCATCATAGCTTCTTGCTGGGCGTGCAGGCCATATCGGATTTTGCCCTGCGCCTGTGCCTGTTCCAACATTCGGGTGATCTGCTCCAAGGTGGCCGGATCACAATCCAACGTCATTTTCAGCCCGTCATCGAACTTGCGGAAATCAGCGTTTCGGCTGACCATCTCTTTGTAGTGGTTGGGTTCGAACTGCCCCAGGCGTATCCCGGTTTTGAACAGCAACCCAATCAACATATTGCCAATTGTAAGCCGTATCTTCTGGACAATCAGATTGCGCCCGGCGCGTGAAACATGGGCGTCGATATCAACGCCTGGCGGGGGCCAACGCATCGGCGGACCTTTTGAAGGTACCGGGTGACCGGCGCGCTCCAACCCCTCGGCCGCTGACAGAACGGATTGGGCCAGAGCGGAGAAATCTGCCTCACTCGCCTCAGATGTTGGTTGAATCACCAAAGATACGATCTGACCATGACGGGCCGGACTATTGGACCAGCGACAGGACAGACCGGTCAGATCGGGTTGCGCGTCAGGTCCGGCCTGTTGAATGATAAAGTGCCCTGATTTCATCTGCGCTTCGGCCCAGGCCAAACCACCGCCCGTAAACATCGCATAGTCAACACCGCTGGATGGAGCGTAGCGGGCGACCCGCAAATCGCGCCCCCCGGCGCGGATATCTACTACGGAAACCAGCGCCGCGCGCAGTGTGATGGCGAATTCTGATTCGGCCCAATTTTGTAGAGACGCCAACGTTTCTCTTGCGGTTTCTGCATCCTGCCCCGGCACCACAAATCCAGCACCATCGCCGCCGAAGACATAGGGGAATACCCGCCCGCCCAGCGCATTAATCATGCCTGATATTACCGCGGCCCCAACCATGTTGACGGTCTTGTATCGCCCACGCGCGACTTCTCCGGTCGAGTCCACGATATCTGCCACCCCCAAAAACCATGTATCAGGCAGAGGTGTGAACTGGGCGGGATCGCTGAGGCGCAGGAAGTTGTCCGAAATTGGAACAGAATCATAAAACTCAAGGTCCGAAGGGGGCATGTTGCTCTCTGAAAATGCTAAAACTGATCAGAAGATAGCCCAATTGTTGAGGATGTCTGCCCCTATCAAATGTCTGGTGCGCTTGTGCAGGCCCAATCGACGTGCCAAGCATCGCATCAAGGCATTCGGGCGAAGGGGCAGAAGATGCAGGCAGGGTTGGTGGTATTGTGTCTGGCCTATGTGCTCAGCCAGTTTTTCCGCGCCTTTCTGGCCGTACTGACCACTGATCTGGGCAGCGATATCGGCGCATCGCCCGAAGATCTGGCCTTTGCCTCGGGCCTTTGGTTTCTGATCTTTGCGGCAATGCAAATCCCGGTGGGGTGGGCGCTGGATCGGATCGGCCCAAGGCGCAGCACTGCCGCGCTGTTGCTGATCGGCGGCGGGGGCGGAGCGGCGCTGTTCGCCATGGCAACAACTCCGTTCCATGTGGCACTGGCTATGGCGTTGATCGGGGTCGGATGCTCACCCGTTCTGATGGCGTCTTATTATATCTTTGCCCGAGAGTTTCCACCTGCGAAATTCGCCACGCTGGCTGCTGTGATGCTGGGCGTGGGCTCAGTCGGCAATTTGGTGGCGTCCTACCCCACGGCGCTCGCGGTCGAGCTGATGGGCTGGCGTACCACGCTGGCCGGGCTGGCGGTTGTCTCGGCGATTGTCGCAACTGGCATCTGGCTGACGGTGCATGATCCCAAGCGGGTCGAGACCGCGCACAAGGGGTCACTTTTGGACCTTCTGAAGGAACCCGCCCTGTGGACGATCCTACCGCTGATGCTGGTGGCATATGCCCCCTCGGCAGCCCTGCGCGGACTTTGGGCGGGGCCTTACTTGCGCGATGTCTTTGACCTCAGCACGACACAGATCGGGCAGGCAACACTGATCATGGGCGCCGCTATGATTGCGGGAACCTTTGCCTATGGGCCTTTGGATCGCATCCTGAACACGCGCAAATGGGTGATCTTTGGCGGTAACGCGCTGGGAGCGGCGGCTTTGGGATTGCTATGCTTGTGGATCGATGGCGGCGTCTGGATATCGGTTCTTCTTCTGGCGATCATTGGGTTTCTGGGCGCCAGCTTTCCGGTCATCATGGCCCATGGGCGGGCTTTTATCCCGGCGCATCTGGTCGGGCGCGGCGTCACTTTGCTGAACCTGTTTGGCATTGGCGGGGTCGGACTGGCGCAATTTGCCACCGGACGCATCCACGCGGCCAGCATCGAAATCAGCCCAACGGCACCATATTCAGCAATTTTTGCGTTTTTCGCTGTCACTCTTGCTATTGGCTGCGTGATCTATCTATTCAGTCGGGACAGCGTGGACTAAGGGACCGGAGGCCGCCCGTGCAGGACATTGAGGTGATTGCGCCCAATCTGAAACATTCCCTGTCGGGCGTGACAACCACGGTGATCCGGCTGTTGCCGATCCAGGACAAAATGATCGGTATACGCGCCACTGGCCCCGGCCTGCCGGATGAATTACCCCATATCAGACTCTGGAAACTGTTGTTGCTGCCCAATCGCAAACGGGTCTGGCACGCGCGTCGAAATACTGAGATGCTGATGGGCCTGTTCCTGCGCACGGTGTTCCGGCGCAACTACAAACTGCTGTTCACCTCCGCCGCGCAGCGGGATCATTCCGGGTTCACAAAACGGCTGATCCGTAAAATGGACGCGCTGATTGCGACGACGCCTCAGGCGGCCTCGTTTCTTGAACATCCCGCAACGGTCATAATGCATGGTGTGAATACCGAGCTGTTCCACCCGTCTGAGGACAAGCAAGCCCTGCGTCAGAAGCTGGGCCTGCCCGAGGGTGTGCTGATCGGATGTTTTGGCCGCATCCGCCCTCAGAAAGGGGTCGATCTGTTGGTTGAGGCCGCGCTAAAGGTTCTGCCCAATCATGCGGACGCCCATGTGATCTTCACCGGCCGCGCCACCAAAGAATTCGAAGCATTTCAGACCGAACAAGAACAAAAGTTGCAAGACGCAGGTCTTGGCGACCGTGTTCATTTTCTGGGTGAGCGTCCCTGGGAAGAAATCGTCGAAACCTACCGCGCGCTTGACCTGTTCGTCGCCCCCGCCCGCCACGAAGGATTCGGCCTGACCCCGATCGAGGCGATGGCCTCGGGCGTGCCGGCCATTGCTTGTCACGGGGTCGGCGCGTTCAGTGCGCAAATCAAAGATGGCGAAACCGGGCGGCTGGTCGAAAAAGACAACGCAGCAGCGTTGGCCGGGGCGTTGGAGGACATGCTGCAGGACCGCGCCGCGCTCGCCGCTGCAGGGCAGGTGGCGCGCGCGCATGTCGAACAAAACTTTCGAATCGAAGGTGAGGCGCAGGCGATTGTGAAGGTCTATCGACACCTTCTGGACGAAGGCTAGCGCCTGCAACCGTGACAAATCGGTGTGGGCAGGTGAATTAAAGCCCGAAAGCCCTTTTTTCTTTGCCGCAACGCAGCTATGAACGCGCGTCCTTAACTTTGGAGACATGAAATGGGCTATCGCGTCGTAGTCGTCGGCGCCACGGGTAACGTGGGCCGCGAAATGCTGAACATCCTGGCAGAACGCCAGTTCCCTGTCGATGAACTTGCAGCACTTGCAAGCCGTCGTTCGCTGGGTACCGAGGTGACTTTTGGCGACAAGACACTCACGACCAAAGACCTGGACACGTTCGATTTCACCGGCTGGGACATGGCGCTGTTTGCCGTGGGCTCTGAGGCCACTAAAGTCTACGCCCCCAAGGCGGCCAAGGCTGGCTGCGTGGTGATCGATAACTCATCGCTTTATCGCTATGATCCGGACATTCCGCTGATCGTGCCGGAATGTAACCCCGAGGCGATCCATGGCTACAAGAACAAGAACATCATCGCCAACCCCAACTGCTCGACCGCGCAGATGGTTGTCGCGCTGAAGCCGCTGCATGATCGCGCACGCATCAAGCGCGTTGTTGTGTCAACCTATCAGTCAGTGTCGGGTTCCGGCAAAGAGGGCATGGATGAACTTTGGGATCAGACCAAAGCCATCTACAACCCCACCACGGACGTGCCGCCGAAGAAGTTCCAGAAACAGATCGCCTTCAACGTCATTCCGCAGATCGACGTCTTCATGGAAGACGGCTCGACCAAGGAAGAGTGGAAGATGGTTGTCGAGACCAAAAAGATCGTCGACCCGTCGATCAAGGTCACCGCAACCTGCGTCCGCGTACCGGTATTCGTCGGCCACTCTGAGGCCGTGAATATCGAGTTCGAAGAATTCCTGGACGAAGACGAAGCCCGCGACATCCTGCGCGAAGCACCTGGCATCATGGTGATCGACAAGCGCGAGGATGGTGGCTACGTCTCACCCATCGAATGCGCGGGCGATTTCGCCACCTTCATCAGCCGCATCCGTCAGGATTCGACCATCGAGAATGGTATCAACCTGTGGTGTGTCAGCGACAATCTGCGCAAGGGCGCCGCCCTGAACGCGGTACAGATCGCTGAACTTCTAGGCCGTGAGGTTTTGAAGAAGGGTTAAGGCCCGAACCGTAATCTCTGGCTGAGTAAACCCCGCTGCACCGCCAGTGGGGTTTATTGTTTTGTCGATAGGCGGAGTGTTCGGAGCGCACAATAACCCTTCTCTGCATTCGCAACGCCCAGCACTAGAAACAGCGGCATTGCGGACAAAGCCGCCATTCACCTGTAATGCTTGATGTCTGTTTTTGGAGAGCTCACCTAGGAAGTAGTAGTTCCCCATTCTCCAGTTGTTCTTCCAACTCTGGCCGAAAATAAACCTCTGCCTGTTGTTCTTCGCCCCGACATGCTCCGATCCACTCACCACTGTACCTTTGTAGCGCGTCGCTAATGAACGATACGGCAGTGCTCTGCTGCTTCTTTGATGAAAACCCTCGGTCGATGGCGATGGGATCATATCCGCTAGAAGGATCGAAGTGGGCTTCCCCCAGTGACCTGTAGCCATTTGTTAATTGAGAACGATAGATCGGTATACCGAGCGATCCTATGACCCAAGTTGTTGAATACTTTGGACCTCGATAGACGCTGGGCGGGAAGGGCCTGCCATTCTTTTGGGCAATCTGCATCCTTATACCGTCGATCTCTATGTAGACGAACATAACACTGTCCATCCCCCGGTTTGCATCGATGAACCGAATTGAGGTCGTTGGATCATTGGTTACAATCGCCCCGGAAAAATAGTCGTACCAGAAATTCAGCCCAATAGAGGATCGGTAAACACGAGGCTTGCACTCAAGTTTCACATTCGGATCAGGTACGCGCCTGCTAGAAGTTTGTGTCAACTAATCCACCGAATTTGCTTATTAACACATTCGTTCTAGCAGACATATGCGCCTAGCGCAGCACAAGTAGTTCGGGCTCAAAGCAGACATCGAAGAGATACTCACAATCTGCTGTTTCACCCCTGCCCCTCGACCAATGCCTTGAGGTTTTCCAAGCCGCGCTCATAATCAGCGCCCACCCATTTATCCATCATCAAACCCATCCAGCGGGACATGGGGTTCATGCCCAGTTCCGAGACGAAGCCCCACGTCACCTGGGTACCCGAGCCTTCGGATTGCAACTGGAACGAGGCGACGGCAGTACCCATGGGACCAAAATCCAGTGCGGTTCTGACGGATTGATCCGGGTTGCTTTCGATAATTTCCTGTGTGCCGGTGCCCACCTGCGGGTTCTCAGAACTCCAACTCAGCGTATTTCCGACCCCGGCATCCGGGCCAGTATAACTAAGCTTGGTTTCCGGGTCGCGCGACAGCCAGGGTGACCATTTCTCGGTCTCTTGCATCGAGTTCACATAAGGAAAAATCGCAGCAGCAGGGGCGTCGATGGTGATGCTGCGCGATACCTCGGCCTTGCCGGGCAGAAGATAAGAGACCCCGACAAGCGCCAGAACAATCACAATCAGGATGACAAAAATACGTTTAATCAATCGCATGGGTCCAATCCGATTCCAACCAAGTCACTCGGATCATAACAAAAATGGCGCGAAATCAGAAACCTGATCCGCGCCATTATGTAATTCTCTGCCCGATTCCGTCAGACTTCAGAAAATTTACCTTCTTTCGGATCATAACACTGCAGACCGCCTTCGCCGATATCAGTCCATAGCCCATGCAGGCTGAGCGATCCTGCCTCAACGGCGGAAGACACAAACGGGAAGGTCATCAGATTCTCAAGCGAGGCCACAACGGCCTGACGTTCGAGCTGACGGGCCTGATCGGTGCTGTCTTCGACATCGGCGACCAGATCAAACTTTGGCTTTAGGATATCCATCCAACGGCCGACAAAGCTCTCTTTTGCTTCCAGCTGTGGGGCCTGACCTTTGCACATATCGATACAGCCCTGCACACCCCCACACTGGGAATGACCCAGCACGATCAGATGGGCAACTTTCAGGGCAGTCACCGCGTATTCGATGGCGGCACTGGTGCCGTGGTGATCCCCGTCCGGCGCGTAGGGCGGCACCAGATTGGCGATGTTGCGATGAATGAAGAACTCACCCTGATCGGCGCCGAAGATCGAGGTTACATGCACCCGGCTGTCACAGCATGAAATGACCATCGCACGGGGGCGTTGCCCTTCGGTCGCCAGACGCCGGTACCAGACTTGATTTTCGGAATAGGTCGTTGCCTTCCAGCCATGGTACCGTTTGACCAAGTAGTTCGGCAAAGGTTTGGCAAAGTTCATTTTCATGCCCCTGTAAATTTGACTGGCTCGCTCTGTAACCCGAATTCGCACAAAATTCGAGACATTATCCCGCTGCACGGCAAGGAATTGCAAAGGTATTTCAGGACAGGGTTGCCACATGCCGTGGGGGCATATCAATTGGGGTGAATGTGGTGGATAAGATAATCACGCTTGAACAAAAAGAATCCGTACGTCTGGACCCAGATCGGCTGAGCAGCCTGTACCATCAGCTCGGCGATACCAATGCGCAGGACGTGTTATGCCGCACTGTCGAGGAACTGGCGGTTCGCCTGTCCAACTGCGAACGGTTCTGGCGAAAACGGGATTGGGTCGGACTGCGCAAATGTGCCAAATCACTAATCGCCATATCCGAGCAGGTCGGGATGACCGCACTGGCGCGTGTGGCCGGCGACGTGGCACATACGGTCGATAGCGGGGATGCGGTGGCAACAGGGGCTACTCTCAGTCGCCTGATCCGGGTTGGAGAGCGGTCACTGACCGCCGTCTGGGATCAGCAGGACCTGTCGGTCTGAGGGGGGTTGCGGGTGCGCCGCAGACAGCTAGTCTGGGCGTAAGTTCAACCAGCCGAGACACGAATGACCTTGTTCTTTGCCCCCGCCTCAGACCCATCACTGCCGCTGCATGTTCTGGCACAATCCGATCTGGAGGGCTGGTTGGCGGATCAACCGGACCCTGTACAGAGCTGGATTGCAGCTGACGGATTTTCTGGCGCGCTGGGTCAAGCCCTTCTGATCCCCAGCCTGGATGGCACACCATCATGTGCGCTGGCAGGATATGGCACCACGGCAATACGGGCGCGAAAGCGGTTTCCCTTGGCCGCAGCGGCAGACTCCTTACCTAAAGGCACCTATCACATCGCCTCGGGCGTTCCCGTCGAAGCGCTTGAGGCCGAGTGCTTCGGCTGGCTCATGACTGGCTATGCCTTTGATCGATATGCGGCGCAAAGCCCGGCCAGCGCCGCGCTGATCGCCCCGGAAGGTGTGAACGCTGCACGGATCGAGATCATGGCGAATGCCGAGGCATTGACGCGCGATCTGGTCAATACACCCGCCTCGGATATGGGGCCTGAGCAGTTACAGCGCGCTGCTGAGACGCTGGCACAGGAATACGGTGCGGGCTGCTCGGTCATCAGCGGTGAAGCGCTGCTGGATCAGGGTTTTCCGATGATCCATGCGGTAGGACGCGCCGCTGAACAGGCGCCCCGATTGATCGAGATGAACTGGGGCAGCAGCGGTCCGAAACTGACATTGGTGGGCAAGGGGGTCTGTTTTGATACCGGCGGGCTCAATCTCAAGCCCGGCGCCTCGATGGGATTGATGAAAAAGGATATGGGCGGGGCCGCCAATGTCCTGGGTCTGGCCCGAATGATCATGGCGCTGGACATGAAACTACAGCTGCGGGTGCTGATCCCTGCGGTCGAGAACGCAGTTGCGGGCAACGCTTTCCGCCCCGGCGACATCCTGACGGCGCGCAACGGGCTGACAGTCGAGATCAACAACACCGATGCCGAAGGGCGGTTGGTGCTTGCAGATGCGCTGGCGCTGGCGCACGAGGGGGCGCCGGATCTATTGATCTCGATGGCCACATTGACGGGCGCCGCTCGGGTGGCGTTGGGGCCCGACCTTGCGCCGTTCTACACTGATGACGACATCGCTGCTGATGCTTTGGCGCGCGCAGGACAAGCCGCCGCTGATCCGGTCTGGCGGCTGCCTTTTCACAACCCCTACGAGGCCATGATCGAACCCGGTATCGCCGATCTAGACAACGCGCCGGCGGGAGGGTTTGCCGGGTCAATCACCGCAGCGCTGTTCCTGCGTCGCTTTGCAGCGGACAGCCGTTACTTGCATTTCGACATCTATTCCTGGCAGCGCAGCAAGGAACCCGGCCACAGCAAAGGCGGCTTGGGGCAAGGTCCTCGCGCCCTGCTGACGGCATTACCAGAGATCCTTGACCTATGACTCAGGCACGCATCATCCATCCGGTCATCAACCTGCTGCGCCAACCTGACGGCCCGCGCGACCGGCAGCTGTTGTTCGGCGACATAGTGACCGTAACCGAAGAACAAGTTGACTGGCGCAAGATCACGGCCAGAAAAGACGGATATCAAGGGTGGGTCGCTGCAAAACATCTGGGCCCGATCGAGCCGCAGACCCACTGGATTGTGGCGGCCTCAACCCATGCCTATGAGCAGCCGGATATGAAAAGCCGTGATCAAACCTCATTGAGCTTTGGCAGCAAGGTCCGAGCCCTGTCGGAACAGGACGGATTTCTGCAAACAACGCTTGGGTTCATTCCGGCGGTTCACGCGGTGCCCGCCTATTCCCGGCTGACCGATCCCGTTGCCGCAGCAGAACTGTTTCTGGGCACGCCTTATCTGTGGGGGGGCAACAGCCGGTTCGGGCTGGATTGCTCGGGCCTGGTGCAGGCTGCATTGCTGGCCTGCGGTATCCCTTGTCCGGGGGACAGTAGCGATCAGGAGCGCGAAGTTGGTCAGCTATTGCCAACAGGCGAAGCCGAACAGCGTGGCGATCTTCTGTGCTGGAAAGGTCATGTGGCCTGGGTCGCGGCCAAGAACCTGCTGCTTCATGCCAATGCCTATCACATGGCTGTTGCGCTAGAGCCTATGGATCAGGCGATTGCCCGCATTGCGGCGCAGGGTGATGGGCCGGTTACGGCGCATAAGCGGCTCTAATCCAGGTCAACCGCCCGGATCAGCTTGCGTTCCAGTACCCTGAGCACCGCCCGCAGATCATGCCCGCGTTTCAGGATGCGCCCATCCATGCCCACCACTGAATACATCCCCTGTCGCAATCTCAGGCGAGGGTGTTTTTCGACACGGTATATCGGATGCTCGGCGGTGCGCCGGAAAATGGAAAACACCGCCATATCCCGCAGGTTAGATATCCCGTAATCGCGCCATTCACCGGCGGCGACCATTCGGCCATAGACAGACAGGATATGAGACATTTCGCGTCGATCAAACGCGATCGGCATCTGGGCAGAGCCGGGCCCGAACCGGCTGGGAGGCTGCATGTTCATACAACAAGCCTTGCCGGAAATCGCTGTCGAATCAAGCCCGACGCTAAATCGGTGTTGTATTTTTGAAGCGCCCGACAGCTATCGCCGCCCAACCTGACGGCAAATCAGGATCACCGGCAGAAGCCCGACAGCCAGAATAACCAGCGACGGTACCGCCGCCCCCTCAAGCCGTTCGTCCGAGGCCAGACGGTAGGCCTGCACTGCCAAAGTGTCGAAATTGAAGGGCCGCATGATCAGCGTCGCGGGCAGTTCTTTCATCACATCCACGAAAACGATCAGCAAGGCCGTCAACAGCGATGGTGTCAGGATCGGCAGATGTACCCGGCGCAGTGTGCCCAGCGGCGTCTGCCCCAATGATCGCGCAGCTGCGTCCATATTGGCGTGCACGGTGCTCTGCCCGCCCTCATAAGCGCTGAGAGCCGCCGCAAGGAACCGCACCATATAAGCCGCAACCAACAGCCAGATCGAGCCGGTTACCAGCAAGCCTGTTGAAATATCGAATGTTTTCCGCATCCAGCCGTCCAGCGCGTTATCAAAACCGGCAAATGGCACAATCAGACCGACAGCAATTACCCCTCCTGGAACCGCATATCCCAAACGCGCCAGATACCCTGCGATGGCAGAACCCCGCCCTGGTCTGAGGCGCTGAAAGAACCCGATACTGACCGCCGCGCTGACCGTGATCACCGCTGCGGTGCCAGCCAGGATCAGTGAATTGCGGATAAATCCCGCATACCGGGTCGTGAACAGGTTCTGCTCGGATTCAAGGCCCATCAGCACCAAGATGAATACCGGCAGCAGAAATCCAAACACCACAGGAGTTGCACAAAGCACAATGGCCGCCGCCGCAGGCCAACCCCTTAACCGCGTCGTAGCCTGTGCCCTGCTGTTTTTGCCTGCCTGATAGTATTTCGCTTTGCCACGCTGTGTGCGCTCAGCCACAGCCATGACCAGCGCAAAGGCAAGCAAACACAGCGCCAATTGCGCCGCAGCGGCGCGGTCGGCCATGGAAAACCAGCTGGTGTAGATACCGGTTGCAAAGGTCTGCACGCCAAAATAGGCCACTGTTCCGAAATCTGCGATGGTCTCCATCACCGCAAGCAATACGCCCCCCGCAATGGCCGGGCGGGCCATTGGCAGAGACACGCGCCAGAAGGCGGACCAAGGGCCATTGCCCAGCGCGCGGGCGGCCAGAAAGGCCGTCGCACTTTGCTGCAGGAACGCCGCTCGCGCCAGCAGATAGACATATGGATATAGTACGAGGATCAGCATGACCGCCGCCCCCTCGGTCGAGCGGATCTCGGGGAACCAGTAATCGCGTGGCCCCCAGCCGGTTATGTTGCGCAGTGTGGATTGCACGATTCCCGGGTGGTCGAGAATGAAGGTATAGGCATAGGCCAGCACATAGGCCGGGAATGCCAGCGGCAGAACCAGCGCAATCTCAAGAAATCGCACACCCGGAAACCGGGCCATTGTCACCAGCCATGCGGCCCCAACCCCGATCGAGAAAGTGCCCGCCGCAACCAGCACCACAAGGACAGCCGTTGTCAGCGCATATCCCGGCAAAACAGTCTCTAACAAATGGGAAACGGTATCGGTCCCGCCGGTTATAGCCGCCAGAATCACCGCGACCATCGGCAACAGGCAGGCTGCCGCGACCGTATAAGAAATCGCAGCCACCAATCGCGTGCCCAGCGCACCGCGATTGCGTGTACCGTGTTCTGCGTATTCGATTTCGACCATGATGCGTGTCTGACAATCCCGAAGGTTCCGCCTTTAATCGACCAAAACGCTTGGAAATACCAGTGCGGCAAATAACAATTCTGCGGAAGCTTGTTCCGCAGATCCAGTGCTGCACATCAATCGTAGACGCGCTGATCCTCAATCACCAACCCGTCCTTGGGCAGAGAACCTGGGGCCACGACCTCTACCGCGCCCTTGAGTTTCAGCACCTCAACGACCGATTTCGCGTAGGCGCCATCATTTTCGCAAGGGCTTTCGATCTGGACGGTCATCGTGTCCATTTCACCCTGCCGGGCCGCGATGACGCGTGCCTTGACGATCTCGTCATGCTTGTCGACCAGTGCGGCCACCTGCTCGGGGCGCACAAACATACCCTTGATCTTGGTGGTCTGATCGGCGCGACCCATCCAGCCCTTGATGCGCATATTTGTACGTCCACACGGGGACTCACCGGGCATCATCGCCGAGAGATCGCCTGTGGCGAAACGGATCAGCGGATAATCGGGGTTGAACGTGGTCACCACAACCTCACCCACTTCACCCGGCGCGACCGGTGTACCCGTACCGGGGGTGACGATCTCGACGATTACATGTTCGTCGATGATCATTCCCTCCATCGCGGGGCTTTCATAGGCGATATTGCCCAGATCAGCCGTCGCATAGCATTGCAAACAGGCAATGTCCCGATCCGCATATTCTTGGCGCAGCGACGGGAACAGCGCACCTCCACCCACAGCAGCCTTCGAAAAACTCAGCGCCACGCCCATTGCGTCGGCTTTGTCCAGAATGATCTTGAGATAGTCAGGCGTCCCGGCATAGGCGGTGCTACCCACATCGCGCGCGGCAGTCACCTGCAATTCAGTCTGGCCGGTTCCGGCCGGCAGGACCGAGGCGCCAACGGCCTGTGCGCCGCTTTCAAAGATCATGCCCGCAGGGGTCAGGTGATAACCAAAACAGTTCTGCACGATGTCGCCCGGTCCAACCCCGGCGGCATTCAGAAAACGCCCCATACGCCACCAGTCATGATCGGTGCTGCCGGGCTCGTAAATCGGACCCGGAGACTGGAACACATGCTGAAAGTTTCGCGCTGGTTTAACCGTAAAACCACCGAATGGAGGCCGCCCGGCTTGAGCCTTGGTCAAATCCGATTTCCGCAACACTGGAAGCTGCGCCAATGCCTGCATATCTGTCACCGAATCCGCCTGAACTGCTGACAGGATATCGGCGTATCCCGGCGCTTTTTTGGCGCGGGCAATCTGTTCTGGCAGGGCGCGCGCATGATCTGCTGCGCGTTCATCGGCAGATCGGGTTTCAAGCTTGTCAAAATAAGTCATCGAAACATCCTCCTTCCACCTACAGCCATCTCTTGCGGCGGCGGTATGAGCGTACGTCGCGAAAGCTTTTTCGGCCATCGTCCGACATGCCGAGATAGAATTCCTTAACGTCGGGATTTTCACGCAGTTCAGCAGCAGGACCGTCCATCACGACACGCCCGGATTCCAGAATATAGCCGTAATGCGCGAACCTAAGAGCCACATTTGTGTTCTGTTCGGCCAGAAGGAAAGACACGCCTTCTTTCTCATTCAGGTCCTTCACAATGCCGAAAATCTCTTCGACCAACTGCGGGGCCAAACCCATCGAGGGTTCGTCCAGTAAGATCGTCTCAGGCCGCGACATCAGCGCCCGGCCCATCGCTACCATTTGTTGCTCTCCACCCGAAGTATAACCGGCCTGACTGCGGCGACGTTCCTTCAGGCGCGGGAAGTAATTGTAAACCAGTTCCAGATCCCGCTGGATCGCAGCTGAACCATCCTTGCGGGTATAGGCGCCGGTCAACAGGTTTTCTTCGACGGTGAGGTGCTCGAAACAGTGGCGACCTTCCATAACCTGGATAACGCCTTTTTCTACCAGATCAGCCGGGTCGCTTTCGTGGACACTCTGGCCGCGATACTTGATCGAGCCTTTGGTGACCTCACCCCGTTCGGAATGCAGTAGATTGGACACCGCCTTGAGTGTGGTGGTCTTGCCAGCGCCGTTCCCGCCGAGCAAGGCCGTGATGCCCCCTTTGGGCACAGTCAGGCTGACACCTTTCAGCACGAGGATCACGTGGTTGTAGATCACCTCGATATTGTTGACCTCAAGCAGGGTCTCCGCCTGCACGTCAGTGGTTTGTGCCGCATCCAGCATCAGCGCGTGTCCTCATGCCTGCCCGATAAGGGCGGTTCGTCAGGAGCGGCAGGCAAGCCACCGCTCCGGGAGTGTTGGCTGCCCCGGGGACGGCCCCGGGGCAGATCGTGGCTTATTCGCAGCGGGGCGAGATGTTGTTTTCGGCCGCATAGGCTGCGGAATCTTCGGCGATCAGCTGGCCAATCACCTCGGCATCTGTCGCCTTGAACTCCTGGATCTGGTTCCAGGTTCCGGTTGAAGCATCCCATTGAACGACACCAACCAGACCCGGGCCGCCGTGATTCTCACAGCTGACCGAGAACTCAGGACCGAACCCGGACATGCCGAGGCCTTCCATCTTGGCGTTGGTCATTTCCAGCGCTTCCATACCATCACGCATCATCGCAGGGGTGATGTCCGCAACACTGTGCATCTCTTGCGCGGTCTTGATGGCCTCAGAGGCCAACATCGCCGCATAGAGACCACGGTTATACTGAACCGCGCCCATCTGATCGCCCGCGCCCGCAGACTTGCCCGCATCGGCGACATATTTCTTCAGGTCGTCATAGACCGGATAGTCATCACCCAAACCGGTGAAGGTCAGCGCCTTGTAGCCAGTGGCCTTGTCGCCCGCAGGCTCAACGTCGAATTCGGCACCAGACCACCATACGCCAATGAAATTCTCCATCGGGAAGCGGATGTTGGCAGCCTCTTGCACGGCGACCTGATTCATCACGCCCCAACCCCACATGACCACATAGTCTGGCTTTTCACGACGAATCTGCAGCCACTGCGACTTTTGCTCCTGACCGGGGTGATCCACCGGCAACAGGGTCAACTCGTAGCCGTGTTTCTCGGCCAGCATCTCAAGCGTGCGGATCGGTTCCTTGCCATAGGCCGAGTTGTGATAGACCAGCGCGATTTTCTTGCCACTCAGGTCTCCGCCGTTTTCATCCAGCAGATAATTGATCGCACCCGAGGCCCCGTTCCAGTAGTTGGCCGGATAGTTGAACACATTGCTGAACACTTTGCCATTTGCAGCCGAGGTGCGGCCATATCCCATCGTGTGCAGCGGAATGCCGTCAGCGGTCACTTTGGGGATCAGCTGATAAGTGATTCCCGTCGACAGCGGCTGATACACCAGCGCGCCTTCGCCTTTGGTGGATTCATAACATTCCACGCCCTTTTCGGTGTTATATCCGGTCTCGCATTCAACCACCCGCACCGGAACGCCGCCGATACCGCCATCACGTTCGTTCAGTAGGGTGAAATAATCGTTGTAGCCATCCGAGAACGGAATCCCGCCCGCCGCGTATGGCCCTGTGCGATAGCTGAGGTCCGGGATCACTAGATCCGCCAGTGCGGGGCCTGAGGCCATCAGCGCGCTTAGCGCCAGGGTTACCAGTTTTTTGTTCATCGGGTGTCTCCTCCCTTGGTTGATCCGATGTTGGGTTCCGGGCTTTCCGCCCGTCTTCTGATTGGGCCTGCCCGCTAATGCGGGAACGGCCAGAGTCTGAGTTTCTCTTTCGCCACACGCCACAGCTGTGCCAATCCATGCGGTTCGAGGATCAGGAATGTGATGATCAGCGCGCCGACGATCACCAGCTGAAGGTGGGCCACAATATCCGTAGGCCAGCCCAGCACATCGACGCCGACGACTTTCAGAACCACGGGCAGCAGCACAAGGAAGGCAGCACCCGCGAAGGAACCAAAAATAGAGCCTAATCCACCGATAATGACCATAAACAGCACCAGGAATGATTTCTGGATACCGAAGACTTCTCCGACTTCGACCGCGCCCAAATAGACTGCAAAGAAAAGCGCGCCGGCGATGCCAACAAAGAACGAACTGACGGCGAATGCGGTCAATTTAGCCTTGAGCGGGTTCACACCGATGATTTCAGCCGCGATATCCATGTCGCGTATGGCCATCCAGGTGCGGCCTGTAGTGCCGCGCGTCAGGTTTCGCGCGATGATCGCGCAGAAACTCAGGAAGATCAGGCAGAACAGATAGGTCGCCCAGGCCGGAGCGTTTGGCCCCGTTATGATGATCCCAAACACATCCCGTTCCGGTGCGTTGATCTGGCCCGAAGCCGAGTAGTTGTAGAACCACGGCACCCGGTTGAACAGCCACACAAGGAAGAACTGCGCCGCCAGCGTGGCTACGGCCAGATAGAACCCTTTGATCCTCAAGCTTGGCAGGCCGAACAAGACGCCGACAATGGCCGTGATCCCTCCGGCCAGCAGGACATGAATGAACATGCTGACATCCGGAAAGGCCGTCATCAGCTTGTAGCAGGCGTAAGCCCCCACAGCCATGAACCCGCCGGTACCTAGTGACACCTGACCGCAATAGCCCACCAGAATGTTCAGCCCGATGGCCGCGATCGCGTAAATCAGAAAAGGCAGCAGCAGGGCGTTTGCCCAATAGTCGTTGATGATGAACGGAATGATCCCGAACGCCACAGCCAGAACGACATAATAGCGATACCGGTCAAACTTGATCGGGAATGTCTGACTGTCAGCTGTGTAGGAGGTTTTGAAATCCCCGGCCTCACGATAGAACATGTCTTACTGTCCCCACTTCTCTTGCGCCCGGTTGCGGGCGGTGACGTCCAGTTGATTGGACCCTTTGGCATATCCCGTGGCCTCAGAGGTACGCACCAGTTTCATGTAAGCTAGAATGCCCATGACCAACCCGGCAAAGGCCAGAAACACCGCATTCACAAGCTGACCTTCGGTCAAATCGCTCGACGTCAGGGCGATATACCCAAAAGCCCAGAACCCGGCCCATGCGATCACGTTGATGATGGCGATAAGCTTGGTCATGCCTTACACCCTCTCAATGATCTTCTCCCCGAACAGACCCTGCGGTCGGAACACCAGGAAGATCAGCGCCAGCACATAGGCAAACCAGTTCTCAGTGGCACCGCCAACCAGCGGGCCGATGGCAAACTCGAACAGCTTTTCACCCACACCAATGATCAGCCCACCAACGATGGCCCCGGGGATCGAGGTAAACCCGCCGAGCATCAGTACCGGCAACGCCTTGAGCGCAATCAGCGACAGCGAGAACTGCACGCCCGATTTGGTGCCCCACATGATGCCTGCGACCAGAGCCACGAAACCGGCCACCGACCAGACCATGACCCAGATGAAATTCAGCGAAATCCCAACCGACAGGGCGGCCTGGTGATCATCTGCCACGGCGCGCATCGCACGGCCTTGCTTGGTGTATTGGCTGAACGCGACCAAGGCTGCGACCAGCAGCGCCGCAATGATCGTCGCCACGATATCCAGATTGTCGATAAAGAAGCCGTAGTCGAATATGTTGAACGTCGTCTCGTCGAGCCAAAGGTTGATGCCCTGCGGCAGACCCACATCCAGCTTCTTGATCTCGGATCCCCACATCAGGTCGGCCACGCCTTCAAGAAAATAGGCCAAACCGATGGTTGCCATGAACAAGATGATCGGCTCTTGCCCGACCAGATGCCGCATGACAAAGCGCTGCACGCACCAGGCCAGCAGCACCATCACACCCATCGTCAGAATAATCGCAAACAGGGCGGGTACGTTCCATCCGAAATAGTGAATATGGGTCCCGAAGGTCGCGTTGATCAGATGCGCAAACGGTACCTGTCCGTTCATTATCCCAACCAGCGTCATCGCCGCGAACAGGGCCATAACCCCCTGTGCATAATTGAAAATCCCCGAAGCTTTGTAGATCAGTACAAAGCCCAGCGCGACCAACGCATAGAGAACCCCGGCCATCAGGCCGTTGAGGATGACCTCCATCGCAAATACGAGTTGTTCAGGCATAGGTGCCTCCCCAAATTTCAGCCCGAGCGTCAGTCATGGCTGACCCCCAGATAGGCGTCGATGACTTCCTGATTGTTGCGCACCTCATCCGGCGTGCCGTCACCAATCTTCTTGCCGTAATCCATCACGACCACACGATCGCTCAGGTCCATCACCACGCCCATGTCATGCTCGATCAGGGCGATGGTGGTGCCGAACTCGTCATTCACGTCGAGAATAAAGCGGCTCATGTCCTCTTTCTCTTCGACATTCATCCCGGCCATCGGCTCATCCAGCAGCAGCAGCTTGGGCTCTGCCGCCAGCGCACGGGCCAGTTCGACGCGTTTCTTCAAGCCGTAAGGCAGGCGGGATACAGGCGTCTTGCGGATGTGCTGAATCTCAAGGAAATCAATGATCTTCTCGACCGCCTCACGGTTCTCGGTCTCTTCGGCTTCAGCTTTGCCCTTCCAAAGCGCCTGCTGAAAAATGTTGGTCTTCATGTATCCCAGCCGTCCGGTCATAACGTTGTCCAACACGCTCATCCCCTCGAACAGGGCGATATTCTGGAATGTCCGTGCAATCCCTTGCTGCGCCACCTCAAAAGGCCGCATTTGGGGGCGTTTCGAGCCGTGGAACCAGACCTCACCCTCTTGCGGGACATAAAACCCTGAGATTACGTTCAGCATCGAGGACTTGCCCGCGCCATTTGGCCCGATGATCGCCCGGATTTCACCTTCGCGAATGTCGAATGAGATATCCTTGATCGCCACCACACCGCCAAAACGCAGCGTGATGTTCTTCATCTCCATCACCACGCCGCCGATCTTGCGGCCGTCTTCGGTAACGTAACCTTCGGAATTATCCAGCATCAGCCACTCCATGATTGGCGCACAAACGGGACGGCGGGCGGGGCGACGACCGCAGGTCGAGCGGCGCTCGAACGGCCCTCATTCCGCCGCCACCTTATGCTGAGCAACCGGCACAACCGGCGCATCCACGATCGCAAGCGTCGCAGAAATCGAACCCTTGCGCCCATCCTCATAGGTCACTTCGGTCGTGGTTGAGACACTCGGTGATCCGTCATAAAGCGCCGCGATAATGTCGCTGAACTTCTCCTCGACAAACCCACGCCGCACTTTGCGGGTTCGGGTCATTTCGCCATCATCGGCATCCAGCTCTTTGTGCAAAACAACAAAGCGATGCACCTGACACCCCGATAGCATCTCATCGGCGGCAACTGATTTGTTCACCGCTTCCACATGGGCCTTGATCGTCTCTAACACACGTGGATTGGCGGTCAGCTCCTGATAGGATGCATAAGCCACATTGTTTCGTTCGGCCCAATTCCCTACTGCCGTCAGGTCAATATTGATGAAAGCGACACAGCGGTCCTTGCCATTGCCGAACAGCACGACCTCAAGGATATCGGGATAGAATTTCAGTTTGTTCTCGACATATTTCGGCGCGAACATCGACCCGTCGGCCATTTTGCCGACGTCCTTGGCGCGGTCAATAATCCGCAAATGACCCGAGTTCTCTTCGATGAACCCGGCGTCGCCCGTCGCGACCCAACCCTCGGCATCCTTGGTCGAGGCCGTCGAATCCGGGTTGTTGTAATACTCGACGAACACCCCGGGCGAACGATAGTAAATCTCGCCTTTATCGTCGATTTTCAGTTCAACATCCGGCGCAGGGACGCCAACGGTATCGGCACGCACTTCGCCATCGGGTTGGACAGTGATGAAAACCGTCGCCTCGGTCTGACCGTAAAGTTGCTTCAGATTGATGCCCAACGAACGATAGAAATCGAAAATCTCAGGCCCGATCGCCTCACCGGCCGTATAACCGACACGGAAGCGGCCATAGCCCAGAGTGTCCTTGAGCGGCCCATAGACCAGAAGATTGCCCAGTGCGTATTTCAACTTGTCGCCGAAACCCACGGGCTTGCCGTCCAGCAGCAGGCCACCAACTTTTTTGGCGTGCGCCATGAAGTGGTGGAACATGCGCTGCTTCAGCTTGCCCGCATCCTCCATCCGGATCATGACATTGGTCAGCTGTGTCTCGAACACGCGCGGCGGGGCAAAGAAATAGGTCGGTCCGATCTCGCGCAGGTCGGTCATCATCGTGTCGGCGCTTTCGGGACAATTCACGCAGAAGCCGCACCAATAAGCCTGACCGATGGAAAAGATGAAATCCCCTACCCACGCCATCGGCAGGTAGGACAAGATATCCTCATTCCTGTTCAGATGGTCAAAGTCAGCCGAGTTCTTGGCACTTTCAATGACATTGCGGTTCGACAGTACAACGCCCTTGGGTTTGCCCGTGGTGCCCGAAGTATAAAGCATCACACAGGTGTCGTCGTAAGTGATCTCGGAAATACGCTTGTCGAGCTCAGCATCAAACCGTGCATGGCCGGCGCGGCCCTCGGCCTTGATGTCGTCCAGAGCATTCATCTGCGAGTGGTCATACTTTCGCATCCCGCGCTTGTCTGTGTACAGGATGTGCTTGATCTGATGCACGTTTTCCTGAATCTCGATGACCTTATCGACCTGCTCCTGATCACCGCAGACAACATATTTCGCGCCGCAATGCTCCATCACATAGGTCATCTCTTCGGCAACCGCGTCTTGATAGAGCGGCACCGGCACCGCACCCGCCATCTGCGCTGCGACCATCGACCAGTAATGCGCCGGACGATTGCGCCCGATTACCGCAATATGATCGCCCTTCTCAACGCCCAACTCCAGAAACCCAAGCGCAATAGCGCGGATTTCCTTGGCGGCTTCCGCCCAGGTCCAGCATTGCCAGATCCCGAATTCCTTTTCCCGATAGGCCGGGGCATCCCCGAACTGGGTCACATTGCGGTGTAGCAGCGCCGGAAGGGAATCCATCCCTTCAGCGCCCAACTGCGTTTGAGCCAATCTTTCTCTCCTCCCCATCCGACCCCTCCCCGGGCCGGAACGACAGACGGGTAACGCGCCCCGGATGCCGATGTCCCGATAAGGGACGTGGGAAAGATCAACGTCAACTTTTTCCTGATGTTTTCTCAATTCTTACGAATTGTAACAGGCAGCTATGACCGAAGCCGATTCATAGAATTGTAACCGTAGCTGCCACAGTCAGAAGTCACGACCTAAGGCGCCATATTTCCGCCGGTTTTATGTGCGACCGAACATATGTGGTGAACTTCGTGCAGGTACGGCGCAATGGATCTGTCAGAATTAACTCAGATAGCCGTATCCAAGCTCTCGGGTATTACGGATAACGCAAACCTGCGACATTTCTGGGTGTATGTCCTATGCGGTATGACCATAGCGATCGTCGCCCATCGGATAGGTGGCGATGACCGAAGATTTCATTCAGTTTTCTTCAGGAAAGAGGTCTGGGGGTCTCGCTCGGCGTTCATTGATTACGTCATCCTCCTGATCAATCCGATCATCTTTGTGTTTGCCCTCGACTGGATCGTCAACACACTTTGGAAACTGACCCCTGTAATCGCTGATGGTATCAGATCTTTGGGTGCAGACCTTCAAAGCGAAGGTGGCTCGGTCTGGGTCGCTGTCGCGCTGACAGTTACGCTGTATATCGTGAATGATTTCATGCGTTGGTGGATGCACTACCTGCAGCATAAGGTTCCGTTTCTGTGGGAATTCCACAAGATACATCACTCGGCAGAACACCTGAACTTTGCAACAGCCGAGCGGCACCACCCGTTCGATGCCGTTTTCTACGGGTTTGGTGCGGTAGGTGCGGCGGCAATTGTGAATGGTGTCTTCATAGGCCTGTTTGGTGATCACCTGACCGCCTATCAGATCGGCGGCGCGAATGTCATATTCTTTGGGTCCAACCTGATCGGCGGTGTTTTACGCCACAGCCCCATCTGGGTCAGCTACGGTCCGCGTATCGAGAATTGGCTGATTTCACCGGCCATGCACCAGATTCATCATTCGAGCGACCCCAAACATTGGGACAAGAACATGGGGGGCGGACTGGCCGTTTGGGATCGGATGGGCGGGACGCTCTATGTTCCCCAAGGCCGGGAAGAATTGCAATTTGGCATCGGGCCGGAAACCGAGGACTATCGGACACTTTTCGGCGTGTATGTCGAACCGTTGATAAAGGCAGCTCGGATTTTTCAGCGTAGTTGAGAACATTGGTAAGCCGAAACCCCTTAATCTCTCTGAAACAGCGGCTCCAATCCTGCGCCTATAGCCAATCTCGTAAAATTGGAATCAGCGGAACATCAGCCGCAGGCATGGGGTAGTTGCGCAGGTCATTCGCACGCACCCACTTTAGCGCCTGCCCTTCATTTGATTGCGGGTTTCCTTCCCATTTCCGACAGGCGAACAACGGCATCAGCAGGTGGAATTCGTCATAGCTGTGGCTGGCGAAGGTCAAGGGCGCAAGGCACGAGGCCCAGGTGCCTATACCCAGTTCCTCATGCAATTCGCGGATCAACGCGGCCTCGGGGGTTTCGCCGGGTTCGATCTTGCCGCCGGGGAATTCCCAGAGACCGGCCATGGATTTACCCTCGGGACGTTGCGCCAAAAGGACGCGACCCTCGATATCGATCAGGGCGACCGCAGAAACCAGAACTGTTTTCACGAGCGATAATCCGCATTGATCTCGATATAGCCGTGGGTCAGGTCGCAGGTCCAGACGGTGGATTTTCCCTCGCCCAGGCCGAGATCGACCGCGATCACCAGGTCCTGGCCTTTCATATAAGCGGCGGCATCTTCTTCGCGGTAGTCCGGGCTGACCCAGCCTTTTTCGGCCACAAGGATATCCCCGAAGGAGATACTGAGAAGGTCGCGATCCGCAGCGGCGCCGGATTTGCCTATGGCCATGACGACACGGCCCCAGTTCGGATCCTCGCCAGCTATGGCGGTTTTGACCAGAGGGGAATTGGCGATCGCCAGCCCATGAGTCTTGGCATCGGCGTCTGTGGTCGCTCCGGTCACACGAATTTCTACGAATTTCGTGGCCCCTTCACCGTCGCGCACCACTTGCTGCGCGAGGTCCAGCATGACTCCTTCCAGCACCTCAGCAAAGGCTGCGTTACCCGTGGCATCGACGCCCGAGGCCCCAGTTGCGCACAGCAACAGACTGTCCGAGGTCGAAGTGTCGCTGTCCACAGTGATGCAATTGAAGGTCCTGTCCGTTTGCGCGCTTAACATCGCCTGCAAGGCAGATTGCTCGACCCGCGCGTCGGTGAAGATGTAAACCAACATGGTCGCCATATCAGGCGCGACCATGCCGGAACCTTTCGCAATCCCTGCAATAGAGACTGTATTGCCATCAATTTCGACCTGTGCAGATGCCCCTTTCGGGAAGGTATCCGTGGTCATGATCGCCCGCGCCGCCTCTTCGACGGCGTGGCGGCTAAGGCCGGATTTCAGCGCCTCTAGCTGCGTCACAATGCGCTCATGAGGCAACGGTTCACCGATCACCCCGGTGGAAGACGTAAAGACACGCTCGACCCGGACGCCGGTCGCTTTAGCGACGGCTTGAGTCACCTCGGCCACCGAAGTCTGACCATGGTGGCCGGTGAAAGCATTTGCGTTGCCCGAGTTCACAAGGATCGCCGCTGGCCCGTCTGAAGACCCGCCAATCTTGTCCTGACAGTCCAGAACAGGGGCAGCGCGCGTGGCCGAACGGGTAAACACCCCGGCGACCGAGGTGCCGGGGTCCATAACGGCCAACATGACATCTGTACGCCCCTGATAACGCACGCCTGCCTCGACAGTGGCAAAGCGCACGCCGTCAATCGCCGGCAATTCGGGGAAGGCCGCAGGGGCCAGTGGGGATACCTTGGTAATCGTGGCCACGGGGCTTACTCCTGCAGCAGCTCGATCTGGCGCATGATCTCGGGGCCAGCCCCTTCGAGCGCGGGTCGTTCGATCGTTGCCTGCTGTGTCAGCTCGTCAACCTTGGCCTGAATCGCCTCCTGCCGAATGGTCTGGGCCAGTTCTTCGCGCACCGCCTCAAGCTCGGGCGCTTGTGATTTGCGTTTGTCGTTCAGCGTGACCAAGTGCCAGCCAAATTGCGTCTGCACCGGGTCCGAAACGCTGCCTTTTTCCAGCGCCACAACCGCATTTTCAAATTCGGGTACCATCTGACCCTTGCCGAACCAACCCAGTGCGCCACCGTTGGGACCGGAAGGGCCGGTTGATTTCTCTTTCGCCAGTTCGGCAAAATCCGCGCCTTCGTCCAGTTGAGTCTTGATGGCTTTAGCCTCATCTTCGCTTTCGACCAAAATATGGCTGGCGTTGAATTCGTCCTCACCTTCGAACTCAGCAAATTGCGAGTCATAGGCGGCCTGTACGGCCTCATCCGTGACAGCTGCTGCTGTAAGCGCCTCGACGGTCTGCACGGCACGCAGGGATCGGGTTTCGTTTTCCAGCCGCAGTGCATTCAGCGTGTTCAATTTGTCTTGTTCAAGGCTCAACAGGTGCTGCTGGACCAATTGCTCGAGGATAAAGTCATAAAGCACATCGTCCTCAAGCTGCTGATATTGCGCAGGCAGAGCTGATGCGGTGGCGATGACGTGACCCAATGTGATCTCATCGCCATTAACCCGCGCCACAACAGTCGAGGCGTCGGGCTTGGTTTCGGCGGCCAGTGGCAAGGCCAGCACGGCAGTCAGGGCCAGCGATGGCAAAAAAGTGAGGCCTTTGGGCATGGAATCATCCTATTTCTTTGCCACAACGGGGCGTGGCGTTGACACTTCAGAACCTGCCGCTTACATCGCTTTGAAGCCTTGGACAGGGCCACCTTTCACCCCCCGTATCTATGGGTTGCGCGCAAGGTGGGCAAGACTGTCGCAACCACGAAAAGAACAGATCCGCTGGAGTGAACATGCTGGGACTCGGAACGCTCGCCAAAAAGGTGTTCGGAACACCGAACGACCGCAAGATCAAGGCGACCCGCCCGCTGGTCGACAAGATCAATGCACTGGAACCCGAGTTCGAGAAACTGTCCGATGAGGGCCTGATCGAAAAAACCGCCGAGCTGCGCAAACGCGCTTTGGACGGTGAGGCACTTGATGACCTGCTGCCCGAAGCTTTTGCCAATGTCCGCGAAGGCGCCAAACGCGCGCTGGGTCTGCGGGCCTTTGACGTGCAGCTGATGGGTGGCGCGTTTCTGCATCAGGGCAATATCTCGGAAATGAAGACGGGTGAAGGCAAGACGCTGGTCGCCACCCTCCCGGCCTATCTGAACGCGCTGACCGGCAAGGGCGTACATATCGTTACGGTGAACGAATACCTGGCCAAGCGCGACTCGGACTGGATGGGCAAGGTGTTTGCCTCTGTGGGTATGACTACCGGTGTGATATGGTCAGGCCAGCCTGACGCCGAAAAATTGGCGGCGTATAAGTGCGACATCACCTATGCCACCAACAACGAGCTGGGCTTTGACTATCTGCGCGACAACATGAAGGCAGATCTGGAGCAGGTGTACCAGAAGCACCACAATTTCGCGATCGTGGACGAGGTGGATTCGATCCTGATCGATGAGGCGCGGACGCCGTTGATCATCTCGGGGCCCGCGCAGGATCGGTCGGACCTGTATACCGCCATCGATGCGGTGATCCCGACCCTGCAAGAGGATCACTTTTCCCTGGACGAAAAGACCCGCAACGTGACCTTCACCGACGAGGGCAATGAGTACCTGGAACAGCAGTTGCTGGAGGCGGGTCTGATCCCCGATGGCCATTCGCTGTACGATCCCGAAAGCACCACCGTGGTGCACCATGTCAATCAGGGCTTGCGTGCGCACAAGCTGCTTCAGCGCGACAAGGATTATATCGTCCGCGATGGCAATGTGGTTCTGATCGACGAATTCACCGGGCGGATGATGCCGGGCCGCCGCCTGTCGGAAGGCCTGCATCAGGCCATCGAGGCCAAGGAAGGCGTTCAGATTCAGCCCGAAAACGTGACGCTGGCCAGCGTGACCTTCCAGAATTATTTCCGCCTGTATAATAAGCTGTCCGGCATGACCGGCACCGCGCTCACCGAGGCCGAGGAATTTGCCGAAATCTATGGTCTTGGCGTAGTCGAAGTTCCGACCAACAAGCCGATTGCCCGCGTCGACAAAGACGATCAGGTCTATCGCACCACGATGGAAAAATACGAGGCGATCCTCAAGCAGGTCAAAAAGGCAGGCGAGAAAGGTCAGCCGGTTCTGGTGGGCACCACGTCGATTGAGAAGTCCGAAGTAATCAGCCAGTTGCTGACCGATGAAGGCATCGAACACAACGTTCTGAACGCCCGCCAGCATGAACAGGAAGCCCAGATCGTGGCCGATGCGGGCCGTTTGGGCACCGTGACAATCGCCACCAACATGGCTGGTCGGGGCACCGATATTCAGTTGGGTGGCAATGTCGAGATGAAGGTTCTGCAGGCACTGGCCGAAAACCCCGACGCCGACCCGGTCGAACTGCGCGCCACCGAAGAAGCGCGCCACGCCGAGGAAAAGGAAAAGGTGATTGAGGCCGGTGGTCTTTATGTCATGGCCTCGGAACGGCACGAAAGCCGTCGCATCGACAACCAGCTGCGCGGCCGCTCGGGCCGCCAAGGCGACCCGGGTCGCACGGTATTCTATCTAAGCCTCGAAGACGACCTGATGCGCATCTTCGGCTCGGAACGGCTGGATAAGGTGCTGACCACGCTGGGCATGAAAGAGGGCGAAGCCATCATTCACCCGTGGGTGAACAAATCGCTGGAACGGGCGCAGTCCAAGGTCGAAGGCCGCAATTTCGATATGCGCAAGAACGTGTTGAAATTCGACGATGTTATGAACGATCAGCGCAGGGTGATCTTCAGCCAGAGGCGCGAGATCATGTCGGCGGATGATCTGTCAGAAGTCGTGTCGGATATGCGCGAGCAGGTGATCGACGACATGATCGACGAGTTCATGCCGCCAAAATCCTATGCAGATCAATGGGACACTGACGGGTTACACGAGGCGATCAAGGATAAACTGACCATTGACGCACCCGTCCAGGACTGGGCTGCCGAAGAAGGTGTGGATGACGAACAGATCCGCGAACGCCTGATCAAATCCGCTGACGAGATGATGGCGCAGAAAGCGGTCGCCTTTGGCCCTGAGAACATGCGCAACATCGAAAAACAGGTTCTGCTGCAAACCATCGACGGTAAGTGGCGCGAGCATCTGCTGACACTGGAACACTTGCGTTCGGTTGTGGGTTTCCGGGGTTATGCCCAGCGCGATCCATTGAACGAATACAAGAACGAAAGCTTCCAACTGTTCGAATCGATGTTGGATTCGTTGCGCGAAACGGTCACGCAGCAATTGTCGCGTGTGCGTCCCCTGAGCGAAGAAGAACAGAAAGAGATGCTGGCGCAGATGGCGGCACAGCAGGTGCAGACGCAACAAGAAGTGGACAAGGCCGCAAGTCAAGCCGAAGCGGTGGCCGAGGCCGGAGCATCAGGCGATGCCCGTCCCGGCTTTGTCGAGGATGATCCAAAAACTTGGGGCAACCCGTCACGCAACGACGCTTGCCCCTGCGGATCAGGCAAAAAGTTCAAACACTGCCATGGCAGATTGACCTAACGTCACCCGATTACGGACACAATGAGTCCGCCTCACGGCCACATATTGGCCGTGATTCAACATCAGATTGCGACTCGCTCCTTCAACTGGGGAGGGTGTCTTGTTTGTAATTAAGAACTACGTGACCACGGGTGGAACCGTTGCCTGTGCCCTGGCCATCGGGTATCTGATGCAAAGCGGATCGGCGCAACAACGCGGCGCTGAACCGGGCGCTAAACGCGTGGCTTCGATCTCGGAACAGGAGACCGGCCTAGCCGGACTCGAAAGCGTTGTTCTGACCTCTTCCTCCCCAACGGAAGCGCGCAATGAAATCTTGCCCGAACCCTCGGCCCCGACCCCAGAACAAAGCCATTTGCCGTCTAATTGTGATCTGAGCGCGCGCGCTCTGGCAGTGCCCGACGCCCAAGTCCGGCTGCGGGTCAAAGCCCCTTGCAACCCGGACGAAACCATCGAGATTCATCACAACGGGCTGGTTTTCAGCACCAAGACCGATGCGCTTGGCGGCTTGAACCTGACTGTCCCAGCGCTGTCCGAATACGCCATTTTCCTGATCTCGTTGCCGGACGAAAAAGGCACGGTTGCGACAACCCACGTACCCGAAATCAACAGCTTCAACCGGATTGCGCTACAATGGCAGGGTGAGACCGACCTGCAGCTTCATGCGCTGGAATTCGGCGCCGGCTATGGAGAAGAAGGCCATGTATGGTCTGGGTCCGACACCAGCGGAGCAGGTTCGGTGATACATTTGGGTCAGGGCGGTTCGGACGCCGCCCGCAAAATCGAGGTCTATTCCTTCCCGATTCAGTCTGCGACAGAGGCGGGAACGATCGAATTGTCGGTAGAAACCGAAGTCACCAAGTCAAATTGCGGCAAGGCTTTGAACGTGCAATCGCTGGAATGGCGCGCCGATCAGCGCCTTCGCTCGCGCGATCTGTCGCTGGACATGCCCGGCTGCGAGGTCGTGGGTGATTTTCTGGTGTTGAATAATCTGTTCTCAGACCTGACAATCGCCGCCAAATAGGCAGCAGGCAGGTCTACGGTCTTCTTATGAAAATTTTTCGTGCGGCGCTGGCCGCGCTTTTCACCCTGTCGTCGGTTCAGGGTGCCACCGCGCAGGACATCATTCTGACTTCGCATGACGGCAAAGTCGAAGTGGTCGGAACCCTGCTGGGATATGATGGCGAGTTTTACCGTGTCGATACTCGGTTCGGCGAGCTGACGGTCGATGGATCAGGCGTCACCTGTGACGGGCCTGCCTGTCCCAGTCTGATCGATTTTGTGGCCGAAATCCGGTTCTCGGGCTCATCTGTGATGGCCGATACTCTGCTGCCCGCACTGGCAGAGGGATTTGCCGCACAGGAAGGATTGACTCTATCGTCGCCTGACAAGATCGGGGAACAGCATGTTTATGCGCTGCATCACCCGGATCGTCAGCCCCCGCTGGCCCGGTTGATGTTTCAGGCAACGGATACGGCCAAGGGCTTTGCCGATCTGGCTGCAAACACCGCAGATATCGTGCTGGCGCAACGTGAGATTCGCCCTGATGAACTACAGCTGACTCGTGATGCTGGCCTGGGTGATCTGACACAGGCGCGCCGATCACGCGTATTGGCGCTGGATGCGATGGTGCCAGTTGTCGCGGCAGACAACCCGGTGCGGCAAATCTCATTGGCTGATCTGGCTAAGGTCTTTGCGGCCCAGATTACCAACTGGGCCGAGCTGGGCGGCCCCGACGCCCCGATAACCCTGCATCTACCACAGGCCGGATCAGGCCTGGTTCAGTCGGTCGAGGATGTGCTTCTGTCCCCTGCCAATGCACAGATTTCCAAAGAAATCTCGCGCCATACACGCAGCAGCGATCTGGACCGCGCGGTTGCCGGCGATCCGTTCGCCATCGGCATCGCCAGCCATGCCGAAGCCAGAAAGGCGCGCGCTCTACCTTTGACGGGAGGCTGCGGTCATGCGTTGACCGCTACGCGGCAATCGGTGAAGACCGAGGATTATCCGCTGACCTCGCCCATGTTCCTGTATCTGCCTCAGCGGCGGTTGCCACGAGCCGCACGTCAGTTTCTCGCCTATATCCAAAGCAATGCAGCGCAGATGATCATCCGGCGGGCGGGGTTTGTTGATCAGTCGCCTGAAACCATTCGGGTCGGTCTTCAGGGTGATCGGCTGGCCAATGCTATTAGCACCGGCGGAGCCGAGGTGGGGTTGGAAGAGTTGCAGCGAATGATTGAAACGCTGCGCCCGTTGTCACGACTGTCATTGTCATTTCGGTTCGAAGCCGGATCATCGCGGCCCGATGCTCAGTCGCGCTCCAACATCCTGCAACTGGCACAGGTACTGGAAAGCGGAACACTCGATGCCCGCCAGCTGACCTTTATCGGGTTCAGTGATGGCGAAGGCGCGGCCACTGCCAACGCGCGTATTGCCTTGCAGCGTGCCAAAACGATTCGCAATTCGGTACTTGCCGCAATTGAAACCAGCATCCCCGACAGCATCGAAATCGCTGTTGACGGCTTTGGCGAGGCCATGCCCATGGCCTGCGACGACACAGAATGGGGTCGCAAAGTGAACCGCCGGGTCGAGGTTTGGATCCGTTAGCCGTTACAGATACGCTTGCGCGCGAAAGCTGAGCTCGGTCGATTTGCCGATTATCAGGTGATCGTGCAAGGTCAGCCCCAGCGCCGAACATGCGTCCTGCATCCGGTTGGTCATGTCGATATCCGACTGCGAGGGCGTGGGGTCCCCGGACGGATGGTTATGCACCAGAATCAGGGCCGACGCATTGAGTTCCAGCGCCCGCTTGGCAACTTCGCGCGGATAGACAGGAACGTGATCCACCGTGCCCTTGGCCTGCTCTTCATCCGCGATCAGGACATTCTTGCGATCCAGATAAAAGACGCGGAATTGCTCGGTCTCACGATGCGCCATCGTGGTGTGGCAGTAATCCAGCAATGCGTCCCAACCCGAGATCACATGACGTTGCATCACCCGCGCGCGGGCCATGCGATGGGCGCAGGCTTCAAGGATTTTCAAGTCCGTGATCACCGTATCTCCCACGCCCTTGATCTGGCGCAGCCGGTCTTCGGGCGCTGTCAGAACACGGTTGAAATCGCCAAACGCATCCAACAGCACCCGCGCCAGAGGTTTCACATCCTGGCGCGGGATTGAGCGGAACAGGACCAGTTCCAACAGTTCATAATCCGGCATCGCGGACGACCCGCCGGTCATGAACCGTTCGCGCAGCCGCTTGCGGTGGTCTTTGATGTAGGAGGGTAACCGACCACTCGGCAGCGGCTGCGCCGGCGCTTCGTCCGTATCAAACAGCATAGGGGCTTCGGCAAAGGCGTCCTGTGTCATAGGTTCATCCTGACGCAGAATCGGTTTCCGAATGGTTAACGCGCCTCCCCCGCCATCCGGGCCGTTGCGCGCCGAACAAACATGTGCAGCAAGATGGAAAACACACCCAGTGTCAGCATCGCGGCGAACATCAGATCCGTCTTGGCGCGACCATTTGCCAGCAGCATCAAATAGCCCAACCCTTGCGAGGAACCGACCCATTCACCAATCACCGCGCCGATGGGGGCGTATACCGCCGCAAGACGCATCCCCGAGGCCAGCGCAGGCAGAGCTGCAGGAATACGGATATGCCACAGTACGGCACGCGGGCTGGCCTGCATCGTCCGCGCTAGGTCCAGAAAACCGGGCGGCGTCCGCATCAACCCGTCAAAGAAGGATGATGTGATCGGGAAATAGATGATCAGCACCGCCATCGCGACCTTTGACCAGAGACCGTAGCCCAGCCATAAAGTCAGCAGCGGTGCCAGTGCAAAAACCGGCAGGGCTTGGGTGAATATGAGCATCGGTTGCACCAGGACGCGCGCAGCCCGAGAGTTGGCGAGTTGCAATGCGGTCACCACGCCCAGAAGCGTCCCACAGCACAAGCCGATCAACACTTCGATGGCGGTGATCCATGTATGTTCGGCAATCAACCATCGACTCTGCCACCAGGTCTCGGCAACTAGCGCCGGGCCCGGCAGGATGAATTTCGGCAACCCGGTCATACTGACGATCGCTTGCCAGACGGCGAGCGCAAAAATTGTTGCTGCTAGCGCTGAAAGGAATTTCATGCCGCCTCTCGCAGCAGTTTCAGCAGCGCGCCTTGCGTTTCCAACGTCTCAAGATCGTCTACATGGCGCGGTGCAGGTGCCTTTGGCGGGTCGCAAGGGGTCAGGCCCAGTTGAGTCATTACGGTGATCGATTGACCCAGACGCGCAGCTTCGGCCGGATCATGTGTGACCAACAGAACCGTGCGTCCTTGCAAGGCTTCAGCGGCAAGGTCCTGCATGTCGGCACGGGTGCGAGCGTCGAGGGCCGAAAACGGCTCGTCCAGTAGGACGATGGGGCGATCCTCCATCAATGTGCGGGCCAGGGCCACGCGTTGGCGTTGTCCACCGGACAATTCGGCGGGTTTCTTGGCCATGTGATCCTGCAGCCGCATCCGTTCGATCAACCGGTCGCGACGGTCCAGATCGACGACTTCGCCCCGTAACCGCGCACCTAATGAGACGTTCTGCACCACCGTCGCCCATGGCAACAGAAGATCATCCTGCGCCATATAGGCCACCCGATCGGGCACAGACTGCCCATCACTGGCTGCGATCTGGCCCGAGAATTCAGCCCCTGTCTCCAACCCCGCAATCAGCCGTAGAACAGTGGTTTTGCCAACGCCCGATCCACCCAACAGACAAGTCCACGCCCCCGCCCCGATGGTCAGGGTCAACGGCGCGAACAAGGTCACGCCATTGATCGTGGCGGTGCCGCTGAAGGTCAGATCGGGCGCAGGTGTCACGGCGTCAGGCCCATTTGCCAGAATTTAACCTCGAGCTCGGTCGCCGTGCGGAAGGTCTGGCACAAGCGATCCCAGCGCGGAGAGACTTCAAACTCAACGCCAATCCGTCTCGTTAGAGCCTGATCAAGCAATTCTCCTACCGCTTCACACGCGCCTTGATAGTCCTCGCTGGCATAGGTTTCGATCCAGTTGCGATAGGTCTCGGACGTCACCTCAGAGGCGAGCCGAGTACCAATCTCACCATAGCCCATCACACAAGGTGCAAGTGCGGCCAGCAGATCAAGCAGATCACCGCTGTACCCTGCTTCCAGCACAAAGCGGGTATAGGCAAGATTCTCGGCCCGTTCAGGAGTGGCGAACAACTCTGCCTGCGAAATACCGGCGGTCTTGCAGATGCCGATATGCAGCTGCATCTCTTCGCTGATCAGCCCGTTTACCGTCCGCGATGCAGCCAGCATTTCTGAATGCGTTTCGGATTTCACCACCGCCAGCGCCCAGGCGCGGGAGAAGTGGATCAGAAACACATAATCTTGTCGCAGATAGTGCAGGAAAGCCTGGCGCGGTAACGTTCCATCTTTGATACCTTCAACAAAGGCGTGACGGGTATACGCCCGCCACGGGTCCTGCGCTGCTTCGCGCATCAGCGCGAACGCCCTGCCATAACTGCTCATTGCGCGGTCACATCGATGGCGATGTTGCTGACCGGGTTCAGGCTGGTGATCATGCCGCTGTCCTTCAGGAACGCTTCGAACCGTGCATACCGGCCTGCATCAAGGCCCGCCGGACGCAGGGCGAAACGGGGCAGCGTATCGACCCAGGCACGAGCGTTCAGCTCATCCTGCAATTCGGCCGAGGTGGCGGCGAAAATCTCCCAGCTTTCCTCGGGGTTGTTGACGATGTATTGCGTCGCCTTCTCGGTTGCGTCGAGAAAACGGGCGATCAAGTCAGTGTCCATGGTGTCGGGATTGGCAACATAGATCAGTTCGTCATAGGGCGGGACACCTTCTTCTTCGATATAGAAGCACCGGCCCGCGACCCCTTCGATATCCATCTGGTTCAGCTCAAAATTCCGAAACGCTCCGATCACGGCGTCCACCTGTCCAGTCATCAGCGACGGGGACAGCGAAAAGTTGACATTGATCAGCTCAATCTCGTCGAGGCCGATATCGTGCTGACCCAGCAGAGTGGTCAGGATCGCCTCTTCCACACCGGCAACCGAAAAACCGATTTTCTTGCCACGCAAATCGGCAAGCGATCTGATCGGACCGTCTTCCAGAACTAACAGACAGTTCAACGGAGTCGCAATCAGCGTGCCAACGCGCTTCAGCGGCAGGCCCTCGTGAATCTGAAGGTGCAGTTGGGGCTGGTAGGACACGGCCAGATCAGCCTGACCAGACGCCACCAGACGCGGCGGGGCAGACGGGTCCGCCGGTGGGATGATTTCGACCTGCAGCCCTTGATCCGCAAAGTACCCGTTTTCCTGCGCCACGATGATCGGTCCGTGATCGGGATTGATGAACCAGTCCAGCAGGACGGTCATCTTGTCCTCGGCCCAGGCAGGCGCTGCGACCATCAGGGCAATAGCGGCAATCAGTTTCTTCATGTCTCGCGTTTCCTTTTCACTCACGAGGTTGAGGCCGCGACGAGGACAATCTCGCCCGGCCAATCCGGTTGGATGCGTTCAGCCACGCGCCAGGCGCGCAAGCCAGAGGTGCAACAGAGTGCCAATCTTTTGCCTTTGTTAGAGTCGATTAATCGTAGATCTTTCGGCAATATTCGCTGTGCATTCGGGTGTAGTGGGATGGGTGCTTCATTCGCATCTCGCAGATCGACAATCTGATCGTCTGCGCTCAGTTGGCTGGCCGAAAGAAACCGGAAATAGCTGTGTGGCTCGGGCGCCTCGTCGAATCTGAAGCTCCTGCTGCGCAGAGTACGACCTTCATATTGAACCATCTGACCGAGGGGGGAAGGATGAGCCCCCAGAATCAGGTTCAACGCCATCTGCGCCTGCATCGCGCCGACGACACCCACGACCGGAGCCAAAACACCCGCCGTGGCGCAGCTGGCCCCGCTGTCGGGCGCATCTGGGAACAACGCGCGCAAAGACGGCGCGCCACCGCAAAAGCCACCAACATATCCCGACAGGCCAAGAACCGATGCGCTGATCAGGGGTTTACCCTGCTCCAGACAAGTATCCGAGAGGATATAGCCGGCCGCATAGCTATCTGCGCAGTCAAGGATCACATCCGCCTGTTCGACAAGATTGGAAGCGTTTTCATTTGTTAGAGCCTGCTTTATGTCGATCAGATCAATCTCGCCATTCAAGGAACGACAGCGATCTGCAGCAATCTCTGCTTTGGCCTGACCGCACTCTGCCTCGGCAAACAAGGTCTGGCGATGCAGGTTCGACAGATCGACGGTATCCCCGTCCACAATCGTGATCCGCCCTATCCCTGCCCCAGCCAGCAGTGGCAGAACCGGCGCAGCTAACCCTCCTGCCCCCACCACCAGCACGCGCGCCGAGGACAGGCGCGCCTGACCCTGAGTCCCGACCTCAGGCAGCAACATCTGACGAGCGTAGCGGCTCATCTTGTGACCTCGATCCATTGGCAGACACGGGCCTCGGGGTCGTCGTTCAGGGTTATGTCCGTAACGGCTGAAACGATGTCCGCACCAGCCTCAAGCACACCCGGCGCACGCTCCACGCTCAGGCCGCCAATACCGACCAGAGGGATACGACCAACTCGCTGCTTCCATTCCGTCACACGGGGCAGACCCTGCTGATGCCATTTCATCTTTTTGAGAATGGTCGGATAGACTGGCCCCAGCGCGACATAGTCGGGGTCCATTGCCAGTACACGTTCAAGCTCATCATCGTCATGGGTCGATACGCCCAGCTTCAACCCTGCCTTGCGGATCACATTCAGGTCGGCACCCTCCAGATCCTCTTGCCCCAGATGAATCCAGTCACAACCCAATTCGATGGCCAGTTGCCAATAGTCATTCACCACCAGCACCGCACCGTGCGAACGGCAAAGATCGCGCGACACCAAAATCTGCGCGCGCACAACGTCTTCGGGCTGGTCCTTCACCCGCATTTGCACCAGCTTGACCCCCAATGGCAGCATTGACCGCAGCCAATCCGAATGGTCAAAAATCGGATAGAAGCGATCCAGCATCATGACAGGAACGCCTTTCCGATCACCGGGGTCGAGGGTTCTGCCATATCGCGTGCCTCGATCGGGTCGGCCTGATACGCCAGCTGGCCAGCTTTGACGGCGCGTACCATGGCGCGGGCCATCATGGCGGGATCTCCGGCTCGGGCCACGGCGGTGTTCACGAGAACCGCGTCGTAGCCCAGCTCCATCGCCCGAGCCGCATGGCTGGGCAACCCGATCCCCGCATCGATCACCAGGGGTACATCAGCAAACTCGGCCCGCATTGCGCGCAAGGCGTATTCGTTGTTCAACCCGCGTCCCGACCCGATGGGCGCCCCCCACGGCATCAGCACCTCGCAACCGGCCCCAAGCAAGCGTTCGCCCACAATCAAATCGTCAGTGGTATAGGGAAAAACCTGAAAGCCATCTTCGGTCAGGATGCGCGCCGCTTCGACCAGTTGAAACACATCCGGTTGCAAACTGTCCGTGTGGCCGATCAGTTCCAGTTTGATCCAACGGGTACCGAACACCTCGTGCGCCATATGAGAAGTGGTCACCGCCTCTTTCACCGTGTGGCAGCCAGCGGTATTGGGCAAAATTAGAACGCCGAGATCCTGTATCATTTGCCAGAAGGTCTGCCCGGCACCGGATTCCCGCCGTAACGACACCGTGGCAACCGCAGCACTGCTTTTACGGAACGATTGCTCGAGAATTGCCGGGCTCGGATATTGCGCCGTGCCCAGCATCAACGGATTGGGCAGTTTGGTGCCATAAAATGCCTTCATCCTCAGCCCCCCTGCATCGGGGCGACGACCTCAACCCGGTCGCCGTCGGTCAGTTTGTGGGCAATGCGCAGGTTTGAGGCCACAAACGCCTCGTTCACAGCGGTGGCAACAGCACCTGAATAGCCGCATTCCTCAAGCAGGTCTGAAAGGGTTTCGGCGCGCACATTGCGCGGCTCGCCATTAAGCACGATCTTCATCAATCATCTCCGAATGTTTGTTTTCCAGGGCCAGATCGACCACACCCCGAGCCAATGCAGGCGCCAGCAAGTACCCGTGCCGATACAACCCGTTGGCATAGATGGTCCGGCCCAGGCGCCGGATGCGAGGCAGGTTGTCAGGGAAGGCCGGACGAAGATCGACACCGATTTCCAACACCTCGGCCTCACCGAAACCCGGGTTCAGGGCAAAGGCCGCGCTGAGCAGTTCCAGCATCGAACGGGCGGTTATGCGGCCACTGTCCTCGGATTCGATCATCGTCGCACCCAACATGTAGATACCGTCACCACGTGGCACGATGTACAGCGGCAATCTGGGGTGCAGTAGACGGACCGGGCGCGTTAGCGCCACGTCGGGGCAACGGATTACCAGCATTTCACCTTTTACGCCGCGCAGATCATGCAGCACATCGCGCGCATACAAACCCCGGCAATCGATGGCATTCTCAAGACGGCTGGGCGCGAGCTTGCGATGAAACTCGACACCGCTTTCGCGCAGTTGGCGGCAAAGATCACCAAGCGCCTGACGCGGATCCAGATGGGCCTCGGCCCGAAAGTAGAGGCCATTGCTACAAGCATCTAGATCAGGCTCTAATAAGGTTATTTCTTCCCGATTGACGTCGATAAATCCCTCGGTTCGTCGGGCAAATCGGCGCAGGTCCGGCAGGTCTCGAGCTTTGGCCACAACCAAAGTACCACGATGATGTAACTGGGTTCGGGCGGCCCACCAGTCTATGGCACATTGACCGAGCCGCAGCACCGGTTCTTCAGCATTTTCGTACTCGCACCATGGCGCCAACATGCCACCCGCCCACCACGAGCAACTATGCGGACCCGGCAGACCCCCGGGATCGAAGACCTGCACCTTTTCACCACGCGCGATCAGCTCACTGGCCACCGCCAAGCCCGCAACGCCCGCCCCTATAACCGACCAGATTGTCATGCGGGCCAAACCCGGTAAAAATGATGCACAGGCCCGTGGCCCTGCCCGATTTCAAGGTTATCCGCCTGCGCAATCGCCCCTTGCAGATACTCATGCGCTTGTGCAACCGCCTCTGTCAGCGGCAGGCCTTTGGCCAATCCGGCGGCAATCGCAGATGACAGAGTGCACCCTGTGCCATGGGTATTCTTTGTATTCCGACGCGGCGCCTTTGTTTCTGCGATCACCCCAGAGGCATCAACCAATATGTCATGGCATGTTTCCCCGGAACTGTGCCCGCCCTTCATCAACACGGATTGCGCGCCAAAGCCGCAAAGCTCCATACCTTGCAAAATCATGTCTTCGGTCGACCCGGCGCTTTGCCAGCCCAGCAGGCGTGCGGCTTCCGGCAGGTTCGGGGTCAAAACCGTTGCGCGTGGCAGCAATATATCTCGCAGTGTCTGCACCGCTTGATCTGCAAGCAGCGGGTCACCCGATTTCGCGACCATGACCGGATCAAGAACCACTGGGCCATCAAAGACAACGATAGCATCTGCGACGGTGTGAATAATTTCTGGGGTTGCCAGCATTCCGATCTTGATGGCCCGGACATCCAGGTCAGCCAATACTGCCGCCACTTGTGCTGCGACAACATCCTGCGGAATGCTATGAACCGCTGTTACCACCTGCGTGTTTTGGGCGGTCACAGCGGTGACAACGCTGGCGCCGTACACGCCCAAAGCCGACATGGCTTTAAGGTCGGCCTGAATTCCAGCACCGCCGCCGCTGTCTGACCCGGCGATTGTCAATGCGATTGCTGCCATTTGCGCGCTCCATCTGTATTGGACAACGGAGCACGGAAAAAACGCTTGGCGTGTTCTAAGACCGTTCCCTCCGCCGGTATTGCCCGGATCAGGTTCGATGGGTTAGCGCATCCACGCCTCTCAGCCCTTCAATCAGGGCACCCCAACGGTTGAGGCGACATTCTCAGACGCCAGATTGAAAATCAAGGAAGAAACAAACCCAATTAAGGCCAGTCCATATGATAGAGTATGGCCAAGCGTTTGGTGCATTTATGGGAAATTGCGAGGCCTGGCCTCGTGCTCCGGGATATATATAGCCAGATGAAGTACGGCCCCCCCTGCTTCATCTGGGCAAAAGATTTCCGGGTGAGACGCGGCTTGTCGCGGCAGGGGCAATGCTGCCTTGTCAGGAGAAGAAGCTGATTAGCCCTTCATTCCGTCCCAAAAGGACTTCACAGACGAGAAAAAGCTTTTTGATTCCGGATGGTTATCCTCACCCAGATCGTCAAATTCCTGCAGCAATTCTTTCTGGCGAGCGGTCAGGTTGACCGGGGTTTCCACCGCGAGTTCGATAAACATATCGCCGATGCCGCCACCACGCAGGGCTGGCATACCTTTGCCGCGCAAACGCATCTGACGGCCTGATTGGCTGCCTGCGGGAATCTGAACACGGCCGCGGCCACCATCGATTGTGGGAACTTCGATCGAACCACCCAGAGCGGCCTTACCCATACTGACCGGGACGCGGCAATAGAGATTCACGCTGTCGCGTTCAAACAATTTATGCTCGGACACCTCGACAAAGATATAAAGATCGCCTGGAGGGCCACCGCGCATACCTGCCTCGCCTTCACCAGCCAAACGGATACGCGTTCCGGTTTCAACGCCCGCCGGAATGTTCACAGACAGCGCTCGATCTTTTTCAACCCGGCCAGCACCACCGCATGATTTACAGGGGTTCTTGATGATCTGACCCAAGCCCGAACAGGTCGGGCAGGTGCGTTCAACAGTGAAGAAGCCTTGTTGTGCTCGGACCTTGCCCATGCCGGAACAGGTCGGGCATGTGGTTGGCTCTACGCCGCCTTCGGCCCCGGTACCCTCGCACGACGAACAGGCAACGGCGGTCGGGACGTTGATGGTTTTCTGCAGGCCTGCATAGGCCTCTTCCAGTGAAACCCGCAGGTTATAGCGCAAGTCCGAGCCACGTGCGGCGCGGCGTCCGCCACCCCCACGCTGGCCGCCCATGAAGTCACCGAACAGATCGTCGAAGACGTCAGAGAATGCGCTGGAGAAATCGCCCTGGCCGCCGAAACCACCACCGGGACGGCCACCGCCGCCCATGCCGTTTTCAAACGCGGCATGGCCAAAGCGGTCATAGGCAGCTTTTTTGTCGCCATCACGCAGAACATCATAGGCCTCGTTGGCCTCTTTGAACTGCGATTCGGCGTCCGGATTGTCCTTGTTGCGATCGGGATGCAGTTCCTTGGCTTTCGTGCGAAAACCTTTCTTGATTTCATCCGCAGAAGCGCCCTTGGACACGCCGAGCACTTCGTAATAGTCGCGTTTGGACATCAGTTCTTCCTTCTGCCTCAACGTAATCGGGCCGGCCCGGCAACCGGACCGGCCCTAATTGGCCCGGTTACCCGTTAGTTACGCTTTTCGTCGTCCAGATCTTCGAACTCGGCATCAACGATGTCATCATCACCCGGCGCTTCATCAGCAGCTGCGGGCTCTTCTTCACCCTCTTCTGCCTGCGACTTGTAGATGGCTTCACCCAGCTTCATGGCCGCTTCGGTGACGTTCTGGATACCCGACTTGATCTTGTCGGCGTTCTCGGTCTCCAACTCGTCCTTCAGGGCCGCGATGGCCAGCTCAATGGCTTCGACGGTCGTCGGATCGACTTTGTCCGAATGTTCTTCGACGGACTTCTCGGTCGAGTGAATCAGGCTTTCCGCCTGGTTCTTCGCCTCGATCAGTTCACGGCGCTCTTTGTCCGCCTCGGCATTCTCTTCGGCGTCCTTGACCATCTTGTCGATGTCTTCATCCGACAGGCCACCAGATGCCTGAATGGTGATCTTCTGCTCTTTGCCGGTGCCTTTGTCTTTGGCCGAAACCGAAACAATGCCGTTGGCGTCGATGTCAAAAGTCACCTCAATCTGAGGCATACCGCGCGGTGCGGGCGGGATTTCTTCGAGGTTGAACTGACCCAGAATCTTGTTATCCGCAGCCATTTCGCGTTCCCCCTGGAAACAACGGATGGTCACAGCGTTCTGGTGGTCCTCGGCGGTCGAGAAGACCTGAGACTTCTTGGTCGGGATCGTTGTATTGCGATCGATCAGGCGGGTGAATACGCCACCCAGCGTCTCGATCCCCAGCGACAGCGGGGTCACGTCCAGCAGAACCACGTCTTTGACGTCGCCCTGCAGAACACCGGCCTGAATGGCGGCGCCCATGGCAACAACTTCGTCCGGGTTCACACCTTTGTGCGGCTCTTTACCGAAGAACTTGGTGACCTCTTCGATCACCTTCGGCATCCGGGTCATACCACCAACCAGAACAACCTCATCAATGTCACCAGCCGACAGGCCCGCGTCTTTCAGAGCAGCCTGACAAGGCTTCATCGACTTCTTGATCAGATCACCTACCAGCGATTCCAGCTTGGCACGGGTCAGTTTCATGACCATGTGCAGCGGCTGACCGTTCGAGCCCATCGAGATGAACGGCTGGTTGATTTCGGTCTGCGAGGTCGAGGACAGTTCGATCTTGGCTTTTTCAGCGGCTTCTTTCAGGCGCTGCAGCGCCATCTTGTCTTGCGACAGATCGACACCGTGTTCCTTTTTGAACTCATCCGCCAGGTAGTTGACGATGCGCATGTCAAAGTCTTCACCACCCAGGAAGGTGTCGCCGTTGGTCGATTTGACCTCGAACAGGCCATCATCGATTTCCAGAATGGTCACGTCGAAGGTACCGCCACCAAGGTCATAGACCGCGATGGTTTGGGTTTCTTCCTTGTCCAGACCATAGGCCAGAGCGGCAGCTGTCGGTTCGTTGATGATCCGCAGCACTTCCAGACCGGCGATTTTACCGGCGTCTTTGGTCGCCTGACGCTGAGCGTCGTTGAAATAGGCCGGAACGGTGATGACCGCCTGTGTGACGTCCTCACCCAGATAGCTCTCGGCGGTTTCCTTCATCTTACCCAGAGTGAAGGCCGAGATCTGGCTTGGGGAGTATTTTTCTCCGCGGGCTTCAACCCACGCGTCGCCATTGCCGCCATCTACGATAGCGTACGGAACCATTTTCTTGTCTTTTTCGACCTCCGCATCATCCACGCGACGACCGATCAGGCGCTTGACGCCGAAAATCGTGTTGTCGGGGTTGGTGACCGCCTGACGTTTTGCAGGCTGACCGACCAGACGCTCATTTTCGGTGAAGGCGACGATCGAGGGCGTAGTTCTCGCCCCTTCTGCGTTTTCGATGACCTTCGGCTGCGAGCCGTCCATGATGGCCACACACGAGTTTGTGGTTCCGAGGTCAATCCCGATTACTTTTCCCATTTTTGCAATCCCTTTCTCTTCAAGGCGATGTCCCGAGGCCGGGACCCGTTATGGCATCCCTGCCCCGATCTGTTGTGCACGAATGGCCCTACACCATCGCGCGTCCCGGCGTATATAAGGGCGGGATCAGGGGCCTGCAAGCGGTCAGAATCGCAGGTTTTCGGGATTCTGCAGCCTTTTTTGGCAAGGTTTTGGCAAGGAATGGGGATTCTTCAATGGCGCAGCTGCTTTTGCGCGGATTTGACATCCGGAAAGGCCATTTGGATACGGCCGCACAAGCAGGTCTGATTGAGCTGTTGCGCCCGATTCTGAAAGCTGCACCGCTTTATCGGCCCATCATGCCCTCGGGCAAGGAGATGTCGGTTCGCATGACCTCGGCCGGGGCGATGGGTTGGGTCACTGATCGGGCGGGGTATCGGTATCAGGACACGCATCCCAAAGGTATGTCGTGGCCCGCAATCCCGGATAAAATCCTGACAATCTGGCAGAACCTGACCGGGGCAGATCGCCAGCCTGATTGCTGCCTGATCAACTATTACGGCGAAGGCACAAGAATGGGCCTGCATCAGGACAAGGATGAAGCCGATTTTTCATGGCCCGTGCTTTCGATCTCATTGGGGGATGATGCCCTGTTTCGCATCGGCAACACAACGCGCGGCGGCAAGACCGAATCGATCTGGCTGAATTCAGGCGATGTGGTGATCATGGGCGGCCCAGCCCGACTGTCCTATCACGGGATCGATCGTATCAGGTTCGGATCGTCCCGTCTGCTGCCTAAGGGTGGGCGCATCAACCTTACATTGCGAGTCGCAGTGTGAAGCGCATTCCAAAAAAGTGGAAACCGGATTTCGGAACAAATTGCGCGAACGGCATAGATCAGCGACGCGCATCCCAGCTTTTTGAGACGTGTTTGCGCGTATAGAATTCACCCAGCAATCCGATCATGGTCAGGACAATCCCGACCCAAAGCGCATATTCCCAGCTGGTATTGCGCGGAAAGTAGTTGCGAAACACGAACCCCCGGCATTGATCAATGATGTGAAACAGCGGGTTCCACGCGAACATGGTCAGCATGAACCCACCCAAAGCGTTGCCAACGAACATCTTGCCCGAGAACACCATATTCATGCGGCGATAGGCATTTGTCAGGATCTCAACCGTACTGGGAAACCAGGGCTTCAGCGCCAATAGAACCAGCCCTACCGAACATCCCGAGAACCAAGACAACACCAGCATCCCGAACGCGCCACCGGGGTCATGAATCTCAAGCGGTGTGACCGCCACACTGTAGACAAACAAGATCACCAGGATCGAGGCAAGCTGCGTATAGAATGTACCGAATGCGGCCGCCGCCAACATCACCATCATGGTCATTGGTGAATGCAAGGTCATCGGATTGTTGCCCGATCCAACGCCAGCAATTGAGGTGGCCGACTTGATATTTGTTATGAACAGAAAGACGCCCGAGAGCAGGAACAGAATGAACTCTCCCCTGATCTTGGCGATACGCGTACCCATGAGCGACAGCAGAAGGTAGAACGCCCCAGCGATCACGACCACCTGAAGTATATTTATCAGGATCGCCATCACCGCATTCGCGTGCTGCGACCGGATATTACGTACAACCGCATGAAATATCAGCTCGGCCGTGGTAAAGACCCCGCCCAGCAATGATTGATTTCGCTTATAGTGAAACACTCGACCGTTCTTTCCTGCTCATGTCACCTGCAATATGGCACGAAATTCTTGCTGTTCCGTATCCGCCGCATCATAAGTCCGTCAGGTGCCTTGATCAACAAACCACAGGAACGGAGCTTTTTTGTGACCTATGACGCCCTAATTCCCGTCATCCGACGGCTGGCTTTGCAGGCAGGCGACAAGATCATGCAGATCTATGAGGCGGATGATTTCGATGTCAAAGTCAAATCCGATTCCAGCCCCGTGACCGAGGCGGATGAGGCCGCGGATGCCCTGATCTCGGCCGGGTTGCGCGAAGCCTTTCCCGATATCTTGCTGGTGACCGAGGAACAGGCAGCCACACATTCGGAAAAGGGCGAGACTTTCCTGATCGTTGATCCGCTGGACGGCACCAAAGAGTTCATCAATCGCCGCGGTGATTTCACTGTAAATATCGCGCTTGTCGAAAACGGCGTGCCGACGCGTGGTGTAGTTTACGCACCTGCGCGGGGTCGGATGTTCTATACACAAGCCGATGGGCAAGCAGTCGAGGAAACCGGTCCATTGAACAAAGATAAAGCCGGTCACGTGACGCCGATATCAGTCTCTAAACCAGACAATTCGGCGCTTTTGATCGTTGCGTCCAAGTCGCATCGAGATCAGGCGACCGAGGATTACATCAACAAATATCAGGTGCGTGACAGCAAAAGCGCGGGGTCGTCGCTTAAATTTTGCTTGGTCGCGACGGGTGAGGCTGACCTCTACCCTCGGGTCGGCCGCACCATGGAATGGGACACTGCCGCAGGCCACGCCGTTCTGTCCGGGGCTGGCGGAGATGTCGTGCGCTTTGACGACCATTCACCACTGACCTATGGCAAAGACGGCTATGCCAACCCGTTTTTCATCGCCTATGCTCCGGGCGTAGACCTGAAGGAAGCCTGATGTCTGTACTGATCGCTATTCCCGCCCGCTATGCTTCGACCCGCTATCCGGGCAAACCTCTGGTGCCGCTGACCGGTGCCAATGGGACCAGCATGACCCTGATCGAGCGGTCCTGGCGTGCGGCCATTTCAGTTTCAGGCGTGGATCGCGTGGTGGTTGCAACTGACGATGACCGCATTCGCGAAGCGGCAGAAAGTTTCGGAGCCGAAGTCGTGATGACCTCGGATACCTGCCGAAATGGCACCGAGCGTTGCGCCGAGACCCATGCGTCACTGGGCGGTGATCATGAGATCGTCGTCAATTTGCAGGGTGATGCACCGCTGACGCCGCATTGGTTTGTCGAAGATCTGATCTCGGGCCTGCGCAATGCACCTGATGCGGGTGTCGCCACCCCGGTCCTGCGCTGTGACGGTAACGCCCTGAACGGGTTGTTGAATGATCGCAAACATGATCGCGTCGGCGGCACAACGGCCGTCTTCGGCAATGATCATAGTGCGCTCTATTTCTCGAAAGAGGTGATCCCATTCACCTCTGATATCTATGCTGGCGCCGATCCCACCCCAGTCTTTCACCATGTCGGGGTATATGCCTACCGCCCTGATGCGCTTGCGGCCTATCCGTCCTGGCCAAGTGGTCCGCTGGAGACACTGGAAGGCCTTGAACAGTTGCGCTTTATGGAGAACGGTCGCAAGGTTTTATGCGTCGAGGTCGAAGCCAAAGGCCGCCAGTTCTGGGAGCTGAACAACCCGCAGGACGTTGCCAAGATAGAAGAGATGATGACCGCAATGGGGCTTGAATGACCCATATTCTGGTCACCGGCGGCGCAGGTTATATCGGCTCTCATGCCTGCAAGGCATTGGCGCAGGCGGGCTACGTGCCCGTGACCTATGACAATCTGGTCACCGGTTGGCAGGATGCGGTCAAATTCGGCCCGTTCGAGCAGGGCGACCTGCTGGACCGCGCGCGCCTGGATGAGGTGTTCGCCAAGTACCAGCCCGCCGCCGTGATGCATTTCGCTGCCCTCAGTCAGGTGGGCGAGGCGATGTCGGAGCCCGGCAAATACTGGTCCAATAATGTAACCGGATCATTGACACTGATTCAGGCAGCGGTGGATGCGGGGTGTCTGGATTTCGTCTTTTCCTCGACCTGCGCCACCTATGGTGAGCATGACAATGTGGTATTGGACGAGGCTTCCCCACAATACCCGTTGAATGCCTATGGCGCCTCGAAACGCGCAATTGAGGATATCCTGCGCGATTTCGAGTCCGCCCATGATCTGAACCATGTCATCTTCCGCTACTTCAACGTGGCCGGGGCCGATCCGGAAGCCGAAGTTGGCGAGTTCCACCAGCCCGAGACCCATCTGGTGCCGCTGATGCTGGATGCCATCGACGGCAAGCGGGATGGATTGACAGTATTCGGCACCGATTACGACACGCCCGACGGGACCTGCATCCGCGATTACGTGCATGTCTGCGATCTGGTTGATGCACATGTTCTGGGGCTGAAGTGGCTTGAGGCGGGCAAGGGCTCTCGTGTGTTCAATTTGGGCACCGGGTCAGGGTTTTCGGTGATGGAGGTGATCGAGCACTCGAAAATTGTCACCAACCGCGTCGTACCCTACAGCATCGGCCCTCGCCGGACCGGAGATTGCACACGACTGGTTTCAGGTTCGATCCGCGCCGAAGATGAGCTCGGTTGGAAGCCAGAACGCTCAACGTTAGAGACGATGATCACCGACGCCTGGCGCTGGCATCAGAATGGCAACTACCGAAAGTGAACATGGAAGATCAGCCGCTAACTTTGGTGCAACGCTACAAGCTGCGCCTGAAACGCAAGCGGCTTTTATGGCGATCCTTTCTAAGCCGTCATCAACTGGCGCCCATTGCCAACAAGACGCAACAGATCACACCAGGAACAATCCTTGCCTTCACTACCTTGCGCAACGAAATCGATCGATTGCCGTGGTTTTTTCAGCATTATCGCGCGCTGGGCGTAGATCACTTTCTGATAGTCGACAACGGCAGCGATGACGGGTCGGTTCCATTTCTATTGGAACAGCCGGATGTATCGCTGTGGCAGACCACCGCAAGCTATCGCGCGTCGCGCTTTGGGCTTGATTGGCTGACCTGGTTGCAGTGGAGATACGGGCACGGACATTGGACACTAATGATCGATGCCGACGAGTTGCTGGTCTACGCCCACCACGACACAGGCACGCTGCACGATCTGACTGCGTGGCTGGACGCAAACGGGCAAAAGGCCTTTGGCGCGCTGATGCTGGACCTCTATCCCAAAGGTCCTTTGGACGCGCAAAGCCATGATCCGAAATCCGATCCAACCAGTGTTCTGGGCTGGTTTGACCCCAGCCCGTATCGCGCGCAGCGCCAGATGCCGATGGGAAATCTGTGGGTCCAGGGCGGAGTGCGCGAGCGGATGTTCTTTTCGGAACAGCGTCGGAAATCCCCAACGCTCAACAAAATCCCTCTGGTCCGGTGGTCGCGACGTATGGCGTATGTAAACTCGTGTCATTCCGCCCTGCCCCGGTCGCTGAACTTTGCCTATGACGGACCGGACGGTCAGGCCCCCTCGGGTGTATTGCTGCATACGAAATTTCTGCCCGAGGTCGTCGAAAAGTCGCGGATCGAGAAACAAAGGCGACAGCATTTTCACGACCCTGATCAGTTTGGCACCTACTATGACGGGATCATCAATGGGCCGGATCTTTGGTCGCCGGAGTCTGTTGAACTGCGTGATTGGCAACAGCTGCAAGAACTGGGTTTGATGAATGCGGGCGGATTTCAGGCCACAACGGGGAAGTAAACCGGATTTAAACCCGTTGCCTCGCAAGGTATTGAGATGTCATAAAACGGTAATCACCCGGCACCACTCAGGCCTCAGGCGGCCCCGGGCAGACGCGCATATCAAAAAAGGTTGGAAATCCGCGTGAGCCTTTTGGATTCCTATCGCATGAGATTGCGGCGCAAGCGCCGACTGTTGCGATGCCTGCGCAAACGACGCGATCTGAATGCGGTGCACGACAATACTGCCGACATAAAGCCAGACGACATTATGTTGATGAGCGTGATGCGGAACGAAAAGATCCGTCTGCCCTATTTTCTGGAATATTACCGCAAGCTGGGCATCAACCACTTCCTGATCGTGGACAACAACAGCAACGACGGCACCCGCGAATACCTGAGCAGTCAGCCCGATGTCTCGCTGTGGTGGACCGATGTAAGCTACAAGACATCGACCTACGGGTTGGACTGGTCGAACTATCTGCTGCGCAGCTACGCCCACAGCCACTGGGTGCTGACCGTCGACCCCGATGAATTCTTTATCTATCCCTTCTGCGACACCCGGCCGATCCGGGCGCTGACCGATTGGCTGGATGATACCGGTGTGCGAAGTTTTGGCACCATGCTGATCGACATGTATCCCGAGGGTACAGTCGAGGACACCCAATACAAGGAAGGTCAGAACCCCTTTGAGGTCGCGCCCTGGTTCGATGCGGGCAACTACATGATTACCCGCAATCCGACATACCGGAACCTTTGGATTCAAGGCGGTCCGCGCGCGCGCGTATTCTTTCAGGACAATCCGTCAAAGGCGCCGGCTCTGAACAAGATACCGCTGGTTAAATGGCACCGGCGCTACGTCTATGTCAGCTCAACACACGCGCTGCTGCCGCGCGGGCTCAATCAGGTCTACGAGGAACAAGGGGGCGAGAAGACCAGCGGTGCGCTGCTTCATGCCAAACTGATCGACACATTGGGTGAAAAGGCACGGGAAGAGCTTCAGCGCGGGCAGCACTATGGCGCATCAGGCGAATACAAGGCCTATGCCAGTCAATTGGAGGACCGACCAGTATTCCGAAACAAATGGTCCGAGAAGTACATCAACTGGCGACAGCTTGAGATTCTTGGGCTGATGTCAAAAGGGAACTGGGCATGAACAGCCTGGGTATCGTGATGCTGGTGCACACCGCTCTGGACCGGGTTGAGCAGGTGGCGCGCCACTGGACCGCTTCGGGTTGTCCTGTGGTGATCCATGTGGACCGCAAGGTGGAAGAACCAGCCTATTCCGATTTCGTGGCAGCCTGCGCCGATGACCCGCTGATCCTGTTTTCGCAACGGCATGTCTGTGAATGGGGCAGCTGGGAAATCGTCGCCGCTTCGCAATCCGCCGCCGCCCTGATGTTGGAGAAGTTCGCGGATGTCCGGCATGTCTATCTATCCTCGGGTGCGTGCCTGCCGCTGCGCCCTGTTTCCGATCTGATTGACTATCTGGCTGATCGCCCCCGGGTCGATTTCATCGAAAGCGCCACCACGCGGGACGTAAGTTGGACCATCGGCGGGCTGGATCTGGAACGGTTCACCCTCCGGTTCCCGTTCTCGTGGCGTAAACAGAGAAAACTGTTTGATTTTTATGTGCGTCTGCAACGCGCTCTGGGACGTCGCCGGGCAATCCCCGAGGGTCTGGTGCCGCACATGGGCAGCCAGTGGTGGTGCCTGACGCGCCAAACACTGTCGGCCATCCTTCAGGACCCCAAACGCAAAGATTATGATCATTATTTCCGTCGGGTCTGGATACCGGATGAAAGCTATTTCCAGACGCTGGCGCGGCTCTATTCCACCCATATCGAAAGCCGGTCGCTAACCCTGTCGAAATTCGACTATCAGGGCCGACCTCACATGTTCTACGATGATCATTTGCAATTGTTGCGCCGGTCCGACTGTTTTGTGGCGCGCAAGGTCTGGCATCGGGCGGATCGATTGTATCAGGCGTTTCTGGCCGATCAGGACAGTGCACTGACCCCAGCCGAGCCCAATCCCGGCAAAATTGACCGCGTGTTTTCCAAAGCGGTCGAGCGGCGCGTTTACGGGCGGGACGGGCTGTATATGCAAAGCCGCTTCCCTCGCGCTGCCACCGAACGCAGCCTGACCGCATTCCCCTATTCCGTGTTTCAGGGTTTTACAGAACTGTTCGAAGATTTCGAACCCTGGCTCGCAAATGCCACCGGCGGACGGGTGCACGGGCATCTGTTCGATCCTGATAAAGCGCACTTTGCCGGGGGTGAAGCGCTGATAAACGGCGCTCTTACCGATTGCGCCAAGCTGCGCGACTATAACTCGTCAGCCTTCCTGTCGAACGTCATCTGGAACACAAGGGGTGAACGACAGTGCTTTCAGTTCGGGCCAACGGATACTCAGAAAATCTACGAGTTTCTGGCGCGGGACCAAAATGCTCAGATTGCCGTAATCTCAGGGGCATGGGCGGTTCCGTTGTTCCGCTCGAACCTGAACTTTGCCGATATCCGGGGCGAGGCCGCCCGTTTGCAGCAGATCGAGACCAAACAGCTCAAGCTTCTGGACGCCGCCCGCGCAAAATCACGTATCCGAATCTGGACGATGGCAGAGTTCGTGGAATCCCCGATGGAGCTGCTGCAAACCGTTCTCGAAGATATGGGCGCCCCGCAACCCACGCATCTGACCGAGGCGCCCACGATGGTCGATCTCACCGGGTTCGGAAAGTTCCTGCAGAACCTCAAGAACCAGGGGATGCATCCCTATCTGATGGGAGATTTTCCGGTGAATGACGTATTCGGCGCGCAGGCCAAATCGTTCAAAAAACCCTATCTGGTGCAGTAGCGCAGTATGACCCGCCGCTTCGATTATTTCATTATTCTGGCTGATATGCGCACCGGGTCAAACCTGCTGGAATTGCATTTGAACACGATGGCAGACGTCACCTGTCACGGAGAAGCGTTCAATCCCTACTTTGTCGGCCTACCAAAACTGGATGAGGTTCTGGGCTTTACTCTGGAAGATCGCGAACAGGACCCGCTGGCCCTAATTGATGCGATCCGAAACGCGCCGGGTGAGATGAACGGCTTTCGCTTCTTCAGTGATCACGATGCCCGGGCTCTCGAACCTGCGCTTGATGATCCGCGATGTGCCAAGATCATCTTGATGCGCAACCCGCTGGACAGTTACATCTCGTGGAAGATTGCCTTGGAAACCAAGCAGTGGCGGCTGGTGAACATCAAGCAGCGGCGCGAGGCGCAGATCACATTCGACACCGGGGAATTCGCTGACCAGCTTGATCAACGGCAGGAATTTCAGCGAACCATTCTCAGGCATCTGCAAACCACCGGGCAGACCCCGTTCTATATCGACTATGGCGATCTGAATGATCTGGACGTTCTGAACGGTCTGGCGGCGTGGCTGGGGGTCAGTTCCCGTCTTGAGGAACTGAACCAACACCTCAAACGTCAGAACCCGGCACCGGCCCTGTCGAAGGTTACCAATCCGGACGAGATGGAACAGGCAATGTCGCAGTATGACCGGTTCAATCTGCATCACATCCCGAATTTCGAACCACGCCGGGGGCCAGCCGTTTCACGTTATGTTATCGCGGCACAAACACCACTGATGTACCTGCCCGTGCGCGGCGGCCCCGAAGCAGAGGTGACACAATGGCTTGCTGATCTGGACGGGGTGGACCTCAATGCTCTGATCACCGGACGCAACCAGAAACAGACACGACAATGGATGCAATCCCATCCCGGCCATCGCAAGTTCACGGTGCTGCGCCATCCGCTGGCGCGCGCCCATGCCGTGTTCTGCGAACGTATCCTCAGCACCGGCCCCGGCGCCTATGTGAGCATCCGCAATATGCTGAGCAGGCGGTATAACGTACCGCTTCCAGACAAGGGGGATCAAAGCGCCTATACGCTCGATCAGCATTACGAGGCATTTTCGGCATTTCTGGGGATGCTGCGCAGTATTCTGGCGGGCCAGACCCCAATCCGCGCTGATGGAGAGTGGTGCGGCCAGTCACAAACGCTCGAAGGTATGGCCGGTTTCACCTTGCCCGACCTGATCCTGCGCGAGGATGAGATGGCAACCGCCTTGCCTGAGCTTGCCCGCCGGGTCGGCCACACGACCCCGCCAACCCCTGCGAAGACCGGGGTGGAGGCGCCGTTTTCACTGGCCCAGATCTATGACTCGCAACTCGAAACCCGGGCGATTGAAGCATACCAGCGTGATTACACTGTGTTTGGGTTTGGCGATTGGAAACCGCTGTGATCAGGGGCGCAGGGTGATGACCGTGCCCTCGTTCACCATCGCATAAATCTCTTCGATCTCGTCATTCTTGACGGCGATGCAGCCCGCAGTCCAATCCGGCGTTTTCTTCGCACGTTTGAACTCGGATCGCAGATTGGGCTGCCCATGAATGAAGATGTCGCCACCGGGATCAACACCAGCGGCCACGGCCTTTGCCCGGTCTGCTGTGTTTGGGTACGAAATACCCAGCGACAGATGATACCGGCTGCGTGGATTGCGGCGGTCGATCAGATACGTGCCTTCGGGGGTACGGCCATCGCCTTTCTTGTTTTTTGTGCCGTTGGGCGCAAAACCCAATTCGACGTCGTATTCCCGCAAAATCTGTTCATTATGCATAAGATAGAGCTTTCGCGCGCCCTTATTGATGACCATTGAGGTCACCTCGGGCCCGCGGTACGAAAGAAATCTGGGTTTGGCTGAAGCACATGCCGATAGACTCAGCGTTGCCACGGCCCCCAATCCAAATACTCGACGATCCATTATTTTCACTGCCTACTGCTCTTTTTATTGCTTACTATTATGCCAGAATTGCGCAAAACTTAAATCACTTTTTGATGTTCGCCTGCCCGATCAGGCGTTGCTCGATCGCTTCCAGCCGGATCAGTACTTCGTCGCGATAGGCATCGGTCTTGACCTCATCCTCAGCATGGTGTGCGTCCTGCATCGAGTTAACGATCAGGCCGACCAGCAGGTTCACAACCGCAAATGTAGTCACCATGATGAAAGGCACGAAGAACAGCCAGGCGTAAGGATAGACCTCCATTACCGGGCGGACGATGCCCATCGACCAGCTTTCCAGCGTCATGATCTGGAATAGCGTATAAGCCGAGAGGCCCAGATCGCCGAACCAATCTGGGAAGGTTCCCGAGAACAGTTTGGTTGAGATTACGGCGCCGATATAGAACAGGATTGCCATCAGCAGGAACACGCTGGCCATACCCGGAAGGGCCGAGATGAAGCCCTCGACCACACGGCGCAGGCGTGGCGCAACCGAGATGACGCGCAGAACCCGCAGGATACGAAGGGCTCGTAGCACTGACAAACCAGCGCCCCCCGGTACCAGCGCAATGCCGACGATGATGAAATCGAAGATATTCCAACCATTGGTAAAAAACTTGCGCCCGGTGGCGACCAGCTTCATCCCGATCTCAGCGACGAAGATCGCAAGGCAAATGCTGTCGAGCGTCACGATCAGCGGACCCGCAGCCTCCATCAGCGTGGGCGAGGTTTCCATCCCCAGCAAAACTGCATTGAAGATAATGACACCGGTTATGAACCGCCCAAAGGCCGGAGCTTCGATCATTGTCAGCAGGCGTTGGGTAATCCCCATGCGGATGGTCCTTGTGTCAGGGCTTTGGGTTCAGGGTGAACCGGGCGGCGAGTTCGGTGTGTGACGACCATCGAAATTGGTCAACCACCTGTACCCATTCAAGGGTGTAGCCCGCATTAACCAGAGTTTTTGCATCGCGGGCGAAGGTGACCGGGTTGCACGAGACATAGGCAATCACCGGGCGCCGGGCCTGCGCCAGCTCGGCCACCTGTGCCTCTGCGCCCGCGCGCGGCGGATCGAGCACGACAGCATCGAACTTGCCAAGCTCGTCTAGCATAAGCGGGCGGCGGAACAGATCGCGCGCTTCGGTGGTGACCTGTTTCAAACCCTGCGCCTTACGCCAACCCTGATCCAAAGCTTTGGTCATCTCGACCTCGCCTTCGACCGCATGCACCTCGGCCGTCTGGGCGATTGGCAGAGAAAGAGTACCGCAGCCCGCAAACAGATCGACAACTCGTTTTGCACCCTGCGTTGCCTGGGAAACGGCCTTTAATAGAGCCTGCTCGCCATCTTTTGTGGCCTGCAGGAAAGCTCCGGGTGGAGGGGTGACTTCGGCTGGGCCGAAACACTGAATCGGAGGAGAGCGCATGGCGATCACCTCGTCATCCCAGCTGAGCCTCGCCAGCCCGTGATGTTCGGTCGCCTGCGCCAGTGCGAGCTCTAGCGAACCATCGAGAGGCTTGCCGCCTTTGACGGCCACATCCAAGCCGCCTTCGGACAGGGTGAGGGTGGCGGCCAGCACACCTTTGCGGCTGCCGCCCAGCAGCGCCAAGGCCCCGGCCACCGGAATGGCGTTAATCAGCGCAGGGTGCAGCAGGTGGCAATCGGGGATCTCGGTGATGGTATCCGAGGCGCGACCATGGAATCCGGCCAATGTGCCTTTTTTGGTACGCCGCACGGCGATGGTAGCCCGGCGGCGCGACCGTTCGGGCGACGTATGGATCGGTCGCATCGAAGCCTCAAGCCCCTGTGCGGATAACGCATTGCGCACCACCTCGACCTTCCAGTCGGCAACGAAGTCATCCGCCGCATGCTGTAATTGGCAACCACCGCAAGCCTTGTAGTGACGACACGGGGCTTTGACCCGATGCTCAGAAGGAGAATCAACGCGAATATCACTCAGGAACTGACCCAGTAGGGTGCCGCTGACCACTTCACCCGGTAAGGTTCGAGGGGCATAGATCGGACCATCGGCGATCCCATCGCCCTGATGGCCAAGGCGGGTTATGGTGTAATGCTGCGTCATGGGGGCCTGATACCGGGGGTTTGCGGGCAACAAAACCCCCTATTCGGCCGCTTCCGCCTGAATGAACCCGCCCGATTGGCGATGCCAGAACCGGGCATAGAGCGCTCCCTGCTCCAACAGCGCCTCATGTGTGCCGCTTTCCACGATATGACCCTGATCCAACACGATGATCCGGTCCATCTCGCTCAGCGTTGACAGGCGATGGGCAATCGCCAGCACGGTTTTGCCTTGCATGACCCGGTGCAGCGCGGTTTGGATCGACGCCTCAACCTCGGAATCAAGCGCTGATGTCGCTTCGTCCAACACAAGAATTGGCGCGTCCTTCAAGATGGCGCGGGCCAGGGCGATCCTTTGCCGTTGCCCGCCGCTGAGTTTCACGCCCCGCTCACCCAGATGCGCATCATAACCCTTGCGCCCCTGCGCATCCTCAAGCCCAAGGATGAAATCATGTGCTTCGGCCTTGGTTGCAGCTTCGATCAACTCGGCTTCGGACGCGTCGGGGCGGCCATAAAGGATATTCTCTCGTGCCGAGCGATTGAACATCGCTGTTTCCTGTGTGACCATCCCGATCTGTTGACGCAGACTGTCCTGCGTCACCCCAGAGACATCCTGCCCGTCAATTGATATGACACCATATTCCCCATCATAGAGCCTAAGTAGCAGCGAAACCAAGGTGGACTTTCCTGCACCTGAGGCCCCAACGATGCCCAACTTCTCACCCGGTTTTGCGGTGAAATGGAGGTCAGATACGCCACCCACATCGCGGCCATAGGCAAAGCTGACATGATCAAAGACGATCCCACCTTCTGAGACCACAAGCGGGGTTGCGTTTGGTTCATCTTCCACCCGGTCGCGCTTGGTCAGGGTATGCATCCCGTTTTCGATCTCACCGACATTGGCGTAAAGACCCATCAGCGTGAAACTGACCCACCCGGTCATCTGAGAAATACGGATCGCAACGGCCCCGGCCGCTACAATATCGCCGGCAGTCGCACCGCCCGCCCGCCAAAGCCACAGCGTTGTACCGATCAGCAGAACAGGCAAAATCCCGGCCAGCGCCATCAGGATGAACCGGAAACTGGCCGATAGCTTCCCGAACTCAAGCGACTGCTCGCGCAGATCGACCATCGCGTTGCGCGCGGCATGATCTTCGAATTCGGAATGGGCAAACAGCTTGACGGTCTTAATATTGGTGATCGTATCGACCACTTGCCCCGACACCATTGCCCGCGCTCCGGCCCGTGCGGCAGAGCGAACTCTGATGCGTGGCAGATACCAGCGAACAAGAAGAAAATAGACGACGAGCCAGGCAACAAATGGGACCACTACAAATGGATGAATAGACCCTAACAAAAGCAAAGACCCCGCAAGTGAGGCCAATGCGAAGACAATCGCACTGATCGTCTCAGACACCACTTGCGTCATCGCATTCGAGGTTTGCATCTGTTTCTGCGCGATCCGCCCAGCGAAATCATCATCGAAATAGGTCACCGATTGACCCAGTGTCCACCGGTTCAGTTTGGCCAGCACCAGTGGTGTGATGTTGGGCATGACGATATAGTTGTTTGCCACAGACGACAGGCCAAACAACGCGGGCCGCAGCAGCATGAAGAATGCCATGGCGCCCAGAATGATCGTGAGATTACCTCCGGTCAAAAACGCTTCGGGCCCGCTGGCGGTAGTCAGATCTATGACGCGGCCCAGAACCCAGGCGGTACCGGCCTCCATCGCACCTGCTGTCGCCGAAAACGCGGCCGCGATGAATAGCATGGGCCAGGCGCCAGACAAGCTCCAGCGGATGAACGCCCCCAGCGTTTGCGGCGGGGGCGTTTCGATGTCTTTGAACGGTTGGATGAGGTCGGCAATCCTCATTCAGCGGCCTCCGGGTTCAGGAAGCCCCCAGATTGCCGCGCCCAGAACTGGGCGTAAAGCCCGCCTTGCGCCAACAGATCGGAATGGCCGCCCTGTTCGACGATCCGGCCGCGATCCATCACCAGAATGCGGTCCATCTGCGCAATCGTGCTGAGTCGGTGCGCAATTGCGATCACGGTCTTGCCTTGCATCATGCCGTAGAGTGTTTCCTGAATCGACGCTTCGACTTCGGAATCTAGGGCGGATGTCGCTTCGTCCAGCAGCAAAACCGGTGCATCTTTCAGGATCACCCGCGCCAGCGTCACTCGCTGCCGCTGACCACCAGACAGTTTCACGCCCCGCTCACCCACATGCGCATCATAGCCAGTGCGTCCTTCCGGGTCCTGCAGGTCGAGGATAAACTCATGCGCCTCAGCCTGTTTTGCAGCGGCGATCATCTGTTCCTCGGTCGCATCAGGACGACCGTACAAAAGGTTGTCTCGTACCGAACGATGCAGCAAAGCACTGTCTTGCTGGACCATTCCGATATGGCTGCGCAGACTGTCCTGCGTGACGCCCGAGATGTCCTGACCATCAATAAGGATCGCCCCCCGTTCGACGTCATAGAACCGCAAAAGTAGCTTTACCAGGGTCGATTTACCGGCGCCGGAACGCCCGATCAGCCCGATCTTTTCACCCGGTTTGATCGTCAGGTTGAGGTGATCCAGACCACCGGTTTCACGGCCATAGTGATGCGACAGGTCGCGAATTTCGATTTGGCCGTCACCCAGACGCAAAGATTGCGCATCCGGTTCATCCAACAAATCGATGGGCTGTGCGATGGTCTGCATACCTTCCGCAACAATACCCAGTTCGCGGAAAAAACTGGTCAGCGCCCACATGATCCATCCAGTCATCGCATTCAGCCGCAGCGTCAGTGCTGTCGCCGCAGCGACCACGCCAACCGAAGCACTACCTTGTGTCCAAAGCAATATCGCCCAGCCGACAACACCCACGATCAGCACACCGTTCAACGCAACAAGAACTGCATCCATGATGGTAAAAATCCGCATCTCGATCTGGAAGGTGCGGCGAGTTTCTGAAATTGCCTCGCGCGCATAGTCCAGCTCTTGGGTGTCATGGGCAAACATCTTGACTGAATGGATGTTGGTATAGCTGTCCACCACCCGGCCCGTCACGGTTGAACGCGCATCCGACGCCGCCTGTGACGCGGGCCCGACCCGTTTGACGGTCCAGCGCACGAGTGCTCCGTAAAACACCAGCCAGAACAGCAGTGGCAGTAACAGGCGCGGATCAGCCGCCATCAGCAAAATTGCCGCACCGATCATGTACGCAATTGAGAACGAAATCGCATCAAAGACCTGAAACACCACTTCGCCCGCGGCGGGCGGAGTCTGAACAATACGGCTTGCAATACGGCCGGCAAAGTCATTCTCGAACCAGCCAACCGATTGACGCAACACATGTTTATGCGCCCGCCAGCGGATCAACGTGCCAAAGTTCGGCAGAATGGTGTTGTTGAGCAATAGCACGTCAAAAAGCTGCAGGATCGGGCGAATGAACAGGATCAGCGCTGCGACCACCATCAACTCGGTCCCATGCACCTGCCAGAACTCGGCAGGCGGGCTTCCCAGCAAATCCACGACGCGGCCCATATAGAAGATCAGCCCGACCTCGACAGCCGCGACGATCACGGACATCAGCGCAGCCCAGGCAAAAATGCGCATGAAGGGCTGCGAATAGCCAAGCATGAAAGGCCATAACCGCGTGGGCGGTGTGTCTACCTGTTCATAGGCAACAAAAGGGTCAACAAGGTTTTCAAAGTAGCGAAACATGGAGAGTGCTCCGATTGAGCAGTAAATAGGTCATGCGAAGAAAGATGGCGCCAGAACACCACCCCTACGGGTCAAAGTGTTCCGGGTTTTAGCCGAACCAGATCCCGTAATACATTCGCATTCCTCCCTCCATTTGAGTCAGGCGCACCCTGCCAAAACAAATCGGGTTTGTCATCCCCTTTTGAGACTTCAGCTTATTCGGCCAGCAATTCTTCGCGGTTGAGCGTGAAATCCGAAGCGATCCAGCGCGCCTCCAGCTCGGCCAGTTTTGCGCCAAGCGCAGGGCCTGAGAATGTGGGAATCAAATCCGTCGCCTTAATCGGAAAACTGGCTGCGGCCCCGTGATCAAGGGCGTCGGACAGATCGCCCGACCAAGGTTGCTCCAGAAACGCGCCGCGCAAAAGTGTCTCGTGCAGCCCGCCTTCGGCGCCATAGCGATAGCCAAGCTCAGCCACACTGATTGATGCCATCGCTTCGTCGCGCATCCGGGTCAGTCGCTGCAGTTGCGCCCGGCTAAGGCGTAGGGTTTTGGCGACGTCAACGGGCGCAATCGCGGCCAGGCGGCGAATCGAATCGGGTCTGGCCCCGGCGTCCTGTTCCAGTTTCACCAGTATCGCCAGCGCCGTATCGTCAACCCCCGGTAGCAATCGGGTCAATACACCCGAACTGCGCATCGCCGCCACTGAAGGCGCAGGGTCCGGGGCGGCCAGCAGCTTTAGCATCTCGGCCCCAACACGTTCGCGGGATAACTGTTCCAGACCATCGAGATTGGCGGCAATTGCCGCCAGCGCGTCTGCGTCAAACCCGGCCTCAGTATCACCATACCACGCGTGAAACCGGAAATAGCGCAGTGAGCGCAGATAGTCTTCGCGGATACGATCGCGCGCCTCACCGATAAATCGGACCCGCCGTGCCTGCAGATCGGGTAAGCCGTCCAGCGGATCAAGGATCGTGCCATCGGGCCGGGCATAGAGCGCGTTCATGGTAAAGTCGCGGCGCGCGGCATCCTCTTCAACCTTGTCGGAAAAGGCCACGACGGCGCGCCGACCATCCGTTTCGACATCTCGGCGAAACGTCGTCACTTCGTGCGGGATACCCTTGCTGACAACCGTCACAGTGCCATGTTCGATCCCTGTAGGTATCGGTTTCAGCCCCGCCTTTTGCGACAATTCCAAAACCCGCTCAGGCCTTGCGTCCGTTGCTATGTCGATGTCCGAGACCGGGGCCTGCAACAGCGCATTGCGCACACAGCCGCCAACAAAAAGCGCCTGCGCCCCGCCGCCGGTCAAGGCAGCGCACACATTCTGAGTGGCTTGTTCAGTTATCCAGTCTTCCGTGATCCGCTTCATTCACTCATCCGCGCCGCTAAACCCCGCAGCATCCGTGCCGTCGCCCCCCAAATGTAATAAGGGCCATAGGGCACAGCGTAATAATGCCGTCTTTGTCCACGCCAACGGCGCGACTCGACGACATAATTCTCTGGGTTCAGGACATGCGCAAGCGGAACCGTGAAGACCTCATCCACTTCGCCGGGTTCGGCGATGGGTTCAAAGCTGGAATCAAGGATCGCAACAACGGGCGTGACCGAAAAGGACGTCACCGTTTCATGGATGGGCAGGTGACCCAGAACACGCGGCATTTCGGGTGGAAGGCCGATCTCTTCCCGCGCTTCACGCAAGGCCGTCGCAGTGACATCGGCGTCGCCTTCATCCTGTTTGCCGCCGGGAAAAGCGATCTGGCCCGGATGGTGTTTCAATGCCGAAGAGCGTTTGGTCAGGATCAACCGCGGCGTGTCTGCGACGACAGAAACAGGCACTAACACACCGGCGGGGCGCAATTTGCGCCCCTCGGGCAGCACCGTCTCCGGGTTCAGGTCAAAGTCACTGGACCCGGCACCATCGCGCTCTAGTGCTACCGTCAGCTTTGAGATTAGATCACGCGCCATCCGAACTTTCGGCCTCGAACCCAACGGTCGTTGGGTCCAGCACGTAATGCGCACCGCAAAACTGACAGTCGGCGGTGACGGTGCCTTCGTCCGTGGTCATTGTCGCAATATCCTGAGCCGAATAGATCGACAGGCTTTGACGCACGCGATCCTCGGAACAGGTACAGCCAAACTGCACCTGTTGCGCGTCATAGACGCGGGGCTGCTCCTCGTGAAACAGGCGCACCAGCAGATCGGTCGGAGCAACCACCGGTCCGATCAATTCCAGATCATCCACCGTGTCGAGCAGGATGTTGACGCGATTCCAGTTCTCACCTTCTTCGCCATCCACCAGATCTGAGGCCGTCAGAATTTCTCCGCTGCCTTCTCCTGAGGCGGCAAAGGGCGAGGCTTTGGGCATATGCTGCAACATGATTCCGCCCGCGCGCCAATGTTCACCAACACCGGGCTCGGTCGACTTTCCAAAGCTGAGCGAAAACCGCGTCGGCAACTGTTCGGACTGCGCAAAGTAAGCCTCGGCACAGGCGCTCAGCGATCCTCCGGCCAACGGGGTGATGCCCTGATAGGGCTGCGTGCCTTCGCCCTGGTCAATCATGATGGCAAAGTACCCCTCACCCACCTGATCGAATGGCGCGGCTTCAGTCAGCCGGTCGCGGTCAAAACTGGCGTAAGCCCGGATTTTTGCAGTTTCGCCTTCCTTCTGCGGAGCATAATAGTCGGTTGCGATCATCCGCACCGCGCCCTTGGACTGTACCTGCAAGGACAGCTTCCAGCGCAGGGATACTGTCTGGCCGATCAATGCGGTCAACAAGGCCATCTCAGCCACCAGCGCTTCGACCACTTCAGGGTAGTCGTGCTGTTTCAGGATGCCATCCAACACGCCGTCCAGCCGCGCCACGCGGCCACGCATGTCCGGTACATCGAGTTGAAAGGGCAGGACCGTGTCGTCCCACGCGATTTTGGTTCCAATAGACATGGGGTTTCCTTAAACGCCACAGGTTGGCATACCGCCACCATATAGGTTGAACAGTTTGGGTTGAAAGGGGCCTTACATGATCAGACGCTTCGGCGAAAGCCCCGAGACCGGTCGTAAATATACACGGCGCGTCGGCGCGTATGCTCTACTGCCTCAGGGTAATCGTCTGCTGTTGACCTGCCAGTTAGATCCCGGACCGGATCTGCAGCTGCCAGGCGGCGGTATCGACCCCGGGGAATCACCCATCACGGCGCTTCACCGTGAGGTTTACGAAGAAACCGGTTGGCTGATTGCTGCGCCCCGTCGTGTTGGTGCGTTCCGCAGATATACCTACATGCCGGAATACGACTTATGGGCCGAGAAAGTCTGCCTGATCTATCGTGCCCGCCCTGTCCGCCGCATGGGGCCCCCAACCGAAGCCGTTCACGAGGCCATGTGGATGGAAATTGCTGACGCTGTACATCTGCTCGGCAACGAGGGCGATGCCCATTTCGCCCAGCGCCACCTGCAAGGGCTTTAGGGTCCGTTATATTCAAAGAACACCGCCGATACGTCATCCGTCATGCCGCTGTCCGGCGACATCACCTGACTGAGGCGCCAGAACAGGTCATCCAGAAACTCCGGCCCGCCATGGTCCTCAGCACATTCAATCGCCATCGCCATGAGCCCGTCATCGTCCAGCAATCCGCCATCGGCAAGTGGGCATTCGGTAAATCCGTCCGAATGCAACAGCAGCTTGTCGCCCGGCTGCAAATAGGTTTCCGTCTGCTGAAACTGCGCATCGGGCAGAAGACCAATTGGCAGCCCGCCTTCACCCAGAAACTCGGTTTGGCCATCATGGCGCAGAAGCAATGGGTGCGGATGTCCGGCCTGGACCATTTTCAGATGTCCATTGCGCAGATCAATGATGGCGTAGGCCATGGTAAAATACTCTTCGATCCCGGTGTCAGCCATCAGGCGAGAGTTCAGCAGCGCTGCAACCTCTTCGGGTGGCAAAAGAGCGAAGAACTTATTGAACCTGCGCTCCATCGCGATGTTCTGATCGAAATGCGTGCTGGACAGATACCCGCCCAGACGGGCAGTCATCATCGCCGAGGTGATCCCGTGACCCGAGACATCAATGCTGTAGAACCCCAGCCGGTTAACGCCAGGTGAGAACATCCCCACCAGATCGCCGCCGATATGCCCGCAAGGTTTCAGCAACAGGCTGACCTGTGATTTCCCGAAGGTCCGCTTCAGCTCAGGCACCAGCGATTCCTGAATTTTGCGCGCCTGCATCAGATCCTTGTCGATCGCTTCATGGGCTAACTTCAGCTCGTTCAGCGCCGTTTCGATCATCTGGTTTTTCCGCGACAGCTCACGCTGCATGTCCAAAATTCGCGCACCGGCAGATATGCGCGCGCGCAGCTCATCCGCTTCCAGCGGTTTGATCAGAAAATCATCCGCCCCGGCGTCCAGGCCACGCGCAACCTCCTGCTTTTCGCTCTTTGATGTCAGCAGGATGAAATAGCTGTATTGCTCACCCCCCAGATTTCGGAAGGCGTGACAGAACTCAAGCCCGCCCATGCCGGGCATGACCCAGTCACTGAGCACCAGATCGGGCGGATCGGTCACGCAAAGCTCAATCGCCGCCTCACCGCTGTCGGCCTCAAGAACTTCAAAACCCCACTTTTTCAGCGAGGCTACCAGGATGCGCCGCTGCAGACGGCTATCGTCCACAACAAGAACCTTGCGGATCGCGCCAAAATCCAGCTCGACCCGGGCCTCTGCTTGACTGGCTTCCGGCACCATGAAATCCCTGTATCTGATCGACACTCCAGTTGCCGTGACGCTACGTGCGTCTGCTTAACATCCCGTGAAAGCCCACGCGGTCCGGGTTTAACGCCGTGTTTACCCCCAGCAAGGTACCAATGTGCAACTACTAGGGGGTTGCATGATTCAGTGGACCAGGGTCAGACAGTTGCGTGATGAGGTCGGCGCCGATGAATTCGACGAAGTGGTCGATATCTTTCTGGAGGAGGTTCAGGAAGTCATCACCAGACTGCGCAATGACACTGCCCTCACCGAGATCGAGCAGAACCTGCATTTCCTTAAGGGCAGCGCGCTGAGCCTCGGCTTCGACAGCTTTTCGAAACTGTGTCAGGATGGCGAACGCCGTGCGGCCTCGGGTGAAAGCGGCGCCGTCGATCTGGATTCGATTTTCTCAGCTTATGACGAATCGAAAGCACTGTTTCAGGCCGGCTTGGCTGAAAACCTGCGCTAGATCACAAACTGCGCCAACGTCTCATCTTCGGTGATGTCGGTATAGGTGAACCCAGCCTCGTCCAGATGCGCAAACAAGCGCATGAAATTCTCGGGCTTGCGGGTTTCGATCCCGATCAGGACTGAACCGAAATTGCGCGCTGATTTCTTCATGTATTCGAACCTGGCGATATCATCCTCGGGGCCGAGTATGCCCAGAAACTCTTTCAGTGCACCGGGGCGCTGCGGCAGGCGCAGGATGAAGTATTTCTTGACGCCGGAATAGCGCTGCGCGCGCTCTTTGACTTCGGGTAAACGCTCAAAATCGAAATTCCCGCCCGAAGTGACGCAGACCACAGTCTTGCCACGCACAAAGCTTTGCACGTCACCTACTGCCTCAACCGCCAATGCGCCGGCCGGTTCAAGAACGATGCCCTCGACATTCAGCATCTCGATCATGGTGACGCAGATGCGGTCTTCGGACAATGTAAGCACGTCCGACAGATGCCGCGATTTCAACAACTCGAACGGTTTCTCGCCGATCCGGCCCACCGCCGCCCCATCCACAAATGTATCGACATGATCCAGCGCCACCGGATGCCCCGCCGCCAGCGCTGCGCGCAAACACGCCCCGCCTGCTGGTTCCACGAACAGGCAATGCGAGCGGCCCCCGAACCAAGTCGCCACACCCGAAGACATGCCGCCGCCGCCAACCGGCAAAACAACATGATCCGGTACGCGGCCCAGTTGCTCTTCAATCTCAACCGCCAGCGAGGCTTGGCCCTCGATCACGTCATCGTCGTCGAACGGGGACAGGAAATGCCCGCCCTGTTCAGCACACCAGCTTTGCGCCGCGGCCAGAGTGTCATCGAAATAGTCTCCGGTCAGGTGAATCTCGATATTGTCGCCGCCGAAGATGCGGGTTTTCTGGATCTTCTGCTGCGGGGTTGTCACCGGCATGAAGATCACGCCCCGCACACCCAGATGCTTGCACATATAAGCCACGCCCTGCGCATGATTGCCCGCGCTGGCGCAGACGAACAGCTCTTGCCCCTGTTGCTTGCGCATGGCGTTGAACGCGCCCCTGATCTTGTAGGATCGCACCGGGCTGAGGTCTTCACGCTTGAGCCAGATATCTGCCCCATAGCGCTCAGACAGATGGGCATTCCGCTGCAACGGGGTTGCCGGGAAAACAGAGCGCATCGCCTGTTCGGCGGCACGGGCACGGGTCATGAAATCACTCATGCCGGCTTCCCTGCCCCATCATCGCTGAAAGGGCAAGGAATACATATGTGTACGTAGCTTAAGTTAGCGCGCGCTTCTCAACGAAGACGCCATACATTGTGGTAAAGATGCTGACACTGATCATCGGCAAAACAAGCGTGCCGAAGAACACAGTCAGCAAGACTCCCAATACTGGTATGATTGCCAGCATTGTGAACACCAGCTGCACCAGAACCTGGAACAGAAATGCCACGACTAGTAGCAGCAGAATTGATCCACCAACACCGGTTGTGTTGTTCCAAGCTTCACTGAGCGAGATAGGATTTCCTATCGCTGCCGCCGGCAAGATAATTGACAGGCGGTAAAAGCATATGACCAGAAAAATAGTGTAGATAATCATCAGAATAACCGAGACCCCTGCGAGACCCTCACCCAATACAGCAAAGACCAAAACCATCGGAATATACGCGATCATCATCAAAATCCCCAGCATAAGAATACGCCCGAAATAAGCGAGGATCCTGTCAAACCGGAATGTCGGAAGAATTCCTGTGGGATACTCCTCTAACAGGATGAAGCGGTGCCACGACACTGCAATCCAGAACATCGTGATGAATATCACCACCAGCAAAACGCATACAAAGATAAAGAATGAGCCCGCGGACACACCCGGTGGTAACCCCTCTACGCTTTCATCAAACGCCTCAAGCGGAATACCAAGTGCCAAAACCAGACCCACGATGACCACTGTCGCTATCAGTGCGGGGCCAACGGTAATCTGCAGGACTTGCTTCAGGTTTCCAAACACCATCCGCACCGAATGCACAAAAATCTGCCATCCCAACATCGTAAAACCGCCCTCTCAACCAATCCTTGTTCTCTATCCGTCCGTTTCACCTCAATTCCTGCCCTGCGTCAATCCTCACAACTTGCCCCCGCGTCCAAAACCCGCTAGGGGCCAATCGTCTTACGAATAAGGGGAAGTCAGATGTCCGCGCCCAAGAAAGTTGTTCTGGCCTATTCCGGTGGCCTTGATACCTCGATCATCCTGAAATGGCTGCAGACCGAGTATGGGTGTGAGGTCGTGACCTTCACCGCCGATCTGGGTCAGGGCGAAGAGCTTGAGCCCGCCCGCAAGAAGGCCGAGCTGCTGGGGATCAAGCCTGAAAACATCTATATCGAGGATATCCGCGAGGAATTCGTCCGCGATTTCGTTTTCCCTATGTTCCGCGCCAATGCGGTCTATGAGGGGCTGTATCTGCTGGGTACATCGATCGCCCGCCCGCTGATCTCGAAGCGTTTGGTTGAGATTGCCGAAGCGACCGGTGCTGATGCTGTCGCCCATGGCGCAACCGGCAAGGGCAACGATCAGGTGCGGTTCGAACTGGCGGCTTACGCGCTGAACCCCGATATCAAGGTGATTGCCCCCTGGCGCGAGTGGGATCTGACCAGCCGAACCCGCCTGTTGGAGTTCGCCGAAACGAACCAGATCCCAATTGCCAAGGACAAGCGCGGCGAGGCGCCTTTCTCGGTCGATGCCAACCTGCTGCACACCTCATCCGAGGGCAAGGTTCTGGAAGACCCCGCCGATATGGCACCCGATTACGTGTACCAGCGCACCGTCCACCCCGAAGACGCGCCAAATGAGCCTGAATTTATCGAAATCGGCTTTGAAAAAGGCGACGCGGTCAGCATCAATGGCGAGGCGATGAGCCCCGCAACCATCCTGACCAAGCTGAACGAATATGGCGGCAAGCATGGCATTGGCCGCCTCGATCTGGTCGAAGGCCGGTTTGTTGGTATGAAATCGCGCGGCATCTATGAGACGCCCGGTGGAACAATCCTGCTGGAAGCGCACCGTGGTATCGAATCCATCACCATGGACCGGGGCGCGATGCACCTGAAAGACCAATTGATGCCGCAATATGCCGAGCTGATCTATAACGGTTTCTGGTACTCGCCCGAACGGGAAATGCTGCAAGCTGCCATCGACAAATCTCAGGAACATGTCACCGGTACCGTGCGCGTGAAATTGTACAAAGGTCTGGCTTCGACCGTGGGCCGCTGGTCGGATCACTCGCTGTACTCTGAGGCACATGTGACCTTCGAGGAAGACGCTGGCGCGTACGACCAGAAGGATGCGGCGGGCTTTATCCAGTTGAACGCGCTGCGCCTGAAACTGTTGGCCGCACGCGACAAACGGCTGAGCAAATAAGCGCACCAAAAAGTTGTATTACACAACGTATTAAGCAACTTTGCCGCAGAAATGCCAATTTGATCGCTGATAATGAGCGGGCTGATCCATTTGACGGATCAGCCCGTTTTTCACTCTGATTGAGGCATTAATGCAAAGCGAAGCAGTACAAGGCACCCCGACCGAATTTGAGTTCCGGGGATCAGCTGGTGAGTATTTTGGCATCTGGATCGTCAATTTGTTGTTGTCGATTGTCACTCTGGGCATCTACAGCGCCTGGGCCAAGGTCCGAACCAAGAAGTATTTCTACCAAAACACCTATGTTGCCGGGCGCAGTTTCGACTATCACGCCACCGGATTGCAGATCCTGCTGGGCCGGATCATCGTGGTTGTCGGGATCATAGCTTACACGATTCTGGCGGCCATTCCGCTGTTGGGCCTGATTCTGCTGCTGGGGCTGCTGTTTCTGATCCCCTTTCTGCTGGTAAGATCGCTGCGGTTCAACGCGCGGGTGTCCAGCTGGTCAAATGTGCGGTTCAATTTTCACGGGACCACCGGGTCGGCTGCGGCCAATTATTTCCTGTATCCGCTCATTTCAGCACTCACGTTGTATACAACATGGCCTTTCGTAACGCGGACTATCCAGCGGTTTCATGTGAATGGCCACACCTTCGGCAAAACACCGATGTATTTCGACAGTCCGATTGCACCGTTCTATAAGGCGTTTCTCGCAGCTGCGGCCTGGGTGATCGGTATGCTGACGCTGGCAATGACGGTGTTTGGCTTCGGCGTTTCAACTCTGAGTGCACTCCAGACACTGCAAAGCGATCCTGAGAATCTTCTAGCCCTGATAACCATTGCCTCGCTCTACGGCTTCTTGCTGTTGGCAGTTGTTCCGGCCACGGTCATCTATCACGCCATGGTACGCAACACGGTTTACAACTACACTGTTTTGGGTGGAAAGCACCGCTTCTACTCCGATATCTCGGCCTTGCGTCTGCTTTGGATCACCGTATCCAACCTGCTGGTTGTTGTGCTGTCTCTGGGGCTGATGCTGCCATGGGCGCATGTCCGCCGGGTGCGGTATCTGGCGAACCACACAACCTTTATTCCCGGTGGGCCGCTGGACGATTTCATTGGTGATGTCACCGCAAATGTAAGCGCCATCGGCGATGCTTATGGTGATATCGAAGGGTTCGATATCGGCCTAGCGGTCTAGAATTGTGGCTGACCAATCAAATGACAACGGCGCATCCGTCACCGGGCGCGCCTATCCGGCACTGAGTTCGCGCGAGATACCTGTCAGGCTGGCGATCGGAACCAACACCGCCTGGCTGATTGATGAACAAGGCCAGGTTTTAACCAGCTGCGACCCGCAAGATTTGCAGATCGAGCCGCGTGTGGGCCAGACCGAGCGCCGGGTCAACTTTCCTGACGGAACTTTGTTTTTGACCCCCAATCACGCAGCATTGGAACATCTGACCGGGGACAGTGGCGGCGCCGTCCTGCATGGGCTGGAACGCTATCATCCCAGACTGATCCTAGTCGCGCTGGCCTGTCTGGCCGGCGCATGGGGCGCGTGGAAATATGGGTTGTCTCTGCTGGTTGCGTTGGCCGTGTGGATAACCCCACCTCCGCTGGTCGAGGCGATTGATAGCGGGGTCATGCAGGTGGTGGACCGGCTGATGGCCAATCCCAGTGAATTGTCCAACGCGAAAAAGGCAGAACTACAGGGCAACTTTGAACGTCTTCTGGCCAGCATGGGCTCCGCCGCTGAGGATCACGCCTATCGGTTAGAGTTTCGTCACATTCCGGGTATGGGTCCCAACGCCTTTGCCCTGCCGAATGGCACAATCGTTGTGACAGACGATCTTGTCAGGATGGCCTCTGCCGACGCTATTGTCGGAGTGATGAGCCACGAGATTGGTCATGTCGCAGAACAGCACGGGTTGCATCAGATGTACCGTTCGGTCGGAGGGTACGTGTTAATCGGATTGCTGGCGGGCGACACCGGGCCGATCCTTGATGAAGTCCTGCTTGAGGGCAACCTGATCCTCTCTTTGTCCTACTCTCGCCAGCATGAATTGTCAGCTGACAGTTTTGGTGTTGATCTGGCCTCAAGGGCGGGGTTCGATCCCGGTGGTCTGGCCGAATTCTTTGAACTGATGGCCGCCCAATACGGGGATCAACAGGACGACTGGTTCAGCACACATCCCGGTTTTGAGGATCGCATTGAAAACCTGAATGTACTGACCCGAGGTCATTGATCCCTCCCCCTTGCCCGGCGCGCACGCGCGCCCTAACGCTATGGCATCACGGGAGGAGATCTCAATGACACTCAGCGCTATGGCCGACGACATCCAGAAAAGCCTTGTTGGCAAATCCTTCGACGGTTCGCTCAAGTTCGACTGTGGTGACGAGGGCGTAATCGTTTTGGCAGATAACACCGCCTCGATTGAGGATCGCGACACCGATTGCACCATCCGCATTTCCCGCGACAACCTGACCAAACTGCTGACTGGCAAACTGAACCCGATGACAGGTGTTGCACTGGGTAAGCTCAGAATCTCGGGCAATATGGGTGTGGCGATGAAGCTGGGGCAGTTGCTGGGCTAGACGATAAACTCGTCTCACCAGCGCGTGACAAATCATGTCAGTGCATTGCATGAGCGTGAAACAGCGGGCAGCTTGGTCCCCGAAGGAGACACGCCATGCCCCGGATCATTTACCACGATTACCTAAAACCTTCATTGTTGTTTGTTCTGATCCTGCTGGCGGCAATGCTGCGCGCCCTGCCAGCCCCGGCGGCTGGAACAGAAACGCTGACAGTTGCTGGTGGATGCTTCTGGTGCGTCGAATCCGATTTCGAATCCGTGCCTGGCGTGATCGGCGCGGTTTCGGGATACACCGGCGGCAAGACCGCAAGTCCGACCTATGATCAGGTGTCCAAAGGCGGCACCGGGCATTACGAGGCTGTACAAATCACCTTCGATCCTGCGCGCGTATCCCGTGAAACGCTGCTGAACATGTTCTTCCGCTCAGTCGATCCAACGGATGCAGACGGCCAGTTCTGTGATCGCGGAGAAAGCTATCGCACAGCTGTGTTTGTCTCTAACACAGGGGAAAAAGCGCTTGTACAGCAGGCCAAGACCGATGCGCAGAATGCCTTGGGGCAAACTGTGGTCACCCCGATCCTGCAGGCCGCAACCTTTTATCTGGCGGAAGCCTATCACCAGGATTACTACAAAGGCGACAAACTGGTTCTGACCCGATTTGGCCCAAAGCGCCAAAAGAACGCCTATAAGGCCTATCGCAAAGCCTGCGGTCGCGATGCCCGTGTCAAGCAGTTGTGGGGCAGTGACGCGCCGTTTGCCGGTTCCTAGTCGAACTGCGCGGCGCGCACTTCTTTCAGATCCGGAATGACATCAGCGGTTCCGTGCCGCGTGACCATCAAAGCCGCGGCGCGGTTTGCTTGTGAGATCGCCTGCGCCATTGGCATTCCCCGATCCATGCCCGCCAGAACATATCCGGTGAACGTGTCGCCCGCCCCGGTGGTATCGACGGCGCTGACCTTGTGGGCCGGAAACACCTGAGGATCACTGCCCCGCTGATAGTACCGCGCACCCTTTGAACCGAAGGTTACGATCACATGCTCGACCGGTAGATGTGATGGCGCGAGACCCGTGGCCTCCTGCAATTGCTCGGCCTCGACCTCGTTGAGGATCAGGAAATCCAGATGGGGCAAAACAACCTGAACCGCCTCGGCCTGAAACGGAGCAGCCGCATAACAGACGGTCAGCCCCATATCTCTGCCCAGAATTGCGGCTTCGATCTGTGCGTTGGTTTCGTTTTGCATCACCAGCAAATCGCCTGAAACGGCCGACGAGAGAGCCTGTCCAATCTGATCACCCGTGATGGCATGGTTCGCCCCTTGAAACAGAATGATCAAGTTTTCGCCCTGTGCATCCACCGCAATGATTGCGTGGCCGGTCGGTACGTCCACTTCGGAGATGTGCCGGGTATCCACGCCGTATTCGATCAACCGATCCCGTGCCCACAAGCCATCCGACCCCACCGCACCGATATGCGAGACCCGCGATCCCGCGCGGGCCGCAGCCACCGACATGTTGGCACCTTTGCCGCCCAGAAATCTTTGCAGCCCGCTTGCTGCCAGCGTTTCTCCGGGTTCCGGCAGATGCGGCAGCGCATAGACCATATCCGCGTTGATCGAGCCGAGGTTCCAGATCGTCATTACTTACTCAATATCGCAAGAGGCCAAGATGGCCATGTTCAGAATGTCATTCGCAGTCGAAACCGTCGAACAGATCTGAATCGGTTTGTCGACACCGGACAGGATCGGGCCAATCACGGTAGCTCCACCCATTTCCTGCATCAGCTTGGTCGAGATCGAGGCCGAGTGTCGGGCCGGGACGATCAGGATGTTCGCCGGGCCGGTCAAGCGCTGGAACGGATAGGCTTCTTGCTGATCCACGTTCAGCGCAACATCAACTGTCATCTCGCCTTCGTATTCAAAGTCAACGCCGCGCGCATCCAAGACCGCAGGCGCACGATGCATTTTTTCGGCACGTTCGGACACCGGATAACCGAACGTTGAGAAGCTGACAAACGCCGCACGAGGTTCCAGCCCCATATGGCGCGCCACGGCAGCGGCGCGTTCGGCGATATTCGCCAGATCGTTCTCGTCAGGCCATTCATGGACCAGCGTATCGCCAATCAGAACGATCCGCCCCTTGTGCAGCAACGCTGTGACGCCCGCCGCGCCATTGGCTGCATCCGCATCAAACACATGGTTGATGCGATCCAGAACATGCGCCGACTTACGCGTGGCGCCTGTCACCAGACCGTCCCCATGACCATGTGCCAACATCAGTGAGGAAAAGACGTGTCGATCCCGCGCAGCGAGACGGTGAATATCTTTGTGGTCGAAGCCCTTGCGCTGCAGGCGCTGATAAAGAAAGTCCTTGTACGTCTCCAGATGTGCGGTGTTGGCGGCATTCACCACCTCAAGCTCGCGCACGGCATCACCCAATCCGGCTTCTTCCAGTCTGGCTTTAACCTCATCCGGGCGCCCAACAACCAAAGCCTTACCAAAGCCCGAGCGTTGATACATGACGGCCGCGCGCAGAACACGGGGATCGTCACCTTCGGCAAAGATCATCCGGCTTTGCGCTGCACGCGCCCGGGCGTTCAGTCCGCGCAGAATACTAGCGGTCGGATCCATGCGGGATTTCAAACTCAGCTCATAGGCTTCCATATCGATGATCGGACGCCGCGCCGCGCCGGTATCCATACCCGCCTTGGCAACCGCCGGCGGAATACGATGGATCAAACGAGGATCGAACGGCGTGGGAATGATATAGTCACGACCAAAGGTCAGCGATTTGCCATAGGCCATGGCAACCTCATCCGGCACATCTTCACGCGCCAGATTGGCCAGTGCGTGAGCACAAGCAATCTTCATCTCGTCATTGATGGCGCGGGCATGAATATCCAGCGCGCCACGGAACAGGTAAGGGAAGCCCAGAACATTGTTGACCTGGTTCGGGTAATCGCTGCGCCCCGTTGCCACGATGGCATCAACACGCACCTCGTGCGCCTCTTCCGGCGTGATCTCGGGATCGGGGTTCGCCATCGCAAAGATCACCGGGTTATCTGCCATGCTGGCAACCATGTCCTGCGTCACCGCCCCTTTGACCGACACACCCAGAAACACGTCCGCGCCCTTCATGGCGTCTTCCAAAGTGCGCAGCTCGGTGGTGATTGCATGAGCCGATTTCCACTGGTTCATGCCTTCGGTCCGGCCTTGATAAATCACACCTTTGGTGTCGCAGACGATGCAATTCTCGTGCTGTGCGCCCATCGATTTGAGCAGTTCGATACAGGCAATCCCCGCCGCGCCCGCACCGTTGAGGACAATTTTTACATCTTCAATCTTCTTGCCCGAAATCTGCAGCGCATTCAGCAGGCCCGCCGCACAGATCACCGCCGTCCCGTGCTGGTCGTCATGGAAGACAGGAATATCCATCTCTTCCTTTAGGCGCTGTTCGATGATGAAACACTCGGGCGCCTTGATGTCTTCGAGGTTGATGCCGCCAAAGGTCGGGCCCATCAGGCGTACCGCGCGGCAGAACTCATCCGGGTCTTCGGTATCCAGTTCGATATCGATCGAGTTCACGTCGGCGAACCGCTTGAACAGGACCGATTTCCCCTCCATCACTGGTTTCGAGCCCAGCGCGCCAAGGTTGCCAAGGCCCAGAACGGCTGTCCCGTTCGAGATCACAGCAACCAGATTGCCCTTGTTGGTATAGTCATACGCAGTCTCGGGCGCAGCAGCGATTGCTTCACATGGAACAGCTACGCCGGGGCTATAGGCCAGCGAAAGATCGCGCTGCGTGGTCATGGGTACAGTGGCCTGCACCTCCCACTTGCCGGGGGTGGGGTCCAGGTGAAAGGCCAGCGCCTCTTCTTTGGTAATCTTCGCTTTGGGCATCTTATCGGTCGTTTCCATGACTTAAGGGCTGATGCCTCATAGCGCAGGCAAGTCCGCGCCTCAACGAGAATACTTTTCACCTTTCGTCGCGGGGACCGGGTTTGTAAGGTCGCCACCGGAATACGCCAGAAGGGGGCCCAATTTGTCCACAGTCACGCCAATGATGGCGCAGTACCTTGAGATTAAGGAAGCCCACCCGGACGCCCTGCTGTTTTATCGCATGGGTGATTTCTACGAGATGTTCTTCGAGGATGCTGTGAATGCGGCCGAGGCGCTGGACATTGCCCTGACCAAACGCGGTAAGCACAATGGTGAAGATATTCCAATGTGTGGCGTACCCGTACATTCTGCCGAAGGGTACCTGCTGACGCTGATCCGCAAAGGCTTTCGTGTCGCCGTCTGCGAACAGATGGAAAGCCCGGCTGAAGCCAAGAAAAGAGGCTCTAAATCGGTGGTAAAGCGCGATGTTGTGCGCTTGGTCACCCCTGGAACCCTGACCGAAGACGCCTTGCTTGAGGCGCGCCGCCACAATTTTCTGGCCGCTTATGCCGAGGTTCGGGATGAGGCTGCACTGGCCTGGGCTGACATCTCGACCGGGGCGTTTCACGTGATGCCCTTGACCTCAGTCCGGTTAAGCCCCGAACTGGCCCGGCTGGCGCCCTCTGAACTGATCGTGGCCGATGGCGTGCAGGACAAGCTGACTGAGCCTGTCATGGATTTAGGTATCTCATTGACTCCGGTTGGGCGCGCCAGTTTTGACAGCACTGCGGCTGAAAAACGCATCTGCGGCCTGTTTCACGTGGGCGCGCTAGACGCCTTTGGCAACTTTGGACGCGCTGAGGTTTCGGCCATGGGTGCGTTGATCGGCTATCTGGAACTAACCCAGAAGGGCAAACTGCCCCTTCTGCAAACGCCGCTGAAGGAATCCGAGGACCGGGTGGTCCAGATCGACGCCGCCACCCGGCGCAATCTGGAACTGACCCGATCCCTTTCCGGTGGGCGCGCTGGCTCGCTGTTGTCTGTTATCGACCGCACTGTGACACCCGGCGGCGCACGCTTGTTAGAGCAACGGCTGTCTAGCCCTTCGCGCAACCTGGATGTGATCCACGCCCGGCTTGATGCGGTGAGCTTTGTTGCCGAGGACAGCTTGATCGCCACAGACCTGCGAGACGCCCTGCGCAAGACCCCGGATCTGGATCGCGCCCTGTCCCGCCTGTCACTGGATCGTGGTGGTCCCCGCGATCTTGCCGCCATTCGTAACGGCCTGACACAGGCCGCCGCAATCGCTGAACTCTGTTCTGATCAAGAATTGCCGGTTCTTTTGGCCACTGCCCTGCAAAACCTGACCGGTTTCGATGACCTGCTGAACCTGCTCAACGAAGCCCTGGTTGCGGAGCCCCCATTGATGGCCCGAGACGGAGGGTTCATTGCCCCGGGCTATGATGGCGAGCTGGACGAAGCTCGCACCCTGCGCGACGAAGGCCGATCAGTCATCGCCGGGTTTCAGCAGAAATACGCGGAAAACACTGGCATCACTTCGCTGAAGATCAAGCACAACAATGTGTTGGGCTATTTCATCGAAACCACGGCAACCCATGCCGAGAAAATGCTGAACCCACCGTTCAGCGAAACCTATATCCATCGACAGACCACCGCCAATCAGGTGCGATTTACCACCGTGGAACTGTCCGAGATCGAAACCCGCATTCTAAACGCTGGGAATTTGGCTTTGGAGGTCGAAAAGCGGCTCTATCAAAGGCTTTCTGGCGCAATTCTTGATCTCGCCGCACGGTTAAATCAAGCCGCCCGCGGACTGGCCGAGCTGGATCTGACCACCGCACTGGCCGATCTGGCGCGGGGTGAAAACTGGTCCCGCCCTCAGGTCGACACCTCACGCGCCTTTGACATTCAGGGCGGGCGCCATCCGGTTGTCGAACACGCCCTGCGTCAACAAAGCGGTGATGCTTTCATCGCCAATGACTGCGAACTGAGCGCTGAAACCGGGGCGGCAATCTGGCTGCTGACCGGTCCCAACATGGCCGGTAAATCAACGTTCCTGCGCCAGAACGCGTTGATCGCGCTACTGGCACAGATGGGCAGCTACGTCCCGGCGGAACAGGCGCATATCGGTCTGGTCAGCCAGTTGTTCAGCCGTGTCGGCGCCTCGGACGATCTGGCCAGGGGTCGATCGACCTTCATGGTTGAAATGGTCGAAACCGCTGCCATCCTAAATCAGGCGGATGACCGCGCGCTGGTCATCCTCGATGAGATTGGGCGGGGCACAGCCACCTATGACGGCCTATCCATTGCGTGGGCCACGTTGGAACATCTGCACGCGGCCAACCAATGCCGCGCCTTGTTTGCCACGCATTACCACGAACTCACAGCCTTAGCCGGGAATCTGGGCGGCGTTGAAAACGCCACCGTTGCTGTGAAAGAGTGGGAAGGCGAGGTCATTTTCCTGCACGAAGTTCACAAAGGCGCGGCCGACCGATCCTATGGTGTGCAAGTCGCGCAATTGGCCGGGTTGCCCGCGTCAGTTGTCGAACGTGCTCGTATCGTCCTGGATCAACTGGAGAAAACAGAACGAGAAGGCGGAAAACAAAAAGCGCTGATTGACGATCTGCCTCTGTTCTCTGCAGCGGCCCCGATGCCTCCACCTGTGGTCAAGGCTTCGCCGGTGACAGACATGTTGGACAATGTGCTTCCAGATGAGCTTACCCCGCGTGAGGCACTGGATCTGATCTATAAATTGAAAGAGGCGGCCAAAACCTGACCGCCCCCTCATCTTTTCAAAAGTACCCTCGCCGAAGGCTTGGCTTCTTTGAAGCCAATCAGTTCGCCGGCGTCGAAGATACACCCACCTGCGCCGGGCGCAGCAGGCGGTCATGCAGCATAAAGCCTTCAGCTGAGACCTGAATGATATCCCCCGCCCGCGTCCCGGGAACAGGTGCCTCGAACATCGCCTCATGCACGTTGGGGTCAAACCGATCCCCAACCTCGGGTGTGATCACTTCAATCCCGTGTCTCTGGAATACGTCCTTCAGCGCCCGCATCGTCAGTTCAATGCCTTCCAGAAGTGGGCCAGCCACCTCTTTTTGCTCATCGGTCGCGGCTTCTAGCGCGCGTTTCATATTGTCGTAAACCGGCAGCATGTCGCGGGCCAGCTTCGATCCGCCATACTGTTCCGCATCCCGGCGCGCCTTGTCGCCGCGCTTGCGCGCATTTTCTGCGTCCGCCAATGCGCGCATGAACTTGTCTTTGTAATCGTCCCGCTCGGCGCGCAACTCATCCAGTTCAAGTGCTTCGTCACTGAATTCCGCGATTTCTTCCGCCAGCTCTTCCGCCTCCGCGGTTGCGATATCGTCCAGAAAATCTTCGTTCTTGGGCTCTGCCATCTCTTACCCTCTAGCTCCGGTCGGAAATCAGCTTGCCGACCAGTTGCGCCGTATAATCCACGATCGGCACGATGCGTCCATAATTCAGACGTGTGGGCCCGATGACCCCAACCGCACCAATTATCCTACGATCAGCGTTCATATATGGAGACACCACCAAAGAGGAACCCGAAAGTGAGAAAAGTTTGTTCTCAGAGCCAATAAAAATGCGCACACCTTCGCCATCTTCGGTCAATTCAAGGAATTCCGCGATATCACGTTTGCGCTCAAGGTCGTCAAACAGGGTGCGGATTCGGTCAAGCTCCTCTGCCTGGCCCGGTTCATTCAACAGATTCGCCCGTCCGCGCACGATCAATCGGGCCGAGTCGCTGCCATCCCCTTCCCACGCTGCAATGCCACTTTCGACCATTTCCCGCGCCAGCACATCGATTTCCTGCTTTCGCGTGTCGATCTGGCTTTGCATCTGGCGGCGCACTTCGCTGAGTGTCCGCCCCTCGATCAGCGCATTCAGAAAATTCGCAGCCTCACGCATCGAGCTGGGCGTCTGACCCGGCGGCGGAGTAAAGAGACGGTTCTCTACGTGGCCGTCGGCGAACACAAGAACAACCAGCGCACGGTCATGGGCCAACGACACAAACTCGATATGCTTGATCTCGGATTCATGCTTGGGCGTCAGTACCAGCGATGCACCATGTGATACATGTGACAGGGCCGAGCCCACGCGATCCAGCATTCCGCCCACATCGCCCGCGTTAGGGCCTAATGTATCATCCAGTTTTTGCCGATCATCCGCACCCAGATCGCCGACTTCCAACAACCCATCCACAAACATCCGCAGCCCCTGCTGCGTCGGAATCCTGCCTGCACTGACATGCGGGCTGTCAAGCAAACCCAGAAACTCCAGATCCTGCATCACATTGCGCACGGTTGCCGCGCTGACCTTTTCTGACAAAGTTCGGGTCAGAGTGCGACTGCCGACCGGCTCACCACTGTCCAGATAGCTTTCGACAATCAGCCGGAACACTTCACGTGACCGGTCGTTCATCTCGCTCAGAATTTTGCTCGCTTCACTCATCAGCGGTCCCCTGCTGGATTGTCATTAAATAGCAGGCGCAAGAAAGGTCAATCGGGGTTGCATCGTAATGCTACGGGGCGTTATCCCCAAAACAGCAAACAAAGGATTTTCCATGCGACCCTCAGGACGTGATCTAAACGAAATGCGCGCCGTTTCAATCGAGACGGGCTTCACCAAACATGCCGAAGGTTCCTGCTTGATCAAGATGGGTGACACCCATGTGCTGTGTACTGCCACGATCGAGGATCGTGTGCCGCCCTTCATCAAGGGTTCAGGCCTTGGCTGGGTGACCGCCGAATACGGGATGCTGCCCCGCGCGACCAATACCCGGATGCGGCGTGAGGCCGCCAGTGGCAAGCAAGGTGGCCGCACCGTGGAAATCCAACGCTTGATCGGTCGCGCCCTGCGGGCTGGTGTAGACCGTGTTGCGTTAGGCGAACGTCAAATCACCGTTGATTGCGACGTGATTCAAGCCGATGGCGGTACCCGCTGCGCCTCGATCACCGGTGGCTGGGTCGCGCTGCGTCTGGCGGTGAACAAGCTGATGAAGACCGGCGATGTGATCACAGACCCCTTGGTAGACCCTGTTGCGGCCGTTTCTTGCGGAATTTATGCGGGACAACCGGTCTTGGATCTTGACTACCCCGAAGACAGCGAAGCCGGCGTGGACGGCAACTTTATCATGACCGGCTCGGGCAAACTGATCGAGGTTCAGATGTCTGCTGAAGGTTCGGTTTTCAGCCGCGCTCAGATGGATCAACTGATGGATCTGGCTGAAAAAGGCGTGGCCGAGCTGGCCGCTGCCCAAAAGGTCGCTACCGCATGACCCGCAAGTTCGACGGGGACAGGCTGCTGGTCGCCACCCATAACAAGGGAAAACTTGAGGAGATGGCGCATCTCCTTGAGCCCTTTGGCGTTGCAGTTGTCGGCGCAGGTGAAATGAACCTGCCCGAACCGGAAGAAACCGAGGATACGTTCGTCGGTAACGCCCGGATCAAAGCCCATGCCGCCGCCAAGGCGACTGACCTGCCTGCCCTGTCGGACGATTCCGGCATTACCATCGATGCGCTTTACGGCGCGCCGGGTGTTTACACCGCTGATTGGGCCGAAACCGACAATGGCCGGGATTTCCTTATGGCCATGACCCGCGCCCATACCGAGCTAGAGGCAAAAAGCGCCCCGCATCCACGTACGGCACAGTTCCGTTGCACTCTGGTGCTGGCTTGGCCTGATGGACATGACGAAGTGTTCGAAGGTATCGCGCCCGGTCATCTGACCTGGCCCATTCGCGGCAAAGACGGGTTCGGCTATGACCCGATGTTTGTCCCCGAGGGGCACGACATTACCTTTGCGGAAATGGATCGCTGGGAAAAGAACAAGATCAGCCATCGCGGCCGCGCGGTGGAAATGTTCGTGAAACGCTGCTTTGGTGGATGATTGGCGCAACGGGGGCTTTGGCCTGTATGTGCATTGGCCCTTTTGCGAGGCCAAGTGTCCCTATTGCGACTTCAACAGCCATGTTTCAAAAAATATAGATCAAAAACAATGGCTTAACTCGTACCTAAGTGAGTTGCATCGCTCGGCCGCGGAAACGCCGGAGCGGGTGTTGAACACGATCTTCTTCGGCGGAGGCACGCCTTCGCTCATGGCTCCTGAAACGGTTGCTGCCGTAATCGATGAAGCCCGTGCCCTTTGGCGCCCGGCCAACGACATGGAAATCACGCTTGAGGCCAATCCCGGTTCAGTTGAGGCTGGTCGCTTCTCAGCCTATCGCGATGCCGGGGTGAACCGCATCTCGATGGGGGTCCAGGCGCTTAACGGCGACGATCTGCGCCGTTTGGGCCGCATTCATACCGTGGCTGAAGCACGCGCCGCCTTCGACATTGCCCGGACTTGTTTCGATCGGGTCAGCTTTGACCTGATCTACGCTCGACAGCACCAAAGTCTGGACGCATGGCGCGCGGAACTGATCGAAGCACTGTCGATGGCTATCGACCACTTGTCTCTCTACCAACTGACCATCGAAGATGGCACAGCCTTTGGCGACCGCTACGCAGTGGGTAAATTGCGCGGCCTGCCTGAAGATGACAATGCCGCGGACATGTATCTGGCCACGCAGGAAATTTGCGAAGCACATGGGTTGCCCGCCTATGAGGTTTCCAACCACGCCCGTCCCGGCGCGGAATCGCGGCATAATTTGGTGTATTGGCGCTATGGTGATTACGTTGGTATCGGACCGGGCGCGCATGGGCGGATCACACAGGCAGGTCGAAAATACGCGACTGAAACCCACCTGTCCCCGGCCAAATGGCTGGCTGCTGTCGCAAACGAAAGTGGTGAAAACTGCCGATCAGAACTAAGCGCTCAGGAACAAGCTTCTGAATACCTTATGATGTGTATCAGGTTGAAAGAAGGCCTATATATAGACAGATACGAAGCATTATCTGGTAAGAAGTTACCCCAGGGAAGGCTCGGCTCATTGATTGAATTAGGCATGATTTCGGTTGATGAAAACAGATTACGCGCCACCGCGGAAGGTCGCGCCGTGCTCAATGCAGTGATCCGAGAGCTATTGGAGTAACAGATGCAATATCTCTGGGCTGGATTGGGGTTGCTATGTGTCGCGCTGGCTATGATCGGGATTGTCTTGCCTCTGCTCCCAACGGTACCATTTCTGCTGTTGGCAGCTTTTTTCTTCGCCCGCTCATCATCCCGATTGCACAATTGGCTGCTGAGCCACCGTACCTTCGGGCCTATGATTGTTAACTGGCAAAGCTCGGGCGCCATAAGCCCGGGTGCAAAAAGGGCAGCCACCCTATCGATCGCCGCCGTGTTTGGCCTGTCGGCTTTGCTTTCTGTGCCATCACATGTCCTGATTATTCAGGCGATTGTGTTAAGCGGGGTCATGACTTTTATTTGGACCCGGCCTAACGGCTGAGTTTGGCGCAGAGATCATCCAGCTGATCAAGATTTTCATATGCCAGCACCACTTGCCCAGCTTCTGACCCAGCCTTGTGATTGATGGTCACCTTCATCGCCAGAATCGCCGACAAATCCTTCTCAAGTGCGCGCGTGTCCGCATCTTTTCCCACATTTAAGTTTCTCGACTTTGGCGCCGCCTTTTCGGGCCCACCTTGTTGCTTCTTAACCAGCGCCTCTGTCGTGCGCACTGACAACCCCTCACGAACAACCTGTTTGGCCAGTTCCGAAGGATCTTCTGCTGTAATCAGCGCCCGTGCATGACCTGCGGATAATTTACCTTCGATCACCAATGTCTGTACGTCCATCGGCAAGGATAACAGCCGCAACAAGTTGGCAATATGACTGCGGCTTTTGCCCAACGCCTCGGCCAGCTTTTCTTGCGTGTGGCCAAAACGATCCATCAATTGCTTGAAACCAGCCGCTTCTTCCACTGCATTCAGATCTGCCCGCTGAATGTTTTCAATAATTGCAATCTCAAGAACTTCTGTATCATCGAATTCCCGAACAATGACTGGAATATCATGCAGTTGCGCCATCTGAGCCGCTCGCCAGCGTCGCTCGCCCGCCACGATTTCATATTGACCACCCGCGATGCTCCGGACGATCAGCGGTTGGATAATGCCCTTTTCCTTAACCGAGGACGCAAGCTCATCCAGTTGCTCCTGCGCGAATCTACGTCGCGGCTGATCGGGGTTTGCCTGCAGCTTTTCGATCGGGACCGTAAGATCCGGACGGCGAGATTCGGATAAAATACGACCTTCCGCTTCGGGGGCTACGTCTGCCATAAGAGCCGATAATCCACGACCCAATCCGCGGGGTTTTCCTTTTCTGGCGTTCATTTTGCCCTCCTCACAGCCACTTAAATGGCGACTTTGTTGTTCTTGTGCATAATCTCCCGGGCCAGATGCCGATATGCCATCGCCCCAAGCGAACCCGAGTCATACTGCAAGACCGGAAGCGCATAAGAAGGCGCCTCGCTGACCCGTACGTTTCTGGGTATTTTGGTTTTAAATACCATCTCGCCCAGATTGTCACGCGCGTCCTTTTCGACCTGCCGGGACAAGTTGTTGCGGTTGTCATACATGGTCAACACAACACCTTCTATTCTGAGGTCAGGATTCGCAGTTTGGCGCACCTCACGGATAGTCAGCATCAGTTGCGACAAACCTTCCAAAGCAAAGAACTCACTCTGCAACGGCACAAGCACGGAATGTGCGGCAACCATGGCGTTTACGGTGAGCAAATTCAAAGATGGCGGGCAATCAATCAGGACAAAATCAAATTCAAACGCATCGATAGCGGTTTGACGCAGCGCATCATGCAACAAATAGCTGCGTTTCTCATTTGAAAACAGCTCAATATCAGCCGAGCTGAGGTCGACGGTGGCCGGAACTACAAAAAGATTACTGATTTCAGTCTCCTGCACCACAGCTTCCAGCGATGCATCGTCCAATATCAGATCGTATGTCGTCCAGTCTCTGTCTTCAACACCCAGCCCAGTTGAAGCATTGCCCTGAGGATCAAGATCAACCACGAGCACTTTACAGCCAGCCTCGGCCAGCCCGGCCGCCAAATTAATTGCTGTAGTGGTTTTTCCAACTCCGCCCTTCTGATTGGCAACCGCGACAATCCGAGGCCCGGTAGGACGAGACAGATCAACCACGTGTAACTCCTTTAATTTTCAGAATAACAGATTGGGGCTCCGTTAAACTTGTAATCGGTTCGACTTCGAAATTCCATTCCTTGCGCGCAGAGGCAAGTTCTTTTTCCCAGCTCGCGCCTTTCGGCAACAATGCAGTACCATTTTTACTTAAGTGTCTGTCACAAAAAGACATTAATGTTGTTAGATCAGCCAGCGCCCGCGCCGAAAGAACATCCGCGCCCAGCGAGTCAAGCATCTCGATCCGTTTTGACATCACGGTGCAGGTAACGCCGCATTCACGGGCAACATTTCTAAGAAAAGCAGATTTTCTTTGGTCACTTTCGATCAGTGTAAAGTGTGTATCTGGCGCAGATTCGACTGCCAGGATGGCACACACCATACCGGGAAAACCGCCTCCACTTCCCAAATCTACCCAATGGCCCACCGGTTCGGCGCAGCGGAAGACTTGAATGGAATCCAGAATATGACGAACCCAAATATCTTTAATGCTGTTACGCGACACCAGATTAATTTTTGGGTTCCAACGCTCAAGCAGTGAAACATATCTGGAAAGCCGCTCGAATGTTTCACGTGAAACATCCAACGCCTCAGTTGTTGCGGCATTCAGGCTATTCATGCCTCACGTGCTTTCACATCGCGTCTGAGCTTTGCCAACACCAAGGTCAGCGCGGCAGGAGTTACACCTTCAACCCGACCCGCCTGCGCAATATTGGCAGGCTTGGCCAGCGATAGCTTTTGCTTCATCTCCGCCGACAGACCATCAAGTGCAAAATAGTTGAAATCGCGGGGAATTTCATGCGCTTCATCACGTTTCATCGCTTCAACATCACGCTGCTGCCGGGCAATGTAGTTGGCATACAACGCATCACGCTCAACCTGACGGCGGATTTCACTATCGACGCCCGCAAGACTGGGCTCGAGTGGGATCAAATCTTCAAATGTCACATTGGGAAACGCCATAATTGCCATTCCGTCGCGCCGGTTTCCATCCTGATTGACGCTGATTCCGGACGCCCGAATTTCCTTCGGAGTATAGGTTCGCGCCGTTAGCTTGCTTTTTGCGGCTTCCAGCTTTTCGATTTTTCTACCAAATACCGCACAGCGACTTTCACTAACACAGCCAAGATTTTTACCCAAAGGTGTCAGTCTCTGATCGGCATTGTCTGCGCGCAATGACAATCTGAACTCTGCTCTGGAGGTAAACATTCTATATGGCTCAGAGACCCCGCGAGTTGTAAGATCATCTATCATAACGCCAATGTAGCTGTCCGAACGCGTGAAGTGTATTGGTTCGCAAGCTTGAACCTCAAGCGCGGCATTCAATCCCGCAACAAGGCCTTGCGCGGCCGCCTCTTCATATCCAGTGGTCCCATTGATTTGGCCCGCAAGATAGAGCCCGGGAACATCAGGCACAGATAAAGATGCTGTCAGGACACGTGGATCAACATAATCATATTCGATGGCATAGCCAGGCTGCATAATCTTGGCGTTCTCCAACCCTAAGATCGATCGGACATATTCAACCTGAACGTCTTCTGGCAGAGATGTTGAGATCCCGTTTGGGTAAACCGTGTGATCCTGTATGCCCTCGGGCTCCAGGAAGATCTGATGGGAGTCCTTATCAGCGAATCGCACGATCTTATCTTCGATCGAAGGGCAATACCTGGGACCGACACCATCGATATGCCCACCGTACATGGCTGATCGTGTTAGGTTTTTCTCAATGATCTCATGCGTCTGTGAATTAGTATGTGTAATGCCGCAGGAGATTTGTGGGGCTATTACTGAAGTGGACATGAACGAAAAAAGGGTGGGCTCAACGTCGCCATCCTGTCGTTCCAGAATATCCCATTTGATAGTCCGCCCATCCAGACGTGGTGGCGTACCAGTTTTCAACCGCGCCATAGGCATTGCAAACTCATCAAGGCGCCCGGCCAATTTGATGGATGGGCGATCCCCCATCCGACCTCCGGGCCTGGAGATGTCTCCGATATGAATTACACCTCGTAGAAACGTACCGGATGTTAAGATTACCGTTCTAGCCGGGATTTCGGATTCATCCGACAACCTGATCCCAGCCACGCGACCCCCGTCCATCAGAAAATCAACTACTTCTCCGGTGATCACCGACAGATTATCTTGTTTCTGAGTCATCTCCGCCATCGCAGCCCGATACAAGGCACGGTCGGCTTGCGCTCTAGGGCCTTGGACAGCAGGGCCTTTACGTCGGTTTAACAAGCGGAACTGGATACCTGCGCGATCCGCCACCCGCCCCATTACGCCATCAAGCGCGTCGATCTCTCGGACCAGGTGCCCTTTACCCAGACCGCCTATGGCGGGATTGCAAGACAGAACTCCGATATCGCGTTCGGATAGTGTGACCAATGCTGTGTTCGCGCCCATACGTGCTGCGGCATGTGCAGCTTCGGTACCTGCGTGTCCGGCACCAATGACAACAACATCAAACTTCGAATGTTTCACGTGAAACACTCCCTACTTTCCCAGGCAGAAACTTGCGAAAATTTCATCCAGAAGGGTTTCGACATCAATCCTACCAACCAGAGACTCAAGTGATCGAATTGCCGAACGCAATTCCTCTGCCGCTATATCATACATATCTGGCCCCGATTCCAGAACCGCTTGTGCAGAAGCAAGGGATTCGACGGCCTTTGTCATTGCAATCCGATGGCGTTCTCGCGTTGCAATACCATGGCTGGTAGCTCTGCTACTTAACACACACGATATGTCGTCTATCAGTCTATCAATACCTTGCCCGGTCTTTCCAGATATTCCGCCGTCAGCGGCAGCCCGCAAATCTGATTTCGGAAGGACATGAATGTCGTCTATCTGCCTGGACACACCCAACAAGCCGGGACTATCCGTCAGAAAAACCCTCAGATCCGCGGCATCCGCACGTTTGCGAGCCAGTTCAATCCCAAGATTCTCGACATGGTCCTCCGTTTCCCGCAAGCCTGCCGTATCCAACAAGGTTACCGGCAATCCGGCCAGATCCATTCGAACTTCAATCACATCGCGGGTGGTGCCGGCATATTCCGATGTAATCGCGGCCTCTCGCCCCGCCAGAGCGTTCAGTAATGTCGACTTTCCCGCATTTGGAAGGCCAACAATAGCCACCTCAAAGCCAGATCGAATCCGCTCTGCAATCCGAACACCAATTGCTTCGCGGGTCAGCTCGTCCATAACACCAGAGGTCAGCATTCGGACCTCGGGCGTTACATCTGTTGGAACTTCTTCATCTGCAAAGTCAATCACGGCTTCCAGCAAAGATGCCGCACGGATCAGATCCCGGCGCCAACCTTCAGCTAACGTACCCAGCGCACCTGCCAAAATAATCTGAGCCTGTTTCCGCTGCGCTTCTGTTTCCGCGTCGATCAAATCGGCAAGACCTTCGACCTGCGCCAGATCCATTTTGCCGTTTTCTAAAGCACGACGTGTGAATTCGCCCGGTTCCGCCAGACGAAGATCATCCATGTCCGATAGACATCCCAACACAGCGTTAACCGACGCCAGACTGCCATGAATCTGCAACTCGGCCACATCTTCGCCAGTAAAGCTAGACGGGGCCTGAAAGGTCAGAACCAAGCCCTCATCCAGCCGTGATCCGTCAGGTGCGCTGAGTGTTCGCACACACATCCCGCGAGGTGGTAAACCACCTCCGGCCAGGGCATTGGCAGCGCAATGCGCTTGCGGACCGGACAGTCGGATGACCGCAACGCCTGCTTTACCCTGGGCGCTGGCCAGGGCGAATATCGTATCCATGAATAGCCCCCGCGTCAGTGCCGGACCTGTGTCAGGTGTTCATTGAATCGAAGAATTCACCGTTCGTCTTGGTCTGTTTCAGCTTCGACAACAGGAACTCGATCGCATCGGTTGTTCCCATCGGATTGAGAATGCGGCGCAGAACGAAGGTTTTTGCCAGATCACCCTTGTCGACAAGCAGATCCTCTTTCCGGGTACCGGATTTGAGGATGTCGATGGCCGGGAACACGCGCTTATCTGCGATCTTACGATCCAGCACGATTTCCGAGTTACCCGTGCCTTTGAATTCTTCAAAGATAACTTCGTCCATCCGGCTGCCGGTATCGATCAGTGCGGTGGCGATGATGGTCAGCGAACCACCCTCTTCAATGTTCCGGGCCGCACCAAAGAACCGCTTGGGGCGTTGCAACGCGTTAGCATCCACACCACCGGTCAGAACTTTACCCGAGGATGGCACCACTGTGTTAAACGCCCTACCAAGTCTTGTGATCGAATCGAGAAGAATAACAACATCTCGTTTATGTTCGACCAATCGCTTGGCTTTTTCGATGACCATTTCCGATACGGCCACGTGGCGCGTAGCGGGTTCGTCGAAGGTCGAAGACACAACCTCACCCTTCACCGAGCGCTGCATGTCTGTCACCTCTTCCGGGCGTTCGTCGATCAGCAGGACGATCAGATAACACTCGGGATGGTTCTGTTCGATCGAATGCGCGATATTCTGCAGGATCACTGTTTTACCAGTCCGCGGCGGCGCAACGATCAGAGAACGCTGGCCTTTACCAATCGGCGATACCAGATCGATTACGCGGGCAGACTTGTCCTTGATGGTGGGATCTTCGATCTCCATCTTCAAACGCTCATCGGGGTACAGCGGTGTCAGGTTATCGAAGGCAACCTTGTGCTTGGCTTTCTCAGGCGCTTCAAAGTTGATCTTGGTGACCTTGGTCAGCGCGAAGTATCGCTCGTTCTCATCGGGGGCTTTGATATCGCCTTCAACCGTATCCCCGGTGCGCAGCGAGTGCTGGCGGATCATATCCGGCGAGACATAGATATCGTCCGGACCGGGCAGATAATTCGCCTCGGGTGAGCGCAAAAAGCCGAAGCCATCCTGCAAAACCTCAAGCACACCGTCGCCGCCAACAACCCAGCCCTCATCCGCGCGTTCACGCAGAATCTGGAACATCATCTCGCCTTTACGCATGGTCGAGGCGTTTTCGATCTCCAGTTCTTCTGCCATCGCCAGAAGGTCTTTGGGGCTTTTGGCTTTCAGATCGGCCAGATTCAGAGTTTCAGTTGTCATGATTATACGAACCTCGGCCGCTTGGATCGCGGCACCAGAGTGGAATTTCAGATCGGAAGATACCTCGCCCGGACGGGCGTGTTGCTTTCTACATAGATGTCTCCATCGGTGGAGTCAAATAGGCCCTCAGAACTTCAGAACGACCGCCAGGACGATGGTAATCATCAAAATAGTGGGAACCTCGTTCATCATGCGAAATTGCCGCCCAGTGAGCGTATTTTGCCCCTCAACGAAGTCTTTGCGCCGTGCCATCAGCCAATGGTGAAACCAGGTCATTCCAATCACAGCAGCGCCTTTGACCCAGGGCCACGTCCAATCCCAGCCCACGATACCGGGGGTGAACACCATGATCAGACCACAGATCCAGGTGACGATCATCGCCGGCCGCATGATAACGCGCAAAAGCTTATCTTCCATTTCAAAGAATATTTGCTCCGCGCCATTCACGGCCTGTGCCTTTTCCACGTGATAGACAAACAGTCTGGGCAGATAGAACAGCCCTGCCATCCATGAGATCACAGCCATGATGTGCAGGGATTTCACCCATGGGTATATTACGTAAAGAATATCGGTCATCGGGCTTTCCGGATTTGCCTGAGACCCTCCCTATTAAAAAAAATAGAAAAGAAAAAGGATGATGGTTTTGTAGGGAAGCCAAAATCCGTGGATTACTTATTTGTCCTGAACTTTTCCCCAAGTGGACAGAAAAACCCGTAGTATACGCTGATCTGCTAATATCAAAAATAATTGTTTAATAACAATATATTAATTACTATCTAGGTTATGGAATCTGTGGATAACCCGTTGAGGAACCCAGAGCAAGTTGGTTATCCGACGCGCCTGACTTATCCTTACCCCGGCTGGACAGTATTGGGGCGACTCGGGGAAGTTTGGCGCAAAATTCCCGGGGTTGCGTGTCAAGCGGAAAGCCATACAAACCGTTCAAGACTGCTCAACGATTTGCACACGGGGTTTTCCACATGACTGTCCCCATACTTCTTGCCTCGGGCTCTTCTATCCGGGCGCAGCTGCTGGAAAATGCAGGTGTGCCGTTTTCGGTTCAGATTGCTAGGGTTGATGAAGAAACCGCCAAACGCGCCTTGCTGGCCGAAGGTGCAACACCCCGTGATATTGCCGATGCGCTGGCTGAGATGAAAGCACGCAAGATCAGCGACAAAGTTTCGGGCGCCATGGTTCTGGGTTGCGATCAGGTGTTGGATCTCGAAGGGCAGTTGCTGTCGAAACCCGAAACGCCGGAAGATGCGCTGGCACAGCTCAAAGCCATGCGAGGCAAGAGACATATGTTGCTGTCTGCCGCGGTGATCTATCAGGATGGCGCGCCGATCTGGCGTCACGTCGGTCAGGTGCGTTTGCGGATGCGGGCCAGTTCGGATGCCTATTTGCGTGACTATGTGGCGCGAAACTGGGACAGCATTCGCCATGCAGTTGGGGCCTACAAGCTGGAAGAAGAAGGAGTGCGCCTGTTTGCCACCATTGACGGCGACTATTTTAACGTCTTGGGTATGCCTTTGCTGGAGCTGCTCAATTTTCTGGCCGTGAAGGGAGTGATCGATCAATGACGGACCATCGTATTCCACTGGCCGGAGTAATCGGGCATCCCATAGCGCATTCCAGGTCACCCAAGCTGCATGGTCATTGGCTGAAAACCTATGGGTTGGCTGGGCATTATGTCCCGATGGATGTGACGCCCGCCGATCTTGAATCTGTTTTGCGCACTTTGCCCAAAGCCGGGTTTGTCGGTGCCAATGTGACCGTGCCGCATAAAGAGGCCGCGTTGCGTCTGGCAGATCACGTCTCGGACCGCGCCTCGGTCATCGGTGCGGCGAACACGCTTGTCTTTCGTGAAGACGGTTCGATTCATGCGGATAACACGGATGGGTACGGGTTCATGGCAAATCTGCGCATCGGTGCGCCGGACTGGAGACCACAGGATGGGCCAGCGGTTGTATTTGGTGCGGGCGGTGCAGCGCGGGCAGTGTTGCAGGCACTGGCAGAGGCCGGAGTGCCCGAAATCTTGTTGTCCAACCGCACCCGTACCCGCGCTGATCATCTGAAAGAAGAGTTCGGGCAACGGATTACGGTTGTTGACTGGGTGCAGGCGGGCAACGTGATTGAGAATGCCGAACTGGTGGTGAACACTACGTCGCTGGGAATGCAGGGACAGCCGGAATTGCGCGTTCCTCTGGATGGGCTGCAGCCCGGAGCTGTGGTCACGGACTTGGTTTACGCGCCGCTTCAAACGCATCTTTTGCAGCAGGCTGAAGAGGCGGGATGTACCACTGTCGACGGTCTGGGGATGTTGCTGCATCAGGCTGTTCCCAGTTTTGAACGTTGGTTTGGCGTCCGCCCCGAAGTGGATGCCGAAACCCGGGCGGCGGCCCTGGCATGAGCTTCTCTCTCGGGCTCACCGGGTCGATTGGGATGGGCAAAAGCACGACTGCTCAGATGTTCGTAGATGAAGGTTGTGCGCTTTGGGATGCGGATGCGGCAGTGCATCGGCTTTATGCTAAGGCCGGAGCAGCGGTTGAGCCCATGCGGAACGCCTTTCCAACCGCCATTGTTGAGTTTTCGGTTAGCCGTGAGGCGTTAAAGCAGATTATTGCGAATGATCCGGGCGCATTGAAAACGATAGAAAATATCGTACACCCTCTTGTTGCGATGGACCGCGCCGCGTTTCAGGATTCATCGTCTGCCGATATTCTGGTTTTCGACATTCCGCTGTTATTTGAAACCGGCGGTGATGCTGCAATGGATGCTGTTGCCTGTGTTTCGATCCCATCTGATGAACAAAAACGCCGAGTCATGGCGCGCGGTACGATGTCCGAGACACAGTTCGAGCAGATCCGGGCCAAACAGATGCCAAACAATGAAAAATGTATGCGGTCGGATTTTGTGATTGTCACAGATACTCTGGACCATGCCCGCGCGCAGGTGCAGGATATCGTCAGGCAGATAAGGGCGGGGATGGCAGATGCGTGAGATTGTACTCGATACCGAAACCACCGGGTTTGATCCCGAAAGCGGCGATCGGATTGTCGAGATTGGGGCGGTTGAGCTGTGGAATCACGTGGCCACGGGTGAGACATATCACGTGTATATCAACCCCGAACGGTTGATGCCGGAAGAGGCGTTTGGTGTGCACGGCATTGGCCCGGATTTGCTGGAAAACCCGCGCCCGCCTGAAAAGGGCGAGGTCACGCTAAAAGATAAACCGGTCTTCGCCAAGGTTGGTCAGGGGTTTCGCGAATTTGTGGGTGACGACAAATTGGTGATCCACAATGCCTCATTCGATATGAAGTTTCTGAACGCCGAACTGAGGTGGATGGGTGTGTCACTGATTCCCATGGATCAGGCGATCGACACGCTGGCCATTGCGCGTAAACGGTTTCCGGGATCCCCGGCTTCGCTGGATGCGTTGTGTCGCAGGTTTGGTATCGACAATTCGAACCGGGTGCTGCACGGCGCGCTTCTCGACTCTGAAATCTTAGCCGAGGTTTATCTGGAACTGATCGGAGGACGTCAGCCTGATTTCGGTCTGTCGGCGACCACAACCGCTGCGTCCGGAGGCGGAGAGGATTGGCGCCCAACGGCACGATCCAGCGCACTGCCACCCGGGATCACCGAGGATGAGCGCGCAGCACATCAAGAATTTGTGGAAAAACTGGGCGAAAACGCCCTGTGGGCCCGCGCCTGACCCAAGCCAGGCACGGGTCGATGTCTCAGGCTTCGGTTTTTTGTGCCTGTGCGGCGGCCTGACGGCGGGCCAGCTCGTTGCGATAAAGCGCCACGAAATCAATGTTGTCCAAGTTAACCGGCGGATAACCACCATCGCGGGTTATGTCGCTGACGATGCGGCGCAGGAACGGGAACAGCATACGCGGGCATTCGATCATCAGGAATGGGTGCATCTGATCTTCGGGTACGCCTTCCACGTGGAACAAGCCACAATAGTCGATCTCGCACAGAAACAGAACGTCTTCCATACCTTTGGCTTTGGAGGTCAGCTTCAGCTTGATCGATACTTCGTACTGATGATCGGTCGCGCGCTTTTTTGCATCCAGATTGACCTGAACCGAAATCTCGGGCTGCACATCACCCGAAACGCTTTTCTGCGCCATGACGTTTTCAAAGGACATATCGCGAATGAACTGTCCCAGAACGCGCATCTGGATCTGTGGGGCAGCCTGTGCGCCAGTGTTTTCTTCGGGGCTTTCGTCAGCCATTAATCTTCTCCGGAAATGAAATTCGCCACTGCTTAGCAAGTTGAGCGGGGTAGCTCAATGCTGGTGCGGGCCTTCTACCCATTTCGAAGGTTTTGCGGGGTCTTGGCGCGGGCGGACTTCGGAAAACTCTCCGTCAATCACATCGTCCTGGTCAAAAGGATTTGGACGTGATCGAAATTGCGCGCCGGTGCCCATCTGGAAATGCGTGATAGTGGCCTTTGATTTGAGATAGCGAAACACCGCAACCCGGATGCCCGGGATCAGCAAGGCAAAACCAACCGCATCGGTAAAGAAGCCCGGGGTCAGCAGCAACACACCAGATAAAAGGATCATCGCGCCATGGGCCAGCGGCTCGGTCGGGTCATCCAGTTCAGCGAAGGATCGCTGTAGATTGGCCAATGCCATGCGACCTTGTGTCCGCACCAAAAAAGTACCTAAAACTGCCGTCAAAACGACAATTGCAAGCGTTGGCCACAGGCCGATCAAACCGCCAACCTGTATGAACAGGGCGATCTCGATGATCGGAACCAGTAAAAAAGCCAGGAACAAGTACATTTGCGGTATCCTTTAGCATGTGCCGGGCTGTGGACTTGCACCCGAGTGTCACCTACATAGTGACAGAGGGCAGCGTATACAAAGCCCGGGTTCTGAAAAGAGGACGAAATGAACTCACCCCTGATCCAGCTTCTGGTGCTGGCCGGAATTGCCGTTTTCCTTATCCTGCGCCTGAAAAACGTGTTGGGTACACGTGAAGGTTTTGAAAAGCCGCCGCTTCAGCAGCAGAATGATACCAATGGCGCGCGCCGTGATTTTGAAGTGATCGACGGCGGGCCGGATCACGACATCACAGACCATGTGGCCGAAGACAGCGAACAGGCGCAGACTTTGGCTGCCATGAAGCGGGTCGAGCCCAGCTTTTCCGTCGGCGAATTCGTTCAGGGTGCGCGCGGTGCTTATGAGATGATCGTAATGGGTTTCGAAAAGGGCAATCTGGATGAGATCCAGCCCTTCTTGTCCGAAGAAGTGTTCGACAGTTTTGTCTCGGTTGTTGCGGATCGTGAAGACAAGGGCCTGACCATTGAGGCTGAATTTGTCGGTGTGCGCGAAACCACTCTGGCCGATGCTTCGTTCGACAAGGACTCCAATCAGGCCGAGATTACCATGCGCTTTATCGGTGAGCTGACCTCGGTCGTGCGTGATCGTGGTGGGGATGTCATCGAAGGCAGTCCCAACACCATCAAACGCCAAAAGGACAGCTGGACCTTCGCCCGTGTCATGGGCGCGGACGATCCGAACTGGCTGCTTGTCGCCACGGACGCATGATTGCAGCGCTCCGGTCGCTTTTACTGGGGGTCGTCATGACCACTGCCAGCGCCGCCGGAGCTGAGGCGACGCGATCCATCCTGTCATTCAATGACCTTGATGGCTGGGCTGCCGACGATCACGAGGCAGCCCTTTCGGTTTTCCTGAACACTTGCGGCGATCTTAAAGACCCGGATTGGCAGGCGTTGTGTGGCGTGGCACGATCATACAAGCCCGAGGCCGCGCGGTCGTTTTTTGAGCTTTTCTTTCGCCCCGTTCTGGTCGAAGACGGCAATGACGCGATGTTCACGGGGTATTTTGAACCGGAACTTGATGGCGCCAAATCACCAACCGGTAAGTACCGCTATCCGCTCTACCGGATACCGCCAGAAGCGCGTGAGGCCGATCAATGGCTCAGCCGTCGTGAATTGCTGACCGGTGATGCGATGACAGGCCGGGGGCTTGAGATCGCCTGGGTCGATGACCCGGTTGAGCTGTTCTTTCTGCAAATTCAAGGCTCTGGTCGTATTCGCCTGCCCGACGGTAGTGCACTGCGGGTGGGTTATGGTGGTGCAAACGGTCACCCCTATCGATCCATTGGTGCGGAACTGGTACGTCGGGGCACGCTCGGCGCGCATGAGGTCAGCGCGCAGATGATCCGCGCCTGGGTGCGCAATAATCCTGAAGCCGGCGCCGAGCTGCTGTTTCACAACCCCTCGTATGTTTTCTTCCGCGAGGTGACACGGGTCGCGCCCGAGTTTGGTCCTTTGGGTGCGATGAACCGTTCGGTCACCACCATGCGCAGTATCGCAGCCGATCCGGCATATACGCCCTTGGGGGCTCCGGTCTGGGTTGAGAAGGATGGCAAAAACCCGTTGCGGCGATTGATGATCGCACAGGATACGGGTTCGGCGATCAAAGGCGCGCAGCGGGCGGATATCTTCTTTGGCACCGGGGATGAGGCCGGGCAGGCCGCCGGTCGCCTGAAAGACCCGGGCCGGATGGTGCTGCTGCTGCCGATCCAGCGGGCTTATGCTCTGTTGCCGGATGAGTTCTGATGACACGGCGCAAACTGACTTCGGACGAGATCGATCTTTGGCGCAAGGTCGCGAAACAGGCCGAGCGGCTTCACCCCGAAATTCCACAGACGGTGCACCCGACCACACTGCCTAAGCCCAAACCGACCAAATCCCCCAAAGCGCGGATCGAAACATTCGAACTGGGTCAGACCGTGCCAGCCAAATCCACGCGACATAGTTTGAAGCCCTCTGTTACCGAAGGTCTGCGGGCGAGCCCGGTGCAGATGGATACTAAGGCTTTTGGTCGCATGAAGCGTGGCAAGCTGAAGCCTGAAGGCAAGCTTGACCTGCACGGGATGCGCATGAACGCAGCCCATCCCGCATTGGTGCGGTTCGTCCTGTCGGCGCAGGCGCAGGGCAAGCGGCTGGTTCTGGTCATCACCGGCAAGGGTAAGGATCGGGATGAGCCCGGCCCAATTCCGACGCCGCGCGGAGTATTGCGGAATCAGGTGCCTCACTGGCTGTCCATTCCACCGCTTGCACAAGCGGTGTTGCAGGTGACACCCGCGCATATAAGCCATGGCGGTGATGGGGCATATTATGTCTATCTCAGGCGCGCCCGCTAGCAAGAGCAAGACCGTCGTTCATTATTTTGAGGAACCGGCTGCATAGTCAGCCGAACATGATGCCCAGGTCAGACTAAAGCGATATCAGATTTTTAGCCGGTAGGCGCGTTTGGCGTTGCCGCCCATGATCGCGCTTATTTCGGAGGCGTCGCACGGGGATAAAAGATCATCTGTCGTTTCACACCATCGCTGATAGCTGCAGGCGAGTGTGCAGACCGGCCAGTCGCTGCCCCAGATCAACCGGGTCGGGCCGAAGGCGCCAAGCAAGTGATCAACATATGGGCGTAAATCATCCACGGACCATTCCGGTATTGCTTCGGTGACAAGCCCGGACAGTTTGCAATAGCAGTTTGTGTCGCGCGCCAATGCGGCCATATCCTCGGCCCAACCCATGAATATACCATCCCGGATATAGGGTTTTGATCCATGATCAATTACCACCCGCATTTCAGAGTGACGCGATAGTAATGTGCTGAGATTTGCCAGGTGCGGTGGCAGCGTCAGGGCATCGAATGTCAGGTCTTCAGATACTATCGCCTCATAGGCCGGGGTCAGTGCTTTGCCGAGCATCCAGTCGGGGTTGGCGATGTTCTGGATCATGGGACGAACCCCCACGAATTTCGGATGCTTAGCCAACCGGCCGAGCGTTGCCGCCGCGTCCTGAGTCTCGAAATCTACCCAGCCCACGACACCCTTGATGAAATCCGTGTTCTCCGCGAGGGTCAGCAGGTATTCGGTTTCGGCCACCGTCGGTGCCGCCTGAACCAGAACTGTGGCATCGATTTGCGCGGCGCTCAGAAGAGGTTCGAGATCCTCGGGCAGAAAATCACGATAGATATCCCCAAGTTCTGGTGTCAGCCAGCCATAGTCGGTTCGAGCCGTGGTCCAGAAATGCTGATGAGCGTCGATACGCATGTTTCATGCATCCTTATATGGGTTGTTCTCAGGGGTGGGCGCGGTTTCGTGCAGCAGACCTAGTTCGCGCAAATCCCGCCAGAACGCGGCGGATATCTTTTCGCTGGTCCACTGCAATGTCTGGGTCAGTTCATTGCTGTCACGCAGCCCGGGGATGACTGAGACCACAGCTTTGTGCGCCAGCGGGAATTGCAGCGCGGCGGCGGGCAAAGACACATCGTGCCTGCGCGCGCAGGCGCGGAGTTGTTGCAGTTTGTCGGCAACTTCGGTGGGAATGGAGGAATAATTCCAGGTGTCACCACCAACAAGGGCGCCCGAGTTATAAGGGCCTCCGATGACGACCGAGGTCTCGGTTGCCAGGCATTCCGGCAACAGATCATCCAGCGCCATCTGTTCCAGCAGCGTATAACGACCCGCCAGCAGGAACATGTCCCAATCGCCAAACTTCAGAGCCTCGCGGCAAACGGCCGTTTCGTTGACGCCGAGACCGATCGCCCTGATCGCTCCGCTTCGACGCAGCTCGTCCAGCGCGCGATAGCCGCCATCCCGTAACACCTTGAGGTGGTTGGCATTGTCCTCGGCGGTATGCGTGAACTCTCCGATGTCGTGAACAAACAGAATGTCGATCCGGTCGAGCCCCAGCCGCTGCAGGCTGTCTTCGTAGGACCGCATGATCGCGTCATATCCATAGTCGTATTCCGGCGTGAACGGCAGGGGGTCAGGCCAGCCCATTGCGCCGGGATCGGTGTGCATTCCGGGCCTCAGCAATCGGCCGACCTTGGTTGAAAGAATGTAGTTCTTGCCGCGCAGCGCATCCCCGACGGCGCGTTCCGACCGGCCAAACCCGTAAAACGGAGCCGTATCATAGTATGTGTAGCCGTGCCCCCAGGTCCTGGCCATCATTTCAGCGGCGGCTGCATTGTCATTTGCCCGCAACAACCCACCGAGGGGTGCTCCGCCAAAGCCAAGTACCGGTAGCTTCATTCGACCGTTGAGCAAGCTGCGCATCGGAATAGCATTTGTAGTCATGCGCCGATATCCTCTGGGATCGCTTTGCCGTGAAAGTAGTTGGTCAGCTGGTTTGCAACATCTGAAAATACTTGTTCTGTTTCGTCGATCGACGCGGTCTTCATGTTGTCCACGCGTTCAAGATACGGGCAGCTAAGAGCGGCGACTATTTCCCCGGACGGGTTAAAGATCGGAAAGCTGAGATTGGTGACCCCGACAAGCGTGTCCGACTGATTGCGATAGAACCCGGCATTTCGGATGTCCTGCAATTCTGATTGGAATATCTGCCTTTCCAACTCAGGTTCACCCAAAGCTGGTTGGTGAAGGCGGATCAGTTCCTCGAGCTCATTTTCGGACCGGAACGCAGCCAGAACCCGACCTGTGCCAGTGTTCCAAAGCCCGATGACAGAGCCGGTGCGAATGGCAAGGCCCCAGTTTCCGGGCGCTTCAATTGAAGACACGATGACAATGCTGCCACTGTTCTCCATCCCAATCTGACAGGATTGCCAAACCTTGTTCGTCGCGCGCCGCATGAGTGGCGTCGCCACTTCCAGAAGGCGAACGATGGGCGAGTATCTTTGCGCGGTCGCGAACAGCTTCAGGCTCAGACTGTACCCCTCACCCGATTGCGTTCTGGAAACGTAACCGTGCTGGACCAGGGTGGCCAGCATCCGGAAGATCTCGTTTTTGGAACGTCCCAAGGCCCGTGCAATCTCGGACTGGGTCATCGGGTCCTGAGTGGTCGACAAAAGCTCCAGTATCTCAAGACCCTTTTCAAGGGCAGGGGCTTTGTACTTTGGGTCGGCCTGCGGAATGGCGGAGTTAGGGTGTTTGTTCATGTTGCAATTCTTTGCGCACCATTTTTGGAAATTCAAGTGTTGATTTCTATGTGAAACTAAGTTTTAAATATGAGCAACGAGTGGCTTCGGCAGGAGCTTTGCTAGAATACTACTGGGAGGATCGAACATGAAACCAAATATTTACAATGGCTTGGCGGTTACTACGGCTTTGGTTGCTGTAATGGACTCAGCGGCAGCCCAGGACTATGGAAGCTATCCGGGCGTCACAATCGAAGCCAAGTTCATCGGCGGTCAGCAGTACGAAGGTCTGTATGGCCGCATCGCTGATTGGGAGGCTCTGACGGGCGCGACCGTCAATATTCTTTCCAAGAAAAGCCACTTTGAAATTGACCGTGAAATCAAGTCGGACATGGCGGCGGGCACCACTGATTGGTGCGTCGGGTCGAACCACATCTCCTTCGCGCCGCAATACGAAGGTCTTTATGTCGATCTGAATTCGCTGGTACCTGCAGAGGTTCTGGCGGAATTCGTTCCCGGCAATATCGATGCCTCCACCGTGGGTGGCGAACTGCTGATGCTGCCGCGTGCGCAATTCGATGTATCCGTGCTTTACTATCTGAAGTCGAACTACACCGATGCCGACAAAGCAGCGGCATTCAAGGCTGAATACGGTTACGATCTGGCCGTGCCGGAAACCTGGAATCAGGTGAAAGATCAGGCAATATTCTTTTCCGATCCGCCGAACTTTTACGGCACGCAATATGCCGGAAAGGATGAGGGCGTTGTTGGTCGCTTTTATGAAATGTTGGTCGCGGAAGGTGGTCAATACCTGAACGATGACTATACCCCGGCATTCAACTCGGAAGCCGGAGTGCGCGCATTGCAGTGGTTCGTTGATCTTTACGAAGCGCAAGCCGTACCAGCCGGTACGACATCCTATGTTTGGGATGATCTGGGTCAGGGCTTTGCGTCCGGCAGCATCGCGCTGAACCTGGATTGGCCGGGCTGGGCGGGCTTTTTCAACGACCCTGAAAAATCGAAAGCCTCAGGAAACGTAGGCGTGGCAGTGCAGCCGATGGGCTCCGCGGCGCGCACGGGCTGGGCAGGACTGCATGGGTTCTCTGTTACAAACGACTGCGCAGACAAAGAGGCCGCCGCCTCTCTGGTCATGTTCCTGACAAGTGAAGAAAGCCAGCTGGCAGAATCTTCGGGTGGATCATTGCCGTCCAGGACGGCCGTTTGGGAGGCTAATCTGGAGGCCGCTTCAAACGGCGATGACCCCTACCGCGCCGAGTCGTTGGCAGCGTTTGCCGAAGGGGCAAAATACGCGTTTGCCGTTCCGGCCATTCCGGAATGGGTGGAAACAACAAACATTGTCTTCCCGGAACTCCAGGCCGCGATTGTTGGCGACAAGACCGCCAAACAAGCGCTGGATGATGCAGCGGCCGCCGTAGATGAGCTGATGCAGGATGCGGGTTATTACTAAAACCCCGTGACCGCAGGCATGGTGGGGAGAAGTCCCCACCTGCCAATCATTGAGTATCAAAAAAACCGAGGGTCGAAATGCGCCGCCGCTTACCCGAGTGGTTTGTCCTGCTGCTGCCTGCATTCGTTGTAGTTGCCGCTGTGGTTCTAATCCCACTCCTGTTTTCACTGTATTCCAGCTTTACACCGTACAAGCTTACGCGGCCATCGACGCTGTGGACCTGGATCGGTGAAAGAAACTATGAACGCATTTTGACAGACTGGAAATTCTGGGCCGCCTTTGGCCGCACGGTTCTGTTCCTGACCATCGCGCTGAATCTGGAATTGCTCTTTGGCCTTGGTATCGCGCTAATGGTCAACAAGGTGACACGGGGCCAGCGCACGTTGCGTACCGTTCTCATGTTTCCAATGATGTTTTCACCCATTCTCGTCGGGTTTCAGTTCAAATTCATCTTCAACGACAACGTTGGGTTGGTGAACAATGTGCTGCAATCACTTGGGTCTGATGCCGCGTTGCCATGGCTGGTGGATGGCAATCTGGCGATGTTCTCGATCTTGTTTGCTGAAATCTGGATGAGCACATCCGTTTTTGCGATCCTGATCCTTGCGGGTCTGTTCGCCATGCCCCGCGACCCGCTCGAGGCTGCCAAGGTCGATGGTTGCACCCCGTGGCAGAGCTTTCGGCACATTACCCTGCCTTTCCTTATGCCGTTTATCTATATCGCGATGACCATTCGCTCGCTGGATGTGGCGCGCGCCTATGACATCGTGCAGATCATGACGGGTGGCGGGCCCGCACGCCGGACCGAACTTCTTTGGACATTGATGAGCCGCACCGGCTATGTGGACGCCAAGATGGGGCTGGCCAATGCGATGGGCTACGTCTCTATCCTGCTTTCGATCGCCTTCACGATCTTCTTTTTTCGCAAGCTCAGCGCCGCGCGTGCTGAATTGGGTATGGGGGGATAACCGATGGATCGCAACAAAACCCACAGAAACCGGCGCCGTGTACTTAAAGGTCTGCATTTCTTTGGCCTCTTTCTGGTGATGTCGATCATCTGCATTCCGGGGCTTTGGATAATCCTGAACAGCTTTCGCCCTACAGTCGAGATTATGGCTAAACCCCCGGTTTGGAGGCCGAGCTTTACGCTGGAACACTACCGCGCCATGTTTGGCGGCGCAGGGCAAGGGGGCGTGCCAGTTTTCTCATACCTCTGGAACTCGATTGTCATTTCGGTGACATCTACCCTGATCGCCGTTCTCATCGGGATGTCTGGTGGCTATGCATTTGCGCGCTACCGCTTCAAGGGTAAATCAGGGTACTTTGTCGGGCTTATGCTGTTTCGCGCGGTCCCCGGCGTGGCGCTGTCGCTGCCCTTGTTCATCGTCTTTGCCAAGGTTGGCATTATCGACACGCATTTTGGGCTGATCCTTGTTTACGTGGCTATGAACGTGCCGTTCACGATATGGCTGACCGACGGGTTCTTCCGCCAGATCCCGAAAGAGCTGCACGAGGCGGCCGAGATCGACGGCTGCACCCGTTGGCAGGCTTTCTGGAAGGTCGAATTTCCGGTGGCTCGTTCGGGCGTGGCCTCGGCAGCGATCTTTGCATTCCTGACATCGTGGAACGAGTTCGCGCTGGCCTCGCAGCTGACACGCTCGGTGGATTCGAAAACCATGCCCGTCGGATTGCTGGATTTCACCGCCGAATTCACCATCAACTGGGGTGGCATGTGCGCTTTGGCGGTTCTGATGATCCTGCCTGCGCTGATCCTGACCTTCATCGTCCAGAAACACCTGATTGCCGGCCTGACATTCGGCGGCGTCAAAGGATAAGAATATGACAGAAGTTACTCTTTCCAATGTCATCAAACGCTATGGAGTACACCAGGCGGTTCACGGCATTGATCTAGATATCGAAGACGGAGAATTTGTTGTGCTGGTCGGCCCTTCGGGTTGCGGCAAGTCGACAACATTGCGGATGATTGCCGGGTTGGAAGACATCTCGGGTGGCGAGGTGTCCATCGGCGGGCGGGTGGTGAATGACCTGCCGCCGCGGGAACGCAATATCTCGATGGTGTTTCAGAACTATGCGCTGTACCCGCACATGAGTGTACGCGAGAACTTGGGTTTCTCGCTGCATATTGCAAAACGACCGGCCGCAGAGATCAAAAAGGCTGTTGATGAGGCTGCGGCCATTCTGGGCCTGCAAGAGCTGATGGACCGCAAGCCCGCTGCTTTGTCGGGTGGCCAGCGGCAGCGTGTTGCCATGGGCCGCGCGATTGTCCGGCACCCGGATGTGTTCCTGTTCGACGAACCCCTGTCCAACCTGGACGCGAAACTGCGCACGCAGATGAGGGTTGAGATCAAGAAGCTGCACCAGAAGGTCGGCAACACGATCATCTATGTGACCCATGATCAGGTCGAGGCGATGACGTTGGCCGATCGTATCGTTCTGATGCGGGATGGTCACATCATTCAGGTTGGCACGCCGCTGGAATTGTTCAACACGCCCGTAAACACCTTTGTCGCAACTTTCATCGGCTCTCCGCCGATGAATCTGCTGGATGGTGTGGTGACCGAGAACGGAAATGTTCGGCTGGGCGATGGGCAAGAGCTTCCCGTTCCTACGGCTGCACGCGCAGGCGTACACGTGGGTCAGCAGGTCAGATACGGGTTTCGCGCAGACAATCTAAGCCCCGTGGGCCACGGGGTCGCTGAGGATGGCGATATCGCCGAGATTGATCTCAGGATCGACCTGTCGGAACCGCTGGGCACCGAAACGCTTTTGTTCGCGGTACTTGCCGGGACCGAAATACAGGGCAAAATGCTGAACCCGCGCCCCGTCACGCCGGGGGAACGCATGACCTGCCGATTGGCGTTGGAAAAGGCCCACATCTTTGATGCCGAAACAACAAACGTGATCCGGAGTAGCTGATATGGCGAAAATTACCCGCGTAGAGATCAAGATGATCGACCTCGTGCCCAAGGTGAAGCGGATCGATGCGATTCAGTCCTTCGTCAGTCAGGAAACCCCGATTGTTATCGTGCATGACAGCGATGGGGCCCGGGGTGTCGGCTATACCTACACTATCGGAACGGGCGGGCCGTCGGTTGTTGCGCTGCTGGAGAAAACTCTGGCGCCCGCCTTGCTGGGCAAAGACCCGGAGCGCATTGAGCAGATCTGGCGGGATCTTCTTTACCTCACACACGCTACGGCGGTTGGTGCGATCACGTCACTGGCGCTGGCCGCAATTGATACCGCACTGTGGGACTTGAATTGCCGCAAAAAGCAGTTGCCTGTGTGGAAGGCTGCAGGCGGCGCGAAGGACAGAATGCGCCTCTACACGACCGAGGGTGGCTGGCTGCATTACTCGACCTCCGAACTGGTCGAGAATGCGCTGGCCGCAAAAGAGGCCGGGTTCAAAGGATCGAAAATCAAGATCGGCTCGGACCTGATCGCACAGGATCAAGCGCGACTGAAGGCTGTTCGTGACGCTGTGGGCGATGCATATGAGATCATGACAGACGGCAATCAAAGTTTCTGCCTTTCCGAAGCAATCCGCTGTGCCCGTATGCTACAAGAGCTGAACATCGCCTGGTTCGAAGAGCCGATCAAAGCAGACGATATTTCCGCGCATGTCGAACTTGCCCGCCACTCGGACGTTCCGATTGCGGTTGGCGAAAGCATGTATTCGATCAGCCAGTTCAAGGATTACATGCAGGCAGGCGCCGCTTCGATCATTCAGGTGGATGTGGCCCGGATTGGTGGGATTACCCCCTGGCTGAAGACCGCCCACATGGCCGAGGCGTTCAATATCGCGGTCTGCCCGCACTTTCTGATGGAGCTTCACCTGCCTTTGGTCTGCGCGGTGCCGAATGCCACCTGGCTTGAGCACATTCCACAACTTGATGGTGTTACCGGCTCTGGAATGAAGGTGGTGGATGGGCACGCTATCCCCTCGCAAGACCCGGGTCTCGGGATTGATTGGGACTGGGAGAAGATCTCGTCAATGGAGATTGTCAGCCATCATGTGAGCGAGGCCGCCTGAGTTTTAGCGTGACCTTGCGTGAAACCAATATCAATATGACCGAGGAAGCATGAACCGGTTTGCGAAATTTGCGACGACCACTGTCCACGCCTTATCTGGCAAGGGCTGTCGCCCGCCGACCGAATTGGGCGGGGTTCAAAACAGACCTGCCCGATTCCTTGTGGGCCGAATATGGAGGCTAGGATGCAACGCATGGGAATGATGATCGGGATCAAGCCCGAAAAAATAGACGAATACAAACGGCTACATGCGAACGCGTGGCCGGAGGTCTTGAAACAGATCCACGACAGCAACATTCGCAACTACTCAATCTTTCTGCGTGAACCTGAAAACCTGTTGTTTGGGTATTGGGAATACCACGGCGATGACTTCCAGGCCGATATGGCGGAGATGGCCAAAGACCCCAAAACTCAGGAGTGGTGGACGTTCACAGACCCGTGCCAGTCACCGCTGGCCTCTCGATCAGACGGTGAGCAATGGTCGATGATGCAGCAAGTATTCTACACGGACTGAACCATGACCGATGCACAGAAACTTAATCGACTTGAGGGGAAAACCGCCCTCATTACAGCCGCTGGTCAAGGCATTGGCCGCGCCACGGCCACGCTGTTTGCGTCAGAAGGCGCCCGGGTTCTTGCCTGTGATATCGACACCGAAGCCCTGACCAAGCTTTCTGAGATCAACGGCATCACCGCGTTCAGGCTTGACGTCACGGATGGGGCAGCAGTCGAACAGGCTGTCGCCGATCTGCCCAAGCTGGATGTGCTGTTCAACTGCGCCGGGTATGTGGCTGCAGGGTCCATACTGGAATGCCCGGAACGGGACTGGGATTTCAGTTTCGATCTGAACGTCAAGGCCATGTACCGCCTGATAAAACTGACACTGCCGGGGATGCTGGAGCTGGGCGGAGGTTCGATCATAAACATGTCCTCGGTTGCGTCTTCCCTGAAAGGTGTGCCGAACCGTTTTGCCTATTGTGCCTCAAAGGCTGCTGTTGTTGGGCTCACGAAATCGATCGCTGCAGATTTTGTCGCGCAGGGAATCCGCTGCAATGCGATTTGCCCCGGCACGGTGGACAGCCCAAGCCTGCACGACCGGCTTCGCGCCACCGGCGACTATGAACAGGCCATGACGGATTTCATAGCGCGCCAGCCAATGGGGCGGATTGGCACCTCGGATGAGATTGCCGAGCTGGCGCTTTATCTGGCGAGCGACGCCAGCAAATATACAACTGGTCAACCATTTGCCATCGACGGTGGCTGGACCATCTGATCTGGGAGAACCAAACAGTGAAACTTCTGCGTTTTGGACCTGTTGGCGCCGAGAAGCCCGGGTTGTTGGACAGCACCGGAACGATCCGGGATTTGTCAGCGGTCATCGGGGATATCGCTGGCGACAGCCTTGGTGATGAAGCCCTTGGGCAGATCCGTGAACTGGATCATGCCACACTACCCGAAGTCGGAGGCAACCCCAGAATTGGCGCCTGCGTAGGCAATGTCGGAAAATTTATCTGCATCGGTCTGAATTACGCTGATCATGCGGCCGAGAGCGGTATGTCCTTACCGGAAGAGCCTGTGGTCTTCTTCAAGGCGACATCCTCGATCATCGGCCCTAATGATACGGTCGAAATTCCGCGCGGTTCGGTCAAGACAGACTGGGAAGTCGAGTTGGGCGTCGTGATCGGAAAGACCGCCAAATATGTCTCTGAGCAAGACGCTTTGGAGTATGTGGCGGGATACTGCGTCGTAAATGACCTGTCAGAGCGAGATTTCCAACTCCACCGTTCAGGACAGTGGGTCAAAGGGAAATCCGCAGACACTTTTGGTCCGATTGGTCCTTGGCTGGTTACACGAGACGAGATCCCTGATCCGCAAAACCTGCCCATGTATCTGGACGTCAATGGCCGACGGTTTCAGGAGGGTTCAACCAACACCATGCACTTCGGTGTCGCAACAATCGTGTCTCACCTTTCGCAGTTCATGTCTCTTCAGCCCGGTGACATCGTTTCCACCGGTACGCCGCCCGGTGTGGGCATGGGTCAAAAACCCGAAGTTTACCTGAGGCCCGGCGACAGGATGGAGCTAGGAATTCAGGGGCTGGGCCTTCAGCGGCAAGACGTCGTGGCAGGATAAGTTAGTGGATCACACGATATGACAACAACCAATCTGCACAAGCTTTCGGGGTCATTTGTCGGCCGCGTGTGGGTGCCTGACATCGGCCCCGTTCTGGTATCGCTGCGCGGCAATTCCCTCTTTGATATTACGTCGCGTGAGGTTCCGACCATGCGCGATCTTTTCGAGATGGAAGACCCTGCGGCCTATGTCACGCAGGTAGATGGGAAAGAGTTTGCCAGCCTGGATCAACTTGAGGCGGAAAGCCTTGCCGCTGAAAGTGATCCGTCCAAACGCCATTTCCTGGCACCGAATGATTTGCAGGCGGTGAAGGCGGCTGGCGTGACTTTCGCCAGATCCATGGTGGAACGTGTGATCGAAGAACGTGCAGCAGGTGACCCCCAAGCTGCCGAAGCGATCCGCGCCCGTATCGGCGATCTCATCGGTGCAAGCCTGTCGAATATCGAGCCGGGTTCCAAACAAGCCGAGCAGGCTAAACAGGCGTTGATCAAGGAAGGTCTCTGGTCGCAGTATCTGGAAGTTGGGATAGGCCCGGATGCCGAGGTGTTTTCCAAGGCACAGGTCCTCTCGGCGGTTGGCTGGGGCGCGCCGGTTGGATTGCATCCGAAATCCGTCTGGAACAACCCGGAACCCGAGATTGTGCTGGCGGTGAACAGCAAGGGTAATATTCAAGGGGCCACCATCGGTAACGACGTGAATCTGCGTGATTTTGAAGGGCGATCTGCCCTGCTCCTCAGCAAAGCCAAGGACAACAATGCCTCGGCTGCGATCGGGCCGTTCATCCGGCTTTTTGATGGCGGCTATTCCATGGATGATATCCGATCTGCAGAACTGACCATGACGGTTACCGGCACCGACGGCTATGTTCTGAACGGTCAGTCCATGATGTCCAAGATCAGCCGTGATCCGGCCGATATCGTGGCGCAGACCATCAACGAGAATCATCAATACCCGGATGGCTTCATGCTGTATCTGGGCACCCTGTTTGCGCCGACGGATGACCGTGACGTGCCCGGGGAAGGATTCACGCACAAGATCGGAGACCGGGTGGATATCACGGCGACCGGTCTTGGGACATTGACGAACGATGTGCGGACAAGTGGCGATTGCCAGCCCTGGGCCTTCGGACCATCCGCATTCATGCGCAACCTTGCTGCGCGTAACCTGATTTGAGGACACCACAATGATAACAGGTAAACACTATATCGCGGGCGAGTGGCTGGAATCCGAAGGGCGGTTCTCGTCCACTCCTGTCACCGGAGGCGCTCAGGAATTCTGTGTAGGTACTCCTGCTTTGGTGGAGCAGGCCGCGGCAGCAGCGGAAGAAGCCTTTGAAGCCTATGGGGCCACATCGCGCGAGGCGCGTGCGACCTTTCTCGAACGGATCGCCGAAGAGATAGACGCGCGCGGCGACCAGATCACCACAACAGGCTGCGCAGAAACCGGCCTGCCCCAGGCGCGTCTGCAGGGCGAACGGGGCCGCACGGTTGGCCAGCTGCGGTTGTTTGCCAGCCATATCCGGGCCGGGGACTATCTGGATCGCCGACATGACGCCGCACTACCTGATCGCGTGCCTTTGCCGCGCCCAGAGCTGCGCATGGTTCAACGCCCGATCGGCCCTGTGGCCGTGTTCGGCGCCTCGAACTTTCCGCTGGCCTTCTCGGTCGCAGGGGGTGACACGGCAAGCGCTTTGGCAGCCGGATGCCCGGTCATTGTTAAAGGTCACTCGGCCCATCCCGGAACGTCCGAGATTGTCGCACAAGCCATTGCCGCTGCTGTTCAAGCCTGCGGCATGCCGAATGGTGTCTTCTCGCTGATCCAGGGAGGTCGCCGCGATGTTGGCGAGGCTTTGGTGCAACATCCCCTGATCAATGCGGTCGGATTTACGGGTTCGCTCGGCGGTGGCCGTGCACTGTTTGACCTCTGCGCTACGCGACCGATGCCTATTCCATTCTTTGGTGAGCTGGGCTCGATCAATCCGGTGTTTGTTTTGCCCAATGCGGCCAGGTCTCGCGCTGCCGAGATCGGCACAGCCTGGGCCGGTTCACTGATTATGGGCGCGGGCCAGTTCTGCACCAATCCCGGCGTTGTTTTCATTGAGGACAGTGCCGCTGACGCCTTCATCAATGCGGCCTCCGAGGCCCTCGCCGCGACGGATGAGCAGGCGATGCTGACCGACGGTATCGCCGAGGCCTATCGTTTGGGCGCCGCACAACTGCAGCAGATTGACAGCCTACGCGAGGTGGTTGGCGCCCCGTGCGATAGCCGCAGCGCGCTGCCCTATCTGTTCGAGACGACCCTCGACACCTGGCAATCCGAGCCTCATTTGGCAGAAGAAGTCTTTGGCCCGCTGGGCATCGTGGTTCGCGTTCCCTCGACCTCCGATTTCGCCGGAATCGCGCGCGGTTTTGCCGGTCAACTGACGGCTACATTGCAGATGGACGCCGCAGACACTGGGCTGGCGGCCAGCCTGCGCCCGATCCTCGAACGCAAGGCGGGTCGTATACTGGCCAATGGTTTCCCGACCGGCGTCGAGGTCAGCGATACCATGGTTCACGGAGGTCCGTACCCCGCTTCGACCAATTTCGGTGCAACGTCGGTGGGCACACTTTCCATCCGGCGCTGGCTGCGTCCGGTGTGTTATCAGGCGATGCCAGAAAGTATCCTGCCAGAGGACGCGATTGGGGCCTTCTGACAGGGAGCTAAGGGCGGCGCGGCCCGTCTGGTGTGATCATCCAGTTTGAAAGGGTTTTGTCCATTTTCCGCATCCGGTGACGCAGCATGTCGCGCGTCATACGTGCCAAAGTGGCCGCATGTTCAGGATGTTCGGCCACATTCTCCAGCTCTCCCTGCCCTTCGCCGTCGAATAATAACGGTGGCAGATCAGCGGCGAATTCGATCAGGGTGAAGCGGTCATCGCGCAGGATGCACAGGCAACTGTCCTCCAGACCTGTTTCAAGATCACGCTGCCAGCGCGTTGGGTTCAGCGGATCGGCGAAGTCCAGTTCCGAGAACGAATAGCGGCGCCAGTCGGTCGGCGGCATTGGAGTGGTGTCCTGAATGAACGGCATCAGCGAACGCCCGTTCATTGAATCTGGTATGACCTGACCAACCCAGTCGAGAATTGTCGGCACGATATCGATGGATTCCGTCGGCGCATTTACGCGCCTGCCCTGCCCTCCGCCGGGCATGTGGATGATCAGAGGGGTATGATATGCGGCATCATAAACCGACATTTTTCCCCAACTATGCCGATCCCCCAACATCTCGCCGTGATCGGCGGTCAGTACCAGCAATGTGTTGTCATACTGCCCGGTCTCTTTCAGGAAAGACACAACGCGGCCAATATGGTGATCCACCTCGGTCGCCAGCCCCAGATAGAGCGCGCGCAGCGTCTGCACCACTTCATCTGTCGGTTCGAGATCAGGGAAACCTTCGACGAACCCGGCAACGGTGCTGTTGGCGCGGGTGGGTGCGAAGAACGGATGCAGCGCTTCTTCGGCCTCGTGTGACGGCAGTCGCAATGGCATCGGCAGCGCAGCGGGGTCATACATCCGATTGTAGGGCGCCGGGGCAACCAACGGCGGATGTGGTCGCAGATAGGTGAGGTGTGCAAACCATCCCCGGTCATCCTGGGCATAGGCCGGCATGGTTTCCAGAAACCGGTCTGTCAGAAAGGCGGTGTCGCTATCCTCGGCCGCGTACATCGCGGGATCATTCAGTGCGGGTTGGCCGCCATCCGGCGCCACTGGTTTGAATACATCGAAATAGTTGTCAAACTCATATCCGCGGTTTTTCAGATGCGACCGCCATGGAAACGACATCTCCATCCGCATTTCCAGCATTTCCTGAAATCCGGCCATGTGGAATTCATAAGACCTGAGGGCTGGGTCATTCGCATCAAAAACACGCGGGTCTTGCGATGTATCGGTATATCCAAACAGCATCGGCAGATATCCGGCTTTGCGCATCTCGCTGGCGATGGTCGGTGTGTCGTAGCGTAAGGGTGTGCCGTTCCGTACGGAACGGTGGTTCATCGCGTATTGTCCGGTCAGTAACGAGGCACGCGATGGGCCGCACGGGTTGGTCACAGAAAAGTGCCGCGCGAAGGACACGCTGTCTGCCATTAATGCGCGCATATGAGGCAAATCAACATGGCCTTCCAGCGCTCCGAACAGGCAATCCGCCCGCATTTGATCGGTTATGATAAACAGAACGTTGCGTTTGGGTGTCATATCCCGGTGCTCCTGATCGCCGGATCGAATCTGGGTATCCGAAAGATTGTTCCTACCCGGATTGCGCTGCGGCACTGCCCGCTTTGCCCCAGTATTGTGGCAATTACCGCTCAAAATCCACAAAAATCGGCGCAATTCAACTAAAAACGGAACATTGTTGTTGAGTAAGTTGGTTTTTGTGGGTTAGTGTTGGTGTGCTGTACGGAGATCTGCGAAATTGATGCCTCAGATGTGCTGCGAAATGCGGCATCTCGCATTGACGATACAATCAAAAATGCCGGACGCAATGACGATCCGTTACACAACCCGTCGGTCCGTATCATGATGGCATCTCGGACCACTGCCCCGGTATCGCGATGAGGGATGAAACCAAATGCTGAATCCGCCCAACGCTGTTGTGCTCCCCGCCACCACTGCAGATATCGCGACCCACGCAACGGAAATCGCCCGTATCGCTGCAGATGCGGCGCGGGGGTATTTTCGTGGGCGGCTGGGGGTCGAGTTCAAGGCAGATGAAAGCCCGGTTACTCAGGCCGATAAGGGTGTAGAAGCTGTAGTGCGACAGTATCTGGCAGATCATTTCCCTGACGATGGCATTTTTGGCGAAGAACAAGGGTTCGAAGGATCGGACCGGCAGAATGTCTGGATCGTCGACCCCATAGATGGGACCCGCTCGTTCCTGTCGGGGCATCCACTGTTTGGCTTTCTGCTGGGATATCTCACCGATGGGGTGCCTCGGTTGGGTGTCATCGGTATGCCCGCGCTGGACGAGGTTCTGCTTGGTATGAAGGATCAGGGCGCATCGCTGAATGGCAAGCCCGTATCTGTCAGTGCAACGCGCCGGCTGAGCGATGCTGTTCTGTTCGTCAACGAAGGCGATAAGATTTACCGGGATCATCCGGCCCTATTCGACCGGCTGATGAAATCAGGCCAAACCCGCCGGTTTGCGTATGACTGTTACCCGCACGCGCTGCTTGCGATGGGCCATGTGGACGCGGTGATCGATTATGACTTGCAACCCTACGATTATCTGCCGGTGACTGCGGTCGTAGAAGCCGCAGGCGGGATCATGAGTGATTGGGACGGCAAGCCGCTGAATCTGAATTCGGATGGCCGAGTTATATCTGCCGCTACACCTCAACTACACGCAGAGCTTCTTGAATTGGTGAACGGATAACGGAATGGCAATTGTCAGTTTCCTCATAAGTCTGGCCGGCGCAACGATGCTGCTGCTTTATGCCGTACGTATGGTGCGCACCGGGATCGAGCGCAGCTATGGCGCGTCATTTCAGCGGGTGATGACGGGGCAGCGCAGTTATGCGCAGGCCTCGATGGTTGGCCTTGCGATGGCGATTGTGCTGCAAAGCTCGGCCGCGGTTGCATTGCTGACCTCCGGATTTGCGTCCGGTGGAATGCTGACCTTTTCAACCGGGCTTGCGATCGTTCTGGGCGGAGATCTGGGCTCGGCGCTGATCATTCAGGTGCTGTCGTTCAGACTGGACTGGCTGGTGCCGATGCTGCTTGCCGTCGGTGGCTACCTTTTCGTCAAAACCGAGGCCAAGAAATCGCGACAGCTGGGCCGTATTCTGATGGGTATCGCGTTCATCCTGATTTCGCTGCGCTTTCTGCGCGAGGCGATGGACCCGATCCGGGACAGCGCCTTTCTGCCCGCCATCGCCGAATATCTGGCACGCGACTACATCACCGCATTTCTGGTCGGCGGGGCACTGGCTTTCGTCATGCATTCTTCGGTTGCGGCAATCTTGATGTGCGTGACGCTGGTGCAGATCGGGGCGATCCCCTTTACCGCCGGCTTGTCGCTGGTGCTGGGCGCGAATTTCGGGTCCGCCTTTATCCCGGTCTGGTTGACCCGTGGCATGACACTTTCGGCCCGCCGCATCCCGTTCGCCAATCTGGCCCTGCGTGGCAGCTGGTCGATTGTGTCGCTGTTTGCCGCAAATCTCGCTTTGCGGGCCGGGGTGCTCGGAGATTTGCAAGGTGGCCAGATGCTGGTGAATGCGCATTTGGTGTTCAACACCTCGCTTCTGCTTTTGGCGTTACCCTTCTGCGGCATGTTGCGCGCTCCGTTCGAGAACTTGTTTCCTGACCCGAAAGGCAACGATAGCAATGCTCAGCCCGGGCAACCGATCAGTGCACTGGACTTCGATACGATCGGCAGGCCCAACCAGGCTCTTTCCAGCCTCAAGCGTGAGTTGTTGAGGATGAGCGACATGGTTGCTTCGATGTTCCGCCCCGCGCTGGAACTTTATCGCAGCGGGGACAAAGAACAGATCCGGGCAATCCGAGAGATGGATGCGGATGTAAACAACTGCCTGTCCGGTATCCGGAAATATGTCGCGGCGATTCCGGCAGATGCATTCGGCAAGGACAATGCCAAGGTCGCGCGGGATCTGATGGAATACGCCATCCGGCTGGAAACCGCAGGCGACGTGGTGGCCAAACGCCTGACCGTGCTGGCGGATGATATGCGCAAAAAAGGGGCCTCGTTCTCGAAAGAAGGCTGGTTGGAACTGGTTGAGATGCACGAGGGCATTCTGGCCAATCTGAAACTAGCCTCGAACGTGCTGATTTCGGATGATCTGGAAAGCGCCCGGCTTCTGAGCCTGGAAAAGACCGAAATTAAGCGGGCCGAGCGCGACAGTCGCAAGCGTCACCTGAAACGCCTGCAGCATGGCAGCGCGGAAAGCTTTGAGACCAGCGATATCCATCTCGAGACGCTGCGCGCCTTTCGCGAATTCAACAGCCATATCGCGGCAGTCGCCTATCCGATCCTGTATCGCAATGGACAATTGCTTGAAACGCGACTGATCGAGGAACTGCCGCAGATGGAACGGGATGCTGAAGCGGAGCTTAAACGGTGATCGGTCTAGTCGATATTGTGAAGGAGCGGGCAGGCCCCGAACCCGACAAAGGTGCGATCATCGATCCGCCCTGCGAAGATAGCCCGATCACATTCACAGAAGAAATCCTGACTGAGCAGTTTTCAAAGGCAATCTGACCGTGAGCATCGGCATCGTTCTCATAATTCTTGCCGCGGCACTGCTACATGCGATCTGGAACACCGTCGTCAAAGCCGCAACGGACCGGACCGTTACGCTGGGACTGGTGGCACTGGGTCATGTGATCCCAGGGGCGCTGATGGTGGTGGTGCTTCCGCTGCCCGAAGTCGAAAGCCTGCCATATCTGGCTGGCTCCACAGTCGTTCACTTCGGATATTTCTATATGCTGAATCAGGCCTATCGGCACGGTGATCTCAGTGTGGTTTATCCGATTGCGCGCGGAGTTGTCCCAGCACTGGTCGCGCTTTGGGCGGTGATCTTTGCGGGTGAGCATTTGCCGACACAGGCCTGGTTCGGGATCGCGGTGATTGCCATAGGAATCCAGATGTCCAGCTGGTCGGTTCTGAGACAGGGGGTCGGTCGGGCGTCGCTGGTTTTCGCGCTGGGGACCGGATTTTGCATCTCTATCTACTCGCTTGTGGATGGTCTGGGCGTACGGGTGTCGGGCAACATCCTGAGCTACTGGGCGTGGCATTCAGTGCTGCATATCTTTCTCGTCGGTTTCGTGGCCCTGCGCCGAGGCACCCAATTGTTGGCGCTGCCGTTGCGAACATGGGTTGTTGGGATTGCAGGCGGCATGGTGTCGATGACGGCATACGGCCTTGTGCTTTATGCCAAGAATTTTGCCCCGCTTGGGGTTGTGTCGGCTCTGCGCGAGACTTCGGTGATCTTTGCGGCCATGATCGGGTTTTTGTTCTTGGGCGAAGGCAACCCCCTGCGCCGGTTGCTTGCCGCAGTAATGATGGCGGTGGGCGTGACGATGATCGCACTGTCGTCGTGAATCTGTGTTGCTCTGCGTTGGTTGATTCTTGGGAAGGTCCATAAACCTGCCCGCCGGATCACAGCAATAAGCCGGTTGATAAGGCTAAATTGACCGAAAAAAGCAAAAAAACAAAAATTGTCGCAAAAGATTTACATTTATTGTGGATTTTTGCGCGGAAATATGACCGAGTTCAGATATGGATGATGACAGCATAACCATCCCACATCGCGGCAGAGAGTTGCTGGATGTACTTGCACGGCTGGGTGGTTCCGCACGCAACACTCAGATTGCTCAGATCATGGATGTCTCTGAGGAAACGGTTCGCCGACTGGTCAAGGCATTGGCGCGGGCGAACAAGGTCGAGCGTGTGCATGGCGGCACCTATCTGTCGCGCGCGCAGGATACGCCGATGTTCTCGGGCGCGCTGGAACACAATGCTGATGAAAAAACCGATATTGCCAAGCGTGTCTGCGGGCTGCTTGAAGATGAGATGGTGCTGTTTATCACCGTTGGGTCGACCATGACTCACGTGGCCGAGCAATTGCGCGAACTGCGTGGTTTGACGGTCGTCAGCAACTCATTGTCTGTTGTCGCGTCCTTGGCCGATCATAATGGCACCAGGGCGATTTTGGCGGGGGGCGAAGTGATCCGGTCCGAGCGGGGCAGCTTTGGTCGAGCAGCCGAAGAGCTGGCGTGCCAATACAGCTATGATGCGGTGATCTGCGGCGCTGATGCGCTGTCTCTGGTTGGTGGTGTATTGGCGTCCAATCCGCTTGAGGCTGATTTGATCCGCGCGTTGCGGCGAAACACGTATCGCATGATCGTAGCAGCGGATCACACGAAATTCGGCGCGAAAGCTGCTAACGTGTCCTGTCCGTTCGATAAGGTGACCGATCTGGTGACAGATGGCGCCCTGCCAGATGCATTTGTTCCGGTTCTCAAAGAGGCCGGGGTCAAAGCGCATATCGTCTCGCAATGCGAAACCGCAGGCAGCAAGATGGCCGCTGAGACCGGACGTGAAAGAGCAGCGCCGCGGAAACGAAAGAAGAACCGGGAAACAACAGATAGCAAAGCCGGAAAATCGGGTTCTCGGAAACGCAAAACGCAATAAAAATCCTAGGGAGGAAACATGAAACAGCTACTTATGTCAGGTGTGGCCCTTGCCACACTCGGAGGGGCCGCATGGGCCAATTGCCCTGCTGCGACCGTGGCCGATATGCAAGGCGTGTCGGCCGGTGCCTATCCGCAGCAGTTTGATCTGTCCGAATTCCAGTCGGCTGCAAACTGTACGCTCAGCATTGCCGAAAACCCTGCCATTGGTGATCTGAACGGGATGATCCGTGGCAACGGCGACTTACCCGCAGTGGCGGATCGTCTGCCTTCTGAACCTCTGGTCATCGTCCCGTATGGTTCGATCGGTCAGTATGGCGGTGTTCTGGACGCGCTGTCCAACGCCACGGAAAGCGGGACATCAGATTTCCTGTCCGTACGCCACGTGAATCTGTTCCGGTATTCTGACGACCTTCAGACCCTGGTGCCCAATGTGGCCAAATCCTGGGAGTGGAATGATGACTTCACCGAGCTGACCGTGAACCTGCGTGAAGGTCACAAATGGTCGGACGGCGCGCCCTTCACCTCGGCTGATGTTGTGTTCTGGTACGACAACCTGATGATGGACACCAACGTCATTGCCGAGGCGAAAGATTATGCGCTTGCAGGCGGCGAACCCATCAAGGTCGAAGCCGTGGACGACACAACCGTCCGCTTCACCCTTGCCGCGCCCAAGCCGGGCCTGACAGAGACGTTCTCGTTCACCTATGTGCAGCCCTATCAGCCCAAGCATTTCTTTGAAAAGTTCCACCCGGCACTGGATGAGAATGCCGACGCCAACGCGCAGGCGCTTGGCTATGAAAACGGGTACGAGCTGATCAAGGCATACTACGGCAACTCAGACTGGATGGACACGCCGTCGCCAATGCTGACCGCGGGTGACAAGCTGGCGGGTCTTCCGACCGACACCATGCCGACCTTGGAAAGCCATATCCTTGTGAAGGAAAGCACCGAGGGCCGTCACTATGTGGCCAACCCCTATTTCTTCCAGGTCGATACGCAGGGTAACCAGCTACCCTACATCTCGGAGATGGATGAAACCTATGTTCCGGATGAAGAAGTCCGCACGCTCAAGCTGCTAAACGGCGAGGTCGATTATAAGTCACAGGGTGTAAACCTGACCTCCGCTCCAGTGCTGCTGGAGGGTCAGGAAAACGGCAATTACACGCTCGAAGTGAAGCCTTCGATTGGGTATCCGGTTCTGACGTTCAACGTGACCGCTGAAGACGAAGCAAAACGGGCAATCTTTAATGACATCCGGTTCAGAACCGCGATGTCTGTAGCAATGGACCGTGACCAATTGAATGAGGTTGTCGCCTTTGGGCTCGGAACGCCGACGCAATACATTGGCTTCTCACCGCGTCCTGATTTCATCGAGGAAAAATGGGCGAACCATGAGATTGCGTTTGACGCAGACCGTGCCAATGCATTGCTGGACGAGATCGGCCTGGTCGACAAGGACGGCGATGGCTTCCGCGATCTGCCGAGCGGCGATCCGTTTGTACTGGACTGGCAATTCTCAACCCAACCCGCGTCGGCGCAGCTGATCGAACTGATCGCCCAGAACTGGAAAGACGTAGGCGTCAACACGGCAATCAAAGAGGTCACCTCGGACGAGTTCCGTGCTGCGCAAACGGCAAACTCGCTTGATATGGGTTTGTGGCTGAAAAGCCAGCCTGCGGGGTCGATCCTTGGCGATGGCGAAATCTGGGTGCCCCCATTCGATGGATATTTCGACGTGCGTACAGGTATGCTGTGGGCTGAATACATCAGCTCGAACGGCGAAAACGGCGTTGAACCTCCGGCTTGGGTTGCTGATCTGAAGGCTGCTTTGGATACATACCAGTCCAGCGCACCGGGCTCTGATGCCTCTGTTTCCGCGGCACAGAAGATGGTCGAGATCATGACCGGAGAGCTGCTGTTTCTGGGCACGGTCAACGCCCCAGCGCCGATCTATCACTCGAACAACCTGCAGAACTTTACCGAGTTCAAAACGCAGTCTTACGAGTTCTATCGGACCTATCCCTACCGCCCTGCTCAGTGGTGGCTGAGCGAGTAAGGTTCAGAAGACAAGAAGGTGGGCGCCCGCGCCCGCCTTCGCGCATCCCGCGGGGACAGATATGTTTCAATTCTGCAGATTTACCGCCACCCGGGCGGTTATGGCGTTGGTCACTCTGGTCATCGTTTCGCTGATCGTTTTTTCGTTGATGGAGCTGGTGCCCGGTGACTGCGCCGAGCGCTATTTGGCGTATAAGAACACCCAAGGTTCTGCGATCACTGTTGCAGATGTTGCAGCAGAACGCGCCCGGCTGGGGCTGGATCAACCATTCCTGACCAGATGGGCCACGTGGTTGTCCGGGGCGTTTCGCGGTGATTTCGGCGAAAGCTGTATTCTACGGGTCAACATCGCGCAGTTGTTGGGTGACAAGTTCTGGCTGTCGCTGTGGATCTGCCTGGGCGCATTGACTCTGGCTTATGCCATTGCGATCCCTGTCGGTATTATTTCAGCCGCCTCACGCAATGCGGCGCTGAACAACTCGCTGCGGATCGTCAGCTATCTGGGTCTGGCGATGCCGAACTTCCTGCTGGCCCTGATGGTGATGCTGGTTTCGACCGTCTATTTCGGCGAAACGCTGACGGGCTTGTTTTCACCCGAATATAAAGAAGCGCCCTGGTCATGGGGCAAATTCGTGGACTTGCTGAAACATGCCTGGCTGCCGATCTTTATTCTGGGATGGTCAGCCACCGCCTTTGCTTTGCAGACCGTCCGCGCGCTGATGTCGGATGAGATCGGCAAGCTTTACGTCACGGCTGCTGCTGCGCGGGGCATCTATGGCCGCCGCCTGCTGTGGCGCTATCCGGCCCGTCACGCACTGGGGCCGATCGTCAACAGCCTTGGCTTTGACCTGAACCGGATTTTCAACGAACTGCCCATCGTGGCGCTGATCTTGACTTTGACTGAAGCCGGGGCGCTGTTGCTTGAAGCGTTGGCGCGATCCAATGACCAGCAACTTGCCGGGGCCATCATATTTCTGCTGACGGCATCGATCGTGACGTTGAATTTCTTCACCGACATTCTGCTTGCGGCCATCGATCCGCGCGTCCGCAATAGTATCCTCAGGTGACCAGATGACCGCGAGCTCCACCAACCAACAGGCAAAAGAAGCCTATTTCACCGCCTCACAGCGACAGCTGATCTGGGCAAGATTCAAGAGACAGCGTGCAGCCATGGTTGCTGCATCGGTTCTGGTCGTGTTGATCCTGTCGGGTATTTTCGCACCATTCCTATCCCCCTACGATCCAACGGCCGCAGGGCGTGACAAAGATTATCTGAACGGCGCACCTCAAATCCCGAAATTCTGCGACAAGAATGGCTGCTCGGTCCGACCGTTCCTGCATGGTGTGACCCGCGAACGCTCGCTGGCGACGAATTTCCGCTGGGTTGAGACGGTTAACGAGGACGAACGCAGATATATCCAGTTCTTTGTGAGGGGCGACAAATACAAGCTGTTCGGCTTCATACCCGGTGACATCCACCTGTTTGGTGCCGATGAGGGGTATGTTCATCTGTTCGGAACCGACAGTGCAGGCAAGGATATCTTCAGTCGAACGCTGCACGCGGTTTGGACGTCGTTGCAGGTCGGAACACTCGGGGTCATGATCTCGTTCGTGCTGGCGCTCGCGATTGGCGGAGTTGCCGGATATTATGGCGGTATGGTGGATAGCGTGATCCAGATGATCACCGATGCGATCCGAACGGTTCCTGCCATCCCCCTATTTATGGCGATTGCGGCCTTCATCCCGCCGGAATGGTCGGCTGAAACCAGGTTCTTTGTCATCACCGCCATTTTGGGACTGGTCGGCTGGCCCACGCTGGCACGACGTGTGCGCACCCATCTGCTGACGGAACGCAATCAGGAATATGTGCTTGCGGCAAAGCTATGTGGTGCATCGCCGGGGCACATCATCCGGCGTCATCTGCTGCCCAGTTTCACCAGCTATATCATCGTCGATCTGGTGATCTCATTTCCCTACATGGTGCTCAGCGAGACCGCGCTCAGCTTTATTGGATTGGGGCTAAAAGATCCGGTCAACTCGTTGGGTGTGATGCTGCAGAATGTGACCAAGGCGGATGTTCTGCTGAACTACCAATGGTATTTCATCCCGGTCATCTTTTTCGTCGTGCTTGTGATGTCTTTTGTGTTCGTCGGCGATGGTCTGCGTGATGCGGCTGACCCCTATTCGGAGACCCGCAAATGAGCTTGATTGACGTCAAGAACCTGTCCGTCCAGTTCAAAACCGATGAAGGGTTGATCACAGCGGTTGAGGACGTCTCGTTCTCATTGGCACCGGGTGAGGTTCTGGGGCTGGTCGGCGAAAGCGGATCAGGGAAATCGGTGACCGCAAAGTCGATGATGAAGCTAAACCCTCCAAACGCGATCTATGCTCCGGAATGCCGGATCGATCTGCATTTGGACAGCGGACCGGTTGATGTGATGGCTCTGAAGCGGCCCCGAGACATGGAGATTGTGCGCGGCGGGGCGATCAGCATGATCTTTCAGGAACCGATGGCCAGCTTTGCCCCGGCCATTACCATCGGCAAGCAGATGGTCGAACAATTGCTGATCCATACGGATTTGAACAAGAAGCAGGCCAAAGACCTGTCCATCGAAATGCTGGATCGGGTAGGCATCCTTGAACCGGCAACCCGGTTCAACCAGTATGCGTTCGAACTGTCGGGCGGGATGCGTCAACGGGCGATGATCGCCATGGCGCTTTCGACCAAGCCTAAGCTGCTGATCGCGGACGAACCGACAACGGCGCTGGACGTGACCATTCAGGCGCAGGTTTTGGATTTGATGAAGGATCTGGTGGCCGAGTTCGGCATGGGTATCGTCTTTATCACCCATGACCTGAGCGTCGTCGCCCAGACCGCCGACCGTGTTGCAGTGATGTATCTGGGGCGGATCATGGAAAGCGGCCCGGTGCGCGAAGTGATCCGTCACCCGGCCCACGCCTATACGCGCGGGCTGCTGAACGCGCTGCCCAAACTCGATGATCTGGACGCACCGCTGACCCCGATCCCCGGCGACATCCCCTCGCCGTTAGAGCGGCCATCAGGTTGCGTGTTCCATCCGCGTAACCCGGAACTAAAACCCGGATCGCGGTATGAGACGGAGCGCCCGCCCCTGACCGAAGTCAGCCCCGGTCATTTCGCAGCCATTTTCCCAGAAGACGTACCCGGCCAGCCATGACAAATGCATTGATCAAAACAGAAAACCTGTCGGTCGAATTTCCCCTTGGTGGTGGGTTGTTCAACAAACGCACGTTGAAGGCGGTCGACAATGTATCGATCGAAATCCCGCAGGGTGCTTTTGTCGGCGTGGTCGGCGAGTCCGGCTCGGGCAAGACAACACTTGGCCGCGCACTGCTGAATGCGGTTCCCATCACCAGCGGTAGCGCAAGCTATGACGATGGAGAAGAGCAGTTCGATCTGACCAAAATGTCAGCCACGGATCTCAAGGCTTATCGCCGCCGGGCTCAGCTGATTTTTCAGGACCCGTACGCTGCGCTGAGCCCCCGGATGACCGTGCGCGACATCATCGCCGAACCGCTGGATGTGATGGGTCTGACCGCATCGCGCGAGGAAACCGATACGCGGGTGCGCGAGATTGCAGCCAAATGCCGTCTGAACCTGGAACATCTGCGCCGCTATCCGCACGCGTTTTCAGGCGGTCAGCGTCAGCGGATTTCAATCGCCCGGGCACTGGCCTGCAACCCGCGTTTCGTGGTTGCTGATGAATGTGTGGCGGCGTTGGATGTATCGATTCAGGCAGATATCCTGAACCTGCTGAAATCGCTCCAGCATGACATGGGCCTGACCTTCATGTTCATCAGTCACGATCTGTCAGTTGTGGCTCATACCTGTGATTTTGTGGTTGTGATGTATCATGGTAAAATCGTCGAAAGCGCCCCAACGCGAGAGCTGTTTGCGGCGCCGAAGCAGGACTATACCAAGCGCTTGCTAGACGCGATCCCATCGCTTGACCCCGATCACCGAATACGCGCCTGACCATCCGCTGCTGCACTGAGAGATGGGTCGCACCAAGGGCAAAAGCCTGCATTATCAGGGTGTACTGACCTGCGCCTGACCAGTTTCGGTCAGAACGATCTCGGTTGCGCCGTCGGTGCTGCGTTCGCTGGGCGGCACGAGAACATCGATGCCGGGCCGGTCGGGTCCAAAGGTGCTGCTGACCCGGCGGACCGAGCTGAGAATGGACAGCAATGCCGGCGAGGTTGCGGCCACAAAGTGCGATGAACCCGCATCGCTGTTGAAAGCGGTCGTGTCGATGACATTGATCGGATATTTGGCCAACGAATCGACCGAACTGATATTACCCAGTCTTTCGCTATCGGCCGTACCACGCAGACGGGCCGAAACATTCAGGATCTTGTCCTTCTTCGATACCATCACCACAAACGGGTCGGGCGGTTCCTTGATGCTGTTCATCTGCGAACGGAACAGATCTACATCCAGATCGGGCGAGATCAGGATAACCCCTTCGATGTTGCGGTTCGACCAGCCGGGTTCGCGCAATTCAGCCTGCCGCATCATCTCCATCGACAGGGCGCCGCCCATCGAATGCGCGATTAGGATGACCCGTTTGACGCCAGATGACCGTAAAAAGCGGATGGTTTGCTCCAGCCCGTCACGTGCGAACAGCATACTGTCCAGATCGTAGGCATATCCGATCCCACGGGCCTGACTGGGCCACGAATAGATCAATATCGTTCCGGGGATACCGATGTCATGGCTCAGTTGTGCCGCCCGAAACGCGGTTTCGGTCTGCGTAGCGTTATAGCCGTGAACAAAGATCACCACATCATCCACACCGTGCAACCGTGACTTCAAATCCTGACGGCCCGAGAATTCGGTGACATCGGCCAAGACAAACTGTTTTTTCGGATTTGGATTTGCGTAAGAGAACTCAAGTGTTCCGGGCGTATGCGTCGGAGGAATCGAAACGGTCAGCTCGAGATATCGCAACGCCTCGGCACGCTTTGACCCGTAAGAGCCATCACCCTCACGCGCACGGGTTGTGGCGGCAAAGACTGTGGCAGGGGTTCCGACCTTCAGAGCTTCGGGTGTGATTTCGGTTATAGTCCGGTCCGCACAGGCGCTCAGCAGACACAGGCTTGCGATAATGATCAGATAACGTAGCACGGTCTGCCTCTATGCAGTTACAGTGCTACGCTACCTTATTTCCCCGCTGCGTCCAGTCTGTGAACGCGATTGATCGGCGATATTCCGGCTGGTTTTGTTACAAAACGTAACGGCTGAGATCTGTTGATTTTGTCAACTCACCCAGATTGTCGTCCACAAAGCCCGCATCAACGGTGATCTCAGAACCCGCCTGGTCGGGTGCGGTGAACGAAAGCTCTTCGAATACGCGCTCCATCACCGTATAGAGCCGCCGCGCACCGATATTTTCAATGCTTTGGTTCACATCCGCCGCAATACGGGCCAGAGCCGCGATACCGTCTTCGGTGAAGCTGACGGTGACCTCTTCGGTGCCCATCAAGGCGGTATACTGGAGAGTCAGCGCGTTGTCGGTCTCAGTCAGGATACGAACGAAATCCTCTTCGGTCAGGGCGCGCAGTTCCACGCGGATCGGCAGACGGCCCTGAAGCTCTGGCAGCAGGTCCGAGGGCTTGGCGATATGAAATGCGCCTGACGCGATGAACAGGATGTGGTCGGTTTTTACCGGACCATGCTTGGTGCTGACGGTGGTGCCTTCGATCAGAGGCAGAAGGTCACGCTGCACCCCTTCCCGGCTGACATCGCCGCCGCGCGCGTCCGAGCGCGCGCATACTTTGTCAATCTCATCCAGAAACACGATGCCGTTCTGTTCGACCGATTCCAACGCGATGCGATTGACAGTCTCATCATCCAACAGCTTATCGGCTTCTTCCCCGATCAGCGCCTCATAGCTCTCGGCGACGGTCACGCGTTTCTTGACGGTGCGCCCGCCGAAGGCTTTGCCGAAGATATCACCCAGGTTCATCATCCCCATCTGGCCGCCGGGTTGGCCTGGAATGTCGAACATCGGCATGGGGTTCGAGGTGTCGGACAGCTCCAGTTCTATCTCGGTATCGTCCAACTCACCGGTTTTGAGCTTCTTGCGGAACATCTCGCGCGTTGCCTCACGGGCGTCAGTCCCTGCGATGGCCTCAATCACGCGATCTTCGGCAGCTTGGTGGGCGCGGGCTTTGACATCCTCGCGCATGAAGTCGCGGGTCTGCAGGATTGCGGCATCAGCCAGATCGCGCACGATCTGTTCCACGTCACGGCCGACATAGCCGACCTCGGTGAACTTGGTGGCTTCGACCTTGATGAACGGTGCGCGGGCGAGCTTGGCCAGACGGCGGCTGATTTCGGTTTTACCAACACCGGTGGGGCCGATCATCAGGATGTTCTTGGGATAAACCTCATCGCGGATATCATCCGGCAGCTGCTTGCGTCGCCAGCGGTTACGCAGGGCGACGGCCACGGCGCGCTTGGCACCCTTCTGACCGATGATGAAACGGTCAAGTTCCGAGACAATCTCGCGCGGGGTCAGGTCGGTCAAGGCGCAGTCCTTTCGGTCGGCATGGCTAAACTTGGGCTTAGGTAGTTATGCAACGGGCGAAAACAACCAAGCTCTTCTCATTGACAGCGTTGGTTAGCAACGCCCCATCCGGTTTGCAAATGCTTTCCATAGGTGAAACGCGCGCCCTCTGATACTGTATTATCAAGGTGTTGCGGGACCGGAGTGTAAAGATGTCGAAAATAGCCAAGATCACCCTGCTGTTTGTTGTCTTTGTCGACCTGATAGGGCAAGGGCTGGTCTTTCCCATCATCAACTCTCTGATCATGGAAACAAAGTCGGGTTTTCTGCCTGAAAGCACGGCCATGGGGACCCGGCATTTCTACTATGGCTTGGTGATTGGGTGTTTTTTCCTGTCGTGGTTTCTGGGGGTGGTCTATGTCTCGAAAGTCTCGGATTCCATCGGGCGTAAGAACGCCCTTCTGGTGTGTTTGACCGGGGCACTTGTTGGCTATGCCCTGACCATTGCTGCGCTTTACCTCAACAGCCTTCTTCTGCTGATTGTTGGCCGATCGATCACCGGGTTTACCGCGGGCAACCAACCTATTGCACAAGCGGCGATGATCGATGGCAGCACCGATGCTGCGGACCGTGACCGGAACATGGGCTACATCGTGACAGGAGTCAGCTTCGGCCTTGTTGGCGGTCCGATTATCGGCGCGGTCCTATCCGATACCGCCTTGCTGGGAAGTGTTGCGACGTTGAAAACGCCCTTTTACGGGGCGTTTGTTCTGGTCCTGATCGCAATCTTCCTTGTGACCACTTTCTTCAAGGACACCAGAACCGAACGCGAACCCTTTGTCTTCCGCCCGCGGGACATTACCGATGGCCTGATTGCGGTGAGAGACCACCCATTGGTTCTGAAAATCATGCCGGTCTATGCGCTGTTCATGATCGCCAACGTTACCTTCTATGTGTTCGTCGACAACTTTCTGACCAGCGCCTGGGGCTACGGCGTGATCGGAGGTAGCATGGCAATGGTGGTGATCGGCATTGCACTGGCCTTTTCCAGCACGTTCCTCGTGAAGCCCGCCCAAGAAAGGTTCAGCAAGCACCAGATCATCTACGTCTCGCTGGTAATAATGGTGATCTGCGGATTTGGTTTCGCCTTCAGCCCCAGCGGTGTATTGAGCTATGTGCCGGTCTTCTTCTTCTATTTCTTCTTTGGCGTGTCCTACCCGACGCTGCTGGGCCTGTTCTCATCCAGCGTCAGCGAGACCGATCAGGGCTGGGTCATGGGCGTAACCACAGCCGTGTTCTGCCTTGCGGGCGGTGTCATGTCCCTGATCGGCGGTGGATTGATGAGCATCGACATCCGCCTGCCCTATTACATCGTCATCGTCACGGCCCTGCTGGGCCTGATTGGGATGCATATGCGCTGGAAAGGGAAAGAGATCAAAACGCTGTTAGCCTGAGGCCGTTATGCGTTCCAATTGAATCGAAATACGCTGCCCATCCCTTTGGTCGAACGCGTATTTCGATGCATTGTATCTGGATAAAACGCAGAACGTCCTAGATCGTCTCGACCGTCAGATTGCCGTTGGTGTAGACGCAGATATCAGCAGCAATCGCCATGGCCTCGCGCGCCACGTCTTCGGCGGGCTTGTCGCCGTCCATCATCGCACGCGCTGCAGCAAGGGCAAAGTTGCCACCCGATCCGATGGCGGCGACGTTGTGTTCAGGCTCAAGCACGTCCCCTGCCCCGGTGATCACGAACAGATCCTTGCCGTCGGTGACGATCAGCATCGCCTCAAGCTTTTGCAGGTATTTGTCAGTGCGCCAATCTTTGGCCAACTCGACCGAGGCGCGGGCCAGCTGGCCTGGTGTGGCCTCAAGCTTTACCTCTAGTCGTTCCAGCAGAGTGAAAGCGTCCGCAGTTGATCCGGCAAACCCGGCGACGATTTCAAACCCACCCGGTGACAGACGGCGCACCTTGCGCGCTGTGCCTTTGATCACAGTCTGGCCCAGGCTGACTTGCCCGTCCCCGGCGACGACAACCTGCCCGCCCTTCTTGACGCCAATGATGGTAGTGCCGTGCCAGCCGGGAAAATCGCTGTCTGCCATGAATGCCTCCGTTATCCGTGTTGCCATATATGGGCTGGGCACGGGTTCTGCGCAACCGGTTCTCAGACCTCTCAAAAGATATGCAGAAAATGCAAACCGGGGCTGTTGAGTCAGCATTTGTGAGACTCAGCCACCGGAGTTACATGAGGCCTACAACCGACAACGGGTCGGCTGTTTCTGTTAAAAGGACTAAGCACATGGCTAACGCAATCGCAAAAAACCATGCGCCGCTCGGAGCAGTCACCATCCTGCACGCAGTGGATGCATTCACCCACGCCTTCGAAAATGTTGTCGAATGGTATCAATCTCGCAAGACCCGCAATGAGCTCGCGCGTCTGAGCGATGAGCAACTTGATGATATCGGCCTGAATCGTGCTGACATCGCCAAGTTCTGATTCAGGATCAGAAAGACACGTAAGATGAGCCGCTCGCCTGGGCGGCTTTTTCTTTTTCAGCTTTCGACGAATTTATCCGCCAGATCAGGCAGATAGGCCTCGATTGCCGCGGTCGCTATGACATGCCGGGTACCAGCCTCGGAATCTCGGACATCCAACCCCCCTTTGATTGCCCGGACCGAGGCGCGCCCCCTTGGAAGATCCGAGGCGACAAGATCACAATCGACTGCTTCGGGCTGCTGCACCCCAATCGTGACCTGAACGCGCATTTCCTCGTGGCTGATGTTCAGTTTGGAGAACAAGGTGATCGATGAATGGTGCAGTGCGTCCTGAACGGCGCGGCGCGCGGCTTTGGTGTAATCCTGACCATACAGGTCGTTCCCGGTGCCCATTTCCAATATGATGCGTTTTTCAGTCATTGGGCGGGCTCCATATCAAATGAGACCACGATGGCGGCGTTGGCGATCACCGTGCGGCCTTCTGTATGGGGTTTGTCGATGTCCAGCCCGCCCTGCGTAACCGAGATGTTGGGTTGACCATATGGGAATACGGCCTTTAACTATTGGGTATCCACGCGGTCCGGTTGTTGTACACCAATCTCGGCATCGATGATCATTGCCTCTTTCGGGAACCCGAACAGTTCGGCCATATTGACCGAGTTATGCCAGAGCGCATCTTTGATCGCGCGCAGCGCTGCCTCGGTATAGTCCTCGCGCCGCAGCGACGTGCCCATCCCGAATTCTACCAGAACCCGTGTTTTTGCCATTTTTGCCCCATGTCAAATAGTGCGTTCAAACAAAAAAAGGCGTCCCGGATGAGACGCCTTTGATGCAATTGGATTACACCAGCTCAGATCGACTCGTCGATCCAGCTTTGCAGTGCCGCTTTGGGCGCAGCGCCTGCGCGGTTTGAAACCACTTCGCCGTCCTTGAAGATGAACAGTGCCGGAATGCCACGAACACCCATGGCAGCGGCCGAGTTCGGGTTGCTGTCGACATCAACCTTGGCAATCTTCACCTTGCCGCCGTATTCACTGGCCAACTCTTCCAGGGCGGGACCAATCTGCTTACAGGGGCCGCACCACTCGGCCCAGAAATCCACCACAACGGGGATATCGGAATTCTTGACTTCGGCGTCAAAGGTGTCGTCGGTTACGGCTACGGTCGACATGTCTGTCTCCTGAATGGGGAATGCTTGGGCACAGAACGTAGGTGCCGTGTGGGGGGAGGTCAAGATATAGGGTTACGCGCTAAGGCGTCTGTCACCATATCGTGTGGCAGCCACATTAGATGTGCGGTCCGTGTCCACAGAATGGCGGTGCGTATTCGGTGGTCAGGATAGATCTGTGTCAGGGCGTGCGCATATGCCCCCATCTGACGCAACAGCCCTTCTGGGCAGGATTCAGGGCTGTCCGGGACAGTCGCATTTGATTTGAAATCAATCACATGAACTTCCTCTCCCGTTATGACCAGCCGGTCGATCACGCCGTGCATTCTTATGCCGCTCAAATCGGCAGTCACCGGAATTTCGGCCAGCGCATCCGGTGCGAATACGGATTTCAGATGAGCGGCGGTCAGGACAGTGGCTGCCTCATTCAGTAACTCCCTGCGTTCAGTATCTTGCATATCCGCCAACAACCGCTTGCAGAGCTGTGGCCATTGATCCTGCGCAACGCCAGGCAGGTGTTCCAACAACAGGTGCAGACAGGTGCCACGGCGTTTTGCTGCCTCTTCATTTTGACCTGCATCCCCGGGCAAGGCCTTGGCGCCCCCCAGATCAGAAGGTTTAAGCGTTTCTGCTGGTGTCTGCGGTTTGCGCGCAGGGGTTTGGAAGAATGCGGGCAGTTTCCGTTCGGTTGCCATAGCGCTGTCACGCTCGACGAAAGGCAACGCGTCCCAATCCCCATGTGCCAGCCGTAGCTTCTGGGATCCGGGTATCTGAGTGGCCCCTGCGCGCGCCATCGCGGCCTCGACCATTTGATACCAGCTGCTGCCATCCTTACCCACATCACCGGCCGCCGCCACAAACAGCCACTTTTCAGCCCTTGTTAGAGCCACATATAGCAAACGCAGCCGTTCGTTTTCCTCGCGCTTTCGCGCCTCTTCACGGGCCTTAGCGATCAGTGTGGGTGACGCATCAGCGGGCACTTTCCACAAAGGGGTATCCCCCGCCATCATGATTTCGGCATCGCGTGGAGGTTGCCGTTTACCGGTATCGGGCAAAATCACGATCGGCGCTTCGAGCCCTTTCGAGCCATGCACGGTCATCACCCGGATCATGTTTCCGACACCGCTCATCTGGCGCTTGATCTCCAGATCGTCGGTCTGCATCCAGACCAGAAAACCGGTAAGGCTGGGAATATCCGTACGCTCATAAGCCAGCGCCTGCGACAACAGCGCATTGATGCCGTCCTCAGCTTCGGCCCCTAGCCGGCCCAACAGTTTGCGACGCCCGTCATGGCGCGTCAGAATGCGTTCGATCAGATCGTAGGGACGCAGAAAATCTGTCTGCCCGCGCAGATCGTTCAGAACCGCCAGTGTTTCCGGGAATTCTTCGGCGCGGTTTCGCAGTGCGGCCCACAGATAGGTTTCTTTTCGACGATGGGCCAGATCGAAAAGCTGCTGTTCCGACCAACCGAACAACGGAGATTTCAGTACTGTTGCCAAGGACAGGCTGTCCTCGGGGGTGGCGAGATAGCTCAGCAAAGCTGCCAGATCTTTGACCGCCAGCTCTGCGCCCACTTTCAGACGGTCTGCGCCAGCGATGGGCAGGCCCTGGCTTTTGCAGGCGCGGATGATCTCGGCAAACAGGTCTGAACGGCGCTGGACGAGGATCAGAAAATCTCCGGGCTGGACCTTGCGCCTGACAAAGCTGCCAGGCGTTTTTCCGTCATCGGGGATCGTTACTTCACCATCGATCATATCTCGGATCGACCGGGCCACCTTTTCGGCCAGAATGACCGTATGGTGCTGCGCATTGGGCCGATCAACCGGATCGGTCCAATCAGCATCCTCATCATCTTCAACCTTTTCGACCACCGGCCACAGGTCCACGCGGCCGGGAAGATCAGCCTTGAACGCGCGATGGAGTGAATCCTTGTGAAACCCGGCTTCCGAGTGGTTTTCGAACAGGATATCCACCAGCCCGAGGATCGCACTGGAGGATCGAAATGAATACTCCAGCGTCCAATCCCACAATTTAGAGCCTGATTCTTGCAGTTTTTGCCCAAATTCAGCCTGCATCCGGTCAAAAGCCTGCGGGTCGGCACCCTGAAAGGAATAGATCGACTGTTTCTTGTCCCCGACCACAAAGATCGTGCGCTCGACCCCGCACCGGGCCCCTTCTCCGCTGGTGAATTCCTGTGCCAGTTTTTCGATCACGTCCCACTGATCCGGGCTCGTGTCCTGTGCCTCGTCCACCAGAATATGATCGATCCCGCCGTCAAGCCGATATAGCACCCACTCCGCCACTGCCGGGTCGTTCAGTACCTGCCGCGCGCGCAGGATCAGATCGTCGAAATCCAGCCAGCCCCGCAATTGCTTGCGCCGCTCATATTCGGGCAGAAAGACCGCAGCAAAGCGATGTAGAACATGGGTTTTCTGTGCTGCAACCAATGCAAGCCGCTGTTCCCGCGCGGCCTCGACCCGCAGCATAAGAGCTTCGAGTTGAGGCATCCGGTCGGCCAGCATTCCTTCGCGCAGCGTCTTGGTCGGGAAACTGTTGATTTTTGCGGTAAATGGTTCTTTCGCCGACTTTCCTGTTAAAAATACGCTTTCGAGTACAGGCAGAACGCCCAGCCGAGGTTCGGTAAATCCAGCAAGCTTGTCGGCCGCTTTCGCGTTATTTCCGCCGCTCTCGGTCAGCGCGGGCAGAATGGATCGAACCAACTCTGTTTCACCGCCCAGAAACACGCTGCCCAGCAATATCTGTTCATCGAAACACGCGGGCAGATCAAAACGCTGCAGCACATCCGGCCAGTGCAGCCCGTGTTCAAAATGATTGCGTCGTTGCGCAACGGCGGCGGTGAGTTTGTCAAATCCTGTATCAGTGACGAACCGGGCCACATCCTCGATCAATGCGGCCTGCGGGCCCTCGGCGAAATCTTCGATGATCTCTTCGCGCAGCAATGTCGCGGCGCGATCCTCCATCTCGGCGAATTGAGGGCTGACCCCGGCTTCAAGCGGAAACCGTCGCAGCAGCGAGGCACAAAAGGAGTGGATCGTCTGGATTTTCAGCCCGCCCGGCGTCTCGATAGCGCGCGCAAACAGAGTCCGCGCCTGTGCCAGCCGATTGGGATCGATCACACCTGGCACGCCAAGCTCGATCAATTCGTCCTGAAGGTCGCTGTTGCCCAGCATCGCCCACTTACCAAGCCGCTTGAACAGCCGGTTCTGCATCTCGCTGGCGGCGGCCTTGGTGTAGGTCAGGCACAGGATGTGTTGTGGCTGAACACCATCCAGCAACAGACGCGCCACCCGATCCGTCAAAACCCGTGTTTTGCCCGAGCCTGCATTGGCTGCCAGCCATGTAGACGCATCCGGACGTGCAGCCTGCACTTGCCGTTCGGTTGCGTCGTTGCACGGGCTCATCTCAGGTCCTCCGGTTGGGTTTCAGCCGAACGATCCCATTCCCCAAACCGAGCGAGGTGATCATAGTCACCGATATCTGTGTCCTTGTGCAGCATCCGGCGCGATGAATACCCCTGATCAGGCTCTAAATATGCTGAAATCAACTCTTTCAGCTCGGCCAGAACCTTGTCTGCGGGCTCTTTTTGCAACGGTGCGGGCACCTCTTTGTACGTCCCGCCCATACCTATGAAGATCGCCTGTGCAACCGGGAGCGGGTCAAATCCGTCGATACCGCCCTGCTCGGCAATCGCAGCCTCGATCAGCAATTGCTTGTCGAACTTTGCTTGCTGGCTTTCCGTCGGTGGGGTGCCCGTCTTGTAGTCGATGATCCGCAACGCCCCCTGCCCGCTTCGGTCGATCCGGTCGGCGCGCCCGGCGATGGTGAAATCGAGCGGCGCCAGCGCAATGTTCATTCCAACCTCAAAGGCCACCGGTCCGCCATCGCTGCGACGCTGGATTTCAGCAGACAGAAAACTGTCGGTGATCCGCTCCAACCGTGCCAGCCACAGTTTTCGCGCCGTGGGCCACGCAACATGATCCATTAACAGAGCTTCAGCTCGTTTCAGGAAGTTGTCACGGCTGAGCAGAGAGGAATCCAGAACGCTGTCGCGAACGAAGTGTTCCATGACTTCGTGGATGACGATGCCGCGCAACAGGGCGTCCGGTGCCTGGACCAGCGAATCCAGTGGTTTTAGCCGTAAGACATGTCGGGCGTAGATCGCATAAGGATCGCGGATCAGACGTTTGATCTCGGTCACCGACAATCGCCGGGGTCGTGCCGAAACAGGAGGCCGTGGAGACGGGCGGTGTGCGGCGTCGATCCGGGGCGCCTGTTCCAGTGTTTCCGCCCAATCCAACCATTGCCGACCCCGCGCGCGCATCGCTGCCAAAGCGTCGGTCCCGCCCTGTTCGGGCAAGCCCTGCAACAGGTTGGTCAAACGGTTCACCCAGCGGGATGGCACGGTTTCCGCGTCATCCGATCGGATGGCGCGCGTCAAAACCACCTCTGGCGCGCCTACCGCTTGCTGGAAGTCATGTGCTGACAGGCCGATCCGGCGTTCTGGCAACAAAAGCCCGGCGGCGTTCCGCATTTGCCGATTGAGCCAGGGATCAGGAGCCGCGGCTTCAGGCCAGCTGCCTTCGTTCAGACCACCCAGGATCAAAAGGTCGGCGCCCTGTACCCGCGCTTCAAGCGTGCCCCAGATCATCAGATGCGGATGAGGTGCATCGCGGTCGCGGATCTCTTCACCTGCCAGCAATGCGCCCAGAAGGTCGGCGAAATCATGGGCTGTCATCGTGCCGCCATGGTGCGCCTCGTCTTCCAGCGCTGTTATGACTGCAAGCGCCTTTTGACCTGCATTCTTGTCCCACAAAGTGCCGGTCTCCCCGGTCGCGCCAGCCGAGATCGTCTCGGCCAAGGTGCGAAGCCGGGAGACCCAATCCGACAGTGATTGCTCGCCCGGGCTGTGCTTATCGCAGAATGACTCTGTCACCCAGTGAACCCATGCCTCGGGTGCTTCAGCGCGAATGGCAAAAGCGGTCAGGCTGGTGTTGTCGGGAAAGGGCGGCCCGTGACGGCGCAGGTCAAGTTCCAGATCGCGGGAGTGCAACAGATGGATGCCCCGGTCGCCGCCATCATGGCATAGCGGATGTTTTAGCAGCGTCAGCAAAGCCTCACCATCCAGGCGTCGGGCAAACAACCCGGCGACATGGCGCAGAAACCGACCCGGTGGAGACAGTTGCAGCGGCAGGCCCGCGCTGTCATCGGGCAGGATATTCCACCGGTCCAGTGCCGCGCTGACTTGACGGGTCAGCATTCGGTCGGGTGTGATCAGCGCTGCGGTCTGCCCGGTTTCAGCCGCCTGGCGCAAGCGCAGCGCAATGGCCAATGCTTCGGCCCGAGGCGAGGAGGCCTCGATCAGCGTGACGTCCTTGGTGGCGCCGTTCAGGACAGGCAGGTGCGGACCTTCGGTCATCCATGCGTCGGTCACTGGGGCGGGACGTAATGCAAGAGAAATCAATTTGTTACGAGAGGGCGAGGGTGCCTGATCTGGCATCCACGGCAGGATCTGATCCGGGTTCAACCCAAGCCCCAGCATCAGCTTACGGAACCGGTATTGGGGATGATCCTCAGAGGACAGCGCGTCATCCAGATTGCGCCAGACGTGTTCGGGTTGATCGAAATCATAGCCCGGCAGCACCAGCGCCCCTTGTGGCAGTCGTGCAACGGCCTGCATTAGCATCAAGGTGGTACCGCGCGACCCGGTGGAGCCCGCCAGTATGATCGGATGCGTGGGTGGAGAGACCTGCCAGCGTGCGATCAGATTCTCGATCACACGCCGTTGCCGGGCCTGCGCATCCATCGCGCCTGCACCGGAATCCATGAACTGATCAGCGATGCCGATAAACGCCTGCGCCCGCGCCCAGTGGCCGGACATGTCGCTGACATCCAGTTGTCTGATCGCGTCAGGCGAGACACCTTCGCCCTGCATCTCGTCAATCAGCGCGGCCAAACTGTCGGACAGATCAAACAAGGATGATCGCGCGGCCAGATCGGGTTGCTGGTCCAGCAGTTTACCGATCAGTTGTGTCAGCTCCAGCCTCCGGCGCAGAGGCGGGATCGCAGGTGGAACCTGTGCCAGATCCGCGCTTTCCCCAAGATCAGTGAGCAGGGACAATCGCGGCAGCAGGCAAGCAGGTCCCTGATCGAACAGATCGCGTACCCTGCGCGCCATGCGACGGGTATTGACCACAAGTTGCACACGGGCCAAAGCGTCAGGGGGCTGTCCCTCAAAGCGCCGATGCAGACCGTTGACCAGAAACTTGGGAAAATCCGCACCCGGTGGCACGGCAAAAACCCGGGGCAGGGTGCCGGGCTCAAACATCGGCGATCATCTCTTCGGCCAGCTCAATGCCTTCGGGCCGACCTACATCGCACCATCGACCCGGATAAACCATTGCAAACAAACGTCTTTGCTCAAGCATCTGATCCCACAGTACATTCAGAGAAAACGCGTCTTCTTCAATTCTATGCAGCCCGTCGGTTTTCAGGATCTGCGCGCCGCCATAAACCAGACCAGTCCCTCGGGAGATCCGTCCGGTGCTGTCCTGGGAAAAGTCGCCCGGGCCGGTGTGGCCAAGGGTTTGCCCGACCGGAACGCACATTAGCAACGCATCCATTTCATCAGGATTCCAATGGTCTCGCAGCAGGTACAGCGGGTTGGGACCGGCCCAGATTGCATCGCTGTTCAGGGTGAAAACCGGTCCGGAACCTAGTAATGGCAGTGCAGCGCGCAACCCACCGCCAGTCTCTAGAATGTGCGGTTCTTCCCGCGACAACGCCACGTCCCGGTCCGCTAGATAAACGGCGAGCTGATCGGCGTGGTAGTGTAGATTGGCGACAACGCGCAATGGCCGTAACGCATCGACCAGATCCAGCGTGTGGTCCATCAAAGGCCGCCCGGAAACCTTGATCAGAGGTTTGGGTCGATCCTTGGTCAGCGCGCCCATGCGGGTGCCAAAACCAGCGGCGAACAGCATTGCAGCTTGGGGTGTACCGGTCATTGCGATCTCAGCTTTGCAAGGTTTTCCGGATTTGGATCGGGCAGGGCGCCGCGTAACAGATCAGCTACCGGCACCAGCGCTGGATGTTCCAGATCGCGCATCAGATGCGCCCAAGCGGCCGGGATCAGATCGACGTAATGCGGCTTCCCGTAATCCGTCGCCAGCCGGGCAAACCCGCCCAGAATACGCAGGTTGCGCTGAGCTCCTAAAACCGAATAAGCGGTGCGGAAATCATGCCCGTCCACGCCGGTTGCGGTGATGTAGCGGTCGATCATCCGCATCTCGATCCCGACAGGCACGGTTCGGCGCACATCCTGCAGCAGCGACATCAGGTCATAAGCGGGATGCCCCAGCATCGCACTTTGGAAGTCCAGCAGACCCACGCGCGCGATGCCGTCGCGCCCGGGCAGCCAGATCAGGTTTTCCGCATGATAGTCGCGCTGCACAACAACCCGGTTTCCGCCGGTTTCGCGATGCAGGATATCGGCAAAACGAAGCTCGAACCGGGCACGGGCTTCTTCGTCATGCGACCCCAGAACACCCTGCGCATATTTTGTAAACGAGAGTGCTGCGAATTCGGTCATCAACGCGGGATCGTAACTGTCGAGCGAAAGTGTTGGCGCTGCGTGCAGATGCACAAGCACATCGGTTGCCGCACTGTAGAGCGTGCGTTCCAGTGCCGGATCATCCCGTAGGACATTAGCAAAAAGCGCGTCTCCCAGATCTTCGAGCAGAAGAAAGCCGTATTCGCTGTCTTCGGCATAAATTTCCGGCGCGCTCAGCCCGATAGAGCGCAGATACTCCGCCATGCGCACGAAAGGTTCGACCGCCTCACCTTTTTCGGGCGGGGCGTCCATCAAAACGGCAGTCCGGCCATTGGCGGGATTGGTCAGACGCTCGTACCGGCGGTTCGAGGCGTCACCGGCCAAAGGCGAATGCTGCGCGCTGTTCCATGGGGTTTGAGCGATCAACGCTTCGGCCAGAATGGCCCGGTTCGTCATTGGATCATCTCCAGCTTGGCGTTCCATTTGGGGTCCGACCACGATAGAGCAAGTTGCCGCATGTCGTGATCGTTGGGGTTGGTGATGAACTGGATCAGTAATGCCGGTTGCGGCGTCAGCGGACCCAGTTTTGCGGGCCATTCAACCAGGCAGATGCCGGTGTCGAAGGCGTCGACCAGCCCCAGTTCTTCAACCTCTTCCACAGTGGTGAGCCGATAGAGATCCGAATGCCAGACCTCTCCGATTCCGGTCTCATAGATCTGAACAAGAGTGAAGGTCGGCGAAGGCACATCCTCGGGGAATTTCAGAACAGATTGAATTAAGGCGCGGGCGAAATGGGTTTTGCCGCTGCCGATTGATCCCTCAAGCAGGATGGTATCGCCCGGCTGCAATACGCCGCCCAGTCGGGCGGCGAGGGCAGCGGTATCCTGAGGGGATTTCAGGGTCAGTTTCAGCGGCGCAATCATGGCGCCACAATGAACCTGCGCTTGGTTGGCTGCAACCCGGTTCAGGCGCTGAATTTTCGCATTTCAGCAATGTCTTCGACTGCGCTGCCGGTGCAGAAACGAACGATGGTCGCCCCATTCTGCATGGGGCTGACAGTGCATGTCATCCTACCGCCGGATTTAAGGATCAATTCACCCGACCAATCGGTGCGATTCTCGCGCGCAGTCACGAATTCGCGGATCTCGCCAAGGATCGGCGTGGCAGTGCAGTGCTCCTGCCATTGGCGGGTAATCTCAAGAACCGTTGCGGGTTCGAACCCGGCCTCGTCGCTGTCGCCCCACAGCATTTGATAGGCGTAGTTCGTAATTGCCAGTGTCCCGTCGTCCGAGAACACGGCAATGGCATCAGCGAGCTTGTCCAGGATTGATTGCATCAGATCCATCTCTGCGCGAAACCGCCGGGTCAGGGTGATTTCGGCTGTGATATCCTCGAACAGGAAGGCCACAGCCCCATCGGGGTGCGGACGACCGCTGACGGAATAGACCGAACCCGAAGGAAGCGACCAGGTTTCCTGGTAGTTCCCGTCCTGTGCGGCCTCAAGTAGATCATTCATCTGTCGCCGCCAGCTACGATAATTCTTAGGCTCAGGCATCATGTGCTGATCGCGCAGCCGGTCAAAAAAGCTGGATAGACTTGGGCGCAGGCTTAGAAAATCCGGCGGTAGCGTGGTCAGGTCGATGAGCGCGGGATTGAACAGGGCCAGTTGCCGATTGCGGTCAAAGATCGCCAGACCGATCGACAGTTGCGCAAAGGTTTTGGTCATGGTTTGCACGAATTTGCGCTGCGCGGTCTCAGCCGCGACAATCGCATTGATATCGACCGCATAACACAGCTGATCCTGATCGCGGGCCACGCGGGTCAGATCGAACCACAGCTTGGCATCGCTGTCCCGGACCGGAAGCGAGATACGGGTTTTTCGGCCCAACAGCGCCTGATCCGTGAGCGATGGAAACAACGGGTCTGTCAGATCCGCATCCGGTCCAACGATTTTGCGCACCAGAGAAACATAGGCCGCATTGCACCACTGTACCTTGTTGTCATTGCCCAGCAGCCAGACGGGGTAGGGTGCCTGCTCCATCGCAAGACGTATCGGATCATTCGGGTCACGACGTGTAGCGGGCGCAACCTCGGTCAGATCGCGCAGCTGAACCCGAATGATGCCGTCGACCCATTCGCACACAACTTCGCGCTCGACCGTGCAGTCAATGGCTGAAACGGCGATGTTCCCCTCAGACCGGACAGCCTCGGGCGTTTCGGGGAAAGCGGGGAAATCACGTTGCAGCAATCGCCGAAGATCAGCCCAGTTGCGGACGGCTTCGTAGCCTGCCAGTGCAATATCGGAGTGGCTGATCAGGCGATCGCCGTCGAACAGAAAGACAACATCAAACAGTGCTCCGGGCGCTGACAGCCCGAAATCTCTTGTTTTGGCCTGATGGCGCGGTAAGAGCCATAATATCGCAAAGCTGGCCGAAACCACGCTGATTGCGGCCAGAACGATCCAGTCGGCCATTGGTCCAACGCCCCTGTCAAAACAACCCGAGCCTGTATGAACAACAATGGTTAACGGGGTCTTAACTCAGATCTGGAAGGGCTGGTTTGCGCCGGACGGGACCGGAGTATCGCCGGTTTGCGCATCAATCAGCTTGCGTGGCCAGATGACATGGACGATCGCCCCCTTGCGGTCCGGCTGATCGGTCAGAGTTTGATATGGGTCGGCGCCGTTGGCAAATTGAAGCTCGGCCCCACTGCGTTCCAGCAGCGTTTTGGCGATGAACAGACCCAGCCCCATACCCTCGTATTCGGGCCGGCTGCTGCGATCGGCACGGCGTCTGCGCATGAACGGGTCACCAATCCGTCCGATGATATGGGAAGGATAGCCGCGCCCATCATCCATGATCGAAACGCTGATCTGGTCCGACGTCCATTCCGCCTCGACCCAGACCGTCGACTTGGCGAAATCCACCCCGTTCTGGATCAGATTGCGTAATCCGTGAATGATCTCGGGCTTGCGCAGGATCGAGGGCTGCTGCACATCCCCATCCGCAACTGGCCCTTCATCGAAATAAACCACCTTGCCGCGATTGATATGCGGTTCTGCCGCTTCGTGTATCACGGTGGACAAAGGTGCCTGACGCAAGTGCAGGTCGTCTTTGCCGGCCCGGCCCATGTCGCGTAGAATATCGCGGCAGCGATCGGCCTGCTCCCGGATCAGGGCGGCGTCTTCTTTCAGTTCCGGGCGATCCTCAAGCTCTTCGATCAGTTCCGAGCTGGCCAGCTTGATCGTGGCCAGCGGTGTACCCAATTCATGGGCTGCGGCTGCAACCACTCCACCAAGATCGGTCAGTTTCTGCTCGCGCGCCAGCGCCATATGCGTGGCCGAGAGCGCTTCGGACATTGATTGCACCTCGGAACTGATGCGGTGAGAATAGGCCCCGATAAAGACGATTGCGATGATGATCGCCGCCCAGTTGCCGAACAGCAGAATGTCGGGGATATCCAGCACCAGCCCCAGTTCGGTGCGCAGGGGCAGATGGAACTGCGCCAGCAACGTGGTCAAGATCACCGCGACGCTACCGATGATCAGGGTCGAACGTGTGCTCATCACATTTGCGGAAATCGTTACCGGACCTAGCAGCAACAACGCAAACGGGTTGTTCAGCCCCCCTGTGAGATACAGCAGGATCGACAGTTGCAGCAGGTCAAACAGTACCATCAGAAAATTTTCGAACTCGGACAGGCGCTTGTTTTCGGGAAACAACAGGATGGCCGTCAGGTTGCCCATCACCGACACGCCGATTGCGAAATAGCACAGGGCCAGTTCAAGCTGGACGTGATAATACTGCTGCGCAACCGTGATAGCGGTGAACTGGCCGATGATGGCAACCCAGCGCAACAGGATCAGCGTGCGCAGCCTGATCCATGTGCTGCGTTCCTGCCCGCGCCAAAGACTGGTATTGGAATCCGTCATCTGTCGATTATGTCCTATTGCGTCGGTCCATCATGTTGATAGGTGTCCCGGCAGAAACGATCAATAACTCCCTTCGTATCAGGATATCCGCCATGGTCCGCCTTTACGCTATTCTTGCAACCGTTGTTCTGTGTATCGGCCTTGGGGCTATGTGGTTGCTGACACGCGGAGGTGCCGACGACAAGTTCGCGCAATGCCGCTCGGCCCAGATCGCGGGTGGGTCGGCTGCCATTGGCGGACCGTTCGAACTGGTCAACGCCAAGGCTGAAACGGTAACCGACAAGGACGTGATCACCGAACCGACGCTTGTCTATTTTGGATATACATTCTGCCCCGATGTCTGCCCGCTTGATATGTCACGCAACGTCGAAGCGGTTGACCTGCTGGCAGAACGCGGACAATCGGTCACCCCGCTGTTCATCTCGATCGATCCGGATCGTGATACGCCAGAGGCCGTAGGCGATTTTGCTTTCAACCTGCATGAGCGGATGATCGCGCTGACTGGATCGCCCGAGCAGGTCAAAGCGGCCAGCAAGGCCTACAAGACCTACTACAAAGCCCATGACAAAAGCGACGAGTATTATCTGGTCGATCACTCCACCTTTACCTATCTAGTCACGCCCGAAGACGGGTTCCTTGAATTCTTCAAGCGTGATGATACCGCCGAGCAGATGGCGGACAAGGTTGGTTGCTTTCTAGATCAAGTCTGACCGCAACAGTCGATTTGACCTTTGGAATGGCGCTGCTATTACTCATGTTTAAGCCAAGAGGCATGAAATAGCGGAAAGACTCACATATGGCAGACAGTTCCCAGCTTGAAATCGGCCCCGATAAATCGCTGCTTCTGGTGGATGACGACGAGCCGTTTCTGAGACGTCTGGCCAAGGCCATGGAAAAGCGCGGCTTCGAGGTTGAAACAGCCGGTTCCGTTGCCGCTGGTCGCGCCATTTCCACGGCACGCCCTCCTGCCTATGCGGTTGTTGATCTGCGCCTTGAAGACGGTAACGGTCTGGATGTGGTTGAAGTGTTGCGTGAAAAGCGCCCCGACAGCCGGGTTGTGGTTCTGACCGGGTACGGAGCCATCGCCACAGCCGTGGCTGCGGTGAAGATCGGCGCGACCGACTATCTGTCAAAACCCGCCGACGCCACCGACATCACCAACGCTCTGCTGGCCAGTGGTGACGAATTGCCGCCGCCACCGGAAAACCCCATGAGCGCCGACCGCGTGCGCTGGGAGCACATCCAGCGTGTCTATGAGCTATGTGACAGGAACGTTTCGGAAACTGCCCGCCGCCTGAACATGCACCGCCGGACGTTGCAGAGGATTTTAGCAAAGCGCAGTCCGAGATAATGCACGCCCATATCGCACTGAACGGGTTCGATAGAAGCCTCAGATCCGAGGCATACGATCCGAATGGTGTTTCATCATAATGAATGAGAATGACGTAACCTCAGATATTGCAGGAAAATCTGATAGTGTAGCGCCACTTCATCGCACGAGAACCGAGCCTGCAACTTTGTGGATTGGAGACCGGCTTGGCCCAATCGAGCAGTTGTCCCTGTTATCTTTGATGAAACATGGGATGAAGCCGGTTCTCTATTCGTATGGCGCGCTTTCCAATGCCCCGGATGGGGTGGTCCTTAGGGACGCTGATGAAATTGTGCCCAAGGCACGCATCTTCAAAAATCTCGAGCGTGACTCTTATGCGCCGTTTTCAGATTTTTTCCGATATGAGCTGCTTTCCAAAACGGATCACTACTGGTTGGACTGCGATGTTTTGGCCCTCAGACCATTCGATTTTGAGACGGATTATTTTGTCGCCAGACATCAGCATATTGTTGCTAACGGAGTATTGAGCTTACCGAAGTCCTCCCCGACTCTATCCGATCTCAGAAAAGCATGTGATGCGCCGACAGTTGATCTTCCATGGCTAAAGAGATTTACAAACACGCTGCGTGCACATCAGAACAAAGATGGCACTATCCCTAAAGAAAAACTGCCGTATAAGGCACTTGGTCCCCTTGCGTTGACTTCACTGATCCATAAACATGGTGAAGACAGCTGGGTGCTGCCTGACAGCAGCCATTACGCGGTGCAACCCCGCATGATCTTGCGTCGAGCACGCCGCATTCGTCGTCTAACGGATTTCAGCAACGCTTATTCCGTGCATCTGTTCAGTTCCGTGCAGTACAGAAAATTGAAATCATGGGGGATGGACGAGATCCCACCTGAAAGTTTTCTAGGTGAAGCGTTGCAAGAATACGGTGTTGATCTGAAAGTCTGAATGTCGTCTCGGGTGCTGGCTTTATCTGTGCGCAGTAACGGGCGATCATAGGCTCATCTTGTATCTCTTGAGGCAGGTCGAGTAAGCGCTGCCAACTTCGGGTAATTCCAGCAGTTCATCTACCTTTGCTTGCAGCCTGTCGGCCATCACCAGCATTCGGTTATCCATGACGCTGTTCTGATTATATTTTTCCCAATACTTTTCACGAAACCGGCTGGACCGGTTGGGTGCATCAATTGTTTTTGTGCCTTGTCCACGCTGTCGTTTGAGCTCGAAACTGTCTCGCGTTTTTACAGGGTAGTGAAATATTGCGGCCCAGTCATGTGACGAGAGTTGCTCTGGCACCGCACCTAGAGCATGTCGCCGTCGCGACCCCGAGCGATACATATGTTCATGCATCGGGACGCCCGATGTGTTTACAAATTGCGATCCGTCGTTCCTAAAGTCCGGATACAGGTGGGGTCTGTGCAGGCCAAATCCGCGTATTTTGTCTGATCTTCGAAAGAGCGTTTTGAAATAGCAATGCAGGTGATGATCTGTTTCGCCGCGCCTCAAGAAGCGCTGTGTAACCAGCCCGGGCTCCCACTTATCGTTGTTCCCATCTCCAAATATCAGCCAGTTCACCGCAACGCCTTCAGAGAGTTCGCTGCAGCGCGCGATCAGATCCGTGATCCGATTGTCGCGACCCGAGCAATAAAGGAATTCGTCGCTGTCGAGCCACATCAGCCAGTCGGCATCGACAAGCGATGGATGCAAAAATGCTTTGTCAGCGGCATTGTACTGTGGAATCTCGCCTGGTTTCAGCTCTTGCAGAACGTGGGACAAAACACGGTTCTTATCGAGCGCATCAAGAAGTTCGGTGGTGCCGTCTGTCGAGTCGTTGCTGTAGATCAGGATCGGATCGAACCCTACCAGCAGGTGGTAAGCGACCCATTCAAGGATAAACGGCCCCTCATTTCTTGCACAAGAAAACAAACCAACTTTCATTTCGGTTTGACCCATGGCTTAACCATGATCATTGGTTCCTGCTGCACGGCTTACCTTCTGAAGATTGTATTGCGTTGCGTCTGAAAGACAGGTTCGTAGCCACGACCAGCTATCGCGGCAAAGAGGCCATCGGCGCCATTCCCGAGATTAACGGTTTCCAGCTGCAGATATTGCGGGAGCGCCTTGTCATCGGCGACCTCAAAGAAGGGCATGAGAATGTTGGCCTCGTGCCCTTCGACATCAAGCTTGGCAAAATCGGCACCATGCAATTCGGAAAGTTCCCAAAGCGTTCTGGTTTGGACTTGGATGCTTTCGAATTTTTCTCTGTCCATGCGCGCCGGATCGCGTGTCAGCTGAGCTTCGCCGAGATTGGTGGCCACGTCGCCCCGCAGTTCTATCGAAAGCGTTGCTTTAGCGGTTTCACCCGAAATGGCGAAGCTGTTCAGAACCACATTGTCAAAATCGTTCAGAGCGCAGTTTTTCCTAAGGCGTTCACAGAGCGTCGGGTTTGGTTCAAAAGCATGGATTCGGGATTCCGGGCTGAGGAAGGAGGCGAAAACCAACGAATAGAGACCAAAATTCGCCCCGATATCCAAGACTTTAAGCGTCTTGCCTTCAAAGGTTTCTTTCAGCCAGTTCAATTCAAGCTCTTCCGGAGACTGGCCCTTTCGCCAAATCACGAACTCGGTGAAATTGTCATAAGGATGCAGATGGATGACCATGTTTCGGTACGCGATCATCTGCGGCAGCAGTGATTTTCGGATCAGATTGCGCATCCGCCCTCGACCTGCCAACTTGTAGGCCTCGCGCAAGCAGGCGTTGGCGTGTTCCATCTGCGCGGTTGTCACCGAAACTTGGTTAGCTGCATCGCTCATTTGAATCCGCGCCTGACTATAGTCTTGTTTTGACCGGAAACTAGCACAGGCCGAACCGCTGATCTATTGGTGATCTAACAAAGACCCAGAAGCCCCTGATGCCGTGCGGTATAGGCCTGCCGTACCTCAACCGGTGGGCGCAGTCTGATCTGCAAACCCTCCAGAATGGCCTTGTCGGGGCGGCCAAAGAACTTGGTGGCCTCGGATTCGGAAAAGCCCGCAATCTGCGTCGCCTCCATCCAGGCGCTTATCTTGTCAGCCTTTTTGATCTGGCGCTTTATCGTTTTGGGCACCGCAGCGGGTAAACCGAAGCGGATATGGATTGCCGCCGCCAACCGGTCATCCAGCGCGCCATAATCCGGGCCAACTGCGGATTTCACCGGTGAAATCATGTCTCCGATCACGTATTCAGGCGCGTCGTGTAACAGTGCCGCCAATCGCCATTTTGCAGGAGATTTTGGTGCGATGCGGCCATATAGCTCTTCAACCAGCAAAGAATGCTCCGCAACAGAATAGGCGAAATCCCCCTTTGTCTGACCGTTCCACCGCGCCACAAAGGCCAGCCCGTGGGCGATATCCTCAATCTCGATATCTACCGGGGTCGGGTCCAGCAAATCCAGTCGGCGGCCCGACAGCATTCTTTGCCACGCTCTGGGTTGTGTTGCCATTCTACCATGCCTTGTGAAGTTGGACACGTTCAATACGCGTTTTTGTGGTATGATGTACCTGTCTGGATCACATGCTGCCAACATTTTCTTGAGCATTCGTGCTTTGAACCGGTGCGATACGATCCCGACATTAAGGACTGAGGGGGGGCAGACTCCTCCCAGTTGCGCCCCCTCTCGAAACGAAACTCGTATCGAAAGGAGCTTGTTATGTTCAAGCGTTTGTTTTCAATTGCCCTGACCTTTGGAATGGCCGCCACCGCGCCGCCTGCTTTTGCCCAGAATTGTGCACAGCGCGATCACGTGATTGCCAAGCTGCAGGATAGCTATGCCGAGGAATTAGCCTTTGGCGGCCTGCAGAAATCACGCGGCACGCATTCGGTCATGGAGGTTTGGACCTCGAAGGAAACGGGAAGTTATACCGTTCTGGTGACCCGGGCGAACGGCATTAGTTGTATTGTCGCCGTTGGCACCGATTTTTTTGAAGCGATTCCGAAGATCAAGGCAGAGGGTACGCCAAGCTGATAATTTAATGTTCAAACTCCCGTTTCCGACCATCTACATTGCCACCTGCCCCAAGGAGTGCTAGGGGCAGCGCGGATCAATATTTACCGGAATGGAGCACCTGATGGCCGGGGACTATATCGTTAAGGACATTTCGCTGGCAGGGTTTGGCCGCAAGGAACTGGATATCGCCGAAACCGAAATGCCGGGCCTGATGGCCCTGCGGGCAGAATACGGTGAAGCAAAGCCTCTGAAAGGCGCCCGGATCGTCGGTTCGCTACACATGACCATTCAGACCGCTGTTCTGATTGAAACGCTGGTTGCGCTGGGCGCGGATGTGCGCTGGGCGTCGTGCAACATCTTCTCGACGCAAGATCACGCAGCGGCGGCGATTGCCGAGGCGGGCATCCCCGTTTTTGCGATCAAAGGCCAGACGTTGGAAGAGCATTGGGATTATCTGGATAAGTCCTTCCTGTTCGAAGATGGCCCGAACATGATCCTGGACGATGGTGGTGACGCGACGCTGTACATCCTGTTGGGAGCTCGCGCCGAAGCAGGTGAAGACATCATTCCTGTGCCGGGTTCGGAAGAGGAAGAGGCCATCAAGGCCCAGATCGCCAAGCGTTTGGCCGCGTCCCCCGGCTGGTTCACCAAGATGCGTGATCAGATTCAAGGTGTTTCGGAAGAGACCACAACTGGTGTCAATCGCCTGTACCAATTGGTTCGGGAAGGCCAGCTTCCTTTCCCGGCGATCAATGTGAACGACTCGGTCACCAAGTCGAAATTCGACAACAAATACGGCTGCAAAGAATCGCTGGTTGACGGTATTCGCCGCGCCACCGATACCATGATGGCTGGTAAAGTCGCTGTCGTGTGTGGTTATGGCGATGTGGGCAAAGGCTCGGCCGCCAGCTTGCGTGGCGCCGGTGCCCGCGTGAAAGTGACCGAAGTAGATCCGATCTGCGCCCTGCAGGCTGCTATGGACGGGTTCGAAGTTACCTTGCTGGAAGACGAAGTTGCCAGCGCGGATATCTTCATCACCACCACCGGCAACAAAGACGTGATCCGCATCGAGCATATGCGCGCGATGAAGGACATGGCTATTGTCGGCAACATTGGGCACTTCGACAACGAGATCCAGGTCGCCAGCCTGAAGAACCACAAGTGGACCAATATCAAGGAACAGGTGGACATGATCGAGATGCCTTCGGGCAACCGTCTCATTCTGCTGTCCGAAGGCCGCCTGCTGAACCTTGGCAATGCCACCGGGCACCCTTCGTTTGTGATGTCGGCCTCGTTCACCAACCAGGTTTTGGCGCAGATCGAGCTGTTCACTAAGGGCGACGAGTACAAAAATGACGTCTACATCTTGCCCAAACATCTGGACGAAAAGGTTGCACGGCTGCACCTGGACCGCATCGGCGTGAAGCTGACCCAAATGGACAGCGAGCAAGCGGCCTATATCGGTGTGAAGCCGGATGGCCCGTACAAGCCGGAACACTACCGGTACTAAGGCTGGATCAGGTTATTCTTAAGCGGCGGCCAGAATTGGTCGCCGTTTTTTTATCGCAGCGGTGGCATGAAATCACCCCGTCCACCAGGTGTGAAGTCCAACAGGTTCCACAAAGGCCATGCGGCATCGATATGCCTGGGATGCCAGTCGCTGGGTGCGAAGAACATCTCGGAACTCCAGAAGTGATGAATGCCTGCAGCGTCTTTCTGAAAGACATTCAGGATCGGCAGCTGGCTGCCATCCTCTGACTCGGCCAGATAGTCGTTTTGATAGGCGGTCCCCAATGCCGAATAGAGCGGCAGCGAATTCCAACCCATCCGGTCTTTCAGGGTCAAGAGCATCTCGGGCGTATTCTGCGCCACAACTGCGAGCGATACCTTCTGCGACAGATGATCGACCTGACTGTTCAATGCGTCCAGAAAGGCAGAGCACATCGGGCACGGCGCGGTTGCATCAGTTCTGTACATCAGGGAATAGATGATCAGCGTGTTTTGCGCACCAAACAGGGATGACATCGGTGCGGCCTCATTCCTGAGGTCCCGAAATACGTAATCTTCGGGAAGCTGACCGCCTGTCGGCAGTGCGCGCCGTAAGGCTGCAACCTCTTCGATCTTTGTTCTCAAGTCGATTTCGGCTGCAAGGAGCGCATTCCGAGCCAAACGGTATTCGGTGGACTCATTCGGCAGTGAAACAGTCATTGGATACCTCCGGGATTCCTAAATTAACCTAAATGTTAAATAATAAACTGCAAAAAATCAAACCCGGGTTTTCCGCGGGCTTTGGCCGAGGGGGAAACCTTGGGATTTTTCCCTTTGTACAAACAAACTGTGCCGCTACCGTGTTGCATGTATGGGGAAAACCAAAAACAAATCAGGAGACGACAATGGGAAAACGCGACGAACTGATCGCCAAATATGCGGAAGATCTGAAAAACAAATGCGGCATGGATGCGGATATGGACCTGCTGACCAAGGTCACGATCGGCTGTGGACCGGCGATCTATGACGCAGATGCATCGACCGTGGCCGCCAGTCAGGAAGGTGAGCTTGAGACGGTCAAGAACAACTTCCTGATCAAAAAGCTGGGCCTGTCTGATGGACCTGAGCTGATGGAGGCGATCAACAAGGCCATGGAAACCTATGGCATGTCCGAGCGTAACAAGTACCGGGCCGTCGTCTATTACATTCTGACCAAGCATTTCGGCAAGGATTCCATCTACGGCTGATTTGCGTTAACAGCGAAGCGCGCTCGCCGTATCCCGGCGGGCGTTTTGCATTTGAGATAGAATTTACGGACTCGGCGTTTGAATTTTTGGCCGTAACGCGGCTAAGGTCGAACAGTGACCAGGACGGTCAGAACCAGCATATTCTATACGCGTGTGGTGAGTTGGGAGCACGTGGGGTAGGGAAGGTTCTGCGCTGTCAGGACCTTCCCTCATTACCGTCAGATAGCCCGTTAAATTTGTGCATATTTGGGGTGTAGCCTAATAAATGCTAGGTTTAACCTGCTATTACTGTGGCGGAGGACGGTGTTATGCTAAGAAAGCCAACTCTATTGCTTGCTTTCGGTATCTTTCTGATAGGAGCCTGCGCCAACCTGATATGGGTTGAGCCAAAGATATACATGCCGGGATCGACCGAAATTGAGGTTGAGGGGCATGGCATCAACGGCCCTGTGGATATTCTTCCGCGTGGCACGACCGCAATTACTATCTCACATGAAATCACCAACGCAGGAAACAGTCCTGTTCCGGCGGGCTATCAGATCACTGAAACCGTCATTCAATGGGTATTCCAGCGCAACATCGCCAGCGTCGGATGGCGCGAAGGTGATCCGGCGACCCATACCATCGTGCAGCTGTCGCAAAGCGGCCCGGCGCTTGACCCTGGCGAATCCGCTGTCATTTCCTTTGGCCCGTTCACGGTGGGCAGTTGTGGTTTGTTTGGCGAAACGCTTGAGCTGGATTCGACCAACATTGTCGTTGAATCCTCGAACCAGGACAATGAGGACAAGCATTTGTTCTTTGTGCCAAGCAATCAAATCATCAACATCACCGCGAACACGATCAACGGAACCCTGTATCACAAGGACGGGCGCACTCTCACCCACCAGTTCAGGATCAACTCGGGTGGGGCTGGGAATCAGTGGCTTTACACCGGTTTTTCATGGATTGCGACCGAAGGGTCGACGGCCGACGCTGTACCAGCCCCTACGGGCCGTGTTCCTCAGGGACCGGCGCCGCAGCTGATTAACATGTTTGTAACACCCAAGGATCACGATCATTCGCCACTGGGTTTTGGGCCTTCGGTGAAAGGAAAGGTTACGGCAATTTCAACGGATGGCTGTGTGGTTAAGCAAAAAGCGGTCGAGGTGTTGGTCGAACATGACTGATATGGTTAGTCAGCCTGCGTCTCACCCAACCCACAGATCACCTGCCATTCCTCGTCGCCCACCGGCTGTACGGACAGACGCGAATTTCTGACCAGAACCATGTTGGCCAACCGTGGGTCGGCTTTGATCTGGTCCAGCGTTACAGATGTGTTGAACGGGCGTATCGCCTTGATATCCACGCATTCCCAACGGTCGTCATCAGTGGTGCTGTCTGGATGTGCCTCGGCGCAGACTTCGACAATGCCGACAATCGCCTTGTCCTTTTGCGAGTGATAGAAGAATCCCCGATCCCCGATCTGCATTTGGCGCATGAAATTGCGGGCCTGATAGTTGCGCACGCCGTCCCATTCTTCACCCGCGTCTCCCTTGGCGACCTGTTGATCCCAGCTCCAGGTCGAGGGTTCGGATTTGAATAGCCAGTTTGCCATCAGCCAATCACCTTCTTCCAGGGGATCAGTTCGACCGAGTCAAACAGCCCGGCCAGCGCATATGGGTCATTGGCGGCCCAGGCCTCAGCGGCGGCCAGATCCTGGACATCCAGAATGACCAGCGATCCGATCATCGCATCACCGTCCAGCAGCGGACCCGCCTGAGCTACCACGCCGGTTTCTTCAATATAGGCCAGATGGGCCGCGCGGTTGTCCAGCCGTGTCTGCAGGGCACCGGATTTGTCCCGGGCGATCAGGGCGATGAGCATACTATTCCTCCTTGAGTGGGCGACCCAGCAGGGCCTGAATCGCGTCGGTCACACTGTAGGCGCCGCTGCTGAGTTTCGCTACTGTAGTGCTAATGGGCATGTCCAGCCCTTCAGTCGCAGCAATCTTGGACACGGCCTGTGCCGTGGCAACACCTTCGACGGTCGTCGCGCTGTCAAAGGGCTTGTTTAGACCCAAAGACAGGCCAAACCGGTAATTTCGTGACAACTCGGACGTGCAGGTCAAAACCAGATCACCCAGTCCCGACAGCCCCATCAAGGTGTCGGGTTGTGCACCACGCAGGGCGGCAAAACGTTGCATCTCAGCGAATCCTCGGGTGATCAGCGCTGCGCGGGCGCTGTCGCCCAGACCAGCACCAATAGCGGCACCGCAGCCAATGGCCATCACGTTCTTCAATGCGCCACCCAGTTCGGCCCCGACCGTATCAGTGGTTCGGTAGAGACGCAGGTTGGCTGTCGTTAGCTCTTGCTGAAGGTCTTCACCCAGCGTGGCATCCGCACAGGCCAGCGTCAGCGCCGTGGGCAACCCGCGCGCGATGTCGTCTGCAAAGCTGGGTCCGGTCAACAGTGCCGGGTGTGCATCCGGAACGGTTTGGGTGATGACGGCAATGGGACCAACACCAGAGGTCATCTCGATCCCTTTGCAACAGGCCACCAGCATCTTGCCGCTCAGTCGCTCAGTGTGAACGCTCAAGGCATCGCGCAACTTTTGCATCGGAACGGCCAATAAAATGACCTCTGCTTGCATTGCATGCTCAAACTCGGCTGTCACGGAAATATTTGCAGGCAGCGTGACGCCCGGCAAACGGCCGGAGTTCTCGCGTGTTTGCTGCATCTGTCGGGCTTGCTCGGCATCTCGTGCCCACAGCGTGACCGGCCCCTGTCCGGCCAAAGAAATGGCCAGAGCGGATCCGAAGGCCCCGGATCCAAGTACCGAAACGCTCATGCCTTCGCCCCTTTCTTGCCACCGCCCAGCATCGAAGGGCTGGTTTGGTCCAGAGGCCATCGCGGACGCGCGGTCAGATCCAGCCCGTCGCGCGCACCGAGGCGGAATCGTTCGAGTCCGGCAAAGGCGATCATGGCGGCATTGTCGGTGCACAAGGCCAGAGGTGGTGCAGTGAACCTCGCTTCCATTTGTGCACAAACAGTCTCTAACGCGGCCCGTATCGCGGTATTTGCCGCGACACCTCCGGCGACCGCGATGACCGGGACCGATGGCGAGGTTTCAAGATATTGCACAATCGCGCGGCGTGTCTTTTCAGCCAATGTGTCAACGATTGCCTGCTGAAAGCCAGCACACAGATCGGCACGATCCTGTCGCGTCAGGCCACCTTTTTCGCTGACGATCTGATCTCGAAGGCGCATCAACGCGGTCTTGAGGCCCGAGAACGACAAGTCGCACCCCGGTCGATCCAGCAGAGGGCGAGGAAAACGAAACCGTTTGGAATCGCCCGCGCGGGCCTCGGCTTCGACCGAGGGGCCGCCGGGTTGTGGCAGGCCCAGCAGGCGGGCGGTCTTGTCAAAGGCTTCGCCAGGCGCATCATCGATGGTGCCGCCGAGACGAGTAAACTGTTCGGGGCCGTGCGCGATCAGGTATTGGCAATGGCCACCCGAAACCAGCAACATGAGATAGGGAAAGGCGATCCCATCCGTCAACCGCGGCGTCAGGGCATGACCGGCGAGGTGGTTCACCCCGATCAGCGGCAGCCCGGTTGCAGCGCTCAGGCCCTTTGCGCACATGACGCCGGACATCACTCCGCCGATCAGACCCGGCCCGGCAGTTACGGCGATCACATCCAGTTCACCAAATGCTACATCTGCCTGTGTTAGAGCCTGTTTCACGCAAATATCCAGCTTTTCCGCATGGGCACGTGCCGCAATCTCGGGAACCACGCCACCATACGCACTGTGTAGCTCGGTCTGACCATGCACCACCGATGACAGGATCTCGGCCTGTACGCCTTCACCCTGACGCACGACAGCGGCGGCGGTATCATCGCAGCTGCTTTCCAATCCGAGGACGGTAAGTGTTTGCACCATAGCCCTGATCCGTTGCATCATGATTGCCAAGCGGGGTATCACCCCGCACGGATGCAAACAATCCCAAGGCCGAAGGCGCCGCCCATTGTATTTGTTGATGACCCGCCCTCGCGCCGCCTCGGACAGGTTCGTCGCGCAACTTCCGGACCGCATCAGGAGTCAGGTCGAAATTGTTCATTCACCACTGCTGGAAATCAAGCCAATGGCGGTCCCGGTTGAGACCGATGATACAGCCGGGTTGATCTTTTCTTCAGCTAATGGCGTGAATTCCGCGGCCATGCTGGATGTAGATCGCACTCTGCCCGCCTATTGTATCGGCCCTGCAACTTCGGATGCAGCAATTGCCGCAGGGTGGAATGCGCAGATGGCAGGTTTAACGGCTGAAGAGTTGATAACAAATCTGACGCACACCCCACCACCGGGCCCCCTGCTGCATCTGCGTGGAGAACACAGTCGCGGCGGCATAGCTGAACACTTGACGCGCTCCGGCCTGTTGACCCGAGAGCAGCCGGTGTATCGACAGCAGTTGTTACCCCTAAGCGATGAGGCATCCCTGGCAGGTGAGTCTGATCGGCCCGTCATCGCCCCACTTTTTTCGCCGCGTACAGCGCGACAATTTGCCGATGTATGGGCTGGAACCGCGCCGTTGTGGTTGATAGCAATCAGCGCGCCCACTGCCGAACCCCTTAATTCCTTGGCCTCTGAGCAGTTGAAGATCGCGAGCGAACCAACACCGGACAAAATGCAGAAAGCCGTGAAAAAACTCGTGAAACACGTGATGCGGGTTGAGGGCAAGTCAGGTGCAGACTAACTTGGGTTAGTCTGTTGTTCATGTGTTATGGGAATCGATAAGGGGATTAGGACGGTGGCCGATAATAAGAAATCCGATCAGGAGCCGGTCGAAGACCCCAATATTGAGGATGTTGCTGAATCCGTCGAGAAGGACGGTACCTCCAACGCGGATGACAAACACATTGACGAGGCAGAGCCTGCGGATGATGTGACTTCCGAAGCCGAAGCCGAAGCCGAAGCCGAAGCCGAAGCCGAAGCCGAAGCCGAAGCCGAAGCCGAAGCCGAAGCCGAAGCCGAAGCCGAAGCCGAAGCCGAAGCCGAAGCCGAAGCCGAAGCCATCGAAGAGCCAGCACCTGCAGAAGAGAAAGTGATCGAACGCACCGTTGAAAAGCGGGGCGGGTTCATTCCGGCGCTGCTTGGTGGGGTTGTTGCCGCCGGGATCGGGTTCGCAGTGGGCAATGGTGGGTTTACCTCGCAAGGAACGGACAGCGCAGATGCGATTGCCGCGCTTGAATCGAAGCTAGCGGAACAATCCGATCAAATATCCAAACTGACCAAATCCCTGACTGACAGCCCGGATGTTTCAGATCAGATCAAGGCGTTGACCGAAAAGCTTTCTCCGGTTGAAAGCGATCTCAGCGTCCTCAAGTCGAGTGTTGATGGTTTGACCGGCAAGGTCGACCCGTTGGAGGAACGGCTGTCGGCGCTTGAGAAAAAGCCGATTGAGGCAAATGTATCCCCCGAGGCGACGGCGGCATTTGAAGCAGAGCTGAAGAAACTGCAGGACTCACTGGCGGCACAACGCAGCGAAGTGGAAAAGATGGTCTCGGATGCACAGGCGCTTGAGGCAAAAGCGTCGGCAGAAGCGCGCGCCGCGACCAACGCAGCAATCCTGTCACGTCTGCATGGTCAGTTGGATGCTGGTCAGCCCTATGAGGATTTGGTCACTGAATTGAAAGCCGGAGGTGTCGACGTGCCTGACGCTCTGACCGCGCCCTCGAAAGACGGGGTTGAGACGCTCTCGACCCTGCGCAGCTCGTTCGCCCCGGCAGCCCGTACCGCGCTGTCCGATGCGCGCGATGCGGACAAAAGTACCGGGCTGGTTGCCTTCTTACAGCGCCAAACGGGTGCCCGATCGGTAACACCGCAAGAGGGCGACGACCCGGACGCGATCCTGTCGCGCGCGCAGGCCGCGTTGGCGGATGGCGATGTCACACAGGCACTAACCGAATTGAAATCACTGCCCGAGGCGGCGCAGACCGCATTGGCGGATTGGGAGCAGGCGGCGCAGACACGGGTCTCTGCCGTTGCGGCCGTAAATACGCTTGCTTCAAGCCTAAACTCGAACTGAAGGACCTGCCATGCTGTGGTCATTGTTAAAGATCCTTGTTTTTGTTGCGATTATCGGTCTGCTGGCCATGGGTGCGGGGTTCCTGATGGAATCTTCCGGCGGCGTGCAGATAACCGTCGCTGGCACTGAATACACATTGGGGCCACTTCAATCGGTGATCGCACTGGGTGTGCTGGTATTCGCGGTCTGGCTGTTCTTCAAACTGCTGACATTGTTGATTGCGACACTGAAGTTCCTCAACGGTGATGAAACTGCCCTGTCTCGCTATTTCGACCGCAGCCGTGAAAAGCGCGGGTATCAGGCATTGGCCGACGGGTTGATGGCGTTGGCCTCAGGTGAGGGGCGCGTGGCGATGACCAAGGCCAGCAAGGCCGAAAAGCTGTTGAACAAGCCCGAACTGACCAATCTGCTGGTGGCGCAGGCCGCTGAGATGACGGGCGATACCAAGAAAGCGTCCGAGACCTACAAGAAACTGGTCACCAACGACGCCACCCGATTTGTCGGTGTGCGCGGGATCATGAAGCAAAAGCTGGCCGAGGGGGATGATGAAACAGCGCGCAAGCTGGCCGAAAAGGCGCTGGTGCTGAAACCCCGGCATGAAGAAACGCAGGATGTGCTTTTGACCCTGCAGACCAAGGCTCAGGATTGGGCCGGGGCGCGGTCCACGCTGACGTCAAAACTGAAGGCCGGATACCTGCCACGCGATGTGTTCAAGCGGCGCGATGCGGTTTTGGCGTTGTCCGAGGCCAAGGTGCTGCTGGATGAAACGGCAACGGTCGAACAGCAGGAACATGCGATCGAGGCCAACCGCCTGTCCCCTGATTTGGTGCCGGCTGCGGCCATGGCCGCGCGAGCCTATATCGAAAAGGGCAAACCGCGTGCGGCGACCAAGATTCTGAAAAAGGCGTGGGAGGTTCAGCCTCATCCCGATCTGGCCCATGCATTTGCCGAGATCGCGCCGGACGAAACGCCCGAGCAGCGGATTAAGCGGTTCACGGCATTGACCCGTATTCACCCCGAGAATATGGAAACTCGCCTGATTCTGGCCGAGCTCAACATCGTCGCCGAAGACTTCCCCGAAGCCCGCCGCGCGCTGGGCGACGTGATCGAAAAGCAGGGGGATGCCAGGGCCTGTACGCTGATGGCCGCGATTGAACGCGGCGAGGGTGCCTCGGATGTGGTAGTTCAGGGCTGGCTGGCCAAGGCGCTGAATGCGCCGCGCGGGCCGCAATGGGTCTGCGACAACTGCCACGACATTCAGCCTGAATGGGCCCCTGTCTGTCAGAACTGCAGCAGCTTTGACACGCTCAGCTGGCAGACGCCGCAGACACCTGAAATCGCCAGCGCAACAGGCGTGCATATGTTGCCGCTGATTGTCGGCACCCTCGAAGACCGATCCGAGTCTGAAGAGGTGGAAGAACCCGAAGAAACAGTTGTAGAGCCGGTCGAAGAGGCCGTGATCGAGGCAAAGGTCGAGCCGATCTCGGATGAGGTCGCACGACAGACTTAACGTGCGGTTTCGATGTTAAACGCATCGTTCCATAGCTTGAACAAGCCTGCCCGCCGGTTCTGATCGAGGGCCACAAGCAGCGCGGGCGACAATGGGATAAAGCGGCGGGCACTGGGTGTAAGGCCGGTTTCGGATTCGTCCAGACGCGTGACGAGACCTGAGGCGGCCAGCAATTCCTGCGCCTCAGGCGACAGCAGGAAATCCAGCAGAAGGATCGCGGCCTGTTTGTTCTGTGCCTGGCGCGGGATCATGTAGGCGCGGGACAGGACCAGCGTGTAATCCTCGGGCAGAATCACACCAACGCCGGGCAGGTTGGCATTGGCCACATAAGATCCAAGCACGTTGTAAGCGATCAGAAATCGCCCTTTCGCAACCTCATCAATAATATGGGCAGAACAGCAGGTCGCCACCGCATCAATGCGGGCAAAGCCTTCGATCAAAGAACCAAAGGTCGTTGCCTCAAGACTATCACCATAGGCGAACAGGTATCCAAGGCCGGATGCAGCAATATCATAGGTCGCCACCCGCCCCCGCAACAGATCAGGCCGGGTCCGCATCGCGTCGAGTAGTGCAAACCGGTCTCGCGGCACATCCTCATTCGTCAGGCCATCCTTGTTATAGACGATAACTGCGGGTTCAGTTGTGATGCCCCACAACTCATCCCGCCAGCGCCGAGCAGGGGGCAGGGCCTGCGTTTCCAGCGAGCTATAGCGATAGCCGCAGGCAGAATTTACCAGCCAGACCATTTGCTGGATTGCAGACGAAAACACAGCATCCGCTGGCGCCTCACCGGTCTTGCAGGCGGATTTGCTGTGCTGAAACAAAGCGTTCGAACCCCATTGCTCATAGGTGATCAGCAAATTGGGATTCAGCGTCGCAAATCGCTCCAGCACGGGTTGGATGATCGCGATATCAGTGGTCGACCGGATCAGCATCGCCTCAGCCCCGTTGCCGAACTGTGTGACGTCCTCTTGCGCGCGCGCCGGAGTGGTTGCGATCAAAGCCAAGCCAAGCAACAATCGGATCATGCGCGCCCTCCTTCTGGTGCCGCCGGGAAATTTAGCGCTGCCCGAAATCCCGTGGTGTCGGCGGTCATTTCAACCTTGCCGTCAAACGCCTCGGCCGTGGATTTCACAATCGAAAGGCCAAGCCCCGTGCTGTCTTCACCGGTTCCAGCCGTGCGGTTAAAGCGGTCGCCCAGTTGTTTGGCGATGTTGGCATCGGGCCCGGAACCGCAGTCACGTACCCAAAGGATTGCCCGGTTGTTTGCGCGTTCTGCCCCGATGATCACGGGTGGCTGGCCATGGCGCAGCGCGTTGCGCAGCAGGTTCTTGGCGGCCTCGCTGATGGAAAAGGCATCTCCTTGTACCAGAACCGGGTCCTCGCCGATCTCCAGTCGCACCTCAATGCCGGGTGCGATCAGTTCATGGTCACGCTCTTCCAGGATTTCCAGCGCGACCTCACGCAGATCAACGGGCAGTCGCGGGGCGCTGTCGATGCGATGGATCACCATCGCGCGCGACAGAAGCTGATCCAGCAGGGTGCCCAGAGACCGCGTGCGCCCCAACAATCGGTCCAGCGCACGTTTGCGCGCGGGCGCGTCGGGGTCGTCCTGTGCGATTTCGGCTTGTACGCGGATTGCTGCAACGGGGGTGCGCAACTGATGCGCCGTATCCGCGATCAGGTTGCGCATAGTGTCCACCTGCCGGTCCAAACGCCCCATGAACCGGTTCATCGCGCCCAGCATCACCTGCAATTCGCGCGGCAAACCATCGCTCGGCATCGGCGTCAGGTCGTAAGGGTCCCGACCGGTCAGGTCATCCGACAGGGCCTCAAGCGGGCGAAGGGCCGAGCGTGTGACAATCCACGACATGATCAACAGCAGAATTCCGGCAACGGCCATGGGCAGCAGGGCATCCCGCATCAAGCTGGCCGTCATGGACTGGCGCGCCTGCAAGGTCTGACCGACAAGGACCTCAACCTCGCCCGAGAAATCCCGTTCTGCGAACAAGCGTGTTACCCGGACAAAGCGGGCGGGTTCATCATTCAGGTCCGCTGCAAAATACCGGGGGCCAGCGCCAATTGAATCGGGCGGGAGGATCATAGTCTCGCGATCTAGCCCGGTAATGAATGGCCCGCCCGGCACCTGCACTGCGTAATAGATTCGATCATCGGGTGCCTGCGCCAGCAACTGAAACGCAGAGACTGGCAAATCGACGACCGGTGCGCCATCCTGAATTCGCACTGATTCCGCGATATCGCTGGCGGCCCCCAACAGCAGCCGATCATAGGCTTCGCGTGCCGCCAGACGTCCATTGACCCAGATTGACAAAGCCACCAGCAAACCGCCAAGCACAAGGATCAGAATAACGGCGCTGAGAACGCGGGCTGTCAGGCTGTGGGGCAAGTGCAATCTAGCCATCCAGACCGATCCGATATCCTACACCGCGCTGTGTGGTGATGCTGACCACGCTACCAGAGAATCTTTTGCGCAGCCGAGCGATGTAAAGCTCGATTGCGTTTTCGCCGACATCGGCGTCCTCAAACCCATAAAGCGAATTATACAGCCGGGATTTCGACATATACTGCCCCTCATGCCGGATCAGCTCATCCAGCACCGCGGCTTCGCGCGCGGTCAGATTCAGGCGTTTACCGTTCAGAGTGGCGCTGCGGTCCTTGGGGGCATAGATCAGTGGGCCCAGTGTGATCTGCTCGCTTTTGCGATCCGCATCGCGGCGCACCAATGCACGCAATCGGGCCTCAAGCTCGCGCTGGTCGAAGGGTTTGCCCAGATAGTCGTCAGCGCCCTTGTCCAGCGCGGCGACGCGATCCTCAACCGATGTCAGCGCCGTCAGCATCAAAACCGGAGTTCGGTCGCCCGAGGCGCGGATTCTGCCCAGAAAGCTGAGACCCGACCCATCGGGAAGATTGATATCCAGCAGCATGGCGTCATAGCTCTGCACCGCGCGAAAATCTTGGGCGGATTCCACGGTGGTCGCCAGATCACACACCACGCCGGACCTGGCCAGATGTGTCACAACCCCCTCGGCCAGATCTTCGGTATCTTCTATCATCAATACACGCATGTTCCCCCGCGAACCGTCCGTCAGTTGCGTGACAGGTTCGTGACAGCATTATTCGCTAAAGAAAATCATCCTGCAAGAAAAGGCCGCGTGGCCCAAAGCTTGCGGGGAATGGTTTTGGCTGTCGTGAACGGCCCAAAAAGACCCTTGGAGGAGGAACGAATGAAACTGTTTGGAACAGGTGGCGCGATTGCCGCTGCTGTCTTTGCCCTGTCTGGCGCCGCCAGCGCTCAGGAATGTATCGCCCCGGCTAATCCGGGCGGCGGTTGGGATTTCACCTGCCGTCAGGTCGGTAAGTCGCTGCAGGATCTGGGTCTGATCGACCAGACCATGCAGGTTGTGAACCTTGCTGGAGGCGGCGGAGGTGTGGCCTTTGCTGAGGTTGTGAACAAGCGGGGCGAAGATAACGAACTGATCGTTGCCGCCAGTGCTGCCACCGCAACCCGTCTGGCGCAGGGTGCCTATCCCGGAAACACCATGGATCAGGTGCGTTGGCTGGCCGCCATCGGGGCCGACTATGGGGTGATCGCCGTGGCTGCTGACAGCCCGGTCAACACGCTGCCGGAACTGCTGGACCAGATCAAAGCCGATCCGACTTCGGTTTCGGTCGCTGGCGGTTCGGCTGTGGGCGGCTGGGATCATCTGAAGGTACTTATCGCGGCAAACGCCTATGGCATCGACGATGTGCGCGCGGTCAAATACATCGCCTTTGATGGCGGTGGCGAGGCCGTGACCCAACTGCTGGCTGGTTCAGTTCAGGCTTTCACCGGTGATATTTCGGAAGCCAAAGGCTTTGTCGATTCAGGCGACATCAGGGTCATCGCAGTGCTTGCGCCCGATCGTCTGCCTGGCGAATTCGCGGAATTCCCGACCGCCAAAGAGCAGGGCATCGATGCGATTGGGGCCAACTGGCGTGGGTTCTACGCTCCGGGCGGCATGACCGATGAGGCCTATGGTGATTGGGTCGGCAAGATCGGCGATCTCTATGCATCGGACGAATGGAAAGAGGTCATGGCCGCCAACGGCTTGGCACCGCTGGACCTGCAGGGTGCGGATTTCCAGAACTTCGTCGCTGAATCTGTGGGCCAGATTCAAACCATCTCGAAAGAGATCGGCATCATTAAGTAACAGGCTCTAACAAAGGGTGTTTCGCATGTGTGAAGCACCCAATAAGAATTCAAACGAATAGGAGACACCGATGAGTGACCGCATCTTCGGAGTCGTCGGACTGCTTCTCGCCATTGGGTTTGCCTTTTCCGCATTGGCGATTGAAGAAAGCTTTCTGTCCGATGCCGTTGGACCCAAAGCTTTCCCGATGATAATCGCCGCCATATTGGGCCTGTCCAGCATCGTGATAGCTGTACGCCCCGACGCTGAACCCGAATGGCCTGCACTGGGCCGATTGGTCGAGGTTGGGGCCGCCGTGGTTGTCATGATCTTTTATGCCGAGCTGTTGCCGGTTGTTGGCTTTGTCATCGCCACCGCCTTCGCCGCCGCCTACTTGGCATGGCGCCTGGGGTCCGGTCCGATCGAAAGCGTTATCGTAGGCATCGGCACATCGTTGGGTATTTATGTCATCTTCCATCTGGTTCTCGGTCTGTCGCTGGCCCGCGGACCACTGGGTTTCTGAGGAGGGGATCATGGAAACTTTCTCATCCCTTGCCGACGGGTTCGCCATCGCTTTGACATGGCAGAACCTGTTGCTTGCCCTGCTGGGCTGTTTTCTGGGTACGATCATGGGCGCGTTGCCCGGTCTTGGCCCTTCCAACGGTGTGGCGATCCTGATCCCGCTGGCGTTCACGCTGGGTTTGGGCGCAACGCCCTCGCTGATCCTGCTGACCAGTGTCTATTACGGAGCAATGTATGGTGGACGGATCTCATCCATCCTGCTGAATATACCCGGCGACGAGCCCGCCATGATGACCTGTCTTGACGGGCATCCCATGGCCAAGAAGGGGTTGGCTGGTGAGGCGTTGTCGCTGTCTGGTATCGCCTCTTTCGTGGGCGCATTTCTGGCGACATGGGGCCTGATCTTTCTGGCGCCGCAGTTGGTAAAGATCGCATTGTTGTTTGGACCGGCCGAATACTTCGCCCTTTTTGCACTGGCCTTCATGACATTGGGAGGCGTGTCGTCGACCAATCAGGCGAAGTCGGCCTTTGCCGCAGCGCTCGGCCTTGGGTTGGCAACAATTGGAGTCGACACCCAGACCGGTGTGCCGCGTTTCACCTTTGGCGAAGTACATCTGTATGACGGTCTCGATTTCCTTGTGGCTATCGTCGGTTTATTCGCGCTGTCCGAAGTATTCATCTTCCTTGAGCGCCGCCACGGAGGTTCAGATGCTGAAGGCCGTCAGCTGAAGATTGGCCGTCTCTACCCACCGATGTCGATGGTCAAACAGTGTACACCCACCATGCTGCGCACGTCCTTTCTTGGCTTCCTGGCGGGTGTCTTGCCGGGGGCGGGGGCTTCTCTGGGCTCGTTCATCTCGTATTCGATGGAGAAACGGCTGGTCGACAAGGAAAACACCTTTGGCACCGGTGATCCGCGTGGCGTGGCGGCCCCCGAAGCCGGAAATAACGCGGCGGCAGGCGGTGCCTTGGTACCGATGCTGGCGCTGGGTGTGCCGGGCTCGGGGACCACGGCGGTTCTGTTGGCGGTTCTGCTGGCGCTGAATATCACACCGGGGCCGTTGTTGTTCACACAGAACCCGGATGTAGTTTGGGGCCTGATTGCGGCTCTATTCATAGCCAATTTCATGCTTTTGGCGATGAACATCCCGATGGTTGGCCTGTTCACGCGGGTGCTGATGGTGCCGTCGCGCATCCTGATGCCTATCGTGGCAATGGTCAGCTTTGTAGGAATCTACGGCATTTCAGGATCCAGTTTCGATCTGGTGGTAATGATCGGGTTCGGCGTTATGGGTTGGGTTCTGCGCAAGCTGGATGTGCCCTTGGTACCAATCATTCTGGGTACGTTGCTGGGCAATTCGATGGAAAACAACCTGCGCCGCGCTGTCACCATCGACAATGGCAACTGGTGGACACTGGTCGACAGCCCTCTGGCGATTGCGCTGTGGTCCATTGCCATCATCGGATTTGTCCTGCCCCTGATCGTGGGCGCACGGGTCAAGGCCAAGATGCACCAGCGTCGTGACGAGGAAGGCGCAATCAGCGATTAAAAAAACCACCGGGCGCGGCCGGCCATTGCCGGTGGCGCCCTTTTTTTGGGGTGACTAAACGGAACCGGGTGGGTTTGTGATGTCGAGATAACACTCCGCCGAAATCCTCACGATACCTTTGATCCCCAGAGCCGTGCGATCCGCAGCATCCAGCTGTTCGATCGCCCGTTCAACCGCGCAAAAGATCGTGTCCGGATCATTGCCCATTGCGGTGATCAAAGGCAGCCCGGGTGTAGGCTCCGTCCAGTCCAACACCCGCAGGGACGTGGCAAGATCCTCATACTCAGCCATCAAGCGCCACGAAACCGCATCAAGCGCGGCAATATCTGCGCGACCGTCGGCCACGGCCTGCGCCGATCTCAGATGTCCTTCGGTTTGTACGCGGTTTTCGAACCAGAACCCGTACGGTCTGAGATGCCAATAAGGCGCGGCATAGCCGGATTGCGAGAATGTCTGGTTATAGGCAAAGACCGCGCCCCGAAATGCAGTCAGATCTGCGCGTTGATCATCGGCGCGAACGATCAGAGCGCTGCGGTAATAGCCGGGTGGGCACCCTGCGAGGCCGTAATCAGGTGTACCAACCAATGCGACCTTTTCATGCAGCCAGATCCGATAGGGCATTCCGCAGGTCTGGCTTAGGACAAGATCGGGATGCTGCCAGACTGCGAACTCTTCGGTGTTCTGTGACAGATGTTCGGGGCTGGTGATTCCGGCGTGGTGCAGGTTTTCCCGGATCAGGTTCCAGTATCGCCGATGCGCCCGGTCAAGCTGTGGGCGGGCGTACATCATCAGGCTTGCGATCATTGCAACTGCCCGAACAATTGGAACAGTTCGATCATGGTTTTCACGCCGATTTTTTGCTGGATGCGCCCGCGATGGATTTCGACAGTGCGGGGGCTGATTCCCAGTTCCGTGGCGATTTCTTTGCTTGAGGTGCGCGCGGGATGGGTCAGGATGTGCTGCAACACCTGTTCTTCGCGCTCGGTCAGAAGGTCGCGCTTGTCCGCGAGCATCTGACGTCGGGTTTTCGCGGTGCGCAGTTGTGCACCAACCTCAAAAGCGGCCTGTATCCGTGTGATCAACACCTTCAGATCAAAGGGTTTTTCCAGAAAATCAATCGCGCCGGCCTTGGTGGCACGTACGGATTCCGGAATGCCGCCATGACCGGAGATAAAGATGATCGGAATGGTCGAGTTTTGCTGAACCAGATGGTCCTGCAGTTCCAGCCCGTCCATGCCCGGCATCCCGTAATCAAGGATCAGGCAGCCCGTTGCGTCCTCGGGCACCTGATCCAGAAAGGCCTGCGCATCTGCAAAGTGGACAACGCTCATGCCGCGTTTTCTGAGCGACCTGGACAGGGCGATGCGCACATCTTCATCATCATCGACGATAAAGACCACCTGCGGTTCAGAGGTCATTCCCGATCTCCCCCAGGCTGGTCGCTGCGGCGCAGGGTGAAACAGAAACGCGCGCCGAATTCACTGGTGGGCTCATACCAAATTGTGCCGTCATTGGCTTTGACGATGGTTCGGCAGATCGACAGGCCCAGCCCCATCCCGTCAGTCTTTTGGGTATCAAACATGTTAAACAGGGTGACATCATTGCTGATGCCCGGCCCGTTATCTTCCACGCGCACCTCGACAATCTCGTCGGTGACCCGTGTCGAGATGGATATCTGGCCTTTTGCGACCGGATCGCGGGCCAGCGCATCGATGGCATTTCGCAACAGGTTGACCAGCACCTGTGCGATCTGAGTCCGGTTTCCGGTAACGGGAGGAAGGTTGGTTTCATCATACTGCAATCTGATCTCGTGGAGTTTTACCTCGGATTCCATCAGGCTTACGGTTTGCCGGATCAAGCCGTTCAAATCAAACGGTGTCTGACGTCCGCGGTCCTTGCGTACCACTTCTCGCAGGGCACGGATGATGTCGCCCGCGCGACGCGACTGGCGATCGATATCCGAGAGGATCTCGGTCAGTTCGGGATCGGGGTTGCCGATCTCATCCAGTGTGATCTTTGCGGCATCAACATTATAGGAAATCGCGCTGAGCGGCTGGTTCAGCTCGTGTGCCAGCCCGGTGGCCATCTCACCCATGAGGTTGACGCGCGACACGTGGGACAGATCGCGGCTGAGGCGGCTTGCCTCGTCCTCGGCCTGCTTCCGGTCGCTCACATTGTCGATAATGGCAACCGCGTGGTCGGGTGTGCCGCTTTCATCGCGGATCAGGATGGCGTTGACCCGCAACCAGATCGGCGATCCGTCTTTCCGTATGAATTGGTTCTCTGCGATGAACTCGGAATCCTCTAGCAGGGTTTGGCGAAACATGGATGCGATCTTCTGTTCGTCTTTTGGCAGAATATCAGTCAGTGTCATCGTCTCCAGCTCATCCGGCTGATATCCCATGATGTCACACAGCTGTTCGTTTGCTCGCAGAAACTGCCCCGTTTCGGGCGCGATCTGCGCCATTCCGCGTGAAGCCAGATCGAAGGTGCGACCATAGGCGGTCTCAAAACGCTGCCGCTGCCGGACCTCTTGTGTCAGTGCGGCTCCGGTGTCTTCCAGCTCACGATAGGGGCTGTGCAGACCTTCTTCGGGTGTTATCTCACCGCTGGAGAGGCGCTGACTCTGACTGGCGAAAGTACGCACCGGAGCGTAGATTCGGTCGGCCATGGCCAGCCCGATCGCTCCGGTCAGAATGGCGATGGCCAGTGCGATCCAGATGCCCTGAACCCGGTTTTTCTTGACCTCGCCGATAAAGTTGTCCTCGGCCGCATAAAGGCCGATCAACCATCGCAGACCGGGTTCCGAGACTTCGATCAGCATCGCGACGTAATCCTGGCCATTCAGCTCAAAGTCGGTGTGAACCGGGCCGGCAACCCCGTCCATCCTGTTCTGCACCGCTGTCCCAAAGGCTTGTAGCGCAAGAGGGTCGTCAATCTGATCCACCCGGGGCAGTTCCGGATTGTCGAAATCCGCGTCCTTCTGGATCAGAACCCTGGTTGGATGCGCCAGCACTGCACCGTCTTTGTTCAGCACCAGTGCGGCCCCGTGCCGGTCCGACCAGATATCCAGCAGGAAGCCTGACAGGGCGTCAATCTGGATATCTACTCCTAGTATGGCGCGAATGTTGCCGTCCTTGTCCAAGATGGGCACACCATAGGTGAGGCCCGGTTGCCGCGTCGTGTAAAAGATATAGGGTTCCGTCCAGATCGGTGCTTTGGTGTCAGAGACCATTCGGAACCAGGGTCTGGTGCGGGCCTCATAGCTGTCGGATTTAGTGGTGGCGGTTTCAAGTAGAGTAAACTGATCGTTGCGCCACTGGAAATCTGCGTGGTGTTCTGTGCGGCCAATTGGGAATGGCGGGATGACCTTGGTGCGATACCGCCCCGGTTCTTCCGTGCGCATGACATAAACGAACCGTCCTGACTCATCCGCCAGATAGATCCCGGCCAGTTGCGGCGCGACCTGCAGCTGCTGGAAAAAATGACTTTCGAGCGCTGCCGGGTTGTTGATGTCCAACACGTCATTTTCGGCCAGCCGCCGTGTGGCATCCAGTGTTTGCCGGGCCGGGTTCAGAAAGCTTTTGACCTGACCAATGACATTGACGCTGACTTCGGTCAGCGAATTGCGCGATTGCCGCAGCAGCGCGTTTTCCGAGCTGACAAAGGTGGACAGGATCACCGAAAGGATGGCCAGGAATTGCAATCCGCCCAGACACAAGGCAAGCGTGGCGCGCAGTGATCTGCGCCTGCGGGCCGGTTCGGAATGTTCTTGGTGTATATTTTGTTGTTTGAGTGTTTTGTTCAAGTTTTGTCCAAAGGGTTTTTTATTGTTTTGATTGTCATGTTT
>NZ_FNNP01000030.1 GCF_900106805.1 Ruegeria halocynthiae
TGATCCGCAAGGGCCAGCTTGGGCGTTCAACAAGCGGATTCCGTCAATTTGCAGAGCTCGCTGGATAATAGCGGCCAGTCAAAACGATAGCTTTGAACTACGCCAAATTTTGCGACAAAGCCATCTGGCGGAGTTGTTCGATGTGTCACGGCCTACTGTGTATCGCGTCTTGCAGCGGACACAGAATACAAGCGAGCCTTCAATCGCAACATAGTGGCCCTTCAGACTTGCGCTCAGATGGGCGAATGGAACCTTGCCCCCGAGATTCACAATTGGCAAATTGCCACCATGGTAGAAGCAGCAGTCTCTCAATCTTTGAAAGCTCACAGGCAGAAGCGCAGTCTGACAATTCAGAAACTGGCCGATGCCTCCGGTGTCAGCCGTGCGATGATTTCCAAGATCGAACGAGGCGACGCGGTACCGACAACCTCGGTTCTTGGCAAACTGGCGGAAGCGCTGGATACGTCGATCTCGCAACTCATTGGCGGACGGGTGGCATCGTCGGCAGTTGTCGTGCGCGCAGAGGATCAGCCGGAATACCGCGATCCCCGCTCGGGATTTGTGAGACGATCCCTTTCGCCGCTCTATCACGGCAGGGGTGTCGATTTTGTCCAGAATTCCTTGCCCCCTGGACAAGCGACCGAGCCGTTTCCATCCCACCGTGCGGGAGTTGAAGAACATCTCTTTGTCCAGTCGGGACAGTTGGCAGTGACCGTAGGCAGTGAGATTCACAAGCTGAGCGCAGGCGATTTCCTGTTCTACCCGGCCAACCAGGAACACAGCTTTCACAACACCGGCAACGATGAAGCTGTTTTCTTTATCGTCATTGATGGCACCGGCGCACAGGCAGCAAACAAATAACTATTGCGGGGAAGTGATAGTCTCCTAAAGTAGATTACATCTACTTTAGGAGAATCAACATGCGCCTACTGATATTGGGAGCAGGAGGTATCGGGGGCTATCTCGCGGCCCGGATGTCAGAAGCTGGATTTGCGCCGCGATTGCTGGTGCGACAAAACCGGGCCATCAATCTGCAACAACAAGGGCTGCACCTGAAAAGCCCGTTGGGAAACTGGAGCGGATTGCCTGATCTGGCAACCGATGCCAAAGCTCTTCCAGACGCCGATTTCATTTTCCTGAGCTGCAAGGCCTATGACCTGAGTTCGGCTCTTGAAGCGGTTTCCCCATGCGTTTCAGACACCACAGTCATTGTGCCGTTTCTGAATGGCGTTCGACACATCGAGGTGATCCAGGCAAGGTTCCCCGATTGTGCCGTCTGGGGTGGTGTCGCCCATCTTGGCGTCAAAGTGGAGTCGGACGGATCAATCAGCCATTTCAACAATCTGAACCGGTTCTTCCTTGGACCGCTGCATCCAGACGCCAATGATGAGCGTGCCGATATGTTGATTGGCCAGATGCAAGCCTCTCCAATCGATTTGCGCGTGAGGAGCGACATTAAGCAGGACATGTGGGACAAGTTGGTCTTTCTGGGCACCCTTGCAGGAATGACATGTCTGATGCGGGCGAGCATTGGCAGGATCCTGGCGACCGCCCAGGGCGAGGATTTGATCCTGCAGTTGCTGGGTGAATGTGCCCGCATCGCCGACGCAGAAGGGTTCTCGCCAGCGCCAGCGGCCCTGGACGAATACCGAAAGCAGCTCACAGATCGCAACTCGCAATCTACCGCATCAATGCTCAGAGACATTTCCAGCGGAGCTGAAACCGAAGCCGACCATATTCTGGGCGATCTCTCGGAACGCGCCGCCCGTCATGCCCTGCGCGTTCCACTCTTGAGAACCTGTCTCTCCCATTTGCAGGCATATGAACTCGGGCAGCGGACCGCCGCTTTGAATTCCGCATGATTGATGTGCGAAAAGGTGTTTTGCTGGGACTGCTTGGCGTTTTTTCCTTCAGCCTGACCCTGCCAATGACGCGCATTGCTGTACAGGGACTGTCACCGGATCAAATCGCGATCTGGCGGGCAATCGTGGCTGCACTGGTGGCCGGGGTCGTATTGCTGATACTGCGGCCGGAGCGACCGCGCGGCAGGCAGTTCATCCCATTGATCGGGTGCAGCCTGGGCACCGTATTCGGATTTCCGTTCTTTATCTCTCTCGCGATGCAGACTGTTCCGGCGTCTCAGGGTGCAATTGTGGTGGGCTGTCCGTCGTCAGGGATTTTGGGACAGATGGCGGCGTGAGCTAAGAGAGGGTCTGGCTCATCTGGTTCATGTGATTATGCGGCGGATTTGCGGT
>NZ_FNNP01000016.1 GCF_900106805.1 Ruegeria halocynthiae
GCGCAAACAGGCCGGACACACGTCTGCTTCTGACCAGTGCGAAATTACTTTCAAAAATGTCTTGCTATGCAGGAGCTATCCACACAGGCCGTTCGCTGCGAGCGCAAAATCGAGCCGACAACCAACTGGGAGTCTGCGGACAAACCTGCCATCTGACAGTGTGTTGTGAATGCACGCTCTCCCAGATCAGAGCTGCAATCCTACAGAATGCTATTATCTAGTTAGGATTCTTGTACAACCGACAAGTCAGTTCAAATGCCCGCACTGCCCGTTCGTGGATTTCTTCCTCGGTCAAGGGCAACATAACACCCAGAGCCTGGCGCATTTGAACCTCGCCAAACAACAAGCTGATATAGCTGTTCGCTGCGTCCTCGGCATCCAGATCCAGTCCAAAAGTGCCCCTCTTTGCGAGGTCATCCATAAGCGAGCATATCAGCGCAAACACCTCGTTGCGACCAACACTATCAATCGCCTCTGCCAGTACGCTGGTCTCGGTCGCGTCGGTGATGGCTGCGCGGTTCATGGTGATTGCTTTGCTATCGGTGGTGAAACGCAACAAATGAATGCCCAAAGATTTGAGTACTTGAAGCGGATCCTCGTGTTCATTTAATGCGTGTTTCAAGAACCCCCGCACCGCGCGCCCGTTTAGATCAATGATGTCTTTGAACAGGGCCTGTTTGTTGCCGTACCACGCATAAAGCGTCTGATTTGACGCCGACGCGCGCTTTGCAATCTGTAGCATGCTGGTTTTGCGATATCCCTTTACGGCCAGCAATTCCAGCGCAGCTGACTCGATTTGCCTGCGTCGCTGGGCCTGTTTTTTGTCACTCATATCACTGCCTTCAGTTTTATCTTGACCTCAATCGTACGTGTATGTACGGCTTACGTCAACAAGTGTACATATATGTACCATTCGAACAATATTTGCATACCTCACGTGGATTACATCTAATGAACCGGAGATGGATGATGAACATTTTACGCTATGTCGGATACAGTGCAGGGCTGCTTCTTACCTTGCTAGCAAGCTATATCTGGTATCAATCCGGCAGAACCGAAAGTGACATTCTGGCCTTCCGCGAACGGGTGATAGCTATCGCGTCAGATACCCCGGCGCCTCAGATTAACACTTTGCAGGTTGCAAGGCTTCCTGCCCCTGTACAGCGCTATTTCGATTATACCTTCCGTGGCCCAGTCGACCCCTACAGCGTTGTGAGCCTAGAGGCCGAAGGTGATTTCCGCCGCCCATTGATGGAGCACTTTGAACCCACGACCGCTGAGCAGGTAATTGCCATTGGAACCCCCGCATTGATGTTTTCAGCGACGACCCCGATCTTTCCCGGCGTTTGGGCACGCCCCTATGACTTTTTCGCCGAAGGTGAAATGGAAATGAAGGCCAAGATCATGTCTACAATAACCGTGGTCGATGAACAGGGTTCGGATGAGTTGAACCGAATTTCCCTGCGCCGCTGGCTGCTGGAAAGCCCACTCTACCCACAGGCCTTGTTGCCCGGTGGCCCCGTCGTCTGGGAGGCAGTCGACGACATGACTGCGCGCGCTGTTATTCGCGCTGACGGTTTAACCGCAGACATGCTATTTCACTTCAACTCGGAGGGGCAGATCACGTTTTTGTCGACGGAACAGGATGGAGACCTGAATACGCCGTATCATGGTTCTGGCGAGCATGTCACCCGCGCAGATTATCGCCAGATTGACAATATGATGATCCCACACAGCTTCACAATATCCCGCGCTGCTAAGGGTGAGGTCTATCCATTTTTTGATGCCAAGATCACCAGCATCGTATTTGAGTAGGACACAAACACAACGCCTCAGAATTACAGCCAAGTCCTTTTACAAGGTGACGGTTCCATGCACGAAATTCAGAAACTGAATTTCATTCCCAGCCCATTTCAGACATTCGAGCAAAGCAGAATTTGGGGTGGCCGCTTCCTCCGAGTTGACCTCCATACATTGCGCGACATCGGACCGCTACGGCCCTTCGCAAACCAGCGGGAAGACACCGATTTCTGGTATCGTGAGCGTGCCCACTGTGACGGATTCGTCACCTTCGACGGCTGTTATCAATCGAACCGAGGCAACGATCCGGCTGTATTCGGGATCGGCGAAGTCGATTACAGTGCGCATATCGACATCTGCCCCCTGCGCCACGATGATTGGTATCGCACCATCAACTTCTGTTAGGCTCCAGTGTTTGCCGCCTGCGTGAATGGTCGCACTCACGACTGCGAGACCAGGAACCGTTCCCAATCCGACACCAACAACTGCGCCTGATCCATCAGGGTCTTCGCAATACAACTCAACAGTTGCGAATGCCGAGGTTGCCGAGAGGAACGCTAAAAACGCTAGTGCAGTAGTCCTGTTCATGAACAATTCCCTTCGTTCGCAATCAGGTCAAAATATATCCTGGGTTCAAAGTTCTCAACATGCGTGTCTCAATGCGGATCAAAGAAACGAAAACACCGGCATCCGTACACCACTACGTTGCCTCAAATCACTGGCATCGCACGGCTGGAACTTGACTGGTTCCGGTAAGAATCTGCGCATAGGAGCGGACATTCAACTTCAGCGCAGCCAACGAGACATAAATGCCCCAGGCTGCGACTTGGCCGGCCCGAAGGAGACATTCATGGATCGGGGAACTCGTCCAGGCAGTTCCCCAGGTCTCTCAAAATCGTTATTCTCAAGCTGCGGAGGGGCTCGTTACGCTCAGCTGCAAACTTGAAAGGCCTCCCTATGAAATTTTTGCTGACTCCACTGACCGTCGCGCTATTGCTTTGCATTCCTGCACAAGCAGAGATCGTTCGGTTTCAAGCGTCTGACGGTGTTGTCGTTACCGCTGATTTCAAGACGCCTGATGCCAATGCGAAAACAGTCATCGATCTCTATCACATGGCGGGTGCCAGCCGAGGCGAGTACCTGAATATCGCCGAAAGATTGAATGGCCTTGGCTACGCCACGCTTGCAGTGGATCAACGCTCGGGTGGTCAATTTAATGGCGTGCAGAATGAAACGGTTGCGACGGCCGGGGGCGGCATAGAATTCGTTGACGCAATCCCAGATTTGGTCGTCGCCTCAGAATGGGCACGGGAAACCGCAGGCGCGCAAAAGGTTGGCGTTCTGGGGTCATCTTACTCCGCAGGGCTGGTACTGGTGTTGGCGGCAAAAGACCGTAACTTTGCCGATGCAGTCATGTCGTTTTCACCGGGTGAATATTACGGGTCTGGTGATTACGTCGCGCGCGAGGTTGGCAAGATCGCAGTGCCGGTCTTTTTGACCGCTGCCCGCAATGAAACTGGGCTATGGACACCACTACAAGCGATGATCACAAGCCCTGTTATCGGATTTATCCCAAATGGGTCCGGGCGTCATGGTTCATCTGCATTGGACAGTGGTGACAGCGCAGAATACTGGGCAGCCCTCGAAGGGTTTTTGGCACAGCACCTATCACCCTGATGCCTACGGCCCAAACCTGCTGTTGACCACCACACTCGGTCGCTGCGCTGCGACCCGTCAAACCATTCGTTCGCCGTAAGCGCGAAAGCTACCCCACGAACGAGACTTATACCTTGAACGCAATGGAGTTGTACGACTGAAAATTCGTGGCCGCGCAGCCCGGGCCGATACAGGCCCGGGCTACCCGCGACGCGTCCTAGCTGGCCAGGCCGCAGGAGGAGGAGTCGCTGTTATTGATGGTATCTGTCTCCGTCACACCATCGGCCGGATTGGCATTAACGGTGATCTTGAAGGGAATCTGCTCGCCACCCTTGACCTCGTCCGGGAACACGAGCGACAGGGTGGTTTCACCGCCGTTTGGAGCCAGCGCTGGCGTTGGCAGATCGACCACCACGCCGCTCTGAAAGAAATCGACCCGCGTGGTCGAAGGTCCAGCGGCCCCTGCGCCGATGTTGCGCACAATGATCCTCAACTTGCGCGGTTCCTCACAATACCAAGCCGGGAAAGGTGGCGGGCCGGGCCGGAAGGGCTGCACCGGGATCAGATCTGGCTTCTCTTCCGTTTCCGGAGGCGGTGGAGGAGGAGGCGGGGGCGGCATCTGTTTGATCAGCCGAGGCACGACCGGTTCGACATCGATGGTTTCCACTTCGCCTTCACCATGCGCTGCAGTATAGACAGCGACCACGTCCAGCGGCATTTCACTGTCAATAAAGACGAACCCCTTCAGGAAACAGCACTCGGCCACCCGCAGATGTCGCGCCACGTCCTCGCAATCTATCTCCATCGATTCCCAAGGTCCGAGTTTGTTTTTCGTCCTGGCAGAGACATTGCCCGGTTTCTCGTTTGGCAAGGCAGAGGACACCCGTTTGCGGAAACGCACCGGTTCTCCGCTGCCGTTGCCGATGTTGATTGCCGTGTGATAACGGCCCTGGGACAAAATGCGGCCCTTGGAACAGCCGCAGACGAACTTGACTGCATAACGATAGGTCATCTTCGGTTCTTCCTCCTCGCAGCAAGGGGTGTCATCTTCGGCGCGGTTTACCTCCATTCGGCGAAGGGCGACGTTGTTGTCACCAAGCGCCAACCGCGCTACGGGCAGACTGCTTGCAATCGTCTCGACATTGCTGCGGTCGTCCGGCGTGTCCACGCTGGCAAGGATATGTTCCTCGCACAGGTCCATGGGGCACCATGGAATCGGGCCGACGATCACTTCGTCACCGCAATGCACTGGCTGGCCGATGGGTTCTCCCACTACCAGCGGGTTCCAGTCATCCGGCCACGTGGCGCCCTTGTCCTCCGTTGCGTGGGCCAGTGACAACGTGACTGCTTCGGCTGGATAATCGCCTCGATTGCCGATCCTGACATAGAGGTAATTCTCGACGCAGCAGCGCGGTGTTTCGTGGCTGGCGCCTCCATCTGGGCGGTGCCGGTTCCAGATACCAGGGGCGTCGTCGTCTTGCTGGTGCCAAGGGTATTCACCCAGCCGTCCGTCATCAATGAAGACGTCCACATCAGGTGGAGTTCCGTTGTAAAGCGCCTGCTTCTCGAAGCCCCAACGCACCACCTTGTGTGCCCAACCTCCGGCTGCACCGTCGAAATTGGCAGTGTTGCGATCAGATTCCTGTAAGGCACTGGAAAACCCTGTTACCGTGTTGGGCACGATCCCCGCCAAAAGCGGAACTGCCTGCAGGATTAGGTATACTGTGTACCGGCTGGCGTGGATCCTTTCGTCCAGATCCAGAGAATCGCCGCCCAGCGATCGGTAGATCCGGCCCAGCGTGGTGGCGTTGATCTCGGTGGACAGATACCCGCCTACGTCCATCGTGCCGCCCCAGCCCCAGCCCGAAGCGACTGACCGGTCCCATCGCCGCGTGATCAGGTTGCTGAAAGGAAAGGTACGGAAACGGTCCGGCGCGATGCCCTCTGGATCGTAGAGTATTGCTGCCAGCGCGTCGCCGAAACCATGGCAAAAGCCGAAGTTGGGTGAACTGAGATGATCCCACAGCACCGCGTGCCCAAACTCATGTGCCGATACTCGTGAATCAGTGGCCATGCCCACTGTGGACCCATTGGCGGCAAGTGCGTAGCGGAATCGCAGCACGCCGTTACCCAGGCCATTGCCGGGTGCCTGGGCATTCACCGGCCCTGCAATGGGGTTGAACCAGCGGTGATCCACATCCACTGGAAAAGTTACCCCGTCGAAATAGCTGGGCAGATCAAAGCCCAACGACTGGACGAAACGATACAGGAAATCATGGTTGTAATAAGCACAGACGCCCGCGAAATCGTCGGTGTCGGCGGCATAGTCAAAGACCGATGCGGCACCATTATTTTCGGTCGGCGGGGCGATGTTCGGCGTATCGAGGTCACGCACTGCCACAAGTTCGCCGTTTAGCTCCACTGGCGCGCCGCCGCCCGGCAGGATCAACCGTTCCAGCGTTACCAGTTCGCGTTGGGCGTTCAAAAGAGCGACCGGCGCCGTTGGATCAAGCTGAGAATCCCCCGAAAGCGATATCGGGTCGTCGGTGAAGACATAGCCCGAGACACAACCTACCAGCGGTCGGATGTATAGCACCGCGCCGGTCCGCCAGTCGACCAGCGCCCGCCAGTTCAGTTCGCCATAGTCGGGAAGTTTGCAGCCGAAATGGACAAGGCTAGCGAAACGCCAGTCGCCGTCCTTGATGTCTTTTGGCATCCGACCGATGTCTGGTAATGGGGTCAACTCGGCGCCTTCGACTTCGCCCGGTTCTTTGTGTGGCAGGCGATGTTTAGCGTCGTAGCGATAGACGAAATCACGGATGTCGTTGACCTTGAATTTCGTGAACTTCGCGCCTTTCGCGGCTTCGCGCAGGACCGTGCCAGCTTGCTTTTCACGGCCTGCCGGCGGGGTAGAGACCTTGCCGGGGTCGATGTCGGAAACGATGCTCGAAGACGATCCGGTGACTATATTGTCGTCGCCAGCCATACGCAGTGTCAGACCGCGCTCCCAGACGGGAATACCGTGAAGGGTTTGACGGAAGGTGAAGATCAGAAAGGATTGGACCGCCTTGGCTTCTTCCAGCCGAAGCTTGCTGCCCTCCTCGCGATCGAACTTGCCCGCAACAGGCTCACCCAGCCGATCAAGAAGATTGGGCGAAATCCGGTAGTGGCCTGCGACTTCGGCCGCATAAGCCTGCGCCACATCCAGTGCGCTGCTTCCCTTTGCGCGCCCCGCAAGGGGGTCGCCACGATGCTGAAGTCCGATGATTGCGCCGTCTGGCGCGCGTTCAAATACAGTTTCCGGCATGTCTGCCTCCGTTCAATAGCATCCTGAAACGCTGGCCCAGAGGCCCCGGATCGCCCGGCCGAACGGCTGAAAAAGTATTTGTTGCGAAATAGTATAACGATGCGCGATGGCCGGAGAAACCCATCGGCTATCCTGCCAACAAGGCAATGGTAGCATTAACTGCCGATTCCCGCAAAATCCGCTGCCTGATTCCGTGGGCGCTGTCACCCGTGAGCTGCTGTCGCCTCCCGCTCGTGCATTTCGGACAACGCATGTCTGCGAGGACAGGATGGCAAATAGTAGTATTCCACAACTTTCGGCGAAAGTGCCGATGTTGAGATAAAGGACACCATGCTGCTTTTAAAGCGGGCCATCAGATGAGGCGGTTCGGAATATCCTCGAAGAAGGCATTCGCATTGATGGATCCGAACGACCCAATGCCGCCGTTCGCGCCTTCCAAAATTTAGTCTAACCACCTCCCCAAAGCAGACATTCGTGCGATGTGCAGCAATTTGGAGCAGATGACGATGGGAAATCTGGACAAAACAATCGTACAGAAACTCTAATCAATTGGGTGAACCCTAGCCCCTAGGCGTTTTGTCCTGTTCAACGTGAATCCCAAGACAGGTATGGTGACAACATGGACAATAAGATCGCCCGCAACCTTTCACTTAAGCAATTCCGCGCTTTTGTCAGCGTCGCCAATTGCGGGTCCTTTAGCGGCGCAGCACAGGAACTTGCAATTTCACAACCTGCCCTTTCACTGAGCATTCAGCAGTTTGAAGAGATCGTTGGGGTCCCGTTGCTTTCCAGGACAACCCGATCCGTTTCTTTGACACCTCTGGGGCAAGAGTTTCTCCCGAGAGCGGAAAAGATACTGGCGGATGTGGAAAGCGCCATCCTTTCAACCCGCACAAGCGCGGAAAAGCAGAAAAACCGTGTCACTGTCGCGGTACTGCCGTCTATCGCCATTCGGATCTTGCCGCAAGCCATACGCAGCTATTCTGCGCTGGCGCCCAACGTGAAAATCCACATGCAGGACGATAACGGGCGCGGCGTCGAAGCACAGGTTCTGAACGGGGACGCGGATTTCGGGATTTCCAACAGTTGGTCTGACAATACCGAGCTCAACTACCAGCCATTCTTGCGGGATCAGATGGGGCTGATCTGCCGAGGCGATCACAAACTGGCGCGACGCAAAAGCCCTTTGACCTGGTCCGACTTGACGGACTTGTCCTTTGTCGGCATGGCGCCAGATACCGGAACCAGCCGCTTGACCAAGGGTGTTGAGGGCTTGCCAACTTGTGTTCTATCGCCCGATTTCACCGTGCTCACGATTGCGGCATTGGTCGGTATCATCGAAGGCGGCGAAGCGGTTTCTGCCCTGCCCGCATTGGCCGCCCCGGATTATCTAAATCCATCGCTGGTTTACCGGAGCCTTTCTGAGCCGGAGCTGTATCGGGAACTGCAGTTGATCATCCCGAAAAATCGCCCGCTTTCCTCTGCCGCCGATAAATTCACAGAATTTCTGCTGGGCCAATATCATGAAATTTCTTCAATGTTTCCAAACCATACGGTGAAATCAGCTACGTCTTTATCTTGATATATTTGTTTTTCCAATAAGCCGTTCGATTCTTCAAATTTTACTTTGCCCTCCCTCTGCGTGAAGCAGTTGGTGAACGCGCCATTAGCCAAGGAGGGCACAACATGCTCACAGCTATATCGGATAGAATGCGGCCCGAAGCCGAAGTCATGGACCTTGCCAGGCTTGGGTCATTGCATTCCTCGACCCTCAGCTTCATGCGCACGCTTGTTCGACGGATCATGAAGGAAGAGTGGACCATCGAACGGTCGCGATTCGACCTCGACACTGACGGGTATGGCACCGCAATCTACAGGATTGAAACGCCGAATGATATTTTCAGCTTTGTGCTGTTTTCCAATCCGCTATCGAACGAAGAACGCAATGACCGGGTGATCGCAACGAGCTGGGATCTGACCATGGCGCTGTGTGAAGGCGAAGTGGATAAACTCTGGCTGGAAGATCTGCGCCGAAATGTGCCCAAACAGGAAGCCGGGCGGGTTGATGCACGGGTTTTCAGCCTATCGCGTGCCAACCGCAGTTCGCGGCTCTTCAACTACGTGCTGGAAGAACTCAGCGCCGGTCGTCAGCCGGATGCCGATCGGATTGCCCAGGTCGGGTACCTCTATCGCACCACGGCAGTCTATGGCAGCGGCAAGCTGGGCATGGCGGACTGGAACAAGGTGCGCAGCAAATTTACCGATTTCAACCGCCCCTTCGCGCCGGAAATGTTCATTTGCTACATGTTGCGGCAATTCAGCCTGGATCAGGTCGACCATATTGCCAAAGCGGGCGCTCCCAAAACCGCCGTGACGCTTGATGATCGTCTGAAACGTTTTTTTGGGATCGGTAACTCTACGGGTCTGGGCATGGCCCCTTATTTGGTGAACCACGGTGAGTTGTTCAGTCAATGGGTAGAAATGCGGGAGACCGCACTTGCTCAGGTTCTGCACAAGGCCGCGCCGACCGAATGGCGCATCAACCTGTTTCATGAGCTCATCCAAAAAGCCAAACAGCACTTCGCCGAAAGCGTCACAAGTGACGCCGAGCAGATTGAGCGCAATCGTGTACTGATTGAGGAACTCGACGAGGTGGACACACGGCTTTCGGATCTGGGCGACACGCTAGAGACCTGGTCGGTCCTGTCGGATCATGCCCATGACGTCTGGAGCTTTGAGACGCAGGAATTGATCCATGCCATCTGTCTGGAAATTCATCCCGAGTTGGTGAACGATCTGGAAGATAGTTTTGCCGTCATTCCCAACACGGTAGTCGACTCGGCAATGACCACAGATGAGTTGCGACAAGTAATCGAAACTCGCTACGATTGGGCTCTGGAGATCGATTTTTCCGACCCGAGCAACTCAGACGCCTTCTGGTATCGCTCTGAGGAAAAGCTGGAACCGCGGCTAGGCTTCGCCGGGGCGGATCCGGGGATCGAAAAGCAAATGCCATTGCCGATCGGGCGGCGTGTTCGCGAGTGTTATGATCTGCTGGTCGAGGATCTCGCGGAGCAACCGAACAGCGATGTGGTTCATTTCTTGCTGCGCCGTCCTGCAATGAAGAGCATCGTCCGGCGCATTCAGACGATGTCACGACACAAATACGCGGAGATTCGGGCCAACCTGGCGGATCGCAACGTGCGTCCGATGGACCTGTTGCGCTGCAAGCTCGCATTCTTCGGCGTGGGCAAATTCGATCCGCGTTCCAAGCTCTGGGTACGAAACACCATGTATCAGGGCGCGCCTCTGATCGATGATATCGGCCAGACATATGAAAGCTGGTTCCTGCCACTGAAACCCGAGATGAAGGAGGCCCGGGCATGAGAGTATCCCGTAACGAAATGATCGCGGCCCTGTCGCGCGCCTATGAGGGCGCGGGTCACCATATCGGCGACTATGAAGACGCAGCACAGCTGGTCACCTGGTCTCATATGTGCGGCTTGGGTGGCTTCGACCGCATAGCCCTGCCACCCGTCGGCCCAAAGGGCGGCGCGACACCGCGCTTGGTTTTTGAGAACGATGATATCGCTGTCATCGACGCAGGTGGGGCGGATGTTTGCGAACATGGCTCACTGGCCGCGCATCTGGCTTTTTCCAAGGCACAAAAAGCAGGCTTTGCCATCGTCGAGCTGTCCAGTTGCCGGTACCCCGACCTGATCCTGCGCAGCCTGTCGCTGGTGGCTCAACAAGGCATCTTCATATCCGCCTACTGGACGGATCAGACCGGATCACACGGTGCTAGTTTTGAAAGCGGGGCGATCTTTCCGCATTACTGGCGCGTGGAAAAGACCGACGTGGCCAAGGAATGTTCAACCGTCACCATCATGTGCACCACCCAGCCTGCCCTGCTGGCGGATGCGGTGACCCGTCAGGCGGAACAACCAGGGATGAAGCGGCTTGAGGTTTCGGCGGCGCAGCTTGCGGTCAACTACAACGACGCGCTGGAACTGGGCATCGCAGTGCCGGCGGACCACTGGGATGCGCTAAACGCTGCCGCCTGGCCCATACTTGTTCCTTCCGACCAACACTCGCGCGCGGGTGCAGGCCCGAGCTGAAGCGTTCTGGGAGTCGCCTTGGGGTCCGACTGAAAGTTCCGTTGCAAAGTTTGCGGTTGTTCGGAATCATGCTTTTGTGCCGATGGGTTAGGCGGCCAGTTCTGCAAACTGTAGAAATGGACAGAGACCGGGCGTGAATTGACCTTTGCGGATCATGTGCACGACTTCGATACCAGAAAGAGTTGCAGATGCAGATTCAAAGGACTTGAAGCCAAGCATCGGGCGGGTTCGTCTCTTGATGAACCTGTGATCTTGTTCCACGATGTTATTTAGGTATTTCTGCCTCACCATCTCGATCGGGAGTGGGCAACCAAAACCTTTGAGCATCTTGTTTACGTCCTTGATACCAGCTGTGTTGGCTCCGCTTTTGTCGATGACGATTTTTCGCGGTAGACCATTGATCTCCAACATACGGGCGAAGAATTTTGTCGCGGCCGGTTTGTTTCGACGTTGTGAAAGCATGAAATCGAGAGTTTTGCCATGTTTGTCGACGGCTCGATAGAGGTAAACCCATGATCCCTTTACCTTGACATAAGTCTCATCCATTCGCCAAGAGCGGTCGCATGGGCCTTTGCGGCGGCGTGCTATGTCAGCAATTGCGCATGAGTATCGTGTAACCCAGCGGTTCAGCGTGGTGTGATCGACGGAAACACCTCGCTCTGCCATGATCTCTTCCAGATCGCGATAGGAAACGCCGTATCGAACATAGAAGAACACTGCGAATAGGATCACATCCTTCGGATACTGTGCACCCTTGAAGGAAATCATGAACTGGCTTTCGACTTGATACGACCGACAGTTATTCACTCGCTAACTCCGAAAGCGTCAATGGCCGAAAGTTTGCAACAGAACCCTCTCAAGAACCGCATCTTATTGGAAAACTACTATCTGCCCGGTGACCTTCAGCAGCAGATCGAAGCTTTCGTCGATCACTACAATCACCGGCGCTACCACAAAAGCTAACAAACCTCACGCCCGCTGATGTCTACTTCGGACACGGGCAGACCATTCTAAAACAACGAGAAAGGATCAAACGAAAGACCATCGAAACCCGGCGCTTGCTTCACCGCAAATCCGCCGCATAATCAAACCAACCAGATGCGCCAGATTCTCTCTTAGCTCACGCGGCCATCTGTCCCAGAATCCCTGACGACGGACATGACGTCTTATTCCAGCCACCTTGCGTTGTACGCCATCGGATTGGACCTGTATCCGATTCTATCTTTGTCAACTGATCAAGATGGCTCGCAAATGGCTTTATCATCCTCACTCAATATTACATGGGGCGAAAACCAAACTGTTGGTGCACGAGGATCGTTTGCTTCCCCCAAATACACCACGGTGTCTGTCCTGCCTGCACAGGCTATTTTGATGCGCTGTCGTGCGGTTTTGGGATCAGAAACGACCGCAGATTTCAACCCGGTCCGCATCGCCCAACGCCGCATTTCTGCATTGGAGATACAGCCAGGGGTACGCGCGCCATAGGCGCATCTTCCCTGACTTGGTTCGCGCAGGTGAATCGCCATGTGATCTGAGGCCAGGTCATCTTTTTTAGCAGTTGAAGTTGCATCGGACGGAACAAACAATGGCATCCCAGCTCGTACGGAATAAGGCGAGCGAACCAGAGTTGCATCGAACGTGCAAAGCTCTTCGCTGTCCAAACAAGCACCAGCTGCAGCTTCGATTTGACCACGCGCAATTAACGCCATGTCCTGAAACTGTTCCACCATTTCAAGTGGCAAATCATTATCGTCCGAAAGTGGCATGAACGACATACTGCACTCGATTTGAGCCCTATCAAGATCACCCGCGACCACAGGCGGCTTTGCGTCTCCCGCCAGGTTAACGACCGAACACGTCTTGACCGGCACTTTGTAATCCTCGGGCGTTTCGAGAATGGCTTTTAGATCATTATAAATTGTAGCGTAGGCGCCCCATAATGCCGAGATTTCATCCAGCTCGTCTTCCTCTGCCAAGAGGTTGCGCCCTCGCGGGAAATTTTCGAGCACCTGATACGGCACAATACGCACTTCAAAGGTCTTTCCTGCACGTGCTGCTGCTTCGGCCAAGCGCTTGATCCGCGCAATCGCCTGATCGACGTTTTCAGGCAGCTCGGATGGGTCAAACTCGATCGGATTTTTCCCTGCATCCGATGGCTGTGGATTTGATGGTTCATCTTCTTCTTTAACAGGAACCGCCGCCGCTTCGGATTGAGGATGAGACGCTATGACCGCTGGCACAAGATTGCCTTTGTCATCGCGCACCAGAAAGGACCCGCCCTGTTGATAGTAGGTCATCGAGCGTTCAAATCGATCGCTGCTGGTTGCTGTCGTGCCCTTTGCAGCTGCTGAAACCTTCACGCCCCAGCCACTGCCTTTGACGGAACTACGCACCTTTTCACGATCCGACTTAGAGGAAGTTTTAGTTGACGCCACCATGTAGGCACGTGCACCTGTCATCCGGGCCGCCACATATCCTTCGCCACAAACTTCTTGAAAGGCCTCAAGGTCCTGTTTCGCCAAACGCTCAGCTGCAGGTGTCAGGCGAACAGCAGCAAGCCCACCATCTTTGTGCGCTACTGGCCCCGCGATGCGGGCGGCATTCAAGACTTCCGCACTGACCAGATAGGTCACAGACGAGGATGATATATTCGTTTTCTTTGCAAATGACGCCTTGCCACTGCCTGATGCCGAGACTGATTTGACCGACACCGACGCGGATATATTCATCTCCTTATTCAGTGCGTAGCTGTCGCGTATTTCAGAGATCTTGATTGTCGATTCCTGGGCGTCATCCGGTGCCGTCTCTTCAAATTCCACACACACGGTGGGGATGGCCTCAGCCCGAGGTTGGCTCCAGCCCCAGCCTAACTTAACGAGATCTGGCGCCTCGACGACAAAGCTATTGGCTATTGCCTCGGTCGAGCGTGGTGGTTTTGGCGGTTTGGGCCTTGACGCCGAAACAACATCTTCTTCAGTTACTTCCCACATGTTGGCCTTGGCTTCCACCAACGCCTCCTCACTGAGAGGCGGCTCTTCTGCATTGGCATCAAGATAGATCACAAAGCTTGCAAGGACGACAAAGCCAATTCCCGCTACTACAAAAAGAGGATGCACTTGCCAGCTAGGTTGTGGAGCGTCTTCGGTCATAATAGGCTCATTCAATTAACTATTACGACTCCACACCATCCGGCGCGCGTTTGTCTACTGTTTTCAAATCGTGCACAATCCTACCTTCAGAAGCGTGTGATAAATACCGCCACCGATTTAGTGAAGGTACTTGTAGAAAACCTGATCGTCTTGTGGATTTACCTCAAATCCGCACAGCGCATATCGGTTTCGTGGGGGGCGAGAACCCAATTTTGGGGTCAAGATCCTCGGTAGACGTTAGGCCAATTCCCTCGGCAAGCTATCCGCCAGGCGAAGCGGATGGGTGGCGGCATAGCCCTGAAACAAAACCTAATGGCTATTTTCATCGGTTTTGATTGTCTATCCTCACAAACCCGCTCGCGATGCTCGCATCAGCATCGAGAGCCGTCATTCGTCACCCCAAGATTTGCCTACCCCGATCATCAAACGACAGGGTGACCTCGGGTGCAGTGCGGCATCACCTGTGACCACACAAGTTGCCGTACTGAATCGGCCCAAACCGGACCTTGAGAATTGTTTTGATCGCTGCAGTGCGGCTTCCTCAAACTGGCCATTCGCTGCACGTGCAAAAAAGTTTCAGTCGAACTCACGAACTGCGGGACAGCGCGCCAATTTGCTGCGGCTGCGCCAATGTCCGGTGTTGGTTTGATACGCAGTCGTTTACTGTAGCGTACATGTCAGGATTCACTCGTTCCCCCGATCCGTCACTGCAGTTGAGGCAACAATACCTCGAGTCTCTCGAAGAACCGCAGGAATTTTTCTTAGAAGAGCTGGTTGGTTTGGGACAGTTTTGGACGCATGACGATGGATCATATGCCGTCACACATGGAAAGACCTTGGTCGAGTTCTTCAGTCCTAATCCTAAGAACTCAACGAGCCTGCTGCTTCATCTCCACGACCAAGACGGTTACTCGACGGCGCTGGTCAAGTCTTACGACCTTGACTTGGTGCGGTCTTGTAAGGAGCTTGGGTGGATTGCCTCTGTGGGAGGATTTCTTTTCAGAAAACGCGAAACACGCACTCGCACAGCATTTCATAACGTTGAGATGAGCGCTGCCACACCAGTCGACGTGGACCCGCTTTGGGAAGTCAATGATGATTTCTTTGCAAGACAAGCCGAAATCACCAGTCTCGCAGAAACCGGCAAGCTTTGGACAGTTAGAGTAGACGGAGAGATTACTGGTTGTGGCGTGTCAAACCGCTTTATTGAAGATAGCGACGCTGTCGATGTCGGCATGATGGTCGCTCCAAGCTTACGGCGCAGAGGGCTGGGAACCCACATTGTTAGCGAAATTGCCAACAGAGTTGAGAGCGCGGGTTTACGCCCGATCTGCGGATGTGGGGCAAGCAACACTGCGTCGAAAGCCACCCTTGAGAAAGCTGGTTTCGTATCCGAGCATCAATTGCTGTCATTCACTGTGTGAAGCCCTGCGCATACTAAACTGACCTCCGCACAGTCCGCAGCATCGGCTTTTCGGAGTCGAAGCGGTCACTCGACCTCAAGGCTCCTATAATTCATTGATGTTACAAACTCTTTATGGTGCAGTCTGAACATGAAAACCAGCCAGCCCAAACCTTCAGGCGCAATAGCACTGCGACATGCGCAAACCGCTGATGTACCGGCTATCGTGCATATGCTCTGGGATGACGAGCAGGGTCGTCAACGTGAAACTATCTCGCAAGATCAGGCAAACACCTACCTTTCTGCCTTTGAACAGATCGAACGCGACCCGAATAGCCAAGTGCTTGTCGCAACACTCGAAGATACAGTGATTGGTTCTTTGCAGCTCACCGTAATTCCGGGATTGTCATACCAAGGTGTAAAGCGTGCATTGGTAGAAGACCTGCGCGTCGCCCAATCCAATAGAGGCCAGGGGGTGGGAAGACAACTTCTTGCCTATGCTGAGGCTATGGCAACGGACCTCGGGTGCGACCTCCTCGAACTCTTCGTGCACGGCAGCCGGGATGGCGCACATCGGTTTTACGAAAGAGCGGGATACACCGGAGCACATCGCGGCTTCAGGAAAAACTTGCGCCCGGCCTAGGTGTCGGAAAGCTGGCATTCCATGCCGGTGTAGCATTGGGTAGATGGGCTCTTCGCGGTCGTCATCCGCACGCTGTCATTAAGTGCCGATGACGCGAAAAGAAGCTCAACTCGGCCCTTAGCGGACTCTCAGCACACTTTCCCAATGCTGCGGTCGCAGCCCGCATTGCCGCCATTCGCTGCGCGCGCAAGATCAGGAACTGCTCGAATTCACACAATACGGGCAAAGTGGGGATTTGCTCTGAGAGATAATGTTGACCTGATCAAAGATCACAGGTGCGTCGTGTGGCATTCAAATGTGGCCCATGTAACGCTTTGGCACGACCGCTCGCTGCATCCATTCTTCGCAAGCAATGAAGTCGTAGACCGGTAAGCCAGTGTGAGCATGAATGTCCGCTGCGAAAGGGGGTAGCGAAGTGCATTCAAGCATGATCGCACCAATTGTTGGGTTTCCGATGACCTACTAATCCACAACGACTGGGGTCCAGAATTCATGAGCGAGCCAACCTGGGAGAAGTTGTTGCCTCCGCGAGCCTTTTCTCACAAGAACTTCGCGCGTTCTGGATATACTGTAAATTCCACATCGATTGCATTGGCGCTCGCCCGCTCGGGACATGGTATTGCCTTGGTTCCCCGTCGCTTGGCGCTTCCCGACCTAAAGAGCAAGGCTCTGATTGAGCCTGTAAGTGAAATGCTCAAGATGGAGAAAAGTTATGTCTGTCTTTCACCAAAAGCTTCGAGCAAAAGGCGGTTGGTGAAAATGTTTGTGGAGCATTTGAAGCAATGAGGTAGAGTTTAATTTGTTCTTCATTGGGCTCACAACGGACTTCAGAGTCAGCGCAGAATTGCCCCCTACCCCACAATTGACGGATCACACGAGCGGCCCAAAGAAGACAATCATCGCCGTCTCCAAAGCTGTGGTGCGGCCTCCCCAAACCGACCATTCACCGTAGTTGCAAAAAAGAGGGTACGCGAACATACAGATTGCGCAACCAAACCCGTCGTTGAAGGCAATCACCTCAAGGTCTGCAACTGCTGAGAACTTTTACCCAGAGGTCTGTCTCATACCCACCTGATGATAAGACGCAATCACTTCGATGATGGCCCGTATGGCCAGCGGCTTATGCTTTGTTGGGGGCGTCATCGCATAAATACCGCCTGCGCGGAGCGACCATTCAGGCAGCAAGCGGACCAGTCGGCCCGCGGCGATATCGTCATAGACAAGAAAATCCGGCAATACCGAAAAACACGCTCCAGCGGCGATGGCTCTGCTTATCGCGGGCGATGCATTGAGTTTGAAAGACGAAGTGACGGTAATGTCTTGAACCTCGCTACCTTTCGAAAACTGCCACGTGGTCGCATTTTTGAGGGCGGCGTTGGTGACGAAAGATTGCCCAGTCAGGTGATTTGGCTCAGTGACACTTTGGGCCAGTCCGGGTGACGCAACCACCCATTCCTCGAACGTCCCGACTTTGCGCATTTGATTTGATGAGTCGCTCGGCCATCCGACACGGAAGCCAAGATCAAAATGGTGTTCAACCGGGTCAAGTCGATCATCGCTGAGGTGAAGATCAATCGTGACGCCTGCGTTACCCTGAACAAATTTCGCCAAAAGCGGGGCGAGATGCAGTGTGCCGTAATCCACTGGCGCTGTTATTCGAAAATGTCCTTCGGGGATCGCTTTACCAGACTGGACCTCCGCATAGGCTTCTTCGGCTTGGTTTAGCGCTGCCTTGGCTTGTTCATAAAACCGAAGTCCCGCATCTGTTGGGTGCATGTGGCGCGTGTTGCGATGCAAAAGGGCCGTGCCCAGCTCTTCTTCCAGGGTCAGAATTTGCTTGCTGACAACGGCTTTGCTTATGTTCAATGCTTTTGCTGCGCCGGTGATCGTACCCGCATCCACCACGGCGACAAAATAGCTGATCCTGTTGAAGTTCACATTCTTCAAACGTCACCTTTTAGCTGACAGTCATTCCACAAACTGTCTCTTTAGGTGACGTTATGTGGTCACTAGGTTCTCTGCAACAATTGAAGGTTTTAGCGCAAGGCGAGCTGACGGTGCGGTTCCATGCTGAAACATCCAAAATCATCAATCTGTCGGATTTCTACAAAACGCTGACAGACGTCCCCCATCTGGCTGCTTAGGAGGCAACTCATGAAATATCTAATGGTGGCATCAGCAATGTTATTCGCCGTGAGCGTTCCCGCTTTTGCCGGCGAGAATGAAAACAAGGCGGCGGCACTTCGCGCCCTGACTGAGATGTTCGATGCTCAGAATGTTGAATTGATCGATGAACTTTTTCACCCAGACTACATTCAGCATTCACCGTCCATAGCCGATGAGCGTGAAGGTATCCGGGCAAGCGTGATCTCGATGAAAGAAAACGGCATGAAACCACAGCGGGAAATTGCGCGTGTTCTGGCGCAGGGTGATCTTGTCGGCGTTCAGGCACGAGTGAGTATTGGTAATGAGACCGCCATCGTTGGAGACATCTTCCGTTTTGAGAACGGCCAGATCATCGAACACTGGGACACGACCCAAACCGAAGTTCCCCAATCCGAAACCGCCAACGGTAATTCGATGATCGACGGCGGCGGAGATGTGGACAAATACGTCTCAAACATGGATCTTGCGCGCAATACGGTGAACGCGATTGAGTTCTTTGACCGTGGGATCGCCGGGGACATCGAAACTCTGAAACGACTCTTCGGTGCGGAGTACGTTCAGCATAACCCGAGAGTCCCTAACGGAACCGAACCCATCTTTGGCTTTTTCAAGGATAGTGACGGCACACTTGGCAATGTCACCGTACATCAGACAATCTCTGACGGTGATCTGACCATGGCGCTGGTGGAATATGCCGATTGGGGCAATGCGGTGATCGAGATTGTGCGCCACGATGACGAAGGCAAGATCGTGGAGCATTGGGATATCGTACAAGAGATTCCGGCCGCCGAGGACTTCGCCCACGGGAACGGTATGTTCTGAAGAGACAGGAGGCGGCATACTGATTGCCATCATCCGAGAGGAGCCAGATATGAAAGCCAGTAAATCCACGCGTCGCAACCTTTTGACCGGATTGGCCACTCTTGCCGGAGAGGTCTTCTTTCGGCGTCGGGCTGACGCAGCAGGAATGACGCCCCGCGCCACCGAAGGGCCATTCTATCCGACGCCTTCCATGCGGATGCCAGATGTAGACAACGATCTGGTCAAGGTCATGGGGCTCGTGGAAGAAGCCGGCGGCGAAGTGATCACGCTGAGGGGTCGCATAACCGACAGAAAAGGTACCCCTCGGTCAGGACACAGGATCGAAATCTGGCAGTGCGATCTCAATGGAAAATACCTCCATCCAGGAGACGGCCGCAATGTGGTCTATGACAAGGGCTTTCAGGGTTTCGGTCATGACATCACTGACGAGGGCGGTCGCTATAGTTTCCGCACGATCAAACCTGGCAAATATCCGGGCCGTACACCCCATATCCACGTCAAAGTCCTTGATGGCGATACCGAACTGCTCACAACGCAATTCTATGTGGCTGGTGAGCCCGAAAACAAACGCGACAGCCTTTTCCGCCGCCTTTCAGACGAACAAGCTGAAAGCGTTTCGATGGTTTTTGTTGAAACGACCTCAGGAACCGAGACTGAAGTCGACGTACAAGTTTGAATTTGCAAGTTGATGTAGCCGACAATCCGCTCCACGCGGCATTCGCCACACAAGCTCGAAGTCGACTTACTGCGATGCGGTAGCACCCTTGCAGGCCGAAGGTTAATAACTTCATTTGCCGGCCCAGAGCAGACATTGAGCACGGTCTCAAAATGCTTCGGTGTGGCCCGTCGAAGCGGCCGTTCGTCGCATTATAGCAAGTATTCCCGGAAAGTTTGAAACCAGGCCGCGAAAGCCACTTAAGACCGACAAAGTTCCAGACCATTCGAAACTGTTCAGAAACAAAAGCGCAGCCGTCCTAGTCAGGGATTTCCACTGTTCCGACTATGTGAGTTCGCCTCAGAGGCAACGCTTGGTATGCTGAGGCGATGTCTGTTGTCGCGATGCCGCTGCCGGTCATCCCTTCGTAGCGCCCCGTCCCGGTGATGATTTCCCAAGTGTTTGCCGCGCCTTTCTCACCAGCCTTCCATCGCATGGTAAAAGTATCATCACCTTCACCGAATACGCATATTCCATTGATCGAGTTGGTGCCGTCTTCGAATCCAAATCCCGAACCCAAACATCTGGCGGGCCCGCCATCCACTGGACCCTCAATTACTTCAAAGCCGCCCGTATTATCCGTCAGGTGAAAAATGTGATCACCAAGATCAAAGTTCTCTTGGTTCAGAGGGTAGACATTGTTGATCTCGATGCGTTGCTCGTCAGCACTGGCGGGAACACCAAGTATCGCCAAAAGCTGGATGATCCGTAGGGTTCTCATTTGGTTCTCCAAAAAATGTCACTCATCTTAGGGGCCGTCGAAGCATTTACAATCAGCAAAACGCTGATGACCGTCCACTTATGGTGTGCAGGGAAAGCGCCAATGCAATGTCGAGATAGGTTCTCTGTCCGAGTTCGCCGCTTGCGGAGCGAACGTCACCAGCCAAAGCGTGGATGTCTGGTGATTGGCAGGCGCACTGAGAAATCAGGAATTGGCCTTTGCTCTGAAATGCCTGTCTTACCCGGTCCAAAGCTGGGTGCGCTGCGGGGCATTGGGCGGCTCTTGAGACCACAGCGGCCAGATTAAATTCAACTATGCAATGCAGTAACTCGAAGACATGAGCAATTGAACTCACGCGACATAAATACGCGTATGTGACTCTTCAGAGAACCGAGATCACAAAAGCAACTCCGACCAGTGCCGTAAGTGCCGCTGCGATCCGCCAAGGCGTTCTTACGCCAGTAGCTTTCTCGACTTCGCGAGGAAAAAAAGCGGAAAAACTGCCAGCGACAAAAGCGCCGACGAGGATTGCCAGTTTTGCCCATAGCAGGTCGTTGGAAACGCCGAATAGCGCAAGCATGGCCAGAACAATCCCAAGTGACAAAAAGCCACCGCCCATCACTTTGTAAAGCGCACCAAGTATTCGCAGGGTTGCTTCGCTGAGTTCATCGTTTTTGGTGATTTCAGCATGATAGTCCAAAGGAGGTTCCGCGCGGACATATTTTAGTCCCATTGCCAATACGCCTAAGGACGCTACGAGGTTAAGAATGACGCTGAGAAAAAGCATTTTATTCGACCTCGTTATTGCTTCCGGTGCGGGAATTGGCACGAGTGCTTTTTATACAAATGGTCTACCCCCCGCGAGTACAAAGATAAGATCTGCCTTTACGGTCATTCGCTGCGTTTGCGTACGCAAGTGCCGGACGAGTAATCTCAACGAGCGCGGAACTGCCGTTCAACAATCCTGACCGTTAAGTTTCGGATGGCCTATTGTTTCATCTGCCGTTATGCAGGATCAGGGAGGCAACCGTGGAGCGACAGCTGGCAGCAATTCTGGTCGCAGATATGGTTGGCTATACTCGTCGTATGGAGCGAGACGAATCTGGCACGCTTGCTGCGTTATCTGCTCACCTAGACGGAACAGTTGCTCCTCTGATCAATCGTCACCGTGGACGGATTGTGAAACTCATGGGCGATGGTCTTTTGGCAAGTTTCAACAGTGCTGCGGACGCGGTTTCTTGCGCCGTCGAATGGCAGCAGGCGCGCTCGGACGAGCCAGATCCGCTGCGTTTCCGCATAGGCATCAATCTCGGTGACATTATCATGCAGGAGGATGATGTCTTTGGCTCTGGCGTCAACCTAGCCTCTCGTTTAGAGCAGCTTGCCCCGCCAGGAGGTGTGCTCGTCTCGGATGCTGTCTATCGCGTGGTTGGCAACCGCATTTCGGTCGTGTGGGAGGATGCGGGCACACATACCATCAAGAACCTCGCCGAGCCTGTAAAGGCTTGGCGCATTGGAGGAGCGGAGCAAGCACAGCCTGACGCGAAGAAAGCGGCTACACCCCACAAAGCCACCATCGCAGTTCTACCCTTACACAATATGAGTGACGATCCCGAGCAGGCATTCTTCAGCGACGGCATTGCAGAAGACATTATCACCGGGTTGTCTCGATTTCGCACACTTCAGGTTATTTCCAGAAATGCATCTTTCCGTTTTAGAGCACAGGAAACCGATCCGGCAGAGATCGCCGCTGAATTGGGTGCCGATTATCTCGTAACAGGCAGCGTTCGAAAGACCGGCAGTCGGGTAAGGATTTCTATACAGCTCGCTGACGCTGTTACCGGCTCGCAACTATGGTCGGAACGATACGATCGCGAGTTGGAAGACATTCTGTCCGTTCAGGACGAAGTGGCCCGCAACATCGTTGCGGTGCTTCCGGGACGTGTTCAACACAACGTTGTCGACCGATCGGCGCAGAAGCCAGCAGATGAGATGAAGGCCTATGAGCTGATGCTACGAAGCAAAGCTCTTCGAGATGGCCTGAATGCAAGGGACACGGCCAAAGCACGAGCTTTGCTGGAACGGGCTATTGCGCTCGATCCGTCCATCGCTCGGTCTTACATGTACCTCTCAGACACCTATGTTATCGATCTTTGGCTCGGATTGGCAGACTCTGAAGCTTCTGACCACATCCTGCAAATCGCCCGAAAGGGCGCCGCACTGGACAATCGGGACGTCTACATTCAAGATCAACTGGGTTTTGCTTATCTCTGCGCACGCCTCTGGGACGAAGCAAATGCGCAGTTCGAAAAGACGCTGTCGCAGATCGAAAACGAAGCGGAGTCCATGGCGTGGTGCGGCTATGGTTTTCTGTTGCTGGGGAGGCACGAGAAGGCGAGAGAGGTCGTATCGGAAGCGATGCGGTTGGACCCGTTGCATCCGTCGTCCATTGATTGGATCATGGGGCAGATAGAGTTTTTTTGCGGAAACTATGAGGCAGCACTCGGCTTCTTGATGGGAGAGGCGCGGCTCAACTCGTTGGCTGCGGCTTTCGTGGCAGCTTCTTACGCGCATCTTGGCCGGCAATCTGAGGCGGCGGCTGCCTTGCTGGAATTTATCGCGGAACGTCATGATGAATTTGGAAGCCGTGGCATCGAGGTGACCGAAGAAAGTCTTTCCACTCTTGCGCGCGGCTATGAATCCATGTGGCGGCAACTGGGCGATTTCGAAGTTCTGGCAACCGGTTTGCGCAAAGCTGGTTTGCCTGACTGACTCACTTTACCAAGGGTCCGTGTAGTGCAATATGCCAATCGACGTCGGCTTCAGAGATACCGGAATCTTGCCGTTCAACCTTGCTCATTCTCGTAGGATCGTTTCGCTTTGTCAGCAGGGAACGGAACGACTCCCTGATCTTTTCAAGGAAGGTGAGCGAATCTTCAGCGCTTGGGACTGTGGCTTTACGATGTGATACAAACTCACGAGGATCTGCATATTTCATGTATCTCTCCTGTTCTGGGTATACGCTTAAAATCAGAGCAAATCAGGAATCTCACAAGCGCCGTTTCTTGACATTCATTGTTCCAAAAAGTCACAATCGATCATGCCAAGAATTTTACCGCCCTTAAATCCGCTACGCGCCTTTGAGGCTGCTGGAAGGTTAGGTAGCTTTACCCGCGCAGCGGAGGAATTAAACGTATCGCACTCTGCAATTTCCCGTCACGTTCGCGGGTTGGAAAAGCAGCTAAACGTGCATCTCTTCCGGACGCAAAAATCCGGTGTTGCCCTCACCGAACAGGGGCAAATCTACTTGGGACAGATCACACCCGCACTTGATCAAATTGCCATCGCAACTGATGCTTTGACCTCTGCACCCAAAGGTGTCGTTACCATGACGACAGAGAGTGCCGTAGCACAAAAATGGCTGGTGCCGCGACTCCCGCGACTAAAAGCAGCGCATCCGGAGATTGACTTGCGACTTTCGATCACAGCGGAGGTCATGGATATTGAAGCGCACGATTTCGATCTGGGCTTAAGATTTCTCCGCACCCACCCAGACGAAGGATACGACCTGTTGTTCCCATCTCTGGTCAGAGCATTTGCCGCCCCAAGCTTTGCGCCCAATGCCAGCTCTAAGGTTGATTTAGAGGCTCTGGCATCCGGCCCATTGATTGAAGAGGCAACTTTCCGACTTTGGCCAGAATGGTTCTCAAAATCTGGTTTGAAAGAGGTTCCTACTCTTGATCTGCCTCATCCATTAGGAGCGCTGCTGTCAATCCAGTCAGCCGTGGCGGGCTTGGGGGCGGTTCTGATGGATCAGCACCTTTGTCAAACAGAGGTTGAGACGGGTGCGTTGGTGCGCCTCAACGACGTGGAAATTCGTTTTGGTGGATATTACCTCGCCACCAACCAACGCGCAGGAAGGCGGCGAGCCGTCCGCGTTGTGCGAAAGTGGCTGCAGCAGGAGACGCGATCCGGTCAAGGGGTCGCTACTGCATAGTTCCTCGCAGTTGGCAGTATGAAATCAAACACAACAGATTGTCCGACTTCTGGGCTCGAAGTCGCGTTGAATGAAATCGCTGCCAACTGTGACGGCGGGAATGTTGACTTGACCGGTGATGTCGCAGCTACCAAGATTGAAGACGAGTACTTTGGCACGACATTCGCTGACTACCTGACGCTGATTAAACCCGAATACCGCTGGCAAACCGGGATGAAAACGTGCTTTGGTCCTGCAAACTTCTCGTATTTGCGTGACCACAGTGGCATTTCCCGACGCCTTGATGAAATTGGCCCCAATGCGCTAACTTCGCTGAAACGCAATTGCTGCTCTCTGGGGGACATTTTGATACCTGATTTTGAGACTGCACACAGAATGGCGAAAGCGCATTGCGACGCCTGGACCGAACGAAATCCAGGGGCCGTGGCAAGCCGCTACGCAAATAACACGACCATGGGTATGAACCGCGGCGACCCGATGACAAGCCAAGCCGAAATCGCCGAAATGGCTGCGGGTTTTATGGCCGACTTTCCCGATCTCACCCTCAAGCTCGACAGTGTTTTAGTTGCCGATCACCATATGGTCTACGCATGGACCTTTGAGGGCCACCACAAAGACACAGGCAGCCATGTGAAGTTCTCAGGTTGGGAGGAATGGGATTTGGACAACGATCTAAATGTGATCAAGTCGTTGGGCTGGTATGACAGCGCCGATTATGAACGCCAGGTTGCTGGCGAATGATAATCGCTGACAAGGAGGCAGGGACCGTGCGGGCGATCGTCTACTGTGTGGGAGAGATAGGCTCGGTCGTCACCAGGTTTCTTGTGGAACGCGGCGTAGATATCGTCGGAGCGATCGGGCGCAGCGAAAGCAAGGTTGGCCGAGATCTGGGGGATGTTGCAGACCCTGGAACATCACTCGGTGTCAAGGTTGAGGCAGATGCAAAAGCAGTTCTGGCCCGCGGCGCCGACATCGCCATCGTCTGCGTCGGGAGTTACCTAGAGATCATGCAACGGCATTTCGCGGTGTACCTGAAGAACGGAGTGAATGTTGTCACCATCGAGGAGGAAACCGTCTTCCCTTGGACAAGTGCGCCGGTACTGGCACAGGAGCTTGACGCGTTGGCCAGGGCAACGGTGTTACGCTCACGGCATCCGGTGCACAGGATGTCTTCTGGCTGAACCTGATAACCACTCTTTTGGGCGCATCGCACAGGATAGACGGGGTCGAAGGACACTCTGTATGGAATGTCGACGACTACGGACCTGAGGTCGCGGTCGGCTCTCTGATCGGAACCATAGACACGACGACAGCCACTACCGTGGAAGAACCTCTGTTCGAGTTCAGAATGGAAGGCCGCATTCACCAAGAAGGTGAAACCGATAGCAACACCTGGCGGGTCTACGGCGAGCCCGACTTGCACATGCGGAATGACAACGTGCCTACACGCTTTGTTACCTGTTCAACGACGGTGAACCGGATTGTCGACGTCATCAAAGCCCCTCCTGGCCTAATGTCTTTGGACATGCTAGCTGCGCCGTCTCACCAATCGCATCTAATGATCTGAGGGGCTGGTAGCGGGACACTCAGTCTTATCCGACGGCGCCCCTCCGTCTTCACCGGCCCATTGCGGACATTGACCTATACTCCACGTCCTGCGGCGCGCCCATCAGAGGAGACATTCGCCGCGAGCGCAAGTCCTAACCCACCCGAACTCGCGGATTGCGGGATTTTTGCCTGTCGTCGCATTGAGAACAGACACGCATTTGGCGACATCGATAAATGATGCGATGACCTCCGCTAATTCCATACCTCAATCAACAGATCGCATCCTTGTCGGTGTTGCACTGATGCTGGGATTTTGCCTGACTGCTCCTTTGCTGGATGTAGCTGCGAAACTGGCATCGGCCAGTGTCCCAGTTGGGCAGATTACGGCTGCCCGGTTTGTGGTGCAATGCGCGTTGATGGCACCGTTCATCTGGATAATGGGACTGTCATTGCGCGTGGCGAAAGATCAGGTGATGGTGCTGGTTTTCCGCTCTTTGCTGTTGGTGTTCGCAACGTTTTGCTTCATTGCCGCAATCCGGGTGATGCCCCTTGCCGATGCGCTGGCAATCGTTTTTGTGGCACCGTTCATCGTCTTGTTGGTCGGCAAATTTTATCTTGGTGAAGATGTCGGCCCGCGTCGCGTCGGCGCGGCGCTTGTGGGATTTGTCGGGGTGTTGTTCGTCATCCAACCCAGTTTCGCGGCTTTCGGCGCAGTTGCCATTATTCCGCTTGGCGCGGCAGTTGCATTCGCTTTCTACATTCTTGTGACACGTGGATTGTCGCGTCGAGTGCACCCGGTGACCCTTCAATTTCACACCGGCCTGATCGCCAGCTTGTTTTGCATTCCGGCTCTAATAGTTGCGCACGGTTCCGGCTCTGATCTGTTCGATCCCGTTTGGCCGACAGACATCGCGTTGTTATGGCTTCTGGGCGCTGGCTTTTTCGCGACGGTGAGCCACATGATGATGACCTATGCGCTGTCTTTTGCGCCTTCCGTCACGCTGGCACCGCTGCAGTATTTTGAGCTGCCGGTAGCGACCTTGTTCGGCTATCTTGTCTTCAATGACTTCCCGAACACGCTTAGCCTACTTGGCATTGCCATCATTATCAGCGCAGGGCTGTATATGATACATCGCGAAAGGGTTACAGCCAGACAGTTGGTCACCGAGCGCGCCGTACCTCCAATCTAAGGCTACACACCCTCGGCCCATTCCCGCCGTTGGCGAACGGGTCAAGATGCTGCGGTCGCAGCCCGCATAGCGGTCGTTCGCTGCGATGGAGAAATGAAGGGGTCGGGGAACTAGCGTTCTGCGGGACAAACCCGCCGTCCGTTTATCTTGGCTCAAAGACCGCTCGTATCCCGAAGCGGTAATTCGCTGCAGGAGCCAACATTCAAAGCAAATAGTCGGACAATATCGGTCGGCTTGGAAGACTGAGTGCCGTCGGACGGCATTAAGATCGGCGCTGAACATCTCCCCAAAAACCCTATTGAAACGCTTTCGCCCTATAAACTTCTGCGATCGGTTTCTTCCTCATCACTCTTTCATATCCTGCTTTAGCAGGAACTGATTCTTGAAGTTTTTCAGCCCCGGCATGACGTCGGCATTGGCGATATCGTCACTCGCGTGGATTTCACGCTCTAGAAACTCCTTCAATGCGTCACCATCGTCGCTGACCAGTTCAATGATTAAGTCGTAACGACCCGCGACCCATAGGATGAATACAACCCTTGGGTTCTTTTCAAGCCGCTCCGCCACCTGGCGTGGGGTTACGCCTGCGGCCACATTCAACCCAATCATCGCGTCGGTTGTGTATTCTGTGGCCACCGGGTCTGACATCGCAACGATCCGCAACATGTTGTTGTCTCGCAGACCGCTCACCCTGTTGCGGATGGTTCCTTCGGACACATCCAACTGCTGCGCAATTTCAGAGAAGGCCATCCGACCATCCTGCTGCAAAAGCCGGATGATTTGCTGGTTAAGGTCATCACCTGGTGAGCGAATGCTCTGAGTAGCGCGCAAGTTCGATTGTTTTTTGACTGCCATCTATTTTCTGCTCGATTGCTGTATTCGTAACCAAGGCTAAATGAGGGCGTCGAAATCCGCAATTAGCCGGCTCAAATTCCCTGCAATGAAGTACGAAAAACGACATTCTTCAATATCAGCCCCTCAGATTTCCGAGTGCCGCTCCACAGGATCTTTGTCGAATTTACTGCGATATCCAGCTGAAATTGTGGATATCGCCACCATTGCAGTTAAAATATTCGAATTTCGTACCACCGTGCCGTTTTTTGACCAGATTATTTCCGAATCTTGCCTGAAAGTTCCACGTAATAGCGAATAACGAAAAATAGTCGACGCATTACTACGATATTCGCAATGATAAGTTCCATGCCCGCGCGGCGGGATAGCGCCTGCAATCGGGTTATCCGCAGAGTGGGTGATTAACGTGAGTATGCCGGTGGTCTGACGGAGTGCAGGTGGCAGTGTCGAAGGGAGGACATATGATAATTGCCGAGGGAACAACGCAGGCCGCTGGTGGGCCTCAGCACGGGCTGACCGCCGAGGCATATCGCAGCGAAGAGTTCTGGCAGCGGGAATGCCGGACGGTTCTGGCAAAGAACTGGGTTTTCATCGGGTTTGCCCATCAGATTGCCAATCCCGGCGACGCAAATCCGGTCACCTGCGCCGACCTGCCGCTGCTGACAGTGCGCGGCCAGAATGGCAACATCCAGGTGTTCCACAACGTTTGCCTGCATCGCTGCATGACTTTGGTCGACAAGCCCAAGAATGTCGGCAAGCTGATCCGCTGTCCATATCACGCCTGGGCTTATGATTTGGATGGCAACCTGCGGGCTGCCCCGCATTTTGCAGGAACCGGCAAGCAAGAGTTCGATGGCTTTGATATCAAAAAGCACCGGCTGAAGCCCGTGCGCACCCATGTCTGGCATGACTGGATTTTCGTTAATCTGGACGGGAACGCGCCTGATTTCGAAGACTATGCTGCGCCTTTGATCAGTCGATTGGAGGGGATGGATTTCACCAAGGTGGACCCAATTGGCCTTCTCAATTTCGGTGAGATCGACACCAACTGGAAGCTTATCATGGAGAACTTTATCGAGCCCTACCATGTCCAGTTTGTACATGCTTCAACAACAGATCAGCCATTAGAGAAACACTATACCATCACAGATGGCACCTGCATCGGTAGCGCGGTGGACCTGAATGAAGAATTAGGCACTTCCGGCAGTCTGGGGGTCAGCTCACGGTATCTGACGCTTTATCCCAACTTCATTCTGGGCCGTTACTTTCCTGATCAGCTGGGTGTCTATCTGAACGTGCCCGTCGGTCCCGGTAAGATGTGCCAATATCGCGCGCTTTATACCACCGAGGGTCAGAAACTGAGCGCTGAGGAAATAGAGGCCCTCAGAAATCTCTGGTGGGATGTCCACAAGGAAGACCACGAGATGGTGGAACGCATGTTTGAGGGCCGCAAATCCCCGGTTGCCCAGGATGGGGGCCTGCTGTCACCCGCCTGGGAGGACAGCGTGCGCGCCTTTCAGGATCTGATAGAGCGCGACGTGGCCGGGGCTTAAGAAAGAAGGAACAAGACCAATGAACACATCCATTTCCAAAGAGTTTCGTCTGGCCCATACGATGATGCGGGTCACAGATATGGAGAAGTCGCTGGACTTCTATTGCGGAATTCTGGGCATGGAAGTGTTGCGGCGCACGGACTATCCCGAAGGCAAATTCACCAACACCTTTATCGGTTATGGGCCTGAGGCAGAGTTTCCCACGCTAGAGCTGACCGCCAATTGGGATCAGGACACGCCCTATGAAAAAGGCGATGGCTGGGGCCATATCTGCATCGAAACTCCGGATGTTTATGCCGCTTGCGAGCAGCTGGCTGCGGGGGGGGTCAAGATCACCCGCCCACCGGGGCCAATGAAAAACGGCACGAGGGTCATCGCATTTTGCGAGGACCCCGACGGTTACAAGGTCGAATTGAACGAATCCATACTGAAACACATGGCACGGGAAGGCTGACCAAATGGGTGATACACCTCAACTATTCAAATTCGATCTGGTTCAAAACCGCTACGATTCGATGGGTGACAGCGACACCTACATCAAACCGATGGTTACCAGCGAATTCAGCAAGTCCATGTGTGGCGGCATCAACGTTCTCAACAACATCAAAGTGCCGTGGGATCTGACTTGTGATGAGATTATCTATTGCCTTGAAGGTACTTTCCGGTTGGTTTGCGATGGCGAAAGCTATGTCTGCAATCGTGGCGACGTGCTGTTTGTCCCCAAGGACAACCACATTTCTTACGAGTCGGATGGCAAATGCGTGATCTTCTATGCCGCTTATCCTCATAACTGGAAACAGCTTGCCGGGATCACGCAGGTTCCGGGCATAGACCCTGACGATTTTGTCCCCGGCTGAACGCCTTTTTCGCGGAGTGACACAGCAAACGAAACCAGCACTAACACCGAGGGGTCGCCTTTGGTGAACGATATCCGATTGCCATTCGATGGGAGGACGCCGAATGCCCAAGGACAATGCCAACGCCCGCATCTATTACGAGACATTCCACGACGCAGTCGAACGGAACCGCCCTCGTATCGCAGAAGTACAGCAACGTTTGGAAGAGGCCAGTGTCAAATATGTGATGGCCGCCTGGATCGACCTGCACGGAATCCCAAAAACCAAACCCGTCCCGATGAGCGATTTTGAACCGCTGTGCCTTGGGAAAGGCCCACAATTCGCAGTGCATTCGATTTCTTACGTGCCCGAACTTAGCCCTGCGGACAGCGATCAGGTGGTGGTGCCGGATCTCGACGCCGTCTACATCTGTCCTTGGGACACATCGATGGCGATCATATTCTCGGATCTCTACTGGGAAGATGCCCCCTACAATGTCTGCCCGCGCCAAGCCCTGAAACGTGCCATGCACGAGGCCGCGCTGGAAGGGTACACCGGTTATGCCGGGGTCGAGCCCGAATTCATCGTCATGAAGTACGACGACGCAGGGCAGCCCGTGAAAGCCTTTGACGACGACCCGGCAGACGGGTTTCGCCCGCGTCGACAGGCCTTTGGCTATGATGTGGAATACTCCATCGACTCGATGCCGTTCCTGAAAACCCTGATCGACATCATCGAGGGTTTGGGCTGGAACTTGCATGACGTGGTGGCCGAGGGAGCATATTCCCAGTTTGAGCTCGATTTTCACTATACTAACTTGCTGGAGATGTCTGACCGGCTGGCATTCCTGCGTATTACCCTAAAAGAGGTCGCCAAAAAGCACGGGATGTTCGTAACCTTTATGCCAAAACCGACCGTGGGCGACTGGCGATCAGGTGCGCATATCAACATGTCGATGCAGCATGAAAGCCGTCCAGGAGAGAACATCTTTGAAACGCCCGATGGCGACTGGAGCGACGAAAGCCGTTGGGCCGTTGGTGGATTGATGCAGCACGCAGAAGCGATCACCGCCATCACTTGCCCAACGGTGAATTCCTATAACGGCTTGGTACCACGTGTCGGTGGATTTGAAGGTGGAACCGTCACCTGGGCCCCGACCAATATTACGTATGGCTTTAACAACCGATCCGCACAGTTCCGCCTGCCACAAAGCCGCCACTGCATCGAAAATCGTGCCTGCGACATGACCATGAATGTCTATCTGGCGATGGCGATGCATCTGAGCTGTAGTGTGAAGGGGATCAAACACAAGATCGACCCAGGCAAACCAACGGATTTTGATCTGTACTCAAAAACCGAAAGTGAGCTTGCCGAGCTGGGCATCCGCCGATTGCCGCGTACTCTGTTCAATGCGATCGAGGCTTTGCGCAGGGACGATATGGCGGAACATGTTATGGGCCCCGTGATGCGAAAATCTTATCTCGAGTACAAAAACGATGAGTGGGAGCGCTATCACCAATCGGTCACCGATTGGGAAGTCCAGGAATACCTTCGGCTTTACTGAAACCGGGAAGGACCAGAGGATGCCGGAATTTGAGATATTCGAGTTGGGCGACCTTCCGCTCTTGTCGGGTGGCACGTTAAAGGACGCCAAGCTTGCCTATCGGACCTACGGCACCTTGTCGGCGGCAGGTGACAACGTCATCGTCCTGCCCACCTTTTACACGGGCACAAATACCCGGAACGAAGGTTTTTTTGGTCCGGATCGCGCCATTGACCCGGCACGTCATTTCATCATCAGCCCGAACCTGTTTGGCAATGGTCGTTCGTCGTCGCCGTCGAACACGCCTGTGCCACAGGATGGTCCGCGCTTTCCTCTGATGCAAATGTGGGACAACATCGCCGCCCAGCACCGGTTGATCCACGATCATTTGGGGATCAAAAAAATCGCCTTGGTCGCTGGATGGTCAATGGCGGGCTGTCAATCCTACCAATGGGCGGCGCAATACCCCGATATGGTGCAGGCGATCCTGCCCTTCTGCGCATCGGCCAAAACCTCACCGCATAATTTCGTCTTCCTCGAAGGGGTCAAGGCTGCCCTTTGCGCGGATCAGAATTGGAACAGCGGCAATTATGACTGCCCGCCCGAGGCCGGGCTCAAGGCCTTCGGTCGGGTTTACGCAGGCTGGGCTTTCTCTCAGACCTTTTACCGCGAGGGGCTTTATGAGCAGCTCGGATTCCAATCCATTGAAGAGCTGATGCAAGATTGGGAGCAGGACCATGTACAGGGCTGGGATGCCAACAATCTACTGGCCAAGCTTGCCACCTGGCAGGCTGGCGACATCTCTGCCGGGCCGCTTTACAATGGGGATTACAAACTGGCGCTGGGTGCCATCAAGGCGCGTGCCATCCTGATGCCCTGCACTCAGGATCTCTATTTCCCTCCTGAAGACAATGAAATTGAGGCCCACCACATGCCTAGCGCCATCTTCCGTCCTTACGACTCGCCATGGGGTCATTGCGCCGCCAACCCTGGTTACGACAAAGGCTTTGCGGCACAGTTGGACGTTAATATCCGCGAGCTCTTAGAAGAATAAGACCTTGTAAATAAAAGAGAGATTGTACTCATTCATTAGCGACTGGTACATTCCTTCAAGTGAAGGGCAGCAATTCGGCAACAGAACCGCAAACATGGTGGTTTAGGTATAATTACGCTCGGGGTAATTCATTCTATGTTGCCAAGTCTGCATTACTGCGCATTGCTTCTGCTCTTGAATTGCGCAGCGTCGGTCAAAGTGGGCTCGAACAGTCCTTGGAGCAAGCGCAACACGTTTTGATAGGATGCTCCGGTCAACGTCGGGTTGTCGTTTTGGGAGGGCATGGCGGATCGGAGGATCAGTCATGGAAACACCAAACTTACCAGCAATTCGCGCACTTCGCCCTGCATGGAACAAGGGTCGCATCGTCGGTCAGAAGCGACCATTGAAACCAAAGCATGTCTGGGCAATCCGGGTGCGACTTGAACTGGCCGAGAACCATCGCGACCTCGCGCTATTCAACATGGCCATCGACAGTAAATTGCGCGGCTGTGACCTGGTGAAGATGAAAGTCGTCGATGTCATGGCGTCCGGCCAAATCAAAGAACGGGCATCGGTTCTTCAGAGCAAAACGCAGAAGCCTGTGCGCTTCGAGATTTCAGAGGGCACACGAGCCTCTGTCGAAAAGTGGATGGAAGACGAGTTGATGGTCGGCTCCGAGTACCTATGGCCGGGTCGTTTCCACGAACGGCTACATATCTCGACACGCCAATATGCACGGATTGTTCGTGACTGGGTCACGTCAATCGGCCTTGAGGCGACCGCCTACGGAACCCATTCAATGAGAAGAACCAAGGTCACTCAAATCTACAAGAAGACAGGAAATCTTTGAGCCGTTCAGCTCCTTCTCGGCCACACCAAGATGGACAGTACGGTCAGGTACCTGGGCGTTGAACTCGAGGATGCGTTGGCCATCGCCGAAGCCATTGAAATATAGTGCAGTTGGGTCGCCTTCAAGGGCGGCCTTTAAGAGACATTCATCGACTGTGACCACGCTGCAATGCAGCTTCTCCAAACCGGAATTTCGCTGCGTACGCAAAATCTGGCTGAGGTCGAATTTGCAGTCTGCAGGACAAAGGGCTCTTTCGCTGCGGGCAGGTTAAAGGTCTGCTCCCACCCAAAATGGTTATTCGTTTCATCAGGGGTCGAGACCTCCGCCGTAAAATTTGGCCACTGCTATATCTCGCGCGACATAAATATGCTTGAATATGCGGCAGTCAGGACCGTGCGTGGTTGTGAACGCAGGGCAGACGCAGTCAAGCTGCACCTCCCAAATGCAAACCAAATGCTGGATCGCTGCGTTTTGATGTGTGGCGGCGATACCTTCAGGGGGGAAACATGACAACGAAGCAAACCTATGCTGCTGTACGCGATGATTTCGATTTGGCGAAAATTGATACTACTTTCGAAGGCAGTTTTTCGGATGGTGTGAATGCCTGTATCGAGTGTTGTGATCGCCACGTCAGCAGCGGTCGCGCGGCCCTCAACTGGATTGGGTCGGATGGCGAGTTGCGATCGGTCTCGTACGAATATCTAAAGGAACAATCCGCCTGTTTTGCCAATATGCTCAAGGCACAAGGTGTAGGGCCGGGCGACCGCGTTGCCTGTCTGCTGCCGCGGGTGTCGGAACTTCTGGTGACGATGCTAGGGTCAGGCCTCGTTCTTGCTTCATAGCCAGAATATGACAGTGGCGGCGAGAGCGATGGTTGAGAGGAAGACCTTTGGGCACCTGTCATAGCGGGTTGCCACACGCCGCCAATCCTTGAGCCTGCCGAACATAATTTCGATCCGATTGCGCCGCTTGTAGCGGCGTTTGTCGTATTTGACGGTGGCCTTGCGTTGCTTCCGACCAGGGATACAGCGCGTATCCCTTTGTCTTTCAGGGCTTCTCTGAACCAATCGGCGTCGTAACCTCGGTCTCCGAGCAGCCATTCGACATTGGGCAGGCTGCTCAAAAGTGCCTTTGCCCCGATGTAATCACTAATCTGCCCGGCGGTAACAAAGAGGTTCAAAGGTCGCCCTTTGCAATCACAGATGGCGTGCAACTTGGTATTCATGCCGCCTTTGGTTCTACCGATCAGGCGACCGCGCCCCCTTTTTTACGGCCAAACTGGACGCTGTGCGGTGGGCTTTCAGATAAGTGGCGTCGATCATGGCCGTCTACTCTTCGCCATGCTCAGCGGCCAGGCCGACCATCATCTGGGCAAAGATGCCTTTGTCGCTCCACCGCTTCCAGCGGTTGTACAGGGTCTTGTGCGGCCCGTACTCCCTGGGCGCATCCCGCCATCGCAACCCATTGCGGTTGATGAAGATAATTCCACTCAGAACGCGCCTATCATCAACGCGTGGTTAGCCATGGGACTTGGGAAAGAAGGGCTTCAGACGCGCCATCTGGGCGTCACTTAACCAAAAAAGATCAGACATTTTCACCGCACGGTTTTCGAGCCGTGAAACACGCCGCTACCCGAAAATCAATGGGTCCTGACCCTAATGGACGCCAAAGTGACTGCTTCATTCTCCCGAATGAGGCGGCTGTAGACCACTACGTCTGCAGCAACAATCGCCGTGAGGCGTCGTTCCAATGCCAAACCTCCCTAGCTCAAACAACAGGTTAGTCAAAAAGGCGAATCTAATCTAGATTCGAGGTGACCGGTTGCATCTCCCAGCGAAAGCCGTCACGGCAGATTTGGTCGGAAACGACTGGTTTGTTGCGCTGCTTGTCAATTCGAGTGACCTTAGATTTCACGCGCTCGACGAACGGCCTGTGTGGATAGCTCCTGCATAGCAAGACATTTTTGAAAGTAATTTCGCACTGGTCAGAAGCAGACGTGTGTCCGGCCTGTTTGCGC
>NZ_FNNP01000003.1 GCF_900106805.1 Ruegeria halocynthiae
GCCCACCGTCTCTCCGATGCGTCCAACCGTCTCTCCGGCCCGTCTCCACCGCCTCTCCGGTGCGTCACAAGCGCCTCAGCAGCGCCGGTGAAGGGCGTTCTATGCCTTACCCAAACAAGGCGCAAGAGAAAAAATGCGTTTGATGAGATTTTTTTGAGTGCTTAACGTTTATGTATTTAATTCAGTACTTTACGACACAAACAACAACCGGATCTCGCCGAACGCTGCGAAACCCAAGCTGCCAATCCCTGCGAATGGTTCAGCACGTTTCGGCACAGCCCCTATATATAGTGAGCACACCTGATCCAGCTACAAGACTCAACCGACTCGTTCACGCCTGGATGATTCATTTTAGCAGTAGGAATCGCGCCTCGCGCCAAAAGATCCGGGGTCTTGCGCATTTCACCGGGATGCGTTCAGGTCGCAGCATAGATCAGCCGAAGAGCTTACAGACCGACCATGACACACGTTCTCAATTTCCCCCTTGTGCGCACCGTTGGCTTTGACGGCCTACTGGTCACCTTTGCTGATACCATGACAGAAGCTTCGAACCGGGCTGCTCTGGCATTCCGCAGCGCGATAGAGAAGCTGGAACTGAGCGGGGTGCTGGAAACCTCGGCCTCGTTGGCGTCTGCTTATATCCGCTTTGACCCGACCCGCCTGCCCCATACTGACGTCGACGATCAGGTCATGCAGCTGTTGGATCAACGGGACTGGTACCGTGCTCCTCTACCCGACGGTCGGCGACTGATGCAGGTACCGACCGTCTACGGGACCGATCTTGCGCCGCAACTGGATGAGGCGGCCGCGGCAGCGGGGCTGTCAGCGGCGGACGCCATCGAAAGGTTGAGCCAAACACGTGTCCGGGTGCTGACCATCGGGTTTGCCCCGGGACAGCCCTATCTTGGCCCACTTGGGCCCGAATTCAACATTCCGCGCCTGAAGGAACTGACACCGATGGTTCCCGAGGGTGCGCTTGTACTGGCGATATCTCAGTTCGTGCTGTTCTCGGGGCCTACGCCAACTGGCTGGCGGCATATGGGGCAAACTGCATTTCGCTGTTTCCGCCCCGAGATGGCGCAGAGCTTTGCGCTCAACCCCGGCGATGAAATGCAGTTCGTGCCGGTCTCGCGCGATGAACTGGAAGGTATCCGCGCCACCTGCACTGACGGCAGCGGCGGCGCTACTTGCACGGAGATCCCCGCATGACCTTGACGGTTCATCGCATCGGGCCTGCCTGCACCATTCAGGATCAGGGTCGTACGGGATATCTGGATCAGGGACTTTCCCGCTCGGGCGCAGCCGACGGGCTGGCTTTGTTTGAAGGCGCGGCGCTGCTGGGTCAAAGCCCTGAATGTGCGGCATTGGAGATGGCGGGCATGGGTGGTGAATTCGAAGCGACCGCACTTACGACCATCGCCCTGACAGGAGCGCCGATGCAGGCCAGCATTGATGGCAGTCCAGTGGTCTGGAATGCCTCGCATCAGATGGAAGCGGGTCAGCGACTAACGATCGGTTCTGTCCTACAGGGAAGCTACGGCTATCTGCACGTGGGCGGCGGCATCGATACTGAAGTGTTTCTGGGATCGCGCGCGGCACATCTGACGGCCAGAATCGGTAAGGCAGTTCAGGTGGGGGATCGCCTGCCGGCCACCGGCGCCGGATGCGTGGGGATGAAGCTGCGCCCCGATGACCGGTTCTCGGGCGGGGTGTTGCGCGTGGTGGCCAGTTTTCAGACCTCATTGTTTGATGACGAGACGCTGATGCGTTTCACCCAAACCGATTTTCAACGGGGTCCAAGGGCCAACCGGATGGGGATGCAGCTGGACAGCGAAGGAGAGGGCTTTGCCGCCAAGGGACAGTTAAACATTCTGTCCGAAGTCATTACCCCTGGCGACATCCAAATGACCGGCTCCGGACACCCCTTTATCCTACTGCCGGAATGCCAGACCACCGGCGGTTATCCCCGTATTGCAACCGTCCTGCCCTGCGACATGCCTCGCGCAGCGCAGACCCCTCCGGGCGCGCGGGTCCGGTTCGAATTCGTCACGCTGGAACAGGCACTCGCGTTGCAGGCGGCATATGACGCCAATCTATCGCGCCTGCCCGGTCGCATTGAACCACTGGTTCGCGATCCGCATGACATTGCTGACCTGTTGTCCTACCAATTGATCAGCGGAATGATCTCTGCCACCGATTAAGGAGAATTGCCGATGCCCCACGTCGATCTGAATGCCGATATGGGCGAAAGCTTTGGCCCCTGGAACATGGGCGATGACGATGCTCTGCTCAAGATCATCACCTCGGCCAATATCGCCTGTGGCTTTCATGCCGGCGATCCGGATGTGATGGCCCGAACAATGGCGTTGGCGGCCGAGAACGGCGTGGGCATCGGGGCGCATCCCGGATTTCCCGACCTGCAGGGCTTTGGCCGCCGCAATATGAAAGTGCCGCATGAAGCTTTACGCAATCTAATACGCTATCAACTGGGTGCGGCGATAGGTATGGCCGCAGCGGTCGGCACAAAGGTGCGGCACCTCAAATTGCACGGGGCGCTTGCCAATATGTGTTCAGTTGATATCGACATGGCACGGGCTTGTTATCAAGGCGCACTGGATGTGGATCCGGATATCATCATCATGGTTCTGGCAGTTACCAAGCAGGAAGAGGCCGTGCGAGAACTGGGATGCAAATGGGTCGGTGAGATATTTGCTGACCGCGCTTACAATGATGATGGCACTCTGGTTGATCGTTCACTACCGCACGCAGTGATCCACGACCCCGCGCTTGCAGGGCCACGTATTCTAAACATGGTTCGCGAAGGCGCGATCATCACCGAATCCGGCAAACGGCTTGAGACATCGATCGATACGATCTGCCTGCACGGCGACGGCCCGACAGCGGTACAAATCGCGCAGTCCGTGCGCCAGAACCTGATCGAAGGCGGTGTCGAGGTGACAAAATTCATCCGCTAATCACATCACCGTAACTTTGGCCCCCCAAATCCAGACTGTTGCCCGCACAGGCTCCAGCGCCTAGCATGGCCACAAGTGCATGTTCTGAATGTCACAATTCCAAGCAATGCTGCGCAAGGAGATGAGCCAATGTCTTTCGACCTGATGTCCTATGAGCCCCGGGGCGACAAGAAGAATTCAGACTTCTTCGCCGAATACCTGCCTAAGATCTATGAGCGCCGTATCAGTTCGGGTATCGCGGATCAGGTCGGTGCAATGCGGGCAATCGTCATGCAGGTCGAAACCAACGCGCTGTTCGACACTCTGGTCGAACTTTATGTGATGACACCCTATCGCCACACGGCCAGCTATCTTGGCCAAACACACAAGTTCGCAGTGATGCATTCGCATACCGATTACCCAGCGCTGATCTTGATGGCCCCGCTCAGTCCGAGTTTTGAGGATTTCATTCCCCGCATCAACCGCATGTACCCGCTGGCGCGCAACACACCGCAAACCCGTTATGTGGGTGAAATCTATGGTGCAACCGACCTGAAAGCGCTGACCGAAACGCTGGAGGATCAGAATATCCGATTCGAATATTCTGGAGACACCGAAAATCCGTTCTACACGCTCGACGGATACCGCTTTACGACGCCTTCGGATTTCACCTGCAATCGGGCGGGCTATTCCATCCATGACTTCAATGATACCGACAGCCTTGGCCTCGGCGATCGTGTACTGCTTAGCGACGCTGAGCAAACCCGGCTGGATCAAGCGGCGGCATTTGGTGCGGACAGCAAGATCTCATCCCTGATGCTAGGTGTCGACCACCTTGCCACCCGCGTTCTGGCAGGTGAGCGTGAGGATGCGATCCTCGAGTTTCTGACCATGGTTCCTTATTACTTTTGGGGGGCGTACAACATCTTCGATATGAACTCGTCAACCAATGTGAACCGCAATGCCAACGTGGATGACGACAAGAAATCTCCTGCCAAGGTCTTTACCGCGAACAACACGCCATCCTTCGTGAACTCCTTCGCCAAACTGCCTATGCCGACCGAGGATTTTGTCCGCAATTTCGGACGTCGGCTGCACCACATGGCGATCGAGATTCAGGACGGCGATCATGGCGCGGGCGAAAAGAATGTCGATTTCGTGGTCAACACGCTCAAAGACGAAGGCGTGCCGTTTCTGGCGCATGTGGTGGGAGAGTGCAAAGACGATCCGAACCTGAAACAGATCTTCTCGAAGCACTCGAAAAACACGCTGCTGATCACCGAGTACATCGAACGTTGTCACCACTACGACGGCTTTTTCACCAAGGATAACGTCGCGGCCCTGACCGCCGCAGCCGGTCAAGACGAGCAGTATCAGCACGGCCACGTATTCGATTAAGGTATTTTGCGTCTAACCAAATCTGGCTCATGGGAATACGCGCTAGACCAAAGAGTGAGGCAGCGTATCTACAGGCAAATCAAGTTCAAAACGACCTGTGTAAAAAAAGGGGCTGCGAGATCATCGCAGCCCAGATCCATCCAGGAGAGAACATGTCGGGTCTTATGATGGCCCGATCATGAAACAGGTGACATTTCGTGCCTGCAGCCGGCGACATGCCAGATCGGCCTGTTCGCGGGTCATGCCTTGAAATGTTGCATCAAAGCCGCGCGAGTTCTGGTTGACCTTACGCAGTGTGCCTTCGAGCGTGGTCATCTCTGACAGGGCGGTTTTCAACAAAATCTTCTCGGCCTCATACCGCGTGGTGTATCGGCCAACGTTGACACCCCATAGATGCCCGCCCGAAGTAGATAGCCGGGTGACAACCTCGGGTTCCGGCTCGGGCTGAATGGTGGGACTAGCCGATGCCAGAACCAGATCTTCACTTGGCGCTGCACCATTCGAGGGCGCGATGTCTGCGGCCGCAATAGCAGCAGCAATACCATCCTGAATCCGGGACTTATCCTTTTCAGCCGTTGCAGCAACCGATCCGGCAACCTGAACCGTTGCACCCGCCACAGGGCGCAGCACCGGGCGCAGGCTCTTCTTGGGCGGACCCACCTGGGCAACCTGAACCGTGCCCAACCCAGCGTTCCCGGCATAGGTCGGGCGGGCAGGTTTGCGGATGGGCGCGCGCGAGGGCGCGCGGCGGAAGCCCATATCCAACAATTCAGCAACACGGGCGTTGCGCGAAGCACCGGATTTGCCGCCAAATACAGTGGCAATGATGCGTTCATCCTTGCGCTTGGCCGAGGCGACCAGATTGAACCCTGCGGCGCGCGTATAGCCGGTCTTGATTCCATCGGCGCCCCGATACGCTGCCAGCAGGCGACGGTTGGTGTTTGGAACGGTCTTGATCCCGGCATGAGTCGATTGGCGCGAGAACAGGTTGTAATATTGCGGATAATCATAAAGCAGGTGGCGGCCCAGCTCGGTCATATCCCGCGCAGTCGACAAATGACCCGCTTCGGTCAGGCCATGGGCATTCTTAAAGGTTGTCCGACTCATACCCATCGCCTTAGCGGTACGGGTCATGCGGCGGGCAAACGCCGCCTCGGAACCGCTCAGCGCGATACCGATGGCCGTAGCTGCATCATTGGCCGATTTCACCGCTGCCGCCCGGATCAGATAGCGGAATGCGATTTTCTGACCGCTGCGCAGGCCCAGCTTGGAAGGAGGCTCTGCTGCTGCGGCCTTGGTGATGCGCACCTGTGTGTCCAAGGTTATCTCACCATTCCGCACCGCCTCGAACGCGATGTAGAGCGTCATCATCTTTGTCAACGATGCCGGGTGTAGCCTTGTGTCGGCATTACGGGAATGCAGCACCTCTCCGGTGCGCGCGTCGATAACCATGGCCGCATAGGGTGCCGCCAAACCTTTCAATGGTGCAAAAACAAGCAGCCACAGAAATGCCATAATGAATAAGCCCATTCGGGCCGGAACTGTCCGCCGAATCTGCACGATTTTTGCCTCTGTCTGCCTCGCGCTGCCGGGTTTTCCCGGTCAGCATTTCTTATTTTGATAACCCTCAGGCTAACACAGAGACCGGCTTAAAGAAACTGAAAGCTGCAGGTTCGAAGATTACATACCCTCACAAATCGCGCTACATATGGTGGATAACTCCAACCCGAACACCATAACGGCGATTGCGCCGAAAATCAGGCAAGCTGCGCCATCGAATTTTCTGCAACTGATGTGAAACGGCAACAGGTCACGAAATCCGGGCTACCAGCGCCGCAAGATCACCAAGATCATGCAACTCGCAGAACCGTGGATTGGTGGTCGGAGTCTCCGCCTTCTCGATTTCCCACACCAGCCCATGGGGAACATACACGCCCCAGCACCCCGCATCGATTGGTGCCACCACATCCGAGCGCATCGAGTTCCCGACCATCATAGAAGCCTCTGGCCCATCCCCATGCTGCGCAAATATCGACGCATAGGTCGCCGCCGTTTTTTCGGTCACGATCTCAACGCCGTCAAACAGATCACCCAAGCCCGATTGGGCCAACTTACGCTCTTGGTCGATCAAATCGCCTTTGGTGATCAACAGAACCTTATGTGTCCCGGATACCGCTTCGATCGCGGCGCGCGCATGAGGAAGAAGTTCAATCGGATGGGCCAGCATCTCCTGGCCTGCCTCGATGAGTTGGCGGATCACGCGGGCCGGAACGCGGTCCTCGGTCACCTCGATTGCAGTTTCGATCATCGACAGGGTAAAGCCCTTGATACCATATCCATAGTGGCGAATGTTCCGCGTTTCGGCCTTCAGCAGCCGATCCATCAGATGATCACGATCGGCATGATCAGCCAGAAGTTCGGCAAAATACTCCTGTGTCAGCTTAAAGAAGCGCTCGTTATGCCAAAGGGTATCGTCGGCATCGAACCCGATTGTGGTCAGCTTGTCCTGCATCGCAATTCCGTCTGGTTGCTCTTTTCTCCGGCCACAGTGACGTTATATAAGCCGTGAAACAAACCGAAGCCTGAATCGGATTCTCTCAAGCAATGCTCGAAGACCAATGGACGATGTCTGACAAACCGGACGAGGGCGACGAGACGTCGATCCTTGTCCAGACGCGTCCCAAAACCAAGCGCCCACCGCTGTATAAGGTCCTGTTGCTGAACGACGACTATACCCCGATGGAATTCGTGGTTCACGTACTCGAACGATTCTTCGGCATGACCCATGCGCAGGCTTTCGAAATTATGCTTATCGTTCACAAAAAGGGCGTCGCCGTTGTCGGTGTATTCAGCCACGAAATCGCAGAGACCAAAGTGGGTCAGGTGATGGATTTTGCCCGTCGGCATCAGCATCCGCTGCAATGCACAATGGAACGCGAAGAATAACACGCCTCCGCAAACCGGGTTTACCCATGTCCTCTCGCCTCAACCTTGCACTGAACAGCGGGCTCAGCCTGTCACAACCGCTGACGGTGCTAGCCCCAACCGCTGATCACGACCTTTCAGACCTGCCGCGCGAAACGCAGGTGGTGCAGCCGTTCAAGCCATTCCACGATCATTTTTCTGCCCAAGGCTTTGCGGTGATCCCGGAAAGCCACGACCCCTGTCAGAATGCCATCGTTTTTCTGCCACGCGCCAAGGCTCTGGCGCGTGCTCTGGTGTATCAGGCTTGCAAGCGCGCCAGTGGAGTGGTTGTGGTGGACGGCGCCAAGACTGATGGCATCGACAGCCTGCTGAAAGACATCCGCAAACGCGTGGTGGTCGAGGGGCCGATCTCAAAAGCGCATGGCAAGATCATCTGGTTTCCGTCAGATGCTACAGCCTTTGCCGACTGGGCTGCACCCAAGACGCAGATGGCGGATGGTTTTCAGACTGCACCCGGCGTGTTTTCCGCCGATGGGATTGATCCGGCCTCGGCGCTTTTGCTGAAGTCGCTGCCAAAGAAGCTCGGCTCCCGTATCGCCGATCTGGGTGCTGGCTGGGGATTTCTGTCTGCCAACCTGATCAACGATTCGCTACGCAGCCTGCATCTGGTCGAGGCGGATTATACCGCCCTGACCTGCGCCCGCGTTAATGTCAGCGCCGCTTGCGCACAATTTCACTGGGCGGATGCCACAATATGGGCCGCACCTGAACCGCTGGACACGGTGGTAATGAATCCGCCCTTTCACACTTCTCGCAGCGCCGATCCTGCCTTGGGTCAGGGCTTTATTGTTAGCGCCGCCCGCAACTTGAAACGCACCGGCAGCCTGTGGATGGTCGCCAATCGCCACCTCCCTTATGAAGCCGCGCTCGGCACCGCATTCGCCCAGGTCCAGGAAGTGGCCGGGGATAACAGGTTCAAGGTTTTCCACGCCTCTCGCCCTAAGGCGTAAGGGCAGTTAACCTGCGCCAGAACTCAGGAGGATTCGCATGTCCTTTTCAATCGCGGGCAAGACCGCAATCGTCACCGGCAGCGCCAACGGCATCGGGCTGGCCATTGGGCGTCACTTCGCGGATGCGGGCGCCAATGTCATGTTCGCGGACATGGACGAAAAGCGCCTGACAGAAGAGCTGGGTGAACAGGCCGATGACAGCAACATCCGTTATTTCGCTGGCGATTTGCGCGAAAAACTGACCATTGCCAATCTGCTCTCGGCCACACTGGATGCGTTCGATCAGGTTGATATCCTGATCAACGGCGCGCGACAGGTGATCCAGTCGGACCCGTTGGATACGGATGACGACACTGTGCGCACACTACTGAATCAGAACCTGATGCCCGCGCTGAGGCTCAGCCAGCTGGTCGCGAAACGGTTCATCAAACAGGCCGATGGAAATGACGAAAGCCCCGCAGGGTCGATCATCAACCTGTCCTCGATTGCGGCACGGCGGACCCATCCCGATCTGATGGCCTATTCCGTCTCGACCGCCGCGCTGGATCAGATGACCCGTTCGTTGGCCGTTGCTCTTGCCCCGAACCATATCCGCGTGAATTCGATCGCGCTGGGGTCGGTGATGAGCGCCTCATTACAATCCACACTCAGGGAAAACCGCGACTTCCGCGATGACATCGAAAAGCATACTCCGCTGGCCCGCATCGCCGCCCCGAACGAACTGGCCGAGACTGCCCAGTTCCTCGCATCGGACGCGGCCGGGTTCATGACTGGGCAAATCCTGACCATTGATGGCGGCCGGACCTTGCTGGACCCAGTTGCGGCCCCGGCCCATTGATCCACATGTTTGATACTGAAAAGAAAACCGCCTCTGTATGGTTCCGCCAGTTGCGAGATGAAATCTTTGCAGCTTTCGAAGCACTGGAAGACAGCCACAGCTCGGGCCCGTTTTCGGACACTCAACCGGGTCGGTTCGAGGTAAAGGAAACCACGCGCCAATCCGAGGATGGTTCGGATGCTGGCGGCGGATTGATGTCGGTCATGCGCGGCGGGCGTGTGTTCGAAAAAGTGGGCGTCAATATCTCAACCGTCTACGGTACGCTGGGTGTGCGGGCACAGAACGCAATGGCGGCGCGCAAGGGTATTCCCGGGATGAAAGATGACCCACGTTTCTGGGCGTCTGGCATCAGCCTTGTCGCGCATATGCAGAACCCGCATGTGCCCGCTATACACATGAACACGCGGATGTTCTGGACCCCTCATGCCTGGTGGTTCGGCGGCGGATCAGACCTGAATCCCTGCATCGAGTATGACGAGGATACCTTGCATTTTCATGCGACCCAAAAGGCCCATCTGGACTCGCACGGGGCCGGGCATTATCCGCGCCTCAAGGAATGGGCAGATGAGTATTTCTATATTCCCCATCGCAAGCGTGCGCGCGGTGTTGGTGGCATCTTTATGGATGACTATTGCACCGGCGACTGGTTGGCGGATTTTGCGCTGACCCAGGACATCGGTCGCGCCTTCCTGCCCGCCTTTTTGCCCTTGGTCGAAAAGCGAAGGGTGCAGAAGTTTGACGAGACCGACAAGAACACGCAGCTTATCCATCGTGGGCTCTATGCCGAATACAATCTGGTCTATGACCGGGGCACAAAGTTTGGACTGGAAACCGGGCACGACCCGGATGCAGTGCTGATGAGCCTTCCACCATTGGCTAAGTGGATCTGATAATCAGAAATCCGGATTGATGTAATTGTCCCGGCAATAACCCTGCGCCGTCCCTGCCGACATATTGGCACCCAACTTATCGACCGTAACGGAATAGCTTCGACCGGTATCGCCACCCTCGGGCGGTGTCAGCGAGAACTGCACTGTTCGGACACCCCGCTCATAGGGCTTTGAGACATAGATGCGCTGTTTGCTTGGAATCCCCAATGTCCGGATCGCATAGTCTCCGATCCCGCACCAATAGGTAACGGCTGCTGAACTTCCGATGCCCACAACCTCATAGGTTCCATCCTGCAGCGGCGTCACCTTCGTTCGAAACGCGGGCCGTATGCCCAAGCCAAAGCCGATACCCTGCGCAACTGCGGGCGCCGCAATAATCGTTGCCAGGCAGAGAGATATGAAAAAACGCATCCGAAACACCTTATTGCAATACATGATCCGGACCAAAACGGCATCGGATCAATCAAGACGATACCAAAACAATATAGTCGCCTCGGGCATAACGTCTATCTCAACCCGGCCCATGCCCTTTTTACCGAATATGTGGCGCGCAATGGTTTGAGAAACAGCGCCGCCCTTAAGGTGCCACGACCCGCCCGCCGACATCCTGCGGCGCCAGAGCGACCGTCTTGATGACCGCATAACATGGGCTACCTTGCCGTAAACCCAGCGCCGCGACCGAGCGTCGGGTCACGCGTGCCAACACCATCCCGGCCGGAGTTCTGACCGAGACGATCGCGCCCGGACCCTCGCCTGCTCGGATCGTATCCACCTGACCTGAAAGCACATTCAACGCCGACAGTCCCTCGGGTCGCCTGCTCGACAGGATCACCTCTTGCGCCGGGATGCGAATGCGCAATTCATCCCCGATCCTATGGGGAATTCTGGGCAGGAACAGCCGTTCACCACCGGCCTCAAGCTCAGACAATCCGTCATCATGATGCGCAGCAACCCGGACCTGCAACACGGCACCGACCGCGCGCACCCCTGCAGGGGCAACCGATGGGTCAGCCAGCACTTCGGAGGCCGGACCATGCCGCACAACCCGCCCGGCCTGCAGGGCCACCACGGATGTTGCCAGTCGGGCAACCTCGGCTGCCGAATGGGTCACATACAAGATCGGAACCGAGACCTCATCCCGCAGTCGCTCAAAGTAAGGCAGGATTTCTGCCTTGCGCGCGTCATCAAGCGCCGCCAGAGGTTCATCCGCAAGGATCAGGCGTGGGCTCGCCAGCAGGGCACGACCGATTGCAACGCGCTGTTTCTCGCCGCCCGACAGCATCGCAGGGCGACGGTCCAACAGATGGCCAATACCCAGCATCTCGATCACCCGGTCCGGACTTTCCCGCCGTGCCCCGCGCGGGGCAAACCAGCGACCATAGTTCAGATTCTGGCGCACGGTCAGATGCGGAAACAGGCGGCCTTCCTGAAATATGTATCCCAGACGTCGACGATGCGGCGGCAGCCAGATGCCTTGTCCGGTGTCGAACAAAACCCAGTCATCCACCGCGACGCGCCCGGCTGCGGGGCGCAGCAACCCGGCCACAGCGTTCACCACAGTCGTCTTACCCGAGCCCGAGCGTCCGAACAGAACCGTCACGCCCGAAGGCGCATCGAAATCCAAATCCAGCGCCAAGTCCGAAAGTTGGTGTTGCAGGCGGATAGACAGGCTCATGATCCAGCCACCCGTTTGGCGACACGCCTGCCGACATATTCCGACAACAGCAACGCGCTCATCGCGATGACGATTGAGATAATGACCAGTCGGGTCGCCGCCGCCTCGCCTGCGGGCACCTGCAGGAACGCATAGACCGCTGAGGGCAGAGTCTGCGTCTGGCCGGGAATGTTCGAAACAAAGGTAATCGTGGCTCCGAACTCTCCCATTGCTTTCGCGAAAGCCAGAATCGAACCCGCGATGATACCCGGCAGGATCATTGGCAGCGTCACGGTGCCAAAGACCATCAAACGCGAGGCCCCCAGCGTGGCCCCGGCCTGTTCCAGCTTGGGATCTACCGCCTCGATCGACAACCGAATGGCCCGCACCATCAGTGGAAAGGCCATAATCCCGGCAGCCAGCGCGGCCCCGGTCCAGCGGAAGGCAAAAACAATACCAAGCTCGGCCAATGGCCCACCCAGCGGCCCCTGAATGCCAAATGTCAGCAGCAACAAATAACCGGTGACCACCGGCGGCAGGATCAATGGCAGATGCACCAGCCCATTCAGCACCTGCCGTCCCGGAAAACGCCAGCGCGCCAACGCGTAGGCCACAAATATCCCAAAGGGTAACGTGACCAGAGTCGCCCAGAACGAGACGCGAAGCGACAGGCGCAAGGCCTCTATCTCTGCCGGTCCCAGCCAACCCATCGAATCACCCTTCTGGCAGGGAGAACCCCTGCCTCAGAAATTCCGCCTGCGCCTCGTCGCCTTGCAAATAAGTCAGAAACGACAGCGCTTCAGGCCCTGACGATATGGTCAGGGCGGCCGGATAGATGATTGCCGGGTGAAACTTTTCGGGGATTGTGCCGATCACGCCAACGCGATCCTCGGCAATGGCATCCGATCGATACACGATCCCCAAAGGTGCTGCCCCCGTTGCCACCAGCGCCAGCGCAGCGCGCACATTATCCGTTTGCGCAATCTGGCCCTCAACGTCATTCCACAAGCCCAGGTTTTGCAATGCTGCCTTGCCATAGATCCCCGCGGGCACAGCGTCGACCAGGGCCATTGCCAGATACCCACCGTTCAGACGCGTGATCAGATCGAGACCAACCGCAATCTCGGTCGGTTCAGTATCCTGCGCCCCAATCAGAACCAGCCCATTCCCCAACAAATCCACGCGCGAAGCAACCTCGATCAAGTCTTCGCCCTGCAGTACATCCATCCAATCCTCATTGGCCGAGATGATCAGATCCGCCGGAGCCCCCGCCTGTATCTGTCGCGCCAGCACCGAGGATGCGGCGTACGAGATCGTAACCTCATGCCTGGTCGTGTCCTCATACCCGGCAGCAATCTCATCCAGCGCGGTCTTGAGGCTGGCGGCGGCGAACACCAGTACACCCTCGGCCCGAACCGGAGCTGTAAAAAGCGCGCAAAAGGCCAGAGCCGCGATCAGACAGCGCATCTTGTGCCTCCGGTTCAGAAGGTTGCAATCCCTCTGGGCATATCGGAGGCACCACGGGGCAGGCAAGACCCTTTGCCCATACGATCGAAACTGCGATCCGGAGCGGACATGCAAATCCGTCGTAATTGGGATTGATTCCTGCCTGCATTCAGGCTGTTGTGAGCCAAAATAAGACAGGACCCGCCAAAATGCTGCACCAGACCCCCGGCCTGATTGACGAAATTCGCGCGCGCTTTGCCCATGTCGACGCCTGCCCATTTCAGGGCCCACGCATCTTCTTCGAAAACGCCGGCGGTGCGCTGACGCTGAATTCGGTGGTTGAGACCTCTGCGAAATTCGCAGCCATCCCGGACAATCAGGGGCGGGATAACATTGCCAGCCATGCTCTGGTCGATATCATCACCAAGGCCAAAGCTGATTTGTCAGTCTTCATGAACGCCTCGGGGGGACAGTTCTTTGTCGGCGAAAGCGGGACCGAGCTGCTGTTCCGCATGATCCGCACCGCATGCGTCAACGCACCTGAGGGTAGAAAGGTAATCGGCAGTTCTATCGAACACCCCGCCAGCCGCAGCGCCGCGCGCCGCTGGGCCGGGATTGCCGGTCTGGACTATGTCAACGTTCCCCATGACGACGCCACCGGCCTTGTCACCGCCGAAGATTATGCCGCACTCATGACGCCGGATGTTGCCGTCACCACGATCCTGCACGCCTCACCCGTGACCGGCATGGGAATGGACGTGGCCGCCATCGCTCGGGCCATTCGCGCGGTCGCGCCCGATTGCTACATCATTGTCGACGGTATCCAGCACGCGGCCCACGGTCAGATGGATATCGACAGCTACGGTGTCGATGGCTATGCGATTTCCCCCTACAAAGTGTTTTCGCGCCACGGCTACGGCATCGCCTGGATCTCGGACCGCCTGACCGCCCTGCCGCATGACCAACTGATCGACGCTCCGGCCACCGGTTGGGAGTTCGGTACCCGCGACACCGGCGCATACGCCACCATGTCCGACGTGATTGGTTATTTCGATTGGCTGGGCGGTCAGGTCTCGGACAATGCCGACCGAGGCGATCGCATTCGCGCCGCGGGTCGTGCGATCCACGCCTATGAGACCCACCTGACCAACGCCATGATCAACGGCACAGGCAATCTGCCGGGCCTGCGCGATATGAACCACATCACCATTCTGGCCGGAGCAGACAACCCCGCGCGCGAAGGGCTGGTTTCGATCACTGTAGGCGGCATCCCATCGGCAGACGTGGTGACCCGGTTGAATCAACAGGGCATCCGTACACATACCCGCAAGGCCGACCACTACAGTGGCAATGTGCTGACGCCGCTGGGCTTAAACGACTGTATCCGCATTTCGCTATGCCACTACAACACCGAGCATGAAGTCGCCCAGCTTCTGGCCGCACTTAAAGACATGAAACCCTGATCAGCCATCCGGCGCAATTTTTGCGAAAGAAATTGTGCCGTACCCTCTTGCACCTGCGCACGGGCTTGGCTACATGAGCCCTCACGGGTGATTAGCTCAGTTGGTAGAGCGCTTCGTTTACACCGAAGATGTCGGGAGTTCGAGTCTCTCATCACCCACCATCCCATCTCCAGTAATGTATCAAACGCTTGCGCAGAAAACGTCCATTCGTGTGCCGTGGGCGCAAACCGGTCCGTTGCGCCAAATCAGAATTGATGCTTCCAATACCGAAAATACTTCCTACGGGCAGCATGTCGTTTGAACGGACACATTTTTTTCCAATTGCCGCCACAGCCTTTGCTATCTCAGCTGAGAAACAAGCGAAAACAAATGGTATTTGAGGCCTAGATGCGAGTCGTACTTTTTCTGTTGCTTGGTGTGTCCATGCTTGCTGCCGGTCTTGTTGTCGCAAGTATTTTCGTCCCATCAACCACAACGATTTCAGAAGAAACAAGAACTAATGTGACGGGCTCTGACCAACGTCTGGAGAATACGGCGGCAGACTCATCGCCCCGTGATCCAACACCTCAAACGGTTCCAGCAAGTTATGTCCCGCAAAACCCGGGACGTTCTCGCGTTCAACTGTATTACGTCGTGCATGTCGCGGACCTTCTTTCCACAGAAGAATGGGCGAACGGACCTCCCGATATGCCGATGGAGGAATACGCTGACCTTCACATGCGAGATCATGTGGAGGGCACAGAATGCGCACTAATGAAAAAAGAACTCGCTGCGACATGTCAGCTTGATTACTTCTTTATGTCGCCACTAGGTGAGGGTCGATTTTATGTCAAAGCGGACTTCAAGTTCGACCCGAAGATAGATCCGGAACTTGCAGCATACAAAGCCTCGCCAAACAAAGGGAACAAAACCTACCCAACCTATGAAAAACTCTATATTGAAGGTACTCCGGCAGAGTTGCTCAAGATGCGAAAGCATACTTACGCCTACGGCCCGAAACAATGCAATGTGATTAAAGCACAAAGAGCTGTCTGCCATGTCCGCGAAGTGGTGATGCGCTTCGAACCTGACGCAAGCGGTCGTGGAATAAACACGCACACACATGTGGACCTTCGGTGGGGCTATGACGAAGATGATGAGTGAGACCTTCCTGGCTAAGACACGGGTAGCCGCTGCCTCGCGGTAGAGGCGCACCAGAATCATCGTTCCGGCCACGCCTACCGCCGAACCTGACGGAACCTGCTATTGCCCTGTGGTCTCTATGCAGGTCCCTTTGCCCCAGCCGGATTTGCTGCCTGAGGCAGAATAGTCATATGTGCCCTTCTCAGGATGCACATTGTAATGCAGCGTATAATCATCGCCGATATACAGATAGGTCAGCGTGTCCAAGCCGGGATACACATCCACGTCTTTGTTGATTTCTCCTATCGTGATATGACCCTTTTGCTGACCGTCGTATTTCACGAGCCGCGCGGCCATTTCCGGATGTTCCGCATCGGGTGCATCGCATTCAAATACCCGCTCCTCGGCGAATGCGACCGTTGGCAAAAGAGCAAGAAGAAGAGCTGTTTTTCTCATTGTAGTCCAATCTGTATTCGATCTGTCGTACGGCGGCGGCTAGTGGCCATTCAGGGCGGAATTTTGTCCAAACTCAGGTCGTTATGCGTTCTTGGCATGTAGCTGCTGGCGGCCCTCTTCGCCCCGAAAGAGCACTCGATTATTTGTTGGAAATCCTGTGTCTAGGTCAGTGGAGATTTGCGACAACCGCGCGCGGATAGGTCTGCCCGCCAGTGTTTAAACCCACAGACCCAACCTGACGATCGAGATCCATTTCCAACCAGTGCTGCGCACGCGGTGAATGGCGCGTTGGGCCTGCTGGGCATAGGGCAGAAATCCGAGTGATTTTATTAACGAATAATATCCGATAAATTCTATCAACTATATGTTTTTATTGTGTTATTATTGACATCAAACTTGCAGTTCTTATATGAGGTTTGTAACGGATTCAAACGAACCCAGCTACAGCAAGCCATCGTAAGCTACAGCACGCAAAAGCCAGCATCGCGCCAGCAACAGCAAGCCCAAGCCAACGAAAGCCAGCCTTAGCCAGCGACCAGTTAGCCCACAGCAAACCATCGCGCGCCAGAGCCAGGCCCCAGCAGAATCCGTTTGGTTTCCCGCTTTTTTGCGATACGCCCGGATCTGGTCGGGTTCACTCCAACGCCAGAGGTAATCCGGCAGCCCAATCTGCTGGTCGGGTCAATCAAGACTTTGGACGCGGGCGGTCTGCCCGTTTTCAACAGGACGAAACTCGCAACATCACCAATTTCGGTTTCAAGCAGCGTCTATCGCGAATTATACAATACGAACGATCAGTTCTTGCTGTCCGGCACTCCAAGTGCTCGCAAATCACCCACCCACCGAGAGAGGTATTCTTTGTTCTCGAAAGGCGCTTTTTGCGCCTCCTGGATTGAGAAATCGGGATTGGCCTTCAGAAAATCATTCATGACGGCCTGTGCATCGCTGCGCAGCCCATTGCGCAACAGAACCGGCGCGTAGGTGCGTTTCAAGCCATCAGGTATCTTGGTCATTTTCTCGATCGACACCTTTGCTGCTTCATACTCTTCAGCAAAATACTGTGCCCACCCCAAGTTCCATAAATACCAATCCTGATGATGGGGATTGAGACGGACCGCCAGCTTCATCCGCTCGACCGCTTCCGGCGCATTACCACCATAAACCAGCGGATCGATTGAATCTGCCAGCACCGATGCAGAATTCGGGTTCAGAGAAATCGCTTTGTCATATAGTGCCGCGGCCCGCTCCAGGTTGCCGCTTTGTGTTGTCGCATTGGCCAAGACCCAGTGACCTTTGAAATTGAAGGGCTCCAATTCAATGGCTTTCCGCGCCATTATGAAAGCGCGCTCCAATGATTCCTCGCGCGTCAGGGAATTTGTCCATCCCCAGCGGTATCCGTTTATCTGTGCCCATGCGTTTTCCACATATGCGCCGGCATAGTTCGGATCGAGCGCAATGGCCTTCGCGCTGAGTTCCTCGGCCCGGATATTGCCTTCCTTGGTAAAGTTAAACCACTCCTCTTGCGCGCGCTTGCGCAACTCATAGGCGCCCAGGCTTTCAGTCGGCTGATGCTTCAGGCGGCCATACTCGGCCAGGTCAATATTTGTCGATAGAAGCGATGCGACCGTCCGCGTGATCTCGTCCTGTACCGCGAAAATATCCTGCAGCTCCCTGTCGTAGCTGTCAGCCCAGATGTTCTGGCCTGTCGTTGCGTCGATAAGCTGGGACGTGACGCGCAAACGCTCACCAACGATTTGAACGCCCCCCTCAACAATATACCGTACACCAAGCTCCTGTGCGATCTGCCGTGCATCTGCCGGGGAGTCTTTGTACGAGAAACTCGAATTTCGGGCGACGACGAAAAAATCTGCAAACCGAGACAAAGCTGTCAGGATACTCTCGCTCAGACCGTCGCTCAGGTAATCCTGGTTCGGATCGTTATTAAGATTGTCAAACGCCATGACGGCGATGGAGGGTTTGCCGGACACGAGCCCGGCCTGTTCATCTGCGTCATGAGATGGCGCTATGGACCACAGTTGCCACCAAGCGGCGAGCCCCAGAGCCATCGCAGCCGCGATGCCGGCTGCGATGAACAATCGATTTTTTGTTGGCATGTCCTCATGACGCGCGATGGCTGAGACAATTGCCATGGCTTTGTCGTCCATGGGTATGCTGAACACATGAATGGGGTCGGATATGTTTTTGACCTCAAACATGCCCATATCTTCAAGATTGAGATCAAGCTTTGTCTTCACCTGCTCAACGACGCTTGCCGACATGTAGATGCCGTCGGGTTCAGCCAAGCTTTCGATGCGTGCAGCTACATTGACGCCATCGCCGTGAATATCGTCCTGATCCATGACGATATCACCGACATTGAGACCGATCCGATACCGCACCTGCGCGTCCTGAGGTATGTCGGCATTGTCTGCACTGACATAGTGCTGCAAGTTCACGGCACATCGCACAGCCTCGACTGCGCTTGAAAAGTCTATAAGCAGACCATCTCCCATTAACTTGACGATGCGCCCGTTATGTGCGGCGACAATAGGTTCAAAAAATCGTTCGCGATGGCTTTTGAGCGCAGCGAGTACACCCGTCTCGTCATTTCTAATAAGACGGCTGTAGCCAACTACATCTGCGGCAAGTATTGCGGTGAGACGTCTTTCCAATCACCCACCTCCCGGATTTGGCACCACGCTAAACGGAATTACGCGTCGGAACCAGCCGCATTGACCCGGCCTGTAAATCCCATGGTACGCGCTTGAAAATATTCTTGAATACTTGCCCACCGCCTATTGTCTTATTCAGACGACACAAACGGCACAGAGGCATTCATCAATGCTTGATCGCGCGTGATTTGTTTGTGCCTATCGCGTCTCCCTACCAAGTTGACAAGGTGGGGCATTTGGCTGATACAGCCGAAAGAAGACCGGGCCGTTAGCTCAGCTGGATTAGAGCAGGGAACTTCTAATTCTCAGGTCGGGGGTTCGAGTCCTCCACGGCTCGCCACTACTATTTCAATACACATCAGTGACATTCTGGGCGCTTGGTCTGAGAAATCTCAGGGCTTTTGGGGTTCACTTATGCACTTCAGCGAAGTTCCAAACGCATAAAGGCGCTGTTTGGGTCGGCATCGTAGCCGTAGATCGGGCCGCAATAGAAATATCCCAGCGCTTCGTAGAGCTTGCGTGCAGCGACATATTCCGGAAGATGCGTGGCGCCGGTTTCCAGCACCAGTGCTGCAACGCCCTCGGCCCGGGCCAGTTCGGCCAGATGGTTCATGATCACCCGCGCCAAACCGCGACCGCGCGCCGCAGTCAGGATATGAACCGATTTGACCTCGGCCGTACCATCAGGCAAGGATTTGAGCGCACCACACCCAAGTGGTTCATCCGCCTCATAAAGCGCCCAGAAACGAATTCCGGGCCCGGCCAGCCCTTGGGCATCCATCGTGTGGTTGCTTTCGGGTGGCCCTGCAGTTTCGCTATGGGCGAAATGCGCATCGACGAGCGGGCGCAATGCGTACGATGTCGGATCGACTTCGCGGATTTCGATCATTCAATGCGTCCAGGGAGCACGCCGGTCGGTGGCGAAGTTCTCGCCATAACCCCGTGTGCGCAAATTCGGCTTGCGCTTGTGCGGCTCAATCACCTGTGCGTCGATGCCGTTGTCCTTGGCATAGTCCAGCGCCTCTTCTTTGGTGTCGAACTTTAGCCGCACCTGAGTCTGAGTGTCTTTAGATGAGGTCCAGCCCATCAACGGATCAACCTCGCGCGCCGAGACGGGGGCGTATTCCAGAACCCATTTGCGGGTTTTGGCCATCCCCGAGGTCATCGCGTTTCGCGAAGGCTGGTAAATCCGTGCGCGCATGTCGCCTCTCCGTACTCACTTGGCTAGGCCTGTTTATGCGTCAGAGCGCGGCCCGGGACAAGATAACAATTGTCGCGGATGATATCGGCACACTGATGACAGAAATTGTCATTAGTCTAAGTTATTCAAGCGCAGTCATTTCGAAAGGGCTGCAAGATGCTCCACCAGGAACGCCATCTCGAACTCGAAGCCCGCCCCGAGGATATCTGGGCGATACTCAGCCGCTTTATGCATATCGATGACTTCGCTCCGCAGGTGGTATCTGTTGATGCACTTACGGTGGGCACGGATGGGATCGGGTCAAAACGGCGCTGCCATTTTGCCAACGGCACCTCGCTGGTCGAAGAGGTGACGGACTGGCAGGTGAATCGGGGCTATACCGTGCGGCTGTCGCATATGGCGATGCCTTTGCACGAAGCGCAGGCCGCAATCGCGATCACTCCGTTGTCCACCTCACGCAGCCGGGTCACCTGGAGCATGGATTTTGGTATGAAATACGGGCCCATTGGCTGGTTGATGGGGCAGACCCTGCTGAAAGTGATGATAGGCCGGGTGCTGGCCGACAACCTATCGGCACTGGCAGCCAAAGTGCGACCTGACCCTGATGCGCAGACTCAGACCGCGTAATGGGAATTGAATCAGGATCAGCCCTTGCAGATGGACAAAATAAGAACAAATGTAGGGGCCAGACCCGGAGCCTGCTTATGCCCTACGCCCATTCCGACAAGAGCCAACTGACCGCCGATGACGTCCGCGCGCGCCTGAAACTTGAAGGCGGCAAACAATTTGTGATGCATACCGAGTTCGAGCCTGCAGGCGACCAGCCGACCGCGATCAAGGAACTGACCAGCGGCGTTCGGGAGGGTGAGCGCGAACAGGTACTGCTGGGTGCGACCGGTACGGGTAAGACCTTCACCATGGCGAAGGTGATTGAAGAGACTCAGCGCCCGGCGATCATCCTAGCACCAAACAAGACGCTTGCGGCCCAGCTATATGGTGAATTCAAAGGGTTCTTTCCAGACAACTCGGTCGAGTACTTCGTTTCTTTCTATGACTATTACCAGCCCGAAGCCTATGTTGCGCGATCCGACACCTACATAGAAAAAGAATCTCAGATCAACGAACAGATCGACCGGATGCGCCACTCGGCCACGCGGGCGCTGCTGGAACGCGATGATGTGATCATCGTCGCCTCGGTCTCGTGCATCTACGGTATCGGGTCGGTGGAAACCTATGGGGCGATGACGCAGGACCTGAAGGTTGGCAACGAATACGACCAGCAGCAGGTGATGGCTGATCTGGTGGCTCAGCAGTACCGGCGCAACGACCAGGCGTTTCAACGCGGCTCGTTCCGGGTGCGCGGTGATAGTTTGGAAATCTGGCCCGCCCACCTTGAGGACCGCGCCTGGAAATTCTCGTTCTTCGGCGAAGAATTGGAAACCATCACTGAATTCGACCCGCTGACCGGCGAACGCGCCGCGAATATGGAGCAGGTGCGGGTCTATGCGAATTCGCACTACGTGACGCCGAAACCGACAATGAACCAAGCGATCATCGGCATCAAGAAAGAGCTGCGCATCCGGCTGGATCAACTGGTCGGCGAAGGCAAGCTGCTGGAAGCCCAACGTCTGGAACAACGCACCAATTTCGATTTGGAAATGCTTGAGGCCACCGGCGTCTGCAACGGGATCGAAAATTACTCGCGCTATCTGACAGGCCGCGCGCCCGGTGAGCCGCCCCCGACCCTGTTCGAATTCATCCCCGATAATGCCATCGTTTTCGCCGACGAATCCCACGTCAGCGTGCCGCAGATCGGTGGCATGTACCGGGGCGACTATCGGCGCAAATTTACGCTGGCCGAACACGGGTTCCGCCTGCCGTCCTGCATGGACAACCGACCCCTCAAGTTCGAGGAATGGGATGCCATGCGCCCGCAATCCGTCTTTGTTTCGGCCACCCCGGCAAAGTGGGAGATCGAACAGACAGGCGGCGTTTTCACCGAACAGGTGATCCGCCCCACCGGGCTTTTGGATCCCGAGGTCGAAATCCGCCCCGTCAGCATGCAGGTCGACGACCTGCTGGACGAGGTGCGCAAGGTCGCCGCTGATGGCTACCGTACGCTGGTCACCACGCTGACCAAACGCATGGCCGAGGACCTGACCGAATACTTGCACGAACAGGGCATCAAGGTTCGCTATATGCATTCCGACATCGACACGCTGGAGCGTATCGAAATTCTGCGCGACCTGCGTCTGGGGGCCTTCGACGTGCTGATCGGCATCAACCTGCTGCGCGAAGGGCTCGACATTCCCGAATGCGGTCTGGTCGCCATTCTGGACGCCGACAAAGAAGGGTTCTTGCGATCTGAGACCTCGCTGGTCCAGACCATCGGCCGCGCCGCGCGCAACGCCGACGGGCGGGTCATCATGTATGCCGACAAGATCACCGGCAGTATGGAGCGCGCCTTGGGCGAAACCGACCGCCGCCGCGCCAAGCAGATCGCCTATAACGAAGAACACGGCATCACTCCCGCAACCGTACAAAAGAACGTCGAGGACGTTCTGGCCGGTCTCTACAAGGGCGACGTCGACATGAACCGCGTCACCGCCACCATCGACAAGCCGATGCACGGCGCCAATCTCGAGGCGCATTTGGACGGGCTGCGCGACAAGATGCGCAAAGCCGCCGAGAATCTGGAATTCGAAGAGGCAGCTAATGTTCGCGATGAGATCAAGCGTCTGGAAGCGGTCGATCTGGCCATCGCCGACGACCCCTTGGCGCGCCAGTGGGCGGTCGAGAAAGCCTCGGAAGACGCGGTGAAATCGCGCGGGCGGTCAACGGCTGGCAAGCCGGGGCAGCGGGGTAGGAATGTGAAAAGGCGGAAGCGGTGAAGACAAAGAGTGTAGCGCAAAAACTATGGAACAAGACCCTTAGACCAACACTTTATGTCACGACACAGCTTCTATTTTTCGGAGGTTACTCCGCCTACTTTTTGAGGGCCAACGAGCCTGAAAAATTTGCCAAGTTTGGTGCCGTGATTATTGCATGGGCTGTTCTGAATATAGCATTTCAAAGAAATCGCTATTCAACTGCGTTGGAAAGTTGGGAACGGTCCTGGGCCGAATGGCAGTATAATCATACGGCCAAAGCAATGGAGTTTAGAGATAGAGCCATTACCAACACTTTTAACGTCCATGCATCACAGATTGCCCAGATCAACCATAAAATGGGCTACGAGAACCCATTCGTAGAAAACACACCGGAAGCAATTAGAGAGTTTGCTGAAAGCGTTCAAATTGACCAAGAAACGGCTGATAGCTTTCGTCAGGAACAAGAAAATTTCAATGAACAATTTCTTGAATTCCAAAACCGCTATAAGTATTCGACACGGTTTCAGGGAGACTGGAGCAGTCTAATGTGGCGCTTGGAGCTTTTGCTAGTCGCCGTTGGAACAATTCAAACAGCGTACGGTGCCGACTTCGTAATTTGGTTTCATAACACGTTTTAGCAGGTATAGGTAAGCGTAGGATGGGTTTCCAACCCATCGCTCCGTTGGCCACCTAAACGCATGATGGGGTAAAACCCCATCCTACACCGCGTCAATAAAAGGGCGGGAAAATCCCGCCCCGTGGCTTACCCCTTATCCCAATGTGCAACCACGTCGTATCCAACCGGCGTCGGCGGGCTTTCCATGAACTCGGCGAAATGACCCCACAGCTCGGCCACTTTGGGCGCGTTCGCGTTCGAGGTTGCTTCGCTTTCGACCACCGAGATCACATAGCCCGAGCCGTCCTCATTCATCACGTTGGTAAAGCTGTGTATGCCGGGCATGCCCATGATTTCGGGTTTCAATGCGTTCATTTTCGCCGTCGCCGCCTCACGCGAACCGGGCTTCATCTTGAATTGGGTAATTCGTGCAAACATCACTTTCCTCCCTCGTCTGGCAAAATTGCCAAAGGCGAAACCGGAACGGCCTCGCCGCGCGCAAGCTAGCACGGCGGCCTTAAATCTCGCATTGATACTTGAAAATTCAGGGTATTTTCAACCTGACGCCTCACCCACGCTCGGCATCTGACACTTCAAGGTTGCAGCCCAGCGCGCACTGCTTCACGTTTGAAATCACAGATTGTGATTCCAAACGGCTGCCATGACGAACCCGAAGAACTTGCCCAGCACCCAAGAAGTACAAAGTGCCATCCACAGGATACGCGGCACCCGCGTCGTGCTGGCCGAGGATCTGGCGCAGTTCTATGGGAAATCCGTCAGCGCCTTCAATCAGGCGGTGTCGCGCAACACCGACCTGTTCGAAGGCTACCGCTTTCAACTGACCGATGCCGAGGTCACCGATTTGCAATCACAGAATGTGATCTCAAAACCCAAGGGTCGCGGTGGGCGGCGGATCAATCCGTGGGTCTATACGGATTACGGCGTGGCCATCGCCTCGACCCTGTTCAAGGACCCGCGCGCAATCAAGATTACAAGGATGATCACCGAAGCCTTCGTCGACGGAGCGAATGCTCTGGCAGAGACCCCGCGCAGCGTGCCTGAAATCCTGCCGCCCAAAGACGTCCCTGCTCCGCTGCTGCCCAATGGTGATCAGCTGCGCGATCTGGCCGAAAACATCCTCGATTCCGGGCAGCAGAGTCTGATCGACTACATTGCCAGCCCCACCACCAAGCGCCAGCAGGCAGTGGCGGTGATCATGAGAACTCTGGCGGAAACCGCCGGGCAAGAGGTTCGCACGCAACAGGAACGCCTGCGCCTGTGCATCGCAGAACGTCTGGCCACAGGGGATTACGCCGATGATGATGACCGTAAACAGCTTCTTGAATTGCTGCACGCGATGAAGGGTTAGACGCCCAATTCGGCCCGTTTCTTCTTGGTCAGTTTGGCCACAACCATCTCATAAGACGTCACGATATGCTCGCACAACGAGGCGTCGGACATGCCGCGTTCCCCATATACCTGCAACCATTTCATCCCGCGTGAGGCCAGATAGGGCGCTGGGCGGATACCGGGTTCGTTACCTAAAACCTCAAAGGCCAGATCGGTGGCCTTGAAAGTGAATGCGGCCTTCCCATCGTTCCAGCCACAGATAGCAAACACTTTGCCACCCACTTTCCAGACATCCGCATTGCCCCATTGCACCACATGGGTGGTGGCTTTGAGGCCGTCACAAATGGTATTGAATTCGTCACGTGTCATGTCCTGAACAGTGACGCTCGCGGTGGAGGATCGCAATGATCTTCTTTATCCGCCATTAATCTTAACGCCCCAAACAGGTCGCCATGCACAACAGTTACATCTCTCTTTACCCCGAAGTCTGGCTCAGCGACCTTTTCGCCACAAAGGCCGTCCAACAAGGCTGCATGATGCGGCGCAAAGCGCGGGCCATATTGTCATCATCTGCAATCGCGCCCCGCTGCGTAGGCTGACCTGTGCCACGCATCGCTATCTTGAATAGAAAGCGGCCCCAGATCTTTGCAAGATTTCGATCCCCCGGGTCGACACGATTCACGGCTTTAGAAATTTAGCCGTCCCAACCGTTCGCTCTTTGGGTGCTTCGACTGACTGGGGTGCGCTTCGAGCACCCCCTGGCATCGCTACGTTGCGTGGCTTTTGCAGACCGGGTGAGCCACAGGCAACACCATCACCGTCCGGGTCGTTGCGCTTGTGATAGCCGGGTCGTCCTTCAAAAAACGGACCCTGGACAATCCGTTGCACCGTATCGCACCCGGCCAGCGCCACCAGATGGATCACAGCCTCATGGCGCTCGAAATCGGAAATACGCAGGTAGACACCGATGGCGATCATCCCTGTTGTCAATGGCAGGGCCAGCACCATCAACAGAATACGCAAAGGCGACAGGGCTTGCCTGCGCAGCGCATCAGCCCGCCGCTGCCGCCTTGTCAGGCGCGGGCTCAAGTCGGTCTCATCCGTCGATTTCCCGGTCCTCATACCAAAGGTAATAAACCCTTTATGTGGCAAAGCCATGGCCACAGACGGGAGGGCGCTGAAAATTTGTGTTCAGCGCACCACATGCACGGCGCATTTGGCATGGCGCACCACATGCGTCGCGGTTGATCCTAACAGCAGGTCCTGCATACCCGGGCGGTGCGATGCCATGATGATCAGGTCGGGCTTGTTCACTTCTGCCCAATCCAGAATGGTGCGCCCGGAATGACCTTCGATCACCAACCCTTTTGCATTCGGGACACGCACAGCCATAGCATCAAGCTCGGACTGGATGGCCTTGCGCGCTTCTGACAGATACTCGGCCGGCATGTAGGATATCGCATAATCCGGAATATGTTCGACCACATGCAGCAACGTAACCTCTGCCTCAGGCGTGGCCAGCAATTGCGCCAGCTTCAATGAGGCCGAACTATCCCGTTCGGCATCAAAGGAAATGGGAACAAGAATGTTGTGATACATGGCTCGTGCCTCCGTGATTGCGCAACTATCCTGCTCTGCGACCGGGAGCTGTGCATTGACTCAGATCAGGTATCACCGAATGTCTCGGCAACATCGTACATCACCGGCTCAAAGCTTTTGCACAATTCGTTCACCCGGCGATTACGCTCACGCATTTCCGGCGTGCGCAACATTGCCAGAAAGTCCTCGCGCCGCTCCCATTGCGAATAGTTGGCAATTCGGGTCTGGGCATCATTCACATGCAATCCGGCCGAGATGAAACCCGGCTGCTTCGAGATGAAAGCGGCATAGGCATCTGTCAGTGCCTCAAGAAGATCCTGGCAGGTTCCCGGGGTCATCTCGAAGGTGGTGATGACAGTCTGGTAGCTGTTGTTTTTGGAAATCTGCGGCATATGGCTTCTCCTATGTAGCTGCTCCAAGCCTAGCACAGCTTTTGGAAACACCATCAATTTCCTGCACATAGGCGCGGCTTCGGATCAAAAAACTTTCTCAAACATGAACAAGATACTAACCATCCGTTAACCATGTCTGCCGATGCTGCACGTATGGCTCGTCAGGTCCTCATATTTGTATTGGTTTTTACACTCGGCACTCCGGCATGGCCCGGCGCCTGGTTGCGTGAGAAAGACTCAAGCTTCACCGCGATCTCAGTAACCGTGTTCAAAGAAGAAGATGTCTACAAATACAAATCTTCACTTTATGCCGAATGGGGTCTGAGACCAAAACTCACCATCGGGCTGGATGCCGAAGAACATCAGGATCTATATGGCCATGCGCTAATCTTTGCCCGGGTGCCGGTCACTGATTTCGGGTCGGCAGGACGGCTGGCGGCCGAGTTCGGCATTGGCGCGCATCATCGCCAATACAGCACTTGGGCGATGTACAAGGCGACATTATCGTATGGCAAAGGCATTCAAACCGGATTGGGCGCGGGGTGGCTCGCCGTTGATACCGCAATCGAGCATCGCTCGCACGAGGCAACGATCCACAAGCTGGATTTCACGGCAGGCCTGTCTTCGGGTCGGCGGCTGGACCCGCTGCTGCAAATCGAAACCTCATATGTTCCCGATCGCCCCTGGTACTGGAGCGCCCGCCCCTCGGTGATGTATCGCCCCAAGACTGGCAATCTCACCTGGATTCTGGGCGCCGAACGCAATTCGGCTCGTGACGAAATCGGGTTCAAATTTGCCTTGTGGCGCAGCTATTGAAGTCGGGCCGCCCAAATTGGACGACCCGTCCATTGATCCGATCAGGTGTCGACCCGCAGGATGGTTGAGACAGAGCCAAACAAACTTTCGGACCAACGCAAGCGTATGTCGCTCTGGCTTGCGCCTTGTTTCAGCTCAACATAGGGCGCGGCGTAACGCAGGGCCCCCTGCCCTGTCCTGAGACCTCCGAGCGTGACAACCGAGTCACATCCGCGCGTCCTGCCACCAAACGGCAACTGCCCCTGCGAACTGACGGTCCAAGCCGAAGACGGCGAACTTTGCGTATGCTGCACCCGCAGCGGGTTGGCACAGGGTGTATTGATGCCGTGGAACGTGTTGTTCTCGAAGCTGACATTCTTGTGCCGCTCGGGATCGAGATCGGCGAAACTGGTATCGACCCGATCAACCCGGTCAATCCGCACATTGTTGACGCGAAACTTGTTGCCGGTCACAGACAGCCCGTTCAGGAAATGCCCTGTGCCATGGGGGCGGATCACAAGATAGCTGAACCAGGGGGCAACATCACTGGCGTAGAAGATATTGTCAGTAATGCTCAGGGCGCTGAACGAGAAACTCGTAAAGTAATCGGGGTTGGCATCATGCTCGTTTGTCCACTCGATAAAGCAGTTATCGACATAGTTCTCGGCGATGGATGAACTGTTGTAGCCACCAATTATGACCAACCCGGCATTCCGCACCCCGTTGGCCACGTTGTCACCCTGGAAGAAGTGATTGCCCAGCACCAGATTGTTATCGCCGCTCAGCACTGCGAAATGATGGAAACGCGTGGCCCGGTTGTGGCGCAGCTTGACGTCGTTGGCGTTGGCGTTTAGCGCGATAGAGCTGCGATCCGGCACATCCAGGCTTTCCTCGGTCGACAGGAACTGACAACCATCGATCAGCATACCCTGGCATCCCCGCCCGACCGATGTGACGCCGCGATCTTTCGGGCGGCTGACAAAGCAGTCTTTCAGCACAAAGGTGTTCCCGCCCGGAGACAGCCGGATGGCGCTGCACCGGCCGTTACACTGGAATTCGATCCCTTCCATGTTGAACTTCTGCAAAGCGCTGAAGCCACTGAAATCCAACAGGTATTTGAACGCCGTAAAGGTGAAGGTCTGTGTGCCAGCCGCGTCATATGTCGGCGCGCTCAGCGTGATCTCACCCGTGCTTTCGTTTTTCGACCGCACATAGACCTCGCGCCCGACGCCGCTGCCTGTGACCAGCGCACCCACCGGGATATTGGCCACGTTGGCCACGTTGGTCAGCGTATCGGGATCAGACGGGCTGTAGGTCGCGACCGAGGTGAAAGTCTCGGTATCCCAGTTTGAGCTGTTTTTCACGTCAAACTGCCCGTTGCGCACCACACGACGGGTGGCATAGCCGGTGCGGTTCGGCACTGCCGCCGCCATATCAATCGGCTCGGTCACCGCAATCTTGCGCCCGCCCAAATCCAGAGATTCATGGTCCGAGCTGTTCAGCAGCGCCTGAAACGCCTTTTTAAAGGCCAGCATCTCATCGCCAAAGGCGGTGATATAGGTGGGCAGGTCGAAGTTTTTGGTCAATAGCAGCATCTTGTCGACCGGCATCGTGACCGTGCCGTCAAACGAAACCTCGGATGCCATGTTGGTATTCTCTTCCAGTCGGAACACACCCTGCGGCACGTAAACCTTGCGCCCGTTCGCGGCCTGATCCGCCGCCTCAAACGCCGCCGAGTCATCGGTAACGCCGTCCCCAACCGCACCAAAGTCACGCACATCGACCAAACCAATCATGTCGCGCAGGAAGACCGAGGTCACATCGGTGATCTCGATATCATCGACCCGCACTACGGCACCGTTGGTGCCCTCGATATCCAAACCAAAGTGACCGTAAAGCGCCGCATTGCCCCACGCCATATCGACGCCGGGGCGCAGGCCGGTTCCGACGATGGCCGTCACTTCGTGCACCGTGCCATAACCCGTCAGTTGCACCGCCGGGCCCTGTTCGACCAAGCCTTCCACATGCGCATCCCCGGCGCCGCCCGCCCAGCCTGCAATCCGCACTTCGGGCAGCGGCCCACTGATCGCCTTCACCCGTGCCTTGATCTGCAGGTAACAACCGGGCAGCAAAGGCGTCTGCCCCATATAGCGCAGCCGCTGCGGTTCTGCAGTCTTGTAAATCTCCAGACAGCCCGCAAAATCCGCATCCGCCGGCACAAACACACCCGTACCAGACCCCTCATAGGTCGGAGAACCCGGCGTGCCGTCGCCACTGGACCAGACCCCAAGACCACCTGCATATGCGGGCGGCATAAACACGATGCCGTCGGTGATTGCCTTGTTCATGTAAAATCCCTTTCCCAATCGCGCCCCCAGCGCGCCAAAACCCGAAATGCCCGGGCCTTAAGCCCAAGCGCATGGGTTTGAGTATCGAAAAGGGATTAATCGCGGCTCTTACCACCGTGACGGTGGTGTTGCCTCAGGCCGCCGGATCAGAATTGCCCAACACTTGCACGCCATTGATCTTCCAGCCGCCCTCTTGCTGGATCATCTGGTAATCCAGCAGATGCACCCGACCGTCGCCATCGGTGATCATGACTTTCTGCCACAGGGCTCCGGCCACCTCGCGCAGCTCCAGAAACCGCACATCCGCCGGTCGCCAGACCATCGGATAACCATTCCGCACCATCGCCCCGAAATTGTTCGGGTCGCCAAACAAGCGCTGAATGTTGGGGCTGGCAAAGGTGAAAGCGGTGGCAAAATCATCTGCCTTAAACGCCTGTATCTGTGCCGAGATATTCGCCTCAATCTCCGCATTCTGCGCGAAGGCGCCGGATGCCAGTCCGGCACTCAGGGATAGGGCAAGCAATAGTCGACGCATGGGGCAACCTCCTAAGCGAAGGGTAGCCCCACACGGGTTCAGGTCAAATCAGACCAGTTCTCCGGCCAGCGCCTTGTCGATCAGGGCAATGGTTTCCGGCACGCCATAAAGTGCGATGAACCCACCGAACCGAGGACCCTGCGATGCGCCCAGCAGCACTTCGTAAAGCGCCGTAAACCAGCCACGCATCGGGTCAAACCGCTCGCGCCCGATGGAATAGACCACCGATTGCAACGCTTCGTCTTCCATCGGCCCGTCATAGGCTTCCAAGGCCGCCTTCAAAGCCTCCAGCGCCTCGCGTTCCTGATCGGTCGGCGCACGGTGTTGGCGCGTCGGCTTCACGAAATCGTTGAAGTACCGCACTGCAAAACCCGCCGCCTGATCCAGATCGGGATGGGTCTCGGCAGTGGCCTCAGGCGCATAACGGCGAATGAAACCCCACAGCGCTTCTTTGTCTTCAGCCCCGGATACCGACGCCAGGTTCAATAACATCGCAAAAGGCACCATCAGAGTGGACTCAGGAACATCTCCACCATGGATATGCCACACCGGATTGTTCAGCTGCGCCTTCAGGTCCTGCCCCGGATAGGCCCGTAACTGCTGATGATACTCATCATAGGCTTTCGGGATCACATCGAAATGCATCCGCTTCGCCGTTTTGGGTTTCTGATACATGAAATAGGCCAGCGACTCGGTTGGCGCATAGGTCAGCCATTCGTCAATCGACACACCATTGCCCGACGATTTCGAAATCTTTTGCCCGTTCTCATCCAGAAACAGCTCATAGCTGAAATGCTCGGGCGCACGACCACCCAGAGCCCGGCAGATCGCGTCATAGATTTTTTCGTTGGTTGCATGTTCCTTGCCGTACATCTCGAAATCCACGCCCAACGCGGCCCAGCGCGCGCCAAAATCAGGCTTCCACTGCAGCTTCACATTGCCGCCGGTGACGGGCAGCGTCCACTCCTTGCCATCCTCGTCATCGAAAGTGACGGTGTAGGTCTCGGCGCAAACCTTCTTCATCGGCACATACAGAACCCGCCCGGTCTCGGGGTGGATCGGCAGGAAGATCGAATAGGTCTGCTGACGTTCTTCCCGCAGGCTCTTCAGCATGATGGCCATCACGTCATCATACTTGTCGACAGCCCGCTTCAGTATCTCGTCGAACTGGCCCGAGCGATAAAACTCACGCGCCGAATAGAACTCATACTCGAACCCGAAGGTATCGAGGAACCGGCGCAGCATTGCGTTATTGTATTCACCAAAGCTCGGGTACTCACCAAACGGATCCGGCACCGAGGTCAGTGGACATTGCAGATAGTCCTGCAGCGCTTCGGGGTTCGGCACATTGCTGGGAACCTTCCGCATCCCGTCCAGATCGTCCGAGAAACAGATCAGCTTGGTGGGGATATCCGACAGCGCCTCAAACGCGCGCTTGACCATCGTGGTCCGCGCCACCTCGCCAAAGGTGCCGATATGCGGCAGCCCCGAGGGTCCATAGCCCGTCTCAAACAGCACATATCCCTTTTCAGGAGCGCCCTGCTTGTACCGTTTGAGCAACCGCCGCGCCTCTTCAAAAGGCCACGCCTTGGACGTCATCGCGGTTTCACGCAGGTCAGACATTGAAATACTCCATAGGGAAAGGCACCGAACGCCCCATGCGCCCAGCCCGGCCCCTGTTATTGTGCAGGTGCAGTATGAGTCAATAAAATGTGGTATTTTTCGTGCCTCTGTGCGCACGAAACCATCCAATCGACGTATGATCTGGCTCGCAAGCGTCCGCAACGCGGGACAAAGTTGCCACCCAGTTGGAATGGACAAATGTCGGGTATCGCGTACCCATTTCGGACATAGCCCTTGGCTCTTTAGGGAGATCCTGCGGTTAGCGCTGAAGTGTGGTGGTCAATTTCGGTCCGGCGGCCGGGTCGGCAACCATATGCGGTGGGCGAAGGTTAAGTCAGTGCCGGTCGTTTGAACGATGGGCTACCAGGCTTTTTAATCCACCAATCAACCCTTCTTCCTGTGCAGCTTTGCAGTGGATTTCCGGCCCCTGTTGCAGCGTATCTGCTTCGCTCTGGTCACCATCCCGTACGGCTTCATACATGACCCTGATAGCGGTGATGTTCGAATTGCGGCTTGCCGAAATGCAACCACCCGCACCAAGCACCGTCACCGCGGCACAACCCAGTTCAGACGCGTGACGGGTGAGCGTGACGGTATCCTCGAGATTGCGCAGCCCAGTGCCCGGCATAAGCTACCCGGGCCGCGCCGTGCGCGATGCGACAAGACGCTCGAGCATCGCCACGCGCTCGCTCAATGTGTTCGAGGTTGCCTCCCCGGTGGCGCCGAACGGCGAGAGGCAATGTGCGCCACTCTCCAGACAGAACGCGGCATGGTCCAGATAGAGGCTTTCGGCAATGCTCAGGTCATCCTCATAGGGTGTAAGCAGCGGGGTCACGACTCCTGTCAGGTGGTTTGTCATGGCGTTTCTTTCAATACCCACGGGCCGGGTTCACGATATTGACCAGCCTCTCGCCGCGCATCCAGCGGCCGAGGTTCTGTATGAACAGTTCGAACGAGGCTTGCTCCCAATCGGCATAGACCGATGAGCAATGCGGTGAGATGATCACGTTTTCAAGCGCCCAAAGCGGGCTTATCTCGGGCAGTGGTTCGGTCTCGAACACATCGAGCGCCGCAGCCGCTACATGACGGGTCTTCAGCGCATCGTACAGGGCACTCTGATCCACTACGCCACCGCGCGAGACATCCGCGAAGATGACGCCGGGCTTCATCGCCGCGATCTCGTCCTTACCGATCAGGCCGCGTGTTGCCGGGATGAGGGGGGTCGAGACCGCGATGAAATCCGCGCGCGGCAGAAGGTCGTGCAGATCATCCGACGCATGCACCTCATCGACATGTTCCATCGGTTCGGGACGGGCGCGGGTTCCCAGAACCTTCATGCCGAAGGCCTTGGCGCGCGCCGACACCGCCTGACCGGTATGGCCCAGCCCGACAATCAGGAGCGACTTGCCTGCCAGCGGCCTGACTTTACGGGCATTCCAAACTCGCGCGGCCTTGTCCTTTTGCAGGCCCGGGATATCCAGCGTGAAATGCAGGAACCCGCCGAGGATGTATTCCGCCATCATCCCGGCAGCCACGCCCGCGGCATTGGTAACAATGGTCTTCTGAGGATCCCACTGGCCGTAATGGTCGGTGCCCGCCCCGCCATTGGCGATCCATCTCGGGCTATAGGGGCCAAACAGTGCGTCGCGCGGAAAGCCTGGCGTGCCCGCGAAGCGCACCGAGTAGACAATTTCGGGCCGGTAGCTTTCGATCAGGGCAGGAAGCGCCTCGTAGCTGTTGCATTCGCGAAAACCGGCCTGCGGGTAGGCGGCGCGCAACCATCGGGCAAGCGGTGCGGTGTCATTGTTATGTAAAACGATACGCGGGGTGTCAGGCATTGGTTTCCTCCACAGGCGTACGGACAAGTGCTACCAGTTCACTGAATTTGACCTCCGGCTGCATCAGCCGCTCGCGCATCTCCCACAGCACCGTGGTGCGAGGCTCGCCGAGTGTGGCGGCCATCATGCGAAATTTCGCCTCGACCTCACTCAATTCCATCGGCGCTTCGGGTCCGCCACGCGCCTGCACGTCGCCCGAGGCAAGCTGGGTGCCGTCGGTCAGCGTTACAGTGACATCGGACCACCGCCCGTCGGGAAAGCGCTTGCTGTGGCGCGCATCCTCGCGCAACGCGACGCGCGTCAGCACGTCAGCCACCTTCGGGTCACTCAGCACCACACCGGAAATTTCCTCCGGCCCGATCCGGTCATGCACCAGCATCACGGCCAGCGCGAAGGGCAGGGAATACTGCGCCTGCGATGTGGTCGCGGGCACCACGGCACACCCGATATGGCCCTTGGACGGGTTGTACCCGTCATGGGCATCAAGATTGTCGATATGGGTTGCAGCGGCAAAGGCGGCCCCGGGGATCGAGGTGCCGCGGCCATCGAATATCATATGGGCCGTGTGCTCGGGCGCTCCTGCATTGTGAAACGCTAAGGCATGATCGCGGGCAATTTTCCCCGCCTCCAGATCCGCCGCACCCGTTGCCACGCCAATTGTGTCGATCAATAACGTCGCAGCCATGTCGAATGCGCTTTGAGGGATATCACTGTCCAACAAGGCGAACTCTGCGAAACGATCGTAACTCATAGCCGACCCCGTTCCAAAACCTGACCGTATCCCGGCAGAGTGTCCCTGATACCGGCAAGCTGTTTGGCCTGGAACATCATGGCTTGGTTCGAGCTGATTACAGGCTTGCCGACGGCCTGCTCCAGGCGGGAGATGATCTCGACGCTGCGCATATCAGTGCAGGACAGCACAATTGCCCCGGCCTCGGGACGGTCGGCGGCAAGGCCCAGATCGAATACCGCCTGCGGATCCAGATCGCCCTGTCCGTAGTTGTCCAGATCGTAGCCCACCTCGGACCGGGCCACGGTTTCAACACCAGTCTCGGCAAGAAACCCAATAGCCATGTCATTGATCGCGGATACATAGGGTGAAGCAAAACCGATACGTGTCACACCCAGAGTTTGCAGTGCATGCACCAGTGCCCCGGCAGCCGTTACGGTCTCGGCTCCGCTTTCTACCTTGATCCGTTCGGCAAGCGCGCGGTCGAAGGCAGGGCCATGCGTCAGAGTGGCCGAAGTGCAGCCATACAGGATCACATCCGGGCGCACGCCCTGCAAGAGATGCAGCGGCTCATCCAGATCAGCCGCGCCCAGCCCGTGCATCTGGTCAGCATCCGGGATCTCGTCCCGATCATAGCCGCCCATGCGGGCGAAATGCATGGACACGCCGTCAGGGCGCAAAAGCGCCATATCGGGTTCGAGATTGGTGTTGGTGAAGGGAACCAGAATGCCAAAACGGGCGCGTCCGCGTGACTGTGTCATGTCTTTTCCTCCTTTGCCCGGCGTTCCAGACGCCCGGCTGCGATGTCGAGATCATCCGCGGCGCCGATGGTCGCGCGCAGGCAATCGGCAAGCCCGGCCCCGCCCTGCGGGCGTAGAAATACACCCTCGGCGCGAAGGGCCTCATCGGCGCGATGCGCCTTGTCAGGGCTTCCCATCCGGATCAGTACAAAATTGGTAGAGCTCTTGGGCACATCGTACCCGGCCTGTTGCAGCCGTGTGCGAAACCCCTCGCGCAACATGGCCGTTTCCCTGCAGGTTGCGACCATATAAGCTTGATCCTTGAGCGCCGCAGTAGCTGCCGCTTGCCCGGCGGCCGAGATGTTGTTGGGGCTCATCACCTTGCGAAGCTCGCGCGCGATCTCGGGAGGGAACAAACCCCAACCGACCCGCATTCCGGCCAGACCGTAGGCCTTGGAGAAGGTGCGCAGAACCACCGTATCGCCACGCCCGACCAGATCGAACATGGGCTCACCCAGATAATCGGCAAACTCGCCATAGGCTTCGTCGATAACCAGCAGGGTATCGCCCGGCAAGCCTTCGCGCAGGCGGACAAGCTTGGCACGCGGGATGCGGGTACCGGTGGGGTTGCCGGGATTGGCGACAAAGACGATGCGGGTATCGGGCCTGACGGCGGTAAGAAGCGCATCGACGGAAACGCGCCCGTCGCTTTCCGGTGCCACATCAAAGCGCGCCTGCACCATCTGCGCGGCGGTTCGGAAGAACGGATAGGCATGGGCCGGGGCCAACACTGCGTTTTGCTCGTCCGCAAAGGCTTGCGCAAGGCAGGCGATCAGCTCCATCGACCCGTTGCCGCACAGAATGCTTTCGGCAGGGATGCCATGAAGCCCGGACAGAGCCTCGCGAAGCTCACCCCAGTCCGGGTCGGGATAGAGATGCCCTGCCTTCAGCGCTTTTGCACCAGCCTCGACTGCAAGAGGACTGGGCGGGTGCAGGCTTTCGTTCTGAGACAGTGAGATCAGGCGCTTTCCCTCGGGCGCGTTCAGTTGAGCCAGCGCATAGGGCGACATGGCGGAAATATGACTGACAGAGCGGATCATGGCTCAAACCCATAGACATCACGCGCGGTCTTTCGGCTGATCAGCCCCTCGTCCAGATCACGCCGGATGTCGTCCCGGTTACGCTCCTGCGGCGCGCCGAAGCCGCCGCCGCCCGGAGTCTCGAATACCAGCGTTTCGCCTGCCATCACGCGAACCTCTCCCTTGCCGGGCAGGTCGGGGCCGTCCTGGCCGATGCGGATGCGCCCCGGTGCACCAGCCTCTCCGCCGAAACGCCCTCTTGCGGGGTTCAGGACCCGTTCGACCGAAAGAAACAACACGAAATCCTCATCCACCGCGGATCGCATTTCGATATGCTGGCCCAGACCGCCGCGTGTCCGTCCGGGCCCGCCGCTGTCGGGCTTGAGCTCGCGCCGGGTGATCAGAACCGGCGCGACCGCCTCGGTGGTCTCCACCTGCGAGCCCCAGACGCCCGAGGGAAATGCGGTGGCCGATAGCCCGTCCAGACCTGGCCGCGCCCCGGTGCCGCCGCTGAACACAAGCTCCAGCGCAAACTGCACATCGCCACGCGAAACCGCTTCGGGGACGTGGCGCAGCGGCAGGTCGTACATGCAGGAAGCCCCCTCGGCGGGGACCTGATCGGGCAGGACCTGCGACAGGCAGCCATAGACCAGATCGGGCGTCATCTGCCCCAGCGTGTGGCGCATGGCCACCGGTGCGGGGGGCTGGGCATTCAGGATACAATCCTTCGGCCCGGTGACGTGAAACGGCGCGAGCGAACCCGCATTGTTGGGAATGTCCGGCCCGATGATGCAGCGAAGGGCAAACACCGAATAGGCGGTGGCGTAGTTGAGCGGCACGTTGATGCCCTTGTTCGACAGGCCCGATGTGCCGTCGAAATCCAGTTCAACATGATCCTCGCCGATGGTCAGGGATGCATGGAGCTCGATTTCCTGCTCATAGCCGTCCACCTTTAGCACATTCTGCCAGGCCCCTTTGGGCAGTTGGGCGATAGCCTCAACGGTGCCGCGATACGAGGTGTCGATGATGTAATCGGCAAGCTCGCCTAGATGGTCGATGCCGAACTCCTCCATCATGCCTGCAAGCCGCTCGGCCCCGGTCTCGCAACAGGCGATCAGCGCATAGATATCGCCCTCGTTGGCGATGGGCTCACGCGAATTGGCCTTGACGATCTCCATCAGGAGCGTGTTCAACGCGCCTTCATCCATCAGCTTGCAGGGCGGGATGAGCAGCCCCTCGTCATAGATATCCGCGCCCTCGGGGCCCATGCCAAGCCCGCCCAGATCGACCAGATGCGAGGTGCAGGAGGTAAAGCCAACCACACGATCCTTGTAAAACACCGGCATCATCAGCAGGAAATCGTTCAGATGCCCCGAGGCTATCCATGGATCGTTGGTCAGGTAAATGTCGCCGGGCTTCATGTCCTGAAGCTGAAAGCGGCGGCGCAGGGTCTTTACCGCCTCGGCCATGGTGTTGATATGACCTGGCGTGCCGGTCACGGCCTGAGCGAGCATCCGGCCCTGAAGGTCGAAGATGCCGGCGGAAATATCGCCACATTCGCGCACGATGGGGCTGAAGGCCGCGCGGATCAGCGCCTGAGCCTTTTCCTCAACCACGGCCAGAAGCCGGTTCCACATGACCTGCAGGCGGGTGTCGGTGGTGCTCATTGGCCGCCCTCCCGGTTGCGTGTGAGCCAGACATTGCTGCCGCCATCCACATGAGCCGAGAAATCGGCGCTAACGAATGTGGTGGTTTGCGGTTCGATGATCAGGGCGGGGCCGTCAAGATGGTCGCCGGGTATGAGCGCCCCGCGATCATGGATTTCCGCCTCGCGCCATTTGCCGGTGACATCGCACAGGATGCGCCGCTGCCCGGACGGTTGCGCCAGCTGTTTCGTGAGGGTTTCGGGGTAATGCTCCAGCGCGGGCGGCGCGGAGGCGACCTCAAGCGCCCAGTTCAGGATCTCGACCTTCATGCCCGGCACGGCGCGGCTGAACTGGCGGCTGTATTCCTCCTCGAAGGCCCGGCGCAGGGCGGGAATGTCGGCCTCTTCCAAGGCGCGGTCAGGCAGCGGGATTTCAATCTCGTGCCCCTGCCCGTGATAACGCATGAAAGCCTGTCGTCGCCGGGTCAGCGGGCCCTCTGGCGCACCTGCCCTCACCAAGGCCTCGGCCTCGTCGATCATCGCGTCGAAAAACGCGTTGAGCCCATCCAGATCAAGCCCCTCGAGTGTGCCATAGCGCGAGCGAATGACCTCGAACGAGACCGGCGCGAACAGGAACCCCACCGCCGAGCCGACCCCGGGATCACGCGGGATCAGGATGCGGTCTACATGCGCGCGCCGTGCCACCCGGGTTGCGTGCAGGGGGCCGTTGCCGCCAAAGGCGATCATCAGCCGTGCGCCCAGATCCTTGCCTGATTCTACTGCATGCATACGCCCAGCGGCGGCCATGTTCTCATCCACGATCTCGCTGACCCCATGCGCAGCCTGTGCGGCCTCAAGCTCCAGCACCTGCCCGACGCCCGAGGCAAGCGCCCTTTCCGCCGCTTCCATGTCGATCCCGAGCCGCCCTTCGGCAAAGCGTCCGGGTTCGATCAGCCCCTGCATCACATCGGCATCGGTCACCGTTGGCTCGGTTCCGCCCTTGGCAAAGGCAGCGGGTCCGGGCTCGGACCCCGCGCTCTCCGGTCCGACCTGCAGGCGGCCCAGCCGGTCCACATGCGCAATTGATCCGCCGCCGGCGCCGATCTCGATCATCTCGATCACCGGGATGCGCACCGGCATGCCCGAGCCCTTGATGAACCGCGCCGCGCGCGCGATTTCGAACTTGCGAGCGGTCTGCGGGCGATACCGGTCGATCAGACACAGCTTGGCCGTGGTACCGCCCATGTCGAAACTCAGCACCTCGCGCTCGCCAGTCTCGGCAGCGATGCGCGCAGCCAGAATGGCGCCCCCGGCGGGACCGGATTCCACCAACCTGATCGGCAGACGCGCGGCGGTTTCCATCGTCGTCATGCCCCCGCTCGCGGTCATCATCAGGATCGGGCAGGTCAGCCCCTCATTGCTGAAACGTGCCTGAAAATCGGTCAGGTAGCTGGCCATCTGCGGCTGGATATAGGCGTTGGCGATGGTGGTCGAGAGTCGGTCGAACTCACGCGCCTCGGGGCTGACTTCGTGCGATAGCGAGATCACCAGATCGGGTATTGCCGCCTGCAGAAGATCGCGCAACCTCAGTTCATGTGCCGGGTTGGCATAGGCATGCATCAGGCAAATCGCTACGGCCTTGGCGCCACAGGCCGCAAGCTCTCCGGCCAGCCGATGGGCGGCCTCCTCATCAAGCGGTTGCAACGCCTGCCCGTGCGCGTCCATCCGCCCTGCGATGGTAAAAGCGCGCGAGCGCGGCACGATCAGATCGGGTTTGACAAGGTTGATCTCATACTGGCTGTAGCGGCGCTCATAGGCGATCTCAAGAATGTCGCGAAACCCCTCGCTCGTCACCGTCGCCACATTGGCCCCGCGCCGCTCGATCAGGGCATTGGTGGCCAGTGTTGTACCATGGATGAAGCCGCCGATCTGCGGCCAGTTCGCGCTAGCTTCAGCCAACACGTGCTTCGCACCCGCAAGCGCCCCGAGGGTCGGGGTCTTCGGGGTAGTAGGTGTCTTGGTGGTGGCAAGGATATGTCCCTGCCCATCGACCAGGACCGTATCGGTGAAAGTGCCGCCGATATCGACGGCAAGGCGTATCCCGTTCTTGTTGTGCATGTAGAAAACCAGAAAAGCAGGAAAGTCAGAAGTGGTGTGGATACCCAGCCCAGCAACGGCCGAAGCGGCAAGAAACCAGCTTCACGTCATACGACGAGATTACAGCCGGTTGCCCGACGTCCCAAGTTTTCCATCATGCATTGCGCCATAACTGACCGCTCTCGCACTTTTCAATTCAGAAAAATGCTGCCCGAGTACAGGACAGGCTGTCAACAGAAATGTGGACCTGTCCAACAAGCACTCACGATCGCAATATTACTTACAAATGGCAGCAAATTACTCACATTTAGGTGTTCGTTTTTCAGGGATTTTTCCCATGATCAATGCCCGGTTTCACAGCATTTCACACGTTCGGGCAATCTGCAGCATCAGGCATTTTGGGCTCAAAGCTGTCGTTCACATTACAGTCGAAACAACCCACCCTCACCGGTCGAATTCACCGCACCCCCGAACAATCGGTTGAACCTCCCCGCCCCCGCTCCTATCGTGCGCCTGCACCAAAATCATTCAGGACGACCCCATGACCGAGCAGATACCTCATCCCATGTCCCCGCAGGATTGCCTTGTGGCGATCATGGTGGCGGTCTCCGCCTCGGACGAAAACATCCGAACGGCTGAGCTGGTCAAGATCGAAGGCGCGGTCAACATGTTGCCGGTTTTTGCCGGCTACGATATCGACCGCACCCGCCGCGTCTCGCAGATCGTGTTTGACCTGTTCGAACAAGAAGACGGCCTGGATGCGCTGTTCGGCCTGATCCGCGATAATTTGCCAGAGCGTCTGAACGAAACCGCCTATGCGCTGGCCTGCGACGTCGCCGCCGCGGATGGCGCTCTGGCTGAAAGCGAATTGCGCCTGCTGGAAGAAATCCGGTACGAGTTAAGCATCGACCGCCTGCACGCCGCTGCAATCGAACGCGGGGCGCGGGCGCGGCATACTACCTAGCTGCCGTAAAGCGTACCCCAGCGCTCGATCAGATTGCGCTGCAACCTGCGAGACCGCCGGTTCCAGGCCCGCGCGCCGTCCGGGCGCTCGCGCAGCGCGCGCGGAATCGTAGCACGATGTTCGATGTCGGCAGTGAAGATCGCGAAGGCCAGATCCACCCCATCTGCCGTGGTCATATAACCACCAAGGCCCGAGGCGAAGTTCAGCGTCCCCGTCTTTGCGTCGACCTTGATCGGATGATCCCTGACCGGCTGCCCGTTTTTATCGGCCAGCGTAAAGGACCTAAGCAATGGCCTCAGCGTTTCCGATTGCCCCGCCGCCGCCAATGCCTTGACTAGATCCGTGGGGGCCATGCGCGAAGCACCACCCAACCCGGAATGATCGACCATCGCGATTCCGTCTGCGCCGAAACTCTCCGCTGCCCAGCGATTCATCTCGGCAGCAGAATCTTCCAGATTCTGCGGTGCAATCCCGCGCGCTTTGGTGGCCGCCAAGCCAACCATTTCAGCGGTCAGATTGGTCGAATATCTCAGCATACCCTTCAGGATGCTCTGTAACGGATCGCTTTGATGCACCACCAGAACCGTCCCCTGCGGTGTCTGCCTCGTGACTTGCACCCGACCAAGCACAATTCCGTTCACGCGCGCCAGCGTGCGAAATACGTCCCCGGCATAAAGCGCAGGTTTGCGCACCGGAAGCCACCGGGCACCACCATTGCCCAACGCAGTCTTGGCCACGGTCCAGCGATCCTGCCGCGCGCTTGGCTGATAGGTGTAAATCGGCAGGCTGCGGCTTTCGACGCGCATCGACGCCATATCTATCGACGGCGTATAATTCGCACTGCGCGCATCCATGGTTACGCCGTACCCACTGCTCTCCCGTTTCCACTCGAAATGCACGCGGTTGAAGTTTAGAGAAATTCCACTGATCGACGGGCTATAACCCAGATGATCCGGCTGACCGGGGTCGATGCTGAAGACATAAGGCAGCGCCCCGTCATAGACCTTGAACGCGCCCTGTACCTCGGTAATCCCGATCTCGCGCAGATTGGCTGCCATTGCGGCCAGCGCATCTGTATCCAGCAGCGGATCACCGCCGCCAGCAAGGATCAGGTCGCCTTTCAGAATGCCATTTTCGATCGGCCCATCCGCGACCAATGCTGTTTCAAACCGATATTCCGGCCCCAGAACATCCAGCGCATAAAGCGCAGTCAGCGCCTTTGCGACACTGGCGGGGGGCAAGCCCTGGCCTTCACCAAACACCTCAAGCGGCGTCCCGGTCTCCACGTCAGCCACGGCAAAGACAACCTCGCCCTTCAGGCCCGCTGCCTGAACCAACCGTTCGGCCCCGCTGGGCTGCGGGCCTCGCAATACCGGGCGTAAGGAGACCAAAGGCGCCTCGGCCAAGCCTGTGCCCGGCACCAGAGACGCACCTAGTCCACCCAGAAACAAACGACGTGAAATACGATCGACCATAGGTCTATTTGAATCCCAGAGCTTAAATGCAGACAATCACTTGATTAAGATTATGCGCCGAGAGGAGTCATTCGGGCAACACCCCATCGGCCCATCCCCCGCGCTGGCGCAGCTCGGTCGAGCTGAGATCGACCATCGGCACGTTGACAAAACACCATGCGGGGGCCTCGGCCTGCCCCAGCAATTGCCGCGCCTGCCCGTCGATGCGGTATTTCGCATAAATCCGCGCCGCTGGTGACATCCGCGCCGAAATCCGATCCCCCGGTCGCGCAACAACCCCCACCGGTACGCTGTCCATGATCTGCCGCCAGTCCTTCCACTTGTGAAACTGCGCCAGATTATCTGCCCCCATCAGCCAGACAAACCGCACCTGCGGGTAAAGCCGCCGCAGCGCCGCCAGAGTATCCGCCGTAGCCCGCGTCCTCGTCTGCGCCTCGATATCCGTTACTTCAACGCGCGGGTGCTGCATGACAGCCTTGGCCGCTTCGATCCTCCGCGCCAAAGGCGCAGGCCCGCGCTCTTTCAACGGATTGCCCGGAGACACCAGCCACCAAACCCGATCCAGCCCAAAGGCCTTCATCGCCTCAAGCGTCACATGCACATGGCCTTGGTGCGGAGGATCAAAAGACCCCCCGAACAACCCCACGACCTGCCCAGGCCGCGCATATGGAATGGCATAACGCTCCATCCCTTGCTGATGTTCAGAACTGATGGGCGTTGTCAATCAACAGGTTGCACCACATCACCCAGCTTGACTTGCCCGGGCCGCACCACCTCGGCACACCATCCCCCATGCCCACGCACGGCGGAATAGCCACCCTTGCCCAATGCCTCCTCCATCCGACTGCACGGTGCACAGATCACGGTAAAGCGCAAAATAGTCTCACCCACCTGAACCTCCCGCCCCTTTAGCGCCGTCAGATTGATCCCTGAAACCACCAGATTGCGCCGCGGGATTTCAGGCGCAACCGGCCCCTGCCCCAGATAGCTGCCAATCGCCGCCAGATGCTCCTGCTGGATCAAAGTCACCGCCCGTTTGCCTGCCCGGCTACGGTCGCCTTCGAGGCCGTCTGCGGAGGTCATTGTCTCGTCAACTGACTGCATCGCTTCTCGCCGAGCTGGCCGTAGCCCGATCCACTCGACACGACCCGGTTGCGCCCAACCCGCTATCAGAGCGTTCAAAGACATCTTCAGCCTTCCCTTTGCTTCATCTACGCAATCGTTCGCGCGGCCAGCGCGAGGTGTTTTTGTCGGACGGATCAAGTTTCAATCAACTTGTAATGCTTAGGAAAGCGAAGCCCAGCCTTTTCGATTTTTGATTTCAACGCATCAGAAATGAAAAATTCAGGATTAACTAGCTTTTCGTCTCGCCACAGATGCGCGCATTTGGTCACAACGCCATCTAAGGTGAGGCTATTGCAGTCCTTTTTTCTTGGTGCTAGCCACAAGATACCTCAGGCCTGCGTCATTCCACGCCTCTGGATTACTTTTCTCAGGCAGAAAAGCATCCAAATGCTGGCCAATCACCATAAAGAAATAGTCCTTAGCAGGCTTCTTGCCGCGAGGTAGTTGTACATCCACTGACCAGAATTGGTGCGTCGAAGGCTCCAGCCTTTCAATGATTTCTTTGAGTGCTGCCTCAACAACCGTAAAACCGCGCACTACAAAAAAGAGTGATGCCAAATTCTTAGGCGTTCTTGGAAGCACCAATTGCGTCGGTTTCTCAAAGTCTTCAAAAACTGCGCCTTTGGAGAAATATTTTTCGCCGACTCTGGACCGAAATTTCACAACCCAATCGTCGTATTCGGCGCGCTCTTCATCCGTCAGAACCTCGTTGAAATGACGTTCGATCTTCTCTTCATAGCTCACAAATTGTGCCGCTTCCGGTGAATAATCACCGCTTCCATATGGAAACAAAACACCCCAAGTCATTAAATCTCTCAAAATTTGCCTGCATCAACAGGCACCATGCCAACGGCCACCCATGGGTGCAATCCTGATCGCACCTCTTACCTGACGACAACACATTGCCCCCACCAACCGCATCCGCTATCACACCGCCCAACTCAATTTCCCCGACCCAGAGGACGCGACATGGCCGCCTATCAATATGTCTACCACATGCAGGGTGTCTCCAAGACCTATCCCGGTGGCAAGAAGTGCTTTGAAAACATCCACCTGAGCTTTCTGCCCGGCGTGAAAATCGGTGTTGTCGGCGTCAACGGTGCCGGTAAATCGACCCTGATGAAGATCATGGCGGGCCTCGACAAGGACTTCACGGGTGAGGCTTGGGCAGCCGAAGGTGCCAAAGTCGGTTATTTGCCGCAGGAACCGAAACTGGACGAAAGCCTCAGCGTCCGCGAAAACGTCATGCTGGGGGTGGCCGAAAAGAAGGCGATCCTCGACCGCTATAACGAACTGGCGATGAACTACAGCGACGAAACCGCCGATGAGATGGCCAAGCTGCAGGACGAGATCGACAGCCAGAACCTCTGGGACCTCGACAGCCAGATCGACGTCTCGATGGAGGCCCTGCGCTGCCCCGCCGACGACGCCAACATCGCCATACTCTCGGGTGGTGAGAAACGCCGCGTCGCGCTCTGCAAACTGTTGCTCGAAGCGCCCGACATGCTGCTGCTCGATGAACCGACCAACCACCTGGACGCCGAGACCATCGCCTGGCTGCAACAGCACCTGATCGACTACAAGGGCACCATCCTGATCGTCACGCACGACCGCTATTTCCTTGACAGCATCACCGGCTGGATCCTCGAACTCGACCGGGGCCGTGGCCTGCCTTACGAGGGCAACTACTCCGCATGGCTGGAACAAAAAGCCAAGCGGCTGGAGCAGGAGGCACGCGAGGACAAGTCCAAGCAGAAAACCCTGCAGCGCGAACTCGACTGGATGCGTCAAGGGGCCAAGGCACGTCAGGCCAAATCCAAGGCTCGGATCAACGCCTATAACGAGCTGGCCGATCAGTCCGAGCGCGAAAAGCTGACCCGCGCCCAGATCGTCATCCCCAACGGCCAGCGCCTCGGTGGCAAGGTGATCGAGGTCGAAGGCCTCGCCAAACACATGGGCGACAAGCAACTGATCGAAAGCCTCGATTTCACCCTGCCCCCCGGTGGCATCGTCGGTGTCATCGGCCCCAACGGCGCCGGTAAATCGACCCTGTTCAAAATGCTCACCGGTCAGGAACAGCCCGACGCAGGCACCATCTCGCTGGGCGACACGGTCGAACTGTCCTATGTCGACCAGTCCCGCGACGACCTGAAAGACAACGACACCGTGTGGGAGGCGATCACCGGCGGCGCCGAGATCATCGAGCTGGGCGACGCGCAGGTCAATTCCCGCGCCTATTGCTCGTCCTTCAACTTCAAGGGCGGCGACCAGCAGAAGAAGGTCTCTCTGCTGTCAGGCGGTGAGCGCAACCGGGTCCACATGGCCCGCCTGCTGAAAGAGGGCGGCAACGTCCTGCTGCTCGATGAACCGACCAACGACCTCGACGTCGAAACCCTGCGCGCGCTGGAAGACGCGCTGGTCGATTTCGCCGGCTGCGCCGTCGTCATCTCACACGACCGCTTCTTCCTCGACCGGATTTGTACGCATATTCTGGCCTTTGAGGGCGATGCCCATGTGGAATGGTTCGAGGGCAACTTCGAGGACTACGAAGAGGACAAAAAACGCCGTCTGGGACCGGACGCACTGGAGCCCAAGCGGTTGAAGCATAAGAAGTTTGCGCGGTAAAAATGGAAGCCCCGCCATTATAACTGCGGGGCTTTTTCGCCATGAGAACATTTGATCACGTCGATAATAAACTCTTTGAAGCTCAGTTTTTTATTGAACAAATGGAAAACAGCAAAAATGAGCTTTTTGCCATGCGTTGTTTCTTCAGCGCGTTTGTTTCGTCTGTTCGCAGTGTAACGTTTGCTATGCAGGCAAGCATGAAGGGCGTAGATGGGTTTGAAAAATGGTACGCTGAAATCCAAGCCGAGCTTCGGAATAGTCCTATTGCACGTTTTTTTCATGAATGCAGAACAGACGATCAGAAGATCGGTTTCAACCATATAGTTGGCGGTTTTTTCTCGGACACAGGCGTCGAGTTCTGGTTTGGTGAACCCGAGCCGGGACGCTATAAATTTGTCCCTGAAACAGATGTTTTAACCACATGCAAGATGCACATGCGAACGACCTGTGCGATTGTCGACAAAGCCTACAACGACTTTGGCTTGGAGATTGATCCTGACCAAATTTACACACCAGACGGTTTGAAGCAAAAAAGTTGGTCTCTAGAAGACGTTGAGGAGTATCTGGGTTACCCACGTGGCTGGACGGATGTCGAGTGGCAAAAAGGTAACAAATATGAACATCGTCTAGCAGCGCTAGTTCGAAATATACCGCGTAGCCACGTAAAGCCCCTTTTGGTTAAGTACCTCGAAAGAGAGTTAAAATACCCGATCGGACCGTTCAGAGTTCGATCTGACTAACGTAGCAAGCAAGCGTAGGATGGGGTTCCACCCCATCACTCACTCAACGATCATACCCGAAAACCCGCACGATCTGTTCCCGCGCACCAAACCACTCCCAAACTTCAACGTTCCAAATGATGGGGTGAAACCCCATCCTACGGCTCTCCAATCGTGCCCTCGGTGACCACACCACCCCATTCCGGGTCAACCCGCCCTGCACGAATATCGCGATGAATCGACGAATATGACCAATCGGTTGGATGCTCCACCAACCCATGTTTGACCGGATTGATCCAACAATACGCTAAATGATTGCGATAACCCCGTTCGTCCCGAATGGTGTGTTCCCAAAACCGGCGTTGCCAAATCCCGGCATCTCCCTTCGCAATTTTCGAATTCGTTCGTAGGGTGGGGTTCCACCCCACCACTCCCCCGGCTTTCACCTTACGCGTAAACCGCGCCTTGATCGCACCCCACCGCGTCGAATAATCCGCATCCCCCGGCGGCAGGGTCCAAACCGCGTGCAGATGATCGGGCAACACAACAAACGCGTCACACCAGAACGGCCGCTCCTTCTGCGTCACTGCAAAAGCCGCCCGCAAATGCGCCACCTCGCGCACCAACAATTCCGACGACCGGTCAGCCAAAGACACGGTGAAAAAGTACTTGGCTCCGGGATTGCGGATGCGGCGATAGTTGCTCATGCGGCAACTTGATCACAGGCTTGGTTAATGGATTCTAAATGCCCGCTAGGCACGCCAAACGAATAGCTCTACCTTATGAAAGGTCGCCGGACCAATAACCAAACCCATCGGCGGATTCTTGTGCAAGTCGGGCGATTGGCCCTCAAGCCCTTGTACAAACCACACAAACTCCCTTGCCACACGCGTTTCTGGGTGCCATATCAAAGGTGCTTACGTTTTTCTATTTCGACCCACTGTCTCCGTTACCGGCGCTCAGTCTATCGATACAGACAACGACGCCGGGCTGCCGCATCCCCGTGGGCAGCACTTAAACAGGAGACACGGACATGCCCGCAGGCACCGTAAAATGGTTCAACACCACCAAAGGCTTCGGCTTTATCGCACCCGAAGATGGCGGCAAAGACATCTTCGTACACATCTCGGCTGTCGAGCGTTCGGGCCTTACCGGTCTGGCCGACAACCAGAAAGTCACGTACGAGCTGCGCGCTGGTCGTGACGGCCGCGAAAGCGCCGACGACATCCAGCTGGCCTAAGCTATTCAAAGGGCGGAGTTTTTCTCCGCCCACCCCGCGGAGCCCGCGTTGAGTGTGTGGCAAAGGGATTACATCACAATCGGGTTATCTCTCCCCGGTGATTGACCAATTCCACTATCATTTCGAAACTAGCGTTATGATTTATTTGGTCATTTGAGGGAAACCACCATGTACACACGCCGCGTATTTCTGGCCGGTACTGCTGCCAGCCTGCTGCCGGGCGTCGCCAGCGCCAAGAAAGCGGTCGAGTATGATCCGACGCCGCAATTCGTACGGGTCAAAAAGCAATTCCAGCCGGGTCAATTGCTGGTCGTTCCCCGTTCGTTCTATCTCTACTACATCACCGAACCCCGCAAAGCGATCCGCTATGGCTGCGGTGTTGGCAAGGCTGGATTGGAGTTCACCGGAACCGCTACGATCGACGTCAAGAAGGAATGGCCCACCTGGCGACCGACCGATGAGATGATCGAACGCGACCCGGTGGCGTATGGTCGGTTCAAGGACAACGACTATGTTCAACCGGGCGGGAGCGATAATCCATTGGGTGCACGTGCGTTGTATTTGTTCCAAAACGGGGTCGATACCTATTTCCGCATCCACGGCACCACACAACCGCAAACCATCGGCCGCGCGGCCTCAAACGGGTGCATTCGGATGCTGAATGAGCATGTGATTGATCTGTATACCAGGGTACCAATCGGGACGGTCGTGACAGTGGTCTAAGCCGCCGTCCAATCGACATCATTGGCTTCTTCTATTCGGAGCTGACCTTCGGGCCAAGGGCGCATCAGACTCTGTGCTTTTTCTTCGGTTCCCTGCAACCAGCGTTTCACATCTTTCGCATCCAGTAGCACACCCATTCGATGATGGATTGGCTTGACATCGGCGTTGGGTTCACAGGTCACTGCGGCCACCTGATCCACACGCTGCCCACCAGGGGCCTCCCAGGTGTCTGTGATCGCGGCAAACAACAGCGGCGTTCCGTCCTTGGCCGCGATGCGCCAAGCCTTTTTACGCCGTTTCTCCCCGGTCCATTCGTACCAGCCATCAACCGGAATTACGGCGCGCCCGACACCTTCGAAGGCGCTTTTGTCAAAAACCGTCTCGGAGCGGGCGTTGATGATGGTCTCCATTACCGGGCGCCCGCGCGCATTGACCCTGCCAACCGGGATCATCCCCCATCGCATCGTCGTCAACCCGTCACCGGTCAGTACCGTCACCTCCTGACCCGGCTGAATGTTCCTGCGTGCTGGTTGAGGCCCGAGGTCGTCTTCCACATTCAGGAACAGCGCAATCTCGGCAACTGGTCGCGTAAGGAAAAACCGTCCTGGCATTGCCTCCTCCTAGTTGGCAGCGTGCTCCGTAAGCGCCAATACAAAAGGGCCCAGAGATTCAACAATCAGGGAAACACCTTCTGCATTTGGATGGATACCATCGGGCTGCATGAACTGACGCGCCGCAGCGGGATCACCTTTGGCCGTGAGCCCATCAAAGAAGCTTTCCACATAAAGCACACCGAATTGCTGCGCCAGTTCCGGATACATGGCATCAAAGCTTTGCTTGTAGTCGGCCCCGTAGTTACCGGGCGCTTGCATTCCAATAAGCAGCACCTCAACGTTCGCGGCCTCTGCGGTACTTAGAATTACTTCAAGATTGGTGCGCGACACACTTGGGTCGATTCCCCTCAACAGATCATTGCCCCCAAGGGCCACAATCATGCCATCGACCTCTGGTGTCAGGGTCCAGTCAATACGGGCGGCGCCTCCAGCGGTCGTGTCTCCGGAAACACCGGCGTTGATCAGTTGAACATCCGCCCCTTCTTCCTGCAGCCAACGCTGCAGTTGCGGCACAAAGCCGTCCTGTTCCAGAAGTCCGTATCCTTGCGTCAAAGAATCTCCGAGCGCTGCAATCACCATCGGCTCAGCCTTCGCTGCAAATCCGCAACATATGAGCACACCGGACATCAAACCCTTGTGCAGCTTCTGTTTCACGCCATATCCCAATGGACTGTACCCTTCTTGATGGCCTGCTCGATGACGACACCCGTTCTCACTCTCCAAGATGCCGCATTATCGCTGGATGGCAATGCCGGAAGGGTGGATATCCTGCACGACATCTCGCTGACAGTGAACCAGAGTGAGACACTGGGGCTGGTTGGTCCATCCGGTTCGGGGAAGTCCTCGCTGTTGATGTTGATGGGCGGGTTGGAGCAGGCAACCGGTGGACGCATCACTGCATTGGGTCATGATCTCAACGAAATGGGGGAAGATGCGTTGGCTCGGTTCCGGCGCGACGCAATGGGCATTGTGTTTCAGAATTTCCACCTGATCCCGACAATGACCGCGCTTGAGAATGTGGCTACTCCGTTAGAGCTTGCAGGGCACAAGGATGCATTCCAGCGTGCCGAGGATGAGCTGGACGCCGTAGGTCTGTCGCATCGTTGCGATCACTACCCCGCGCAGATGTCCGGTGGTGAGCAGCAGCGCGTGGCACTGGCCCGCGCCTCGGCTCCACGCCCGCAGATTCTGCTGGCGGATGAGCCTACGGGCAATCTGGATGAAGCGAACGGGTCGGCGATCATTGATCTGTTATTCGGTCTGCGTGACCGGCACGGCGCCACTCTGGTTCTGGTCACGCACAGTCATACGCTGGCGCAGAAATGCGACCGTGTTGTCCGTTTGCGGGATGGACAGATCGCTGATGAGACTCGACGCGAGGCCGCCGAATGAGCCTGAGACAGGCCGGGCGGCTGGCGCGGCGTGAACTGCGCGGTGGGCTGCGTGGATTTCGAGTGTTTCTGGCTTGCCTGGCTTTGGGTGTTGCCGCGATAGCTGCGGTTGGCATGGTGCGTCAGGCAATCCAGACGGGCTTGCAGCAAGAAGGCGCATCGCTTCTTGGCGGGGATGCCCAGCTGGAATTCACCTATCGCTTTGCTGACGATCAGGAACGTGCGTGGATGGAAGAAACTGCGCAAGCGGTGTCAGAAGTCGTCGACTTCAGATCCATGGCCGTGACGGGCAATGATGCGAGCAAACAGCGTGCGTTGACACAGGTGAAATCCGTGGATGGAGCATATCCGCTGCTGGGATCAATAGTTCTGGAACCGGATCTTTCTCTGCCAATTGCGTTCGCGGGCGCCAACGGGCGACCCGGAGCCGTCATGGCTCCGTCTCTTATTGATCGTCTGGGCCTTTCAATTGGCGATCAGTTTGACCTCGGCACACAGACATTCGTACTGATGGCCGCGCTTGAGCATGAGCCGGACGGTGCGGCAGATGGGTTCACTCTGGGGCCACGCACCTTGGTTCGGACCAAAGATCTGCAGTCTTCGGGACTGTTGACTCCGGGCACTTTGTTCTCAACCAAATACCGGATGGATTTGCCTCCGACCGCAGAACTTGATGCACTGTCATCCGAGGCGAGGCAGGCTTTCGAGGGAACCGGTATGCGATGGACCGATGCCCGCAACGGCGCACCCGGCATATCCGAATTCGTAGGTCGCCTCAGCGCGTTTCTGGTGCTGGTTGGCCTGTCCGGTCTGGCGGTTGGCGGGATCGGAGTATCTGCAGCTGTGCGCGCCTATCTATCCCAAAAGACGGAAACGATTGCGACATTACGAACTTTGGGCGCAGATCGGGCCACGATCTTTCAGACCTATATGATCCAGATCGCCGTATTGTCTGGCATCGGCATTGTTCTGGGTCTGATCCTGGGGGGAGTGCTACCGCTGCTGCTGGCCCCGATAATTAAAACACAACTGCCGATCCCTGCTGTGTTTTCGCTGTATCCGCAACCGCTGGCCGAAGCCGCGCTTTACGGTGTGCTGACGGCTTTTCTGTTCACTCTCTGGCCGCTGGCCCGAACAGAAGAGGTGCGCGCGGCAACCTTGTTCCGGGATGCCCTTACTTCAGCACGCAGTTTCCCACGCCTGATCTATGTCATTGCAACAGCCGCAGGTCTTACGGCGCTGATCGGAGCCGCCGCATGGTTCGGCGGTTCAACCCGGCTGACACTATGGACCAGCGCGGGCTTGGCGGGTGCGCTTGCCCTACTGGCACTTTCCGCCTTCGCCATACGAAAACTGGCCCGGACAGGCACCCCTTGGGTACGCGGGCGACCGGCCTTGCGGTGGGCCTTGTCCGCCATCTCTGACCCGCGCGAAGGTGCGGCGTCGGTGGTTCTGTCCCTTGGGCTCGGCCTGTCGGTCCTTGCAGCGGTTGGGCAGATCGACGGCACCCTGCGCAATGCAATTTCGGGGAACCTGCCAGAAGTTGCGCCCTCGTATTTCTTCGTGGACATCCAGAAGGACCAGATGCCGGGTTTCAGCGAACGCCTCGACAACGACCCTGCCGTCAGCCGGGTCGAAAGCGCGCCGATGCTGCGTGGGATCATTACCAAGATCAACGGGCAACCCGCGCGCGATGTTGCAGGGGATCACTGGGTTCTGGAAGGTGACCGGGGTGTAACCTATTCCGCCCAGCCGCCGAAGAATGCCCGCGTTACCGACGGAACTTGGTGGCCTGCGGATTATTCAGGCACACCTCAGGTCAGCTTTGCCGCAGAAGAGGCCGCCGAGATGGGTCTGAAACTTGGGGATGAACTAACAGTCAATATCCTAGGTCGCGATATCACGGCTGAACTGACCTCACTGCGCGAGGTTGATTTTTCGACCGCTGGAATGGGATTTGTCATGTCGATGAACCCATCCGCTCTGGCGGGCGCTCCGCATAGCTTCATCGCAACCGTTTACGCCGAAGAGCAGGCAGAGGCCGCCATCCTGCGCGATCTGGCCGGGCAATTTCCCAACATCACGGCCGTCCGCGTCCGCGATGCAATCGACCGTGTTTCCGGCCTGCTGGCGGGCTTGGCGGCCGCCACCTCCTACGGCGCGGGCGTATCTCTGCTAACCGGATTTCTGGTGTTGATCGGTGCAGCAGCCGCAGGAGAGCCCGCGCGCAGATACGAAGCAGCAATTCTCAAAACTCTGGGCGCAAACCGAGGCCGCATCCTGCGCAGCTTTGCCTTGCGCGCGATCCTGTTGGGGGCCGCTGCCGGATGCGTCGCCCTGTTGACCGGTATTCTGGGCGGTTGGGCCGTTGCCACATATATCTTCGACACAGAGTTCGCGATCATCTGGCCATCCGCGCTCGGAATCATATCTGCAGGCATAGGCGTAACGCTGGGAGCGGGGATGCTCTTTGCACTGCGCCCGCTTTCTGTGCGCCCAGCGCGTATTCTGCGCGCCAGTGATTAACTTCAGCGCACGCAGGCGACCGGCTGCAGTATCTTCAGCAATTGATCGTTACCGCACACCAACGCATCAAGTGTGATTTCGTCCAACGACGCATAAAACACCTCGGCTGCGTCCTGCAGCGCCAAACGTAAACGACACGCATCGGTCAGCGGGCAGGTGTTATCGGCGTCCGCAAAGCACTCGGCAATCGGTAAGCCGCCTTCCACATGGCGAAATACAGACCCGACCCGGATCTGATCCGCCGAACGCGCCAGGGCCATGCCGCCATTGCGGCCGCGCTGGGTACTGAGATAGTCCAACTGGCTGAGTTGATTGATCACCTGCGCCAGATGGTTCTCTGAGATGTTGCAGACTTCTGCGATCTCGGCCTTTGTGACCAGCCGGTCCTGATGAGCGGCGCAATACATCAAAACGCGCACCGCAATGTTTGTCCGTTTGGTAATCCGCATGAGGGCCTCCCGAATCTCAAGATGAAGCCTTATTGCATGTCCTGTAAAAAGACTGTTTGACATACATCAATCGTCAAAGAAGGACACGACCCGCATGGCAGACCCTTATTTCTTCGGCTATGGCAGCCTCGTGAACCTGTCGACACACGACTTTCCCGACCCGCGCCCTGCGCGTCTGAAGGGATGGCGGAGGGCATGGCGGCATACCGATTTACGCCCGGTCGCGTTTCTGACGGCAATCCCGGATCCTGCGTCAGAAATCGATGGTATGATCGCCCATGTGCCCCGAGATGACTGGGCCGCACTGGACGAAAGGGAATGGGCCTATGATCGTGTGCCTGCCACGCAGTCGGTAACACATACGCTGAAGCAAGAGGCTGAAATCGCCGTCTATGCGGTTCCCCATGACCGGCATACCGCACCCAGCAATCACCATCCGCTGCTGCTGAGCTATATCGATGTTGTTGTGCAAGGCTATCTGAGGGCATTTGGACCCGAGGGCGCGGATCGGTTCTTTGCCACAACCGATGGCTGGGACGCGCCGATTTTGAATGATCGTGCCGAACCGCGCTATCCCCGCCACCAGCAGTTGAAACAGGTCGAGACCGAATTCGTGGATGACCGCCTGCAACGCGTTGCGGCGTGCGTATTTCAACCCGGGGAACAAAGAAAGGCAGGCGATTTGCCTGCCTCCTTCATATTCTAAAGCTCTGGCCCTTAAGTCAGCCGCGCACGCGGATCACCTGCAGCAGCGGCAGCAAGGTCGCCATCTCTGGCCCGCGCTCCATCCCTGTTAGCGCTTTGCGCAGCGGCATGAACAGGCCTTTGCCCTTGCGACCGGTTGCTTCTTTCACCGCCTTTGTCCAGGTGCCCCATGTCTCCGCATCAAACGGGCCTTCGGGCAGCAGGGTCATGGCTTCGGCGATGAATTCGCGGTCTTCGTCGGCGATCAGGGGTTCTGCCCCATCGCGGCAAAGCTCCCACCAGCCTTTGAGATCGCTCAAGGTGGTGATGTTTTCGCGTGCCATAGCCCAGAACGGTTCTGCCAGTTCAGAGGGAGCACCTGCCTCGGCAACGGCCTCGGCCACATCGGCCAACGGCAGGGATTGCAGATACTTTGCGGTCAGCGGGAACAGGTCTTGCACGTCGAACTTGGTGGGTGCTGCGCCAAAACGGCTCACGTCAAAGCCGTCGATCAACTCTGCCATATCCGAGCGCAGCTCAACCGGATCAGACGATCCCAGACGCGCCATCAGGCTTAGCAGAGCCATTGGCTGCACGCCCTGCTCTCGCAAATCGCGCAGGGCCAGCGTGCCCAGACGCTTGGACAGCGCCTCGCCCTGCGGGCCTGTCAGCAGCGAATGGTGCGCGAAACGCGGGCAAGTCCCGCCCAGCGCTTCAATGATCTGAATCTGCGTCGCAGTGTTGGTCACATGGTCCGATCCACGAACCACATCGGTCACACCCATCTCGGTGTCGTCCACGACCGATGCGATCGTATAAAGCACCTGACCATCGCCCCGGATCAGCACCGGATCGGATACCGAGGCGGCATCGATCGAGATGTCGCCCAGAATGCCATCATTCCACTCGATACGCTCACGGTTTAGTTTGAACCGCCAGACTCCATTGCCACGCTCGGCGCGCAGGGCTTCTTTCTCGGCCTCACTGAGGTTCAGCGCTGCACGGTCATAGACCGGCGGCTTGCCCATGTTCAGTTGTTTCTTGCGCTTGAGGTCCAGCTCGGTGGGTGTCTCGAACGCCTCATAGAAGCGACCTATCTCGCGCAGCTTGTCGGCAGCTTCCGCATAACGGTCCAGGCGGTCCGACTGACGTTCAACCCGGTCCCAATGCAGACCCAGCCACTCCATATCCTGCTTGATCGCATCGACATATTCTTCTTTTGATCGCTCAGGATCAGTGTCATCGATGCGCAGAATGAACGTGCCGCCAGCCTTGCGGGCGATCAAATAGTTCATCAGGGCGGTGCGCAGGTTGCCCACATGGATGTAACCGGTGGGCGACGGGGCAAAACGGGTCGTGGTCATGGAAGTCTCCTGTTGGCGCGGCTCATCTCACATGGGCGTGTTTTTGTCCAGCAGAGGCTTTCAGGCCGGTTCAACCGGCCACAAGTTGTCCAGATGCTCAAGACCGGCTTTGATGAGTTCGGACAGCACATCAAGATCGATGTCGGGCAGCTTGTTCACATAAAGGCAAGACTTCCCCAGCTTGTGTTTTCCCAATCTCGACAGGATATCCCCAAAATCAGCATATCCCGGCATGATATAGATGGAATGCGCGGCCTTGCGCGGCGAAAACCCGGTCGCCAAAAAATCACCCTCGCGCCCGGACGCATAGCGATAGTGGTACCGGCCGTAGCCGATGATCGAAGGCCCCCACATCACAGGTACAAAACCCGTGGTTTCGCGAAACAGCTTTTCCAACACCTGCGCCTCTTCCGCCTTTCGCGCGGGCAGCACGCCCGCAAGAAACGCGGGAACGCTGTGTCCGGTTGGTACGGTTTTGTTCTCTGATCGCGCCATGAACAAAAATTAACACGTAATATTCATCCACGCAGCCCATCTATTGTGCCTATAACTGGCAACAGGCCCGCACTGACCTAACTCTAACACTGGCGTTCTGACAGGGAGACTTAGACATGACCATCAAATTGACGCGCAGAGCGGCTTTGAGTGCCGCAGCCGCATTGCCTTTTGCGTCCGCAGCAGCTCCGGTTTTTGCAGCGAGTGAGCCAACCAAGGCAAATTCGACCATCGCCAAATCGTTCCAGCTAGGTGATTTCACCGTCACAACATTGCTGGACGGCAGTGTCCCGCGTGACGACCCAAAGTCGCTGTTCGCCGCTGATGTCGCGGAGGACCAATTTGCGGCCGTTTCGGCGGAAAACTTCGTGCCCACCGATATCGCCCAATTCTTCTTCACTCCGACACTTGTCCACACCGGTTCCGAACTGGTGCTGTTCGACACGGGGTTGGGACAAGGTGGTATTCAGGCGGCACTGGCTGATGCGGGTGTCACGCCCGACCAGATTGATGTGGTCGTGATCACTCATATGCATCCCGACCATATCGGCGGCATGACGACGAATGACGCGCCGACATTCGCAAATGCGCGTTTTGTGACCGCAGCGCCAGAATACGATTTCTGGTCTGCGCTGGATGCGGGAAACCGTGTTGGAGATATGGTCGCGGCAAAGGTTACGCCTCAGGCCGAAAAAATGACGTTTATTGAAGATGGCGGCGAGGTAGCCTCGGGGATTACTGCTGTCGCGGCTCATGGTCATACGCCCGGCCACACTGCTTACCATCTGGAAAGCAATGGCCAACGACTGGTTCTGACTGCTGATCTTGCGAACCATTACGTGTGGTCCTTCGCACGCCCCGAATGGCCATTCAGCTTTGACATGGATGCCGCCGCCGCGACCGCTTCGCGCCGGAATGTGCTGGGTATGCTGGCGGCAGATAAAGTGCCAATGATCGGCTATCACATGCCCTTCCCAGCCGCCGGTTATGTCGAAACCCGTGGCGACGGGTTCCGCTTCGTGCCAGTCAGTTATCAGATGATGGGTTAAGCTCTAATAGCCGGGGTCCGGCCGCACCTTTGAACCATCCGTGAAACGGGACAGGCGAAAGGCGGCCGGATCAACGACAGGCGCACTTTCGGTGACGATATCGGCAGTCAGCCGACCTGCGGCAGGCCCAATCCCGAACCCATGACCAGAGAAACCAGTTGCGATATGCAGACCCGGCACTGCGTCAACCTTTGAGATAACCGGAATCGCATCCGGGGTAACATCAATCAATCCGGCCCAGCTTTGGACGATTTCCGCCCCTTCCAGCGCGGGCATCCCTTTGCGGGCGCTGGACCATGCCTGCCGCAACACTTTCTGAGAAGGTTCGGGATCCAGAGCCCGGCAGTGTTCAAACGGCGTCACATCCGTCGGCAACCACGTCCTGTCCTGTTTGGCCTCGGTCATCCAGCGATGGGATAAGCGAAACCGCAGGGAACGCCACTCTTGCCGAAAAGCGGGCAGGAATTGCAGCCCAAGGCGGAAACTGTCAGGGACGATATCCACAGTATTTTCGTGGCCCGAAGCGATGGTGTACCCCCCGTCCGAGCGTTTTCGAATGGCAAATTCATCACTCCAGAGCGACACCTCGCGACCCGGCTCAACCGGTGAGGTTCTCATGACCGTGTTCAGCACTTTCAGCTGGGGCAGAGCGATCCCCGCGTTGCCTGCAAACAGACGAGACCAAGCCCCGCCAGCCAGCACAACCTGACTGCAGCCCACACGCCCACGCTCGGTGAAGACACCAGAGATACGGCCTGCCTCAAGATCGACGCTTCGAACTGCGCATTGTGTCATGATCGCGGCCCCGCGATCGCGGGCCGCCTCGGCGATCGCGGGTGCAGCCCATTGCGGCTCGGCCCGTCCATCCTGTGGCATGTAAAGCGCAGATTGCAGCTTTAAGTTATTGTCCGACAACAATGCGCCCAGTTCCGGGCCGATCACCATTCGGGCACCAGTCTGCTGCCCCTCGACATGCTGCAGCCATCGCCTCAGATTCTCATCATCCCGCCTGCCCGATGCGCCGAACAATATCCCCGATTGGACGTAGCCCGTTGCCCGCCCAAGACGCGCATCCAGCCCATGCCAGATGCGAATCGCCTCCTGCATTAATGGAATCTCACGCGGATCGCGCATACCGAGGCGCACCCAGCCCCAATTGCGTGAGCTCTGTTCGCCCGCAATCCGGCCTTTCTCGCACAACAGGACAGAAACACCCCGCTCAGCCAATTCAAAGGCGGTCGAGGCTCCGATTATTCCACCCCCAATGACAACGACATCCACATGCTTGGGAAGTCTGAGATCGGATTCAACGGGTGTCGGAATGGGGCCAGGCATCAACTGCTCGGTGCTAGTTCATCGAAGCGATATCCAGCCTGAAGACGGTTGTGCTGGCAATGTGGAACAGATGCTAGTCCCGGCAATTACCGGAACCTGTGGCCAATCGGCCAATGCGCGGCGGAACCCACCGCGCAAGTGCGCCTTGATCAGGCTGCCCCGGACAGTTGCGCCCACTTCTGGCGCAGCACCGAACTGAGTCCCAGATCTGCGTGCGCCACAGACGACTCCTGCGGTTGCAAAACGGGAAATTCAGGCCGCAGCGGTGGCGGTCCTGCGTCCAGTTTCCGAGCAGAATCTTCCTGGTTCAGAATATCCGCAATCGCGACATCCAGCGCCTCTTCATCAAGATCGCGCGGAAGTGATTCCATCGGCTTCAACTGCAGCGGAGCATGAAGCGGCTTATCGTATCCATACGTCATTTGACCAACAATACCTTTACTGACATCCCAAACACGGACGCCTTTACCCAGTTCAACAATCCCGGTCATTGGTTCTAAAAATGGCAGGCCAACCTACCGGAATGCGTCATATTTGCCCCACATGAGGCAAACCCCTGTCACAAATGTGGCAAAAAATAGACTCAAGTACAAGGCAAACCTGAAATTTCGTCGTGCAACCGACTGGATTTCATAAACAATCTACACTGCAGTTTCTCATTGCTGAAAATACATCAACAATAAACGGGTCAAGGCTGATCCTAGTTCCGGTCCCGCCAGCGATTCACTATTGGATAGCGGCGGTCCAACCAAAAGGCTCGTGGCGTTAGCCGTGTACCCGGCGCCGACTGGAAACGTTTGTATTCACTGATATAAATCAGATGTTCGACCCGCCGCACCTCAGCCTCATCAAAACCTGCGGCAACGCAATCCGAAATCGAGCCATCCTGATCCACCAGAATATCCAGAATGGCGTCCAGCACAGGGTAATCCGGCAGACTGTCGCTGTCTTTCTGGTCTTCGCGCAATTCGGCACTTGGCGGCTTGTCAATGACCGAGGGGCGGATGACCTCACCCTCGGGGCCCATCATCCAGTCCCGGTGATTGGCGTTGCGCCAGCGGCAGGTCTCAAATACGCGGGTTTTGTACAGGTCCTTGATCGGGTTGTAGCCACCATTCATGTCGCCATAGATGGTCGCGTAGCCCACCGCGATCTCGGACTTGTTTCCGGTGGTCAGCAACATCTCGCCAAACTTGTTCGAGATGGCCATCAGCAACAGACCGCGCAGACGGGACTGGATGTTTTCCTCGGTCAGGTCCTCATCGCGCCCAGCGAACAGAGGCGCAAGCGAGTTGGTCACCGCGGCGCGGCCCTCGGAGATCGGAACATAATCATAGTGGGCGCCCAGCGCCTTTGCGACGGCCTCGGCATCGTCCAGTGAGCCCTGGCTAGTGTATTCCGAGGGCAGCATGACACAGCGCACGTTTTCGGCCCCAATTGCATCTACGGCAATCGCAGCCACCAGCGCCGAGTCGACACCCCCCGACAGCCCCAACACCGCCTTATTGAACCCGGTCTTGTCCATATAGTCGCGCAGGGATTGAACCATCGCGCGATAGTCCTGCTCCCACGCGTCTGGTTGCTCCGCCACCTCGCCAGAATCGATCCGCCAGCCAACGTCACCGCGCAGCAGATCGATGTTCTCCACGGCCTCGTCAAACACTGGCATACGAAACGCAAGCGCACCGCCCGGATTTAGACCAAAGGTTCCACCGTCGAACACCTGATCATCCTGTCCGCCAACCATGTTCAAATAGATCACGGGCAACCCCGTTTCGACCGTACGCGCCACCATATGGTTCAGCCGGATATCATATTTGTTTCGAAAATAAGGTGACCCGTTGGGGATCAGCAAAAACTCGGCGCCGGTTTCTTCCAGTGTCTCGGCGACATCCTCGTGCCAGCCATCCTCGCAGATTGGGCTGCCGATCCGAACATTGCCGACCGCATAGGGCCCGCCCATCGGGCCCGCGTCATAAAGGCGAACTTCATCAAAGACGGTCTCATTCGGCAAATGATGCTTGAGAACCTTGCTGACAATCCGCCCGCCATTGAGGATCAGGTAGGCATTGAACAGGCTCCCATCCTCAACCCACGGACCTCCGATCGCCAATGCAGGACCATCCGCACACGCTTCGGCCAAAGCCTGCACCGCATCCATTGCCGCGCGGTGAAACACTGGCTTCAGCACCAGATCCTGGGTATTGTAGCCGGTGATGAACATCTCGGGCAGCGCCACCAGATCCGCCTGTGCCGCACGGCCTTTCTGCCAGGCAGCGAAAGCCTTGGCGGCGTTCCCTTCGATATCCCCAACTGTTGGGTTCAATTGCGCCAGAGTGATGCGGAAACGGTCGGCCATTTTGCCCTCTTGCCCTCGTCAGTCTTTCAGGGATTTAGCAGATCACAGCGCGAGTGAAAGCCAAATGAGGCAAAAGCCGTTGCTCTGCCCCCAGCGGTGCCCTAGTTTTGCGCCAACACAAACGCATCACGACGACCGCAGGCAGGTACGAACATGAAAGCGATCCGCACGACACTTACCGCTGCAACACTCGCGATGCTGGCACCATTCGCCGTGGCCCAGCAGGACGATCAGATTGTCGTCGCAGATGACGAGGTCGGTGGTGTCTATGAGGGCACTTTCGAGAACGGGCTGCGGCATGGCACGGGGACCTATCGGCTGCCCAACGGATTCGAGTATTCCGGTCAGTGGGTTGAAGGAGAGATTCAGGGTCAGGGCACAGCGCGTTATGCGAATGGCTCGGTCTACGAAGGTAACTTTGCCAAAGGCCAGCCCGAAGGGCAGGGCAAGATCGTGTACCCCGATGGTCAGAGCTATGAAGGGGAATGGTCCAAAGGTGCCATAAATGGCTCTGGCACTGTCGTATACGCAAATGGTCTGCGTTACCAAGGCAGTTTCAAGGATGCCAGGCGCCATGGGCAGGGTGTGCTGACCGACCCGAATGGTCACGTCTATGACGGCGGCTGGATTGATGGGCTGAAAGAAGGCACTGCCAAAATCACCTATGCCGATGGCAGCACCTACAACGGCGAGATAAAAGCCGGGCTGCGGCACGGACAGGGTGTTCAGAACTGGGCCGACGGTATGAACTATGACGGGTTCTGGGTCGAAGATCACATGCATGGCACCGGTCGTCTGGTCCAGCCCAATGGTGATGTGTACGAAGGCAATCTCGTCAACAATCGCCGACAGGGCAAGGGCAAGTCAATCTATGCCAACGGTGCGACCTACGAAGGCGATTACGCCGATGATCAGCGCCACGGTCAGGGCGCATACAAAGGCACTGACGGTTTTCAGTATATTGGCGAATGGCAGCAAGGTCAGATCGAAGGTCTGGGTGAGATGATCTATCCTGACGGCTCGGTCTATGTCGGTGATTTTCAGGACGATCTGCCCCATGGCAAAGGGCAGACAACCTATCCCGACGGTTCGGTCTATGACGGCGAGTGGATCGCGGGCGTGTTCGAAGGCACGGGTACCGCAACCTATTCCAACGGCACGGTCTACAAAGGACAGTTCAGAAATGCCCGCAGCCACGGCAAAGGCGTTCTGACCTTCGCCAACGGCTATCGCTATGACGGAGATTGGGTGGATGGCATCCGTCAAGGCAAGGGCAAAGCCACGTTTTCCGATGGTACCGTTTACGATGGCGATTTTCTGGATGGCAAGCGCCACGGCATGGGCACGCTCACCCGGCCCGGCGGGTACAGCTATACCGGCGAATGGGCCGACGGAAAAATCAATGGCGCGGGCACCGCGACCTATGAGACCGGCGATGTGTACGAAGGTAATTTCCGCGACAATAAGCGCCACGGCGAAGGCACCATGCGTTTCGCTGGTGGCGAGACTGAAACAGGTGTCTGGGAGAACGACGCGCTGGCGCGTGAAACCGAGAATGCGCCAGAAACGACCGCTCCTGATACCGAAACCGGCACCCCGGAACCCGATGCGGAAACCCCGGACGCGACCGACGGTTAAGTAAGCTTTACCAGGGCACGGGCTGTCCGGCCCAATCATAGAAACCGCCGGTGTCAGATGGCGCAAGCCCCCTGACCACTGCAAGCAGATTGCCAGCCGCCTCTTCAGGTTCGACGGCCGGGTGACGGCCGAGATATTTCTGCGTAAACGCCGTTTTAACTGTGCCGGGATGCAGAGCAACGCAAACAGATAGTTTGTGTGTGCGTGCCAGTTCAATTGCGGCTGTATGGACAATCTGGTTTACCGCCGCCTTGGCCGCCCGATAACTTACCCAACCGCCAAGCCGGTTGTCTTGTATCGACCCGACGCGCGCAGAAAGCACCGCGATCACCGATTTCCGATCACGCGGCAACAACCGGTGCGCCTGTTTCAGCACCAAGGCCGGGCCAACCGCATTCAAAGCATACTGATCCAACATCGCTTGCGCTGACACCGCCCGCATCGACTTCTCGGGCCCTGCCCCGTCAACCTCAAGCGCCCCCGAAGCGATAACTATCAGATCGAACGGGTCGGTGAGTTGTGCCAGCCTATGCGCGACAACAACAGGTTTGGTCAAGTCAAACCCATCCGCGGATCTGGACATACGCGTGACCGCGGTACCCTGGGCCTTAAGGTGATCGCTCAGCGCGTGCCCAATGCCACCCGAGGCGCCGATTATCAATGCGGTTTCCTTGACATCAGAGCTAGACGAAATCACGTCCCCTTCAATACCTCACCCAATTTCCGCTGCGGCTCATTTTCTCACTTTTCATTCGTTGTGTGCGCTGTATAAGCTTAAACGCATGATCAACCGCGCAGATATCGCCTTTGCCGACGCCGCACCCTTTGGTGCGTCGCTGCGTGGTCTACTGATCCTAATCCGCCTCTGAGCGTGCCATCCGGCGCGCCCGCTCAGAGGAGGACGCCCGCGCGCCAATAGGCTTAGGACAGAAGAAGAAAGAGATTCCAATGACAAATGTAACCGACCAAGACCACGTCTTGATCTTCGACACCACTTTGCGCGACGGCGAGCAGAGCCCAGGCGCAACGATGACCCACAACGAGAAATTGGAGATTGCTGAGCTTCTCGATGAGATGGGGGTCGATATTATCGAGGCCGGGTTCCCAATCGCCTCGGAAGGGGACTTCAAGGCGGTGACCGAGATCGCCGAGCGTTCGAAAAACAGCCGCATTTGCGGCCTTGCACGTGCCAATATCGCCGATATCGACCGCTGTTGGGAGGCGGTGAAACACGCAGGTAAGAACCGGATTCACACATTCATCGGAACCTCTCCGCTGCACCGCGCCATTCCGAACCTGACGATGGACGAGATGGCCAACAAAATCCATGAAACCGTCAGCCATGCCCGGAACCTGTGCGAAAACGTACAATGGTCGCCGATGGATGCGACCCGAACCGAGTGGGATTATCTTTGCCGCGTGATCGAGATTGCAATCAAGGCGGGTGCGACCACAATCAACATCCCCGATACCGTGGGCTACACCGCTCCGGCGGAAAGCGCCGACCTGATCAAATGCCTGATCGAAACGGTTCCCGGCGCGGATGAGGTAATCTTTGCCACGCATTGTCACAACGACCTTGGCATGGCGACCGCGAATTCGCTGGCCGCTGTCGCAGGCGGGGCGCGCCAGATAGAATGCACCATCAACGGCCTTGGCGAACGCGCAGGCAACACCGCGCTGGAAGAAGTTGTAATGGCGCTGCGTACGCGCAATGACATCATGCCTTGGCATACCGGCATCGACACTACCAAGATCATGCATATCTCGCGCCGTGTGGCGACCGTGGCGGGCTTCCCTGTCCAGTTCAACAAGGCCATCGTCGGTAAGAACGCGTTTGCCCATGAAAGCGGCATTCACCAGGACGGGATGCTGAAGAACCGCGAAAATTTTGAGATCATGCGGCCCGAGGATATTGGTCTTTCAGGAACATCGTTGCCACTTGGCAAGCACTCAGGCCGGGCTGCGTTGCGCGACAAGCTTGAGACGCTGGGCTATGAGGTCGGAGACAACCAGCTCAGGGATATTTTCGTTCGCTTCAAGGATCTGGCAGACCGAAAAAAAGAAGTCTTTGACGACGACCTGATCGCCTTGATGTCTCTGGATGACGACGATGATCGCCTGCAACTGGTGTCGATGAAAGTGACCTGCGGCACTGGTGGTCAGGCTGAATCAACGGTCGAGCTTGAGTTTGATGGTAAAGATGTCATCGCCACTGAACATGGCGACGGTCCGGTGGACGCGACGTTCAGGGCAATCCGCGCGATATACCCAAACAAGGCCCATCTGCAGCTGTATCAGGTGCATGCGGTGACCGAAGGCACAGACGCGCAAGCCACCGTTTCGGTCCGGCTGGAAGAAGATGGCATGATCGCCACAGGTCAATCGGCTAATACCGATACGGTCGTTGCTTCGGCCAAGGCTTATATCCACGCGCTGAATCGCCTGATCATGCGTCGCGAAAAAGCTGGACCGGGTGCGGACACGCGCGAAATCAGCTACAAAGACTTGACCTGATCAAAGGGCCAAAGGCTCCCGCACCCGCAGGTGCCCGGCTTCGCCGAACCCCTTTGCGGCTTTGGGCCCGGCAGCGCACCACAGGTGCGCTGCCGGGCCTAGCTCGTTTGGTGGTATCTCTGATGCTGACAAACGAGGCAGGAGCTTCTCTTTTTATTTTGACCAAATACACTCAAAGATGCGCAAATGCCTCTGAAAGACGGGCCATCTCGTCTTCGATGCCAAAAGGCGCGTTCAGCAGGAACATACCGGACCCGACCATCCGATGCCCCTCACGTGCCGGAGGGAAGGTCACTTCGTGGCAAACAGCCTTTGGATAGCCCGCGGATTTCAGCGCTGAGATCATGTGTAAATGACGCCCATCCGCCAGGATCGGATACCACAGCGCTATCACCCCCACATTCCATTTTCGATGCAGCCTGGCGATCACGCCCGGCAAACGGTCATAATCCGCTTTCACCTCATAGCTGGGATCAATCAGCAACATCCCCCGCCGGGGTGTCGGAGGCAACAAAGACTGAGCCAATTCAAAGCCATCTTGCTGATAGACCTTTGCTCCAAACGGCGACAACGTAAGCGAAAGTGCGGAAAACTCCTGCGGATGTAGCTCGGCGAAATGCAAACTGTCCTGATCGCGCAGCAGGTTCGCGGCAATCAGCGGCGAACCCGGATAGGATGCCGCACCATGGCGGGCCTGCACCCCCTCCAACACACGCGCCATCGGATGGTCGGGATCAAACCAACCCTCTCGCTGCGCGCGTGCGATCCCGGCAGCCGCTTCCTGGGTTCGGATCGCCTCGGCCACGTCAAGCTGATACAACCCACGCCCGGAATGCGTTTCAATATAGCTGAGCGGCTTGTCCTTGCGGGTCAGATACTGCAGCGTCCATGCCAATAATGCGTGCTTTTGTACGTCAGCTAGATTTCCAGCGTGGTAAATATGTTGATATGAGAGCATTTTGCCTTCTAAAGTCCCTATCAATAAGGCGGAAAGGTGCTGACTATCGCGGAATCAGCCCTTTTACCGGGAGAGTTGGCACCCTATAAGGCATCCGTCCCGGAACCGTCGAGTCGCGGGCAGTGGAAATTCTGACAAACGGGATCAGGGGAAATATGGGCATCTTTGGCAATCTGGGCGGCCTGTTCACAGCGGACATGGCCATCGACCTTGGGACAGCGAACACGCTGGTGTATGTCAAGGGGCGCGGCGTAATTCTCTCTGAACCGTCAGTCGTAGCCTACCACGTCAAGGACGGTGTAAAGAAGGTTCTGGCCGTCGGCGAGGACGCCAAACTGATGCTGGGGCGGACCCCCGGTTCGATCGAGGCGATCCGTCCGATGCGCGAAGGTGTGATTGCCGACTTTGATACTGCCGAGGAAATGATCAAACATTTCATCCGCAAGGTGCACAGACGCTCGACCTTCTCGAAACCCAAGATCATCGTCTGCGTTCCGCATGGCGCAACCCCGGTGGAAAAACGTGCGATCCGCCAGTCGGTTCTGTCCGCAGGCGCCCGCCGCGCAGGTCTGATCGCCGAGCCCATCGCTGCGGCCATTGGCGCAGGAATGCCGATCACCGATCCGACGGGCAACATGGTCGTCGATATCGGTGGTGGTACTACCGAGGTTGCGGTCCTGTCGCTGGGTGATATCGTTTATGCCCGCTCGGTTCGCGTCGGTGGAGACCGCATGGATGAGGCCATCATCTCGTACTTGCGCCGCCAGCAGAACCTGTTGGTCGGGGAATCCACAGCTGAGCGCATCAAGACCACCATTGGCACAGCCCGTATGCCCGATGACGGGCGCGGCCAGTCGATGCACATCCGGGGTCGCGACCTGTTGAACGGTGTCCCTAAGGAAATCGAAATCAGTCAGGCCCAGGTGGCCGAGGCCCTCTCGGAACCTGTCCAGCAGATTTGCGAGGCGGTGATGACCGCTCTGGAAACCACGCCGCCCGATCTGGCGGCTGATATCGTTGACCGGGGTGTGATGCTGACAGGCGGTGGCGCGCTGCTGGGCGATCTGGATCTTGCGCTGCGCGAACAGACTGGTCTGGCCGTGTCGATTGCCGATGAAAGCCTGAATTGTGTGGCTTTGGGCACCGGCAAGGCGCTGGAATACGAAAAACAACTGCGCCACGCGATTGACTACGATAGCTAAGGCGCGCACCCTTTGGGGGTGAACACTCGGGCAAGAGCAGCACGGGAAGGAGTCCTGTGGCAAAGGACCGATCACAGCGCGACGAATACACCACCCCCTTGCGCAGATTGCTTTTGGGGATAGTTGTTCTGTGCCTGCTGGCGATCTTTCTAGTCTGGCGCATCGATAGCCCCCGCGTCGAAAGATTCCGTGCGCAGGTAGTGGACAAGGTGGTGCCTTCGATGGAATGGGCGATGGTGCCCGTCACCGCATTGATCAACCTCACTCGTGACTTCCAAAGCTACCAACGCCTTAGCGAACAAAATCAGGAGCTGCGCAGCGAATTGCGCCTGATGCGCGCTTGGAAAGAGGCCGCTTTGCAGCTGGAGCAGGAGAACGCCCGCCTGCTGGATCTGAACAACGTGCGGCTTGATCCGCGCCTGACCTATGTCACCGGAGTTGTGATGGCCGACAGCGGCTCACCCTTCCGGCAATCGGTACTTCTGAATGTCGGTGAGCGGGACGGCATTATGGATGGTTGGGCCACCATGGACGGGATCGGCGTGGTCGGGCGTATCTCGGGCGTAGGTCCGGACACGGCCCGCGTGATCCTGATGACCGATGCTTCAAGCGCTATCCCGGCCACCATCCAACCATCGGGCCAAACAGCGCTGATCGCAGGCGACAATAGTTCTGCACCTTCGGTGGAGTTTCTTGAAAACCGGGAATTGGTCCGCCCCGGTGACCGGGTTATTACCTCAGGCGATGGGGGCGTCTTCCCCGGAGGATTACTGATCGGCCAGATCACGGTTGATCCGGGTGGCAGGCTGCGTGTTCGGTTATCAGCCGATTTCGAACGACTCGAGTTCCTGCGTGTCCTGCGCTATCAATCGGCGCCGCCGATAACCGAATCCGGAGATATCGTCGGCCCACGGCGACCCGAGGCATCTTTGACACCGCAAGAGGCCAACGATGGATAGGTCTGCCTCATACCTTTGGGTCAAGCGCAGCCTGTATGTCGCGCTGTCCGTGTTTGTGTTGTTTCTGCACCTGTTGCCATTGGATGCAAAGCCCGATCGCCTTCCATTTCCGGATGTATTGATCGCGCTCACCTACGCCTGGGTTCTGCGACGGCCCGAATATGTTCCGATCCTAATGATTGCCATAGTCATGTTCACAGCGGATTTACTGTTGCAGCGTCCACCCGGCCTGCTGGCCGCCTTGGTGGTTCTGGGGGCCGCATATCTGCACTCAGCTGCTGTGGGCATGAAAGACACCGGGTTCGTCAGCGAATGGACAACTGTCGGGGCGGTGATCACAGTTGTGTTTGTACTCAATCGTCTCATTCTTGCTATCTTGTCAGTACAACAGGCAACACTGGGACCGGTGGTGGCACAAGTGGTTCTGACAATCGCAATCTATCCCGTGATGGTTTTGTTCAGCCAAAGCGCATTTGGCGTGCGGCGTAAATCGGTCGCAGACAGCACGATGCCACGGGTGAGATCATGAAGCAGCGTAAACCAAAGCCTCAGGGTCTGGCCTACAAACGCCTGCCGCGCCGCGCATTGATCCTGGGTGGTTTACAGGTGGCCTTTGTCGGCGGCTTGGCTGCCCGGATGCGGTTCATGCAGGTGGATCAGGCGGATGAGTATCGCTTGCTGGCCGAAGAAAACCGTATCAACATCCGCCTAATCCCACCGACCCGGGGCCGGATTTATGACCGAAACGGGCAGACCATTGGGCAAAACTCACCGTCTTATCGCATCGTCATCGTTCGCGAGGACGCGGGCGACATCGATCAGGTCATCTCCAAACTCTCCGAACTGATCCCGCTGACCAGGGATGAGATTGAGCGCGCGAAGACGGAAATGCGCCGCTCGGCCCCGTTCCTGCCTGTCACATTGGCCGATCAGGTCACGTGGGAGGATATCTCGAAGGTTGCGGTCAACGCTCCGGCCCTACCCGGTGTCACACCCGAAGTCGGTTCGACACGCCAGTATCCGCGCTACGAAGACTTCGCCCATGTTGTCGGCTATGTCGGTCCGGTCAGCGACTATGACCTGAGCCAGATCGAAGATCCCGAACCCGTCCTGCGCATTCCCCGCTTCCAGATTGGCAAGGTCGGACTGGAAGCCAAGCAGGAAATCAGCTTGCGCGGCAAGGCAGGCGCCAAACGGGTCGAGGTCAACGCCACAGGCCGGGTGATGCGGGAACTGGACCGTCAGGTCGGCGAAGCCGGGGCTGATCTGCAGCTGTCGGTCGATGCCAATCTGCAGCAATATGCTCAGGCGCGTTTAGCCGGGGAAAGCGCCGCTGCCGTTGTGATCGATTGCGAGACCGGTGACATTCGCGCCATCAGCTCGGCCCCAAGTTTCGATCCCAACCTGTTCGTCCGCGGTATTTCTGTGGCAGATTACCAGATGCTGACGCAAAATAAGTACCGTCCCCTGGCCAACAAGACAGTGCAAGGCACCTATCCACCCGGATCGACATTCAAAATGATCACTGCCATGGCCGCGCTCGAAGCGGGCGTGATCAGCCCTTCCAGTACGGTCTATTGCCCTGGCCACCTGAAGGTGGGCAGCCGTCGTTTCCATTGCTGGAAACGCGGCGGGCACGGAACGGTCGAACTTGAAACCTCGCTCAAGCGCAGTTGTGATGTGTATTATTACGATGTGGCTCTGCGCGTCGGAATCGACAGAATTTCCGAGATGGCGCGCACGTTCGGGTTGGGTGTCAAACATGACATTCCCATGTCTGCCGTTGCCTCGGGGCTTGCGCCCAACCAGGAATGGAAGCAACGGATCCACGGTCAGGATTGGTTGGTCGGCGACACCGCAAACGCTTCGATCGGCCAAGGCTTTATGCTCGCCTCACCGCTGCAACTGGCGGTCATGACTGCGCGGCTGGCCACCGGCCGGGCCGTGACACCACGCCTTGTCCGCTCGGTTAATGGAGTTGAACAGCCCACGGGCGCGGGCGAAGCATTGCCGATAAACCGCAATAACCTAGAGCAAGTGCGAAGAGCGATGTTCTCTGTGTCGAATAATCGGCGCGGTACGGCGTATCGCAGCCGGATCATCGCTGATGAGTTCCGCATGGCCGGCAAAACGGGCACCAGTCAGGTGCGTAACATTACCAAGGCAGAACGCGCTGCAGGGGTGATCCGCAACGAAGACCTGCCATGGGAGCGTCGGGATCACGCGCTGTTCGTCAGCTTCGCGCCTTACGACAATCCGAAATACGCCGTAGCCGTTGTCGTGGAACACGGCGGTGGCGGCTCCAAGGCTGCAGCCCCGGTCGCGCGCGACATCATGCTTCAGGCGCTCTACAACGGCACACCGCCCCTCGAAGCCTACCCGGCTGGCGACCGCGAACGCATCAAGGAACAGCAAAAACGGCTTGAGGGTGACCGCCGCCCCAAAGCGCGTCCTGACGAAAAGGACCGCGCATGAGCTATCTTGAATATGCCGTTAAATCCACGCCGTCAGGATTCCGCAAATTTCTGTATATGAACTGGCCGCTGACACTGCTTTTGGTCAGCGTCGCCTGTGCCGGGTTCCTGATGCTGTATTCAGTCGCAGGTGGGTCTTGGATGCCGTGGGCAGAACCTCAGATGGAACGGTTCGGCTTGGGCCTGACAGCCATGTTCATCATTGCACTGGTGCCGATCTGGTTTTGGCGCAACATGTCAGTTGTAGCTTATCTTGGCTCAATTGGCTTGCTTGTTGTTGTTGAACTTTTTGGCACCATCGGCATGGGCGCACAGCGCTGGATCGACCTGGGTTTCATGCGGTTGCAGCCATCAGAGGTGATGAAAGTCGCGCTGGTGATGGTGCTGGCCGCCTATTACGACTGGTTGCCCGCCCACAAGACATCGCGTCCGCTCTGGGTGATGATACCAGTCCTTCTGATCCTGATTCCGACGTTCATGGTCCTGAAACAGCCTGATTTGGGAACCTCGATCCTGCTGCTGGCAGCGGGTGGCGGTCTTATGTTTCTGGCCGGAGTCCACTGGGCCTATTTCGCGGCTGTCATCGCGGCGGTGGTCGGATTGATTGCGACAGTGTTCAACAGCCGAGGGACAGACTGGCAGTTGCTGAAGGACTATCAGTTCCGCCGCATTGATACGTTTCTGGACCCTTCAACGGATCCATTGGGCGCGGGATATCACATCACGCAGTCCAAGATCGCGCTGGGTTCGGGCGGTTGGAACGGGCGCGGGTTCATGCAGGGCACGCAGTCACGCCTGAACTTTCTGCCCGAGAAGCACACCGATTTCATCTTCACCACCCTGGCTGAGGAATTTGGGTTTGTCGGCGGCATCACCCTGTTGGTCCTCTACGGCCTAATCTTGATTTTCTGCATGGTCACAGCCCTATCGACCAAAGATCGGTTCTCATCTTTGGTGACATTGGGCATCGCGCTGAACTTCTTCCTGTTCTTTGCCGTCAACATGTCGATGGTGATGGGGCTGGCGCCGGTCGTCGGTGTACCCCTGCCAATGGTCAGCTACGGCGGCTCGGCCATGCTTGTTCTGATGGCAGCCTTTGGCATCGTGCAAAGCGCCCATATCCATCGCCCTCGCTGAAAGGTTTCTCATGCCCGTGAATGTCCTGTTTTCCGCGCGCTCTGAGTTGTGGCCGGAGTATGAACCGCTGTTGCGGAAAGGGTTGGCCGAGGCAGGGATGGACTTTCACCTGTCAAAAGATATCGACGCGGAACTGGTCGACTATGTGGTTTATGCCCCAAACGGTAGCCTGCAGGACTTCACCCCATTCACGCGGCTCAAAGCTGTGCTGAGCCTCTGGGCCGGGGTCGAGAGCATCTCAGGCAATGAAACGCTGACTGTTCCGCTGGCGCGCATGGTAGATGGCGGGCTGACCCAAGGCATGACGGAATGGGTGGTCGGCCACGTACTGCGGTATCACCTTGGCATGGACCGCCACATCACGCGGCAGGATGGCGTCTGGACACCGGATGCGCCGCCGCTGGCCTCTCAGCGCACCGTCTGCATTTTGGGATTGGGCGCATTGGGTGAGGCTTGTGTGCGCGCGTTGGCGACATTGGGTTTCCATGTCATAGGCTGGAGCCGAACTGCCAAGGATATCTCTGGCGTGACCTGCCTGCACGGATCGGACGGTTTGCGCGTGGCACTCTCTCAGTCCGAAATCGTGGTGCTGCTGTTGCCTGACACAGCCGCGACCGAGAATATGCTGAACGCTGATACGCTCGCCCTATTGCCAAAAGGTGCGCAGATCATCAATCCTGGCCGAGGACCGTTGATTGACGACGACGCCCTGCTGCACGCGTTGAATTCGGGTCAGGTCGGACACGCCACGCTGGACGTGTTCCGCAATGAACCCCTGCCACCCGCGCATCCCTATTGGGCACATTCCAATGTAACGGTGACGCCTCATATCGCGTCAGAAACCCGCCCCGTCACAGCCGCGCAGGTGATTTGCGAGAACATTCGACGAGGTGAAGCGGGTGAACCCTTTCTTCACCTCGTCGATAGGGACCTTGGTTATTAGGCCGCAATCAATCCGCGGCCTTTCAGCAAAGCTTCAACGCCCGGCAGGCGACCGCGGAAGGCCAGATACAGCTCTTCAGCCTCGCGTGAACCTCCGGTAGACAGAATGTGGTCTTCCAGTGCTTTGGCGCGCTCTGGATCAAAGGCTCCAGCAGCCTCTTCAAATGCCGCAAAGGCATCCGCGTCCATGACCTCGGACCACATGTAGCTGTAATAGCCCGAGCTATATCCGTCGCCCGCGAACACGTGGGCAAAATGCGGGGTAGCATGACGCATTCCGATGGCGGATGGCATTCCAATGTCTGCCAGAACCTCAGCTTGTTTGCCCATTGGATCAGTGGGTGCTGCCCCATCGTGGAATGCCAGATCAACCAACGCCGAGGCAACATACTCCACTGTCTGAAAGCCCTGATCAAAATTGGCTGCCTTCAGCACTTTCTCCAGCATCGCTTGCGGCATGGGCTCGCCCGTTTCGGCGTGGGTGGCGAATTCAGCCAGAACCTCGGGAACTTCGAGCCAGTGTTCGTAAAGCTGGCTGGGCAATTCGACAAAATCACGCGCAACGGAAGTGCCCGAGATGCTCTCATAAGTTACATTGGACAACATCTGGTGCAGGGCGTGGCCGAATTCATGGAATAAAGTCCGCGCATCGTCATAGGACAGCAGCGCCGGATCACCCTTGGCAAAGTTGCAGACGTTGATGACGACAGGAGCCTGTACCTTAGGGAACTTCGCCTGCCCGCGCATTGCGCTACACCATGCACCCGAACGCTTCGATCCACGTGCAAAATAATCTCCGATGAAAACAGCTATGTGTTGACCGTTCCGGGTTACCTCCCACGCACGGCAATCAGGATGATAAAGAGGCACATCCAGCCGTACAAATTCCAGCCCGAACAAGCGGTTCGCGCAGGCAAACGAGGCCTCGATCATCCGATCCAGCTGCAGATACGGTTTCAGTGCGGCCTCATCCAGATCATGCTCGGCCTTGCGCCGTTTCTCAGCATAGTAACGCCAATCCCAGGCTTCCAGCGGGCCATTGATACCGTCCTCTTGCATCATCTGCGTCAATAGATCTGCATCTGCATAGGCACGGACTTTTGCGGGCTCCCAAACCTGCATCAGCAGGTCGCGAACGCGATCAGGTGTCCGCGCCATCTCGGTTTCCAGCTTATAATCGGCAAAGCTATCGTAGCCGAGCAACTTGGCGCGTTCCTCGCGTAAGGCTAGAATCTCAGTCGCAATTTCACGATTGTCGGTCTGACCGCCATTCGCGCCGCGCGCCGTCCATGCGCGATAAGCCATTTCCCTGAGATCACGGCGCGGCGAGAATTGCAGGAACGGAACGATCAGCGAGCGCGACAATGTCACCACCGGGCCATCCGCGCCCTTTTCCTGACCAGCTGCTCGGGCTGTATCGACGACAAAATCCGGCAAACCCTGCAGGTCATCCTCGGACAGTTCCATGAACCAATCACGCTCATCCGCCAGCAGATTCTGCGTGAAAGAGGTTCCCAACGAAGCCAGGCGGGCCTTGATCTCTTGTATCCTCGTGTCATCATCCCCGGTCAACGCGGCCCCTGCCCGCACGAACCCCCGATGCGACAACATCAGAACGCGCGCCTGTTCGTCGGTCAGACCCAATTCATCGCGCCGATCCCACAGGTCCGCCACGCGTTGAAACAGGGGTTTGTTCGAAGAAATACGCGAGTAATGCGCGGCGAGTTTCGGTGAAAACGCGCGCTGCAGTTCCTCACGCTTGGGATTGCTGTCAGCGCCTGCAACGGTAAAGAACACCGACAAAGTTTTGTCCATCTGCTCTCCGGCGGCCTCAAGTGCCTCAATCGTATTGGCAAAGGTTGGCGCATCCGGGTTCGCAGCAATCGCCTCAATCTCGGCATCGTGCGCCTGCATTGCCTGCTCAAGTGCGGGGGCAAAATCATCATCCGAGATATTGGCGAAGGGCGCGATTTCGAAAGGCGTGTTCCAGTCGGACAGGATCGGGTTGGTCATTGAGGTCTCCTTTGACCTCATAGCTAAGTCCGTGGGGCCCAATGATCCAGAGCTAGTCCGAGTTTTGAACCACTGATCCGCAAACCGGGCAATCTGTGCGACGCGCCAAAGTGATCTTGCGACTTTCGCCATAGAGCGCGTCGTAGATCAACATCTCACCCCTTAGGGCCTGACCTGCCCCGGTGATCACTTTGATCGCCTCAACCGCCATCATTGACCCAACTACGCCGGGCAATGGACCGATCACACCGGCCTCGGCGCACGAGGGCGCAAGGCCGGGGGCCGGGGCCTCGGGGAAAATACATTGATAGCACGGGCCGTTCGTGGCCGGGTCAAAGACGCTGAGTTGTCCTTCCCATTGCGACAGCGCACCCGAGATAAGTGGCTTGCCCAGCGCAGCGGCCATTCGGTTGACCAGATAGCGGGTTTCGAAATTGTCGGTGCCGTCGAGGATCAGATCGAAATCAGCGAACAGATCAGCTACGATCTCTTGGGTTAGGCGGCGATGATAGGGCAGAACCACCACATTGGGGTTCTGTGCCAACATAGCCTGCTGGGCCGAAAACACCTTGGGCATTCCAATATCGGCATCGCGGTGGATCACCTGCCGCTGCAGGTTCGCATTCTCGACCTCATCATCATCAATTACGCCGATCGTACCAACTCCGGCGGCTGCCAGATATTGCAGGGCGGGTGCCCCAAGCCCACCAGCTCCGATCACCAGAACGCGCGCTTGTTTCATCCGCTTTTGCCCCGGACCACCAAGCTCACGCAGAACGATATGGCGGGCATAGCGTTCGAGTTCGGTTTCGCTGAACTGATCGGATGGCATGGCAGGCTCCGTCTCTGGGCTGGGCGCGGCGCGACTTCGCAAAGCTTTCACGCCCCGTCCGTAAAGCAGAACCAGCAGCACTGAGCCAGCAAGGATCAGCCACATTGCGGCAGACCCGCCCGTCGCCTGACGCAGCGGATTTCCTTCGGGCAACACTAGTTGGGCAATGATCACGCCCGTCAGCAGAACACCAACAGATACCAGACGCGCGGTACGTGACACACCGGCAACATAGCCGATGCACCACAGCCCAGCGGCAAGGATCAGAACCAGAAGCATCAGCCGCGCCCGGTCGAGCCAAACCCGCCTGCGCCGCGGTCGGTTTCGCTCAGCACCTCAGCATCTTGGAAACTGGCCTGCACCACGGGCGCCACGATCAACTGCGCGATACGCTCACCGTGTGTAATCTCAAACGGTTCGTGGCCCGCATTCAACACAATCACGCCAAGCGGGCCGCGATAGTCACTATCAATAGTACCCGGTGTGTTCGGCAAGGTAATTCCATGTTTAAGCGCAAGGCCCGAGCGAGGCCGTACCTGAACCTCAAACCCATGTGGAATTTCAATCCTAAGGCCCGTCGGCACAAGGGTGCGATCACCTGGGGCCAATACAATCGGTGTACCGTTTGGCAAGTTGGCCCGTACATCCGCGCCGGCAGCACCAGACGTTTCGTAAGAGGGTAACGGCACCGAATGATCAGCCCCTTCCTCTCGGATCACACGAATTGCCACCATCACTACACCTCAGATTTCAACGACTATTGTTCGGTCAGCGCATCAGCGATCTTGACCGCCAACCGCTTTGCCACATCGTCTTTGCCCATGCGCGGCCATTCCTCGGCCCCTTCGTCCGAGATCAGGATCACAGCGTTCTCGGACCCACCCATGATACCCGTGGCAGGGCTGACATCATTGGCAACGATCCAATCACATCCCTTACGGGTGCGTTTGGCCATGGCATGTTCGATCACATTGTCCGTCTCGGCTGCAAATCCTACCACCAATGCGGGTCGGCCACTTTCCATATGCGCGACGCGCTTAAGAATGTCGGGATTCTCAGCAAATTCCAGTTCGGGCAATCCGTCTCGGCTTTTCTTAAGCTTCTTGTCTGATGCGCTAGACACCCGCCAATCAGCCACGGCCGCAGCGAACACGCCAACCTCGACCGGGAGCGCGGCGTCTACCGCATCCGACATCTGCTGAGCGGTCTCGACGCACACCACTGACACGCCGTCAGGGGGCGGTATGTCAGCCGGACCCGTGATAAATACAACATCAGCCCCCAACGCAGATAGAGCGCGTGCTACAGCTGCGCCTTGCGCGCCCGAGGAACGGTTGGCGATGTATCGCACCGGATCAATCGGTTCATGCGTCGGGCCTGAGGTCACCAGAACACGCTTACCCACCAGAGGTCCATTCCCCAATTGCGCTTCGATTGCGGCAACAATCTCAAGTGGTTCCGACATGCGACCCGGGCCGTATTCACCGCAGGCCATGTCACCCTCATTCGGGCCGACAAAACGTATGCCGTCAGCTTCCAGCTGCGCATGGTTGCGCCGGGTAGCGGGGTGATCCCACATGCGGACATTCATCGCGGGCGCGCATAAAACCGGCGTATCGGTTGCCATCAACAGCGTTGAGGCCAGATCATTCGCCAACCCACCTGCCATCTTGCCCATCAGATCGGCGGTAGCAGGTGCAACCACGATCAGGTCTGCCGAACGGGACAGTTGGATATGACCCATCTCTGCCTCATCCGTCAGATCGAAGAGGTCTCGATATACTTTCTCACCGGCCAAGGCAGATACGGATAACGGTGTTACGAATTCCTCGGCGGCGCGGGTTACGACCGGCGTGACTGCGGCACCCCGCTCACGCAGCCGCCGGATCAGGTCCAGCGACTTATAGGCCGCGATCCCACCACCGATAATCAGCAGAATACGTTTGGATGACAGCATGTTTCGCCCTTCCCGTCCCGGTCGGTCCAGACATTAGGCAAGGCTGCCGGTCAGTTCCAGCAGTTAATTCTGCACCTCAAAGGCCTTGCAGGGGTCTTCACGTTCGGCTGCAGGGCTGTCGATCACGATATCGAATTCTCCGGACACAATCCCCTCCTCTGATTGCCCCAGCACAAAGACTTTTAATCCGGGGCGCAAACGCGACAGGAAGGTCGGAATTCCGCGATCCTTGCGGGCGTGGCCATTGCCGGTAATTACCGCAACCGGTCCACCGGTTTCATCTATCGCGCTTAGAACGGCGCGGGTCAGCACCGCATCCCGCAGACGCTGAATGGCGACCATCTGTGGCAAAGCTTCGATAGGCAAAGCATCGCAATGAGCTGCCAACTGATCCGCCTCGCGCGCGGCCTGGTCTTCGGCCGACAAAGGTACGGTCAGCCCGTATCTGGCCGCATCCGCCCCCAATGCGGTGGCCGCCCCACGTTCCATTGCCTCGCGTGCCGCAGCGCGCGGCACCATCGCGCCGTAGACCGGCACATTCGCGGCTTCAAAAACCGGATAATACATGCTGAGATGAGGCCAGCCCGTCTCGGCCCAGCGGAGGACTTCAGACAGTTCCTCGGGATCTGAGGCGGCTTTCTGCAACAGCCGCTGCGCGCCCTCCTCGGTCACCATTTCCCAGACAACCGCCGATGGCGCGATTACCTCAACCGCTTCGGCCTGCACAAGATGATGTGTCGGATTGTCGTGAATTTCACCCAGTATGACGACATCCGCCGCCCGCATATCGGCGCGAATATCCTGAGCAATCATTTCGGCAGCGCGGCCCGTCAGAGGCAACGCACCGAGCAGTAAAAAAGCTGCCAGAATCGCAATTGGTTTCATGCGAAGAAGTGTTGCACCTCGCGCGATTGCGCTTCAAGGTTTTTGCGCATCTTTACAAAGGCCGCAGCCTCAAGCTGCCGCACACGTTCTTTCGACAAACCAAGCTCTTGACCCAGGCTCTCAAGGGTCCGCGCCGGTTCACGCAGCTTGCGTTCGCGCACGATGAACCGTTCCCGATCGTTCAGAGCCTGCATCGCGGTGACAAGCCATTCGCGCAGTTGCCGCGTGTCATGGCTGTTTTCAACCGTCTCGGCGGCTTGCTCACTGTCATCTTCCAGCGCATCAATCCACTCACGGCCCTCTTCTTCGGCCGACTGAACCGCATTCAGCGAGAAATCGGACCCGGCCAGCCGCCCTTCCATCATCTCGACATCACGCAGTGGTACACCAATTTCAGTTGCTATCTTCTGATGCAGTTGGTGGCGATCCAGCTCGATTCCATCGGACGCGGCCTCGCGCTCCAGCCGCGCCTGAACCCTGCGCATATTGAAGAACAAGGATTTCTGAGAAGAGGTCGACCCGGTGCGCACCATAGACCAGTTACGCATCACGTAATCCTGAATACTCGCTTTGATCCACCACACCGCGTATGTCGAAAACCGCACACCCCGATCCGGATCAAATTTGTCGGCGGCCTTCATAAGGCCCAGACCGGCCTCCTGGATCAGGTCATTCATTGGCGCACCGTAGCGTTTGAACTTGGCCGCCATTGAGATCGCCAATCGCATATACGCTGTTATCAGGCGATGCAGCGCCTGTTCATCCCGGTCATCACGCCACGCATAGGCCAGTTTCGATTCGGTCTCGGCGTCCAGCAATTCTGCCTTCATTGCCCGCCGGGACATCGAAAAATCATGTGCGTTGTCTAGTGCCATGTCATTCTCCCCTTTATCACAGGCGATGGGCCGGGCTTGCCTTGCATATCTGACGTCGATACGCAGGAAGAAACCGGATGGATCACCCGAAAGGTAATAAAAGTGCACCCAAATTTAACCTTTGTTCTTGGCGGCGCGGCATCCGGAAAATCCCTTTTTGCAGAGCAACTTGTTGTTTCAACAGGGAAAAAACGGATTTATCTCGCGACATCACAAGTGTTTGATGATGAGATGCGCCACAAAATCAGGCAACATATTGCACAACGCGGCGACGGTTGGGCGACAATAGAGACGCCCTTCGATCTGTCACCGGAACTGGCTAAACTGGCACCAGATCAGATTTGCCTGATCGATTGCGCGACCATGTGGCTGTCCAATCACCTGCTGGCTGAAAATGACCTGGTGAAAGCCCAATCAGGGCTGCTCGCCGCATTGCGGAATTGTAAGGCCCAGATCGTGATCGTCTCGAACGAAGTCGGCCAGGGGATCGTACCTGAGAATGCCCTGTCCCGCCGGTTTCGCGAGGCACAGGGGCGGCTGAACATTGCTCTGGCTGCGCAGGCAGACCGGGTGGTGCAGGTTACAGCTGGGCTGCCCTTGGTTCTCAAGGGAAATCCCCTGTGACGCGCCTGCATCTGGTACGCCATGGCCCCACCCATGCCAAATACATGGTGGGTTGGTCCGACCTGCCAGCGGATCTGAGCGACAGCGCCGCGATCGCCCGGCTTGCAGCTTATCTACCCGCCAAAGCCATCATAATCTCGTCCGATCTGTCCCGCGCCGCCGACACAGCCAGTGCAATTCAGGGTGCGCGCCACCACCGCCTGCCCCACCACCCCGACCTGCGCGAGATAAGTTTCGGCACATGGGAGATGCGCTCCTTCGCCGAGATAGAGGCCGAGGACCCCGAGCTATGTTTTGCCTATTGGGACAATCCCGGAGATGTCCGGCCTCCGAATGGAGAAAGTTGGAACGAGGTCCGTGCGCGCGTCGATACGGCTGTTGACGCCTTAGTTGCTGCACATCCCGGGCGTGATCTGATCGTTGTGGCCCATTTCGGCGTGATCCTGACGCAGGTGCAGCGCGCTTTGGACGTTGATGCGCAAGAGGCGTTTGGTCACCGCATCGACAATCTGTCAGTCACCGAGATTACGCGCCACAACAAGGGCTGGTCCGTAGATCGGATCAATCACCGACCGTGATAGGGCGGCGCACAAATCAATGATTTACGGACGCCGCCCCGTCCGACATCGTTGCACCATGACTTACGATCTCTTTATCGGTGACCGGTTGTTTTCAAGCTGGTCCATGCGCGGATGGCTGATGCTCGAGAAATTCGACCTGCCCCACCGCACCCATATGATTGGCCTCTATTCCGGCACCATGGCCGCGGATATGGAGCCCCTGGCCCCGGCGCGCCTTGTGCCCGCGCTGCGCCTGCCCGATGGAACTGTGCTCGGCGAAAGCCTCGCAATGGCAGAGACGCTGGCCGAGCATCACCCTGAGGCCGGCCTTTGGCCAACAGACCCTGTCACCCGCGCAACCGCTCGGTGGCTCTGCGCCGAGATGGTTGCCGGTTTCACGGCGCTGCGCGGCCAATGCCCCATGCAATTGAAATACCGCTGGGACGGGTTCAACCCCTCGCCCGATACGCTGGCCGATCTGCAGCGGATAGAAAGCCTGTGGGCCCATGCTCGGACGATTTCCGGTGTCGAATCAGGCCCACTGTTCGGCGCCTATTCACTGGCCGAGGTCTTCTACACGCCGGTGGCAGCACGGATCATCGGCTATGGCCTGCCGGTATCCGAGGCCAATCGAGGCTATTGCATGAATCTGCTGTCAGATTCCTCTGTGCGACAATGGCGCGCCATGGGGATGACGGTTGCATATAACCCCTTCCCCTACCCACAGGATCTCGCTGCCCAAAGTTGGCCAATTGGAGGAGAATCGAGGGCCTCAGCGGTCAGCAAAGGCCCCTCGGTGAACGCGGTCTGCCCTTATTCTGGCGACCCCGTGCGGGATTATCTGGAGCTCGACGGCAAGATTTGGGGGTTTTGTAATCCGTTTTGCCGGGACAAAACCGTCGCTGATCCGGCAGCCTGGCCGAAATTCACAGCGATGATCGGTGGCGTTAACGATTCCTAAACCGCAACCATGGCAGCAACGTCCTGTTAACCAAAAACAGGACTGCCATGGTCGCCCGTGCCCACACCGTTGCCTTTCAAGGAGTCGATGCCCGCCCGGTCGAAGTGCAATGCGCCGTCTCACCAGGTCTTCCAGCATTTTCTATCGTTGGCTTACCGGACAAGGCTGTATCCGAAGCGAGGGACCGTGTGCGCAGCGCGCTCAGTTCGATGGCCATTGCACTGCCGTCAAAACGTATCACAATCAACCTGTCGCCAGCCGATTTACCCAAAGAAGGCAGCCATTTCGACTTACCCATCGCCGTTGCTTTGCTGACAGCATTGGAAATCATTCCCGCAGACGCCGCCGACGGGGCCGTCGCTCTGGGAGAGTTGTCACTGGACGGATCGCTGGTTCCAGTCGTCGGCGCGCTGCCCGCCGCCATGACGGCCGCTGCCGAGGATCGCAGTCTGCTTTGCCCCAGCGCGTCCAGCGCCGAAGCGGCGTGGGTCGATGCCACACAGGTGATCGGTGCAGGTTCGCTGGGCGACGTGGTACGTCATTTTACCGGCCAATCCGCCCTGCCCGCCGCCATGCCGGGCGAGGTAAACCTATCGCCCAGCGCACGGGATTTGCGCGATGTAAAAGGACAGGAACGCGCTAAACGAGCGTTGGAGATCGCGGCAGCCGGACGGCATCACCTGATCATGATCGGGACACCCGGCTCCGGCAAATCCATGCTGGCGGCGCGCCTGCCCGGCATCCTGCCACCGCTCACCCCGGTCGAGGCGCTAGAGACATCAATGATCCAATCACTGTGTGGCTTGCTGAACGAAGGCGGCATTAGCCGAGCCAGACCGTTTCGGGAACCGCATCACACAGCCTCAATGGCTGCGATCGCCGGCGGAGGCAAAGGTGCGAAGCCCGGTGAGATTTCGCTGGCCCATAACGGCGTTCTGTTCATGGACGAATTTCCCGAATTCCCGCGCACTGTTCTGGAAACCCTGCGCCAGCCTATTGAGACCGGCGAGGTCATGGTCGCGCGCGCCAACGCTCATGTAAAATATCCCTGCCGCTTCATGCTGGTGGCGGCCGCAAACCCGTGCAAGTGCGGGTATTTGACAGACCCGTCCCGCGCCTGCTCACGGGCACCGGTCTGTGGCGAGGACTATCTGGGTCGTATCTCGGGCCCGCTGATGGACCGGTTCGATCTGCGCATCGAAGTCCCGCCGGTAGGCTTCACCGACCTTGATCTGCCGCCTTCGGGCGATAGCTCAGCCACGGTCGCGGCTCGGGTTGAGGCCGCACGCGTCATTCAGGCTGACCGGTTTCGCGACACGCCCGAAACCCGTCAGAACGCAGATGTCGAAGGCAATATGCTGGAAGAAATCGCCGCCCCGGATGCAGAAGGCAAAGATCTGCTGCTGAAAGCCGCAGAGCGTTTCGGTCTGTCCGCCCGCGCCTTTCACCGCATCTTGCGAGTGGCCCGCACCATTGCTGATCTCGAAGGTGAGCCGGATGTGCGCCGCCCCCATGTGGCCGAGGCGCTGAGTTTCCGCATCAGCGCCAAAGCTGGCGCCTAAAGCTTGGCCTCGATCGCTTGCCAGATTTTTTCGGCGATGTTTTCGCCGTTAAAGCGCTCAAGCTCTTGAATGCCCGTGGGTGAGGTCACGTTGATTTCGGTCAGATAATCGCCAATCACATCAATACCGACAAACACCTGCCCCCGCTCTTTCAGCAGCGGCCCAATAGCGGCGCAGATTTCCATATCACGTTTGGTCAGGCCAATCTTCTCGGGTCGCCCACCCACATGCATGTTCGAGCGGGTTTCCCCCTCTGCCGGAACACGGTTGATTGCGCCCACAGGTACCCCATCGACCAAAATCACACGTTTGTCGCCGTTTCGCACATCCGGCAAGAACTTCTGCGCAATCAAAGGCTCACGCGAGAAACCGGTGAACAGCTCATGCAGCGACGTCAGGTTGCGATCATTGGCATCCAGCCGGAATACGCCCGCACCGCCATTGCCATAAAGCGGCTTGAGGATGATATCGCCATGCTTTTCCTTGAATGCCTTGATGGTCTGCAGGTCCCGCGCAATTGTCGTGGGTGGGGTCAGTTCAGGAAAATCCAACACCAACAGTTTTTCCGGATAGTTCCGTACCCAAAACGGATCGTTCACCACCAGAGTCTGCCCCCGGAGACGGTCGAGCAAGTGGGTCGACGTGATGTAGTGCATGTCAAACGGCGGGTCCTGACGCAGCCAGATTACATCGAAATCAGCCAGATCGACCTCTTGCTCGACGCCCAGTACTGCCGGGTCGCCCGCGACCCTTTTCACCGTCATATCATGGCCGCGCGCCGTGATCCTGCCCTCCTGATAGGCCAGTTGATCCGGGCTATAGAAGAATAGCTGATGGCCGCGCGCCTGTGCCTCTTCTGCCAGACGGAAAGAGCTGTCGGCGTTTACATCCACGTCCCCGATCGGGTCCATCTGAAAGGCAATCTTCATGGTTTATCCCTCAATTCCACGCCTGATACATGGCGCAGAGACTTGACGGGTTCAATGGCGATCAGTTCAAACCAAAGGCGTTTTCGATGATTTGAACAGTTCCGGTGTCATCAACAAGTGCCGCGTCAAAGCGTGTATTCGTCAACTGTCCGTCGGGTTCCTGCTCAATGTACTGAGCCGCAGAGGTACAAATCCGATCCATTTGGCGGCGATTGATCCGGGCAGCGGCACCCTCGAAACTGCGGCTTTTCTTGACCTCAACAAAAACCAATCCATCCGCGTTGCGCGCGATCAGATCAACTTCACCCCCGGCGCCCCGCCACCTGCGCTGCGCAATGGAATACCCCCGACGCTCATATTCGGCGGCCACACAGAGTTCAGCCGATTGTCCGGCATGATAGGAAACCAAACCCTGAACCGATCGCCGCGTCATGTCATCCCTTTCCCAGATTCAAGGCCTTCTGGTAGATCAGACGGCGCGGCAGGCTGAACATCTTTGAAACCAGATCTGCTGCATCCCGCACCGAATGCGTTTCCAAGGCCTGTAATAAAGCCTCTTCTACGTCAGACTCCTTAATGGATTGCGAATGGGCGCGATCCACCAGCAGCACGACCTCTCCCTTGACCGATACGCCCTGATACTCATCTGCCAGATCAGCCAGAGTACCGCGTCGTGTTTCTTCGAATTTCTTTGTAAGCTCACGGCAGAGTGCCGCCTGTCGGTCACCCCCCAGACTATCGGCCAGATCAGCAAGGCAGGCGGCCACGCGTTTCGGTGATTCGTAGAAAACCAGCGTCCCGGGGATGTTGCGCAGCGCCTCGATTCGCGATCGCCGCGCGCCCGAGGCATTGGGCAGGAAACCGGCAAAGAAAAACGCATCCGTCGGCAGTCCGGCCAGCGTCAACGCGGTTAGAACGGCCGATGGTCCCGGGGCACAGGTCACATTGTACCCTGCTTCAGCCGCCTGTCGGCCCAGATCATATCCGGGATCGGCGATCAGGGGCATCCCAGCCTCGGAGGCATAGGCCACCGACTGCCCATGCTCCAATGCCTCAAGTATCCTGCCCCGCGCACCTGCCCCGCTGTGATCGTGGTAGGCCAATATGCGGCGCCCTTCGAGCGGCACGCCATGGATTTCCATCAACCGACGCAGACTGCGGGTATCTTCGGCGGCAATCATGTCAGCCGAGGCCAGTACATCCAAAGCCCTGAGCGTAATGTCGCGCGCGGTTCCGATTGGAGTGGCAACAAAGTACAGCCCGGCGGCCAATCTGATCTTTTGAAAATTCAAAGCTGGACCCTCACAGCGTGACGTTTATTATCGCGGATCGATAGACCAAGGTGCCCTCAGACGCCGGATCAGGGAGTTTTCATTTAGATGTTTACCGTTTGCAAGCCCACACGCAAATTGGCGAAATCCGCCATTGTTCTGGCCACGGCCGCATTTCTGGCCGCCTGCGAAGTGGGAGGCATTGGCGGAGGCCCCTCGATCGACACCTCTGACCCGGTTCCCGTAGCTCTGCTGGTTCCAAGCGGATCGGCGCAATCGGGCGATGCCGCCCTTGCCCGCAGCCTTGAGAACGCGGCACGTCTGGCAATAGCCGATCTGCCCAACGTCAAGATCGATCTGCGCGTGTATGACACGGCAGGCAATGCAGGTACGGCGTCAGCGGTTGCGCAGCAAGCGGTTGCAGACGGGGCCAAGATCATCCTTGGGCCGGTTTACGCACAGGCGGCAAACGCGGCAGGCCTTGCCGTACTGAGCAAAAATGTGAACGTGCTGTCCTTCTCAAACAACACCAGCATCGCGGGTGGCAATGTCTATGTGCTTGGTCCGACGTTCCAGAATACCGCTGACAGGTTGGTCAACTATTCCGGACGACAGGGCAAAGCCGGTACCGTCATTGTGCATAGTAACGACTCTGCCGGTCAGCTTGGCCAGTCTGCTATCGCCACCGCGCTGAGCAACAGCCGCGTCAACAACGCGGGTACAGTTGGGTATGAGCGGTCTCAGCAAGGTGTGATTGATTCGGTGCCAGCGATCAAAGCAACGGTCGATTCAACCGGCGCGGATTCGATTTTCCTGACCGCAACAACCGCCGGCGCCCTGCCACTTTACAGCCAGTTGCTGCCCGAGGCTGGCGTATCACCCGCGACAACGCAGTATATTGGCCTTACCCGTTGGGACATCCCGGCGCAAACGCTGGAATTGCCGGGGGTCCAGGGCGGGTGGTTCGCGCTGCCTGATCCGGCCAAAGCACAGGCCTATCGCCAGCGCTACAATAATACCTACGGTGCGGCACCACACCCGATCAGTGGGTTGGCCTATGACGGCATCGCCGCGATCGGAGCCCTGGTCAGCCAGGGCAAGTCCAACGCGCTAACCGGAGCAGCCCTGACCCAAAACGCCGGATTTCAGGGTGTCGGTGGAATCTTCCGCCTGCGGCCAAACGGTACGAACGAACGCGGTCTGGCAGTTGCCACGATCCAGAACAAACAGGTGGTTGTGATTGACCCTGCCCCACAAAGCTTCTCTGGCGCCGGATTCTGAGCGACCGGCGCAGACCTCTGTGCCCCAAAGCAATCTGATCTGTCCGGCTGATGAGATTTTTGACAGGGCCGAGGTCAATGCCAGCCTGTCAGCTGCTCTGGACAAGAACCCGGACAACGCAGCCTTGCGCGCTGAAACGGTGCGTGTTCTGCGCGACGCGCAAAAGGCAGGTCGCAAGGCCATCACCGACGCATTTGCAAAGCGTCCTTTCGATGCGCGTCCACTGGCGCATTCCTATACCTATCTGACAGACCAGATGGTTTGCACCGCTATGCGCATCGCCAGCCAACATCTGCACCCGCTGGCGAACCCAACCCAGGGCGAAAAGATCGCCGTACTGGCGGTTGGCGGTTATGGTCGGGGTGAGATGGCGCCATCCTCGGATGTGGACCTGCTGTTTCTGACCCCCTACAAGATCACCGCCTGGGCTGAAAGCGTGATCGAATCCATGCTCTATATGCTGTGGGATCTGCGGCTGAAGGTCGGACATTCTTCGCGCACGATCAAAGATTGCCTGCGGTTGGGGGCCGATGACTTCACCATCCGCACCGCGATGCTGGAACAGCGTTACCTGGTCGGTGATCAGACCCTTGCGCAAGAGCTTGACGCACGCCTGAAGTCCGAACTGTTCAAAGGCTCCGAGCAGGATTTCATCGAAGCCAAACTGAAAGAACGGGACGCGCGGCACCTGAAACAGGGTGAACGCTATATGGTTGAGCCCAATGTCAAAGAGGGCAAGGGCGGGCTGCGCGATTTGCAATCGCTCTACTGGATTGCGAAATACATCTACGGCGTGAAAGATGTGGCGGAACTGGTCCCAATGGGCCTGTTCACGCCCGAAGAGTTCGATGAATTCGTGCAGGCCGAAGAATTCCTATGGGCGGTCCGGTCGCATCTGCATCTGGTGACGGGCCGCGCGACAGAGCAACTGACATTCGATCTGCAGGTCGAGGTGGCCGATCGCATGGGGTACGAGGATCGCGCCGGTCGACGTGCTGTCGAAGTGTTCATGCAGCGCTATTTCCGTGAGGCAACCCGCGTGGGTGAGTTAACTCGCATCTTCCTGACCAAGCTGGAAGCCTCACACATGAAGGGTGCGGCCCTGCTGGAGCGAATCTTTCGCCGCCGCCCACGGGTCAAAACCGGGTACAGGGTTGTCCATGGCCGTTTGGATGTCGCGGACCCTGAAAAGTTTCTGCAGGACAAGGTCAACCTGCTGCGGCTGTTCGAAGAAGGTCTGCGAACAGGAATGCTGATCCATCCGGACGCCATGCGTCTGGCGACGGCAAACCTGAACCTCATTGATGATGGAATGCGAAACGACAAAGAAGCGCGGCGCATTTTTCTCGACCTGATGCTGAAACACGGGAACCCCGAACGCGCCCTGCGGCGGATGAACGAGCTGGGCGTTCTGTCGGCCTTCCTGCCCGAGTTTGAACACATCGTGGCAATGATGCAGTTCAATATGTATCACAGCTATACGGTGGACGAGCACACGATCCAATGCATCGTCAATCTAGCCCAGATCGAACGCAGAGAGCTGATCGAAGAGCTGCCGCTGGCGTCGTCCATCCTTGAAGGAGGCGTCAATCGCAAGGTTCTGTACGTGGCCCTGCTGCTGCACGATATCGGCAAAGGGCGTCCCGAAGATCATTCCATTCTCGGTGCCCAGATCGCGCGGAAAGTGGCGCCGCGACTGGGATTGAACAAAGCAGATTCGGAAACCGTAGAGTGGTTGGTTCGCTATCACCTGCTGATGTCCGACATGGCACAGAAACGTGATATTTCAGATCCACGCACGATCCGCGATTTCGCTAAGGCGGTTGCGACAGTCAAACGGCTTGATCTGCTGACGGTGCTGACGGTCTGCGACATTCGAGGCGTTGGGCCAAGCACCTGGAACAACTGGAAAGCGACATTGCTGCGCGCACTCCACGCGGATACCAAACGCGCGCTGGAAACAGGGATGGAGGACCTCAACCGCGCCAACCGCGGAGTCGAGGCCAAAAAGATGTTGCGGGCCGAACTTGAAAGTTGGTCCAAATCCGATCTGAAAACCGAAACCGGGCGGCATTATGATCCGTATTGGCAAGGATTGAACCTGTCGACCCATGTTGAGTTTGCGCAGATGCTGAAAGCTCTGGAAAACAGCGGTGACCAGGGGGCGGTGGAAATCCGCCTGCACCCGGACGAAGATCGCGACGCAACCCGTGCGTGTTTTGCGATGGGCGACCATCCGGGGATTTTCTCTCGTATCGCCGGGGCGCTGGCCCTTGTCGGGGCCAATGTCGTGGACGCACGCAGCTATACGACCAAAGATGGTTACGTGACCGATGCGTTCTGGGTTCAGGACGCCGAAGGTCATCCGTTTGAGGCCTCACGCCTGCCGCGGCTGACCCAGATGATCCACAAGACGCTGAAGGGCGAAGTGGTGGCGCGGGACGCCTTGAAATCCCGCGACAAGATCAAGAAACGTGAACGCGCCTTTAACGTCCCGACCCATATTACCTTCGACAATGAGGGCTCGGAAATCTACACGATCATCGAAGTCGACACACGTGACCGGCCCGGACTGCTCTATGATCTGGCGCGTACGATGGCGGCGGCCAATGTCTATATCGCGAATGCGGTGATCGCGACCTATGGCGAACAGGTGGTCGATACGTTCTACGTCAAGGACATGTTCGGCCTGAAGTACCACTCCGAGGCCAAGCAGCGCGGACTGGAAACCAAACTGCGCACAGCCATAACCGAAGGCGCAAAGCGGGCAGCCTCATGAAGCCGATCCGCCTGCTTTCGGGCTTTTTCACGGTTGGGTTCTGGACTTTGGCCAGTCGTATTCTGGGCTTTCTGCGGGAAATCCTGCTGACCGCCTATATCGGGCCGGGGCCGGTGATGGACGCCTTCGTCGCCGCCTTCCGCCTGCCCAATATGTTCCGCCGCTTCTTTGCCGAAGGTGCATTTAATGCTGCCTTTGTACCGATGTTCTCAAAACGACTGGAGGGCGATGAGAACGCCGAAGGGTTCGCTCAGGATGCGTTCAATCTTTTGGCGGTGGCCGTGCTGGCGCTGGTTGGGCTGGCGATGGTTTTCATGCCCGCGCTGGTTTGGGTTACCGCCGAAGGTTTCTACGGAGATGAACGCTTTGATCTGGCGGTGGATTACGGATACGTCGTGTTCCCCTACATTCTTTTCATGTCTCTGGCGGCCCTCTTTTCCGGTGTTTTGAATGCGACGGGTCGGTTTGCTGCAGCCGCCGCCGCCCCTGTTTTACTGAACATCTTCGCCTGCTCAGCATTGATCTTTGGCGCTATGTCCGGAGGAGAGATCATCCGCTGGCTGATCGCGGTCATCCCTGTCGCGGGTGTCGCGCAATTGGCACTGGTCTGGGTTGCGACCGAGCGTGCCGGCATTCGAATCCGCCTCAGTCGGCCAAAGCTTAGCCCTGAAATGCGGCGCATGGTGCGGATCGCAGTTCCTGCGGCACTGGCCATGGGGGTGACACAAATCAATCTCGTGGTCGGCCAGCTTGTGGCGTCAAAAACCGAAAAAGCGATCAGTTGGCTGTTTGCGGCAGATCGTCTGTATCAGTTGCCGCTGGGAGTTGTGGGGATTGCCGTTGGCATCGTCCTGCTGCCCGACCTATCGCGCCGCCTGCGCGCCGATGACAAAGACGGAGCCCGCAATGCTTATTCGCGAGCCGGTGAGTTCACTCTGTTGCTGACCCTGCCCTCGACCGTGGCCTTTGTCATCATTCCCGGCCCGTTGGTCTCGGTTCTGTTCCAACGTGGCCAGTTTAGCGTCGAAGACACGGCAGCGACCGCTCTGGCCGTGGCCATCTATGGCATTGGGTTGCCCGCCTTCATGCTGCAAAAGCTGTTGCAGCCGCTATTTTTTGCCCGCGAGGATACCAAATCACCGTTCCGGTACGCCGTGGTTGCGATGGTGGTGAATGCTGGGCTTGCCTTTGGCCTGTACCCGGTCGTTGGATGGATTGCCCCCGCGATCGCAGCATCGACCGCTGGTTGGGCTATGGTTGCGCTGCTGGCAATCGGCGCGCGGAGGATTGGGGACGAAGCGCGGTTTGACGACCGGTTCAAACAGAGAATCTGGCGGATCGTGGCGGCTTCGGCGGGGATGGGTGTGGTGTTGTTTGCTGCAATCCAGTTGTTTGGTTGGACGTTCGGCATACCTGGTTGGCGCTACCTGGCACTGATGATGCTCATCGTCATTGCAGCAGCTGCCTACTTCCTGTTGGGCCACCTCTTCGGTGCGTTCAGGCTTTCAGAATTCCGAACGGCACTACGGCGAGGTTGAATTTGCGCTAGTCACGCCGCGTCTTGCTGAGAATGCGCGCCCAGCCGCCCGGTGCCAGAAAGAAAGACAAACCGAACCCGGTAGCAAATCCGCCCAGATCCGCAACCCAATCTGAGGTGCCGCCAAAAAGCAGGCCGAACAGCAACTGTACCCCCATCAGAACCGCGATCAGGCTGAACGCGCGGGATTGGTTTTCGCCAACCAGTGACAGCTTGCGCCACAACAACCAAGTGAACGCACCGATCAGCCCATAGACCGGAGGGAACCCTCCGACCAAAGGATAGGGCGGGTTCAGCACTACGGCATATGCCAATGCCCCGCCCACACCGGAGAGCACAAAGATGATCAGCATCGCGATGCTGCCGAAAACCTCGGCGACCATTTTTCCCATCGCCAGTACAAACACGCAGACAAAGATCGCTTGTGTGAAATTGGCCTGAACGAAGGGATAGGTCACAAAGCGGATCACGTGTTCGAACGGCCAGCGCCCGTTCTGAACCATCCAGCCGAAGATATCGGGTGAAAACGTGTAGTGCTGCAACGCATCCAGCCGCCAACCCACCGCATTGGGGCCTCCGACCAACCCACGGCTACCAAGCATAAGGGCAAGTTCGATCCCCATGATGAACAGAACCAAAGCCACCACAACCGGCGGCAACGGGTTTACAGGCGGTGTATAATGCTCACTGCTCATTGGGCTGGCCTTTCGCGGCTGTTGACGTCCCTTTGCCTCATGGGTAAGCGACGGGGGCTGATTTTTCCAGACAGGAGTTTCCTTTGATGACCGAGACCCAATTCACGCCCCGCGTGTTTTCCGGCATCCAGCCTTCAGGAAACCTGCACTTGGGCAATTACCTGGGTGCGCTCAAACGTTTCGTGGATATGCAGGGGCCGGAGTTTCAGACCGTCTACTGCATGGTTGACCTCCACGCGATTACCACCTGGCAAGACCCGAAGGACTTGGCGCATTCAACACGCGAACTGTGCGCTGGCTTCATCGCGGCTGGTATCGACCCCGAACATTCCATCCTGTTCAACCAAAGTCAGGTGCCCGAACATGCACAGCTGGCATGGGTATTCAACTGCGTCGCCCGGATGGGATGGATGCAGCGTATGACGCAATGGAAGGACAAGGCAGGCAAGAACCAACAGAACGCCTCGTTGGGTCTGTTTGCATATCCGTCGCTGATGGCTGCGGATATTCTGATCTACCACGCAACCCACGTGCCCGTAGGTGATGATCAGAAGCAGCATCTGGAACTGACCCGCGACATTGCGATCAAGTTCAACAATGACTTCGGCGTTGATTTCTTCCCGATTACCGAACCTGTGATCGAAGGGACGGCAACTCGGGTCATGAGCCTGCGCGACGGGTCCAAGAAGATGTCGAAATCCGATACTTCGGACATGAGCAGGATCAACATGACCGACGACGCAGATGCCATCGCCAAGAAGATCCGCAAGGCCAAAACCGACCCGGATGCTCTGCCATCGGAAATCGACGGTCTTGAAGATCGCCCCGAGGCGCGCAATCTGGTGAATATCTATGCTGCGCTCAACGATCAGACAGCTGAGCAGGTATTGGCAGACGTCGGCGGCAAGCAATTTGGTGATTTCAAGCCGATGCTGGCTGAACTGGCCGTTGAGAAGCTGTCACCGATCTCGTCGGAAATGGCGCGTTTGATGGGTGAAGAGGCTGAGATCGACCAGATTCTAGCGCGCGGTGCTGAACGCGCGCGTACAATTGCGTCCCCGATCTTACAGAAAACCTACGAAATTGTCGGCATGGTTGGCGCAGGCAAGTCCTGACCGTTCAAACAAGACACTGAAACGCCGCCCATTCCGGGCGGCGTTTCTTGTTAGGCGGCTTCTTACGCGGCCTTGGGGTGCAGCATTTCTTGCACGATGGATTCGGCAACCTCATGCGGGCTGACCGCTTCGATCTTGGCCCTTGTCAGAATGCGATCCATCGTCTGTTTGAGCGCCTTTAATCTGTCAGCCACCCAGGCTTCGCGCTCGGCAACACGCAGGATTTCTGTCGCCACGTTTACGATACCTCCGCCGTTGGCGACGAAATCGGGGGCGTACAGAATGCCGCGATGGTGAAGCATCTGCGCGTCGCCGTCGCTGGCCAACTGGTTGTTCGCACCACCCGCCACGGCGCCAACCCGTAAGAGCGGGATGCTCGTTTCGTTGAGGGTACCACCAATCGCGCAGGGGGCAAATATATCGGCCTTAACGTCATAAATCGCATCGGGAGCAACCGCTTGTGCTGAAAACTTCTCAGCTATGCGCGCCGACTGGCGAGCATCGACATCCGTCACGATCAACCGTGCGCCTGCATCATCCAGCAAGTGACACAAATGCGCGCCCACATGGCCAAGACCCTGAACTGATACTGTCAGGCCATTCAGGTTCACCAACCCAAACCGGTGCCGTGCGGTCACACAAATCGCATTGTGTATTCCACGCGCGGTAATTGGGGATGGATCACCACTCGCGAACTGTCCCTCTGCCAGCCCCGCAACAAAGTCAGTTTTGAATCCGATATGCGCCATGTCGATGGGCGTCATCCCCATATCTTCTGCCGTCCAATACTGGCCGCTCAGGCTTTGTACAACTTGCCCGAAAGCCTGCAGCAGCTCTGGCGACTTATCAACTTGTGGATCACCGACAATCACAGCCTTGCCACCCCCAAGAGGAAGATCAGCCGCAGCGTTTTTGAATGTCATGCCCCTTGCCAGTCTCAAGGCATCATTCAGGGCTTCGGCAGTGTGCCCATATGGGTGCATCCGCACACCGCCCGCAGCAGGGCCACGTCGCGTCGAGTGAATCGCGACATAGCCTAAAAGGCCAAGCGCGCTGTCCTTGAATTCAACCACGCGCTCGTGCTCTGGCGCGGCAATGATGGTGATGTCCATTCTTGTCCTCCGGGATTGTCCCAAGATTCTGTCACCTATCGCCGAGTGGTTTTCACCTATTTACCACTATCTTCAAGGATATTTTGGCACTACTCTCTAAAACTGCTCAAACAGATAGAGTTATTCTCCATGGATGACATCGATTCCAAGATAATCCGCGCCATTCAAGTCGATGGGCGCATTACTGTTATTGATCTGGCAGAACATGTCGGGTTGTCCCCGACGCCTTGCGCGCGACGTCTGGATCGGCTGCAACGGGATGGGATCATCACTGGGTACGCAGCTCAGGTGGACCCCGAGCGGCTTGGGTTCGGAGTCACAATCTTCGTGTCTGTCGAACTGGAAAAACAGGACCGCGACGCCATCGATTCATTTGAAAAGGCCATTCGCCGTTGTGATGAGGTGATGGAGTGCTATCTCATGACCGGCTCGCGCGACATTCTGCTGCGTGTGGTTGCCAAAGATCTCAACGCGTTTGACGCCTTTCTGGAAAACCGATTGATGAAAATTCAGGGCATCCGGAACCTACGATCAAATTTTGCTTTGCGCACAATGGTCAAACGTGGATCACTACCTCTGCTGACCGGATAATCTGCTGGACCTCGCGTCAACCCCAACCTAGGTTTTCCCGAAGCTTGAGGGAGGGCGCAATGGCGGTCGGCAAAAACATCCGCACTTATTTTGATGGTCGATGGCATGACGGGGACACCCCGATCATGCGCGCCGCCGACCATGGTGCATGGCTAGGCTCATCGGTTTTTGACGGCGCCCGGTTCTTTGACGGAATGGCCCCGGACTTGGATGCCCATTGCGCCCGTGTGAACCGCTCGGCTGAGGCGCTGATGCTGACACCCTCAGTGACCACCGAACAGATGGTCGATCTGGTTCACGAAGGGTTGCAAAGCTATGAACCTGACGCCGCTGTGTATATTCGCCCCATGTATTGGGGGATCGACGGAGATCACACCGCGATCATCCCACAAGAAAACAGCACAGGTTTCGCGATCTGCCTCGAAGAAATCCCGATGGCACCTGAAACCGCCTCGGCCACGCTGACAACCACGCGATTCCGACGCCCTGTCCTGGAATCGGCTGTGGTTAATGCCAAAGCCGGTTGCCTGTATCCAAACAATGCCCGGATGCTGCAAGAGGCGCGCAGCAAGGGATTTTCGAACGCATTGGTTGCGGACGCGATGGGGCATGTGGCTGAAACTGCAACGGCAAACATCTTCATGGTCCGCGATGGTGAGGTTTTTACCCCGATCCCCAATGGCACGTTCCTTGCAGGAATCACCCGGGCAAGACATATCAAGAACCTGCGGGCCGATGGTGTAGCGGTGCATGAAACCGTCCTCAGTTTCGATGATTTTCATGATGCGGATGAAGTGTTCATGAGCGGCAACATGAGCAAAGTGACCCCAATCACGGCGCTGGATGACACCCAATATCAGGTGGGCCCGATAGCGCGTCGTGCGCGCGCAATGTACTGGGATTGGGCCGCAAGCAATCGCTGACCCGCGCTTGCCTGTTTCAGTTGCCACTGCGCATCCTGTGGGGCATGATCCCGAAAACAAACGAGGACAAACATGCGCAAGTTCCTAGTCGTTCTGGACGACAGCCGCGAATGCCTGAACGCCATGCGATTTGCAGCGATGCGCGCGGCACATACGGGTGGCGGGGTCACGGTTCTATCGGTCATTCCACCAGATGAGTTCAACCATTGGATCGGCGTTGCCGAGGTGATGCGTGAGGAAGCGCGCGAACGCATTCACGCGCATTTCGAGGTGTTCGCCAAATGGATGCGCGACAAGCAGGGGGTTGAACCCGAATTGGCCATTCGTGAAGGCGACCCTGTGGCCGAGATCATCGAGCACGTCCAGTCCGACCCCGAGATTGGCGTTCTGGTGCTGGGCGCCGGCACCGACAAGAAAGGTCCCGGGCCGCTGGTCACCCAGTTGACCCGGAACTCGGGCAGCCTGCCAATTCCGATCACCATCGTGCCCGGCGACCTGAGCAAAGAAAAGTTGGAAGCCATCACCTGAGGCAAACAGATGCCCGCAACTTTGCAGTTTTGGTTCGATTTCGCCTCAACCTATTCCTATCTTAGCGCGATGCGCATCCAACAGGCGGCGACCATGAAAGGGGTTGCCGTAGAGTGGCAGCCTTTTCTTCTGGGCCCGATCTTTGCTGAACAGGGATGGACCACCTCGCCGTTCAAGATCTATCCGGCGAAAGGGCAATACATGTGGCGAGATATGGAGCGGCTTTGTGCAGCCCGTAATCTGCCCTTTCAGCGGCCTGAATCGTTTCCACAAAACAGCCTGAAAGCAGCGCGCTTGGCATTGGCGGTCGAGCAAGGTGATCGGCGGGCAGCTTTTGTTCAGGCCGTCTATTCAACGCAATTCGCTTCTGGGCATGACATCTCGGACCCGGCAGTGCTGTCCGATTGTCTTGCTGCCTCAGGTAGCGCACCAGATGCTGTGCAACGAATGAGCGACCCGAAGATCAAGGCCGATTTGTTCGAACAGGTCGCCCGCGCAAAAGCCCTGCACATCTTTGGCGCACCCAGCTTTATCATCGGCAACGAACTGTTTTGGGGGGATGACCGTCTTGACGATGCGGTTTCCTACGCCTCCTCTTACTTCACCTGAACTTAGAACGATTCCAAATCTTGACTTCCGTCGTCCGGGCGCGCATATCAGATGCATCTTAGACGGAGCCGCGCCATGTTCATTCAAACCGAATCCACACCCAACCCGGCCACACTGAAGTTCCTGCCCGGCCAAACGGTTCTGGACGCGGGCACCGCAGATTTCCCAAGCGCCGAAGCCGCCGAGAAATCTCCACTCGCAAAACGCATTTTTGGCGTGAGCGGCGTGACCGGGGTATTCTTCGGCAACGATTTCGTCACTGTGACCAAATCTGAAGACGTGCAGTGGGATCACATCAAGCCCGCCATCCTCGGCGCTGTTATGGAACACTATCAATCCGGCCAGCCGGTAATGGGTGCCGGGGCAGAAACCGCCTCGGGCCACGCAGAACACACCGGGGAAGATGCGGAAATCGTCAACCAGATCAAAGATCTGCTGGACAGCCGCGTGCGTCCTGCCGTAGCGCAGGACGGTGGCGACATCACATTCCACGGATTTGACCGGGGCGTGGTCTATCTGCACATGCAGGGCGCCTGCGCGGGCTGCCCCTCCTCGACCCTGACGTTGAAAATGGGCATCGAGAACCTGCTGCGCCACTATATCCCTGAGGTGACCGAGGTTCGCCCCGTTGCGGTCTGACCAGACAATACTGGCATTTGACACATCGGCCGCGCATTGCGCGGCCGCTTTGTTGCGAGCAGGCGAGATTGTCGCCACTCGCACCGAGGCGATGACCCGCGGTCAAGCCGAGCGGCTGATGCCCTTGCTGCAAGAACTGCTGACCGAGCACAACTGTACTTGGCAGTGCCTTACAGCCATTGGCGTTGGCATCGGTCCCGGCAACTTTACCGGTATCCGCATTTCTGTATCCGCGGCACGCGGGCTGGCACTTGGGCTGGGCGTGCCTGCGGTCGGCGTATCGGGCTTTGACGCACTGATGGAGTTGGCACCGGCAGGCCATATCCCGGCGATTCCCGCCCCGCGTGATCAGGTTTATCTGCAGCCGGACGGGGAACCGCCTTACCTAACCTCACGTCAGACAGCAGACGCTGCTGGTCCCTTGTATTTCTGCGATCAGCCTGCCCGGCAGGCCTGTGCAATCGCCCGGGTTGCCGCGCGCCAGTACGCGACGATTCAGGCGCCACCCGCTCCGCTATATATCCGTCCGGCGGATGCCGCACCTTCCAGCGACGTTCCACCAGTACTGTTGGACGAATGACCCCAGAGATCATGGCCGATATCCACGCGGCGGCTTTTACCCAGTCCCGCCCCTGGAACGCGGTTGAATTTGCCAATCTTATGGCAAACCGCTTCAATCATACTGTTGGAGATAAACACTCTTTCGCCCTCATTCAGGTAATCGCGGGCGAGGCAGAGCTGATAACAATCGCCACTCATCCGGATTATCAACGACGCGGGCTGGCACGGCGGGTGATGACAGACTGGCATACCAAGGCGCGCGTTCTCGGGGTATCCCGTGCCTTTCTGGATGTCGCGTCCGACAATCTTCCGGCCATATCCCTGTATCAGGCTTTCGGATACACTCCGTGCGCGACACGTAAGGGGTATTATCGTCGTGAAAACTGCCATAACGTTGATGCAATCGTCATGGAATGCCGGTTGAGCGGAAAATAATCGCCATTTTAGACCACCCGGTCAAAAATCAGTTGATCGAAGCTGTTGCAAACGGCTTTAATTCCCGCCATCACAACAGGTATGCTCGCTCTGAGTGGGTGCCGGGCCGTTCAGTCCCGGACCGATAGTAGCCAACGGGAGTAACAGATGACCATTTTGAAATCCTTGATGGGCGCCGCCGCTGCGGTCGCACTGACAGCAGGCGCGGCGATGGCCGAACCGGCCCTGATCTTTGATCTGGGCGGCAAATTCGACAAGTCGTTCAACGAAGCCGCGCATAACGGCGCGTCGCGTTGGGCCGAAGAGACCGGCGGCAGCTATCGCGAGATTGAGATGCAATCCGAAGCCCAGCGCGAACAGGCTCTGCGTCGTTTTGCCGAGGCGGGCTCGAACCCGATCATCACCATGGGCTTCGGCATGGCCGATCCGCTCAGCGCTGTTGCCTCTGACTATCCGGATACCACCTTCGTTGTGGTCGACGTGACCTGGCTGGATGCACCAAATGTGCGTCAGGTTGGCTTTGCCGAGCATGAAGGCTCGTATCTGGTTGGCATGATGGCGGCTATGGCATCGAAATCCGGCACGGTGGGCTTCATCGGTGGCATGGACGTTCCGCTGATCCGTCATTTTGGCTGCGGCTATGCGCAAGGCGCCAAGGCAGTGAACCCGGACATCAACGTTGTGGCCAACATGACCGGCACAACTCCGGCAGCGTGGAATGATCCCGTAAAAGGGTCCGAGCTGACCAAGGCGCAGATCAGTCAGGGTGCTGACGTCGTTTATGCTGCAGCTGGCGGAACCGGCGTTGGTGTACTTCAGACCGCCGCTGATGAAGGCATCCTGTCGATCGGCGTCGACAGCAACCAGAACCACCTGCACCCCGGCAAGGTTCTGACCTCGATGTTGAAGCGCGTTGACGTGGCCGTTTACGATGCGATGAGCGCGGGCGATGATGTTGAAACCGGCGTTTTCACCATGGGCCTGGCCGAAGATGGCGTTGGCGTTTCGATGGACGAAAACAATGCCGAGTTGGTTTCGGATGACATGAAAGCAGCCGTGGACAAAGCCCGTCAGGACATCATCGACGGCAATGTCTCGGTCGTCAGCTACTACGAGAACGACAGCTGCCCGGCACTGCAGTTCTGATAACACACGGGGCGAAGGCATTGAACTTCGCCCCGAACCCACTCTGCCGCGACACGCATCGCGGCGCTTTCGGCAATTGAGGACAAGACATGACCGTCCCCGCCATTGAGCTCAAAGGGATTTCCAAAGCCTTTGGGCCGGTTCAGGCCAACAAGGATATTTCCATCAGCGTCGCCCCCGGCACGATCCACGGGATCATCGGAGAAAACGGTGCGGGCAAATCCACCCTGATGAGTATCCTCTATGGTTTTTACAAAGCCGACAAAGGCGAAATCTGGATCAACGGCCAAAAGACCGACATCCCTGACAGCCAGGCGGCCATCGCCTCGGGCATCGGGATGGTGTTTCAGCATTTCAAGCTGGTCGAGAATTTCACCGTTCTGGAGAACATTGTTCTCGGCGCTGAAGATGGCGGCCTGCTGGCCCCTTCGCTGGCGAAGGCCCGCAAAGAACTGAAAGCGCTGGAAGAAGAATACGAACTGTTTGTCGACCCCGACAAGCGCATCGATGAGATCGGCGTGGGAATGCAGCAGAGGGTCGAAATTCTCAAGGCGCTTTACCGCAAGGCCGAGATTCTGATTCTGGACGAGCCGACGGGCGTTCTGACACCTGCCGAGGCCGATCAGTTATTCCGCATTCTCGACCGGCTGAGGTCCGAAGGGAAGACGATTATCGTGATCACGCATAAGCTGCGAGAGATCATGGAAAACACCGATACGGTCTCGGTAATGCGTCGGGGCGAGATGACGGCGACTGTCAAAACCGCAGACACAAACCCGCAGGAGCTGGCCGAGTTGATGGTCGGCCGCAAAGTGCTGTTGCAGGTCGACAAAGTGCCCGCACAGCCGGGCAAACCGGTTCTTGAGATTGAGAACCTGAGCGTTACCGACTCGGCCGGGGTTGAACGTGTCAAAGGCATCGACCTGAGTGTCCGCGCGGGTGAGATTGTGGGCATCGCTGGGGTCGCCGGAAATGGACAATCAGAATTGCTTGAGGTCCTGGGCGGGATGCGTCCCGGTCAGGGGTCGATCAAGCTGAACGGTGAACGCCTCGCAATGCACGGTCCCGGCTCGGATGGGCAGGCGCGGCGCGCGCAGGGCGTCGCACATGTGCCAGAAGACCGCCAGCGCGAAGGCCTGATCATGGATTTCTACGCGTGGGAGAACGTCGCCTTTGGCTATCACCGCGACCCTGCGTACAAACGCGGGCTGTTCATGGACAACGCCGCCCTGCGCGCCGATACCGAAGCCAAGATCGAGAAGTTTGACGTGCGCCCGCCCAATGGCTGGCTGACTGCAAAAAGCTTCTCGGGCGGCAACCAACAAAAGATCGTCGTTGCACGAGAAATCGAGCGGAACCCCGACCTTCTGCTGGTTGGCCAACCCACGCGCGGCGTGGATATCGGTGCCATCGAGTTTATTCACAAACAGATCGTCGCTCTGCGCGATCAGGGCAAGGCGATCCTGCTGGTTTCAGTCGAGTTGGAAGAGATTTTCTCACTCTCGGACCGGATCGCGGTGATGTTTGACGGACATATCATGGGCGAGCGTCTGCCCGCTGAGACGGATGAAAAAGAGCTGGGCCTGCTGATGGCCGGTGTTGCAGGAGAGGCCGCCTGAACCATGGAAAAAATGCCTAAATGGGCCGATGTGGTGCTGATCCCGATAATCAGCCTGCTCTTGGCCACAATCCTTTCGGCAATCGTCATCCTGGCCATTGGGGAAGACCCTATTGAGGCGGTCAACCTGATGGTCACAGGTGCACTGGGTTCGACCTATGGCTGGGGCTATACGCTTTATTACGCGACAAACTTCATCTTCACCGGTCTCGCGGTGGCTGTCGCCTTCCACGCGCGCCTGTTCAACATTGGCGGCGAAGGCCAGGCCATGTTGGGCGGGCTGGGCGTCGCGATTGTCTGTCTGTCTGTGCCCTGGCCTCACTGGACCATTGCTTTACTTGCCGCGTGTGCTGCATCAATGATCTTTGGCGCAGCTTGGGCCGCGATTCCTGCTTATCTGCAGGCCAAGCGGGGCAGTCATATCGTGATCACTACGATTATGTTCAACTTTATCGCCGCCGCATTCCTGAACTACATGCTGGTCAACGTGATGCGCCCGCAGGGCTCACAGGATCCAGCGACGGCACGCTTCCCCGAAGCGGTGCATCTGCCCACGTTCCAATCGATGTTTTCAACGGCCGAAAACGTGATGTTTCGCGGAGCGCCCGCGAACATCTCGTTCTTCGTAGCAATCCTTGCGTGTTTTGTTGTCTGGGCCCTGATCTGGCGGACCCGGCTGGGCTATGAAATCCGTGCCTATGGCCACTCTGAAACTGGTGCAGTGTATGCTGGGATCTCGCCCGTACGGATCACCGTTATTGCCATGCTGATCTCAGGCGCATTGGCCGGGCTGATGGCCATTAACAACGTGATGGGTGAAGCCGAACGGTTAGTGCTGAACGCTACCGAAGGCGCGGGTTTCATCGGTATAGCCGTGGCACTGATGGGTCGATCACATCCGTTCGGAGTATTTCTGGCCGCTATTCTGTTTGGGTTCCTGTATCAGGGTGGGGCTGAACTCGCGCTGTGGACGTCCATTCCACGCGAACTGATTGTGGTAATTCAGGCATTGGTAATCCTGTTTACCGGCGCGCTGGACAACATGGTGCGCATACCACTTGAAAAGCTTTTCATGGCTCTGCGGAAGGGGTCGGCCTGATGGATTTCTTCCTGACACTCGTCCAGGTTCTGGATTCGACCATCCGTCTGGCAACGCCCCTGCTTCTGGCCTGTCTGGCTGGGCTCTATTCCGAACGCGCGGGCATCTTCGATATCGGCCTTGAAGGCAAGATGCTGATGGCAGCATTCTTCTCGGCTGCGGTCGCTGCCGTGACCGGCTCGGTCTGGCTGGGGCTGCTCGCCGGCATCGCGGCGTCTCTGGTCCTTTCAGCACTACATGGGTTTGCGTCGATCACGTTCCGGGGCAATCAGCTGATCTCGGGAGTCGCGATCAACTTCCTGGCCTCAGGCATGACGGTTCTTATCGCTCAGAGCTGGTTCAAGCAGGGCGGTCGCACGCCGTCGTTGTTCGGAGAAGGGCGGTTTGAATCTGCAGAGTTCCCTTATGCAATCGGTCCGGAGGATGCCGAACTAACAGGTCGCCCGGTTTCCGAGCTGATGTCTGAAACCAATGCCCTGCATTTGGCCTATTCCGAGCTTCTGTCTGGTCATTCCATTCTGGTCTATGTCGCTTTCTTGATGGTGCCTCTGACCTGGTGGATTCTATTCCGCACCCGGTTCGGGCTGCGTCTACGTGCAGTCGGGGAAAACCCTGCGGCGGTGGATACCGCTGGGGTCTCGGTTGTTGGTCTCCGTTACGCAGCAGTTGCGATATGCGGTGTGCTATGTGGCATCGCGGGTGCCTACCTTGCCACAGCCCTGCAAGCCGGGTTCGTAAAGGAAATGACTGCGGGCCGGGGATTCATCGCACTGGCTGCGCTGATCTTTGCAAAGTGGCGGCCCTGGCACGCAATGTGGGCCTGCCTGTTGTTCGGATTGTTGCAAGCCGTCGCCCTGCGATTCCAGAACATTGATTTGGGCGGGGTTGTGATACCCGTGCAGGTCATGGACGCCCTGCCCTATATCCTGACCGTAGTGATTCTTGCCGGATTCGTAGGCAAGGCCATACCGCCGCGAGCGGGTGGAGAGCCCTACGTCAAAGAGCGCTGATAGTGCCAGTTCAGGACTGTCCCTCGGTCCTGTTTGCTGCGAAGCGGCATACAGAGTTGATTTTGTATGCCGCAACCGCTCTAAGGGGGTATGGACGTGTCCCGCATCAGTTCCGCAGCCAAGTTCTCGGTCGTTTTCAGGTTGAGCCACGGAATCAAACGGATGGCCCTACCCGGCACGCGCGCTTCGTCTTTTGAGATTTATGTAATCACTTGCTATACCGCGTCGTGTGGTACGGCCTGTTCCGACTAGAAGAAGCCATGCAGATTTACCTCCCGATTGCCGAAGTTTCCGTAAATGCCTTTCTGCTGTTTGGTTTGGGTGGGATGGTTGGCATCCTGTCCGGAATGTTTGGCGTTGGCGGCGGGTTCCTGATGACCCCACTGCTGTTTTTCATTGGCATTCCACCCGCGGTCGCTGTGGCAACCGAGGCCAACCAGATCGTAGCCTCTTCGTTTTCGGGGGTGCTGGCGCATTTCAGGCGTCGAACAGTTGACCTGAAGATGGGTACGGTCCTGTTGATCGGGGGCCTTGCAGGCGCCGCACTGGGCGTGATCGTGTTCAACTATCTCAAAAGTCTTGGGCAGGTCGATCTGCTGGTCAAACTCTGCTACGTGGTTTTCCTTGGGATAATCGGCAGCCTGATGTTCATCGAAAGCCTTAATGCGATACGCAAGTCACGCAAGGGCGGCACGCCTCCTCCGAAACGGCGCCAGCGTGGATGGATTCACGCCATGCCGTTCAAAATGCGGTTCCGCACGTCGGGCCTGTATATCTCGGTCATACCACCGGTGATTATCGGCCTGTTCGTGGGCGTCTTATCCGCTATTATGGGCGTCGGTGGTGGGTTCATCATGGTACCCGCGATGATCTATCTTCTGGGTATGCCCACCAAGGTGGTGGTCGGTACTTCGTTGTTTCAGATCATCTTTGTAACCGCCTTTACCACCATGTTGCACGCCACGACCAACTATACTGTTGATGTCGTATTGGCAGTTCTGCTGCTGGTTGGTGGTGTGGTCGGAGCACAGATCGGGACTGTTATCGGTGCACGAATGCCAGCTGAACAATTGCGCGTTCTACTGGCTGCGCTGGTGCTTGTGGTCTGCGGCAAACTGGCGCTTGATCTGCTGCTGCAGCCGTCCGAACTGTACTCGCTTGGCGATGCGGGAGGGCACTGAGATGTTACGTCTGATCACCCTTCTCTGCCTGATCTGTCTGCCCGCCTATGCAACCGAAGAACAGGTTGTACTAGGCCTCAGCCAGGATCGCGTCTCAATCACGGCTGATTTCGACGGCTCCGAGATCCTGATTTTCGGAGCCGTAAAGCGCGAGGCCCCGATCCCGGAAGGCCCCCCGCTTGAAGTCATCGTTTCCGTCGTCGGCCCATCCGAGCCTGTCACAGTGCGGCGCAAAGAGAAACGGTTTGGCATCTGGATCAACACTGACAGCCTTGTCGTTGATCTGGCCCCAAGCTTCTACGCCGTCGCCACGAGCGCACCGTTTAACGAGGTTCTGACCAATACTGAAGATCTTCGGTACAGAGTCTCGATCGAGCGTGCAATCCGGTCGGTCGGTGCCGATATGAGTATTCAGGGCGCGCAGAATTTTTCAGAAGCAGTCATTCGCATTCGTGAACATGAAGGGCTGTATTCGATCCGGCAAAACACGGTGGCTGTGGACGAACAGACACTGTTCCGTACGTCGATCGACATGCCGTCGGACCTGACAGAGGGCGACTACACCGCCCGCATCTTTCTGACCAGAAGCGGTATGGTTGTCTCGACCTTTGAAACCGCAATTGATGTTCGCAAGGTCGGACTCGAGCGAATTCTCTATACCATGTCCCGTGAACAGCCGATCTGGTACGGGCTTATGTCGCTGGCCATTGCGATTGCCGCAGGTTGGGGTGCATCAACTGCCTTCCGCCTTTTGCGCCAGAACTGATCGTCATCCACGACCGACATAGGGCATTGTCGTGGCCATGACCGTCATGAACTGAACATTTGCCTCAGGCGGCAGTTCGGCCATATGCAAGACTGAACGGGCCGCATCGCCGACATCCATTGTAGGATCTGGCCTCTGACCATCGGCGATGGCCTTTTCCACCAGATCCTGAACCATCGGAGTGCGCGCATTGCCGATATCGATTTGCCCACAGGCAATGCCAAGCTCACGCCCGTCCAAGGACAAGCTGCGCGTCAGCCCTGTAATCGCATGTTTTGTCGCCGAATAGTGCACTGAGTTGGGGCGCGGCACATGAGCGGCAATTGAACCGTTATTGATAATCCGCCCGCCCTGCGGTGACTGCGCCCGCATCGCCGCAAACGCCGCGCGGGCGCACAGGAACATGCCATTCAGGTTCACATTGACCGAATTGTACCAATCCTCAAGCGCGATCTCATCGATTTTACCTCCGGCTGCGAAAATGCCTGCGTTGTTGAACAGCGCGTCCAGACGACCTGATTGATTTACAAAGTAATTGAAGGCCTGCGCGACCGCTTCCGCATTGGTCACATCCGCAATCAGCGGGATGGCTGAGCCGTTACCCCGCGCCATTTCCTCAAGCTTTTCAGCGCTGCGCGCTAAAAGCCCGACGGTCCAACCTTCTGCGAGAAACAGCTCGGCGGTGGCGCGACCAATACCCGAGCTGGCACCTGTCACAATGATCGTCTTCATGTCTCTTCCGCCTCCAATGTCAATGACGGCGCAGCTACCGTCCGGAGGTCATCCACACGCAGTGGATAGGTTGGCTTGGACAACCTGTTTCGCACCACCCAGATCAGCCGTTCCTGTGCCCGGGTAATGGCAACATAGGCCAGACGTTTCCACAACGGCTGCCCCGCCTCGGGTCGACCCATTCGGGCGGCAGCATAAATGTCCGGGGCAAAGACCTGCACCGTATTCCATTGCGACCCCTGCGCCTTGTGAATCGTTACGGCGGCGCCATGCAGGAAGGTTGCCCCCATGCGAGCAGCGAAGGGTATGAACGGCTCTTCCTCGTCCGGTTTTTCGATCTGCACGATTGACGCCGCCGAAACTTGCGGGTCTTCGGCACCCATCACATGCAAGCGCGAAAAACCCGGTTTGCGACCGGGACCAAGGTAGATGACCTGCGCCCCTTTGATCAGTCCGCGCGCCTCAAGATCCAATCGTTTCTTGCGATGTTTCAGGGGCAATTCAATACCATCGCAAATCAGCGGCTCACCTTCCAGCAACTCGGTCTCCGGAGCGCCATGTACGGTGCGGAACGCCTGAATCAGCCGGATGCGGGTCGCATTGCGCCAGACCAGAACCGGGCTACGTGCCATCAGATCAACCTCAACCCTTTGGCCCCAAATGACGCGATCATCCTTGCGGGCGGTTTCCTCGATCAGGCGTTCGAAATCCTCGAACCCCATTGTGGGGTCTGACAGAGCATGGGCCAGATCAAGGATTGGATTGTCTGCTGTCTGTCTATGTACGCGATGCAATACCTGCTTGCGCGGCTCTGGCAGTCCTTCGAAGACCATCGAGCCAGATTGATTGACAGGGGCCAACTGCGCTGGATCGCCAAACAATAACAGCGTCGGAAAAATCTCCTGCAAATCCTCGAACTGCCGATCATCCAACATCGAGGCTTCATCCACAAATCCGATATCCAGCGGCTCGTCCCGGCGTTTCCAACCGGTGATGAAATCCGATCCTCTCAGACCAGCAGCTGCCAGCGCACCAGGTATGGATTTGTTATTGGAATAAAATGCCGCCGCGCGATCAAGGGCTTCATCCGTCAGCCCTTCGATTTCGGGTCGTTCATCATTGCCCGCCAGCCACTCGGCAATGCGCTCGTACTCTGGGTCGTAGACAGGGGTGTAAAGAATGCGGTGGATCGTCGTCGCCGGAACTCCACGCAACCGCAGTACACTGGCAGCCTTGTTCGTCGGCGCAAGAATTGCAAGGCTGCGTTTGTCGCGGGCTTTTCGGCTTTCAAAATCACCCGAGATCAGATTGACTCCCGTCTCGGCTAAAGCCTTGTAAAGTTCTGCCAACAACAGGGTTTTTCCTGATCCTGCCTTGCCAACGACTGCCATCACCCCAGACTTCCCGTTGCCGGGCAGCTTCAATAGCGCGTCATCTTCAAGGTCCACACCAGCGGAACGCAACATCTCGGCGATATTGTCAAAGGCAGCGGCCTGATCTTCGGAAAAGGTTACTTGGGGAAAGGACATGGCGCGACCCTACAGGGACGCGCCGCGCGCCACCAGATACGGATTATGATTTCCGCCTCTTCAGGCGGACAGCGCAAATCGATGCTGCGCCCTGTTGCCAAAAGCAGTTCTGAACCACAGGCGCGACAGCTCGCGCGGGATACCGGCCCGGGCAGAGACACGGTTGCAATCTTCGGCCGAATAAGGCCACAAACCCACGGAAATTTGGTCTCGCCCCGACCCTTCGCATCCCAGAACCACCGGCGAAGAGCCGATCATCCGGTAAATCCGGATCATGCGCGCATCGAAGACGCCTGCAATATGAGTCAGGCCGAACCCCTCCATCACCTCACCGCCGCTGAGCATGATAGCGCCCGCAGTATGGGCGCTGGCAGTGCGCGACAGACAAAAGCGTGTCACCTCCCAGATCAGAGGGCTGTGGATCGGCTTGCCGCCGGTGAGGTGTCCGAATATGTCGTTCACCATGACCGGACCTGTTGTCGGCAATATCCGCATCGACCCGCCGTGGCTGCCATCCGCCTCTTCCCAGATGATATAAAGCGGGTTTAGATCATCGTACTGGTCCCGCTCTTCGCCCTTTTCGTTAATCTTTACGTCCCAGCCGAGACGGGTTTTGAACTGATCGGCGCGATCCCTGAACATCCCCCTGGCCAATTCCGGAAATTTATGCAGCTCATCAGCATACAGATAACGCAACATGACATGTTCCCCTTGTCGTCCACACTTGGAACAAAGGGGGTACAAACACGTGGTTAATTTAAGATGAGACCACCGTACGGTCGTTAAACGACTATTAATCCTCTACTGAGTGCGGTGGCGATTGCATGAGTCGTATTCTGTGCTCCGAGTTTCGAGCGTGCGCTTTCGATATAGGCTCTGAGCGTGTGTTCCGAGATCGAAAGAGAATGCGCCACTTGCGCCCTGCTGTAGCCAAGCGCCAGCAACGTCATGGCATCTATTTCACGGGGGGACAGTCCACGCGTTGTTTCGGGCTGTCTATTTTTGGCGAATTCCAGCGCCTTACGGTTAAGGAAGTGCGCGACCAGAATCAAATCGCGACCATGTGTGTCGATAAACGCCTGCCAGCCCGCATCATCGCAAGTGTTATTGACTGTAAACAACGCGAACTGTCCACTGGGGCCCCTCAGTGGGATCGAATAGCCCTGATTACCAACGCCATGCTCCTGCGCATCCTGCAGGAAAGACCTGACTGCTTTTCCCGACCAATTCAGCTGTTTCCAGTCCACCGCGTGAAAGCGCTGAAAGCAGCCCAGAATGACCGGATCAATCCGATGATAGTTCTTGTCGCGATATTGCTTATCCCAGGCATCCGGATAGGTCGTAAACCCATACTGATCCCCAGCACCATCCACCCAGTGATAGGTAATGTGATCAATTTGCAGCTGGTCCCGTAATTGGACCAATACGGCGGCCAGCTCCTCAAGCGTGCTGGTGTTTTCCAAATCCTCGAGGATTTGACTCAAATCGAACTTTGTTCCCATTCGCGGGCGCGCAAGCCTCATCCTTTGAGGACGCAATCTCGGCCGCAGCGATCAGCCTTGTATCATCAAGCTGCTCGGCAAGCGCGCTCAACCCGTTCGCCACCGCAAAGGCGTTGAGGTCCGACAGAACGTCCAATATCCACTCATTTTGCGCCATCAGGGTGTCCCCGAAATAGTTAACGAAGGGTTAACACAACCATAACATGTACAGACTATTTCGTCCTATTCACTGCTTTCTACTCCCCAGAAATAGCGAGGTGTGAACTTACAAGTTATTGAAAATAAACAGATACTGCAGAAACGGAAAACACCCGCAAGGGCCAATCTGCGCCTTGCGGGTGTTGTGGATGTCGAATGGCTGAGACCGTTAGTCGCGGGCAGCCAGTACCTCTTCAAGAGTACGCATTCCGGTATGCGGGGCCTGTACAAGCACCGACATGTTGCCCGGCTTGTGTTCATTCCGCATCATCTTCATGTGCGCCTCAGGCAGATCCTGCCAGGTGAACACCTCGGACATACAGGGATCGAGACGACGCTCGACCATCAGCTGGTTCGCGGCTGAGGCCTGCTTGAGATGTGCAAAGTGTGACCCTTGCAGGCGTTTTTGGTGCATCCACATATAGCGGACGTCAAAGGTCAGGTTGTAACCTGTGGTTCCGGCACAGATCACGACCATGCCGCCCTTTTTGACCACGAATGTCGAAACCGGGAATGTGCTTTCACCCGGATGTTCGAACACCATGTCAACGTTGACGCCTTTGCCGGTGATATCCCAGATGGCCTTACCGAACTTGCGGGCCTCTTTGAACCAGTCGGCGTATTCAGGTGTGTTGACCGTAGGCAACTGACCCCAGCAATTGAAGTCCTTACGGTTCAGAACGCCCTTGGCGCCCAGTCCCATAACAAAGTCACGCTTGCTCTCGTCCGAGATCACACCGATCGCATTTGCACCCGCAGTGTTGATCAGCTGGATCGCATACGATCCCAGACCGCCCGACGCACCCCAAACCAGAACGTTTTGGCCGGGCTTCAGATCATGCGGCTCGTGCCCGAACAGCATCCGGTATGCGGTCGCCAGTGTCAGAGTGTAGCAAGCGCTTTCTTCCCAGGTCAGGTGCTTGGGGCGCGGCATTAGCTGTTGCGACTGAACGTTGGTAAATTGCGCAAACGACCCGTCCGGAGTTTCGTAGCCCCAGATACGCTGGCTGTCCGAATACATCGGGTCGCCACCGTTGCAGGCCTCATCGTCGCCGTCATCCTGATTGCAATGGATCACAACCTCATCGCCGACTTTCCAGCGCTTTACCTTGTCACCGACAGCCCAGACGATGCCCGAGGCATCCGAACCCGCGATATGGAAAGGCTGCCCGTGACCGTCAAACGGGCTGATAGGCTTGCCCAGAGAAGCCCAGACACCGTTATAGTTCACGCCTGCCGCCATTACGAGAACCAGCACTTCGTGGCTGTCCAGCGTGGGAACATCAACGACTTCCAGCTGCATGGCCGTGTTCGGCTCGCCATGGCGTTCCTTACGGATGGCCCATGCGTACATTTTCTTGGGCACGAATCCCATCGGAGGAATTTCACCCATCTCATAGAGGTCTTTTTCCGGCGCCTCATACGACGCGATACCGGTATCGACATCCAAAGCCATGTTGGCCTCCTTCTATCCATCTATTGCCGCGCCGCAGAATCGCGGCTTTCCACAGATGGAATATTAACCTATGGGTAATATTGCAACCATTTTTGGTGCTGTTTTTGTAATTTTATGACCCAGCAGGTGCAGAAATATATTCTGCACCTGCATCATCTTCTTGTCCACTGGCAGGAACAGAAGCTGACGCATAATATGCCAACAACTCGGTCCGCTCGCCGGACGGGCGTAGAACCCCATTCTCACGCAGCAGAATTCGGCGCTCGACCAACTGATTGAGCGCATCTCCAATCGCCTCTTCACCGTCATGCACCACAGCCTCGCCGCCCAGCTTCATCAATCGGGATCTCAGATCTTCTTCCGACATCTGCCCCTCCTGCTGAATCAGTCGGCACGCAGCAGGAACTGGAACAAACGGTATTGCATTCCCAATCCTGCGCATGAGTTCGCGGGCCAGATCAGTCGTCAGATCACGTTCGTGCGATACCCTGAACTCTTTCAGGGATATTGGTGTGGCGTATCGAACCGAGGCAATCCCGAATCTCTTGTAACGCCCAATGAGCCGCCGCCAGATTTGTTTCAGGGTCCAGCGCGTGATAACGCCAATCCGGGCACGGAAGCGGCGCTCGCTATCCTTTGCCGCTGCGGTCAGATTGGAATCTTCGAGCACCCGGTCGTAATTCAGTGCCACGGGAACAAACACCACATCTCGCCCTTTCGGCTCGGCTCCATCAACGATGTATTTCAGCAGACCAAGTTTGGGGCGCCCCAGCTGACCTGTCAGACTCAACCCGCCTTCTGGGAACATGGCTTGCGTTACACCCGCTTCGGTCGCGTGCCGCACGTAACTTGCCAGCACCTGTCGATACAGGTCGCTGCCTGACTTGCGGCGAATGAAGTAAGCCCCCATGGCACGAATCAATCGGCTCAGCGGCCAGACGCGCGCCCATTCGCCCACCGCATATGACAACGCCGAATGATCTGCTGCCAAATACGTGACGAGCACGTAATCCATGTTGCTGCGATGGTTCATGACATAAACGACCGTCGCATCGGGGTCGATACTGTCCAGCGCCGCTTTGTTCTCATAGCTCAACTGAACATTGTAAAAGGCGTTGCTCAACATGCGTGCAAAGCGGATTGCAATGCTGAAATACGCAACTGTCGAAAAAGAAGGCGCGATCTCGCGCGCATATCGACGCGCCTTCTCTGAGGCGACCGCGTCCGGCACACCTTCCTCTTTGGCATGTTGCTGAACCGCCTTGCTGACCTGAGGATCATAGATCAGTCGCTGAATCATATCGTGGCGCCCGGCCAGCTTGAACGGCTGGATCGGACGCTGCAGGCGCTTGTTCAGCCGTGCGACAGCACGCTCCAGGCGGCGACGAAAAAACCATCGCACCGACGGGAACAGAAAATGCGACGCGAATGTGACCGCAGCAAACAACACGATCAGCACAAACAGCCAGAGCGGAATTTCCACAGTGTGCATCATTTGGGCACAGTGCCATCAATTGCGACCGCTCACAATCTGCAGAAACCGGACGATGCCGCAACGCAGCGAATTGACATATGTCGAAAATTGCGATTTATCACCAAGGAACGTAATTTTGTTACCCATCGACCCACGAGGCCCGACCAATGACGCAGACGCAGAAAGATCGCCCCTGGCTCATCCGAACCTATGCCGGTCACTCCACGGCCAAAGCGTCAAATGCGCTGTACCGCTCTAATCTGGCCAAAGGTCAGACCGGGTTGTCGGTGGCATTCGACCTGCCCACCCAGACCGGGTATGACAGCGACCACATTCTGGCGCGCGGCGAGGTAGGCAAAGTCGGTGTGCCAATCTGCCATCTGGGGGATATGCGGGGCCTGTTCGATCAGATTCCGCTGGAACAGATGAACACCTCGATGACGATCAATGCGACTGCTCCTTGGCTTTTGGCACTCTACATTGCGGTCGCCGAGGAACAGGGCGCGGATGTCGCGAAATTACAGGGCACCGTACAGAACGATCTGATCAAGGAATATCTGAGCCGCGGTACCTATGTGTGCCCGCCCAAGCCTTCGCTGAAGATGATCGCGGACGTGGCCGAGTATTGTTATGACAATGTGCCCAAATGGAACCCAATGAATGTGTGTTCGTACCACCTGCAAGAGGCTGGTGCGACGCCTGAGCAAGAGCTGGCCTATGCGCTGGCAACCGCCATTGCCGTGTTGGACGAACTGCGCCCGCGCGTTCCCGCCGAGGATTTCCCAGCGCTGTGTGGACGGATTTCGTTTTTTGTGAATGCGGGCATCCGGTTTGTCACTGAAATGTGTAAAATGCGCGCGTTCGTAGATCTTTGGGATGAGATTCTGCAGCAGCGCTATGGCATCGACGACCCCAAATTCCGCCGGTTCCGCTATGGCGTTCAGGTGAATTCATTGGGATTGACCGAACAGCAACCAGAAAACAATGTCTACCGCATCCTGATCGAGATGCTGGCCGTCACCCTGTCAAAACGGGCCCGCGCCCGGGCTGTTCAACTACCCGCTTGGAACGAAGCCCTTGGTCTGCCACGCCCCTGGGACCAGCAATGGTCGATGCGGATGCAACAGATCCTCGCATATGAAACCGACCTTCTGGAGTATGGCGACCTGTTTGACGGCAACCCGGTTGTCGATGCCAAAGTGGAAGAACTCAAGAATGGGGCGCGGGCCGAACTTTCGAACCTCGAATCGATGGGCGGCGCGGTCGCTTCGATCGAATACATGAAATCCCGGTTGGTTGAATCCAACGCGGAGCGCCTGAACCGGATTGAACGCAACGAGACCGTAGTCGTTGGCGTCAATAAATGGACCGAGGGCGAAACCTCGCCCCTGCAAACCGACGATGGCGGCATTATGGTCGTCGATCCAGCGGTCGAGCTGGAACAGATCGGGCGATTGAACGACTGGCGCGCGAACCGGGATGACGCCGCCGTGACTGCGGCGTTGCAGGCCTTGCGCGAAGCAGCCCGATCCGGTGCCAATGTGATGGCCCCCTCAATTGCAGCAGCCAGAGCGGGTGTTACAACCGGAGAATGGGCTGAAGAAATGCGCAAAGCTTACGGCACCTATCGCGGACCGACAGGCGTTTCGGGGTCGGTTTCGAACAAAACCGAGGGGCTGGAAAATTTGCGCGCCGCGGTCGATGCGGTGAGCGATCGGCTGGGACGCAGGCTGAAGTTTCTTGTCGGCAAACCCGGTTTGGACGGGCATTCGAACGGGGCAGAGCAGATCGCGTTTCGTGCACGCGACTGCGGAATGGACATCAGCTATGAGGGTATCCGCCTGACCCCCGAGGAAATCGTGTCCGCCGCCCAGGAAAACGGTGCACATGTCATCGGCCTCTCTATCCTCTCTGGCAGTCACCTGCCGCTGGTGAAAGACGTGATGGCGCGCCTGACCGAGGCGGGCCTGACCGACATCCCGGTCATCGTTGGTGGGATCATTCCCGATGAGGATGCCGATGCCCTGCGCGCAATGGGGGTGGCTAAAATCTATACTCCAAAGAACTTTGAGCTGAACGCGATCATGGGCGATATCGTGACTTTGGTAGACCCAAAGGAAATCGCTGCAGAGTAGAAAAAGATTTTCGCCAAAATCTCCAATTCTATTTCCAATAAAAAAGGAATAGACAGGACCGGAATATGCGAATTCCCTGGGCAACCTGCCCGGCAATAACCGGAATGGAGAAAAAATGGCAATCGATCTTGAAAAAATGTCGCGCAAAGAACTTCTCGAATTGCGCAATCAGGTCGAAAAAGCGCTCAAAAGCGCTGAGACCCGGGAGCGGAAGGAAGCTTTGAAAGCAGCCGAAAAAGCGGCGGCTGAATTCGGATTTTCACTTTCCGAATTGCCGTTGGATGGGATAAAACCGTCAAAGGGGGCTAAAACCAAGCCGAAATATCACAATCCGAACGATCCGTCCCAAACCTGGACCGGTCGGGGCCGTAAGCCGCAATGGATTCATGATGCGCTGAAGGCCGGTGCCGATATAACCGATCTCGAAATCTGATCGGGGGGTTTTGTCAAAATGACAATTCATATTGGGGCCGAAAAAGGCGAAATAGCTGAAACCGTTCTTTTGCCCGGCGACCCGTATCGTGCGAAATGGGCGGCCGAGACATTTCTGGACGATGTTAAGCTGGTCAATGAAGTGCGCGGTATGCTGGGATTCACCGGCACCTGGAACGGGAATAAAGTCACAATTCAAGGCAGCGGAATGGGAATGCCGTCGCTTTCGATCTACGTGAACGAACTGATCCGTGATTACGGTGCCAAAACCCTGATCCGGATTGGTTCATGTGGCGGGATGCAGAACAGCGTGAACGTGCGCGATGTCATTCTGGCGATGACTTCGACCACACTCAGCACGCCTTCGCGCGGAATCATGAAAGAGATGAATTTTGCCCCCTGCGCCGATTGGAACTTGCTGCAGGCCGCGGCCCAGGCAGCGCAAGCCAAAGGCACACCGACCCATGTGGGCGGCATCTATTCATCCGATGTCTTCTATGACGAACGCCCGGACCTGAACGAACAAATGGTTCGCCACGGTATTTTGGGGGTCGAAATGGAGGCCGCCGAACTCTACATCCTCGCCGCACGCCACAAATGCCGGGCGTTGGCGGTTCTGACAGTATCCGACCATCTTCTGACCGGCGAAGCCCTGCCTTCCTCTGATCGAGAGAGCAGCTTTGGCGACATGGTTGAAATCGCGCTTCAGGCGGCCTTTCCGACCTAAACATCACAAAGCTTAGCGCCCATGCGTGCGATCATATCCGTTGCGCGCAGGGCTGCTCCATCCTGCCAACTCGCCTTCAGCCGGGGAAAAGGTTTCGACCAACAGCGGATAACACGCCGCCGTATCCGATGAGTGTTCCGACGAGCAATCGCCGCCGGGGCACGCACTTAGATTTCCCAGCAGATCAATCTCGGCAAAAAATTCAATATGGTCGCCCGGACGTACCGGCGATGCTTTCATGAAGTACTGCCCCGTATCGCGTGTGAAACCCGTGCACATGAACACATTCAACACATCATGTACCGCAGGCTCAGCCTCGGCTAATGAAATCCCCAGATGATCTGCCAGTGCACGTGTCAGGTTCGAATGGCAACAGTGATGGTATTGGGACCCGGACAACAGATTGCCAGTATAGGGATCGCACCGCGTGCCGATCACATCATGCACCGACCCGCCGAACTCATCGATTCCGTACCACCCCAAAGTGTCGGCAGTGATTGTTGCCATGGGGCGCACATGAGGAAAGCTGGACCACATACGCTCACCTGTCGTGATGTGTGTTCCATGCAAAGCGCGGGTCTTGCCGGAATAGAACCGTTCGGACAAGGCATTGAGATTCCACAGGTTCAGATCGCCGACCTGCGGACCCTCGACCGAGGTGATACGAAAAAAGTGTCCGGCAGGCACCTCAAAGCACCGCGCGTCCCGCGCGGGAACCAGCACCTCGCCCGTCTTCTGTGCGCCCTCACGCGCCGCTTGATAGAGTTCGAGATCAGGTTTCGGCAGACCGTCATTCGGGTAGCAGATAACAGGTGCAATGGCACGGCGCGCCTCTGCATCTGCGGGTGGGCGGGAAGAGTTCCGAGAATCTGTCATGGGCAGAGACTGACGCAGTTCGGTCGGACACGAAACCCCTTACTGCGGCAATTGCCCCTTCAGACATTGTGAGGGTTCGGTATCGGATTGCGAAACTGCACCGCAGAAGGCACACCGCCACTGGCCTTCGCTTCGATGTAGTCGCCACCGGCAGTCGCGCGTCAGAGAAGACGTGCGGGATCGCCATATGAAGTAGGCAAAGACACCAGCAGCAAGAAGAAGCAACAGAACAGGCATATCTCTGCTTTGCCGATTGCGCAAAAATTTTCAAGCCCAACCGGGGCGATCAGGCAGCGTTGGCGTATTCAAACAGTTCAGGTGTTTCGTCTTTGGCCGGAACTTTAGGTTCGGGTGTATAATAGGCCCAGGCCTGTTCCAGCAGTTCCAACGCTTTGTCAGCGTCGCATTTTTGGTTTTGAATGCTCATCGGAGTGACCTCATTTCGAATTCATCACTCCTCCCTATACGAATTTTAGAACCACACTCGTACGAGCGCATCGTATAGTTTTGCAGAGGCGACATGCACTTGCCGCAACCCGGCAAGTGCTTTGATGTAGTGCGCAATTAGACCGCGCGATCAACCATCATCTTTTTGATTTCGGCTATTGCCTTGGCCGGGTTCAGACCCTTGGGGCAGGTCTTGGCACAGTTCATGATGGTGTGGCAGCGATACAGCTTGAATGGATCTTCCAGCTCATCCAACCGTTCACCCGTCGCCTCATCCCGGCTGTCGATGATCCAGCGATAGGCATGCAACAACGCGGCCGGGCCGAGATAACGGTCACCGTTCCACCAGTAGCTGGGGCACGAGGTCGAGCAGCTGGCGCACATCACGCATTCATAAAGACCATCCAGTTTCCTGCGGTCTTCGATGGATTGCTTCCATTCCTTCGCCGGACGATTTGTCTTGGTCTCCAGCCACGGCATGATCGAGGCGTGCTGGGCATAGAAATGCGTCAGATCAGGGATCAGGTCCTTGACCACCGGCATATGCGGCAGCGGGTAGATTTTCACATCTCCCTTGATCTCATCCATGCCATAGATGCAGGCCAGTGTGTTGATCCCGTCGATGTTCATCGCGCACGATCCGCAGATGCCTTCACGGCATGACCGGCGGAAGGTCAGGGTCGGGTCGATCTCATTCTTGATCTTGATCAGCGCGTCCAGAACCATCGGACCGCAGGTATCCATGTCCACGAAATAGGTATCGACACGCGGGTTCTGGCCATCTTCCGGATTCCAGCGATAGATTTGGAACTTGCGCACATTGGTTGTGCCCTCGGGTTTGGGCCAGGTCTTGCCGGTGGTGATCCGGGAATTCTTGGGGAGGGTCAGTTGTACCATTAGTTCCTCTCCTTAGAACGTACGCGCTTTGGGCGCGATTTTCTTCAGACTGATGCCGCCTTCGGCTTCAGTGCTAAGTGGATCGACAATCACCGGGCGATAGCTGAGATCGACCTTATTGCCATCGACGCGGCTGATGGTGTGTACGCGCCAGTTCTCATCATCCCGCTCGGCAAAGTCCTCGTGGGCATGGGCGCCGCGCGATTCCTTACGCGCCTCAGCCCCTACGATGGTGGCAAGCGCGCTCGGCATAAGATTGGTCAATTCCAGCGATTCCATCAGATCACTGTTCCAGACGAGACTACGGTCCGAAACTTTCAGGTCATTCATCTTGGCCGCAATCGCCGTCATCTTTTCGACCCCTTCCGCCATCGTCTTAGCGGTACGGAACACGGCCGCGTCTTCTTGCATAGTGCGCTGCATCTCAAGCCGCAAATCGGCTGTCGGAACTGCACCGCTTGCGTTACGAACTTCATCAAACCGATCAAATGCCTTGTCCACCGACGCTTGGTTCAACACCGGGTTCGGTGCCTCGGCATCCACAACCTTGCCTGCCTTGATCGCAGCGGCACGGCCAAATACCACAAGGTCAATCAGCGAGTTTGATCCAAGACGGTTCGCGCCGTGAACCGAAGCGCAACCCGCCTCACCCACAGCCATCAGACCCGGCACAACAGCTGTCGGGTTTTCAGCGGTCGGGTTCAGAACCTCACCCCAATAGTTCGTCGGGATACCGCCCATATTGTAGTGAACCGTTGGCAGAACCGGGATTGGTTCCTTGGTCACGTCTACACCGGCAAACACCCGTGCAGATTCAGAAATACCCGGCAAGCGCTCTGCCAACGCCTCGGAAGGCAGGTGGCTGAGGTTCAGGTGGATGTGGTCACCGCCGTCGCCATGGCCGCGACCTTCGCGGATTTCCATTGTCATCGAGCGTGAAACATAATCGCGCGGCGCGAGATCCTTATACTGGGGCGCATAACGCTCCATGAACCGCTCACCTTCGGAGTTGGTCAGGTAACCGCCCTCACCACGCGCACCTTCGGTGATCAGGCAACCCGATCCGTAGATGCCGGTTGGGTGGAATTGCACGAATTCCATATCCTGCAGCGCCAGTCCTGCGCGCGCCACCATGCCGCCACCGTCGCCGGTACAGGTATGGGCCGAGGTCGCACTGAAATAGGCGCGGCCATATCCGCCGGTCGCCAGCACCACCATCTTGGCATTGAAGACATGCATCGTGCCATCGTCCAGCTTCCAGCAGACGACGCCCTGACATTGCCCGTCATCGGACATGATCAGGTCGATGGCAAAATATTCGATGTAGAACTCTGCATTATTCTTCAGCGACTGACCGTACAGCGTGTGCAAGATCGCGTGGCCGGTCCGGTCGGCGGCAGCGCAAGTCCGCTGCACGGCAGGGCCTTCGCCAAATTCAGTCGTATGGCCACCGAATGGGCGCTGATAGATCTTGCCTTCTTCGGTCCGGCTGAAGGGCACACCGTAATGCTCCAGCTCGTAAACAGCCTTGGGCGCCTCGCGCGCGAGGTATTCCATCGCGTCGGTATCACCCAGCCAGTCCGAACCTTTCACAGTGTCGTACATGTGCCATTGCCAGTGGTCCGGCCCCATGTTCGACAGGGACGCGGCAATGCCGCCCTGTGCCGCGACCGTATGCGAACGGGTCGGGAAAACCTTGGTCACGCAGGCGGTGCGCAAACCCTGTTCGGCCATGCCCAAAGTTGCACGCAAACCCGCGCCACCGGCGCCGACAACCACCACGTCATATTCGTGGGTTTCGTATTCATATGTTGCTGTCATCTTAGGTGATCCTTACCGCGCATTCTTAAAGGGCGAGCTTTACAAGGGCAAAAAGCCCGGCAGCAATCAGTGTGTAACCGAATGCCGCCACCGCCATCAGGCTCAGCTTTTCCGCAACGCCGTGAACGTAATCTTCGATTGCCACCTGCGCTTCCCGCACGAGGTGAATGACAACGACGACCAGCGTCAGAGCGGTAACAATGGCTGGGAACGGCTTACTGTAATAGGCAAGAACCTCTTCAAACGTACCACCAAGACCGTAGGCAAAGGTGAAGACGAAAAGTGGAACAAGAAATACCAGCGCAGTGGAGCTGGCCATCATCTGCCAGTGATGGTGCGTGCCCTGACGGCCTGCACCCATGCCCTGCGCGCGTTTGCGGTCGGTGAGGTAATGCATCGCGAAGCTCCTTAAACCGCAAGTGCCGTGATAAAGGTGAGGATCGTAGCAAGCACGAACATGCCGATCGCCAGTTTCTCGGACACTTCGACATTCACGCAATAGCCCAGATCCCAGATCACGTGCCGCAGCCGTCCCAGCATGTGATAAAAGATCGCCCAGGTCGCGGCGAACATAACCAGGTCACCCAGCCAACTGCGCATAAGACTATCAATGAAAACAAATGCGCTTTCTGATGTTGCGGCCGCCAGAAGCCACCAGACAACAAAAAAGGCGACCAACAACGATGCAATGCCGGTGATACGGACCAAGATCGAGGATATCGACGTCATCTGTGGTCGGTAGATCGACAGATGCGGTGAAAGAGGGCGGTTGCCCCGATTTACATCGGCCATGCTGGCTCCTTTTCGGTTGGCTACCGAACGTTTTAATGGTTTTTGCGACTCTGTCACGCGCTGCAGGTGCAAAATCCAGTAAATTTACTTCAAAATCGTTGATAAGACACATTTGTGATCACACAAAATAATCTCGTGATCACAAAAAACATGCATCGTCTTCTATGTTAGCGTTTTCAACGCAAAAGCAATGTGATCACGAATCTATCGAAGGGCTGGCTTCAACACTGCAGTCTGCTGTGTAACCTCTCGCAAAAGCTTCTTGCGGATACGTTCGGGATAGTCGGCAAAACCGGCAGCCGAGACGACGAAGGCACCCTCACCTACAATGACGTTCTCAAAGAAATAGGCCGTCAAGTCAGGTTCGCTCTCTTCAATCGCAATCGCGTTTACGGTGACACCGCGATCACGGAGCTTGGCATGAAGCGTCGCCGGCTCGATGCCTTCATTCGAAATCCCATCACCCGAAAGATCGATCAGATGCCTTTTGCATTCGGACACCTCGCCAAAACTGGCAGTGGTCATTTCAAGCGCTTCACCAATCGCAGTAGAGAAGTTTCGCCAGACCCGCGGATCGGCCGCGACATGATCTGCGAACTGGTCCAGCGTGGTGAAACTGTCGATCCGGGTCCATGGAATGGTGATCCGTTGGCGTGAACTGCCGGTCCATTGCACCAGCATCAATCGCGCCTGCCCGCGCACCAATGCCTCGGACACGATGGGATCACGTAATCCGGCGGCAAGCCCGTCCATCTGAATTCGGTATTCATCGGAATCGACCGAGCCCGAGACATCCACGGCCAATGCCAAAGCCAGATCGCAGGCATAAGCCTGCGGGGTCAGGCACAGGCAGGCCAGAAACGAGCGCAACAACACCATGACCCAAGCGTAGCATGGATTTCGCCCACCGTGATCACTTCAATGTCAGCGGTCAGGCGACAAATGTTAGATGGGCATCAGGGCCCAGTAATCCAGATCCAGCAGAACGTTGGGCAGGTATTTTCCGTCTTCATTGCGCAGCTCAAAGGGCTCTCCACCCTTGGTCGCGACCAGCCGCAACCGCAGCGCACCAACTCCGGACACGCCAGTTTCGGCCTTATCCAACACCTCTGACCAGACCTTGATGGTGTCGCCCGCAAAATAGGGATTTGCATGAGCGCCGCCATTCAGTCCAACGATCATCTGCGCGTTTGCCAAGCCGTTGAACGACAAGGCACGCGCCATCGAGATCACATGACCACCATAAATCAGCCGACCCTCAGGGCGGAAGGTCAGGTCGAAATGCACCTTGGCCGTGTTTTGCCACAATCGGGTGGCCAGCATGTGCTCGGCCTCTTCAACGGTCACGCCATCGACGTGATCGATCATTTCTCCGGTGTTGTACGCATCCCAGCGGTGGGCTTCACCGGATTGTACAAAATCGTAGTTTGAGAAATCGAGCCCCTGAGGAACCAGCAGATCGCCAACATCCAGCGACTTTTTCAGCTCTGGCACCAACGTTTCAGGCGCCGGCGCGTCGAAGTCCGATTTCCGCACCATCACCCAGCGTACATATTCGATGACCACCTCATCGCGCTGATTCAGGCCGCGAGTGCGAACCCAAACCACCCCGGTCTTGCCGTTCGAATTCTGTTTCAGCCCGATCACCTCGGATTCCGAACGTAAAGTATCGCCCGGATAGACTGGCTGCAGCCAGCGCCCTTCGGCATAGCCCAGATTGGCAACCGCATTCAGCGAGATATCGGGCACCGTTTTTCCGAATACCACATGAAAGGCCGCCAGATCGTCGATCGGACTTTGCGGCAGACCACAATTCCGGGCAAATTCATCCGAAGAATAAAGCGCGTGACGCGCCGGATAGAGCGCATGATACAGCGCTCGTTCGCCATCCGTTATAGTGCGCGGCACCGCGTGATGCAGCACCTGCCCGACAGAATAATCTTCGAAAAAGCGGCCCGGGTTTGTTTTTGCCATTATTGCTGTCCCAGTTTCATATCAGGTGAATAATCGGACTCGACCTCTTTGGTGACCGCCTGTGCACAACGCATCATGTTGTTGGCGGCATCAAAGGCGTAGCAAGGGTCGCCATAGAGCTCCCAACCCTTCGCCATTGCGTCCGAGACCTTGTGGCAAAAGGCTGATGTGTCTTCTTCGGTCAATAAACGGTAGAGTTTTGGCATTACATCTGACCTTTACGAACCGAATGGGGACGGGCCGACAAGCCCGTGGATGTAGCCGATGATGCCGAGCAGAACGATTGAGGCGACAAAGAACATCGCGTCTTTGCCGTAGGTGCCCGGCTCGCTCGGCGCCCAGCCAGGCTCGGACCGGTTGATCACGATCACTTCGACAACCGCCCAGGCCAGCAAACCACCGAACAGGATGATCGAGGCCAAATCACCATTCACCAGCAGGTGCGCAAAGGCCCACATCTTCATTCCGCCCAGCATCGGATGGCGCATCTTGTTCAGAAGGCGCCCTTTCTGTCCGGCGGGGCTCATCATGAAGATCGCAATCAAGACCAACAGATTGTTGATGTGAACCATGAAGCTGGGCGGCGCCCAGACATAGATGAAATCGGTCATGCGATAGCCGAAGATCATCAGCAGGACCGAAGCCGCAATCGCCAGCGCGACAACACCTTTGCCCGCATTTCCCATCGAAGCCCGCTGTTCGGGCATCACGCGTTTGAACAAATGTGCAGCCCACCACAGCCCCACACCCAAAATCAGAAGAACAAAGCCCATGCTGGCTTACCCCGCTTGCAAAGCTACTATCGCTTCTGCTTTTGCCAGAATTTCACGGGCAGTTACAACGTGTAGGTTCTCGACAATCTTGCCATCCACGACGGCAACGCCCTGCCCCTGCGCCTCGGATTCTTCGAAGGCGGCAATCTGGCGGCGGGCCAGATCGATCTCATCCTCCGAGGGTGCAAAGGCTGCATTGGCGACATCGACCTGAGCGGGGTGGATTAGAGTCTTGCCATCAAAACCCATATCACGGCCTTGGGTGCATTCGGCCTCAAGACCTTCGGTATCCTTAAACGCATTATAAACGCCGTCGACAATAATCAGCCCTTCAGCCTTGGCGGCCAGCAGGCACAGGCCAAACGAGGTCATCATCGGCAGGCGATCAGGTCGAAAACGGGTCTGCAATTCCTTGGCCAGATCATTGGTCCCCATCACAAACCCCGCCATCAGCGGGTGCGCTGCGATTTCAGCCGCATTCAGCATACCGCGCGGGGTTTCCATCATCGCCCAGATCGGCAGGTCACCCGTAAGCGCGGCCAACGCATCAACGTCGGCGGCCGAGTTCACCTTGGGCAGCAGTACCGCATCGGCATCCATCTCGCGCACTGCCGCAGCATCGGCACGACCCCATTCGGTGTCCAGCCCGTTGATGCGTACGATCTTCACCCGCGTGCCGTAACCACCGGTCGCCAGAGCAGCCTTGAGCGTTTCGCGGGCGTTGGGCTTTTCATCGGCAGAAACTGCATCTTCGAGATCGAAGATAATCGCATCGACCGGCAGGCTGCGGGCCTTGTCCAGTGCCCGGTCACGCGAACCGGGGATATAGAGAACAGAACGATAGGGGCACTGACGGGAATCCACTGGCCTCTCCCTTTGTAATAATGTTGCGCGGAATGGGGCATTTTTTGACGGAAAGTTCAAGCGCAAAAACGCCGCGGTGCAGCATTTGTCCTCCAAAAGACGCAACGCGCGTTGCTTTAAGGTGATTTCTCCTTTGCCTAGTCATGCTGACATCCACTCGCAGGAAGAGGGAAACACGATGAAATCGACACTGATTAAGATGGCCACCGGGCTGGGCCTGATGGTACTGGCGGCACAGCAGCTTTATGCACAACCCCGCCAATGTGCCCCCCGCGACGACCTGATCCAGCAATTGGAGGAACGCTATGGCGAAACCCGCCGGGGCATAGGCATCGCCCGTCAGGGGGCAGTGATGGAGCTGTTTGCCTCGGCCAATACGGGCAGCTGGACGATCACGATCACCCTGCCAGACGGTATGACCTGCCTTGTCGCCTCGGGTCAGGCATTCGAAGCACTTGCCGACGCACTGCCGCCCAACGCCTGAACCTCAGACCAACGCATCCCAGATCAACTTGCTGCCAGTTATAGTCAGCAGCACATACGCGATACCAAAGAACAGGCGCTCGGACATCATCCAATGGGCCTGAACGCCCAGCCAAGCACCCAAAATTGCGAATGGTGTTAACAGTAAATCCGCCAACGCAGTGTGCCAGGTGAACATGCCCAGATAGGCATAAGGCACGAACTTGGTGACGTTGATGACCCAGAACACCAGAACGGTGCTGGCTTGAAACTCGGTTTTCGACAGGCGTTGGGACAGCAGGTAGACGGCAGCAGGTGGACCGCCCGCATGGCTGACAAAGCTGGTGAACCCCGCAATCAGCCCTGCGAACAGGCCAGCGGGTGGTGGCAATCGGTTGACAAACCCGCGCAACCAACCCCGTGTTTGGCCGAGGTGCCAGACCACAAAACCAATGGATATCCCCCCGATCAACAGCCGCAACAGATCTGCGTCGGTCGCTTTGTAGAGCCATGCGCCCAGTGCCACGCCGGGAATTGCGCCCAATATTAACAATCGTGAATCCGGCCAGTTCCAACGCTTCCAATAGGGACCGAGCGTAGCAACATCGATCACCATCAGGATCGGCAGCATCAGTGCCAGCGCCTGGCCGGGATCCAGAATTAGTGCCAGAATCGAAGATGACGCAAAGGCCACGCCCGAGCCGAACCCGCCCTTAGAGATACCCGCAAAGATCACCGCAGGGATCGCAACGGCAAAAAACAAAAAATTCAATTCGAACATCAGATGCCTCAAAACGGCCTGTTTTCGGGCCATTTAGCGCACTTCATTAGATAGACACAAACGGTATGCGGTCGCATGCCGCGTCGCACGGGCCTTGCGCGTTGGCGTTTTAAGGACTAGCACAACCGCGATTTCATTACCGACCGGAGACTTTCCAAATGGCCAGACCCAAGATCGCGCTGATCGGCGCTGGGAACATCGGCGGCACGCTTGCTCATCTCGCTGCCATCAAGGAACTGGGCGATGTTGTCCTGTTTGATATCGCCGACGGACTGCCGCAAGGCAAGGCGCTCGACATCGCCGAATCCGGCCCATCCGAAGGGTTCGACGCCGCCATGTCGGGCACCAGCGACTATTCCGACATCGCCGGTGCGGATGTATGCATCGTCACAGCAGGTGTCGCCCGCAAACCGGGGATGAGCCGCGATGACCTCTTGGGTATCAACCTGAAAGTCATGAAATCGGTTGGCGAAGGCATCGCCGCCCATGCACCCGATGCATTTGTCATCTGCATCACCAACCCGCTGGACGCGATGGTCTGGGCCCTGCGCGAATTCTCGGGCCTGCCACACAACAAGGTTTGTGGCATGGCTGGCGTACTGGACTCAGCCCGCTTCGCGCACTTCCTTTCGGAAGAGTTCAATGTATCCATGCGCGACGTGACCGCGTTTGTTCTGGGCGGGCACGGCGACACCATGGTGCCATCCGTGCGCTATTCGACCGTTGCTGGTATCCCACTGCCCGATCTGGTCGAAATGGGCTGGACTTCGCAGGAAAAACTGGACGCCATCGTCCAGCGCACCCGTGACGGTGGCGCCGAGATCGTTGGCTTGCTGAAAACCGGATCGGCCTATTATGCACCTGCCACTTCGGCGATCGAAATGGCCGAGGCCTATCTGAAAGACCAGAAGCGCGTTCTGCCCTGTGCCGCCTATTGCAATGGCGAACTGGGTGTGACCGGCATGTATGTCGGCGTACCAACCGTGATCGGTGCGGGCGGGATCGAGCGCATCGTCGATATCAAACTCAACGAAGAAGAACAGGCTGGATTCGACAATTCGGTCAATGCCGTAAAAGGCCTGATCGAGGCGTGTAAGGGCATCGACAGCTCGCTGTCGTAATCCATCTTTATTGGAACGCCAAAACCGGCTCGCTTGCGGGCCGGTTTTCTTTTTCGGAACAGTTTTTCGTTCACCTTCCATTTTTCATCGCTACCCGATCTGTAGCTAATGTAGTTTTTGAATGTGATTTCCTCCGTTCTTGGCAAGAGATCGAATCAATTCCAAAACAGGTTCGATTTTGTGATCACACCCTAAAAAGCTGTGATCACAAATACTGAAAATCTTCGCGAAATTCCTGCCCCACGTCAAAAAACCCTTTATAAATGGCAGTTAGGCACGGCTATATCGGGTAAATCGTAGTCAGACGGGACAATTTCGATGAATATTCACGAATATCAGGCCAAAGCGCTTCTTCGCAGCTATGGCGCCCCGGTCTCCGAAGGTCGCGCGGTTCTGCGCGCCGAGGAAGCCAAAACAGCAGCTGGTGAACTGGATGGCCCCTTGTGGGTTGTCAAAGCGCAAATTCACGCAGGTGGACGCGGCAAAGGCAGCTTCAAAGAAACCGACGCTGGTGAAAAAGGCGGTGTCCGTCTGACCAAGTCGGTCGAAGAGGCGGCCGAGGAAGCCAAGAAGATGCTGGGCCGCACACTGGTCACTCATCAAACCGGCCCAGCAGGCAAGCAAGTTAACCGCATCTATATCGAGGCCGGCTCCGGCATTGAGACCGAACTGTACCTGGCCCTGTTGGTGGACCGCCAGACCAGCCGTATCTCGTTCGTGTGCTCGACCGAAGGCGGCATGGACATCGAAGAAGTGGCCGCCGCGACGCCCGAGAAAATCCTATCCTTCTCGGTTGATCCTGCGACAGGCTATCAGGCCTATCACGGCCGCCGCATCGCGTTTTCGCTGGGTCTGCAAGGCGCGCAGGTCAAGCAATGCGTCAAACTGATGAGCCAGCTGTATGCCGCCTTCGTCGAGAAGGACATGGAGATGCTGGAAATCAACCCGCTGATCGTTTCGGACAAGGGTGACCTAAAGGTGCTGGACGCCAAGGTCAGTTTTGACGGCAACGCAATGTACCGCCACCCGGATATTTCAGAACTGCGCGACACGACCGAAGAAGATTCCAAGGAACTGGAAGCCTCGAAATACGACCTGAACTATATCGCACTGGATGGTGAGATCGGATGTATGGTCAATGGCGCCGGTCTGGCGATGGCGACGATGGATATCATCAAGCTTTACGGTGCCGAGCCTGCCAACTTCCTCGACGTGGGTGGTGGTGCCACCAAAGAGAAAGTGACCGAGGCGTTCAAAATCATCACCTCGGACCCGCAGGTCAAAGGCATTCTGGTCAACATCTTCGGTGGCATCATGCGCTGTGATGTGATCGCTGAGGGCGTTGTCGCCGCGGTGAAAGAGGTCGGCCTGCAGGTTCCGCTGGTCGTGCGTCTGGAAGGCACGAATGTCGAGAAAGGCAAAGAGATCATCAACACCTCGGGCCTCGATGTGATCGCGGCGGACAACCTGAAAGACGGTGCCGAAAAGATCGTGAAGGCGGTTAAGGGGTAATGGTAATAGCTAAGAAAGCAACCGGTTTGCTAGCCACTTTGGCTTTGACGGTTTTGTCTGCATGCGCGCCAAGTGGTTCTTCAACACCCGCGGAAGTGGCGACTACTCAGGAAGCTGTAAGCGTTTTCGAGAGAACGTGCTTGGCTTCATTGCCAAATTTTGCTGACTTCTCGGAAAAGGCAAGCGCCGCAGGGCTCCAAAAGATCGGTGGGCTTGCACCGTTAAAAAACCCTCATCAATTGCCAAACAAACGGGTCATTGTGGGTTTAGTGGATTCGCCCAGCGGAGTTATTTGCAATTTCACTGTAGATAGCAATGACGACCCTAAAGCTGTCGGATCAGCTCTATTGGCAAGCGCTCGCAAGGCAGTTGGTAGAGGGCAGGGGAAGAGTTATCCGTCTTCATTTTACGAATACGCAGTCCAACTGCCCAATGGAAGCCTGATAACACAGAACATCAGGAAGAAAGGCGATGCTAGCAGAAGCCAAATTTTCCTGTCTGCGCCCATCTCCGCCGAACAAATTCCTCCGCTTATCTACAACTAACGGTGATAAGTGCAGTCAATAGTATCAAAACAGGAGACTCCACGAAATGGCAGTCCTCATCGACGAAAATACCAAAGTGATCTGTCAGGGCTTTACCGGCTCGCAGGGCACATTCCACTCTGAACAGGCCATCGCCTATGGCACCAAGATGGTCGGCGGTGTGACCCCCGGCAAAGGCGGGATGACGCATCTTGACCTGCCCGTGTTCAACTCGGTCCACGAGGCCAAACATGTGACCGACGCCAATGCCAGCGTGATCTATGTGCCGCCCCCTTTCGCGGCGGACTCGATCCTCGAAGCGATTGATGCCGAGATGGAAGTGATCGTCTGCATCACCGAAGGCATCCCGGTTCTGGACATGATGAAGGTGAAGCGCGCGCTGGAAGGCTCAAACTCGCGCCTGATCGGTCCGAACTGCCCTGGTGTCATCACACCCGACGCCTGCAAGATCGGCATCATGCCCGGCCACATCCACAAGCGCGGCTCGGTCGGCGTTGTATCGCGTTCGGGCACCCTGACTTATGAGGCCGTCAAGCAGACCACCGATGTGGGTCTGGGCCAGTCCACTTGCGTGGGCATTGGCGGCGACCCGATCAAAGGTACCGAGCATATCGACGTGCTGGAATGGTTCCTGGCCGATGACGAAACCGAATCGATCATCATGATTGGTGAGATCGGCGGCTCGGCCGAGGAAGAAGCCGCGCAGTTCCTGGCGGATGAGGCCAAGAAGGGCCGTAAGAAGCCGACCGCTGGTTTCATCGCAGGCCGCACGGCCCCTCCGGGCCGCCGCATGGGCCACGCGGGCGCGATTGTCGCCGGTGGCAAGGGCGGTGCCGAGGACAAGATCGAAGCCATGCGCGCGGCCGGTATCGTCGTGGCCGAAAGCCCGGCGCAGCTGGGCGAGGCTGTGCTGGAAGCGATTGGGTAAGCTGTGAACCGGTGCGGTAAACTCCTGTTTGGCTTTGTGGCTGCCATCTTGGCGGCCACAACCGTCCTTGCTGGTTCCAATAACCCGGACTTCGCATCAAAAACTGTTAGGGCCTGCCAAGCTACACCTGCTTTGGCAAACCTGACCGATTTCTTACTGGAAGTTGGCTGGACCCTCAGCGTTCCTGCCGATCTTGATGACCGAGCAATTCGATCATATGCGGCAACGATTCTGTCTAACCAATTTGGTTTTGGCGAGGTTCCAGACCCTAGAATCTCGAGTACTTGGGAGCAATCCCTCAAAAATGCGGGCGGAGCACGTAACCTTAAGAAAATCGAAGGCTCTCAACAGAAAGACCTTTGGTTTGTTTGGGAAAAAACCGGAAGCGTTTTGCGCGTCAACAGTTTTAAGAATGATGTTTATTTCCAAATGAATTGTGTAATCGCGTTTAAAGAGGAAGACTCTCCGATCACTTTTCAGCGGTTGGTCGAAGGGTCTGGGCCTGATCCACAGGAACTCCCGCCAGTCTACCACCTCCAGCCCCAGATATCTGAAAGTCATGGCGTCAAGCGGAGCCTGAATGGCGCAATCTTGAATATAGAGCGTATTTCCGCCGTATCAGACAGCGAAATTGACGTTTCGTCGGTTTACACAACATTTCTTTCAGTGCGAGCGGAGAGATCGGAATGACCTTCTCTGACGCCATCCGCACCTGTTTCTCCAAGTTCTTCACCTTCTCAGGGCGTGCCTCGCGGCCCGAATACTGGTTCTTTTTCTTGTTCATCGTGATTTGGAGCATCATTGCCGGGATCATCGATTTGCAGTTCTTCACGCAGGTCGCCGTGACCGAAACCGAGACGTCGAAATCCGTCGCGGCCACGTCCTCGGGGCCGGTACAGAGCATCGTCGGCCTCATCGTCTTCTTCCCGCATCTGGCCGTCGCATGGCGGCGGATGCATGATACCGGGCGCAGCGGACTTTATGCCCTGCTGCCGATCCTACTGATCCTCGGCGCCTTTGCGGTGCTGATCTTTGGTATCGGCCTTGCCTCTCATTTCCAGCATGGTGGCAATCTTGATATCCTGTTCACCCGCGCCACGCTGTTGATTGTCCTTCCGACACTTCTCGTTCTGTTTGTGTCACCCCTTCTGGTGCTGTGGTGGCTGGCCCGCCCCAGTCAACCAGGCACCAACCAATACGGTCCCAACCCACATGAGGTAGCCCGATGACCGAGCACTCGCCCAACGACCAGTTTCATGCCTCAAGCTTTATGCAGGGGCATAACGCGGAATATCTGGAGCAACTCTATGCCCAGTACACCAAGAACCCCGGTGCGGTGGATGCCGCCTGGGCCGAGTTCTTCAAGGCGATGGGCGATGCCACGCCGGATGTGCAGCGCGAGGCCGAGGGGCCTTCGTGGGCACGATCCGATTGGCCTCCTATGCCCGCTGACGACCTTACCGGCGCGCTGACGGGCGAATGGGCCGAGATTGACGCCAAGGCAGCGGGCGACAAGATCAAGGACAAGGCGGCGGCCAAGGGTGTTGAGGTCAGCGACGAACAGATCAAACGCGCGGTGCTGGACAGCCTGCGTGCGCTGATGCTGATCCGGGCCTATCGTATCCGGGGCCATCTGGCTGCTGATCTGGATCCGCTGGGCATGCGCGCCGCCAGCAATCATCCTGAGTTGGACCCGAAGACTTATGGGTTCACTGATGCCGATATGGATCGCCCCATCTTTATCGACAACGTGTTGGGCCTGCAGATGGCCAGCATGCGCCAGATCGTCGAGATCGTGAAGCGGACTTATTGCGGCACGTTCGCGCTGCAATACATGCATATCTCGAACCCAGAAGAGGCCGCGTGGCTGAAGGAGCGGATCGAAGGCTACGGCAAAGAAATCGCGTTCACCAAGGAAGGCCGCAAGGCGATCCTGAACAAGATGGTCGAGGCCGAGGGTTTTGAGAAATTCCTGCATGTCAAGTACATGGGCACCAAGCGGTTCGGTCTGGACGGTGGCGAAAGCCTGATCCCCGCGATGGAGCAGATCATCAAGCGTGGCGGCGCGCTGGGATTGCAGGACATTGTGATCGGGATGCCGCACCGGGGACGTCTGAACATTCTGGCCAACGTGATGGCCAAGCCATACCGCGCCATCTTCAACGAATTCCAGGGTGGCAGCTTCAAACCAGAAGACGTGGATGGCTCGGGTGACGTGAAATACCACCTCGGCGCGTCCAGCGACCGGGAATTTGACGGCAACTCGGTGCACCTGTCTTTGACCGCCAACCCCTCACACCTTGAGGCGGTGAACCCGGTGGTTCTGGGCAAGGTGCGCGCCAAGCAGGATCAGCTTGGTGATGAGGATCGCACCAAAGTGATGGGCATTCTGCTGCACGGCGACGCCGCCTTTGCCGGTCAGGGTGTGGTGGCCGAAGGGTTTGGTTTGTCGGGTCTGAAAGGGCACAAAACAGGTGGCACCATGCATATCGTGGTGAACAACCAGATCGGTTTCACAACCGCACCGCATTTTAGTCGCTCGAGCCCCTATCCCACCGATATCGCACTGATGGTCGAAGCGCCAATCTTCCACGTGAATGGCGACGACCCCGAGGCGGTAGTTCACGCCGCCAAAGTGGCGACCGAGTTCCGTCAGAAGTTCCACAAGGACGTGGTTCTGGATATCTTCTGTTATCGCCGGTTTGGGCACAACGAGGGCGATGAGCCCATGTTCACCAACCCGATCATGTACAAGAAGATCAAGACTCATAAGACCACGCTGTCGCTGTACACGGAACGACTGGTCAAGGATGGCCTGATCCCCGAGGGCGAGATCGAGGACATGAAGGCCGCATTTCAGGCCTATCTGAACAATGAGTTCGAGTCCGGCAAGGATTACAAGCCCAACAAGGCTGATTGGCTGGATGGGCGCTGGTCGCATCTGGATAAGAACAAAGAGGAATATGTGCGCGGTGACACTGCGATCCCACCGGAAACGCTGGCCGAGATCGGGACCGCCTTGACGAACGCACCCGAAGGTTTTGCAATGCACAAGACCGTTGGCCGGTTATTGGAGCACAAAAAGCAGATGTTCGAGTCCGGCACGGGCTTTGACTGGGCAACTGGTGAGGCGCTGGCGTTCGGCTCACTGTTGACCGAGGGGTATCCAGTGCGTTTGTCAGGTCAGGACGCCACTCGCGGGACGTTCAGCCAGCGCCATTCGGGCTTCGTCAATCAGGAAAACGAGGAACGGTTTTATCCGTTGAACAACATCCGCAAGGGACAGTCGCATTATGACGTGATTGACTCGATGCTCAGCGAGTATGCGGTTCTGGGCTTCGAATACGGTTATTCGCTGGCTGAACCTAACGCTCTGGTGCTGTGGGAAGCGCAGTTTGGTGATTTCGCCAACGGGGCGCAGATCATGTTCGACCAGTTCATCAGCTCGGGTGAAAGCAAATGGCTGCGGATGTCCGGTCTGGTCACGCTGCTGCCGCACGGGTTCGAGGGGCAAGGCCCGGAACACTCATCGGCGCGTCTGGAACGGTTCCTGCAGATGTGCGGTCAGGACAACTGGATCGTGGCGAATTGCACGACGCCTGCGAACTATTTCCACATCCTGCGCCGTCAGTTGCACCGGACCTTCCGCAAACCGCTGATCCTGGTGACACCTAAATCGCTGCTGCGTCACAAGCTGGCCGTCAGTACGACCGAGGACTTTGTCACTGGCTCCAGCTTCCACCGAGTGCTGTGGGACGACGCGCAGAAGGGTAACTCTGACACCAAGCTGGTGGCGGATGACAAGATCAAACGCGTCGTCATGTGTTCGGGCAAAGTTTATTTCGACCTGCTGGAGGAACGCGATGCCCGTGGGATCGATGATGTCTATCTGATGCGGATCGAACAATATTATCCATTCCCGGCGCATTCGCTGATCAATGAGCTTGAGCGCTTTAAAGGCGCCGAAGTGGTCTGGTGTCAGGAAGAGCCCAAGAACCAGGGTGCCTGGACCTTTATCGAACCCAATATCGAATGGGTCCTGACCCGCATCGGCGCCAAGCATACCCGCCCGGCATATGCCGGTCGCGCCACGTCGGCCTCGCCCGCGACGGGTCTGGCCAGCCAACATAAAGCCCAACAAGAAGCGCTGGTGAACGAAGCGCTGAGCATTGAAGGAAAGTAAACGATGACGATTGAAGTTCGTGTTCCCACGCTTGGCGAGTCAGTCACCGAAGCCACGGTTGCAACCTGGTTTAAAAAACCTGGCGATGCAGTCGCTGTAGATGAAATGCTGTGCGAATTGGAGACTGACAAAGTTACAGTCGAAGTTCCTTCTCCTGCCGCTGGTGTAATGGGTGAGATCGTCACTGCCGAAGGTGAAACGGTGGGGGTCGATGCCCTGCTGGCCACTATCACGGCCGGCGAAGGGGCGGCGCCTGCTCCGGCTAAGGCAGTCCCGGCCCCAGCGGCAGCAGCTCCGGCTGCGGCGGGTGGCAGCGTGGATGTGATGGTTCCAACGCTGGGCGAATCAGTGACAGAGGCAACCGTTTCGACATGGTTCAAACAAGTTGGTGACAGCGTTGCGCAGGACGAGATGCTGTGCGAGTTGGAAACCGATAAGGTTTCGGTCGAGGTTCCGGCCCCGGCGGCAGGCGTTTTGGCTGAAATCGTTGCACCTGAGGGCGCGACCGTGGATGCGGCTGCCAAACTGGCGGTGATTTCGGGCGCGGCCGCAGGCGCTGCGCCAGCCCCGGCAACGGCCGCTGCCGCTCCGGTCACAGCCAGCACGGGCAAAGACGTGTCCAACGCACCATCAGCCGAAAAAGCCATGGCCGAGGCCGGGCTGTCTGCCGATCAGGTCACCGGTACCGGTCGCGATGGCCGTGTCATGAAAGAGGATGTGGCAAAAGCAGTTGCAACGGCTACGGCCTCAGCGCCTGCGGCGGCTGCGCCCGCCCCCGCTGCCCAAGCTCCGCGCGCGCCAGTGGCCGCCGGTGACGCCGCGCGCGAAGAGCGCGTGCGCATGACCCGTCTGCGCCAGACCATCGCCAAGCGCCTGAAGGATGCGCAGAACACGGCCGCCATCCTGACCACCTTTAACGAGGTGGACATGACCGAGGTGATGGCCCTGCGCAACGAATACAAAGAGCTATTCCTGAAGAAACACGGTGTGAAACTGGGCTTCATGTCCTTTTTCACCAAAGCCTGCTGCCATGCGTTGAGAGAGGTTCCCGAAGTCAACGCCGAGATCGATGGCACGGATATCGTCTACAAGAACTTCGTTCATATGGGCGTGGCCGCCGGGACGCCGCAAGGTCTGGTTGTACCGGTCATCTGCGACGCTGACGCGATGTCTTTTGCCGCGATCGAGAAAGCCATAGCCGAGAAGGGCAAACGCGCCCGTGACGGCAAGTTGAGCATGGCTGAGATGCAGGGTGGCACCTTCACCATCTCAAATGGTGGCGTTTATGGCTCGCTGATGTCTTCGCCGATCTTGAACCCCCCGCAATCAGGCATCCTGGGCATGCACAAGATTCAGGACCGCCCGATGGCCATCAATGGTGAGATCAAGATCCGCCCGATGATGTATCTGGCCCTGTCTTATGATCACCGGATCGTCGATGGCAAAGGTGCGGTGACCTTCTTGGTCCGCGTGAAAGAGGCGCTGGAAGACCCGCGCCGGCTATTGATGGATCTGTAATTATGGCAACGCATGTACTCTGGCAGGCCGATGTGGCCGATTTCGACGCCTGGCTGAAAGTGTTTCGCGAAGATAAGCCGATGCGCAAGGCCGCGGGCATCCGCGACCTGCATGTCTGGCGCGATCCGGATCAGCGCGATCACGCCATTGCAATGTTCGAAGTGACAGATCTTGATAAGGCCAAAGCCTTCTTTGGGTCTGAGGAACTGGCGATGCATCACGAGCGGGGCGGAATTGCGCATATCACGATCAAGTTGCTGGAACCCGTTTGACGAATACATGCCCTGACCCACAAGCCGGGCAGGGAAGGTGCCGGAATATCCGGTCGATTTAGGAGAATGTAATGGCTAACTATGACGTCATCGTAATCGGCGCCGGGCCTGGCGGCTATGTCTGCGCCATCCGTTGCGCCCAACTGGGTCTGAAAACCGCTGTGGTTGAAGGGCGCGAGACGCTAGGCGGCACCTGTTTGAACGTGGGCTGTATCCCATCCAAAGCGCTGTTGCACGCCAGCCACCAATTGCACGAGGCCGAACATAACTTTGCCAAGATGGGCCTGAAGGGCAAATCGCCTTCGGTCGACTGGAAGCAGATGCAGGCCTACAAAGATGAAGTCATCGACGGCAACACCAAGGGTATCGAGTTTCTGTTCAAGAAGAACAAGATTGATTGGCTGAAGGGGTGGGGGTCGATCCCTGCTGCTGGCAAGGTCAAGGTTGGTGACGAAACCCATGAGGCCAAGAATATCATCATCGCATCGGGCTCTGAGCCGTCGGCGCTGCCGGGTGTTGAAGTGGATGAGAAGGTCGTTGTGACTTCGACCGGAGCGCTGTCGCTGGGCAAAATACCAAAGAAGATGGTGGTGATCGGTGCTGGTGTGATCGGGCTTGAACTGGGCTCGGTCTACAGCCGTTTGGGCGCCGAGGTGACGGTGATCGAATTCCTCAAGGAAATCACGCCGGGCATGGACCCTGAGGTGCAGAAAACCTTTCAGCGTATCCTCAAGAAACAGGGCATGAAATTCGTCATGGGGGCTGCGGTCCAAAAGACCGAAGCAACCAAGACCAAAGCCAAAGTGACCTACAAGCTGCTCAAGGATGACAGCGAGTATGTTGTCGATGCCGATACCGTGCTGGTGGCCACTGGGCGCAAGCCTTACTCGGATGGTCTGGGGCTGAACGCTCTGGGCGTCGAGATGACCCCGCGCGGCCAGATCAAAGTTGGCGCTGACTGGCAGACCAATGTTCCCGGCATCTACGCAATCGGCGATGTGACCGAAGGCCCGATGCTGGCACACAAGGCTGAGGATGAAGGTATGGCCGCAGCCGAGCAGGTCGCGGGCAAGCATGGACATGTGAACTATGGCGTCATTCCGGGCGTCATCTACACTTGGCCCGAAGTCGCCAACGTGGGCGAGACCGAAACAACGCTGAAGGAACAAGGCCGCGCCTACAAGGTTGGCAAGTTCATGTTCATGGGTAATGGTCGCGCTAAGGCCAACATGATGTCGGATGGCTTTGTGAAAATATTGGCAGACAAGGAAACCGACCGCATACTGGGGTGCCACATTATTGGTCCAGCAGCCGGAGACCTGATCCACGAGGTCTGTGTTGCCATGGAATTCGGCGCCTCAGCCGAGGATTTGGCCCTGACCTGCCACGCCCATCCAACCTATTCCGAAGCGGTACGTGAGGCCGCACTTGCCTGCGGTGACGGGCCAATCCATAGCTGATTATTAGCATAGATAGTCAGAGAAGGCGGGCCATTTTGACCCGCCTTTTTCTTGCCTCCATTCGGTCTTAGTTTCGCTCAGCCTGAGATTGAATTTTCGACATCATGGCGACCCTGGATTGTATTCAGCGTTGCCCGGATTACAGATAAACACTTGAGGCATTTATGCGATTTCTGACTTTATGCGCGACCGCACTTATCTTTTCACTCTGCATCGGGGAACAGGCCGAAGCCCGGCGCGGTGGCGGCGCTTCAGGTACAGCCGAGCAGCTGAGCCTGATCACCGAAACACAGCTCACCAATGATCAGGGGCAGCTGTTGTCACTGTGTCACCTGACCGAGAACAGGCACGTCTTGTTCCTGCCAGTATGGCGCAGCTCGCTGGGATATGCGATGGCGATCAATAAATGCGATGCTGAAAGCTATTATCCGGTAGATGCTGAGAAACTGACCTTGGGCAAAGTGCTGGGAGAGCTACCCGAAGACTTGCCAGACCAGCCAAAGTTGTCGGTCAGTGACATGATCTCAGGGTTCTGGGGTCTGGGCGTCTTTGCGCTGCTATTGGGTGTTGCCGGGATCAAATGGGCAGGACGCAGTGCGCGCACCAGCAAACGAAAGGCCGAGATGAAAGGTGCAGCCCCTGCAGCAGTCAAAGCCATCGACGCCATGTGCCACGCGGCAAAAGCCGATGGCCGGCTGGATGACAGCGAAATCGCACTCATGTCGGATATTGCCAAACAGATGACCGGTGAACCCTTTGACGAGGCGCGGATTCGGCGGATGTATGATCTTGCCGAGGCCAAGCCGACCGAGCATCAATTCGCAAGTTTTGGCAGCGGGCTGTCACCCGATCAAAAGCGGATGGTGCTGCAGGCGGTACTGATGATCATCGGGTCGGATGGTGATCTGGACAAGCGCGAAACGGACTTTGTTCAAAAGCTTGCGCACGGTCTGAAAATCAGCGGCGCAGAGGTCAAAGCCCTGTTCCAGTCGATGTACGCAAAACCCGCAGAAGCTTAGAAACCGGGGGTGTCCTACCACATGGTACTGGTGGCGCGGGCACCCCATTCCTGATCATATTGCGCGCCACCTTCTTCGCCTGCTGTCATCTCAGACAGGATCTCACCAACGCTGGGCAGATCATCTGTTTCATCACGACCGTTCCAGGTTGCCGCCCGCATCAATGCGCGAGCGCATTGGGTGTAGATTTCAGAAATCTCAATCACGATGACGGTCGCGGGGCGTTTACCGTGTTTCTCAAAACGGGCGCACAGGTCATCGTCGGCAGTCAACTGAGCAGCCCCGTTCACCCGCACCACATTGTTCGATCCTGGAACCATAAACATCAGCGAGACACGCGGGTCTCGCACAATGTTGCGCAATGAATCCAATCGGTTGTTTCCACGCCAATCCGGCAAGGCCAGAGATCCGGGGTCAAGCTCTGTTACAACGGGTCCGTCGTCCCCGCGTGGACTGCCATCGACGCCCTCGGGACCCACTGTGCTGAGGATACAGAGCCGCGATGCCATGATCCATTTACGATAAAGCGGTGTCAGTTGCCGCGCCACCTTGCGTGTGGCGGCCGCTCCTGGCGTGCCGTACAACGCCTCAAGCTCGGTGATATCCTTAACGAACTTCATCCGGATCAAACCCCACTTCCCTCATCAATGTGTTCGAGCGTGTCTCGATCGCGTGTTCCAACCGTTCAAGAAAGTCGTTCCGCGCGACACCCGGTTCGATCGGATCAAGAAAATCGACAATCGCCGTGCCGGGTTTGCGTAACACACCCGTTCTAGGCCAGAAGACACCCGCATTGGTCGCGACGGGCACACATGGGAACCCTAGCCCTTCGTATAAAACCGCGGTTCCGACTTTATAGGGCTTATGAACCCCCGGCGCGACACGCGTGCCTTGTGGGTAGATCACAAGTTGACCGGGTTCGCTGAATTCGCGGGCGACGTCTTTGACCATTTTGGCCACGGCCGCGCCCCGCTTACCACGATTAACCGGAATACAGCCCAGGCGCCGCGCATACATCCCGATGATCGGCGTCCACAGAAGCTCTCGTTTCATGATGAACTTGCCGTGCGGGATTGCGTTGAAAATCATGATGATGTCGAGAAAGGACTGGTGCTTGGCGCCAATCACAACCTCACCATGAGGCACCTCCCCGCGGATTTCGCAACGAATGCCGACCATCCAGCGGGCCAGCCACATCGTTGTGCGCGCATAGGTTTTGCAAGCCTGCAGGGCGCCTCGCTTGGCAAACAGCGCATAGGGCGCAAAGACGATCCCCAGAACCAACATCCATGCATAGATAACGATCATGAACACCAAAGACCGGACCCATTGAATGGCCATGAACATCACGAAAGCTCCTTCAACTTGCGCTGCGCGGCGGACCAGGTGGCCAGAAACGCAACAGCTGCGCCCAATAGCGGGATCAGCGCGGGAAATAGCCATCCGATCCCCTGAAACCCGAGCCCAGTGAGAAACCCACCCGCGTCCGAAGCTTCGGGCAGCAGCAAGACACCCGACATACCTAACAAGGTTCCAACGGCTGCTCCAAAAAGCGCGCGGAATGTAAAGCGGCGCACAAAGGCTCCGGCGATGAACCGGTCGCGTGCACCGACTTGGCGCAAAACCTCGATAATCTGCGCGTTGGCGGCAAGGGACGCGTTGGCGGCGAGGGTGATCATAGCCGCCGTCGCCCCACCGATCAGCAGGACCGAAATCCAGCCCAGCCGCCGCAGGGACTGAGCCGCATCGACCAGTGGTTCACGCCAGCGGGTATGGTCATCCAGCACTGCACCCGGCACCTCGGCCCCCAGTCGCAGGCGCAGACCTGCTGCATCCAGGCCAGGTTCACCTTCGATAATCTCAATCAGCTGCGGAATTGGCAGAGCGTCCAGAGGCAAGTCCGACCCAAACCAAGGCGACAGCAGCGATGCTTGTTCTTCGTCCGTCAAAGCACGGGCCGATGCGACGCCCGGCGTTTGCCGCAATACGTTCAAAGCCGCCTCGGTCTGCGCTGCGCGCTGATCGGTAGGCGCATTGATCCGCAAGGTCGCAGCACCGGCCAGTTCCGAGGCCCATCTGTCCGCCAAACGGCCCGAGGCCAGCGATAGAGCCAGCGCAAACACCGCCAGAAACGCCATTGCGCCCGACACAAATAGGGTCAATTGCGCGGTGAAACCCGTGGGCGGCACCACCCGGTCTGCGCGGGTGTCTCGGCGCAGCAAATTTCGGATCGTACCCTTACTCATAAATCCGCCCCCGCAAGCTGCACCCGACGCTGCGCGATACGCAGGACACGAGCCTGCACCTGACTTTTGGCGGCCCGGATCAGGCTCAGGTCATGGGTGGCGATCAGCACGGTTTTGCCCATCCGGTTCAATTCGACCAACAGGTGCAGCAAGCGTTGCGACATCTCCCAATCCACGTTGCCGGTGGGTTCATCGGCAAGCACCACGTCAGGTGACAGAATAACAGCACGGGCCAGCGCGGCGCGCTGACGTTCCCCACCCGAAAGCTCGGGCGGGTGCGCCTCAAGCCGACCGCCAAGCCCAACCCACCCCAAAAGTTCGGTCAGATTCTCCTGCGTGCCATTCTCGCCACGTCCGGACACCATCAATGGAAGGGCGACATTTTCAGCCAACGTCATGTGATCAAGAAACCGGCAATCCTGATGCACCACGCCGATCCGACGGCGCAGCAGGGCCATCTGATCGCGATCCGTGGTGGCAATATCCTCGCCAAAGGCCATCAACCTGCCTGAGGTCGGCAGCAACGCGCCATAGCAGAGTTTCAACAATGTGGTCTTGCCTGCACCGGACGGGCCGGTCAGGAAATGGAACGACCCCGGCTGCAATTGCAGCGAAACATCGCTCAGCAATTCACCGCCGCCGTAGTTATAGCTGATATTGTCCAGCTCGATCACGCCTGTCCCCATTTTTATGCTCACCTCTTGCCCGAGCGCAGCGGTGGATTCAATGCCTCGGGCGGGGCCAATTGGCGACACTTAGTCCGCGAAACCGAAAACACGCTTTGCTGTTGGGTCTTAACGGAATATCATCCCTTAAAAAACTATTATCAGGCCAGTTTTGTAGGCCAGGAGGCAGAATGCGTCTAACGTGCCCGAATTGTAGCGCCCAATACGAAGTCCCAGACGAGGTGATCCCCGAAGACGGGCGCGAAGTTCAATGTTCAAATTGCGAAAAAACATGGTTTCAGACCAAAACTCCAGTCACCGTCGAAGCAGAGCCCGAAACAAAGCCTGCTGAGGCCCCTGTCGAACCTAAAGAGGCAAGCGCCGAAGATACGCCAGAGCCCGAGGTGACCGATAAGGAAACCGAGCCTTCAGAAGAACAGGTCGTCGGTAATGTCGACCCAGCGGTTTCCAGTATCCTAAAGGAAGAAGCCGCCCGCGAGGCCGAACTGCGTGATCGCGAAGGCAGCAATCTGGAAAGCCAACCCGACCTTGCATTGGACCCGCCCGAAGAGCCCCAGATCGAACCCAAGCGGCCTTCTGCTTCGGAAACCGCCGCCGATGCGGGGCAAAAAGATGAGTTGCCGGATGTCGAAGCGATTAACTCGGGTCTGCGCAGCGAATTGACGTCGGATGAAACCGAGACGACCGCACCAACCCGTAAATCCGGGGGGTTCCTTCGGGGCTTTGCCCTGATCATTATCATCGGTGTTATTCTGTTTCTGATCTACGGCAACGCCAATCAGATTAGCGAGGCGGTTCCACAGGCCGATGCGGTGCTGAAACCTTACGTCTCAATGGTCGATCAGGCACGTCTTTGGCTTGAAGCGCAGACAGGAAACTAGACCCGTCAGAACCGTTCCAGAAGACGCTTGAGATACTCAAGCTCAATCTGGGGCCTGTCCTGCTCGCCGGTCCGGCGGCGGATTTCATCAAGCAATTCGCGCGCACGGCGATAGATATCTTCGCCCTGCAACAGGTTGTCATCGGTCGAGATCGACCCCGCAGTACCCGGCGCACGACCCAGCGGGTCGCGGGTGTTAGCTTGCATATCGCCCGCTTCCGTACCTTGCCCGGGCTGATTCTGCTGGTTTTGCGCCATGGCCTCACCCAGTGACCGCATCCCCTCGCGCAGGGCTTCCATCGCCTCGGATTGGCGGTCAATCGCCTCGGCCAGATCATCGCTGCGCAAGGCATCTTCGGCATCGTTCATGGCACGGCCCGCGCGGCCCAACGCTTCGCGTGCAGCATCACCTTCGGGCGTACCACCGCCGGGCAAACCTTGTTCTTGCCGCCTCAGTTCATCGCGCAACGCCTGCTGACGATCTGCTAATGATCCCTGTCCCTGTTGACCTTCACCACCCTGATCCTGGCCCTGGCCCTGTCCGCCTTGACCTTCATGGCTCTGACCGCGGCCAAGACCACCGCTACGGCCCTCATTGCCCTGACTTTCGCCAGACTGAGCACCCGGGTTGAACTGTTCCTGCAAATCACGGAACGCCTGATCGCTGAGCCCCTGCTGTTCGCGCAAAGTCTCGGCCAATCCTTCCATGGCCTGTTGTCCCTCGGACTGGCTACCTTCGCCCTGCCCTTGCGTGACGCGCATGTTTTCCATCATCTGCTGGAACTCCTCCAGCGCCTGCTGCGCCTCGGCCATGCGGCCCTGTTCCATCAGTTCCTGAATGCGGTCCATCATCCGCTGCAGATCATCTTGCGTCATCTGCAGCGTTTCGCCGTTTTGGCCTTGCTGGTTTTGACCGTCTTCGCCGTTTTCCTGCGCCAGCCGCTGCAGTTGCCGCATGTAGTCCTGCGTTGCCTCGCGAAGCTCTTGCATCAACTCGGCGATTTCCTCATCGCTGGCGCCGTTTTGCATCGCTTCGGTCAGACGTTCCTGTGCGCGCCGCATCCGTTCCAGCGCGTCAGCCAGTGTTCCGTCCTCTATCAGAACGGCCAAATCCCAAAGGGCCTGAGCAATCTCTTCCTGCTGCTTGAGATTCAACACACCGTACCGGTCAAACGTTTCCAACCTGCGCAAGATCACGCGTAAACGCAGATACGCCGTATCTGAACGGAACAGATCTTCGGGCAAGTGCGAGACGGCGCGCAGTAATTGTGCCACGCGCAGCGCGTTCTCACGCGACCAAAGCAGATCACGCCGCTGTTCGATCACCGCTGCCGCCAACGGGTCAAAGAAACGCCGGGCAGGGAGGTTAGCCAGATAGGGTTCAGCAACCGTTTCCTGATCCGCCGCATCAACGGCCATGAGCGTGATTTTCACTGGTAGATGCGCCCAGGGGTGCTGTGAAAAATCTTCGATCAGGTCTTCGGTGAATTCCGTTCGGTCGCCGGTGATCGGCATCGGCAGCTCAACCGTGATGATCTCGCGCGGCTCCGGTTTGGTCGCCAGTCCAAATTCGCGGTTCACAGCGGGCAGATTTAACTCGATCCGAGCCGTGCCCGATATAATGCCATAGTCGTCGGAAGCCGCGAAGGGCAGTTTCATCTGGCCACCTGCTTCGGCTTCTGCAGCGCCCGCCACTTCGATCAGTGGTTTGGTATCCGCGAGGATATACAGCGTCCAATCGCGGCCTGCTGGGCCATCGATCAGCAACTGGCCCGAGCGTTCGGCAACAAAGTCCTGTTCTGGCTCAGTTGAAGCTTCGGTTCCAAGCGGTGTTGTTGTCTCGGTCAGGCTGTGAGCGCCGATCTCACCGTAGAACCGCAGCGTGATGCGGCTGCCCTTGGGCACCGTCAGCGTTGGATCGGTCTGATCAGCAAGATAAAGCGTAGGCAAACCCGTATAACGCGGCGGTTCGACCCAGCCTTCCCATGTTGGGCCCTGCCCGGCCTGCGCAGTCCCCGGCGTCATGTCTGCCACCGAACCGACCCGCCAGAACGACCCGAACAGCACGGCTATGATCAAAGCCAGCAGCGCGGCATACCGCAGAGCATATGGATCGCGAGACGCCAGCCGCAGGTCCGGTTTAACTGGATCGGCCTTGGATGCACGTTCTGCCATACGGCTCTGATGCGCTTGCCACAAAGCGATCGAATCCGCATCCAAGGCTCCGATGGCCTGATCGTCCATCAGCGCCTGTATCGGACGCCCGGGAAGGGTTTCATCCAGCCGAACCAGCGCCTCGGCACGTGTCGGCAGATGAAACTGACGCAAACCGAGAATTACCGTTGTGAGCAGCGCGATCAGGCCGATCACCGCAGAAATCCAGACGGTTTCGATACGCACAAGATCCTGTAGGCCCAGCATAAGGGACGCCAGCAGCGCCATAAGAATCGAAATGAATGGCCAGAAGGCACGCAAAACCTGCTCGGCCAGCATCCCTGCATGTGTCAGCCACAGGGACAATCTTGGAATTGGCAGGGCTTGGTTGTCGCGCAAGGCGGGCCTCCTGATCGGCCCCGCGCGCCTATCGCGTCAGAGCCATTCTGGTATGGTATCGCGGTTTATGATTTCGTCAAAGCTTGGCCGTTCACGAATTACGGCAAATTGATCCCCATTCACCAGAACTTCGGGGATCAGGGGGCGGGTGTTGTATTCGCTGGACATCACCGCGCCATATGCGCCGGCACTGCGGAAGGCGATCAGATCACCAGAACTCAGCGGTGGCATGTTGCGCTGCTTGGCGAAAGTGTCGCCGGATTCGCAGACCGGGCCGACGATATCATAGGGTCTTTGTTCAACACCAGCAGCAGGTTCTTCAACCGCCACGATATCATGGTGCGCCTCATACATCGCAGGGCGGATCAGGTCGTTCATTGCACCATCAAGGATCAGGAAATCGCGGTCTTCACCCGATTTGACATAGATGACCTTGGATACCATCAGGCCCGCATTGCCTGCTATCAGGCGGCCGGGCTCGATCTCGATCTCACAGCCCAGATGGCCCAGTGTTTTCTTGATCATCGCGCCATATTCCACAGGCAACGGCGGCGCGTCATTTGAACGGGTATAGGGAATGCCCAAGCCACCACCCAGATCAAGACGGCGGATATTGTGCCCTTCCGAGCGCAGTCGTTCAGTCAGTTCCGCAACTTTGTTGTAGGCCAGTTCGAACGGCTCCAATTCGGTCAATTGCGAGCCAATATGGACATCGATCCCGATCACTTCGAGTCCCGGCAAGCTGGCAGCCAGCGCATAAACCTCGGACGCGCGCGAGATCGGGATGCCGAACTTGTTCTCGGATTTGCCAGTGGCGATCTTGGCATGTGTCTTGGCATCTACGTCCGGGTTCACCCGAATGGTGACCGGCGCAATCATGCCCAATTCCAGCGCAACCGCGTTGATCACCTGCATCTCGGGCTCGGATTCGACGTTGAACTGGCGAATGCCTCCAGTCAGAGCGGTACGAATCTCATCCGCTGTCTTGCCAACACCCGAGAAGACGATTCGCTCGCCCGGTACACCTGCGGCCTTGGCACGCAGATATTCCCCCCCCGAGACCACATCCATCCCCGCACCCGCCTGTGCCAGCGTTTTCAGGATCGCCTGATTGCTGGCCGCTTTCATCGCATAACAGACAAGATGATCGGTGCCCTCAAGTGCATCATCGAACAACTTGAAATGCCGCAGCAGGGTCGCGGTTGAATAAACATAGAACGGGGTTCCGACCGCAGCTGCGATTTCGGAGATTGGGACATCCTCGGCGAAAAGCGCGCCGTCGCGGTAGAGAAAGTGATCCATAACAGCGCGCTTAGACCAAAAGCACCCTGCGGATCAATGGATTCCGTTGTTAGAGATTGGTCGATACGCCAACCCGGCCATATCCGGAAATCGACACGCCCGATTGCTTTGGTTCTGATGCCGTTTCGGGACTGGCCGGACGGCTTGGATCGCAAGCCGCCAGGACGGACAGCGTCACTAACAGGCCAAGAACGCGTTTGATCATTTCACCCTCATGCTCGTGCTTGATTCGATTGCTCTCCAAATGAGCACTTCACAGGACATCTACAAGCTTTTTCACTTGAATCCTGCGCCAATCACAGCTGCTGAACGCGTGTCGGGGCACGAAAATGCCAATGTCCGAACAGGATTTGGCAGGCATTGTGCTTTTTAGGTCCCTAGATGGCTGACACCAATTCGCAACAACTAGGAGTATCCAATGCAACGTTATTCAGCCCTTCTGATCCCTGCCGTTTTCCTTGCCGCCTGTGAAGGAACAGGCGCATCCTATGAGCCAAAACTCGCAGCGGCCCCCAACCCGGGTTACGAGCAGGACCTGCAACACTGCCGAAACCTCGCCAAATCTGAAAAGGTCTGGAATGCGGAAACCCGGACGCAGGCGTTGCTGGGTGCAGCGGGCGGCGCGGTGGTCGGCGCCTTGGAAGGCGACCTGGGCGCCGGCGCTGTTGTCGGTGGCGCAGCAGGCGCTGCCTCGGGCGCGTTGGAAACACGCTATAGCCGGAAAGACATTCTTCTTGAATGTCTGCGGCAGCGCGGGCAGCCTGTTGCCGGCTGATAGGACATTGTGGGGCGTGGCGGTCAAACCGTCACGCCTTTACCATGGAAACCAAAATTTCAGTTGGGGTGCCTACAGCCCCAGATAGACCCCAAGTCCGCCTCGCCTGACACCAACGCCAACACCGCCATAAGTTCCGCTGCTGCCAACGCCGACACTGGCAGCCATCGTCGGCTGGATGGGTTCGCCATCCGCACCGCACCCTGTCAGCGCCGCTCCGGCCACAATCAACAAGACCACGCGTAGTATCCGCATCACACCAGCGCCTTCCATCGCTTGATCTGGGCCCGCACCTGATCCGGCGCCGTGCCACCATAAGACTGGCGCGAGTTTACCGAGTTTTCGACTGTGAGAACAGAATAGATGTCGTCGGTGATATCCGCGTGGACTGATTGCATGTCTTCAAGGGTTAGATCGGGCAGATCACAGCCTTTGGTTTCAGCCATCGCCACAAGCGATCCGGTAACATGGTGAGCATCACGGAAAGGCAAACCCAACACGCGCACCAGCCAGTCGGCCAGATCAGTCGCAGTCGAGAAACCAGAACCGGCAGCAGCAGCCAGGCTGTCGCGGTTGGCGGTCATGTCCTTGACCATGCCCTCCATCGCGGCCAGTGCCAGCATCCAGTTGTCAGCAGCATCAAAGACCTGTTCCTTGTCTTCCTGCATGTCCTTTGAATAGGCCAGTGGCAGACCCTTCATCACCATCATCAGCGCCGTGTTGGCACCGTAGATGCGGCCTACTTTGGCGCGGATCAGCTCGGCCGCATCGGGGTTCTTCTTCTGAGGCATGATTGATGAGCCGGTCGAGAACCGGTCAGAAAGCGTGACAAACCGGAACTGGGCCGAGGACCAGATCACCAGTTCCTCGGCAAAGCGCGATAAGTGCATTGCGCAGATCGAGGCTGTCGACAGGAATTCCAGCGCGAAATCCCGATCACTGACCGCATCGAGCGAGTTCGCGGCGGGGCGGTCAAAGCCCAGCGCTTCGGCGGTCATCTGGCGGTCGATGGGGAACGATGTTCCTGCCAGCGCAGCAGCGCCCAAGGGGGATTCGTTCATACGGGCGCGGGCGTCACGAACGCGGCTCAGGTCGCGACCGAACATCTCGACATAAGCCATCATGTGATGGCCCCATGTGACCGGCTGCGCGGTTTGCAGGTGGGTGAAACCGGGCATCACCCAATCGGCCCCGGCCTCGGCCTGCGCCAAAAGCGCACGGATCAGGGCCAGAAGGCCGGATTCCGCCGCGTCCAGCTGATCGCGGACCCAGAGTTTGAAATCGGTTGCCACCTGATCATTCCGGCTGCGGCCTGTGTGCAAACGGCCTGCGGGCTCTCCGATCACCTCTTTCAGCCGTGCCTCGACATTCATGTGAATGTCTTCCAGCGCGGTCGAAAACTGAAACTCTCCGTTCTGGATTTCTGACAAAACGGTGAGCAGCCCTTCCCGAATGGCCTGCGCATCACTATCAGTTATAACGCCTGTGGCAGCCAACATGGCGGCATGGGCGCGCGAGCCTGCGATGTCCTGGGCTGCCATCCGCTGATCGAACCCGATCGAGGCATTGATTGCCTCCATGATCGCGTCTGGACCGGCGGCAAAGCGGCCGCCCCACATCTGGTTCGAAGATTGATCGGTCATGTAAGAAAACCCGGAGTTGATATGCGCCTAATTCGTCTGATCCCCCTTTATATGGCCCTCGCGCTGGGTGCAAACGCCGCTTTGGCCACCGATGCCGAGACGCTCGGCCCGTTGCGGGATGGCAGCCTGAAGCGGCTGATCCTGCATAGTGAGCCCAGGCCGGTCAAAGTGGTCGAGTTTGAACTGGAAGATGATGGCGGCACCGGATCACTGGCCGACTACAAGGGCAAGTACGTGTTGCTGAACTTCTGGGCGACATGGTGTGCGCCCTGTCGCAAGGAAATGCCTCAGATATCTGAGCTGCAGGCGGAATTCGGCGGTGACAGATTCGAGGTTCTGACACTGGCAACCGGGCGCAACACACCTGCCGGGATCAAAAAGTTCTTTGATGAAAATGGCATCGATAACCTGCCACGCCATCAGGATCCGAAACAAGCCGTCGCGCGTGAAATGGGCGTAATCGGCTTGCCGATCACGTTGATCATAGATCCGGACGGCAATGAAATTGCGCGCCTGATCGGTGATGCCGAATGGAACTCGGACAGTGCAAAGTCAATTATCTCGGCTCTAGTCAACGGTGAAAGCTGAGATTTTCAATCCTAGAGGCTTAGAATCATGGTGCTCTCCCGGTCGCTTTAACCAGGAGAGTTTTTATGAAGAGTTTTGTCAAACTAACCGCTGTCACGTGTGTTGCCCTCGGCACGGCGATGGCCGCAGAGGCCAAAGACATCAAAAAAGAAAATCAGTTTTTGGACGCGGTTGCGGGCAAAACGCTGAGCGGGAACGAGGCGATCCTTGTCATATCAGCCGACGGGAAACTGACTGGAAAACTGAAGGACGGTCGAAAGGTTGCCGGGGCCTGGGTATGGAGCAAACGCTTCTGGTGCCGCAACCTGGTGGTTGGAGGCAAAGCACTGCCGCAAGATTGCCAGACCGTTTCGCTTGATGGCGATCAGGTGACTTTCATCCGCAACAAAGGCAAAGGCGACTCGGGCGGGACGTATACGATCACAAATTGAGTTTCTGCAAAACTGACTGCTGACGCAGTCTTTTGGGTCAAAGCCTTGGGTTCACCTGACGCCACGCCACCTTTGACAGACAATCCGCACCCTTGCAGGTTGTCTGCAGGAGGATGGAATGCCACTGGAAATTCTTTTGGTGCTGGTCGTCGGCGGCATTGCCGGCGTCACGCTATTGCTGCATTTGACGGGTCGGTCCCGTTTGCACGAGCTGACGCCTAAGACAGCACAGGATCAGTGGCTGCGTCACTTTCCCAATGACTCCATCATCGACGTTACCGTGGCCACTGACGGCCACGCCGCCCTTGTGCGGATCGAGACCGGAGCAGGGCTGCTGTGGTCCTTTGGAGCTGATACCGTCGCGCGACATCTGCTCGATTTCGACCGGATCGACCATCCCCAGGGGTTTGAGGTCCAGTTCCACGATTTCAGCACCCCGCGCGTGGTCATCCATCTGGACGAAACCGAACGCCGCCACTGGCAACATCTGATGGAGCCCGCATGACCGACCAGATTACCTTTCCCGACGCGGTGCAATGGGCAGTACCTGTCTTCATTGCCGCCATTCTGGCCGAGTTCCTCTGGATTGCGATCAAAGGCCGGGGTGGCCGATATGAGACGCGCGATGCCGTGACCTCTTTGATCATGGGGGCAGGCAACATTGCGTCCGGTTTTCTGCTGGGCTTCATCGCCTACGCGTTTTTCATGTGGCTTTGGCAGATTACACCCTTGGATCTGGGAACCTCGATTCCCATCATTATCCTGTGTTTCGTGCTGGATGATCTGCGCTATTATTGGGTGCACCGGTTCGGCCATCGCATCCGCTGGGTCTGGGCCAGCCACGTGAACCACCACAGCTCCCAGCATTACAACCTGACGACGGCGCTGCGGCAAACCTGGACCTACACATTCACCTTCATGATGGTGGTGCGTGCGCCTTTGATTCTGTTGGGTTTTCACCCAGCGATGGTGCTATTCGTCGGTGGATTGAACTTGATCTATCAGTTCTGGATTCACACCGAAGCCATCGGTAAAATGCCCCGCTGGTTCGAGGCGGTGATGAACACGCCCAGCCATCACCGTGCCCATCACGGGCGCAACGCTCGCTATCTGGATTGCAACTATGCCGGTGTCTTCATCATCTGGGACAAGATATTCGGCACGTTCGTCCCCGAGCAAGAAGACGACAAGGTTGATTATGGGCTGGTCCATAATATCGGCACCTTCAACCCGCTTCGCGTGGCATTTCATGAATGGGTTGGCATTTGGAAAGACGCCACCCAACCGGGGCTGACAACGGGTCAGCGGTTGGCGTATTGCTTCGCACCGCCGGGATACAGCCATGATGGCAGCCGCGACAGCTCTGCGCAGATCAAGGCCAAACATCTGGCGCGTCATCCAAAAGATCGCGGGACACCGGGATTCGAGCAGTGTGACGCAGAACTGTCCGCCTCAGTTGCAAAGCAGAGCTAAGTCTTAAAAAGACCATTTCCGCGCTTGATTTTTGGCACAAGCACTCCATATCCGGGAAGTGATTTAAGTACACATTTCCGGAGCATCGTCATGTCAAAACTACTAAGAATATCTACTGCTACCGGATTGTTGGGCCTTGTCATCACCATGACCGCAGCACTTAGCGGGGCGTTGCCAACAATATTGGGTCTTGGCTTCGTCATGGCCGCACTTGGACTCTTCGGTGCGCTTGTCGGCGCTGCGGCTTCTCTGCGACATGTCTGGCAGTCAACGCACTGAATTCTGACAATCTCCAGTAAAAAATATTAGCGCGTTAACTCAGGTTTTACCTGTCTCCCCTGAAACTGGACCCCGGCTCAATTTTCGTCGGGATCAGGGAGGCGGAATAACATGCGGAACAGGAAACGCGCGGACCTGCCTGAGGGGTCGGACAATCCTATAAGCGCTGCCGTCACCTCACGAGATCATTCGATTGTCCAGATGGCGACCGAGGCGGTGAAGCACAAACAATGCAGATTGGCCTTTCAACCCGTCATGCAGGCCCACCCCCCACAGGAGGTCGCCTTCTACGAAGGGTTCATCCGCGTACTGGATGAAACCGGTCGCGTCATTCCGGCGCGTGATTTCATGCCGCAGGTTGAAAACACCCCGATCGGACGGGATCTGGATTGCGTCGCGCTCGAGATGGGGTTGCGCACCCTGATCCGAAACCCGGGCATTCGTTTGTCGATTAACATGTCGGCCCGCTCGATCGGCTATGATCGCTGGTCGCGCGTGTTGGGCAGGTTCCTCAAAAAAGACGCCAGCCTGGGTGAGAGGCTGATACTGGAAATCTCGGAACGCTCAGCCATGCAAGTGCCTGAATTGGTCGTGGATTTCATGGACCGCCAACAGGAACGTGGCATCGCCTTCGCGCTGGATGACTTTGGCGCCAGCAACTTCAGCTTTCGTCATTTTCGCGAGTTTCTGTTCGATGCCGCAAAGATCGACGGGCAGTTCATACGTGGCATCAGCAGCACCCCCGATAATCAGTCGCTGGTACGCGCGCTGATCGCAGTCGCCCGGGAATTTGAGATTCTGGTCACCGCCGAATCAGTCGAAAGCCCCGAAGATGCCAGCTTTCTGATCGCCAATGGCGTCGATTGCCTTCAGGGCTTCTTGTATGGCGCGCCGTCGGTCACACCGCCATGGAAACAAGAAAATAACGCAAAAACAGGCAGTTGATCGCTACAAACCGCACAGAACAACCACCACAATACATTCTGAGACAAGCTGTCCGTTGCTGCAGATGCAGCATTGCGCTATTGCAGGAGATGCTGAAGCGGGGGATCACGAGGCGCTCTTGCACCCGGAGAGAGCTTCTCCATGACCTGCGCCGTCAGATTTCCCACAGGACCATGACGGTAAAGGATTGACTGTATGACCAACGTAGTAATCGCATCCGCCGCACGCACAGGCGTCGGTAGCTTTGGCGGCTCGTTCGCAAACACCCCTGCGCATGATCTGGGCGCTGCCGTCCTCGAAGCAGTTGTCGAACGCGCTGGGATCGACAAGGGCGAGGTAGGCGAAACCATCATGGGCCAGGTCCTGACCGCGGCCCAGGGGCAAAACCCCGCTCGCCAGGCGCATATCAATGCGGGCTTGCCGCAGGAAAGCGCCGCCTGGGGCATCAACCAGGTATGTGGTTCAGGCCTGCGCGCAGTTGCGCTGGGTGCGCAACACATCCAACTGGGCGATGCTGAGATCGTGGCCGCGGGCGGGCAGGAAAACATGACCCTGTCGCCCCATGCCGCAGCCCTGCGCGCCGGTCAGAAGATGGGTGACATGAAATACATCGACACCATGATCCGCGACGGTCTTTGGGATGCGTTCAACGGCTACCACATGGGCCAGACCGCCGAGAACGTCGCCGGGAAATGGCAGATCAGCCGCGACATGCAGGACCAATTCGCCGTAGCCAGCCAGAACAAGGCCGAAGCAGCTCAGAACGCGGGCAAGTTCGCCGACGAGATCGTGCCCTTCACCATCAAGACCCGCAAGGGCGACATCGTGATGGACAAGGACGAATACATCCGCCACGGCGCGACCATGGAAGCCATGGCCAAACTGCGCCCGGCCTTCGCCAAAGACGGTTCGGTCACAGCAGCCAACGCCTCGGGCCTGAATGACGGCGCTGCGGCCACTCTTCTGATGTCGGCTGAGAATGCCGAAAAGCGCGGAATTGAACCTCTGGCCCGCATCGCTTCGTACGCGACCGCCGGTCTGGACCCATCGATCATGGGTGTCGGTCCAATTTACGCTTCGCGCAAGGCCCTGGAGAAAGCAGGCTGGTCGGTCGACGATCTGGATCTGGTCGAGGCCAACGAAGCCTTCGCCGCACAAGCCTGTGCCGTGAACAAAGACATGGGCTGGGACCCGTCGATCGTGAACGTCAACGGAGGCGCAATTGCCATCGGCCACCCGATCGGTGCCTCTGGCTGCCGGGTCCTGAACACATTGCTGTTCGAAATGAAACGCCGGGACGCGAAGAAAGGTCTTGCAACCCTCTGCATCGGTGGCGGCATGGGCGTCGCCCTCTGCGTGGAGCGCGACTAAGTACTTTGACAATTATATGAAAAGGGCGCCAAGCGGCGCCCTTTTTTGTTACAATCATCCCATACCCGTTGGATGCGACAATATCGCCGGGCAGAAAGACAAGAACAGGGGCGAAACGATATTGCGCAACCCGCTCTCTCAGAGTAACAGAATTACCAAGAAGACTAAATTTGGAGGATTCCTTAATGGCACGTACAGCACTCGTAACCGGCGGTTCCCGCGGCATCGGCGCAGCAATTTCCAAGGCGCTTAAAGCCGAAGGTTACAATGTTGCAGCCACCTATGCCGGCAACGACGAGGCCGCGGCTAAGTTTACTGAAGAAACAGGCATCTCCACCTACAAGTGGAATGTAGCCGATTATGATGAATCCAAAGCAGGCATCGAAAAGGTCGAAGCCGAAGTCGGTCCGATCGATGTCGTCGTCGCAAACGCGGGCATCACCCGCGATGCACCTTTCCACAAGATGACACCGGAGCAATGGAATCAGGTGATCGACACCAACCTGACCGGCGTGTTCAACACAGTGCATCCGGTATGGCCGGGTATGCGCGAGCGGAAATTTGGCCGCATCATCGTAATCAGCTCGATCAATGGTCAGAAGGGTCAATTCGCGCAGGTCAACTATGCGGCGACCAAAGCGGGTGATTTGGGTATTGTAAAATCGCTGGCGCAGGAAGGCGCGCGGGCGGGGATCACGGCCAACGCGATCTGCCCCGGCTATATCGCCACTGAAATGGTGATGGCAGTGCCAGAGAAGGTGCGCGATTCAATCATCGGCCAAATTCCGGCGGGCCGCCTGGGTGAGCCGGAAGAAATCGCGCGTTGTGTGGCCTTCCTGGCCTCAGACGATTCGCAATTCATCAACGGTTCGACCATCTCGGCAAACGGTGCGCAGTTCTTCGTCTGAACCCCGTATCAGAGAACAAAATCGGGCCGGTCCAACAAGGACCGGCCCTTCTTTTATCCCGTAAGACCGCGCGCGCTGCAGTCAACGGAAACTGAACAACCAGCCCCAAATCCGAACAACCGCCTTGCTGCGTTCTTTATGGGCGCGTTGAATGGCGCCCTGGATCATCGGGTTTGCCGACATCTCGATCATGTTGCATCCCTCTCTATCAAGGTGAATTTACCTTGCACTCAACATGACCTTCCCTTTTAAACTGTACAAACGAGAGTTTTAGCCACTTCAATTCAGAAAAACTTAACCGAAATGACTGATCGCCTACCGCCGCTGACTGCATTGCGCGCCTTCGATGCAGCAGCGCGGCACATGTCATTTGCGAAGGCTGCAGATGAACTGAACGTGACTCCGGCTGCCCTATCCTTTCAGATTAAATCGCTGGAAGAACATCTGGGGCACCCCCTGTTTCGCCGCCTCAACCGTGCTGTCGAATTGACCGAGGCCGGGCGCACACTAGCCCCCGGAGCCGCCGAGGGTTTTGCCGCGCTGCAAGCCGCATGGCAGGCGACGCGGCGGCTGCAGGATGAAACCAGCCTGACGGTCACTGCCGGTCCAGCCCTTACGGCGAAATGGCTGGCCCCGCGTCTGTATGAGTTCGCACGCGCCAATCCGGGAATCGACCTGAAATTCTCGGCGTCATTGCGCATCATGGACCTTGAGCGCGATGACGTGGACGTGGCGATTCGGTTTGGATACGGGCCGGATGACGGCTTGTATTCCGTCCCTGTCCGAAAGGAATGGCTGACACCTGTCATGACACCGGAACTGGCCGAACAGTATCCGACACCTGCCTCATTGCGCGAGGCCCCGCTGATCCATGACGACTCGATCAACTTTCTCAAACCGAGTTGCGACTGGCCGACCTGGTTTCGCGCTGTGGGGTTGGATTTCACGCCGACACACGGGGCGCACTTCTCCAACGCAGATCACGCCATCGACGCCGCTGTGGCCGGTGTCGGGGTTGTGTTGGGTCGTCGTGCGATGATCCTGAAAGACTTGACCGAGGGGAGGCTGGTCGCACCGTTCAAGGTGGCGTTGGAAACTGCCGGGCGGTTTCGGTTCTTATGTCTGCAGGGCGCAGAGAAACGACCCCAGATCGCGGCCTTCCGCGACTGGTTCATCGCCGAGATTGAAAAGACCGCGCATATATCCGATGAATTCGAAATCATCCCGGTAGAGAAGGTAACCGCTGAATGAGTAAAATGAGCGCGACCGCAATCGGCTTTGTCGCTGTGCTGCTGTGGTCCTTGCTGGCCTTGTTCACGGTCGGCTCGGCACCAACGCCGCCTCTGCTTCTGAATGCGATCTGTTTTACGATCGGGGGCACTCTGGGCCTGATCTGGGCTATGGCAAGCGGTGGATTGGGGCAGTTACGCCAAATCGCATGGACAACCTATCTTTTTGGATCAATTGGACTTTTCGGATATCACGCGCTGTATTTTTCAGCCCTGCGCATAGCCCCAGCAGCCGAGGCTGGGTTGATTGCCTATCTCTGGCCCTTGCTGATTGTCCTGCTGTCAGGTCTGCTGCCCGGAGAGCACCTGAAACTGGGTCATCTGATCGGAGCCTGCCTTGGGTTTGCAGGGGCCGCCGTCATCATCACCGGAGGCGGAAGTGCGGGGTTTCAAGTGCAGCACCTGCCCGGCTACGGGCTGGCCTTGCTGTGTGCGCTAACCTGGTCCGGGTACTCGGTTCTGTCGCGGCGTTTGGGGGATGTGCCCACAAGCTCGGTCGCGGTGTTTTGTGTAATTACGGCAATTGCGTCCTGGACACTGCATTTCGCGGTTGAAGAGACCACCTGGCCAGTGGGCGCGCGCGGTTGGACCTCAACCCTTGCGCTAGGGCTGGGGCCGGTAGGTCTGGCTTTTTATGTTTGGGATATCGGGGTCAAACGCGGAGACATTCAAATCCTTGGCACCGCCTCATATGCGGCACCTTTGTTATCCACGCTTGTGTTGGTATTGGCCGGGATCGCCGCCCCATCCTGGGGTCTGGCGATCGCGGCCTTGCTTGTCACCGGTGGCGCGGTCATTGCGGCTCGCGCCAGCCTGAAGGCTTAAGCCGACAGGCGTTCGATCTCTTCTTTCAGCTTCAGCTTCTGCTTTTTAAGCTGTGCGATATGGAGATCGTCGATACCAGGTGAGCGTTGAGCTTCTTCTACTTCAAGACCGAGAACTTCGTGTTTCTTCTTCAACTCCGTCAGATGCGCGCTCACGCTCATGGCGGTCCTCCTTCTCTGGTTTGGTAGGTGTAACGTATGAAGTTGATCACATCATTTCCACCCTGTCACGCTGCAGGCGCACAGAATCTGTAACAAATCCGACAAATTCGGCTGGTCATCGCCGATCTGACGCGAACCCTGTCAAAGCGGCCCCGTCTCGCAGTATCGCCGAGACATCAGCACAGTAGCTTTCCCCATCGCACAGGTGGCGGTCTCCCTCGTGCATCACAAGCGGCGCGTGCAGGCGAAAAGCGGCCCGACCGCCTTTGCGTGCGCGCAGAATCATCAACTCAGCAGATCGGCCCACACGTGGTGACAGAGGCAGGATTTCCACTGATCCCAAACGAGTAGCGCAAGCCGACAGCATATCTGGCAGGCGATCCGCTTTCTGGATCATATGCAGGTACCCACGAGGCGTCAGCCGCCGTGCGGCAACGTCGATCCATTCCACCAGAGGTGTATCCTCGCCCAACGCGACCCGCCGCCCCTGATCGGTTGCGGGGCTGTGCGCGCCGGGCCGGTAATATGGGGGATTGGCAATGACATGATCAAACTGGGCATGCCGTAGCTCCTCGGGCAATGCGCTCAGATTAGCCTCGATCACGGACAAGCTGACGTGGTTCTGGGCGGCATTTCGACGCGCCAGCTCTGCGTAGGCAGGCTGCAATTCAATCCCTGTCGCCCGCAACTGCGCCACACGCGCCATCAGGCACAGAACCGCAGCTCCGGCACCGCAACCCAGCTCCAGCACCGACTGACCTTCGCTGGCCGGGACCGAGGCCGCCAGCAAAACGGGATCAACACCCGCGCGATAACCCGCCCTGGGTTGCCAAAGTCGCACGCGGCCGCCCAGAAAATCATTGCACGTCAGCTCACTGTCGGAAAAAGTGCTCATCGCCCCAGCGGGATCTCGTTATCACGCATCACGCGTTCGGCCCGGATCAAGTCATCAGTGCGCACCATCAGGCGCCGGGGGAATATTCCGATACCGCCTTCAAGGATGCTCATATTTACGTCCATCTGAAAGCAGTCTATATCCTCGCCCTCAAGGAGAGCGGTTGCAAAAGCCAGAATGGTGGGGTCGGTGCTGCGCAATAGTTCTTTCATGGGGATGGATGTAAGGGCAAGGTGCGCCGGAAGTCGAGCCTTGTATCAGGAGTGTGATGACAGTCAGCACGATCTCGAAACCGCATGAGCGTCTGGCAGAGATGCTGGTCGATGAAATGGAAGCGGTCAACACGCTGATTCGAACGCGCATGGCGTCGGAACACGCACCGCGCATTCCCGAAGTGACCGCACATCTGGTTGAAGCGGGTGGCAAGCGCCTGCGTCCGATGCTGACCTTGGCCGCAGCGCGATTACTTGGCTATTCCGGTGACCATCACGTTCGGCTGGCCGCAACTGTCGAATTTATTCATACCGCCACCTTGCTGCATGACGACGTCGTTGATGAAAGCGGCCAGCGGCGCGGACGTCCGACGGCGAACCTGCTTTGGGACAACAAATCCAGCGTTCTGGTGGGGGATTATCTGTTTTCCCGCAGCTTCCAACTGATGGTCGAGACCGGATCGTTGCGGGTTCTGGACATTCTGGCCAACGCTTCGGCCACTATTGCCGAAGGCGAAGTGCTGCAAATGACCGCCGCCACCGATCTGGGCACGGATGAACGTGTTTACCTGCAGGTCGTACGCGGCAAAACCGCGGCGCTGTTCTCGGCCGCGACCGAAGTTGGGGGCGTCATCGCGGGTGCGTCCGAGGAACAGGTCAAGGCCCTGTTCGAATATGGCGATGCGTTGGGTGTTGCGTTTCAGATCGCCGACGACCTGCTTGATTATCAGGGCGACAGCGCAGCAACCGGCAAGAACGTGGGCGATGATTTCCGTGAACGGAAGCTGACTTTGCCAGTGATCAAAGCCGTAGCTCAGGCATCACCCGAAGAACATATATTTTGGGAGCGCACGATTGGCCGGGGGCGTCAGGAAGAGGGCGATCTGGACCATGCATTGGCGCTGATGAACAAGTACAAAACGCTTGAGGCCACCCGCTCTGATGCGATTGGCTGGGCGGCAAATGCGAAGTCGGCGCTGGAGCCTCTCCCCAATCACGAAATCCGGTCATTGCTGAGCGATCTGGCCGATTACGTTGTGTCGCGCCTCAACTGAGCAGCGTGGCGCGGCACCACCATTCGGGATGCGCGGCCCCGATCTCGTAAGCCGCGAAATGCGCCGCCTTTGCCGTAGGATAAAGCGCAAAGCACGTTGATCCCGAACCCGACATTCGGGCCAACAATACATCCCGGGTTTCAGACAGTTCATCGAGTACACCAGCAATTGCGCCTGCAACGCTACAGGCGGGATCTTCCAGATCATTGCGTTGATCCCGCAACCAACCGGCACAGGTTTTGGGTGTTTTGAATTCAGGAATACGGTCAGGCATTGGTGGGTGTTCCCGAGTCTTCAGCGCCGCAAACACCGCCCCAGTCGGCACCGCAATACCCGGATTAACCAACAGGGCCGGAAGTTTGGGCAGAGCGATAGCCTCAATTTGCTCACCAATGCCCCGCATCCGGGCCGAGGCAGGCCGCACACAAACCGGCACATCGGCCCCCAGCGACAAGGGTACATGGGGTGGAATGCCGATTCCTTGCTGCATCAGCAGACGCAGGATTGCTGCGGCATCCGAAGAGCCTCCTCCGACCCCACCTCCATGCGGCAGTTGCTTTTCCAGATGAATGCGGCCAGTCCATCCTGCGGCCTCAGCGGCTTGCCAGACAAGATTGCAGTGATCGCTGGGCACGCCATCCGAAAACTCGCCAGTGATAGAAAGGGACAGGTCCGGACCCGGCGTGAGACATAGCCGATCGCCGACTTCCGCAAAGGCAACCAGCGAATCCAACAGATGATAGCCATCCGCGCGCTGGCCGGTCACATGTAAAGTCAGGTTGATCTTGGCGGGGGCAAAGGCCTCAGCCGTCATTGGCGACCTTCAGGGGTTCAGCACCTTCCTCCTGCAGAACCACGTCCAGACCGATCTCAATCTTGCGGCGGATGCGGTCCGGGTCGGCCTCTCCATCGACATCTTCGGGATCGATGAAAGACAGGGCGCGTTTCCACTGGAACTCGGCTTCGCGGGCGCGGCCCACGGCCCAGTAGACGTCACCCAAATGGTCATTCACCACCGGATCCACGGGCATCAGTTCAACCGCACGCTCCATGTGTTCGACGGCTTCGTCGTACCGCCCAAGCCGGAACAGAACCCACCCCAGACTGTCGACGATATAACCGCTGTCAGGGCGCGCCGAGGCCGCACGTTCGATCATGTTCAGCGCCTCATCCAGCTTTTCCTGACGTTCTACCAGAGAATAACCAAGATAGTTCAGCACCTGCGGCTGGTCTGGGTTCAATTCAAGCGCACGGCGGAAATCGGCCTCGGCCTGGTCCCAGTTCTTGAGACGTTCATGGGAAATCCCCCGGGCGTAATGCAAAAACCAATTGCTACCTGCGCCCGCTTCGGTCAGGTCGATGGCCTTGTCATATGACGTGACTGCCGCGGCATAATCCTCTTGCTGGCGCCGCAAATCTGCCAGTGCCACATGCACTCCGGGCAAATCCGGGCTCTGGGCGGCGAGGTTTTGCAACACCTCGGCTGCGGCGTCTTTTCGATCCGAGCGGCTAAGCACTTCGGCGCGCCCCAGCTCGGCGGCGTGATAATCGCTGCTGCCCGGAGGCACCTGGCGATAGACGTCAACGGCCAGGTCATATTGCTCAAGCCCGTCCAGCAACTCGGCGCTCAGCAGGATTGCATCGATATGATCGGGGCGCAGGAAGGTCGCAATCCGGGCGTAGAGCAGAACATAGTCCTGCGCTGCCTCGGTGCTAAGCGCAGCGCCGACCGAAAAGAACACTTCGGCCATTCCGTCCCGGGCTGAACGGACATGGGTGAAAGGTAGCGTTTCGCCGTCAGACAGACGGTCTGTGTAGCCTTCGATGGTGGGATCGCTGCCTGCGGCAAACACATTATTAAGGAATTGTAACGCGTCATCGTTGCGATCCAGTTGCGACAGCACTTCGGCCCGCGCCAGCACGGCCCGACGCGAGAAACGACCAACCAGGTCATCGTCAGCCGCAAAGATCGCCTCGGCACTTTCAAAATCCCCGACGGAAGCCAAAGCCATGGCCTTGTGATACTGCGCGAATTCTCTCAGGCCCTCCTGAGTGGCAACATCGTCAAATTGTTCCATCGCCTTGGTCATTGCGCCCTGCCCGATATAGGCCCAGGCGATCATCAAACCATCAACCAGCGGACCAACGCCCTGCGTTTCGGGATCACGCGCCAGAAACTCATCCATCTTTCCATCGGCCACCAGATTGGCTGAAATCACCATCCGGGCGGCCTGGCTGGGCAGCTCCTTTTTCTCAATGACGTCGGCAACGGTCAGCGCCCGTTCGATTTCACCCAAGGCAAGCCGGGCGACGACAACATTTTCCAGCAGCTTGGGATTTTCCGGATCAGCCTGCAGCGCCCTGGCATAATAGCGTTCGGCCGCAGGATAGTCGCTCTGATAAATAGCCTGACGCCCGGCAAGATACGACCCCGACCCGGTATCCGAAACCGCAGGAAGCGCAATTGAAGAGCTGAGAATCACGGCCAGAGCCGCGCGTCGAACCAGGGAAACCACTGATAATCTGCCTTGCTGTCGTTGACTGAACGACAAGCTAGGGCTTTGGTGCGCGAGAGGCAATGGCAGAGCCTTCACGACCCTGCCAGTGCCCCTGTTCTTGCCTACATGTTCGGATAGTTCGGCCCGTCACCACCCTGCGGCGTGGTCCAGGTGATATTCTGGCTGGGATCCTTGATGTCGCAGGTTTTGCAATGGACGCAGTTCTGGAAGTTGATGACGAATCGCGGGCCATCTTCATCCTCGACCATCTCATAGACGCCCGCCGGACAATAGCGCTGCGCCGGTTCATCGAACCTGGGCAGGTTGACCTTGACCGGAATTTCAGGATCGGCAAGCCGAAGGTGGCAAGGTTGGCTTTCCTCGTGATTGGTCGCCGCAAACGAAACATTCGTCAGACGATCAAAGGACAGCGTGCCGTCGGGTTTTGGATAGTCGATCGGCTGATGCTTGCTGGCATCCTCGGTCGATTCCGCATCGTTCTTGCCATGACCCAGCGTCCCGAACAGCGAAAAGCCCAACGTGTTGGTCCACATGTCCAGACCGCCCAGCGCCAGCGAGGGCATCAAACCCCATTTCGACCACATCGGCTTGACGTTGCGAACCTTCTTCAGGTCTTTGCCGATCGCACCTTCATGTACATCCGCTTCATACGCGGTCAACTCGTCACCTGAACGTTCCGCTTTGATCGCATCGAAAGCGGCCTCAGCTGCGGCCTTGCCCGACAGCATGGCGTTGTGGTTACCCTTGATGCGCGGCACGTTGACCATGCCCGCCGAACAGCCCAGCAGCGCCACGCCCGGTGCGACCAGTTTTGGCATCGACTGATACCCGCCCTCGGTGATCGCACGGGCACCGTAGGCCACCCGCTTGCCGCCTTTCAGCAGCTCGGCAACCATCGGATGATGCTTGAAGCGCTGGAATTCCATGTAAGGGTACAGATGCGGGTTCTTGTAGTTCAGGTGAACCACGAAACCGACATAGACCTGATTGTTTTCAAGGTGATAGATGAACGATCCGCCGCCCGCGTTGCTGCCCAGAGGCCAGCCCATGGTGTGCGTGACGCTGCCTTCCTTGTGCTTGGCCGGGTCGACCTCCCAGATCTCTTTCATGCCAACGCCGTATTTCTGCACTTCTTTACCAGCAGACAGATCGTATTTGGCGATGACTTCCTTAGACAGTGAGCCACGCACGCCTTCCGACAGGAAGACATATTTGCCGTGCAGTTCCATCCCCGGTTCAGTGTTCGGCCCGTAAGAGCCGTCCGCTTCAAGGCCGAATACACCGGCCACAACACCTTTAACCTCGCCGTTATCTCCATACACCATCTCGGAACACGCCATGCCCGGGAAAATCTCTACGCCCAGTTCCTCAGCCTGCTCAGCCATCCAGCGGCAGACATTCCCCATCGAGACGATGTAATTGCCGTGGTTGTGCATCAGGGGCGGCATCGGAAAGTTGGGGATACGGATCTGGCCCGCTTCACCCAGCATGTAAAACTTGTCTTCGTTGACCGGCGTGTTCAGCGGCGCGCCCTTTTCCTTCCAGTCCGGGATCAGCGCGTCCAGCCCGCAGGGATCAAGTACCGCGCCCGACAGGATATGCGCACCTACTTCCGAGCCCTTCTCCAGAACCACGACGTTCAGGTCACCATCCAGCTGTTTCAGACGGATGGCCGCCGACAGGCCCGCAGGACCTGCGCCCACGATAACTACATCGTATTCCATCGCTTCGCGTTCAATCTCGGCCATCGCGGGCTCCTTAGCTAACTTTCCGAATTGGCGCTTTCACTGCGTGGTCGGCGCAATATTGTTTCACGGCTGATTACATGGTCGGAAAGACCTTGGTCAATCGAAACACGGCGTAACAATGCCGCTATTCGACACATCACGCCTCTGGTGCATCACCCATAAGGTATCTGGGACCACTACCATGGGATTTTGCCCTGTCATCGGGGTTATAAAGCTTGCATTTCGGCAGGCTGAGGCAGCCGCATCCGATACATCCATCCAGATTGTCGCGCAGTCGCATCAGCGTATCGATTCGCTGATCCAGATGGGCACGCAATCCTGCGCTGATGTTTTTCCAGTCTTGCGGCGTCGGTGTGCGATTTCCCGGCAGTTCTAAAAGCACCTCTCGGATTTCCGGCAGCGTCAGACCGAACTGCTGAGCGATCATCACAAAGCTTAGTCGCCGGATATCAGCGCGCTGATACCGTCGCTGCCCGCCTGCGTTTCGCCACGGAGATATCAAACCTTGTGCCTCGTAGTACCGGATCGCGGACACAGCCAACCCTGTGCGCCGTGCCAAAGCACCAATCGCCAGCCCCTCGGAAACAGCCATTACATTCGCTCCAAAAAATATCTTGACCTAAAGTTAGGTTTAGAAATTACGGTGAGTTGAGACAAGCGCTAAATTTGGAAGGAGAACCCATGATGGCTACGCTAGAGCACACCAATTTCACTGTCCGTGACCCAAAGGCATCTGCAGCATGGATGCAGAAAGTCTTCGATTGGAAAACCCGCTGGGAAGGCCCGGCAATTGCTGGCGGCTATACTGTGCACGTGGGCAGTACACACACCTATCTGGCGCTTTATGCCCCCAACGACCCCAAATCATCGGGCGAAAGCAGCTACGACGTCCTCGGCGGGTTGAACCATGTAGGTGTGCTGGTCGAAGATATTGATGCAACCGAGGAAGAGGTTCGTAAAGCGGGATTCGAGCCGCACAACCACGCTGATTATGAGCCCGGGCGACGCTTCTATTTCCGCGACGACAACGGCATTGAGTTCGAAGTGGTTCAATATGATTGAGATGCTGTGGCTTGGACACGAGGCCAGTCGCTGGCGACGCGGGGAACTGTTGGGGCAGCGCCATAGGCGCACCCAATCCCCTCAAAGGCGGCGCTAACTCGCAAGTTTACTAACAACGCGCGCCTCCCCTCTTGCAATTCACGCCTCATTTGGGTCAGGTAATTGCCAACCCATCCTTCGCCCCGACGCTGACCCATGCGGCGGGGCGTAACAATTTCTGCGTGGACGACAAGACTATGGAAAAGATTCCCATGACGCCTACGGGCAATGCCGCGCTCGGGGCGGAACTGAAAAACCTGAAATCCGTCGAGCGCCCGGCCATCATCGAAGCAATTGCTACTGCACGCGAACTCGGTGACCTGAAAGAGAATGCCGAATATCACTCAGCGCGCGAAAAGCAGGGGTTCATCGAGGGCCGCATCAAAGAGCTTGAGGGCATCCTGTCACTGGCTGATGTCATTGATCCGTCCAAGCTGTCGGGTGCGATCAAGTTTGGCGCCAAGGTGACGCTGGTTGATGAAGATACCGACGAAGAAAAAACCTGGCAGATCGTGGGTGAATATGAGGCCAATATCGAAAAGGGCCTTCTGAACATCAAATCCCCTATCGCCCGCGCCCTGATCGGCAAAGAAGAAGGCGACAGCGTCGAGGTCCGCACCCCCGGCGGCGAGCGGTCTTACGAAGTTCTGAGTATCGAATACGCCTGACCGGAGCGTTTGTTATGTCAGGGTCCGAACCCGAGCAGGAAATCGAGAAACCAACATCGCTGGGCATCTACGACCGCCCCGAGCGTCCTTCGGTCACAGAGATCGAGATCGCGGCGGCAGCACTCAGCGTGATTTGGCTGGTGGTGTCGGTGGTGTTTCTGGTGCTGCCCGGCGCGCAGCAAGGCGGTTTCATCGTCACTTTTCTTGCGGTCTTCATGCCGGTGGCAATGATCTGGGTTGCCGCTCTGGCGATGCGCGCCAGCCGTGTCATGCGTGAAGAAAGTGCGCGTCTGCAAACCGCCATCGACGCGATCCGCAACAGCTATGTGGTCCAGCAGCAGCGCGCCGCCAGCACCTATGAACCAACGGTCGGCAAGAAACTGGATGAAATTGCCGAAAGCGCCAAAAAGACCGAAAGTGCACTGGCAACGTTTTCGACCAATCGTGCCGAGCCCACACGTGCCAGCAGGCGCTTGATCGAACCCGGCAATCAGACCTCGCTGGAGCTGGGCACATCGGCAGAAGAGATTACGCCCCCTTTGCCCACGGACATCTTTATCCGTGCTCTGAATTTTCCAGAAACTCAGAGCGACGAAAAGGGTTTCGATGCTCTGCGCCTTGCATTGAAAGATCGCAAAACATCGCAACTTGTGCAGGCCTCGCAGGATGTTTTGACGCTGCTCAGCCAGGAAGGCATCTATATGGACGATCTGCGCCCCGACATGGCCCGGCCAGAGATCTGGCGTCAGTTTGCCCAAGGTGCGCGCGGTCGGTCAGTGGCAGCATTGGGCGGTATTCGGGACCGGTCGTCGTTGGCGCTGACGGCGGCACGGATGAAGCAGGACCCGATCTTTCGCGATGCAGCCCACCATTTCCTGCGCCGATTTGACCACATGATCGTCGAATTCGAACCCGAAGCCAGCGATGCCGAACTGACCGCCCTGAGCGAGACGCGCACGGCACGGGCCTTCATGCTGCTGGGACGCGTGGCGGGAACATTCGATTAAAGTCCAAAACTCCCGTAGGGTATGAACCGTACTAGATCACCTGGCTTGATCTCACGGGCGCCGTCGCCAATTTCAACCAGCCCGTCGGCCCAGCTTAACCCGCTGATCCGGCCCGACCCTTCCGAATGGAACGCCTCGGCTTGTCCTCCGCGGATGCGGGCGCGCAGATATTCGCGGCGACCCGGTTTCTTACGCTTTGCGAACGCGGCGGGCACCTCGAACCCTTGCGGCTCTTGCCAGCCTTCACCTGCCATCAAGCTCAGCGCAGGGCGAGCAAAGATCAACGTGCAAACCATTGCTGCCACCGGATTGCCCGGCAGTCCGAACACTGGTGTTTGATCCCACATCCCCAGTGCCAAAGGCCGTCCGGGTTTCAAGGCGATGCGCCATTCATGCATCGCCCCGGCCTCGCGCAACAAGGCCGAGACATGATCTTCATCCCCGGCAGAAGCACCTCCGCTGGTCACGATCACGTCCACCCGCTGCGCTGCGCAATCCAAATGCCGGCTCAGGGCCGCGCGGTCATCCTCGGCGCGCCCCAGATCGACGGCTTCAAACCCGATCCGTTCAACCAAAGACAGCAGCATCGGACGGTTGGCATCGTAAATCTGACCTGGACCAGCGGCATCGCCGGGTTCGACCAGTTCATCCCCGGTCGACAACACACCGACGCGCAGCGCCTTGCGCACGGAAACCTCAGCCAAGCCCACCGCAGACAGCAGCGCCATATCTGCCGGAGTCAGCCGCCGCCCGGCGGGCAGCGCCAACGCGCCTTCAACCACATCTTCACCTGCTTTTCGCGTGTTTGCGCCCTGTTTCAATGGGCCGCGGAAGGCAATGTGGCCAAGCTCAAGGGTCACGTCCTCTTCCAGTATGACGGTTTCGACACCCTTCGGCAGGGCAGCCCCGGTCAGAACCCGCAGCGCGTATCCCTGCGGAACCTCGCCCGCGAATGGAAACCCCGCTGCAGCCCGGCCCTGAAGCACAGGCAAAACGCAGGGACCTTCAGGCACTGCCCCGGCAAATCCGTACCCATCGACCGCCGTGTTGGGCTGCGGCGGGTTCGAGCGCTGAGCCAACACATCCCCGGCCAGAATACGACCTGCTGCCTGCCTCAGTGGCGCGGTTTCGACCCCGGTCACCACAGTCAACCTGTCCCGCAACAGCGCCAGAGCTTCGTCAACGGGTGTCCAGTTCACTCCTGCGGGCAGGGCAAAGCAATCATTGCGCAAGGGCGGAGGCGCGATATCCGGTTTGCTCATAGCCCGACCTCCCCGAGGATGAAATCTGCGATGGCCGCCGTATCGTCCAGATCGAAGATCGGCAGATCCAGATCCAACGGCGTGTCACTGGCGATAGCGCGGATCGTGTTGTCATCGAGGGCGATCAGGGGGTTGCCTGGTTCGGCACGAAAGGCCTCAATCTTGGGATGGCGTGCGCTCTTGAACCCTTCTATCAACACCAGATCGACCGGCGACAGGCGGTCCAGCAACACATCCAGCGCGGGTTCTGGCGCGCCGCGCAACTCGTGCATCAGAGCGATGCGCTGGCCCGATGCAAGCAGCACTTCGGCTGCGCCTGCCATACGATGCCGATGGCTATCGGTTCCGGGCTGGTCGACATCAACGCTGTGATGCGCATGTTTGACGGTCGAAACGGTGAAGCTCCGGCTGGTGATCTCGGCCACCAGCCGTTCCATCAACCCGGTTTTGCCTGCGTTTTTCCAACCGGTGACACCGAAGACCCTCATACCTGCTCCAGCATAGCTTGCGCGCGGCCCAGATCCTCGGGCGTGTTGACGTTGAAGAACGGATCGAACGGGTCGGTGGAAAACAATGCCTCGCGACCCTCATGCTGGTCTGTCCAAATAACAACCTTACGCAAACCACCCTCAAGCGCCGTTCGCAGATCATCACGCAGGGCCACAGGCCACAGGCCAAATGTCGGGTGTCGATTAACCCGCTTAGAGCCGCCAGATTTCAACGCCTCATCACCGGTACGCAGCGTGGTGGCAAGAACGAGTGGGTGTTTCTGCCCTGCGGAAGCAAGTACCAGTTGATTCACCAGATCTCGTGGAAAGAACGGCGTATCCGCTGCAACCGTCACGATTGATTGTGCACCCTGTTCTGCCGCCCAATCGAGACCTGCGAGAACACCGGCAAGCGGCCCAGCAAAGCCCTCGATCGAGTCTGCAATTACGGGCAAGCCCAACTCAGAGAATCGCGATGCGTCCCCGTTCGCATTTAACGACAGACCGTCCACCTGAGGGCGCAGCCTTTCTATCACGCGATCCAGCAAGCTAACCCCGCCGATCTGCAACATCCCTTTGTCGCCCCCTCCCATCCGAGTGGCGAGACCGCCTGCTAGGATCACTCCGAGAGGTTTGGTTGAAGGCATATCATCTCCATGGGGCAGGCCTCAGAATCATCAGATAGATCACGTTACCTGCAATGAATAGCCATAGAAACTCGATCGCCAGAAAACTCAGCCCGGTGAAAGCCAAAACCCAGAAAGTCACGCCAAGAGCTGACCAAATTCGGGCTGACCTGATCGCCATGTACGCCTCTCTTGGCGTTTCAGAAATTTGGGGCGCGCCCCAAATCAGAAGCTTAAGAAAAATACGGGTCCGCCCGTAGCCTTTTGACAAGCTCAATGTATTGGACATGGGGTTTTGGGCGGGAAACCCGAACTTTCGCAGCACCATCAAATGGTTGGCATACATAAGCCCCAAGCACCTGCTTAGCCCTGTCCAAGTCTTCCAAAGCACCGTCAACATAAAGATGCCCAAACCAATCCACCCCGAAACTGCGATCACGATCCACCAAGGGTCAATCAATGCTCTGCACTCTTTCTGCGGTGTTTCTTGTCTTCAATGGCTACCGTCGCCGGATCAACGTCACGCACCAGACGATCCTCTCCGGACAAACACACATACCGCTGTCCGCGCATCCGCCCGATCAAGGTCAGACCAACCTCGCGCGCGATCTCGACACCCCAAGCGGTAAAGCCCGACCGTGAGGCCAGAACCGGAATGCCCATCATCGCCGTTTTAATCACCATTTCCGAGGTCAGACGACCCGTGGTGTAGAGGATCTTGTCCACTGCGCCCTCACCCTCGGACAACATCCAACCCGCAATCTTGTCTACGGCGTTATGGCGGCCGACGTCCTCCATATAGACCAGTGGGCGGTTTTCACGGCACAATACCGTGCCATGAATCGCGCCGGCCTCCAGATACAACGACGGGGTGCGATTGATTTTGGCGGCCAGATCATACAGCCACGAAGTACGCACCGAGACCTGTGGCAGGCGCACATCCTCAAGCCCTTCCATCATATCACCAAAGACGGTGCCCACGGCGCAACCGCTTGTGCGGGTTTTCTTCTTCAGCTTGTCCTCGTACGAGGTCTCGCGCGCAGTGCGCACGACCACGGTTTCCAGATCGTCGTCATAATCGACCCGCGTAATCTCGTCATCTGCAAGCAACATGCCCTGATTGCGCAGAAACCCCAGCGCCAGATACTCGGGATAGTCGCCGATGGTCATCGCCGTCACGATTTCCTGCGAATTGAGAAAGATCGTCAGCGGGCGCTCCTCGACCACCGAGATCCTGCTGACCTCACCGTTCTGATCGACACCCTCAACCGCACGGGTCAACCGTGCCGCGCCCGGATCAGGCGCGATAAGATAGTCTGACGGGTCGATTTCCGTGGCCAATTGCAACCCTTTCACAAGACGGCTACTGCTGCTCGCATCACCATAGGATTTAGCCATGGCCTCCGCCACATCCAAGTCATATTTCTGGAAAGGATTTCGCGACGGCACGCCATTCGTGTTCATCGCGGTGCCCTTCGGCCTTCTGTTCGGCGTATTCGCCACCGAAGCCGGATTGGATGTTGTCCAGACCATGGCATTTTCAGCAACCGTTTTTGCCGGAGCCGCGCAATTCACCGCGCTGCAGTTGCTGCAGGACAATACGCCCACTGTGATCGTCCTGATCTCGGCATTGGCAGTCAACCTGCGGGTGGCGATGTATTCGGCCTCTCTGACGCCTTATCTGGGGGCGGCACCGCTGTGGCAACGCGCCTGTGCCGCCTATCTGATCGTCGATCAATCTTATGCCTGCTCGATCGTGCGGTTCGAGAACGAGCCTGACATGACCGTGCAACAACGCATGACCTATTTCGTCGGATCGGTCACACCGATCACGCCACTTTGGATTTTGGGCACGTATCTGGGCGCCGTTCTGGGCACGCAGATACCGGAAAGCTGGGCCCTGGATTTCGCTTTGCCGATCACCTTTCTGGCCATGATTGGGCCAATGATGCGCACGCTGGCACATGTGGTCGCCGCGCTGGTTGCGATCGTGGTGGCGCTGCTCACCGTAGCAGTGCCGTTCAACCTTGGCCTTCTGATCGCGGGTGCGGCGGGTATGATCGCCGGCGCACAAGCCGAACTGATGCTGGAACGGACCAAATCATGACGCAGATCGACACTACCACCATCTGGATCATCATTGTCGGTCTGGCGATCGGAAGCTATCTTTTGCGGTTTACCTTCATCGGGTTGGTCGGAGATCGCCCGATGCCACCCTGGTTGCTGCGCCATCTGCGCTATACCGCCGTGGCGATTATCCCAGCCTTGATCGCACCACTTGTGGTCTGGCCTTCGGCCACGGACGGACAACCGGATCTGCCACGTATGGCCGCTGCTGCAATTGCGTTGACAGTGGGATACGCCACCAAAAACATTCTGGCCGCAATCTTTACCGGGGCCGCCACGCTCTATGGTCTGCTTTATTTAGTTGGTTGAAGCCGCTTCAAGCTGATTGAGCCGCGCGTTGTTTGCGGCCAGTCCCTGCTGCAAATCAGCCGAGTCACTCTCACGATATTCAGTGGTGGAAACCCCCGGTATCTGACCGAACTGATCCGACAGTTTCACTGGATAGAAGGTCGTGCTGATCTGCTCAAACCCCGGGACCTGCTGCAACAGCTCCGAGGTCGAGTTTGCGCAGAACGCCCCCGCCACTGGCCCCATCTGCTTGGCCAGCTGCAGCGCGATCTCGGCTTGCTGAGGCGTCACTTCGATGGTCTGGACCCGCGCGTAATGCGTTTCGCGCGCGTGGCTGCTGCGATAAGCGCGCTCGACATTGGGTGTGATACCGTACAGCACATCGTTCCTGATCGGCACCACATCCGCCCGGAACGATCCGGCAGGATCGAAGATCACCCGCTCGCTGCCGCTGATCATCAACGAAGTATGCGCGCCGGATCCCGTCCGCGTATTGATCATAGTATAGAGCGTCAGAGTCGATGGCCCAGGGTCACGATAGGACTGGGCAACGATTTCGGATTGGTCGGCTTGCGGGCGCTGCGAACCAGCGCAGCCAGCGACCGTTACCGCCAGCAGGCAGGCTATCAGTATCCTGAACACGGGAAAATGCCTCTGGTTCGGATTAGGCGGCAAAAACCGCTAGGAAGATGCAGAGGAAGATACATGCCACCGCAAACCAAGTGGTGAATTTGACAAACCCGTCAAAGGTTTTGGTTTGAACGGTGATGTCCATCTCGCCGTGCTTGTGATCAGCCATGTTTTCAAAGATTCCCAATTCGCGTGTTTGAAATGTTGGATAATGTAAAATTCGGGGCCTGTCACGACGTCATTCGCGCGCAGGTGTGGCAAAAACCGAACATCCGGGAAAGCCGAACCCCCAGCGCCAGGGCAACCCGCTGCAAGGGCCGCCGCCAAAGCGTACTGCCATGAACATCGCCTCAGAGGTGATCGAATGAACCGAGCGGATCTGATCCGGCGTCATCTCATAGCGTTCCGCATATACGTCTGCCTGGGTGTCGCCGTGATCTTTGACACAGGCGCGCAGCGCATCATCAGCAGACAGGCGGGCGTCAAAACTGGCATCGGCCTGCATCGCACCGCCTGCGTTGTGATAGGCTCGATCATGGGTGACGCAGCAGTATTCCCAGGGTGGGTGCGCCTCGTAGAGCAGGCTGAACTTGGGAAAGGTTTCGGCGACCAAGCGCCAGCTCGACGACAATCCACCAGAGCATCCGTCGGATTCAAACGGGGTCAGTTCCGAACCGTCAATGGTATCGATCAACACCCGGTGCGCAGGCATTTCGACGTTGCGCATAAGGTCTTGTCCGATTGCGGGTAACGCGCACCAAGCCAGAAGAAAGGCGGATTTAAGGGCTTTCATCGCGCATCTCAGTGGTGTCGACGGACAGGCCGAATGTCGTCGCAAGCCACAGCATGAGCCGTTCGCCCGGCCCCATCTCGGCGCGGATGCGCAGCACTTCGCGGGCCATCGCAGGACGGTCGGTGATCAGCCCGTCGACGCCCATCGAGGCCATGGCCGACATCTGTAGCGGGTCATTCACCGTCCAAACATAGATATCCTTACCCGCGTCGTGGACCGAACGGATCAGGCCCGGCGAAACCGTCGCCGCGTTCACGGCCACGAAATCGCCCTCAAGACCAGAAAGATCACCGATCGCAGTGGCGGCCAGAACACCAGCCCGCCAATCGGGGCGTAGCGTTTTCATCTTCTGTACGGCCGGGTATTTCAGCGACATTGTGGCGATGTCATCCTGCATATCCAGTCCTTCGACAATCGCGGCGACGCGGTTTTCCAGATCAACGTCATGGCCGTAATACTTCAGCTCGATAATGACCTTGGACTTACCCTTGGCTGCCTCAAGCACCTCGCGCAGCGTGGGCGCACGTTCCGAGGCGTATTCCGGACCGAACCAACTGCCTATATCGATCTCGGACACATCCTCCATCGTTGCGTCCCAGACTTTTATCGGGACGCCTGCCAGCTTCATGAAATCGCTATCATGGGCAATGATGACAACGCCATCCGCGGTCTCTTGCACGTCGATCTCAACCCAATCGGCCTCGTCCTCGATGGCTTTCAACACCGACGCCATGGTGTTTTCTGGCCGCAACGCTGCCGCACCCCGGTGGCCGATCACATCGGCATGATCCGGAGCTTGAACCTTTTCCAGCAGCTCCTGTCCAGACCATAGCCCTATCAACAAGGCAATGACCGCACCGCCGACTACTGCGTAAAGCGGCGCGCGCAGATTGCCGGGTTCCGGATGTGGAACTTCGCGACCCAGCGTATCAAAGAAACTGTCCAGCAGAACCGCCAGCGCGCCCAGCGCGATGGCAGCCAGCACAAGCCCTGCCAATGACCAAAGGCCTGCAACGATGAAGCTGAAGATCAGCGCAAAGCGCAGGTTGGCGCCCTCTTGCAGCGGTACAATGTCGAATAGCACCCCAGCCACACCTGCGATCAACGCAGCGATGGCAAGACGCAGGGCAAGCCACAGGCCCAGCCTTATCTTGAGGCGCCCACGTTTGCCCTCCATCCGGTTCGTGCTGATCAAGAAGGCCTCGGCAGGCTTACAATCTTCAAACAGCACCAGATGCAGCGCCAGCGCCCAGGCCGAAAGCCTGCGGATCAAAGCCCAGGCCAGACACAGCACGACAAAACCGATCAGCACCACCGCTACCCAGAACGAAGGTGGATGGAAGGTGAGGTAATAGTTGATGTCGTATTCCGTCAGCGTCCACCAAGCAATCACTCCGGCGACCGCAACAAAGGGCAGCGCCAACAGTAAAACCCGCAGAATGAACCGTACGGCGAATCCAAAAAGCGCCGGCAGACGCCCCAGGATCAACCGGATCGAGGCACTGCCTGCCCGCCACGGGTCGCTTTCACCCATGCGAAGTGAACCGGCCATGACCGAAAAGACAAAAACCTCGGCCAGCAGGAACAGGCTGAGCACAGCAACCGCCGCGATGAACCCCGCAGGCGAAAGCAGGAACATCGCAATGTCCTGATCCGTTAGCGCAGACTGATCCGATAGCGAAACGGCCAAATTGACCGCAATGGCCACGCCCGGGGCGATCAGCGCGACCAACAACAACCGTACGGCCAGATAGATCGGCACAAAGACCCGCCGCCGGGCCCACGCACCGCGATAGGCATTTGTAACGGCTGAGAAATTGGTCACGCGGCACCCTCCTGAATGATGATCTCATTCAAGGCTGCGAAAGCGTGAATTGCAAGAGTGCGCGTTAGCTGTCTTCCAGATCAGCCGCCAGCCGAAATCCGATGCGATTGGCTGGTTTATCTTCGATCGTTTTCGGCAAAGCACGCAGCATCACGTTCAACTGGCTGACATGCTGGACAAGCTGAGTTTTTGCTCCGCCGCCATCCGAGCCATAAAAGGTAATGATGTCCGGATCAAAATAACCCATGCCTTCAATACGCATCACACCCGCGTCACCTCCGGTAAAGCCCATCGCGACCTCGTGATCGCCATCCAGCGTTTTCTCGAAGTTCTGTATATACAGGATCAACCGTTCATAAGCCCATTGCGCCGGGCTTTTGGATTCGACCGGCTTTTGCAGAGGCTTTGGCAAGTCTTTGTTGCCCGAGGCCGTTTCCGGGTTGGCATGAACCTCGTAACAGCGCGGCAAAGCTGCGGATTCTGCGGCCTCAGCCGAAGTTTCAATCTTGTCCATTACTCTACCCTTTGCGCTGATAAACCCACGCCCCGTCCGCGCGCCGCGTCCGGGTGACCGCTCCAATGTGGTAGAGATGGTTCACATGTGCAACCGCCTCAACCAACGCCAGGCCGTATTCCCCACCCTTGATGGGGCGCTTGAACAGCGGGGCAAAGCAATCCGCAGCGGTTTTGGGCTGATCCAGATCCTTCAACAGACGTTCGAGCGCGCCGTGATGATTGTCGATCAACTGACGCATGCGGATCGGTAGTCCGGTGAAGGGCAGCTTGTGCCCGCCCAAAACCAGATGATCGGGTCGGGCGAGCGGTCGCAGACGTTCGCAGGCCTCAAGCCAATCGGCCACGGGGTCAGCCATCGGCTCGGTCGCATAGACACCCAGATTCGAACTGATCGAGCTGAGAATCTGATCACCGGTCAGAACCAGATTGTCATCGCGGCTCCAGAATGTGCAGTGTTCAGGTGCGTGACCATTGCCCATATGCACATCCCAGTCGCGGCCTCCCATGCAGATCACATCGCCCTGTTTGATCCGGGTAAAGCCCAGCGGCATCGGGTACACAGTGTCGGCAAAATTGAACGGACGCTCGGCCATACGGCCGGCCAGCACATCCGCATCCATTCCGGCGCTGCGATAGTAATCCAGCGTTTCCTTCGGCCAGTTCTCTTGCACGTCCAGCGTCAGCATGCGGGCAAACAGCCAAGCCGTGCGGCTGGTGACAAGTTCGGCACCGTGTTCGGACTGGAACCAACCTGCATTGCCAACGTGGTCAGGGTGGTGATGTGTAACAACCACCCGGTGGACAGGCTTACCGGCCAAGGGCCCTTCCATCAGAGTCTGCCAGATGCGGCGCGTCTTGTTCGAGGATAGCCCCGTGTCGACTACAGTCCAACCATCGCCGTCATCCAACGCATAGACATTCACATGATCCAGCGCCATGGGCAGAGGCAGCCTGATCCACAAAACCCCTTCCGCGACCTCGACCCACTCGCCGGGGGTAGGCGGTTCCGGCCACGGATATCGCATCACCTGCGGAGCCTCGCCATCCATCAGACCGCCAACTCTTCGACGCTAAGTGCGTATATGTCATCCGCCCCGTTCTGGGCATGCACCAGCAAGCCGGAATGTTCCGGCAGCAGCGCGTTGATATAGTAACGTGCCAGTTTTGCACGCGGCCCATCGGGATCGGCCAGAGCCGAAGACAAATGGTAGTGCCCCCCCAGAACCCGCGCAAAGGCTTTGAGATACGCGGACGCACCGGCAAACCGGTTATTCATGTCCGACTGCGCAACAAGCCACTCGGTGGCTTCCCGCAGCGACTCGGAAGCTTCCCAAACTGGACCGGCCAGTTCGGGCATTTTGGCCCGGGCCTTCTCGGCCTGATCCTCGATCTCATCCAGAAGGTTCGAGGCCGCCTCACCCCCGTCCATCATCTTGCGGGCCACAAGGTCCATGGCCTGAATGCCGTTGGTGCCTTCATAGATCGCGGTCACGCGGACATCGCGGTAATATTGCGCAGCCCCGGTTTCTTCGATAAACCCCATGCCGCCATGCACCTGCACCCCGGTCTCAGACACGCGCATACCGGTCTCGGTGCCAAACGCCTTGCAGATCGGGGTCAGCAGCGCCGCCCGTGCAGCCCAGTCCGCATCACCCGTGGCCTGCGCCATATCAATCGCAGCGGCATTCGCCAGCATGATCGCGCGGGCGGCAAACACATCCGCACGCATCGAGATCAGCATCCTGCGCACATCCGCGTGGTCGATGATCGTGCCAGAGGGCGTTTTGCCCTGCTTGCGCTCCAACGCATAGGCCAGCGCGTGCTGATAGGCCCCTTCGGCCGCGCCCACACCCTGTCCACCTACGCCAAGGCGCGCGTTGTTCATCATGGTGAACATCGCGGCCATTCCGCCATGTTCATTGCCGATCAGCCAACCCTTGGCCCCGTCATATTGCATCACGCAGGTGGGGGATCCGTGCAGGCCCATCTTGTGTTCCAACGACACGACTTTCAGATCGTTTGCCACGCCGGGATTGCCATTCTCATCCGGGATGTATTTCGGCACCAAGAACAGCGAAATCCCTTTGGTTCCAGGCACGCCATCGGGCAGACGGGCCAGCACCAGATGGCAGATATTCTCAGCGAAATCGTTATCACCCCACGAAATATAGATTTTCTGGCCGGTCACTGAATAGGTGCCGTCGCCATTATCCTCGGCCTTCGAAGTCAGCGCACCTACATCCGATCCGGCCTGTGGTTCGGTCAGGTTCATAGTGCCAGACCATTCACCCGTCATCATCTTAGGCAGGTAGAGTGCTTTCAACTCATCGCTCGCGTGATGCTCAAGTGCCTCGATCTGGCCCTGCGTCATCAACGGGGCCAATTGCAGCGACAGGCAAGCCGCGCTCATCATCTCATTCACAGCAGTGGTCATGGTCATGGGCAGACCCATGCCGCCAAATTCGGGATCACCGCTCATCCCGATCCAGCCGCCTTCAGCGATTGCTTTCCACCCTTCCGCATAGCCCGGCGACGTTCGCAAAACACCGTTCTCCAACCGGGCGGGTTCCAGATCACCGGGCCGTTGAAGCGGGGCCATGACTTCTTCGCACATCTTTCCAGCCTCGGTCAGAATGGCGCTGACCACATCTTCGCTGGCTTCCGAGAACGTCTCGGTCGCGGCGATCTGGTCAAAACCGATCACATTGCGGAACAGGAATTCATAGTCTGAGATCGGGGCGCGATAGGGCATGGTTTCCCTCCGAGTCTGGCATGTTTGTTCCGTGGGGTTGGAATCCCGGCCCCACGCCGGTATTCATCTGGGCTGGCACGATTACCTACCGTTACCTGAACTGCAAGCAACCAAAACGCGGCGTCACGATCTATGACCTTTCTCGGCACCCAAGACCTTTCCGCAGACGCCGATGGCATCGCAAAAGCCGCCGACCTGTTGCGGCAGGGGCTGCTGGTCGCCTTCCCGACCGAGACCGTCTATGGCCTTGGAGGTGATGCACGCAATGGAGAGGCCGTGGCTGCAATCTATGAAGCCAAGGGGCGACCCAGCTTCAACCCGTTGATCGCCCATGTCGCCTCAACCGAAACCGCGAAACGGTTCGTCGAATGGAACGATCAGGCCGATCGGCTGACCCATACTTTCTGGCCCGGACCGTTGACACTGGTTCTGCCTCTGCGCGCTGGCCATGGGATTTCCTCACTTGTCACCGCGGGCTTGGATACCCTGGCTGTCCGTGTGCCGGCTCACCCTACCGCGCGGGCATTGCTGGCAGCGTTTGATGGCCCGGTGGCGGCCCCCTCGGCCAACCCTTCGGGTCAAATCAGCCCGACCACGGCGGCGCATGTCCGGGCCGGGCTAGAGGGACGCATCGCCGCAATTCTGGATGATGGGCCCTGCGGTGTCGGGCTTGAATCGACCATTATAGGTCTGGCCGAAGCCCCTGCTCTGTTACGTCCGGGTGGTATCGCGCTGGAACAGATCGAAGAGGTTCTGCAGACCGAGTTGCACCATCACCAGCCGGGCGATCTGCTGACCGCACCGGGGCAGCTGCAATCCCACTACGCGCCAGACGCGCCCGTTCGCCTGAACGCGCAAGCCATACAAGGCGCCGAAGTTCTGTTGGGTTTTGGTCCGGTTGCCTGTGATTTGAACCTGTCCGAATGCAGCAACCTTGCCGAAGCGGCTGCCAACCTGTTCGCGGCACTGCACACACTAAACGAAACAGGTCGTCCGATCGCAGTATCGCCGATTCCCGATCACGGATTAGGCGCCGCCATCAACGACCGCCTGCGCCGTGCAGCGGCTCCGCGCGATTAAGCTCGGCCCGCACTGGCAGAGAGTGTCAACGGATCAACCCCCAGCGTGGCCAAAGCAGCCTCCCACTTTTCGTCATCAGGTACGTCGAAAACCAGTTTCGAGGACGCCTCGGTCGTCAACCAGCCATTCATCGCGATCTCATCCTCAAGCTGACCCGGTCCCCAACCAGAATAGCCCAACGTCAGCATCGAATTCAGCGGCCCTTTGCCCGTGGCCAGATCCTCCAGTACATCCAGTGTCGCGGTCATGCTGAAATCATCGGAAATCTGCATCGAATGCAGATTCGCCTCGTAATCCGCGCTGTGCAGGACAAAGCCGCGCGACATCTCGACCGGACCACCGAACTGAACCAGACGTTCCCCCACCACCGGGATGCGGCAGGGGATGTTGAGCTGTTCCAGCAGGGTCTTGATCCGCAGGTCCGAGGGTTTGTTCACGATCAATCCCATCGCGCCATCGTCCCCATGGCTGCAGACATAGACGACCGAATGCTCGAATCGCGGATCGCCCATGCCAGGCATCGCAATCAACAGTTTTCCTGTAAGGTCCATCAGCAGGCATCTCTTGCGCTCAGGTTTACCCTAGAATGACCCCGTGGGCCGGGTATTGGCAAGGGATCAGCCGGGATTTCCGTGTATTTCACATCGGTGACCGGAACGTGACTTGGCATTCCCAGTCAGAATGCGCATCTTTCCGATATGAAGACACTCTGTAAATCTGTCGCTATTGCCTTGTCTGCAAGCCTCTACTCGGTCGCTGCGGTCTTTGCGCAAGGCGTAGAACAGCTGGTTCAGCTGGATGTGCTCGATGGTGGCAAATCCGACAACGGCACCTATCAGGGCGCGTTGCGCCTGACATTGAAGGACGGGTGGAAAACCTATTGGCGCGCGCCGGGCGATGCGGGCATTCCGCCCCAATTCGACTGGAGCAAATCCCGCAATGTCGGTGACATCGCCATCACGTGGCCCGCACCGAAGGTCTTTGATCAGAATGGACTGCAATCCATCGGGTATGAGGACCAGTTGGTCCTGCCCGTTGAGATCACCCCCAAAAATCCTGCCAAGCCGGTACGGCTGCGGGGTGAGATGGATTTGGGTGTGTGCAAGGATGTCTGCGTGCCGGGCCGTTTGGGTTTCGACCACACGCTGGACGCCAATGCCGGACGCAACCCCGCAATTGCCGCAGCTCTGGCCCAGCGCCCGTTCTCCGAGCGCGAGGCAGGAGTAGCCGAGGCAACCTGTCAACTGACGCCCACTAAGGACGGAATGCAGATCGAAGCGCATATCACCATGCCGTCAGCAGGTGGGTCCGAAGTGGCCGTGATCGAACCCGGCAATCCAACGCTCTGGGCGTCGCAATCCGATACGGATCGGCGGGGCAATACATTGATCGCCCGGTCCGAGATCATCAACGCCTCAGGCGGCCCGTTTGCGCTGGACCGGTCCGAAGTTCGGATCACAGTGCTTGGCGCAAACCATGCGGTAGATATCGTCGGGTGCAGCGCAGGTTGACTGCATGAGCCCAACCCCAAAGATCGGCGCACTGGCTGTTGTCCTGCACAAGGGGCAAGTCTTGCTGGTTCAGCGCAGTAAGCAACCTGACGCGGGCCTATGGGGATTTCCCGGCGGGCATGTGGAATGGGGTGAAACTGTACTGGAAGCAGCTGCACGGGAATTGTTGGAAGAAACCGGCGTGATCGCTGAACCGATCAGATATCTCGATAATCTAGATCTTTTGCTGCCTGGCCCTGACGGGCAAATCAGGGCGCATTACCTGCTGGTCGGCGTCGCCTGCCGTTATATCTCGGGTACGCCGCTGGCGGCCGATGATGCGAAGGATGCGCGGTGGTTTGCCACTGAGCAGATCGCTCAGGGAAACCTGCCGATGAGTGATCGGGTCCCCGACCTGTTGCGCTTTGCCCTACAGGCCGATCAGGTCTCGGACCGGCCCGACAGTCGCGCGTAAAGCAGGTTCGACAGGACCACGCCCAGTAGGAGAATCAGAACTGCGCCTGCGGCGAAGACGCCAAAGCCCAATTGCAGAATGCCCAGACCATCCGCGCCGGGATAAAGCCCGGCCAACAAAGCCACCGGCGCACCCGTCAAGGCTGGCCAGATCATCGACACCCCGAGCCAGACCGCCAACACTGCGCCCGTTACGCAAACGGCAGCGCGTACCACCCTGTCCGGTGCGCGCAAAGCCCGTCGCATCGCGGTCATCGGACGCGAGACATCGTTCAGGATGGCAAGCAACGCGGGCACCAGCAGTAGGATCAGGACCATGCCAAAACCCAGCCCGTAGACCAGAGTGATCACGGTCGGCTTGAGAAACTGCGCCTGCTGCGAGCTTTCGTACATAAGGGGCGTGAGACCCAGAACCGTGGTCAGGGTGGTCAGCATGACGGGCCGCAGCCGGTCGGCGGCACCTTCGACAATCGACGGCACCAGCCCGCGTTCCTGTTGGTATCCGTCAATCGTTGTCACCAGCACGATCGAGTCGTTGATGATGATCCCGGTCATACCCAGAAGGCCGACGACGGTGAACATACTCAGCGGAACACCCCACAGGTAATGCCCCCAGATCGCCCCCACCAGACCAAACGGAATGATCGCCATGACCACCAAGGGTCGCGTCCAGCTGGCAAAGACCCAGGCCAGAACCAGATAAATCCCAGTCAGACACAGGATCAGTCCGGTGCGGGCTTCGGTCAGGAACTCGTCCTCTTGCTCACTCAGACCCGCCATGCGCCATTCGACCTGACGTTCGGCCGCAATGTTGGGCAATATCTCTTCGCGCATGGCACGTGCAATTTCGGTGGCCTGCGCCGGGTCGTCCTCGGAGATGTCACCATTCACCGAAATCACCCTCAGGCCATTTTCGCGTCGGACGGTCGAGAAACCCGACTCGCGCTCGACTGAAACGATATCGGCCAGTGGAACATAAACACCATCCGGTGAGCGCATCAGCGTGCGTTCCAGAAAATCAGCGGTCAGTTCACCCTCGGGCAATTCAACCCGGATTTCCGCGCTGCGCGGGCCGTCCGGGAAAGTGGCCGCCTCGATCCCATTCAGCCGGTTTCGCAGCACGCGACCCAGCGCTTCAATGCGAAAGCCCAGCGCCTGACCCTGCGCGGTCAGGTCCAGAATGAACTCTTCCTTGTCATAAGCCAGATTATCCTCAAGCGCAGACACTTCCGAATACTTCGACAGCGCCGCCTGCAGATCTTCGGATGCAGATTTCAGCGTGTTCACATCCGCACCGTAAAATTCAACGTCGATCGCATCACCACCGGGCCCGGACCGCCAGCCACGGAAGCTGAGCAATTCGACCTTCGGGTGGCGCGGAACGAAATCCTGCAATTCACCCACAAACTCGAAACTGGAATAGGGGCGCAGATCGGCGTCGATCAGTTCAATAGAGATGCCGCCCAGCAGATCGCTATCCTTCCCATCTGCCGCACGCAGCCCCCACCCTGCCGAGCCGCCAATTTCGGCCAGCACATATTCAATGGGATTTCGGCCATGGCGTTCCTCATAAATCTGACCCAGCTCTTCAGTGGCCTGCTGCACCATATGCATCATTTCCAGCGTCTCGGTGCGCGTAGCACCTTCGACCATGATGAAGTTACCCGTGACCGAACCGCGTTCGGGCGCGTTGAAGAACCGCCAGTTTACGTCGCCCCGGATAAACAGCGCGAGTTGACTGGCCAGAATGACCACCATCAGGGCAACAACCACATAGCGTGCCCAAACCACCCATGCGACCAACGGACGGAACAGGTGGTCGCGAACCCAACGAAAGCCCCTGTTCACGACCCGGTTGGGCCAATCATACCAATGTTCCTTGGCCGAATGTGCGATGGCGTGGGCCATGTGGTTCGGTAGGATCAAAAAGCATTCGATCAGCGAGGCGATCAGAACCGCGATAACAGTGAACGGAATATCTCGGATCAGCTCCCCGAACCGGCCACCGATGGCGGTCAGGCCGAAAAAGGCAATGACCGTGGTTATGGTGGCTGCGAAAACCGGCATCGCCATGCGGCGCGCAGCGCGTTCCGCCGCCACCATCGGCGCTTCGCCAAGGCGCCGGGCACGAAAATCAGCGTGTTCGCCGACCACGATGGCATCATCGACGACGATACCCAGCGTGATGATCAAGCCGAACAGCGACACCATATTGATTGACAAACCGCCCAGATACATCAGCGCAATCGCCGCCGACATTGCCACAGGGATACCAGCCGCCACCCAGAAGGCGATACGAGCGTTGAGAAACAGGAAGAGAAGACAAACCACCAGCCCGAGGCCCACCAGGCCATTATCCACAAGTATATCGAGACGGTCAGTGATGGCCTGTGCGCGGGTGCGGATCAGCTCGATGGTGATGCCCTCGGGCACACTGGCCTGCATATTCAGCACCACATCTTCGACCGAACGCTGGATGCCGATTGCATCGCCCAGATTGGACCGGTCGACGCGGATCGACATGGCCGGATTGTCGCCAACATAGTAGCTGCGATTGCGCGTGACGCCCTCGACCCGGATTTGCGCCACATCTCCCACAACCAGCTTTGATCCGTCTGCAAAGGTACGCAGGGCGATGCCTTCGATCTCTTCCGGAGTGCGTTTTTCCACGCCCGTCCGAATACGCGCATTTGCCCCCGAGACATCGCCTGCCGGGTTCGTGGTGACCTCGGCCGCGATCGCCGACGCGATGTCAGACATTGCAATGTCATTGGCGATCAATTGCGCAGTGGGTACCTCGACCACCACGCGCGGCGCTGCAAGGCCCCGGATCGTCGTGCGCGTAACCCCCACCGCAAAAAGACGATTGATCAGTTCATCCGTGAATTTGGCGAGCTGTTCCGCCTCAATCGGCCCGGTTATGACCACATCGGTCACCCGATCCCGCCAGGCGCCACGGCGGATGGTGGGCTCTTCCGCGTCATCGGGCAGGTTGGTTACACCATCGACGGCAGTCCTGACCTCTTCGACAGCGCGGGCCATATCCCAGTTCGGCTCGAACTCCAGCCGGACACGGGCCGAGCCTTCACGCGAGGTGGATTCGGTGCTGGCGACGCCTTCGACTCCCAGTAGCGCCGGTTCAAGAAGCTGTATGATACCGTCATCGACATCCTCGGGACCCGCGCCGTCCCACTCAACCGTGACATCGACGCGTTCAAGGATCACATCCGGAAAGAACTGCGCCCGCATGTTGGGAATGGCTGCTGCCCCCAGAACCAGCATGACCAGAAGCAACAGATTTGCTGCCGTGCGATGCCGGGTAAAGTAACTGAGGATACCACCCGCCGCATTGGGAATATCGCGGATCATGGCGCCTAGCCTCCGGCCCGATTTTCATCGAGTCGGCGCAGCAATGACGCAGGCACTTTCGTATCGCGCAGCTGTCCAAGAACCTGATTCTTGACATCCTGCGTCATGCGCTGGCTGGCCTCGACCTGCGCCACAAGCTGAGCACGCTTTGCGTCTGATAGCTCTACCATGTCCGGATCGCTTTCGATGCTCGCCTCAATCCGCAAGGGGCGCACGCGCACGCCCGAGCCCAGCAGCGGTGTACGACCAATTACCACCTCGCGACCCGCAAGCCCGGCACCGCGTAACAGAACCTCGTCACCCTGGCGGCGCACCAGTTGAACCGGTATCGGCTCCAACCGGTCATCGGGGCCCAGTACCAAAACGTTGCCCGAGGCATCCAGCGCCGATGATGGCATCCGCACCACATTCTCTAGCGGCTGTTCTTCAATTGAAACGGTGACGAAATCGCCCGGCTTGAAACCCGGTGCATCATCCAGACGGGCGTAGATCAGACGCCCCGTCTGACCCTCTCCTGCCGAGCCACTGTCGCGGCTGATAATACCGGTGGCCGTCAGATCGGCCCCTGTCACTTCAAGCGAGATGGTTACTGGTGCAGTGACAAGATCGCCTTGCGCGTCGAGCAGACGCACGTATTGCGCTGTTGAAACACGAAAGGCCACTTCAAGCATATTTGGGTCGACCAGCTCAGCCAGCTTTTCGTTGGCCGAGACCAATCGTCCTTCGACCAGCGTGACTCCGGTCAAAGTTCCGTCAAAAGCGGCATGGATCGTCATGTCTTCAAGATCACGCTCAGCCCCTTCAAGCGCAATTCGGGCACGAGCGAACAGAGTAGTGGCCTGGTCCACACGGGATTCTGCCTGAGCCAGCGCGATCCGGCGCGCCAGAACCGCCTGATGCGACGAGGTTGCTGCCAGCTCGGCTTCTTCCACGCTGGCAGCCGCGCCAACACCGCGGGTTTGCAGATCCTGCTGCCGTTGTAACGCCCGATCCCGCAGCTCGGCCTGCGCCTCGGCCGATTTCAACTCATCCTGCGCCAGCAGCAACGAGCGTTCTGCGTCACGCTCCTCGAATTGGGCGTCCAATAGATCAGATTTTGCGCGATCCAGTGCAGATTGCATGTCGGCGGGATCGAGCTCGACCAGCAATTCACCTGCTGTTACCGTGCCGCCATCCTCAAAATCCTCCGCCAGAAAGATAACACGCCCGCCCAACGCCGCACGCAGTTCCAGCCGGCGCCGGCTTTGCACCTGTCCAAAGGCTTCAAGATAGGGCGTAATTGTCTCGGGCTTGGCGGTTCGAACGCTCACCGCAAAGATTCGTTCCCGCACCTCGGGTGGCTGGCTGTCACGCGTCAGCACATCCTGCACGGCGCCCGTGATCATCTGTACGGCAACCAGCAACAAGCCCAGCGTCAGAAACGCCAGGAACACGCCAACAAGGCTTTGCCGCAGAAATCGCATCAGTCATTCACCTCAGGTCGCACATGCTGCCTTCCGCAAAGGTAGCCGGGTCGCAAAAAATGCCAAGCCACAAAGCGGTTATGATGCGTTAAACGCAGGGCCAGTCTACTTCCGTCGCAGATGTTCGTCCAATCTAGGCATTATTTCCACGAAATTGCAGGGCCGGTGGCGATAATCGAACTGTTTCTCCAAAATCGCGTCCCATGCGTCCTTGCAGGCCCCGGGACTGCCCGGCAAAGCAAACAGATAGGTGCCACCCGCCACTCCGCCCGTGGCGCGGGATTGCACGGCTGATGTGCCGATTTTTTCCATCGACACGATGGTGAAGACGGTACCAAAGGCCTCGATCTCTTTTTCATAGACATCGCGATGCGCCTCAACGGTCACATCGCGGCCTGTCAGACCAGTGCCGCCAGTGGAAATCACGACGTCAATCTCGGGATCGGCAATCCAAACACGCAATTGATCCGAGATCTGGATGCGCTCATCCCTGATGATCTTACGATCCGCCACTGAATGCCCGGCTTTCTTGATCCGCTCGGCAAGGGTTTGGCCCGAGCGGTCTTCATCCAGAGATCTGGTGTCCGAAACGGTCAGGATGGCAATACGCACGGGAATGAACTCCATGCTTTCGTCAATGCGCGACATACGGTGTCAGGCCCTTTCCATGATGGCCAGCCGGACGGCAAGAGCGGTAAAGATACCGCCGGTAATCCAGCCCATGATGCGTGAAGCACGCGGGTTCGAGACCAGAAAACGCCCTGCTCCACCTGCGAAGATGCCGACCATCCCGTTCACCAGAATACTGCCAGACGCAATGATCAACCCGAGCGTTAGAAACTGCAGCAACACCGAACCCTGCGCGGGGTTCACGAACTGCGGGATAAAGGCCAGCACAAAGAGAATGACCTTGGGGTTGGTCAGATTCACCAACAAACCTTCGCGGAACGCGAAATGTGCAGGTTTGACTGGCGCATCGTCCGAGACCGCCCCATTCCGGATCGCGCCCCAGGCCAAGTAAAGCAGGTAGACGACACCCAGCCACCGGATCACATCGAACAACCATGGGATGGTCGATACCACAGCACCAAGCCCCAACCCGGCCAGCAACACATGGACCATCAACCCGACCGAGACGCCGAGGCTGGCCAAAAGGGCAGATCTGGCACCCGCACGCAAACCCTGCCCGAAACAGAACATCATATCGGCGCCAGGCGTGAAATTCAGCACCATTGCCGCGGGGACAAAAGCCAAAAGCGTTACGGTATCGATCATGTGTTCACCTCGAACCAATGCACTTTGGGACCCAGATTGGCGATCTGCGTACGCCCCATCGAGCCGCGATAACCCCAACTGTCGTGGATATGGCCGCAAAAGACGAATTCGGGTTGTATCCGCTCAACCGCATCCCGGACGGCTGTCGAGCCGACGGATACGCCTTGCGACGTCACATCGCCATAGCCTTTAGGGGGTGAATGCGTGATCAGAATATCTGCGCCCTCGCATCGATCCAGCAATTCAGCGGCCTCGGCTTCGGTCAGATCACAGGACCAGGCGCCGAACGGCGTCGGCGGAACGCCGTAACCCAGCCCAAAAAGGCGGAGGCCATCCAGCGTCATTCCTGATCCGTGCAACACATGCACACCATCCGGCGCGGCGTCGGTCAGTTCGCCCACACTTTCGGCATTGCCCGGCACCAGAACCAGCGGCGCGGCGATACCTGCAAGCATTTGAATTGCCTCGTCCAGGCCCTGCCGCATGTTGCAGAAATCTCCGGCTCCGATCACCAAATCGGCTTCGGTGCTGGCAGCAACCACATCAGCAGCACGGTTACGTGCCATGTGCAGGTCCGAGAATGCAAGAACCTTCATGCCCCAGCCTCCAATCGTGCCTTAAGCTCAAGCAGATCGGCCCAAGCTTGCCGCTTCATCTGCGGTTGCCGCAACAGATAGGCGGGGTGGAACATCGGTATAACCGGCAGATCCAGCGCCTGATCCCATCGCCCGCGCAACCGAGTAATGCCGCGTTTGCCCAGCACCGCCTGACAACTTATGTTGCCCATGATTACCAGTACCTCGGGCTTGGCCAACGCCACGTGGCGTTCCAAAAACGGCTTCATCATGCCGATTTCTTCCGGCTTGGGATCGCGGTTTTGCGGAGGCCGCCACGGCAGAACATTGGTGATATAGACATTCTCGCGCCGATCCAGATCAATCGCTGCCAGCATCCGGTCCAGCAACTGCCCGGCGCGCCCGACGAAAGGCTTGCCCTCGCGATCTTCATCACGTCCGGGTGCTTCGCCGATGATCATCACCCGCGCTCCGGGCGTACCATCGGCAAACACCAGTTGTCGCGCACCGCGTTTCAGTTCGCAAAGGTCGAACGTTTCCATCGCGGCCCGCAAATCGGTCAGTGATCCAGCAGACTTTGCCACTTGTTGCGCAACGACCGCAGCTTCGACAGGCTCAGCTTTCTTCATCGGCTCTGCGACAGCGGGCTTCTTCGCCTTCGGCGTCTTGTCCGGCAGCGCATAGCGGTCGAGAGGCGCATCCGCGATCGCCTCTGTTGCGCCCAGCTCGATCTGCCATTCCAGCAGCGCCCGCGCGGTGTGATAGTCCAAGCCCGATTCCATAGTTCTCAATCTAACCAGCTTTTGACCGAGGGAAAGCGAATAGACCTTGCCACAGCCCCTTCACAGGTCGACCATGACGATATTCATGCTGTTGATCCTGCGAATCCTTCTGATCGGACTGGCGCTGACCTTCATCAGCGATCCAATTTGGGCGAGCGTTCTTGACCGAAACGGACAGTGCCGCCCCGGTCAATTGCAATGCGGCCGCGGATGCTGCCCTGCTGGTCAGCGATGCAGCTTTGATGGGCGCTGTATCCCTCTGGGGCACACATATTGCGGCGGCGGGCGCACCTGTGGCCCGTTTGAACGCTGCGTGGCAGGCGGCACGCGCTGTGCCCCTGCAGGGCTGAACAAATGCACCTCGCGTTTGGATTGCCCCGGTGACAGCTTCTGCAACGGACGCGGGGAATGTGAACGCAACACACCGGAATTCGTGCCCGGGCCAGCCATTACATGCGACGATGGCCTAACCTGCGGCCCCGGATCATCCTGCCTGCCGGGCGGTGGATGCTCGCGGCCCGGTTGGTTTTTATGCGAGGAAACCGATTCTCAATGCCGCCCTGGTTTCAAATGCTCGGCGCATCAGGGATGCGTGCCCATCAAGGCCATCGATTGCGGTTACGGCAAATGGTGCAAACCGGGTGAACAGTGTTTGCCCGAAGGCGGGTGCGAGAAATTGCCCGAGGGCACGGAACCTTAGGTTGCCACAAGCCACGCGCCTTCTTATAAGCAGCCCGATTGTCAGACAGGAGCCCGCCCATGCGTTTCGCCCACCGTCACCTTCTTGGCATCGAGCATCTGTCACAATCCGATATCACCGCCATCCTTGATCTGGCCGAGACCTATGTCGATCTGAATCGGCAATCGACCAAGCATTCCGATGTGCTTTCGGGGCTGACGCAGATCAACATGTTCTTTGAAAATTCCACCCGCACGCAGGCCAGTTTTGAACTGGCGGGCAAACGGCTGGGCGCGGATGTGATGAATATGGCGATGCAGGCGAGTTCGATCAAAAAGGGTGAGACGCTGATCGACACCGCCATGACACTGAATGCGATGCACCCCGATCTGCTGGTGGTGCGCCACCCGCATTCCGGCGCTGTGGATTTGCTCGCCCAGAAGGTAAACTGCGCGGTGCTGAACGCGGGCGACGGGCGGCACGAGCATCCGACACAGGCCCTGTTGGATGCGCTGACCATCCGTCGCGCCAAAGGCCGCCTGCACCGTCTGAACATCGCAATCTGCGGGGACGTCGCGCATTCGCGTGTCGCGCGCTCGAACCTGATCTTGTTGGGCAAGATGGAGAACCGCATCCGCCTTATCGGCCCGCCGACGCTGGTGCCTTCTCAGTTCTCGGAGTTCGGAGCCGAGATTTACGACGACATGAACGAGGGTCTGAAAGACGTCGATGTCGTGATGATGCTACGCCTGCAAAAAGAGCGAATGGATGGCGGCTTCATCCCCTCGGAACGCGAATATTATCACCGCTATGGGCTTGACGGCGCGAAACTGGCACTGGCCAAGTCCGACGCCATCATCATGCATCCCGGCCCCATGAACCGAGGGGTCGAGATTGACGGCACCCTGGCCGATGACATCAACCGCTCTGTCATTCAGGAACAGGTCGAGATGGGCGTTGCTATCCGCATGGCCGCGATGGATCTGCTGGCCCGAAACGCACGGGACGCCGCATGAGTGATCTAACCATCGCCCCCCATGAACACGGCGTGATCCGACTGTTCACGCTGAACATGCGCCCGCAAGAGGCAAAGTTCCTGCGTGAACCGGGTGCTGCCGATCAGGTGCTGGGCGTTGACGGGTTGGACCTCAAACACATCGACATATTCCCTGTATCCGACCTCGAAGAGCTTGGACTTTTCGGCTATCTCAACGAAGGCTGCGGCGTTTCAGAAGATCAATTGGACAGGGACAAGCTGGACAGAATCGAAGGCTGGGTAATGGTTGTGCGCAGCGCAGCGTTCGGTGGCCGCGCGACCAAGCTGACACCTGACCCGAGACTACGCCTGATTGGTCTTTATACCGAAGAGGCCACGAACTGGACCGGTGGCGTGATTAAGACCCAAAGCGCCAAACCATTCTCGGCCCCGCTGCCCCCAACAGAAGATGACAGGCCACGCCGCTTCGGCTCGTCCCTCATTGTAATACTGATCCTGATTGTTGTCGGAGGCGCGCTGTGGCTGATCCTGTGACATTCAAGCCCGACAAAAGCGCTTATCTGCGCACGAACACATGGCTGGCGGCAGCTGCCATGGCAGGCGCGATGATTGTTCTTTGGATCATCGGCAATCCATACGTCTGGACCGGGGCACCTGCTGGCCTTGCCGCCGTCGGTATTCGCGCGTGGTATCTGGCATCAGAGGAACTGACCGCCACGTGGAAAATGTCCGACACCTCTGTGTCCGGTCCTGGCGGGCGAGATGTTTCGTTGAATCAGATCGAGGCGGTCAACATCATGGGTAGTTTTGTTCAGATCGTTACAAAATCCGGCGACAAGCATCTTATCAAATACCAAGCGGACCCAGCCGCGACCAAAGCCGCTATCGAAAGGGCCATGGCATGAGCAACCTGATCTTCACAAACGCCCGCCTGATTGATCCGGAAAACGGTACGGACGCACTGGGATGGCTGCAGATCGCAGATGGTCGGATCGCCTCATGTGGTGAAGGGGACGCACCCAACTCGGACGCGAAGGCGATTGATTGCAACGGGCAGTGCCTGGCCCCTGGCATCGTCGATATTGGCGTCAAGGTGTGCGAACCGGGCGAGCGACATAAGGAAAGCTATAAGTCTGCCGGTCTGGCAGCAGCGGCCGGAGGCGTGACCACCATCGTCACCCGTCCGGATACGCTGCCTGCTGTGGACACGCCTGAAACACTGGAATTCGCCACCCGGCGCGCGCAGGCGGATGCTCCGGTCAATGTACTGCCAATGGCTGCGCTGACCAAAGGACGCGACGGGCGCGAGATGACCGAGATCGGATTCCTTCAGGATGCAGGCGCCGTGGCCTTCACCGATTGCGATCATGTCATCACCAATACCAAAGTGTTTTCCCGCGCTCTGACCTATGCAAAATCCTGCGATGCACTGGTCATCGCACATCCACAGGAACCGGGCCTCAGCAGTGGGGCGGCCGCAACCAGTGGCAAGTTCGCAGCCCTGCGCGGCCTGCCAGCTGTGTCACCAATGGCCGAACGCATGGGTCTGGACCGTGACATCGCGCTGCTGGAAATGACCGGTGCGGCTTATCACGCCGATCAGATCACCACTGCCCGTGCCCTGCCCGCACTGGAACGGGCCAAGCGGAACGGGCTGGATATCACCGCCGGGACCTCGATCCATCACCTGACGCTGAACGAATTGGACGTCGCTAATTATCGCACCTTTTTCAAGGTCAAGCCGCCGCTGCGTTCAGAAGACGACCGGCAAGCGGTGATCGAGGCCGTTCGTACCGGACTGATCGATACGATCAGTTCAATGCACACCCCACAGGACGAAGAAAGCAAACGTCTGCCGTTTGAAGAAGCGGCCTCGGGCGCAGTAGCGCTGGAAACGCTGTTGCCTGCGGCTTTGCGGCTCTATCATGCGGGACAGTTGGACCTGCCCAACTTGTTCCGGGCGATGGCCCTGAACCCGGCCAAACGTCTGGGGCTTGAGGCAGGTCGCCTGTCCCACGGAGCACCGGCTGACCTGGTTCTGTTCGACCCCGATGCACCCTTTGTTCTGGACCGTTTCACCCTGAAATCGAAATCGCAGAATACTCCGTTTGACGGGCAGCGGATGCAAGGTAAGGTCACCGCGACCTATGTCGCTGGACAAGAAGTGTACCGGAGAGCCTGATGCCCCTGATCGACAGCACAATGACCCTGCTCATCCTGTGGGCGGTACTGGGATATCTGATCGGGTCGATTCCGTTCGGCATGATTGTCGCGCGGGTCATGGGGCTGGGCAATCTGCGGCAGATCGGATCGGGCAATATCGGCGCAACCAACGTGTTGCGTACCGGGAACAAGCCAGCGGCGGCGCTGACATTGCTGTTTGATGCCGGCAAGGGCGCTGTGGCGGTCCTGCTTGCACGTGTACTCGCCGGAGAAGATGCCGCCCAGATCGCGGCACTGACCGCTTTTCTGGGGCATTGCTTTCCGATCTGGCTGGGCTTTAAGGGTGGTAAAGGCGTAGCGACTTTCCTTGGCCTCTGGCTGGCGCTGGATTGGCGGGTCGGCGTGGCCTGCTGTCTGACTTGGCTGGTGGCCGCGCTGATCTGGCGTATCTCATCCGTTGGCGCGCTGGCTGCGGCCGCTTTGTCAACCACTTGGATCATGGTCCTGACGAATGGTAGTACATTCATCCTCGGGATCGCGCTGACCCTTCTGGTCTACTGGCGGCACAGCGCCAATTTGGCGCGGATCAAGGCAGGGACAGAGCCGAAAATCGGCAAATCGTGACCGCGCCCGGCGCCTTCATGGATGCCATGTTTGAATTGCCGATCGGCACATTCACCGGCACCGCAGGCACCAATCAATATGTGGTTTCGCACCAGATTATGGCGTGTGGCAAGTCACACAAGCTGGTGGCACATCAATTGGGCGGCCCAGACTATATCAGCTTGAATCTGTATATGACCCGGAAAAGCGGTGCATTGCTGCGACCCTGTGAAATGCCCGCTGAAAAGGTTGTGACCTTTGTTCTGACGCTTGCACCTGACGTGCAGGAATGAACAGCAGATATTTGTGATCGCACAATCACAATTGATTGCTTTGAACGTGATCGGGCCATTCCCCAACTGGGATTTTGTGACGACCAATTACTGGCGTTGCGACAATCAAATCCGGTTCGCCCGGGCAAAATTACGGTGCTCTTAAGCGAGCCTATTCACGAAAGGTGAAGTTATGAACAAGTTCAAATCCATCATCAGCGGCGTCGCGCTGTCCGTTGCCATTGCAAGCTCGGCCATGGCCGCTGGCGTAGAGATCAACGCAAGCTCGACTGGTCTGGCGATGCAGGGCTATGACCCGGTGGCCTATTTCACCGTTGGAGAAGCTACTAAGGGTGACTACAAAATCACCACGCTGCACAATGATGCGCTGTACCGTTTCGCCTCGGAAGAAAACAAAGTGGCGTTTGAGGCAAACCCAGAGGCATATCTGCCCGCATACGGTGGCTACTGCGCCTTCGGCACCGCGATGGGCTTCAAATTCGATGGCGATCCGAACTACTGGAAAATTGTCGACAACAAACTGTACCTGAACCTGTCGCAGGACATTCAGCAACGTTGGGAAGGCGACATTCCAGGCTTTGTCGAACAGGCAACCGTAAACTGGGAAGACATTGCTGATAAAGATCCGGCTGAACTGCAGCAGTAATTCGCCGAAGATTCCTGCCAGATCGGCGGCAGATCGTATCTGCCGCCGATCGTCGTTTGAAGATGCCGTATCGCGACCTATGTGGTTTTAAAGACAAGTACTCAACTTGATAGGGCCATCGCCAGAGTATCTGGCCGCGCAATAGACGGTTCAGAATAGACAAAGCATCACTGATCCGGCTTTCGCGCCTGGCCGTAGAGTCAAGGATATGGCTGCCTGCAGATTGGCCTGGCAGTAAACTTCGAGCGAAAGGAAACAATAAGATGACAGGAAAATTGGCACTGCTCACCACTGTCGCGACAATGGCCGCAGGGTCCGTGATGGCTCAATCTTCGGGCAATTGGACTGGGTTCTACGGCGGTGGACAGCTTGGGTATGCGGATATCGACTCCAATGTGTCAGGCGTAGACGGAGATGGCGCGATTGGCGGTATCATCCTTGGCTACGACTACGATCTGGGCGATTGGGTTGTCGGTGGCGGATTCGACTATGACTGGAGCGACATTGACCTGGGCAGCGCCGCCACGGTCGAGAAGGTCTGGCGGATCAAGGCCCGTGCCGGTTACAAGGTGAACCCGCAAGGGCTGCTGTATGGAACCGCAGGGTATGCCGACGCGGATACAGACAATCTAGGCAGCGACAACGGCTGGTTCATCGGTGCTGGCTATGAACAGATCGTGGCCCCCAATATCAGTGTTGGCGGCGAGCTTCTGTATCATGAGTTTGATGACTTCAACTCTTCTGGCGTCGATGTTGATGCAACGACCCTTCAGCTTCGCGTCGCTTATCGGTTCTAACGAAAAGCTGTGGGCCCGGCATCAGCTGCCGGGCCGGACCTGTCACGGCAGCAGAATTGTGCTGCCCGTTGTCTGCCGCGCCTCCAGTGCGCGATGGGCATCCGCCACCTGATCCAATGGGAATTCCTGATCAACATGAATCTTGACCTCGCGCCCCTCTACTTTGCCAAAGAGACGGCGCGCCATTGCCTGACAGACCGCGTGATCCGAAATATGGGTGAACAAGGTGGGCCGCGTGATTTTCAATGACCCACGTTGCGCCAGCATTCCCAGATCAACAGGCGGCACTGGCCCCGAGGCATTGCCGAATGAAATCATCATCCCCAGCGGCTTCAGACAGTTCAGTGATCCCTCGAAGGTGTCCGCACCAATTGAGTCCATAACTACATCGACCCCCTTTCCGCCGGTGATCTCAGCCACACGCTGAACGAAATCCTCGGTTCGATAGTTGATGCAATGTGTTGCGCCATTGAACTGCGCCAGGCTGCATTTCTCATCCGTTCCGGCGGTGCCGATCAGGGTGATGCCTTCGGATTTGGCCCATTGGCAGGCAATCAGGCCAACGCCTCCGGCGGCGGCGTGGAACAGAACGGTATCCCCGCGCCGCAGCGGTGTTGTACGGTTAAACAGATATTCAACTGTCATCCCCTTAAGCATCATCGCAGCAGCCATGCGGAACGAAATACTTTCGGGTAGCGGGCAGACCTGTGCCGCCGGCATCACACGCGCTTCGGAATATGCACCTGATGGCCCCGCAGCGTAGGCGGCGCGTTGGCCAGAGGTAAGATGCGTGACCCCTTCGCCCACAGCCTCAATAACGCCCGCGGCTTCCATTCCCAGCGCATGAGGCAGGTCCATCGGATAGAGCCCGCTGCGCTGATACACATCGATAAAGTTCAATCCGCAGGCGTGGTGGCGAATTCGTACCTCACCCGGCCCGGGATCCCCTATTGGACGATCCTCGATCCGCAGAACCTCTGGTCCACCATTTTCATGGATGACGACTGTGCGTGCTGTTTGCTGCATGAATGCCTCCGTTGCCTGTTGAAACAAAGCTAACACGCCTGATCAGCAGGGCAATCATCGCGATCCCGAAAGGGTGATCGGGCAAATTTCCGCAGAATATGCTATGATGCAAACAGACGTTGCCGGCTGATCCGGTCACGGGCAATTCCCATGCCGGATACACCCCGCGGCGCACCCACGCCAGAAAGGGGATGAAAATGGACAAGACAATCGGTAACCCAATCACCTGGATCACCCGGAATCTGCGGGCGACCAGCGATCATGTCACGGAAGCGGTGACCGAGATCGGCAGCGCGGATGTCCGCGCCTTGCCGGCAGTGCACACCCTGACAATGCAGGATCTGCGCGCCTGCCTGAAGGCAGGCTACACGGATTTTCTCGAGACTCGGGCAGATGCGATTTTTATCGTTCTGATCTACCCGATTGCAGGTTTGTTAATGTTCGGGATCGGGTTGAACATGGACATGGTGCCGTTACTGGCGCCGCTTATCATGGGCTTTGCTCTGATCGGGCCTGTCGCAGCCGTTGGGCTTTATGAGATCAGCCGCAAGCGGGAACAGGACGGAGAGGTTCACTGGCTGGACGCGTTCGGCGTGTTCCGCTCACCTTCCTTTGGTGCAATTCTGGCGTTGGGCTTCTATCTGGTCATGTTGCTGTTGGTCTGGCTGATGGTGGCGCAGGGGATTTATGCTCAGACTTTGGGGCCTGAGCCTCCGGCCTCGGCCATGACATTTTTGACCGAAATGTTCACCACCGGAGCAGGTTGGAGCATGATCATCATTGGCACCGCAACCGGATTCCTATTTGCGCTGATCGCACTGGCGCTGAGTGTGGTTAGCTTCCCACTTCTGCTGGATCGCAAGGTGGGCGTGCCGGTGGCCGTTGTGACTTCGGTTCGGGTCCTGCGCCATAACCCGCGTGTCATCCTGACCTGGGGCGCCATCGTGGCAACGCTACTGGTACTGGGCACCATCCCGATGCTGCTGGGGTTGATTGTGGTCATGCCCATTCTGGGCCACGCCACGTGGCATCTGTATCGCCGGGCGGTTGCCTGACCGCACGGCGTAAGCTTAACCGGCGACCTTGAGAACGATCTTGCCGATATGGCCCGAGCTCTCCATCCGTGCGTGGGCGGCGGCCGCATCGGCCAGATCAAACTCGGAATCCATCACCGGCGCAACCTTCCCCCCCGCGATCAGAGGCCAGACGGCTTCGCGCAGGTCTTGCGCGATGCGGGCCTTGGCCAGATCGCTTTGTGGCCGCAGGGTGCTACCGGTCAGTGTCAGACGTTTGACCATCATCAAGGCAAAATTCAGTTCGACCACCGGGCCTTGAAGAAAGGCGATCTGAACCAAACGCCCATCTTCGGCCAGAGCCTTGACGTTGCGGGGAATGTATTCGCCCCCCACCATGTCAAGGATCAGGTTCGCGCCCCCTTCTGCGCGCATCGCAGCCACGAAATCCTCATCACGGTAGTTGATCGCCTTTTCAGCCCCCAACTTGATGCAAGCCTCGCATTTCTCGGCCGACCCTGCGGTGGCAAAGACCCGGGCGCCAAAAGCATTGGCCAATTGGATTGCCGTCGTCCCGATGCCGCTGGACCCACCATGGACCAGAAACCGTTCCCCCGCTTGCAGACCGCCACGGGTGAAAACGTTGGACCAGACGGTAAAGAAGGTCTCGGGCAGGCAGGCGGCTTGCTTCATGTCCAGTCCTGCAGGCACCGGCAGGCAATGCACGGCAGGTGTGGCGACGTATTCGGCATAGCCACCGCCCGGCAGCAAAGCGCAGACCTGATCGCCCACAACCAGACCTTCAACGCCCGAACCGATGGCGACAACTTCACCCGAGGCTTCAAGCCCCGGTAGATCGCTCGCCCCCGGCGGCGGATCATACGCCCCGGCGCGTTGCAATGCATCCGGGCGGTTCACTCCGGCATAGGCCACCTTCAGAACCACCTGACCCTCGGCGGGTTCCGGCATCGGGCGTTCAGTCAGTTGCAACACATCCGGGCCGCCCGGCTGGGTAATCTCGACAGCGCGCATCGTCTGGGTCATGGGCATATCTCCTTTGCCTTCTGCCTAGCAGTGAGTAACACAGAGGCCCAGCAGCAAGTTAAAGTGCTGCGACTATTTTCCGGATGACAGTGAACCGGGCAGATTATCGGACGTCTTTGCCGGAGCTTTCACCTGACCGGCCAGCCAATTGGGTACGGCCAGAAACGGTTTAAGCAGCGGATTTCCATTCACCTGCGCCTTGAGCTTTTCGAACTGCATCACACCATCAATCCGGCGGTCGAGGAATTCCCAGGTCGCCTGATAGTCCGGGCTGTCATCGCCCAGCCAGTACAACAACGTCGAAGAATACACCCCAGATAGCGTCGCGCGTTTGGTGTACCAGTTCACATCCTCCGAACTGTCGCCCAAAGCAGTCCAGATCAGATTGCAAGTACCCCAAACTGCCTTGGCGCCATCTGCGGCATGGATCGGCAAAGCAAACAGGGTCACGCCCCGGCGCACAGCTTCTTTGTCCTCGACTGCCTGAAGGCGGAAGCGCACGGCGGCAGCGATCTTGTCGCGGAATTTCAGCCCGCTCAGATCCTCGGTCTTGATCCGTTCCAGCATCGACTCGTCACCACGCACGTGAAAGGCCAACGCCAGATCAACCGCGCCGCGCGGGCAGATGGCACGGGCCAACCCGGTATCCAGATCACAATCGGCAATAGCGGCGAGAAAGCTGGTTTCAGACCAGCCATCAAAGGGCACATGGCCCAGAATCGCGTCCAAAAGCTGTTCTTTGGTGTCTTCATATGTGGCGGTCATGTTGTGCCTCCGGTCTGTGTGTCCAGTACTAGACAAGTTATGCGCGCTTTGCTATACGGCCAATTCCTGCAATTTCCTTGCAACTCTATCTAGAAAGGTGGTGACAACCACATGCAGGTTAGTGTTCGCGACAATAACGTCGATCAGGCGCTTCGTGCCCTGAAGAAAAAGCTGCAGCGCGAAGGCGTGTTCCGCGAAATGAAGCTCAAGCAACATTTCGAGAAACCGTCCGAGAAAAAAGCGCGCGAGAAAGCTGAAGCGATCCGCCGTGCCCGTAAACTGGCACGTAAGAAAGCACAGCGCGAAGGTTTGCTCTAAGAGCTGCCTGAGTCTTGTCCAGCTTTGGATGACACTATTTGACGACCCCCGAGGCCTCGCCCGGGGGTTTGTCGTTTTTTAGGGCGGGTATTCTTGCCCATTCCCGATTTTGCCAACGCGGCAACTTGCCGATTTTGATGTGACCAGCCCGGTCGGCATTTTACAGCGCAGCGAATCGCCGGTTGGTTGCATTCCGCCGCCGAAAAACGCTCGGTGCGGCTGCTCCCCTGTTCAGCCTTCTTTGATCGTCTGTAAGTGATGCCGTCCACTCAGACACAACAAAAACGGAGGCACTGATGTCGACAGCAAGTACGGTCGAGCGCGAAATGCTGGCGCTAATCAACCAAGAACGCACATCCCGCGGTCTTGACCCCCTACAACTTGAAACCCGACTGAACGACTCGTCCGAAGACCACAGCACCTGGATGCTGGGCACCGACCGGTTCAGTCACACCGGTCAGGGCGGCTCATCCGCGACCCAACGGATGCAAGCCGCAGGGTTTGACTTGTCCGGTAGCTGGCGCACCGGTGAAAACATCGCCTGGCAATCCGAGCGCGGCGCACCCGGTGTCAGCGACGATGTCGCCCAGTTGCACCAGAACCTGATGAACAGCCCCGGTCATCGCGCCAACATCCTGAACCCCGATTTCAAATACATTGGTATCGGTGTTGAGGCCGGCGACATGCAAGGGTTCGACGCGGTTATGGTTACGCAGAACTTTGCGGCGACCCAGGGTGAGGTCATCCTTGATAACGGCGGCACCACTCCGCCGGTAACACCTCCGGTCGATGAGGTTGCAGAACCGGAAGAGGAGGTTACCGACCCAACCGAACCCGAAGTCCCGGATACGGATGTCACCGAAACTGAGGAACCAGTGGACGAGACACCATATACGGATGTCAATGAAACCGAGGAACCGGCAGACGAAACACCGGATACGGATGTTACCGAAACCGAGGAACCGGCAGACGAAACACCGGATACGGATGTTACCGAAACCGAGGAACCGGCAGACGAAACACCGGATACGGACGTCACCGAAACCGAGGAACCGGCAGACGAGACACCCGAGGTTGTTGTTGACACTGGTGAACCGGGTGCGGACTGCTTTGACGTTCAGGCATTCCTTGCCGGCATCGAAGCATTCGTCAATGCGCTGCAGGCCCATTTCGACCAGTTCGAGTGGGCCCCGGTCGAACGTGCCGATTCGGCACCCGAGATGGATGATTTCGATCTGGTGTTCGACAATGATGCAGCAGACGACATGGTCGACACTGCCGAGAACATCGTCGAGGACGTGAGCGACAACTTCTGCAACGCATTTGTCTTCGAAATGAACTGCGCATTCGACTTCGGTTGATTACAAAATACCGGTGCGGGGGGAGTAATTTCCCCGCACCATATTCCCCGGTCAATACACTTTGGGCACGTAGAGATCATCGGGCAGAATTCGCCGCTCATATTCGGGATTGTAGCGCCGGTCCGGCAGGTTCACCTTTTCCTGCGGCACGTCCTCATAAGGGATTCTGGTCAGCAGATGCTCGATACAATTGAGCCGTTCACGTTTCTTGTCATTGCCCTCGACGATGTACCAAGGTGCCTCAGATATATTGGTGCGAAAGAACATGTCCTCCTTGGCCTTGGTGTAGGCCTCCCAGCGGATGCGGGATTCCAGATCCATCGGCGACAGCTTCCACTGCTTCATCGGATCGTGAATACGCATCAGGAATCGTAGCTGTTGTTCTTCGTCAGTAATCGAGAACCAGTATTTCAGCAGGATGATCCCCGATCGCACCAGCATCCGTTCAAATTCGGGAACGTCCTGAAAGAACTGTTCCACCTGATCTTCGTTGGCAAACCCCATCACCCGTTCAACACCGGCGCGATTGTACCAGGATCGGTCGAACAGCACGATTTCGCCAGCCGCGGGCAGATGCGGCACATAGCGCTGAAAGTACCACTGGCTTTGTTCCCGACGGCTGGGCGCAGGCAGAGCCACCACCCGCGCAACGCGAGGGTTCAGGCGCTGCGTGATCCGCTTGATCACCCCACCCTTGCCAGCGCTGTCACGCCCTTCGAACAGGATGCAGACCTTGGCTCCGGTATGCACCACCCAGTCCTGAACCCTGATAAGCTCGGCCTGCAGGCGCAACAGATTGCGAAAATAGACCTTGCGATCCAGCATGTCGGGATGCTGATCTTTGTAGATCTTGCGCACCTCCATCGAGAGCATGGGCTCGCTGAACTCGATTTCGAAATCCTCATCCAGCGTGTCTTCCAGTTCGGCTTCCAGCCAGTCTTTGGGGGTGCTGTCATTTTCGTAAGCCAAAGTCTGCTCCTTCTCATTCACCGGGTTCGGACCGTACAGGGCTTGTGTAACCATCGGGTGTCAGCGCGTATTGCTGGGGTCGCACACAAAGTCTGGAGCATGGAGTTTGACCCGCACGCGCACAAGTTACAAGCAGCAGACCAGTCGTTTTCGGGACCGCATCAAACCGGCAAAGCGGTGGTTTTGAAAACCGTACGCAGAGCGAATGAACTTTGCATCTGCGCTACACCTGGCAGACGCGACAGGTATTGCCGATGGATGCGGGCAAAATCTTCGGTGTTTTCTGCGACGACCTTCAGAATATAATCCGCCGTACCCGCCATCAGGTGGCATTCAAGCACATCCGGTATCCGCGCGACGGCCTTCTCAAATGCCTCCAGCACTTCTTCTGCCTGACCTTGCAAAGTGATTTCGACAAACACGGTCGTCGGAACATTCATTTTCCGCGCATCCAGCAGCGCAACGTAGTCCTTGATATAACCCTCGGCCTCAAGTCGCTGCACACGCCGATGACAGGCCGAAGGCGACAGGTTCGCCTGTTCGGACAGTTCCGAATTGGACATCCGCCCTTTGCGCTGCAGGGCGGCCAGAATCTTCCGATCTGTTGCATCAATCGTCATATGCGCACATCTATTGCGTATCAGAGTTAATTTCTAGAATTTTTTCCCACAGTTTCCCTGATTAGCAAGTGGGGTTTCACAAAAATTGCGCCGCATTGTGCCCATAATTTAGGCAGTTCATAAATGGAGTCTCACATGAAAATCGGCTGCCCCAAGGAAATCAAACCCCAGGAGTTTCGCGTCGGGATGACCCCGAACGCTGCTGGCGAAGCTGTGGCCCGCGGTCACGAGGTTATCATCGAAACCGGTGCCGGGATGGGCTCGGGCTTTGACAATGACGCCTATGTCGCCGCAGGTGCGCGCATCGTTGATACCGCAGAAGAAGTTTTTGCCACCGCTGACATGATCGTAAAGGTCAAGGAACCGCAGGCCGTTGAACGCAAGATGCTGCGCGAAGGGCAGCTGTTGTTCACCTACCTGCATCTGGCACCCGATCCAGACCAGACACATGACCTGTTGGCATCCGGCTGTACCGCGATTGCCTACGAAACTGTAACCGATGCGAATGGGGGCCTGCCCCTGCTGGCACCGATGTCAGAGGTTGCCGGTCGTCTGGCGCCGCAGGTTGGTTCCTGGACTTTGCAAAAAGCCAACGGTGGCCGCGGTGTTCTGATGGGCGGTGTCCCGGGTGTTGGACCGGCCAAGGTGATCGTCATCGGCGGTGGCGTCGTTGGCACCCATGCGGCCAAGATCGCAGCGGGAATGGGCGCGGATGTCACTGTTCTGGACCGTTCGCTGCCGCGTCTGCGCTATCTGGACGACGTGTTCGGTGGCACCTTCAAAAGCCAGTACTCGACAGCAGGTGCAACAGCCGAGCTGATCCAGGATGCTGACATGGTCATCGGTGCGGTTCTGATTCCCGGTGCTGCTGCCCCCAAGCTGATCACGCGTGAGCAACTCTCAACCATGAAGCCCGGCGCGGTTCTGGTGGACGTGGCCATCGACCAAGGCGGCTGTTTCGAGACCTCGAAAGCAACCACCCATGCCGATCCGATCTACGAAGTAGATGGCGTCATGCACTACTGCGTCGCCAACATGCCCGGTGCCGTGGCACGCACTTCGACGATCGCGTTGGGCAATGCCACATTGCCGTTCATGCTGTCGCTGGCCAGCAAAGGCTGGAAACAGGCATGTGCCGATGATCCACATCTTCTGGCCGGTCTCAACGTACACGCAGGTCAATTGACCTATGACGCTGTTGGCGTTGCACTGGGTATCGACGTTGTCTCTCCGACCGAGATCGTAAACTCGTAATTGCTCCCGCCTCTGAAGGCGCATTCTGACGAGTGCGCTTTACAGTGTTGGGCCGAGCGCCGCGCCAAAGGCGCGGCGCGGTGGCACTGAATGGCGGCGCTGCAAGAATCACAGGCGCCGCGCAATCTGCGCGGCGCTTGGCCCAACCGGAGGAGTGCATTTTCAATGCCCGATCGACGGGCGGGAGGAACTAGCCCTCTTTGTGGATTTCCACCGAATGCGGATAGGGAATCGATACACCCTTGGCGTCAAATGCCTCTTTGATCGACTTGGTGAGCTCGAATTTCACATCCCAATAATCGGCAGCCGCGCACCATAGGCGCGCCGTCAGATCAACCGAGCTGTCACCCAGATTTGTCACGCGCACCCAAGGCTCGGGATCAGCCATAACCCTGTTGTCGGATTTGGCCACATCCAGGATGATTCCCATCGCCTCATCCGCGCTGTCGCCGTAATCAATGCCAAACACTAGATCAACCCGGCGCGTGTCATGGGCGGAATAGTTGGTAATAACCGAGCCCCAAGCCTGACCGTTCGGAACGATAATCTGAACATTGTCCGGTGTGACCAGCTCTGTCGTGAACAGATTCAGATCTTTCACTGTGCCGGACGTGCCCCCGATATCGACATACTGGCCCAGTTTGTACGGCCGGAAAACAACCAGCATCACCCCGGCAGCCAGATCGCTGAGTGTCCCCTGCAAAGCCAGACCGATGGCCAGCGACGCGGCACCCAGAATCGCAACAACACTGGTCGCCTCGATCCCGAAAATCCCCAGTATGGCCACCACGACCATCGCCAGGATGACCCATTTGACCAGACTGGCAACGAAGTTCCCCAATGTCGGGTCGATATGCGGCGTTGCATTGATCCGGCGGCGTACCAGACCCGCGATGGCCCCGGCCACTATCCAACCCAGAACCAGAACGATCAACGCTTTGACCGCGCTCATGATCAGCGGACCAAATGCGCCCACCTGTGTTGTGATATCTTCCACGCGTTTCTCCTTTGTACCAACAGCAAACCCGCGCCTTTGGCGCGGGGTTGTCGAAAACTTTGGGCTAATTTTGCGCTCAGGTCTAGGTGCGGGATTCCCAAGTTTTCCCCCTGCTGTTCCCCAGCAAACAGCCGCTGACCGATCACGCACAGTCAAACACCTGACATCAGCGCCACAAATTGCAAGATTGGCAGCGACACATGCGATTACAGGAGCCCACCATGCTGGACACATCCCAATTCCCAATCATGAACAAATGGTCCCCGCAGTTTCCAGAGCGGATTCAGCTGTACTCTTTCCCCACGCCCAACGGCGTCAAAGCGTCGATCATGCTGGAAGAAACAGGCCTGCCCTACGAGGCACACCGGGTGACCCTGGCGGATGCAGATGTCAAAAGCCCCGAGTTTCTTTCACTGAACCCCAATAACAAGATTCCGGCGATCATCGACCCCAATGGGCCTGACAATGCTCCGCTGGCCTTGTTTGAAAGCGGCGCTATCCTGCTGTATCTGGCTGAGAAAAGCGGCAAACTTCTGGGACAGAGCAAAGCCGACAAGCATCGGGTCACCCAATGGGTCATGTTTCAGATGGGGGGTATCGGGCCGATGTTTGGTCAGTTGGGGTATTTTCACAAATTCGCGGGCAGCGAGATTGAAGACCCGCGCCCGCGCGAACGATACGCATCGGAGGCGAAAAGGCTGTTGAGTGTTTTGAACACGCAGCTGGACGGGCAGGATTGGATTGCCGGAGACTACTCGATCGCCGATATCGCCATCGCGCCTTGGCTGCGTGGGCTGGATTATTATGGCGTTAAGGATGTTATCGGTTGGGACAGCTACAGCAATGTCACCGGCTATCTCGACCGGTTCCTCGACCGGCCTGCCGTGCAAAAGGGCCTGAACACGCCGTCACGGGACTAGGCCAACACCCACAGGTGGCGATGTTGAAACACAACGCCACCGATCGTCTGTTTTTCACGACAATGCACCGGTCAGAACATAGCGCAAGATCTCAACCACCTGAGCGGGCTCTTCCGCCACGGCAAGGGCTGCAGCATCCACCTCTTTCAACGCATGTTGATGATCCGGTCCATGCAGAACGATGATTGATTTCCCCAATGCCGCAGCATAGCCGGCATCAAAGGCTGCATTCCACTGTTTGTATTTGTCACCAAAGCGCACGACCACGACATCCGCGTCCGAAATCCCCTTACGCGTCCTGATCGCGTTGACCATGGCACCCTTGTGATCGTGCCAGTACTTGTTTGGCTCGGCGCCCAAAATCGCAACGCCACAATCGTCCGAAGCCGCGTGATCAATGACCGGGCTACTGAATGTCACATCCATTCCTTGTGCCCCGTCGATAATCTGCTCGCGCCAGTCAGTGTGGATTTCACCTGAGAGATATACCTTCAGATCCATTGCACCCTCCGTAGTTGACTGAGAGGCAAGTTAAGGCCCAATCGAGCAAAGCCCAATCGGAAAATTCGCAATTTGCCGCGTTTGTCAAATCTTGCGTGCAACCAGAAACCGGCGGGCATCATTGGCGGGAAATCTGTCCTGTTCCACAAGCTCAAACCCTGCCTGTTGAACTACGCGGTCCAGTTCAGGTTGGGACAGGAAACGCACATATGGGGCCTTTCCCAGAAACTGCATGACCGGAAGCACAAGTCGAATGGCCCGGAATCGCAGGCTTGCACCGCGCGACGGGGCACAAAAGGTCTTTGAGATGAACAGGCCGCCCGGCTTCAGAGCCGAGTTTATCTGCCTGAGCCCCCCTTCGAGATCTTCAAGCAGATGCAGCAGATTAAATGCCAACGCCACATCAAATGGCCCGGTCGGAGGCGTATTTGCCGCGGCCTGAACAAAAGTGACATTCGTGACGTCCTGCTGGGCAGCATGTTTTCGCCCGACCTCCAACATGGCCTGAGAAACATCAGTTGCCGTGATTGACTCGGCGAACTCTGACAGGCGCAATGCGGTCATCCCGGTGCCGCAACCAAGTTCCAGCACATCATCCGTTTTCTTCAGATAAGACGCGGTACGTTCAAGCGTCTGCTCATACGAGGCCATATCCTTGATGGGCGAGCGTGCATATTTTGCAGCCACGCCATCCCAAAATTTTACTGCGGTCGTCATAGGGGTCTCCTTTGCCGCGAACCCTAGTCATGCGCAGATCGAATAGGAATTGCCAATTTTTGCAATCTTCTTATACATATTTGCATGACTTATCTCAGTGATTTTGACTGGAATCATATCAGGGCATTTCTCACCACGGCTGAAACAGGCTCATTGTCTGCCGCAGCGCGTCAGTTGGGACAAACGCAACCCACCCTCAGCCGTCAGATTGCGGCGCTTGAGGCCGATCTGGGTGTAATGCTGTTCGAGCGCGTCGGACGATCACTGGAAATCACCCAAGCCGGTGTCGAATTGCTGGATCACACACGGACAATGGGTGAGGCCGCCAACCGCATTTCGCTTGCTGCATCAGGACAGGCACAATCGATAGAGGGGAGCGTTCGCATCACGGCCAGTGACGTGATGGCCGCCTACATCCTGCCGGACCTGTTGCGTGAGATCCGCACACAGGCCCCACGCCTGCGGATCGATGTGATCGCCTCGAACGACATCCGTGATCTGATGCGGCGCGAGGCGGATATCGCAATCCGGCATGTGCGCCCGGACCAGCCCGATCTCATCGCAAAGCTTGTACAGGAAGCTTCAGGGCATTTTTACGCCACTACCGAATACCTGAACCGCGCGGGACGCCCTACTTGCAAAGGCGAGCTTTCCCAGCACGAGTTCATCAGCTTCGGCGACACCGCCCAGATGATCGCCTACCTGAAACCGCTATGCATTAACCTGTCTGATGAAAATTTCCGTCTTGGTTCGCAAAACGGAATTGTCGCCTGGGAATACGCAAAGCAAGGCTTTGGAATCGCCCCCATGTCTCAGGTTGTTGGGGATGCCACACCTGGTGTCGAACGTGTGATACCCGAAATGGAGCCGATCACATTCCCGATCTGGCTTACAACGCATCGAGAGCTACATACCAGTCGGCGCATTCGCTTGGTTTTTGATCTGTTGGCCGCGTTTCTGTCGAAATGAACAACGCGCCCACAGGCGCGTTGTTCAGATACCTGTGAACAGGTGCTATCCGCGCAGCGTGCCACCAGTCGCTTTGGTGACCTTGGCGATGATCTTTTCAGCCACAACCTCGATGTCTTTTTCTTTCAGCGTCTGATCCGAGGGCTGCAGACGAACCGTGATGGCCAGCGATTTCTTACCCTCACCTACGGTGCCGCCGATGAATTCGTCAAAAACGCGTACATCCTCGATCAGCGCCTTGTCAGCACCCGCCGCTGCATTCACCAGCGTCAGAGCCTCAACATCGGCATCGACGACGAAGGCAAAGTCCCGTTCAACCGCTTGCAGGTCACGCAATTCCAGTGCCGAACGGGTTGCCCCCGACTTACGTGGCAAAGGCACCTGATCAGGCCAGATAGTGAATGCCATCGCCGGGCCCTTGATATCAATCGCCTGCAACACGCGCGGGTGCAATTCGCCAAAGACACCCAGAACCTTTTTGGGACCCAGGCAAATTTTGCCGTGCCGACCGGGGTGCCACCAGGCATCGCCACCACGTAGAATCTGAACCTTGGCGGGCGCACCGATGGCAGCCAATACCGCCTCAGCGTCGACCTTCGCGTCGAACAGGTCTACCGGGCGGGATGCGCCATGCACATCCTTGGGACCACTGCGACCCACCAACAGGCCGGTGATCTGCGTCTGCTGATCCCCCGGCTCGCCATCGTTGAACACCGGACCGACCTCAAACAAAGCCAAATCAGCATAACCCCGCGCCTGATTGCGCGCCGCCGCCTGCAGTAGACCGGGCAGCAGATCGGGGCGCATATGGCTCATCTCGGATGAGATCGGGTTTTCCAGCTGTGTGGCTTCGTCACCGCCACCGAACAAAGCCGCTGACGCCTGATCAATGAAGGTATAGGAAACGCATTCATTGTATCCCAGCGCTGCACAGGTGCGACGCGCCATCGACTGGCGGCGCTGTGTCGGCGTCATGACTGGCTTGGGGATACCCGCCGTCGTGCGCGGCAGAGGGATACCCTGCAGCTTCGTCAGGGATGCGATCCGGGCGACTTCTTCCACCAGATCGGCCTCACCCATGATGTCCGGGCGCCAACTAGGGACATGCGCCATCTCACCATCCAGACGAAAGCCCAGACGGGTCAGGGTTTGCCGCTGTTCGCTTTCTGGGATATCCATCCCGACCAGAGACTGCACCCGAGCCGCATCCAGCTTGTATGCGCGCGAATGGTTCGGCGCTTTGCCCGCCTCAACCACATTCGAGGCTTCGCCACCACAGATATCCAGGATCATCTGCGTCGCGTGCTCCAATCCTTCCAGAGTGTATTCCGGATCAACACCGCGTTCGAACCGATACCGCGCGTCCGAATTGATTTTCAAAGCACGCCCGGTCAGAGCAATCTGCACATGATCCCAGAACGCGCTTTCGAGGAAGACGTTCACCGTCTCTTCGGTACAACCGGTCTCTTCGCCACCCATTATGCCAGCGATGGATTCTGGCCCTTTGTCGTCCGAAATCACCATCATGCCGGGCTGCAGGGTGTATTCCTTTTCGTCCAGTGCAACGAGCTTTTCGCCGCCCTTCGCACGATGGACCCGCAGGTTACCCTGCACCTTGTCCGCATCAAAGACGTGCAGCGGGCGGTTGTGATCGAAGGTCATATAGTTGGTGATATCCACCAAGGCCGAGATCGGACGCAGACCAATCGCCTTCAACTGATCCTGCAGCCATTGCGGGCTTGGGCCATTCTTGACGCCTTTGATCAGACGCCCAGTGAAGTGCGGCGCACCGTCCAGCGTGTCCTCGTCAATCGTCACCTTAATCGGGCTTTCGAAATCTCCCGGCACAGGTACATAATCACGAACCTTCAATGTGCCCAATCCGCGCGCCGCCAGATCGCGCGCAATCCCTGCGACGCCCAACGCATCCGGACGGTTCGGCGTGATCGCAATCTCGATCATCGGGTCAACCTTTGAGGGTTCATTCTCGGCCAGCCAGTCCACGAACCGGTCGCCCACTTCACCCGAGGGCAGCTCGATAATGCCGTCATGCTCGTCAGACAGTTCCAGCTCGCGTTCCGATGCCATCATGCCAAAGCTTTCGACGCCGCGGATCTTGCCGACGCTGATTGTCAGGTCCAGACCCGGGATATACATACCCGGCTTGCAGACCACCACGGTGATCCCTTCGCGGGCATTAGGAGCACCACAGATGATCTGCAGATCGCCCTCGTCGGTCTCAACCGTACAGACACGCAGCTTGTCGGCATCGGGATGCTTTTCCGCGTGTTTCACTTGGCCCAACGTAAAATCCGCCAACCGGTCCGCCGGATTGATGATCTCTTCGACCTCGAGCCCGAGATCGGTCAGGGTCTCAGCGATTTCCTCAACCGAAGCGTCGGTGTCGAGGTGGTCTTTCAGCCAGGAAAGAGTGAATTTCATTGCAGCGGGCCTTTTTCGGCAAACATCCAGTCGGCACAGGCAATGGCAAAGAATGGACCGAGGTGCAAGCTCTGCGCATCACGGATAGGTAGGTGTGCGGCCCAAAAGTTCATCCAACTGCCGCCCGATCCAGCCATGGGGGATGAAATGGCCGCCCGGATGCGTATCCAGCACAACCTGCCCCTGCGCACAATCGGTCCATTCCACACGGCTGAGCGTCAGGAATGGCTTCACACTCCAATCTCCGCGCGGGGTTGCACCGTTACAGTTGAACTTGGTTTTCCACAGTGCCACAGGATAAGTCGCATCCCCATCCGGGCCGATGGGAAAATCCATCACCGTATCGTCCAGCCCATGCACGTGCCGCACCTCGCGCGGGGCTTCCGGGCAATCCTCGGTCTGGCGGATTGATCCCGCAACAGCCAGCAGCGCCGCGATGTCATTGCCCGACTGGCAAACAAAGCGCCACGCCATCGCGCCGCCATAAGAATAGCCCGAGACATAGATACGCTCAGGATCAATGGGATAGCGTTTGGCCACGTCCTGTAGCACTCGATCAGCGAACGGCACGTCTGCGGTGTCAGCGGTCCAGAAGTTCCAGCTTTTGCCCAACCCGTTCGGGGCCACCAACAGCACATTGCGCAGTTTAGTCGCCCCGGCGATGCGTTCATGGTTCACCACCACATCGCCCTGCCGCGCCCAGCCGTGGAAATGCAGGAGCACAGGCAGAGGCGTTTCGCCATCCCAACCCTCCGGTTCCAGCACATGGTACGAGCGGTCACCGATTTCGCAGGCGGTATCGCCGTGGCAGTCAGATTTCCACGGCCCCATCGCAAGGGCCGGAGTCGCAATCATCAGAAGAAAAAGCAGTCGATAGATCATAGGCCGGAGCCTAGCGACCTGCGCCGCACTGTCACGTAACTTATTGGTGTAGGCCGGGCTTCAGCCCGGCACCCGGCGGATGGTGGGCTGAAGCCCACCCTACACCCGGCGCCCGTCTGATCAACTCAACAAGCCGCGTTGTCGCCAGACCGAGGGATGGCGATCAAAGGTCTGTGCTGGTCACTTTATGCCAGCCAAATCCGTGTGCCGTTCAAGCGTGGCGCTTACGGATACAAATCGCCAGCCCGTACGAGCGGTCTTGCGATAGCGCGGCGGCCTATCGGCCTTTGCTCCGCGCTTAGTTGGGTGAAATCTCACTTCTCAGTAATTGTTTTAGTTCGCCCAGGGTCTCCAACTGCCTCATACCGAGCGGATCATATTTTTCTGAGTATGTACCGTGAACCGTCCACCGCAACTCTTGCTCAAATGTTCTATCTCGCGGACCTGTTGATGGTGATTGAGCTTCAGAAATGAGCATATCAATAGCCGTTAACACTTCATTTCTGACTTGGAACAGAACGTCGATTTTCTTGCCAACTTCGTCGTTTCCCAAGACAGCTTCAGCTTTAACCTGAGCTTTTCGCAAATTTTCAAATAAATCATTCTTTTCAACGAAGCGATTATAGCGACGTTCCAATGCGAACGTCTTGTCATCCACCTTATCTATGGGAATCTGGTCGTAAGGAGATCGCAAGGCCCGAATTTCATCGGACACATAGATGGCTTTGGATAACAGGTTCTCCGCAGCTTCCGAACGCTTTTGATACGCGACTTGATCTTTCCAGGAATGGAGCTGCTTATATGCGATCCAGACTCCAAGCCCCACCACCACAGCCATTCCGAGCTGCGCAACAGCATTAACCCCTTCGAAAATTTCCGAAGAGGTTATAGTCACCGCGACAAACCACCATGCAGGTTCGGCATATCCAACGCCGCAAACCCATAGTGCCGCAGCCAGCGCAGATCGCTGTCAAAGAACGCCCGCAAATCCGGAATGCCGTATTTCAACATCGCCAGACGGTCGATGCCGATGCCAAAGGCAAAGCCCTGATAGACATCCGGGTCAATCCCACCGGCGGCGATCACCTTGGGGTGGACCATGCCCGAGCCCAGAATCTCCATCCAGTCGTCGCCCTCGCCGATCTTCAGCTGACCGTTATCCCAGGAACAGCGGATATCGACCTCGGCCGATGGCTCAGTGAACGGGAAGTGCGAGGCGCGGAATCGCAGTTCGACATCGTCGACTTCGAAGAACGCTTTCACAAACTCTTCCAGAACCCATTTCAGGTTCGCCATCGAGATGTCCTTGTCGATGGCCAGCCCTTCGACCTGATGGAACATCGGCGTGTGGGTCTGGTCATAATCGGCGCGGTAGACGCCGCCCGGACAAATGATACGGATCGGCGCGCCCTGTTTCTCCATCGAGCGGATCTGAACGGGCGAAGTATGGGTGCGCAGCACATGCGGCGGGCGCTCGTCGCCCTCGGCACGGTGCATATAGAACGTGTCCATCTCGGCCCGCGCCGGGTGGTGGCCGGGAATGTTCAGAGCGTCAAAGTTGTGCCAGTCGGTTTCGATCCGAGGCCCTTCAGCGACGGAGAATCCCAGTTCGGCAAAGATCGCGGTCAGTTCCTCGGTCGCCTGGCTGACCGGGTGGATCGAGCCTTGACGACGCGGGCGCGTTGGCAGGGTGACGTCCAGCCATTCAGTGCGCAAACGCTCATCCAGCGCGACATCGGCAAGGGCTGCTTTCTTGGCGGAAAGCGCCGAGTTGATTTCATCCTTCAGGGCATTCAGCGCGGGGCCCGCGACTTGACGTTCCTCGGGGGTCATCTTGCCCAACTCGCGCATCTTCAGCGCGACCTCGCCCTTTTTACCGACGGCAGAGACGCGGATCGCCTCAAGCGCATTTTCGTCGCCCGCTTCAGCGATCTGCCCCAGATATTTTGCCTTAAGATCGTCCATGACGCCCTCTGAATTTGGTCGCCAACCTGCTATCGGCCCCGCCCCGCGAATGCAAGCAGGACGGTCGGGATCAATAGCTGTATTCGGGATAAATCCGGGTCAAGTCGCCATTCCAGTCACCATTGTAGTGATCCAGCAACTCATCCGCCGGAATCTTGCCCGTATCGATACTGTCCTTGAGCGCATTCAGGAAATGCGTCTCATCCTGCACCAGACCACCAGCGCCGGGACGTGCGCGGGACGCTAGACCGGCCTCGGCAATCGAGACCACTTCACGCGCCAAATCATGCATATTGAGGTTGCCAACCTGCGCTTGCAGGCCATCCTTGGCAGCCTCGACCCGCAGCGCTTCGCGTGTCTCGGCATCCCAGCCCTTGACCAGATCCCAAGCGGCATCCAGTGCGGTTTGGTCATAAGTCAGACCGACCCAAAAGGCGGGCAGCGCGCACAGGCGGCGCCAAGGGCCACCATCGGCACCGCGCATTTCCATGAATTTCTTGATCCGCGCTTCGGGGAAGGCTGTGGTCAGGTGATCGGCCCAATCGGATAGGGTAGGTGTTTCACCGGGCAACGCAGGCAGCTTGCCTTGCAGGAAGTCGCGGAACGACATGCCCAGCGCGTTGATGTACTCACCGTTGCGGTAAACAAAATACATCGGCACATCGAGCGCGTATTGCACATATGCTTCGAACCCGAAGCCTTCATCGAACACGAAGGGCAGCATACCCGTGCGCGCATCATCCAGATGCCGCCAGATATAGCTGCGCCAGCTTTTCTGACCGTTGACCTTGCCCTCGAGGAACGGGGAATTCGCGAACAGCGCCGTGGCGACAGGTTGCAGAGCCAGAGCGACGCGCAGTTTCTGCACCATGTCGGCCTCGGACCCAAAGTCGATATTGACCTGAACCGTGCAGGTGCGCCGCATCATTGCGCGGCCCATGGTGCCGACCTTTTCCATATAGTCGTTCATCAGCCGATAGCGGCCTTTTGGCATCAACGGCATCTCGTCATGGGTCCAGATCGGAGCGGCGCCCAGACCGATGAAGCCGACACCGATCTCATCGGCGATATCCTTCACCTCGCGCAGGTGCACGTTCACCTCATCGCAGGTCTCATGGATCGTCTCCAGCGGAGCACCGGAAAGTTCCAGCGCGCCGCCGGGTTCGAGGCTGACATTGGCCCCGTCTTTCTCAAGCCCGATCAGATGCCCGGATTCGCGCACCTCGGCCCAGCCATGACGGTCGCGCAAGCCCTCCAACACGGCCACAATGGAACGCGTGCCTTCGAACGGCAGGGGTTTCAGCGTATCCTTGCAGTAGCCAAACTTTTCATGCTCGGTTCCGATGCGCCAATCTTCCTTGGGCTTACAGCCCGATTCCAGATATTCGGCCAATTGCTCATGGCGTTCGATCGGCCCGCCGCCGGACTGGGGGATGGACATGAACCGTGCTCCGATCCTGATGTGTCTGTCTAGATGGTCAGTCCTGAGCGCAAACCGCGCCAGTGTCAATGCAGCCGCAGATGCGTCGGGCGCGAAGGTGTTCGTTCCCAGATCACCACCGGATGACCCGTGCCGCTGTTAAGTTCCGAGAGCATTTGTTCGGTTTTCAATCCCGGAAGGCTGGAAAAAACATCAAACAGCGCCTCGGCGCCTTCTGCATTCACCGGAATGTGAAGAGTCGGCTGCCCCGGCTGGTCCAGAACCCAAAGCGCCGGGCGAGAAGTCGGGTCGAGCGCTAGGCGCTCAATCTCACGGGCGGCGATCATTCCGCCATCGAGGGGGCCAAGATATGTTATTTGCCCTTCGTCTATGGTGACAACACCCGGGCCACCTGCGCCGGTACGAAACCGCCCGCGCTGTATGCCGATGATCGCCAGCGCAGCTGACACCGCAACCAACACCCAACCCAACCAGCCCAGCAAACCGCCGGGGCCGCTGATCCAACTGAGCCCGAGGATCAGGACAAATCCTGCCACCATCACTTCGCGCCAGCGCCAAAGGGCCAGTTTTGCTTCGGGTCGAAAGAAACTCATGCTGCGTCCTCCGGATTTGTGAACAGGACCAGCGAATACCGACCTGCGGGCCTGAACCCAATCGATATATAGGCACGTGCCGCAGCATCGGAAGCCGCAAAGAGAACAGCGCGCGAGACACCAGAGGCGCGCGCCTCGGCCAAGTGCAGGGCAACGGCCAAACGCGCATAGCCCCGCCCGCGCAATTCTGGTGGCGTATAAACACCGCCAATCTGCACCACATCAGGCAGGCGCGCGTTGAATCCGGTCATGCTGACCGGTTCACCATCTATCAACAGAGCTCTGTGTGACCCACGCTCAAAATAGGCCGTTACGTCTTTTACCGCCTGATGCTGCGCACGGGCCGGATCGAAATCCATGGCTTCGATCAGATAACTTTCCCGCCACCCTTCGGTTACCGAGCGGTCGGCATCGGCAAGTGGCACCAGCTGTGCCCCGGGTAGATCCGGTACTTGAAGATGGTCCAACGACAGCGAGAACCCCGGCTCGTCGCTGTTCAGGGTGGCCGGCCGATCCTCCCAACCCGCAAGATGCATGATCCGGCGGGCCTGAGTGGCCTCGGCGGCAATGCCAAACAGTGCGCGCCCCTGGATGAGCGCAATCGCATCCCTGAGCTCTTCGTCGGAACATTGCGGGCATTGCGGCAACACCATGCCCTCGTTTGTGATGGAAAAGACAGCGCGCGGCCTGTCACCCAATACCCAGACATTCAACGCCCGCAGATCGTTGCCGCACAAGCCATAGTCGCGCAGATTGGCCAATGGAAACATCGAAGTCTGAATGTGCCAGAACAAAAACGCGTCGATCTGCGGCAGGTCTGACTGCGTAGCCGGTCGCCACGTCACAACCAGTCCCCCAGCGCCTGCTGCCACATTGTCATCGCGGCAACCGCAGCCGTATCGGCACGCAGTACACGCGGCCCGAGACTGACCACATGAGCATAGGGTAAGGCTTTCAGACGCTTGCGCTCCGGCTCGGAAAACCCGCCTTCCGGGCCAATCAGAATCGCCCAAGGCCGACCCTTCTCGTTCTCGGCCAACTTCAGTGCTGCACCAACCTCAGCCTCGTCACAGAACATTAACTGGCGATATTCGGGCCAAGCGGCAAGAACGCGATCCAGACGCTGCAGATCGGTGACTTCGGGCACAAAGGTGCCGCCGCATTGCTCCGCCGCTTCGACCGCATGGGCCTGCAGGCGATCCTGCCGGATACGTTCGGAATTCGTGAACTCGGTCTGGACAGGCATGATCCGCGCCGCGCCCATTTCGGCTGCTTTTTCAACGATGAAATCGGTACGGGCCTTTTTGATCGGAGCAAAAAGCAGCCACAGATCAGGCGGTAGCTGCAAGGGCTTCGATTGCACAACGCAGGACAGAGCACCGCCCCGCTTGCCTGCCTCAGCCACCTCGGCAATCCATTCGCCATCGCTGCCATTGAACAGAGCGATACGCCCCCCAACCGAGAGGCGCATGACACCAAACAGATAATGCGCCTGCTCACGCGTCAAAGGAACCGATTGCCCCGAACCCAAAGGGTGCTCTACATACAGTCTGATCTTCGCATTCATGAGACCTTACATATGCAAGGCAATGCCCCAACACCAGACGGTCAAGTCGCCGATGCCGTAAGCGGCAACTGGGTCGACACTTACGCGCCTGCCTTTGCCCGCCCCTACCTGCGGCTCAGCCGGGCTGATCGACCCATTGGCACATGGCTGCTGCTGATTCCCTGCTGGTGGGGCCTGGCACTGGCTATGCTCAGCGATGGCACGCCCCGGTGGGAGGATCTTTGGATCGCAATTGGCTGCGCCATCGGTGCGTTCCTGATGCGCGGCGCCGGATGTACCTGGAACGACATCACAGATCGTGAGTTTGACGGAAAAGTTGAGCGCACCCGGTCGCGCCCGATTCCATCCGGTCAGGTCAGCGTGCGTCAGGCCGTGTTCTGGATGGTGCTGCAATGCCTGTTGGCATTGGTGATTCTCCTGACATTCAATCGCGCCGCCATCGCAATGGGGGTCCTGTCGCTGTTGCCGGTTACGATCTATCCGTTTGCAAAACGTTTCACATGGTGGCCGCAGGCATTTCTTGGGTTGGCCTTCAACTGGGGTGCGTTGCTGGCCTGGACAGCCCATACCGGCACCGTGGGATGGCCTGCGATAACTCTCTACCTGTCAGGGATTGCCTGGACGCTGTTCTATGACACCATCTATGCCCATCAGGACGCCGAGGATGACGAACTGATCGGCATCAAATCCACTGCCCGGCTGTTTGGTACCGATACGGCCCGGTGGCTCAAGTATTTTCTGGTTGGCACGGTCAGTCTGATGGGTTTTGCGATTGTCGATGCTGCATTGCCCGAAGCTTCAGTTCTCGCTTTGGTCGTTGCCCTTGGCGGACCCTGGGCAATGGGCTGGCACATGACCTGGCAACTGCGCGGACTGGACACCGAGGACAACACCAAATTGCTGCAGCTTTTCCGCGCCAACCGGGACACCGGCCTGATTCCGCTGATCTTCCTTTGCGTCGCCCTGTTGCTCTGATTGCACCTCTGAGCCGGGCTCTGTATGAGTCCGGAACCAACCGCCCGAGGAGTCTCGATCCCGCCCATGCGCCTGCCCTACCCCATCGCCGTTGCGTTGATTTTTGCAGTCTCTGCCGTGTTGTCGCTGGTGGCCGCAGGGTTTTCCGTCAGCAAGATCGAAGATGCCTCAGAATTGGCAGTGCGGCGGGCACTGAATCTGAAAGGGCACGATTGGGCCGAGGTCGAATCCGACGGGCTGCGCGTTGTCCTGACCGGCATCGCACCCGATGAGGCCACTCGGTTCAACGCCCTTACCGCCGCGGGGACCGAAGTCGACACCTCGCGCGTGATCGACGAGATGGAGGTCGCCCCAACAGCCGACCTGACCCCGCCGCGCTTTTCAGCCGAGATTTTGCGCAATGACAGCGGCATTTCAATCATCGGGCTGGTGCCCGCTAGCCTGGATCGTGAAGACCTGAAGGACAGACTGCAACGGCTTGATCGGGACTCACCCGTATCGGACCTGATGGAAAGCGCCGACTACCCCAAACCCAAGGGCTGGGATCAGGCCATCGACTATGCGATCAAGGCACTGTTTGACCTGCCGCGCGCCAAGATTTCGGCCAGCCCGGGGTTGGTGCGCATCACGGCCATCGCGGACAGCCAGCAGGAAAAGGACCGGTTGGAGCAGCGCCTGAGCCGCGCCGCACCGCCGGGCCTGCGAATCGGTCTTTCAATCTCGGCGCCCCGCCCGGTGATCACTCCGTTTACCCTGCGCTATCTGATAAACGAGGATGGCGGCCAGTTCGACGCATGTTCGGCCCAGAGCGAAGAGGCCCGCGATCTCATCATTGCATCCGCGCGCGAGGCTGGTCTGACCGGACCCTATTCCTGCACGATCGGGCTGGGCGTCCCTTCGCCCCGCTGGCCCAACGCGGCTCAGCTGAGCATCCGCGCGCTGTCCGAACTTGGGCAGGGGTCGATCACCATGTCGGATGCCGACATAACTTTGGTCGCTGCTCAGGATGCAAACCCATTGCTGTTCGATCGCATCGTAGGAGAGTTAGAGAACTCTCTTCCCGATGTATTTGTCCTGCATGCCGTTCTGCCCGAAGCGGAACCGGATGACGCTGCAGGACCCGTCGAATTCAGCGCCACGCTCAGCCCCGAGGGTCTGGTGCAACTGCGTGGCCGGGTAAGTGACGAAACCCTGCGCGATATGACCGACAGTTTCGCCCGCGCTGCCTTTGGCTCAGCACAGGTCTACACCGCCACTCGGGTGGTTCAGGACCTACCTGCCGATTGGCCGGTGCGTGTTCTGGCCGGGCTGGATGCTTTGGCACATCTGCACAACGGTGCATTGACGGTCACTCCGGACGACGTTTCGCTGACGGGCATCAGTCATGACCCTGAAGCAAAGGCACGGATTGCCGGGCTGCTGTCGGACAAGCTGGGGGATGCGCAGGAATTCAGCCTGTCGATCACCTATGTAGACCCCCCTGCACCCCAGGATGCCTCCCCTGATCCGGAGGTCTGCGAAGAGCGGATCGCCGAAATTCAGAAAAGCGGCAAAATTGCATTCGAGCCTGGATCAGCAACCGTGGCCTCCGATTCGCGCGAGGCGCTGAACCAGATCGCCGACATCCTGCGTGAATGCGGCCCAATCCGGTTAGAGATTCAGGGCCATACCGACAGTCAGGGCCGCGAGGAGATGAACCAGCAGCTCAGCCAAGCGCGCGCGCAGTCGATTCTGAACGAGCTGCGCGGTCGGCGCGTGCCGACCTCGAGCTTTTCAGCCGTCGGCTACGGTGAAACACAACCCATCGCAAACAATGAAACCGAGGAAGGTCGCGAAGAAAACCGCAGGATCGACTTTCACCTGATCCGGCCTGAACCAACGGCCAATACCGAGACCGGGCTTGAGGCCTTGGAAGCAGAAACAGAAACACCGAACGCCGATGCCCCAGATGCGGGCACAGAGGACCAGTAAAGTGAACAGAATCGAATTCGTAATCGCCACCGCAATCATCCTGTTCGCAGCATTCTGCATGGGCTGGTTTGCCAACTGGCTGGCTCATCGTCTGTCCCGCGTCCGTCAAAGCGACGTGGCTGATCTGGATCGGATGAGTCAGGAGTTGCACGAGGCCGAGGAAACCCGTGATCAGGCGATCACCTATCTGCAACAGCGCGAAGCAGAGCTGACCAATCAGCTAACGCAGACCGAGGCTGAACTGAATGCGGCAATGGATGGATTACGCGCAGCGCGGCAGGAAGCCGAGGAATTGCGCGGTCGGATCAACAACGCCGACTGATTGACCTACCACCGAGTCAGCGCGTCCTCGTCCTCGTCCTTGGCCGCGACCCATTCCTCGCCGGATTTGGTGATTTCTTTCTTCCAGAACGGCGCGCGGGATTTGAGGTAGTCCATCAGATACTCCGCCGCCTCAAACGCGTCCTTGCGATGGGGTGCAGCGGTGGCAACCATCATGATCCGATCACCCGCAGCAAGGCGCCCGTGGCGGTGGATCACCAGAACGTCCCCCAACGCCCAGCGATCCATTGCTTCTTGCGCAATCTTGGTCAGCGCACGTTCGGTCATGCCGGGATAGTGTTCGATCTCCATGACGTCCAGATCGCCGGTTGTCAGGTCGCGCACGACACCGGTGAAGGTCACGATGGCGCCATTTGCACCATCACCTGCGGCAAACGCATTTGCCTCGGCACCCAGATCGAACGGAGCCTCCTGCACCAGGATACGCATTTTAGCCACCGGTCATGGGCGGAAAAAACGCAACCTCGCGCACCCCCACCAACGGAGCGTCAAAGTCCGAAAGCTCCTGATCCAGCGCGACGCGCAGGGCGGACAGATCGGCGAATGCCGCAGCATAGCGATCCTCACGCGCACTCAGTTCTGCGACCAGATCAGAGACGGTTGCTGCTTGCGTCTCAACCTTTTCTTTCGGCAGGCCGATGCGTTCGCGGACCCAGGCAAAATACAGCACATCCATCCGTTAGCTCTCCTTCAAATGAGGCATGGCTTTCCGCAGATAGTCATAGCCGGTGATCAATGTCAGTGTGGCTGCGATCCAGAGCAGCCACAGCCCGATACGGCCCGACCAGAACATGCCTTCAAGTTGCCAACGCATGTGGTTCAGATCTTCCACCTGACCCGTCAGTACCTGATCAATTGTCGTGGCATCCATGCCAAACGTAGCCATCACGAAGTAATGTTCAAATATCCCCTGCGAGAACAGGACCGCGATCGCGACCATCTGCGCCGTGGTTTTCCACTTGGCCAGCTTCGTCACTTTCAAAGTGCCGGCCACATCGCCCAGATATTCCCGCAGGCCCGACACAAAAACTTCGCGAAACAGGATCACGGTGGCAGGCAGCACCAGCCAGGGCGTCCAGTGCTCGGCCGAGTACCCGACCAGAATCATGAGCGCGATCACCACCATCGCCTTGTCCGCGATCGGGTCCAGCATGGCACCGATCTTGGTTTCTTGCGACCAAGCCCGTGCCAGATAGCCGTCGAACCAATCAGTTATGGCCGCAGACAGAAACAGGATCAGCGCAAACCAATCCGCGTAGGGTCGCGTGAAATACAGAAACATCACGGCAAGACCGGGTGCAGCCACAAGGCGCAGAACGGTCAGTATATTCGGCAGGTTCCAGTTCATGGCCCGGACCCTACATCGCCCGTCCGGGACAGAAAAGGCGGGGTCGCAAAAAACTGACCGGATACGGGCATTTGGTGCGCTTCGGGTCAAAGCGTCGCAATCGCAACCCCGCAACCAGATACGTCTTGGCGCCGGCAGGCTTTGCCTTCAGATTGTCGAGCGGCCCAGTCAGAAAGCGCCAGCACAGACATGACAACGAACATTCACACAGATTCCCGGTCGAACCTCGTCGGCAGCGGTTGGATGATCGCTGCCATGGCCTTGTTCGCGCTTGAGGATGCATTGCTGAAAGGCGCCTCTGCCGCTTTGCCCGTTTGGCAGGTATTGATTTTGTTCGGCACAGGCGGCGCGGTGATCTTTGCCTCTGTCGTAGCCTTGCGCGGCGGGCGCTTGTTTCACCCCGACGTCCTGTCCCGTCCGATGAAGGTCCGTGTGGTTTTCGAAGTATTCGGGCGAATGTTCTATCTGGTTGCGATCGCCCTGACCCCGCTGTCATCAGCGACTGTAATTCTGCAAGCCACGCCGCTGGTCGTGGTCGCCGGAGCGGCGCTGTTCTTTGGCGAAACTGTCGGTTGGCGACGCTGGAGCGCGATTCTGATCGGATTGATCGGTGTGGTCATCATCATTCGCCCTACGGGTCAGAGCTTTTCAGCGCTGTCTATTCTGGCCGTGCTGGGAATGTTGGGATTTGCGGGTCGCGATCTGGCCAGCCGTGCGGCACCGGCGACATTGGGCAGCGACGTGCTTGGGTTTTACGGCTTTCTGTCAATCATCGTTGCGGGATTATTGTACCGATCATGGGAAGGTGCGCCAATGGCGGCGCTGACCACCCAGAGCGTTATGCTGATCGCCGCTGCTGTCGTCCTTGGGACATTGGCTTATACCTCCCTGATGAAGGCCATGCGGACGGGTGAAGTTTCGTCAGTGACGCCGTTTCGCTATTCCAGACTGCTGTTCGGAATCGGGCTTGGCGTTTTCCTGTTCGGAGAGCAACTGGATCAGACCATGTGGATCGGCAGCGCATTGATCGTGGCCTCGGGGCTTTATATCCTCTGGCGGGGGCGGATGGCCTAGCTCTTGTCGTGAAAGAAGTCATAGACCTTCTGCGCCAACCCGGCTGAAATCCCCTCGACAGCTTTCAGGTCTGCGAGATTGGCGCGGCTCACGGCCTTGGCGCTGCCAAAATGAGCCAACAAGGCCCGTTTGCGCGCGGCCCCGACCCCCGGGATTTCATCTAGCGGAGTTGCGCCAACCGCTTTAGCGCGCTTGGCGCGATGGGTGCCGATGGCAAAACGGTGCGCTTCATCCCGCAGACGCTGGATGAAGTACAGCACCGGGTCGTTACGTTTTAACGCGAAGGGGCGCTGGCCGACGCGGTGGAACTCTTCCTTGCCGTGGTCGCGATCCACACCTTTGGCGACACCAACCATCGGGATATCCTCGACCCCGTGGGCCAGCATGATCTCATGCACTGCACTCACCTGCCCGGCCCCACCATCGATCAACAGCAGATCCGGCCACAGGCCTATAACACGATCAGGGTCTTCCTTTTGCAAGCGAGTAAAGCGGCGGCTCAGGACCTCTTTCATCATGCCGAAATCATCGCCGGGGGTCAGGTCGCCTCCCCGGATGTTGAACTTGCGATAAGCATTCTTCATGAACCCTTCGGGGCCCGCGACGATCATACCGCCCACCGCGTTGGTGCCCTGAATATGTGAATTGTCATAGACCTCGATCCGGGTTGGCGGATTCTCCAGATCGAAGGCCTCTGCCACGCCGCGCAGCAGCTTGGCCTGTGTGGCGCTTTCTGACATCCGCCGGGCCAGCGATTCACGTGCATTGCGCAAGGCGCCTGCAATCAGTTCCTGCTTTTCCCCACGCTGGGGCACCAGGATTTCCACCTTGCGCCCGGCCTTTTCCGACAGCGCCTGTTGCATCAGATCAGCATTTTCGATCGCATCAGACAGGATCAATTGTCGGGGTGGTTCCTTGTTGTCGTAGAATTGGCCCAGGAACGCCTCCATCACCTCGGCCGGGGACACATCAGGCCCCACCCGTGGAAAGAAGTCCTTGTTCCCCCAGTTCTGGTTGGCCCGGATGAAGAACACCTGCACGCAGGCCTGCCCACTATCCATATAAAGACCGATCACATCCGCCTCGGCCACGCTGCGGGGATTGATGCCCTGCGAGGTCTGCACCTGCGTCAGCGCCCGGATACGATCGCGCAGACCGGCGGCGCGCTCGAACTCCATCGCCTCAGACGCGGCCATCATCTGCGCTGCCAGATCTTCCTGCACCTTGGTGGATCGGCCTGACAGGAACCGTTCGGCATCCTTAACGCTTTCGCAGTAGTCCGCCTCGGAAATCAAACCGACACACGGCCCGGAGCAACGCTTGATTTGATAGAGCAGACAGGGCCGTGTTCGGCCGTCGAACATCGAATCCGAACAATTCCTCAGCAAGAATGCTTTCTGCAATTGGTTCAGCGTCCGATTCACCGCACCCGCGCTGGCGAATGGGCCGAAATAGGCGCCCTTTTCTTTCTTAGCGCCGCGATGCTTTTTGATCTGCGGAAAGGCATGATCCTTGGCAACCAGAATGTTTGGAAAGCTTTTGTCGTCACGCAGCAGAACATTGTACTTGGGCTTGAGCTGCTTGATCAGGTTCTGCTCAAGCAATAACGCCTCGGTTTCGGTCCGCGTGGTCAGGAACATCATCGAGGCAGTTGCGGCGATCATGCGTTCGATCCGCCCCGAATGGCCGGGGCGCGCATAGTTGGACACCCGCGCCTTGAGGTTACGTGCCTTGCCCACATACAGAACCCGGCTGTCCCCATCCAGCATCCGATATACGCCGGGCGAATTGTCCAGCGTTTTTACATAACGCTGGACACAGGCGTATCCGGTGGATTGTGTCGATGAGTTTGGTTCGGTGCTGGCGGTCATGGGACTGAGATATGATTCTCTGACCATGGCTGCAATCTTGTGCCCCTCAGATCAAGAGAAAACAAATCCACGATTTCTGTGGATAACTGTGCAGATAACTTTTGACGCATGGCGGTTTTCCCTTGAATCCTTGCCTATTCGTTGATCTGCACAAAAAATAGGCACTTTATTAAGCTATTGTTTTTTAACTAAACTTTTTCCTACTTGCGACAAGTCTATGAAAATTAAGACATTTTTGTAACGCTCCAATAACAGGAATGAGAGCGGTGTAAAACTTGCAGCCGTTATGTCTATTCTACGCCCAGAACATCCGGCGTTTGCCAGCCCAGGTGCTGCCCACCATCGACGCATAACAACTGGCCGGTGACAGCGTGTGCATCCAGAAAGTACCCCAGTGCAGCCGTGATATCGGATGGGTTTGCCCCACGCTCCAGAATTGTGTTCTGGCGCTGCGCGCTAAAGTGCTTATCGCTTTGCCGATGACCCTGCAGAGTCGGCCCCGGGCCAATCGCGTTCACGCGGATCGCGGGTGTCAGGGCCTGCGCTGCCGTCTGGGTCAGGGCCCACAAACCCATCTTTGCAATCGTGTATGACATGAATTCCGGGGTCAGCTTGCGCACCCGCATGTCTACCATGTTCACGATCAGACCAACGGCCTGCGGCTCTTTTTGATCATCCAGTTCCGGCTGCAATCCCTGTTCGGCCATAGCCTGCGTCAAGACAAATGGTGCACGCAGATTGCTGTCGAGGTGCCGGTCCCAGCTTTGGCGGGTCGCTGTGTGGATGTTATCGTATTCAAAGATTGAGGCGTTGTTGACCAGACAGGTGATCGGCCCACCCAGCGCGCTGGCGGCGCGGGGCAACAATGTGCTGACCTGGCTCTCATCCAACAGATCAGCCTGCAGCGCAATTGAGGCGCGGCCCAACGCCCGAACCTCGGTCACGGTTTCCTGCGCCGCCTGTTCTGAGCTGGCATAATGGATCGCCACATCCATCCCCCGTTGCGCCAGATAAAGCGCCATGGCGCGGCCAAGGCGTTTACCGGCGCCGGTCACCAGTGCTCGGCTCATAAGCTCTCTCCCTTGGTAGGTCAGGCTAACAGGATCGCAATATAGAACACATAGAGCAGTGTCAGAATCAGACCCCAGATACGCGTAATGTCCTGCTTGAAGAAGACAAACGGGGCCAACAACAGTGAAGAGCCCAGCATCACCCACAGATCGAATCGCAGAAATTCAGGATCGACCGGAATATTTCCAAACAGGGTTGCGATACCAACAATAGCCAACAGATTGAACATGTTCGATCCGATAACATTGCCCAGCGCGACATCCGCCTGCCGGCGCAATGCCGCCATGACTGTTGTGGCCAGTTCCGGCAATGACGTGCCAACCGCGATCAGGGTGAGGCCGATCACCGTATCACTCACACCGTAATGCTGGGCAATCATGGTTGCATTTTCCACCAGCAAATGTGCGCCCATTGGCAAGCCAACCAGACCGAGGATCAAATAGACCGCTACCTTCCAGTAGGGCATGTCGGGGTCTGCTTCCTCAAGACTTTCCAACTCGTCGTCTTCAGCACAGGCTTCACCGCAGGCTTTGCGATGGGCGTGCGCCTCACGAATGGCATTGGCGAGGACCAAGGCCAACGCTGTAAGCAGGATGGCCCCGCTGATCAGATTAAAGACTCCGCAAAAGGCCAGCCCGATAAACAGGACCGAAGCGATCAGCATGAAAAGGTAATTCTTGCGGCTGTTGCATTCGCTGGTGTGCAGCGTCGCCAGCAGTGCTGGCAAGCCCAGCACCAGCAGTATATTCGCCGTGTTCGATCCCACCACGTTGCCCAACGCAATACCCGGTGCGTTTTCCTTGATAGCGCTGATCGCAATCAGCAGCTCGGGCGCCGAGGTACCAAAGGCCACGATGGTCAGGCTGACGATCAGAGCAGGGACGCCCAGTCGCAGGCTGAGGTTCACCGCCCCGCGCACCAACGCATCCCCTGCCAACAGCAGGATCAGCAGCCCGAGAGCAGAGAACAGCCACGCCGTCATCCACGGCCTCCTTTATCGCAAGGACACGGGCCTTTGCCGATCCGAAAGCGCCCACAGCGGGGGCATTTGGCCGAGCTCAGCCGTTTCTGGCCCGGAAAGCGCAGCTTACCGAACATCGCCAGAACGCCCATGGCAACCAAAAACAGGGTGACGATCTTAATGATCACGTCACAGCCCGAAACGCGCATAGGCAGCGCGCTCCTCAAGCCCGGCGATGGCATCCTGCGCCATCGAGGCCCCAAAGCGCGACCAGATCGGCTTACGCAGGCCGTAGCGGCGGAATTTGACCTTATCGCCAAACTTTTCCTGCATTTTGGGCTTCAAATGCGCGATCCCGTCGATCAGGCCCAGCTCTTGCGCGCGACGCGCCAGCCAAACCTCGCCATTGAACAGATCAGCGCTGGTATCCAACTTGCCGATTCGGCGAGATTTCACGTGATCGATGAAGTTCCCGTGGATATCACCCAGCAACCCCTTGAGACGTGCCACGTCTTCTTTCTTTTCGGGGGTAAACGGGTCAAGCATTGATTTCGACTGACCCGCCGTGTGCACCCGTCTTTCAATGCCCTGACGCGCCAGAAAGACATGCGCACCGAACCCCGAAGAGATCACGCCTATTGATCCCAGAACCGAACTGTCATCAGCCCAAATTTCATCTGCCGACGCCGCCAGCCAGTATCCGCCCGAGGCGGCCACATCTTCAACGAAGGCATAGACAGGGATATCAAGTTCTTCGGCCAGACGCCGGATACGCGCGCCAATCAATGAGCTTTGGACAGGCGATCCACCCGGCGAATTGACCTCAAGCGCGACGGCGGCAGGTTTGCCTTTGCGAAAGGCCTTTTCCAGAACCGGTGCCAAGGCAGTGGCATTCATCGACCCGCGACCGGCCATTCCGATAGCACCGGACAGGCGAACGACGGCCACCAATGGCTGCTTTTTCATGAAGGGCAGGCTGAGTTTCATGGAAGCCGATGTAGAGCGCGCCGAGGCCGTAAACAAGAGACCCGAAGCGCCATAAACGCGACGTGAACCAATTTCACACACCTGATGGGCAAAAATGCAACGCCCTAGCTGCGGATACGCCAGCCGGTTTTGAATATCCAACCGATGATCGCAAGGCAGATTCCGGTGAAGGCCAGTATGGCCAGAAGGCTCCAGAAAATAGGCACATCGGCGATACCGTAGAATGACCAGCGAAAGCCTGAAATCAGGTAGACTACAGGGTTGAACAGCGTGATCGTCTGCCAGAGGGGCGGCAGCATCGAGATCGAATAGAACGTTCCACCCAGAAAGATCAGGGGCGTCACGACAAGTTGAGGGACTAGCGACATCTGCTCAAAATTCCCGGCCCAGATCCCCACGATAAATCCCAGCAGCGAAAAACTAAGGCAAGACAGGATCAGGAACGCCGCCATGGCAAAGGGGTGTTCTATGCGAATGTCGACGAAGAACGTCGCGGTGGCCAGAATGACAAGACCCACGAACAACGCTTTGGTTGCCGCCGCGCCCACATATCCGATCACAATCTCAATAAAATTGACCGGGGCCGACAACAGCTCGTAAATCGTACCCAAAAACTTGGGGAAATAGATTCCGAAAGATGCGTTCGAGATCGACAGCATCACCACCGACAGCATGATGAGGCCGGGCACGATGAAAGCACCGTACGAGACGCCCTCGATCTCCTGAATACGGCTACCAATCGCGGTGCCAAACACCACGAAATAAAGAGAGGTCGACAGCACCGGCGACAAAAAGCTCTGCGCAAGAGTGCGGAAGAACCGGGCCATTTCGAACCGGTAGATGGCGGCAATCGCGGACCAGTTCATGCGGGTTCTCCGGACACGAGGTTGACGAATATCTCTTCCAGGCTCGACTGACGGGTCTGAACGTCGCGCAATACCAGCCCGGCCTGCGCCACATCGTTGAGAAGGGTGGTGATCCCGGTACGTTCGGCATGGGTGTCGTAGGTATAGATCAACGCATCCCCGGCGCCATTAAGTGTCAGATTATGCTCTGACAGGCTTTGGGGAATGGTCGAAACAGGCTCGGTCAGCATGACCTCGATCTGTTTCTTACCCATCTGCGCCATCAGAGTGTCCTTGTCCTTTACCAGCAGAAGCTCACCCTTGTCGATCACGCCCACCCGGTCAGCGATCGCCTCGGCCTCTTCGATGTAGTGAGTCGTCAGGATGATGGTGACGCCGGCCTGTTTCAGTTCGGCGACGATTTCCCACATGTCCTTGCGCAACTCGACATCCACTCCGGCAGTGGGTTCATCCAGAAACAGCACGCGCGGCTCATGGGCCAGAGCCTTGGCAATCAGCACACGGCGTTTCATGCCGCCAGACAGTTCCTTGATTGCATTGCGGCGCTTATCCCAAAGGGACAGCTTGCGCAGTATCACCTCAATCCGGGCATTGTCACTGCCATGACCGAACAGCCCACGTGAGAAGCGGACGGTGTTCCAAACCTTCTCAAACGGCTCTAGAGCGATCTCTTGCGGCACTAGACCGATCATCTTGCGGGCCGCGCGAAACTCGGTCTGGATATCATATCCACCCACTGTCACCGAACCGGAAGTCGGAGTGGTGATGCCGCAAACGGTGGAAATCAGTGTTGTTTTACCAGCACCATTGGGGCCTAACAGCGCAAGAATCTCACCTTCTTCAATGTCCAGAGACACGCCTTTCAGCGCCTCAAAACCATCAGCGTAGGATTTCCGCAAATCGCGGATGGACAAAATGGTGGTCATGCGTTCCCTCGTTCTGGTCCCGCAACCTATCGCGGTGGACCATCAGGGAACAGTCCAATTCCGCACAGTGTCATGCGCATGTATGCAGGGCTTAGTCTCGTCCGGTCAGACGACCCAACCACCCCTTTTTGGCTTCTTCTCCGGCGTCTTCGTCTTCCCGTGGCGGGCCTTCGAAATGCTCTTGCAGATTGGCAAAGAACTGGTCGGCCATCTTCTTGGCAAATCCATCGATCAGGCGGCTGCCCAGCTGCGCCAATTTACCGCCCACCTTGGCATCAACCTCATAGGTCAGGACAGTGCCACCAGACTCACCGGGCTCGAACGTCACATTCGCACTGCCTTTGGCAAAGCCTGCCGCCCCACCCTTGCCCTCACCCGCGATGGTCAGACGTTTCGGTTCAATCATGTCCGACATGGTAACGGTGCCTTTGAAGGTCGCCTTAACGGGACCAACTTTTTGCACCACAATCGCATTATACCCCTCAGCCGGGTCGCCTGTGATTTCTTGTGCACCGCTGATGCATGCTTTCAGCACTTCGGGGTCCAGCAAGGCAGAATAAACGTCGGCAGGTGGTGCCTGAATTTCGCGGGTATCGCTTAACTGCATCCGAGAACCTCTTTCATACCTACGGCAGACCAAAATAGACCTAGCCCTGAAATGCCTATGCAAGCAACCCAATTGCACGGGCCGGGGTAACTCTACGCTTGCATTCACACCGTCATGCAGAAACCCTGCACCACAGGAGGGACCCATGCTGAACGGAATTCGTATCGTCGAAGTCGAGGGGCTCGGCCCGGGCCCTTTCGCTGCCATGTTGCTGGCGGATATGGGTGCTGACGTCATTACCATACATCGCAAGGGGTCTGCGATTACCCCCGGAATGCCCGAGCGTTCCCTTCTGGACCGAGGTAAGCGATCCATTGCTCTGGATCTCAAGGACTCACGGGATCTAAGCATAGCGAAACGCCTGATCGCGACTGCAGATGCGCTGATCGAAGGATTTCGCCCTGGCGTGATGGAAAAGCTTGGGTTGGGACCGGAGGACTGCCATCAGATCAACCCGAAATTGGTCTACGGTCGGATGACGGGCTGGGGGCAACGAAGCCCTTTGTCCAACACTGCGGGCCATGATCTCAACTATATCGCACTTTCGGGGGCTTTGTCATACGCGTCCCCACCCGGCGAACCACCGATTACACCCGCAACGCTTGTCGGGGATATCGGCGGTGGCGCGATGTATCTGGTCGCGGGCCTGCTCGCCGGGCTTCTGAATGCCCGGAGTACCGACAAAGGCACGGTGGTAGACGCCGCCATCTACGATGGCTCGGCCCATATGATGAACCTGCTGATGAGCCTGCGCCAAACCGGCAACCTGTCCGATACAAGAGGCTCAAGCCTGCTGGATGGCCCGCATTGGAGCCGAACCTATGCCTGCGCCGATGGTGGCTTCATATCAGTCCAATGTCTGGAGCCAAAATTCTATGCTCGCTTTCTCGAAATTCTTGGGCTCAGCGATGATGCGGAATTCGCTCAGCAATATGAACAATCCGCGTGGCCCCACCTGACAGAGCGGATGAAGGAAATATTTGCGCAGAAACCGCGCGACGAATGGGCCGCGCTATTCCAGAATACAGATGCTTGTGTTGCGCCGGTCCTAAGCCCGCAAGAGGCGCAGGGTCATCCCATGAACGCGGCACGCCAAACGTGGATCGACCACGACGAGATACCCCAAGCAGCGGCGGCCCCAAGGTTCTCAACCTACAACTGGCACCCTCAACCCAGCCCTAAACGCGGAGAACACACACAGGAAATTCTAAACGACCTCCCGCCTGCTTCATCTGGCTGAAAATACCTCGGGGGTGAATTGGTCGCAGGCCAAGAGGGGGCTGGCCCCCTCACGCGTTTACTGCCTGCGCACCGTATCGATCATAAGCTGAACATTCTCTGGATCTGCATCTGGCGTAATCCCGTGCCCTAGGTTGAAAATATGCGGTCCGTTCGAGAAGGCCTCGACAATCCGACATGTATCATCCACCAGCGCCTGGCCACCGGTGACCATATGCGATGAGGCCAAATTGCCCTGTACACACCCATCAGCTTGCACGTTTTCAGCAGCCCATTCAGGCGATACGGAGTTATCCAGCGCGACACAATCCACACCCGTGGCTTTCGCGAAACCGACGTAACCCTGATCTGCTTCCCTAGGGAAACCGATGACTGGGATACCTGGATGGCGGGCCTTTACGGCGTCGGTGATCACGCGGCAGGGTTCAACGGCGTATTTCTGGAACGCGTCCCCCTTCAATGACCCCGCCCAACTATCAAAGATTTTGACAACCTCGGCGCCGGCTTCGATCTGAGCGGACAGGTATTCGATCGTGGCCGCTGTGATCTGATCCAGCAGCGCCTCGAACAGCGCTGTGTTTTCTTCGCGCAGCGCATGCGCTGGCCCCTGATCCGGAGTTCCCCGACCTGCGATCATGTAGGTCGCCACGGTCCAGGGTGCGCCCGCGAATCCAATCAGAGTTGTCTCGGACGGAAGCTCGCGCGAAAGAAGACGCACGGTCTCATAAACCGGTGAGAGAGTTTCATGGATATCCTCAACCGGTCTCAACGCATCAAAATCCGACTGCCGGGCAATTGTCGACAAGCGTGGCCCCTCGCCAGTGACAAACCACAAATCCGCACCCAGCGCTTGGGGAACCAACAAGATGTCAGCAAACAGGATCGCGGCATCGAACCCATAGCGGCGGATGGGTTGCAGAGTAACTTCGGCGGCAAGCTCCGGATTATAGCACAAGGACAGGAAATCCCCAGCCTGCGCACGCGTGGCCCGGTATTCGGGCAGATAGCGCCCGGCCTGACGCATCATCCAGATTGGCGGGATGTCCTGCACTTCACCCGCCAGCGCCCGCAGCAATTTCTTTGTCTCGGCCATTCTTGCCCCCAATCTTCCGGTCTGGTGCAACGGGTCGGGCCTCAGTGGCAATTTGTCAAGCTCTGCCCCCATTGTCAGGGCAATGTGACGCGACTAAAGCTGTGCACATGAGTCTCACATTGCCCACCCCCGCATCGCCTCTGAAAATCGGCACCCGTGGTTCACCACTGGCGCTGGCGCAGGCCTATGAAACCCGTCAGAGGCTAGGCGCCGCCTTCGATCTACCCGAGGATGCGTTCGAGATCGTGGTGATCAAGACCACCGGCGACAACCGCGCCATGATCGACGCGGACCGGCCGCTGAAAGAGATTGGTAACAAGGGCCTGTTCACCAAGGAAATCGAAGACGCCATGCTGAAGGGTGAAATCGACATCGCCGTGCATTCGACCAAGGACATGCCGGTGGAACAGCCCGACGGGCTGGTGTTGAACACTTTCCTGCCACGCGAAGACGTGCGTGATGCCTTTATCTCTCCGACGCTGAGTTCAATTCACGATTTGCCACAGGGCGCGGTCGTCGGGACTTCATCCTTGCGCCGCCGGGCGCAATTGCTGAACCGGCGACCTGACCTGAAAGTGGTCGAATTTCGCGGCAACGTTCAGACCCGCCTGAAGAAACTGGCCGACGGGGTTGCCGATTGTACCTTTCTGGCCATGGCCGGGTTGCGCCGGTTGGATATGAAAGACGTTCCCGCAACCGCCATTTCTCCTGACGACATGCTGCCTGCTATTGCCCAGGGCACCATTGGCATCGAGCGCCGCGGCGATGACAGTCGCGCGGCCGAGATGCTCGCGGCGATTCACCATTTGGAAACCAGCCAGCGTCTCGCGGCCGAGCGCAGCCTACTGGCCGGGCTGGACGGTTCGTGTGAAACACCGATTGCAGGATTGGCGCAAGTCCGGGACGGCCAACTGCATCTGCGCGGAGAGGTTCTGCGACCGGACGGGTCCGAAGCGATCAGCGAAGAAGTCACCGGATCGGTCGGAGACGGGGCCGAATTGGGTCAGGCCATGGCAGAATCTCTGCTGACAAAAGCCGGACCCGGTTTCTTCGACTGGCGCTAGGTAATTAAATTCAGGTTAATGTGAACTGCTTCACTGTCGCCTTTGCGACAATAATACAATATGAATTTATTCCGTTGAGGATAGAAGGTCGGTCTCGAATATATCGAAAGTTTTAGCCCGTATTTTTTTAGATAGTATTCGAGGGGGCGAGATTGATCTTTCTGGCGGGGCGCAGTTGATTTTCAACCGCGCCCCGTTCTCTTTCCAAGGCCATGAATCCACGTTTCTATTCAGCAGCCTTGCGTCGACCGCCATGATGACTGAACACTGCACGCCGCGTCCTGACCTCCGATCGGAAATCCGCTGTACGGCCCGGCAGCGCCCGGTAAAAAGGTTGCAATCCAGGCTCAACCGCCTCGGCAAGCGCAGTACACTCGCTGCACAGTCCAGACACCACGGATTGCGGGGCCCGCTCACGTATGGCGGCGAGCAATTGTAAATGGGCAGCCTTCAGCGCCTGAAATCCTGCCCCATCAGCCAAATCGCGATCACCAACCAGAACGTAAACCGGTTCGGGTTCGCTCTTGCCTTTCAGATCAACAAATCCCGCCTCAAGCAGCGCAAGGTCAGAATTGGTAGCGTGCTGTATCGATTGAGAAACCAGAATGTCATAATCCACATGGCGACAGTTTTGTTCTATTCGGGCCGCCACATTCACCACATCACCAATCACGGTGTAGTTGAACCGTCGCCGCGAACCTATATTCCCGACACATGCCGCTCCGGTTGCGCATCCCGTCGCTAACGCGATCGGAGGACGGCCGCGCATAATGGGTGATGCGTTGAACTTGCCCAACGCGCTACGCATCTTCAACGCGGCTGTCGCGGCGCGGCATGGGTGATCTTCTACTGGCAACGGCGCGTTCCAGAAAGCCATGACCGCATCACCGATAAACTTGTCGATCGTTCCCCGCTCGATCAGTATCTGATCCCCAATCTCCGAAAACAATGCGTTCAACAAGGCGACCAGATCGGTGGCCGACACCGACTCGGACAATGGCGTGAACCCGCGAATATCCGAGAACATCACCGTGATCTCCTGAGATTCGCCACCCAGTTTCAGGTGGTGCCCGTTGGCCTCCATCTCATCAAGGATCTCTGGCGCGACATAATGTGAGAATGTCTGGCGGATCACACGCTTTTCCCGTTCGGTCGAAACAAAGAGATATCCCGCCAACAGACCGAAATTCGCCATTCCCCCTGCCAGCGGAAAGGTCGCGTCAAACAGAACCGACTGGTTCTGAAACGCCAGCCAACTGATCACGATCACCACGGTTGCCGCCACACCACCAGCAACAAATGAGGCGACCGCCCCATGGTTGGACATGACCACGGTCACAACGACGCCCAGGATCACAAATGCCAGCAGTTCAAGCGCGGCTGTCACATCCGATCTGCTGAGCACATCCCCGAGGATGATCTGTTCGATAATCTGGGCATGGATCGAAACGCCGGGTACGGATTCGCCCAACGCCGTTTCGCGCATGTCGAAGAGGCCCGCCGCAGAGGTCCCGACCAGAATGATCCGTCCCTCGATTTCTGCCCGAAGCGCCGGGTCATCACCACTGCGCATGATATCATCTGCCGAAAGGTACAGACCCGGATTGTCCCGCCTGTAACGCACCCAGATTTCGCCATTCTCGGTGGTCGGCAACAGGAATTCACCAATGCCAAGTTCAAGCATAATTCCCGCTTCTTCCTGCGATCCTTCAGCAAAGTAGACAGGCTCGCCCATAGCGACCCGCAGGGCCTCGACCCCGAGCGCAGGCAGAACTCCGTTTGGCCCGGACCACAGCACCGGGACCCGTCGCACTACACCCAGCCCGCCCAGAGGCGAAACATTGACGCCGCCAATGCCGGCGGCATCCTCACCTAAGGGCGGTGCCAACGACGTCCAATGCGCCACGCTGACAAGGCCAGCCGCCGGGTTTTCGCCAATTTCAACCAGCCCCGCCTTCGGCGCAATGGCCGAACCGCTGTCGGTTTGCCGCGCTGCCACACCCAGAACGACTGGCCAATTTGCGATTTCATCTCCAAATCTGACATCATTGTCCAGACTGGCCGCAGCCTGATCCACCTGCAGCAGCCCCGACAAAGACGGGTCCTGCAACAATCGCACGGGCGAGTATCGATCCGGTTCTGCAAACAGCATGTCAAAGGCGATCGCAGCGGCGCCGTATTCACCCAACCGCTGAACCATCTGCCCCAACTGGGTGCGCGGCCAGGGCCATTGGCCCCACGCCGCCAGAGACCTTTCGTCGATGTCCACAACGCGGACCGGCAAGTCGGGATCATAGGCCCGCGGCGAAATCCGCTGCAGAATATCAAAGTAGATCAACCTGGACATCTGCACAGGATATGGATCTGCGACCCGCACAAAACAGCCCATCAGGATTAATCCCATCCCAACAAACCGAAACACCAGTCGGCGCCCAAATCTGTCTCTTAACCTACCCGCCATATTTGCCTCCCAAACGCAGGGAGAAATGAAAGCATGCGCCTGTGACTACCAACCAGCCGTCGCCGATGCGCTGCCCGCAGATGCGCTGGCGCTGAGACCCGAGCCACCACTTTTTCTGCTGGATGCACTCGCCGATGCACTGACGCCGCCGGAAGAACTGACACCGGAGCGCGCCGAATTCCCTGAGCGCCCTTCGGCGCTGGCCGAGGCCCGTCCCGGGGCTTCTGACCGCCCGCTTTCGCGACTTGGCGCTTCAGCCCGCGCCTGCTCTGCCTCACGCCGGGCTTCACGCCGCTCAGGTTGTTCGGATTCAACCCGGGGCGCCTGCGCTCGCCTGCCTGAACAGCCTTCCGCAGCCACACGAAACGGAGGCAGCAAATCATTTTGCGAACGTATGAAGGGAAAACCGCCCTGTAGTGCTTTGTCATATTGTTCCTGATCAGCGGGCCGCCCAACCTGACCTTTTGAACTGGTTGCAAACAGGCTGCATTGGCGGCTTGCAGATCGGCACGAGCCGCGCTGTCCGCACATCTGAACGGTGCCCTCAATCACCAGCATGGCGCTTTGATTGCCTGATGTGATCCACATATCAAACGTTGTGCCTCGTACAGCCATCGTGGCGTTGGGGGTTTTGATCGAATAGGCTCGTTTTCTGCTTTTTCCCGAGATGAAACGAAAACTGCCACCCAACGCCTGCACGGTGAAACTCTTTGCCTTGCGGTTTCCGCGCAACATCGAGACATCCAGCACCATCCGCGCGTTCGGGCCAACAGCGATCTTGGTTTCATCGGCGAACAGAAGCTGAACCACACCGGATCTGTCGGTTGAAATGGTATCGCCCGAAACCACCTCCATCCCTTCGCGCAGACGTACTTTTTTTCCAGCGCGGATGACATCTGCACCCGGCTTGACGCTCAACACTTTTCCGATTGATGCAATGGCCGATGCTGGCAACGCAGACAAAACCAATAGAACAATAAACAATTTCAACCAGGCCAAACCCAAGTCCCCTTCCCCAATAAGGTACCCACTGGGATGCTGATGCACCCCGCGCCCGATGTCTGTCGCCTCAATAAGCTAAATCTGATTAGTTATACTTGCCATAAAAACTATACAAATATGCGCCGAAACAATTGGAATTGGCAAGCTTTCCGATCTTTGGCCGTGTTTTGGGCGTTACAAACAACCATTTTCGTTGACCGGCAGAACCGCCCACCCGGATTTGTTAATCGGTTTTCAGAAATTTGGCCCCATCTCGGAAAATCGCCTTGTATCTGGATGACAGGCAAGGATATACCGGCCAGCGGAGACGTGGCCGAGTGGTCGAAGGCGCTCCCCTGCTAAGGGAGTAGGCCCGGAAGGGTCTCGAGGGTTCGAATCCCTTCGTCTCCGCCACACACCATTTTCATTCAATTGTGCTCAATGCTATTCAGCCCCTCATAGGGCTGGTTTTGTTGGTTTATCGACGATTGACAAAGCGAGGTATCAACCCGCGCTTCAATGGACGGCAGGTGATCCCCTGTTTTGAAGAAATCGCCCGACGGGTGCACATCGAACGCTTGGCAACTTGGAAGAACTCCACGCATGGCCAGCAATGGATTGACACGCTGGCCAAATATGCCTTCCCAAAGATCAAGCGGTTGCCGGTATCTGAAGTTGGTCAGCCTTTGGTGTTACAATTCTTTCTACCGGTCTGGACTGAGAAACACAAAACAGCCAAGCGCTTCACGCCGTGGATACCTCGATAAAACTGTGCTCCCGCTCCAAGTGGTTGTCCAGCGCGGAATCAAAAAAGACCGTCCCAAATGGAACGGTCTCTTGTTCACTGTCTCTCGAAAGAGGGTCAGGCTGTCAGAGCAGCCTGAGCCTGGGCGACGATCGCGCCGAACGCTTCCGGTTCGTGCACGGCCAGGTCGGCCAGAACTTTGCGGTCCACTTCGATACCGGCCAGGGTCAGGCCGTTGATGAAGCGGGAATATGTCAGCGCTTCGTCATGCGAACGGACAGCAGCGTTGATACGCTGGATCCACAGCGCGCGGAAGTTGCGCTTGCGGTTCTTGCGGTCACGGGTTGCATACTGGTTCGCCTTGTCGACGGCCTGACGGGCAACCTTGAAGGTGCTCTTGCGGCGGCCATAGTAACCTTTGGCGGCCTTGATGACCTTCTTGTGACGGGCGTGAGTTACGGTTCCACCTTTAACGCGGGACATGTCTTAATCTCCTCTTATCGGTCGTAGGGCATATAGCCCTTGACGATTTTGGCGTCGGGGGCGGACAGGGTGGTGTTGCCACGGGCATCGCGGATGAATTTCTTGGTCCGCTTGATCATGCCGTGACGTTTGCCGGCCTGGCCAGCAAGGACCTTACCGGTCGCAGTCACCTTAAAGCGCTTTTTGGCGCTCGACTTTGTCTTCATCTTAGGCATTTCCGTCTCCTTTTCCGGGTTCGGTTTCAAACGCGACTCGGCATGCCATCTCGGCCGGTCACGCGATCAGAAGCGCCGTTTACGCAAGTTCGGTCATACTGGCAAGGGGGTTTCGACCAGAATCTGCGCTTTTCGCAGGCTGATCAGGCACTGGGGCGACAAAGGCCGCCCCAGTGGTTTGGTTCAATGTTCGAATTTACGGATTTCACCGCTTTTCAAACGTTCCGCATAGGAAACCAGTTCTTGGCGCACCACTTTCATCAAGAAGTACAACGCAAAGACATTCACAACCGCCATGGCAAAGATCGCCGCGTCCGAGAAATCAATGACCGGACCAAGGTTGGCCGCGGCACCGATGACCACGAAGATGCAGAAGATGATCTTGAACACCAGTTCTTTGACGTGGCCCTCTCCGAACAGGTAGGTCCAGGCCTTCAGGCCATAGTAGGACCAGCTGATCATGGTCGAGAAGGCAAACAAGACCACCGCTATTGCCAGTACGTATGGGAACCAGCTGAAGGCGCTACCAAAGGCCGCCGAGGTCAGGCTGACGCCCGAGTTTCCATCAACAGTGGCAATCGCGTTGCCAGCTTCGTTCAACATGTATTTGCCGGTTTCAGGATCAACAATCAGCTGCTGGGTAATGATGATCACCAGCGCAGTCATGGTACAGATCACGACCGTGTCGATGAACGGCTCAAGCAGTGACACAAAGCCTTCGGTAATCGGCTCTTTAGTCCGAACCGCCGAGTGCGCAATCGCCGCAGAACCAACGCCTGCTTCGTTCGAGAACGCCGCACGCCGGAAGCCCTGGATCAGTGCACCAACCATGCCACCAGCGACACCCAGACCGGTAAAGGCCCCAGCAAAGATCTGGCCAAAGGCCCAACCGATCTGGTCCGCATTCATGAGGATGATCACCAGTGCGGCAGCCACATACAGGACACCCATGAAAGGAACGACTTTTTCGGTTACCCGCGCGATGGATTTCAAGCCGCCTACGATGACAAGAAACACGATGATCGCAAACACGATCCCTGTGATCCAACCGGGATAGTCTCCGGTAATGCCCGCGATCTGTTGGTGCGCCTGATTAGCCTGGAACATATTGCCCCCGCCGAGCGCGCCAAGGATACAGAAGATAGAGAACAGAACAGCCAGAATCTTACCGCCCGGCAGGCCCAGTTCATTGAACCCTTTGGACATGTAGTACATTGGGCCACCCGAGACGGTGCCGTCATCGTATTCGTTGCGGTATTTCACGCCCAGCGTACATTCTGTGAATTTCGACGCCATGCCCAGAAGGCCCGCGACGATCATCCAGAAGGTTGCGCCCGGCCCGCCGATACCAACGGCCACCGCCACGCCGGCAATGTTCCCGAGGCCAACCGTACCGGACAGCGCCGTAGCCAGCGCCTGAAAGTGACTGACTTCGCCCGCATCATTGGGGTCAGAGTAGTCACCCTTTACAAGGCTGATCGCGTGGCTGAAGAACCGCAGCTGCACAAAGGCAAAGTAAAGGGTAAACACGGTCGCCGCGATCACCAGCCAGCCAACGATCCACGGGAAACCGGTTCCCGGAAACGGGGCAAAAATAAAGCTGACGAACGGCCCGGTGAAATCGGCGAAGGCCTGATTGATCTTGTCGTCCAATCCAACCGCTTCCTGTGCGGCGGCAGGCGCCGCGAACAGCGTGGCCAGCGCGGCCAGACCCAGTTTGTTCTGAATATTCATCATCATCCCTCCCCTCAGTTCACGACCGTGACCGGAACATCGGCGTGCATGACCAAGTTCTGAGTCGAGCTTCCGAACAGGCGTTTCTTGAACCCATCCGCCGAGGACCGGCCCACAACGATCTGAGAGCCACCATTTTCAATCGTGATTGCGTTCAGCGTTTCCGCCACATCTCCGTGGCGAACAATGCCCTGAGCCTGAAAGCCCGCTGCCTTCAGCGCATCCACTGCCGGGGTCACCACGCGCGTTGTGGCAAGTTCAACTTCTTCCTCACGCCGCTTGTGACGCAGCGCGTTCTCTTCCGGTGTCTGGAAAGTGAATGGGGACCATTCGATAACGTAGACGGCCAGCAACTCACACGCGCCGATCCTCTCGGCCAAGTCTTTGGCGAAGGCAATCGCGCGCTCTCCGGTCTCTGTCCCGTCCAGTCCTATGACAATTTTCGTTGTCATCTCGTTCCTCCGTTATGGTTGATTTGGCCGGGACCCGTGCCCCCGGCAGGGCAGCCGGAACCTGGAACTTGCTTGAGTAGACTGCCCTAAAGGCAAGTATCTCGAAAAAACACGGAAAAACAGAGAGGTAATTTCAGAATACAACCAGTTATCGCTCAACTAGTTGAAAATAAATATTATTTACTGCCTAATATTTAGGCAAAGACTAAGTAATGATGTGGAGCACGGCTGGCAATCCGGCCTCAACCTGGATCGGTGTTGTAGATCAGCCGTTCGTCACAGGGGGCGATGCGCAGAATATTGGTTGTGCCGGGGACGTTAAATGGCACACCAGCGGTCACCACAATCTGATCCGTCTCAGACGCGAAACCAGCCGAGCGGGCCGCGCGGGCCGCACTGACCACGGCGCCCTTGAACCGCTCCAATTCCGGGGTCATGACGCAATGGCAGCCCCAGCTCAGACACAACCGGCGCGCGGTGCCAGTTGCAGGGGTCATCGCAATGATGGGCACGCCGGGACGCTCGCGCGCGGTGAGCAGCGCGGTGGTGCCGCTTTGAGTAAAGCAACAAATGGCTTTGATATCGGTTTTCTCTGCAATCTCGCGCGCCGCAGCAACAATCCCATCGGCAATGGTCGTGCCCTTGGCCGTGCGTGAGGCGGCAATGATCTGTGTATAGGTTGGGTCGGCCTCGACCTCGATGGCAACTTTGTTCATCGTCTGAACTGCTTCGATGGGATAAGATCCAGCCGCCGATTCCGCGCTGAGCATGATTGCATCGGTACCCTCGTATATGGCCGTGGCCACGTCCGAAACTTCGGCTCGTGTCGGCATCGGGCTTTCAATCATACTTTCCAGCATCTGAGTGGCGACAATCACCGGCTTCGCGGCTGTGCGGCACTTGCGCACCAGACGCTTTTGAATCGGAGGCACGGCAGATACCGGCAGCTCTACACCCAAATCTCCCCGCGCGACCATGATTCCGTCCGAGGCATCAAGGATGTCATCAAATGCCTCAACCGCAGCAGGTTTTTCGATCTTTGACAGGATTGACGCACGGCCATCGGCCAAGGCACGCGCCTCGAACACGTCCTTGGCGCGCTGAACAAAGCTGAGCGCCAGCCAGTCCACACCCAATTGGCATACAAATTCCAGATCATCGCGATCCTTGGCTGACAGTGCCGCCAGCGGCAGAACCACATCGGGCACGTTCACACCCTTCCGGTTCGAGATCGTACCACCAACTTCCACTGTGCAATGCGCGAAATCCTGACCGCAATCCTGCACGATCAGGCGAATCTTGCCATCATTTACCAACAGGCGCGCGCCGGGCTCCAAAGCGGCGAAAATCTCGGGATGCGGCAGGCAGACCCGAGTGATATCCCCGGCAGCCGGGTCAAGGTCCAGACGGAACGCCGCGCCCTCTTCCAGTTCCTCCGCATCATTGGCAAACACACCAACACGTAGTTTTGGCCCCTGAAGGTCGGCAAGAATGGCGATCGGGCTGTCCATATCCTTTTCGATCTGCCGGATGGTGCGATGCCTCTCGCGAATCTCATCATGGCTGCCGTGGCTCATGTTCAGGCGAAACACATCAGCCCCGGCCTCGTGCAGCGCGCGGATGGTGTCATAGTCATTAGACGCCGGCCCCAGCGTCGCCACGATTTTCACATTCCTCAGGCGTCGCATCAATTAGGCTCTCCTTGAACGTCTCATGTTACCGCAAACAGTGCTCGACCTGCTTATTGCGCAATTCCCTTTCCGAGGCAACTGTCCTACACCTGCGTCAAACAAGATGACAGGCATATGACATATTCTCCGTTTTTTGTTCATGGCGCGGATCGCCCGTCGCGCTGGTTGATTACTTGCGACCATGCCACCAACATGGTGCCGCCCGACATCAATGGCGGAGACTTGGGCCTGTCACGCGAAGACATGGAACGCCACATCGCCTATGACGTGGGTGCCTACGAGGTTTCAAAGCATCTGGGTGAAATTTTGAATGCGCCGGTGGTCGCGGCCAACTTCTCACGCCTCGTCATTGACCCGAACCGTGGCGAGGACGACCCAACGCTTCTGATGAAGCTTTATGATGGGTCGATCATTCCGGGCAACCGCGACGCCGACAAGGCCGAACGTAATCGACGCCTGAACATGTGCTACCGCCCCTATCACGATGCGCTGGCACAGCTTGCGGCCACGCCCCATAGAGTTATCGTCTCCATGCATTCCTTTACGCGCCAGTTGCGAGGCCGCGATCCTCGGCCTTGGCACATCGGCGTATTGCACACACCGGATGAACGGTTCTCGCATCCGTTGATCAATCGGCTGAACACCGAGGGCGACCTGTGTGTCGGCGTTAACGAACCCTACACCGGTGTCCTGCCCGGCGACGCTATCGACACGCACTGCACGGCTTATGATCGCCCAAACGTCCTAATCGAGCTGCGCAATGATCTGATCGCCGATCATGAAGGGCAGAGCGCATGGGCCGGGCGTCTGGCTACCATCCTGCAGGGCGCGTTGGCTGACAGCGGCCTTTGATGTTGGGTCAATCTAGATCGCATGACATTGTGGCCCACCGTATTGGCCCCCATATATCTAAGGAAAGGAGACGACCATGACTCAGGAATTCCTGACGGCAGTCTTCGGCTGGATGACTGTCCTGAACTTCGCGGTATTGCTGTTCAGTACGCTGATGATCGTCGTGTTACAGAACTGGATAGCAGATGTGCATGGCCGGATGTTCCAGATGGAACGGGCCGACATTAAGCGCGCTTATTTCCGATATCTTGCCAACTACAAGATACTCACGATCATATTCTGTCTCATGCCATGGCTGGCACTTAAGCTGGCGTAGTATCCGATCCCGGAAATTGGGGTGCCTGCTGTACATTGTAACGTGGCTGGCGGATTGTTAGTTCAGTCCAAGGACGCAAGATAATCATTCGGAGCCCGACCATGGACAAGCAAACCGAAATCGAACTTCAGGCCGCAGCGTTTCGCCGCCTGCAGCAGCATTTGATGCAGGATCGCACCGACGTTCAGAATATCGACATGATGAATCTGACCGGGTTCTGCCGCAATTGTCTATCGCGCTGGTATCAGGAAGCCGCAAATGCCAAGGGCATCGAAATGGGCAAGGATGAGGCCCGTGAAACCTTTTATGGCATGACCATGGATGAGTGGAAGGCTAACTATCAGACCGAAGCCAGTGCTGAGAAACAGGCAGAGTTCAAGGTCGCGTTTGAAGAAAACGTAGCGAATAAAGGCTAATACCCAGAAACAAAGAAGGCCCGCCGAATTGGCGGGCCTTGTCTTTAGATTGCGGCCTTGCGGCTTTCGTCCAGATAGATCTCGCGTAGACGTTTTGCAATCGGGCCTGGCGTACCATCACCCAGCGCCACGCCATCAATCTCAACCACCGGCATGACAAATGCGCTGGCCGAAGTTGTGAAGGCCTCATCCGCTTCTTTTGCCTCGTCGATGGTAAACAGGCGTTCTTCGATCTCCATCTGCGCCTCGGCCGCCATGCGCAGAACCGCCTTGCGCGTGATGCCGTGCAAAATATCGTTGGACAATGGGCGGGTGACGATCTTGCCGTTATTGACGAAATAGGCGTTGTTGCTGGTGCCTTCGGTCACGTAGCCATCTTCAATCAGCCACGCATCATCACAACCCGCCTTTTTGGCCATCATCTTACCCATCGACGGGTAAAGCAGCTGCACGGTCTTGATGTCGCGACGACCCCAGCGGATATCTTCGATCGAGATGATCTTGGCACCCTTCTTTGCTGCCGGGCTATCGGCAAGGCCCGGCTTGTTTTGGGTAAACAGCACGAGGCTGGGCTTTGTATCAGCAGATGGGAAAACAAAATCCCGATCCCCATCCGATCCGCGGGAGACCTGCAGATAGATCAGACCTTCCTCAATGCCGTTTAACTCGACCAGCTTGCGGTGAATCTCCAGCAATTCGTCCATGCTGCAAGGTTGAACGATATCCAGCTCGTCCAAGGACCGCTTCAGACGTACTGCATGGCCTTCAAAGTCGATCAGCTTGCCATCCAGCACGCTTGTGACCTCGTATACGGCATCCGCAAACAGAAAACCCCGGTCAAAAATCGAAACACTGGCTTCGGTTTCGGGCAGATACTCGCCATTCACATAAACGGTGCGGGTCATGTATTGTCTCCTCAACCCCAGAGAGCCGCTTTGGGCGGGTGCACTCCGGCGTCATCAAAAATCAGTGGTGTATCGCGGTCTTCGGCCAACAGAAGCGGGCCGTCAAGGTCCGTTACCATCGCACCCTGCGCCAGCAGAGTTGCCGGGGCCATCGCCAACGAGCTTCCGACCATACAGCCGACCATGACATCATAGCCCTCAGCCAATGCGGCCCTGCGCAACTCCAGCGCCTCGGTCAAACCGCCGGTCTTGTCCAGTTTGATGTTTACCACATCATACTTACCTTTGAGTGCAGGCAGACTTGCCCGGTCGTGACAGGATTCGTCAGCACAGACAGGCACAGGGCGATCCATCCCGATCAAGGCGTCGTCCTCGCCGGCTGGCAAAGGTTGCTCAACCAGCGCCACACCCAGGCGCACAAGATGCGGGGCGAGATCAGCATAGACTTCGGCAGACCAGCCCTCGTTTGCATCGATGATGATCCTGGAATTTGGTGCCCCCGCTCGTACCGCCTCAAGCCGAGGCATGTCATCCGGCGTTCCCAGTTTGATCTTCAGCAGGGGGCGGAAAGCGTTCTCTGCCGCCTGAGCCCGCATTGCCTCGGGCGTGTCCAGAGACAGCGTATAGGCTGTGATTTCAGGTCCTGGCGCGGCGATTTCTGCAAGCTCCCATGCCCGTTTTCCAGCACGTTTCGCTTCCAAATCCCACAGCGCACAATCGACCGCATTCCGCGCAGCGCCAGCAGGCAGAAGGCCCATAAGGGAATAGCGCGAGAACACCTCTGGCAGCGCTGCAATCTCGGCTTCGACCGACTCCAGAGTTTCGTCATAGCGCGCATAAGGCACACACTCGCCCCAACCATGGTGCTCGCCGTCGGAAATCCGAACCGACAACACCTTTGCCTCGGTCCGTGAGCCACGCGAAATGGTAAACACCTGCGCCAGTCGAAACACATCGCGAGAAACTTCAATCCGCACGCGCCTGCTCCTTCATCTTTTGATAATTACCCGCCGGAGGCGTATTGCCCACCACCGGCAGGGTGCTTAGATCACAGCGCAGTCAGCGCTTCCACCAGTTTACCGGCCCCAAACCGATAAGGATCGGTTGCCGGGATACCCATTTCGGCCTCGACCTTGGCGATGTACGCGCGCGCTTCGTCTTCGCTCAGATGCTGAGTGTTGATCGACACACCCGCAACCTGGCACTCCGGATTTGCCACGCGCGCCAGCGGCAGTGCGGTATCGCGCAGTTGCTCCAGCGTTGGCAACGTGTATTCAGGCAAGCCACGCATATGGGTGCGGGTCGGTTCGTGGCACAGGATCAGCGCATCTGGCTGACCACCATGGATCAGTGCCATCGTCACGCCCGAATAGGACACATGGAACAGTGAGCCCTGTCCTTCGATGTGATCCCAATGGTCCGGATCATTGTCCGGTGTCAGATATTCTACGGACCCGGCCATGAAATCCGCAACGACGGCATCCAGCGGAACACCTTGCCCGGTAACCAGGATGCCGGTCTGACCGGTGGCGCGGAAGGTGGATTTCATGCCACGATTGCGCATTTCGGCGTCCATCGACATTGCAGTATACATTTTACCGGCAGAGCAGTCGGTTCCAACCGCCAGGCACCGTTTGCCAGTACGCTTGCGACCGTTTGCGATCGGGTAACCTACGGTCGGCACACGGACATCATGCAGGGTACACCCATGGGTCTGAGCTGCTGCAACAAGATCACCTTCGTCGCGCAGCAGGTTATGCAGCCCCGACGCCAGATCATAGCCCATTTCCAACGCAGCGATCAGAACCGCTTTCCAGGAAGCACTGATGACTCCACCCCGATTTGCAACACCAATGACGAGCGTTTTGGCGCCTGCGGCTTTGCCTTCGGCAAGCGTCAATTCCGTCAGACCCAGATCGGCGTTGCAACCTTCCAGCCTGATTTGACCCACAGCGTTCTCCGGGCGCCAGTCCCGTATGCCAATAGCCACTTTGGCTGCCAACAGGTCGGGCGCATCGCCCAAAAACAATAGGTACGGTGTCTCGATCATCGCGCTGCACTCCTTTGATTCTGGCTTAAGCTAGAGAACCGATTTAACGAGGGTTTCTCAAATTTTCTTCGCAACCCGCCGTCTGGCGGGACAGAATTGCGCACTTACAGAAGATTCCGCAAAAATATTCGAAGTTATCAAATTGATCAAACTTTAAGCATCCCTGTATATACCAAATACAGTTCATGCTGCGCGCGCATTGCCGCATCAGCACAATCAAGCTTGCGCTGCGCTGCGCAATTTAATATCCCACTGCCAGCAAGGAACGCAATTTCATTACTCAGACGAGGTTCAGATGAGTTTCCGCATCCAACCCGCCGCTCCGGCGCGCCCCAATCGTTGCCAACTGTTTGGTCCGGGCTCGAACACCAAGCTGTTTCCCAAAATGGCTGCGTCAGCAGCGGATGTCATTAATCTGGATCTGGAAGACTCGGTGGCCCCGTCTGACAAGGATTCCGCCCGCACCAATGTGATCGAGGCGCTCAACACGGTCGATTGGGGCAACAAATACATGTCGGTTCGGATCAACGGGTTGGACACGCCCTATTGGTATCGCGACGTGGTTGATGTGCTGGAACAGGCAGGCGACCGGCTAGACCAGATCATGATCCCCAAGGTCGGCTGTGCGGCAGATGTCTACGCAGTCGACGCTCTGGTGAGCGCTATCGAGCGCGCCAAGGGCCGGACTAAACCCATCTCTTTCGAAGTGATCATCGAATCCGCCGCCGGATTGGCGCATGTCGAAGAGATCGCAGCTTCATCCCCGCGCCTGCAGGCGATGAGCCTCGGGGCTGCGGATTTTGCTGCTTCGATGGGGATGCAGACCACCGGCATCGGCGGTACGCAGGAAAACTACTATATGCTGCGCGAAGGTGAGAAACACTGGTCCGATCCGTGGCACTGGGCACAGGCCGCCATCGTCGCTGCCTGCCGTACGCATGGCGTACTGCCGGTGGACGGGCCGTTCGGAGATTTCTCCGATGATGAAGGCTATGTCGCGCAGGCTAAACGCTCGGCCACGCTGGGAATGGTCGGCAAATGGGCTATCCACCCCAAGCAGATCGCGCTGGCCAACCAGGTGTTCACCCCTTCGGATGAGGCTGTGTCCGAGGCACGAGAAATCCTGGCCGCGATGGAACAAGCAAAAGCCAACGGCGAAGGCGCGACCGTTTACAAGGGGCGTCTGGTCGACATTGCCTCGATCAAACAAGCCGAAGTCATTGTCGCGCAAGCCGAGCTGATCGCGGCAGGAAGCTAATACTCAAGAAAGAAGGCGCTCCATCGAGCGTCTTCTTTCAGACCCCATCAACGACCAAAAACCTCATTCGGTGTCCAGGTGAAATTTCCACCCTGCTTGCCCGATTTCATCATCAGGCAGGACGTTCCTAGTTTCTGGAAATAGACAATCTTCAGTGCATACCAGCCCGCTTTGGGCACTTCTACCGCGGTTCGTTGATTGGCCTCACAGCCTTGAATAGAATCTGAACGGCCAATCTGCTGGCCACCAACCCAGGCCTCTATACCGTCATTCGACCAAGTTTCGAGTTCGTAGGCACCAGGTGAATCAAAACGCATATACCCCGTGACCTCGGCAGCAACATTATAAGCCTGATCGAACGTCAGAACACTCTCACCTTTGTTGGTGTCCCGATAATCCAAGCCCCGTAAGGGTTGCCCGGGCTGCGCCTTTGAAAGCATGCTCTTTGCCTGACTCAGATCGCGGATCTTCTTAATCTGGGTCCCGGTACTGATGTACTTTACATTCAACCCGGCAGTTGGACTGGGCTGAGGGCTTGCTGGCTGTAATTGCAAAGGTGCAGCTGTAGTCGAACCCGCAAATATTGCTAGGGCAGCCACAAGCGCTCCGGTGCGGAAAAATGTCATCGTCTTCTCCCTGAGATTACGCCCGCTTCGGGAATTAACCCTGCCGGCGATATTGTTGAGATGACACTAGGCCGTGAACATTGACCTCGCAAGGTGGTTATAAATCACATTTCATCTGTCACGCCCGCGTATCCTTGGGTGATCCCATCACGACATATGAGGTGATCGATGTGACTTGCGGCAAGGTTCCCAGCACCTCGGTATGGAAGGTTTTGTAGGAAGGAAGGTCCGCACATTCGACCCGCAACAGGTACTCGATCGTGCCGGTGATGTTGTGACACTCTACGACTTCGGGTACCTGTTGCAGCGCACGTTCGAAGCCCTCTTGCGCCGCTTTGGTGTGTTCCCCCAGACCAACACCGATATAGGCCACGAAGCCAACGCCCAACGCCGCCGGGTTCAGGACTGCGCGATACCCCGCAATGACGCCCGCGCGCTCAAGCTCCTGCACCCGACGCAGGCACGCCGAGGGTGACAAGCCTACGCGATCCGCAAGATCGAGGTTGCTGATACGGCCGTCCCGCGACAATTCTTGCAATATCTGTTGGTTTATCTGATCAATCTTCGCCATTTGTTGTGAAACTAAGCAAACCACGCACGAAAACGCAATTTCATTTGCCCGCTATGACGAGATTATACGGTCATGACCTATGATGTACTTATGGCCCTGATCGTATTTGCCTTTGTCTCTTCGATCACTCCGGGGCCCAACAATCTTATGCTTATGGCGTCAGGCGCAAATTTCGGCTTCCGGCGGACGATACCTCATATGCTGGGGATAGGTTTGGGCTTTACGTTCATGGTTTTGCTGGTGGGTGCGGGGCTCGTTCAGATTTTCGACCGTTTTCCAGCTAGTTATACGGTGCTAAAAATTGCATCCGTCATTTACCTGCTGTATCTGGCATGGAAGATCGCCCACGCAGCGCCGGTGAAAGGGCAAGAAGCAATCGGTACGCCGATGACGTTCTTTCAGGCCGCCGCCTTTCAGTGGGTGAACCCAAAGGCCTGGGCAATGGCACTTACGGCAACGGCGGCTTATGCGCCTGGGCAATCACTTGAAGCTATTATTCTTGTTGCGCTGGTGTTTGGTGCAATCAACCTGCCATCGGTTAGCACCTGGACGGTCCTGGGCCAACAAATGGCGCGCGTTCTGACAAACCCGCGCCGTTTACTGGTATTCAACTGGACAATGGCTGTGCTTCTGGTCGCATCGCTCTATCCTGTTCTCTGGCCGAACTAAATCATCTGAGAGGCAGGCAGATTTCAGTCAGCAAATCCTCGGGTGCGGTTTCACGCGGATCATTGAGATAGATTTCATAGCAAGGTTGATCTGCGGGTTCTTCACCCGAGTCGGGCAGCCAGTTTCCAAACAGGGCTTGATAGGCGGCGTGGATTCCGGAATAGGGGCCTTTGTAAGTCAGAACTGCCGTTTTGCCACCAGGAATGCTGAGGTCCTCCATCCCCTCCGGAGTATCTGTGCCGCAGAATTGAGCCCCAGCAAAGCTGCGCAGTTCATCCTCGGGCACATCCTCGGGGCTATCGAGATAAAGTCCGATTATCGGACCGACCTGTGGCCACAACTTTCGCGATTCACATAGGGCACTAAAGGCCTCGAAGCTACGACCAATCTCAGCATAAGCCCCTTTGTGCGAAAGGGCTACGACACGGCGGGACGGTTCGGTTCGGGTGGTCACGGGATGCATGGGATATTCTCCGGTTTTGAAATTTGGATGGGCCGGCAGAATCCGCCCCACTTTTCGAAACGCAACGGGGCTGCTGCCGTAGGCCTCGGAAAAGGCCCGCGCGAAGGATTTCAGGTTCGGATAGCCAATATCGGTCGCGATCTGTGCAACCGGCCTGTCCGACTGCACCAACCAACAGGCGGCGCGGTGCAACCGTATCCGGCGGGTGGCTTGCGCGCAGGTCTCGCCGGTGATGGCGCGAAACACGCGATGCCAATGAAATCGGGACATCGCCGCGACATCGGCCAAGGTATCCAGCGACAAATCCCCACCGGGGTGGTCGTGGATATAAGCCAACACACGCAGCACACGATCTTCATAGCTGGCGGCCATTGGTATCCTTCCGAATTCTTCGCCCACCTGTCGTCGCATATTGTGAAACCACAAATCTTGCTGAGTTGCATCCGGGGCGACCACAGGTCATATAGCAGGGAACATCCGCGTTGAGAGGCGTCATGACCCAGTATCTAGATTTCGAAAAACCGCTGGCCGAGATCGAAGGCAAAGCTGAAGAGCTGCGGGCGCTGGCCCGTGCCAATGAAGAGATGGACGTGGCAGAAGAAGCCGCCGCGCTGGACGTCAAGGCTGCCAAGCTGCTGGACGAGCTTTATGGGGACCTCACGCCGTGGCGAAAGTGCCAGGTCGCGCGTCACCCTGAGCGTCCGCATTGCAATGATTATGTGGATGAACTGTTTACGGAATTCACACCTCTGGCAGGTGATCGGAACTTTGCCGACGATCTGGCGGTGATTGGCGGTCTTGCGCGGTTCAACGACCAGCCTGTCATGGTGATTGGTCATGAAAAAGGCAGCGACACCAAATCGCGGATCGAGCGGAATTTCGGCATGGCTCGCCCCGAGGGCTATCGCAAGGCCGTGCGCCTGATGGAAATGGCCGGGCGCTTTGGCCTGCCTGTGATCACTCTGATCGACACCGCCGGCGCCTATCCCGGCAAAGGCGCCGAAGAGCGTGGCCAGTCCGAGGCCATCGCACGCTCGACCGAGATGTGCCTGAAGATCGGAGTACCTCTGGTCTCAGTGATCATCGGTGAAGGTGGTTCAGGCGGTGCGGTCGCATTTGCGACGGCCAATCGCGTCGCAATGCTGGAACATTCGGTATACTCAGTGATTTCGCCCGAAGGTTGCGCCTCAATCCTATGGAAAGATTCGGAGAAGATGCGCGAAGCCGCCGAAGCTCTGCGTTTGACGGCTCAGGATCTGCATAAGCTTGGTATCTGTGACCACATCATTCCAGAACCCAATGGCGGGGCGCATCGTGACCGCCCGGCAACGGTTGAGGCCGTGCGATCTGCAATTGCTTCGATGCTGGAAGAACTTGACGGGAAAGATGCGGCGGCCCTGATCAAGGACCGCCGTCAGAAGTTCCTGGATATCGGCTCAAAAGGGTTGGCAGCTTAGCCTGTCAGCCACCCAACCGCTGTAACAACGCCACCGAAGGCTGGCCAGTCACGGACAGCCCATTCGCGCGCTGATAGGCACTGATCGCGGCTTCAGTGTTTTTGCCAATCACCCCATCTGCGCCTTGCGTGTCATAGCCCGCGGAAGTCAGGCGGCGCTGCAGTTCTTTGCGATCCTCAAGCGTCAATCCGGTTGCATCCGGCCCGAACGATGCCTGGAACGGCGAACCACCGGCAATCCGGTCAGCAAGGTGGCCGACACCAATCGCGTAACTGTCCGAGTTGTTATAGCGCTTGATCACCTGAAAATTGCGGAACACTGCGATGCGCGGTCCGGGCGTCTGTGGTTGCAACACAGCCACCGGAGTGCCCGAGACCGTGCCAGCCTCGCCCCCCCAAGGCTGCCCGCGCACCCAACCCGCACGCGACAGGTAGGCGGCCGTTGAGGCCAGAGAATCCGCCGGGTCCTCAGACCAGATATCGCGCCGACCGTCACCGGTGAAATCAACCGCATAGGCTAGATAAGACGTTGGAATAAATTGCGTATGGCCCATGGCCCCGGCCCAGCTACCGGTCATATTGGCAGGGGTTGTATCGCCCTCTTGAATGATCTTCAGCGCCGCCACCAATTGCTTTTCAAAGAACGCGCCGCGTCGCCCATCGTAAGCCAGCGTTGAGGTCGCCGAGATCACCGGCACATCGCCGCGCCGCGCGCCATAGCGGCTTTCCAGCCCCCAGACGGCGACGACGATTTCCTTGTCGACCCCGTATTTGGCCTCAATCTGCGACAGGGTGCCTGCGTGCCGCACAAGCATCTGTTTGCCGGTGCTGATCCGCTCGTCCGAGGCGGCAATGGCCAGATAATCCTCAAGCGAGCGCTTAAATTCGACCTGATTACGGTCGCGCTCGATCACGTCGGGCAAATACCCCGCCCCCTGAAAGGCGCGGTTGAGCGTGGTCTGAGAGATGCCCTGCGACGCTGCCCGACCTTTGAAACTGGCAACCCATGCATCCCATCCGGCGTTTGGAACCGCACGCATCCGCGAAGCCGGGGCACGGGTGGGTGCGCTGCCTGTGGAACAGGCCGCCAATAGGGTTGCCCCAAGCCCGATGGAAAATGCTCGTCGTTTGATCATAGCTGAAATCTGCTCTTGTTGTGATTTGTTCTTAGGATAACGCAGCCAAGTCGCTCAGGCCAGCAGAGTGGCACCCGAAACCAACATGTCAGAGCGATGGGCAACAAGCCGCTCAGGTCACCAGCAGGCGAAGCCCTTGCGTCACGTCCGAGCGCACGGCAAGCCGTAGCCCCGGCTCATCCCCGGCCTTGAGTGCGGCAATGATCAGGCGGTGATAATGCGGCGGCTCGGTCCGCCGTAAGCGGCCATAAAGTGCGCGCATCGTAGGACCCAGTTGCAGCCAGACGGTTTCAGCCATTGCAAGCATCGCCGGCGCCTGCGCGCGCAGGTACAGTGTGCGGTGGAATTCCAGATTTGAACGGATATAGCCAACCGCATCACGTTTCGTGACCATCTCGGCCACGGTCATGTTGATGCTTTGCAACCGGTCAATCAGTGCCATATGCGCACGCGGCAGGGCGCGGCTGGCCAGTTCAACCTCGAGCAGCGCGCGCAGCGCTGCCAGCTCCTCAATTCGATCGCGGGTCAGTTCAGGCGTCGACACGCGGCCCGAAGTGGACAAAGACAGCGCACCTTCGGCCGCCAACCGCCGTACCGCTTCGCGCGCAGGGGTCATCGACACGCCGAATTCCTTGCCGATACCACGCAGAGTCAAAGCCTGCCCCGGAGCCATCTCACCATGCATGATCCGAGATCTGAGTGATCGATACACTCGATCATGGGTGGCAATGTGGGACTCGGCGGGGCGTGTGGTCAACATAGGTTTATGTGATCACAAATTCTCATGACGTCAAGCGGCAGAATCGAAGCGATAGCGGTGAAGCTCGGCCCCATTGTCGCGCAACCAACGGCGGGGCACTTCATAGGGGCCAAATATTCGCTGAACCTGAGCCCAAAATGCCGGCGAATGATTCATTTCGACCAGATGCGCGACCTCATGAGCGGCCACATAGTGCAAGACCTCTGACGGTGCGAGGATCAATCGCCATGAAAACATCAGCGCACCAGCAGAACTGCAGGATCCCCAGCGCGAACGGGTATCGCGCAGCGTAATGCTACTATATGGACGATCCAACATCGCGGCATAATCATCACACGCGCCGGTCAACCGATCGCGGGCAAGTTCTTTGAGGAACCGGGCGAGCCTTCGCGCCTCTGCACCGGTCGGAACACCGATCTCGCTATCGCTCAGCAGTACACGCCGACCTGAGGTGGGAACGATTCGCCGCGCTTTCCCCTCGATTGATATGGATTGCCCGATCCCAACCGTTTCAGGCTCTGGCCGATCTTGAAGATGACCGCGAATCCAATCCTCTTTCTGATGTGCAAAATCCAATGCTTCAGCCTCGGCGATGCCGGTTGGGTAGGTTAGCGTAACCCGCCCATCCAATTGGGAAATTCGCAAACTGATCCGTCTTGCCTGCGCAGATTTGCGCAATGTCAGCGGTACCAGAGGCGTTCCAGGCAATGCGTGTCGCCCCATGGGCCGATCTCCTTTGCGCAAAGGCTTTGACAGTGCCTGCCGCATGTGGCAGGTGACCTGAATCATTGATGAGATTCACCTGATATCAAGGGGATTTGATATGCCCAAGGAAGAATGGGGCGTAAAGCGTGTTTGCCCGACCACTGGCAAACGCTTTTATGACCTGAACAAGGACCCGATCGTCAGCCCCTACACCGGCGAGATCGTAGAAATGGAAACCGGCAAAAGCCGGATGATCGCGGCAGATGCTGAAGATGCTGCCTCGGTCAAAGCACGCGAGGCTTCGTCGGAAGAAGAAATCGTGTTGGACGATGACGACAACGTCGATGTCGAGCTGGAAGACGATATTTTAGACGACGAAGACGACAGCGACAACGTACCTTTGGACGATATCAAGGACATGTCGTCAGAAGACGAAAACTGATGGGTTTCGGGGCGGCCTGTTCCGCCTCGCCCTAGCCCGCAGGGACGGTGCGAACTTTTTCGTCGATTGCGTTTTTAGACTTGCACTCAACGGCGGTGTCTCTTAAACGTCCGTCCACCGCCGTGGCGGTACCTGCATGGGGCCTTAGCTCAGTTGGGAGAGCGCTTGCATGGCATGCAAGAGGTCAGGGGTTCGACTCCCCTAGGCTCCACCAAAACCTAACAATACAACTAGATAGCAAGCATTAGAGCGGTGTGACACACAGGTGTGACACAAAATGAAGCTGCATGCGTATCTCTCACTGTCCAGACATGGCATATATTACTTCCGCCGGCCCATCGACGTTGTTGGTGCAGACCTGAGTATCTTGGGCCTAAGTCTCGACACTTCCGCGGATCAAGGCAAGCTGATGCTAAACCTGTTGGGCGGCGTTGCCGAGTTTGAGCGCGAGATCGTGCTTGAGCTCCCAGCTAACTGGAATGCCGCCGGCTGAGACAATCCCCGCGAAAAAGGCGAGATCCGCTGCCGAGACCTGACAAACCTAAGTTCATGAATCGGGTATTTCATCAGACCCGGCTTGATTTATTAAAGTGCAATTTGCTTCCGCATAAACGGCGCGGCCACTGTTCGTTGGACTTTCAATAACCTCGGCGAAAACATTTAGGTCTAAGTTTGATACCAAGTATTCGGATGGAAACAATACCCGGTAACCATCTTTGCAAGCTGCAGCTACGAAAGAAAAATCAACACTTTCGGAAATTGGGTTGGGTAAGGCCAATAGATGCTTAGGGTTCCTCAACGCGTAGGAATGAGCTTCTGGTGCACCATAAAGCACGACGCTGCCTTCAATGGATTTCGAGGTTTCAGACGCAGATGCCATATTCGCGCGACGGCTCTGAGAAAATGCCAAATCCTGTAACGCAAGCACTGTCGCCACACCCATACCGAATCCGACAGCGGCAAGGGCCAAACCGGAAGTGGAGCGTTTGGGAATAAATCCGGAAACAAGTGAAACGAGCACTACAAAGATCACCACGCGCGTCGTTGTTATCTGATGAAACTCTGCAGTGCTGACGGTTAAATTCACCTGCCACAAAACCGCAATAACCAGCCCCATGACCACGCCAGCAACAAGTAAAAGGTGACCAAACCGGTCGATCCAAAGAGTGATGAGAAAGGCAGACATGCCTGCCAATAGCGGAAGAAGCGGCAAAAAGTACCGCATATTCAAGCCGAGGCCACCATGCCAACTGCGGACCAAAAATGGTAAAGCCCAGATTAGGCAGATCGTTAGAGAAATCACGAAACTACGCCGCTCTCGATTCCATTGTAAACCTACCAACAGTGCAAGGCACCCCAACCACGGGAGGCTTTGACCTAACGCTTTCTTGGGTAGACCCCAAAATGACAGCGTTCCATCCGGATTGGATTGAACGCCGCTACGTGGATCAGACAGCCGCGTGGCATCTATCAACAAGGAACGAACACCCTCGGAAACCTTGAGGACCATCGCCGATAACTGGGGCAACAGGATCACACTGACTGTGACAATTACACAGGCACTAATCGACCAGGCCGACCAGGATTGCACACTACCCTTGGCACGAAGCGTCACGAGTGCCAGAAGCGCCAAACCCAAGAAAGCACCCAAAGGCAAGTAACTTACTAGGTCTGTGCCTCCGCCTGTCGAACCATAGGAAAGGGGATTCAGGCTGCCAAAGCGGACAAAGTTTGACCAAGCAATCACGACTGCAAAGGGCATCAGTCCGATCATACCGGATACAAGGACCTTCACTGGGGATCTGGCATAAATGACGGTCAATGCTGCGATGCCGGGAAGAACGAGAACGCCTTCCAAACGAAACAATACGCCAAATCCAATCAAGAAAGCCGCGGCCATTGCCAGTACGGCTTCGCCGTTTTCCCGATCCAAAGCCGAGACAAAAAAATAGATCGCCGCGGTGACCGTCAGCATACTAACCGAATGCGGCCAATGCCCGACCACGTACTCAATCCAAAATGTGCAAAACGTCATTAGCAGAACGGCAAGATCACCTACAAATCTTCCGGGAAACATCCGACGGGCCAGCGCATAGGTAAAACATAGTGTACCAATCCCAGCCAAAACATTTAGTGCGATTAGAGACTTCTGCCCAAATAAACCAAGCAGTGCAGCGCCAGCAAGCGTCGTACCTATTGGATATTGGGGCACAAGACCCGATGGGCCTTCGACCAACAACCACAACCGCAAGTCCTCGGACCCGAATTGTTCAAATCCGTTAGAAACAGAGAATCCGCCTGAATCACTAAACGACTGGACACCGGCAAAGTAAATGAACTCGTCTAAAATGAAGAAGCCATCAGACGCGAACACACCTAGCAAGATCAGAAGCAGACTGATGCCAAAAAGGAGACTTAAGCTTGGCCAACCGAGCGTATTTTTCAAAGCTGTTTGCTCCGCTCAAGCTCGACCTTCAACTGGAGGCTGCGAATGACAGCTGACAATATTCGGTTCGCCGTGATCAGGTCTGCACGTAGACCGGCCATGAAAGTAACGAGGCCGAACGCGATCGGTGTGGCACCGATCACAAGGTTTCTTCTTCATTGTAGCACGGAATCTGAATTACAAGTTTCATGGGGCTAATCTTCTTGCTCTCACCTGCCGTTGGAATAAGAGCGGATTACGGCTGCAATGAGGCCACACTTGAGGTTTTGTTGCAGATTATGGAACAAAGAGGTAACTGACGAAGCCATTTAAAAACGACTACAGATTTATACTCGCACCAGCCGCTCGGGATCGGTGGCATATCCATTCAATTCCATTTTGTAATTTCAGAAACGTGAAACTGCCGAAGTCTAGGCCTGTCGATGCAAATCTAAGGCAGAACCGTCCGAAGCTATTCTAACTTTGCTCGAAACGGTTTTGCCGGGGTAAAATTCAGGGTTTCGGATCACGAATTACTCCCCCAAACTTTGCGCTTGGCCAAATCTTGTCCATGTGTTCAGAAAAACTCCACCATGTACAATATCAACCACCGGCGCCTGTGGGATACTCGCGAAATATCTATCGCGTATGAAAAAAAGACGTCGCGCTCGGCCTAACAATCTTAAACAGTGTCATCGGGCAGGTTGCAAAACTCTGGCGCAGTGCATCCGACCCAATGCAACAAAGCATAGCTGCTTGGTCATTTTGGCTCTCTTAGAAAAATGGGCACAGCAATCCGGCTGATTACGATGTTCCATGATAATTGAGATGCAGAACCATCGATTCAGATTATGCGGCAAATGCGAGACCCTTTTCGGACCAAACACTTGATAGAAGCATATTTGGCTGGATATCAGTATATCGACTGATAGCCTGCAAACGCAGCGGTTTTTAGTTGCAACACAACTGTGCAGGAAATCTATTGGAGCACGCTTTTGGTAATTCCGTTTCACGTTCGGGAAATGCTTCAACGCATAAAGGCACGATTTGACGCCGATCAGATACCGCAGCAGATGGCGCCGAATGATGCCGAATTTTCAACATTGCGCCCGTCCCGCAGGCCCACCAAAGAGATGGTGGCGCGTTTCTGGGACAAATTAAAGCCCACCGCGAGCGACGAGGATCAAGCGCAGATTGCAGATTCGGCAACCATCGAAGCTGCCGAATCCTACAGCGCCAATATCGAGAACTTCATTGGGACCGTTAAGCTGCCTGTCGGTGTTATTGGCCCCTTACGCTTGAACGGGATGAATGCAAACGGGGATTTTCATGTTCCCCTTGCAACGACCGAAGCGGCACTGGTCGCCTCCTACGCCCGGGGTGCTTACGTCGCCACTCGGTCAGGCGGTATCAGCACTGCTGTTCTTTACGAAGGCGTACTGCGGACTCCGGCGTTTGTGTTCGAAAGCCTTTTGAAGGCCGGGCAGTTCGTGGATTGGGTAGTAACAAATGTCGACATTCTCAAATCTGCAGCGGAAGCAACCACACGTCATGGCAAGCTTATTTCATTGGAGCCATTCATTGACACCAACGTCGTATTCCTGATTTGCCGCTATACCACAGGCGATGCGGCGGGCCAGAACATGGTGACCATCGCCACTGACGCTTTGTGTCATGCGATCACCGAGCGCTGCCCCGTAACGATTGAGAACTGGTATATTGAGGGCAATTTCTCTGGTGACAAAAAAGCATCGGCTTTGGGGCTGGTGACCGGGCGTGGGCGCAAGGTCAGTGCCTCGGTTACACTTCCAGCCGATATTGTCGAAAAGACACTGGGCACAACGGTTGAGGCGATGCTGGCCTATGGGCGCGTCGCCAATCTAGGGGCACATCTTTCAGGCCAATTTGGAGCGCAAGCCCATTATGCCAACGGGTTGGCAGCGTTCTACATCGCCACAGGTCAGGATGCGGCCTGTGTCGCCGAAAGTGCGATGGGGGTCACGCGGATGGAACCAAGGAATGGCGATCTTTTCTGCTCGGTGACACTTCCGAATATCCTGGTCGGCTCGGTCGGCGGCGGCACAGGATTGCCAAGTCAGGCGGCAGCGCTGAACCTTTTGGGCCTCCGGGGTAACGGGTGCGGCACAGCTTTGGCCGAGGTTGCTGCGGCCACATGCCTTTGTGGTGAGATCTCGATCGTCGCAGCGATCGCAGCGGGGCACTTCACCCGCGCCCACGAAAGTCTGGCGCGTCAGAGATGAGTTTTCAGAACCGATTTTGGGTTTATCAATCCGAGCGATTTCCGCTGAAAAAGACCGTCCCCTTGCTGCTTGTATTTTCCGCCGCCAGCATCTGTGTGTCCGCGCGCCTGGCGGGCCGCCCATTGCCGGAGTGGCCCGCATTTACCGCAGGATTTGCGCTGGCTATGGCGCTGTTCTTCCAAATGCGGGTCTGCGACGAGTTCAAGGACGCCGAGGACGACCGGCGTTATCGACCAGACAGACCAATCCCCCGAGGCCTGGTATCTGAGAAAGAAGTCCTACGCCTCGGCTTGATTACAATTCCTCTGGCCATAGCCGCCGCCTGGTTCTGGAACCCGTCGGTCTTGTGGTTGTTGGGGGTGGTCTGGATCTGGCTTGCGGCAATGACAGTTGAATTCGGTGCACCCAAATGGCTGAAGGCGCGGCCAATTCTATATTTGCTGAGTCATATGGCGATCATGCCCTTGATTGATTTATTGCTGACCGGCATTGAATGGCTGCCTGCGGCAGGGGCTGCATCCTCTCTATGGCTGTTTCTGGCACTTTCTTTCGTGAACGGTTGCGTCCTTGAGATTGGACGTAAACTATGGGCCCCCGAAAACGAAATCGTCGGAGTCGACACTTATTCAGCCCTATGGGGCCCGCGTCAGGCGGGGCGGGTCTGGATCGGCTGCGTTCTGCTTTCCTACGCGCTACTTGTCGGCACGGGCACCGCAACCGGAGTTGGCTGGCAAAGCGCCGTGATCGGAGCATTGGCCTTAAGCCCCTGTGGACTTGCCGCATACCGATACATTCAATCACCGACGGAAAAAGCCCAAACAAGGATGGACACTATTGCAGGGCTTTGGGTGTTCTTCTGCTACGCCACTGCTGGTTTCCTACCGTTCCTGACGGGAGCCAGCGCATGACTTTCATCGTCACCCAAACGGAAGCTGAAGATGTTTCTGTGGTCGGAGGCAAAGCAGCAGCCCTGTCTTATCTTTCCCGGCATGGTTTTGCCCCTCCTGCATTTTTTGTCATCACCAATGACGCGTTTCGCATGGGCCGTTCCGGCCCCGTTGCCCAAAAAGGTCTGCGATCGGCTGTGACCGCCGCGCTTGAAACACTCGGGCCGGGGCCTTACGCGGTTCGTAGTTCCGGCCGCTCTGAGGACGGCGTGGAACACAGCCATGCGGGCCAATATGCAACCGTCCTTGGTGTCTCCGCCGACTCTGTGCTGGCTGCGGCCAAGCAAGTCTGGCAATCTGGATTCTCGGACACGGTCGAAACCTACCGTGCGGTCAGATCCGGTGGCGAAGTCGAGGCCCCTGCGATCATCGTGCAACTCATGATTGATCCGAAATCTGCGGGCGTTGCCTTCTCCGCCGATCCAGTCAGCGGTCGGCGGAATGTGGCCGTGATCTCGGCGATTGACGGACTGGCAGAACAACTTGTTTCAGGTGAAACGGATGGAGAGGACTGGATCATCAGCGCAGATGGCGCCCCCGAAAGCGCACCAGATACACCGCTACATTTGACTGCGAGTGAAGCTCAATCCATCGCAACTCTGGCGTACAAAGCCGAGGCGCTGTTCGGATCACCTCAAGACATCGAATGGGCAATAGATGCGCAGGGGCTTCATATTCTGCAGGCTCGACCAATCACAACGCCCCTGCGCCCGGCCGCCCTTGATGACAAGACACTCACCATTTTCGACAACTCGAACGTCATCGAAAGCTATCCGGGTGTCGTCAGCCCTCTGACCTATTCCTTTGCCCTGCATGTGTATTCCCAAGTCTACCGCGCATTTGTCAGGTTGTTGGGTGTTTCTCAACGTACCGTCGTCCAGAATCCTACCATTTTCGACAACTTGCTCGGCCGGGTGGACGGGCGTGTTTACTACAATCTGATCAATTGGTACCGCGCTCTGGCTATGTTGCCGGGCTTCTCGCTGAATCGTGATTACATGGAAACGATGATGGGAGTATCCGAACCGATGCCGCGCGAGGTCACGGACGCCCTCGCCCCGCCCCCCTCGATCGGTTGGCGGAAGTTTGTGGAATACACGAAACTGGTCAAGGTCGCGGGCGGCCTGACCTGGCAGGCCATCCGTCTGCCGCAAACCCGGCGCGATTTTTACCACAGGTTGAACGGCGTGTTGCAGGCGGGGCTGGACGTCAACACCTCGAACGCAACCGAACTGGCCGCCGAATATCGCCGCATCGAAAGCACTTTGCTGGATCGTTGGGATGCGCCGTTGATCAATGATTTTCTGTGCATGGTTGCTTTTGGCGGCTCGCGGAACCTGCTGCAAAAGTGGCTGGGCGAGGATGGGTTGGCATTGCACAATGACCTGATGATCGGACAAGGCGACATCGTTTCAGCCGAACCCGCGCAACGCATCACGAGAATGGGCGTGCTTGTCCAGCAGGCCGGTCTTACCGAGTCGTTGAGAGCGAAACCGCACTTGCACACTTTGTCTGGCCACCCGCAGATTGAAACCGAGGTCGAGGCATACCTTGAGAAGTTCGGTGACCGCTGCACGGAAGAGCTCAAGCTGGAAAGCATTCCGCTGAGTGACGACCCGACCAGCCTGTTACTCGCCATTGCTGCCAGTGCCGAGCGTCCTCCGGGCAGACGCCAGTTAGGCGTGGAACCGGATTGGCAAGCTCTGATTCCGGCGAACCTGATCAAGCGCTATTTGGCAAAGTGGATCTTGGGTTGGACCAAAGCGCGTGTGCGAGACCGCGAAAACCTGCGTTTTGAACGCACACGCATCTTTGGTTACGCGCGGCGCGTGCTCTTGGGGATCGGTCGGGAATTTGCTGCGCGCGGTTTTCTTGAAACCCAAAGGGATGTGTTTTTCCTGACCACGCACGAAGTCCTTGGAGCGGTCGAAGGCTATAACCTGTCGCCTGATTTGAAAGGCATTGTTGTACGACGCAAGCAGGAAGATGAGGCCTCGTCCAGACGCCTCGACCCACCGGAGCGCATCGAAATTCGCGGCCCCGCCATCGCGACTCTCTGGTCAGAGAACACCGGTCTTGAGGCAGATAAAACGCGGGCAAAGCAGGGTACGGGTTGTTCCGCAGGACATGTTACGGCGCGGGCGCGTGTGATCCGCAACCCGCGCAGCGAAGCGCTGAGTCCCGGCGATATCCTTGTGGCGCGCCACACAGACCCGGGTTGGATCGCTGTATTCTCAAACGCGTCAGCGATTGTTGTCGAGCGGGGATCGCTGTTGTCTCACTCGGCCATTGTCGCACGCGAACTGGGTATTCCCTGCGTTGTCGGCCTCAAAGGGGCTACACAATGGATCGAAGACGGAGAGATGCTGTCTGTCGACGGAGCAAGCGGCACAGTGGAACGGTGCGATGCGTAGCAGCGAAATCGAGAAAAAAGCGGATTTCGACCATATCCGATACGCCCAGTTGTGGGAGGATGCAGATGTACTGACGTCGGCCTTGGGCAATTGTGCGGATCAAACATTGGTATCCATCTGCTCGGCGGGCGACAACGCGCTGGCGATGCTGACACTCGATCCCGCGCGAGTCGTGGTGCTGGATCTGTCGCCGGCCCAGATTGCCTGCCTCAAACTCAGGATCGCGGCCTACAAAGTGCTGTCCCACTCTGAGTTCATAGAACTCACCGGCTCCCGCCCAAGCAACCGGCGGGGTGCGTTGTTAGCCCGGGTTACAGATGCCACAGATACCGAAACACAGAGGTTCTGGCAGGCTCTGTCACCAGACGTTGAAAAGTACGGCATCGGGGGTGTCGGCAAGTTCGAACGCTATTTTCGTATCTTTCGGACCTGGTTGCTACCGCTGGTGCATTCGCGCCAAACTATAGACGAAGTATTCACTCCCCGCGCCGCAGAAGCGCGACAAACCTTTTTTGACACGCGCTTCAACACAGTCCGATGGCGGCTTTTGTTAAACATTTTCTTCTCTCGTTTCGTCATGGGGCGCATGGGCCGGGACAGCGCGTTTTTTGATCATGTCGATGGGAGCCCAGCCCAACATGTCGCCCAACGCATCCATCATGCGGGGGTTTCGACTGACCCATCGCAAAACCCTTATCTGCACTGGATTTTGAAGGGCAACCACGGCGAAGCATTGCCCTTGGCATGGCGCGCCGAACACTTTGAGACAATCCGATCCCGCCTGGATCGACTGGATATCCGCCTTGGTTCGCTGGAGGCTTTTGTTTCGACAGGCGAGAAAGCCCGCGGGTTCAACCTGTCCGACATCTTCGAGTACATGTCCCCTGAAACCTTCAACCAGGTCTATGGTGCAATCCTGACCGCCGCAGAGCCTGACGCCCGGCTGGTTTATTGGAACATGATGGCGCCCAGGCGCGTTCCGCCAGAGTACCGTGACAATGTGAAAACCCTGACCGAAATCGAAACCCGGCAAAAAGCCTGCGATATGGCATTCTTCTACTCGGACTTCATCGTCGAAGAGGTAGTATCTTGACAGTTTCTTTGCAGATATTGCTGGCGGCAGCGTCGGTTCTGGCTCTGCTTGGAGTGATGACAATCATCCGCCATCTGGCCAAGTCTGCGGGATTGGCGGCCGAAATGCAGCGGAAGCTGATGCATGTCAATACGGGTCTTTTTGCGTTGTTGCTGCCATGGCTCTTTCCCGATCGATGGCCAGTCTACATGCTGATTGCGGCTACGATGCTTGTGATGCTGGTCTTGCGCCTGCCGCGTTTCTCATCGGGTCTTGGCGCCGCGCTGCACGGGGTCGAACGCACATCCTATGGTGAATTTCTGCTCGCCTTGTCAGTTGGGCTTTGCTTCCTGCTGGCCAGAGAGAACACGTTGTTCTACATACTGCCAATCGCTGTTCTGACGCTGGCCGATGCAGCCGCTGCGCTGGCTGGGACCACGTATGGAACTAAACGCTACGTGGTCGAAGATGGCGACAAGAGCTTAGAAGGGTCAGTAGTGTTTTTTGTCGTAACCCTATTGGTTGCGATAATCTGCTTCTTATTCTTGTCGAAACTCCCGCCATCTAACATCATGATGCTGAGTCTCATGGTCGCGGCCTTTGGCACACTGGTCGAGGCTCAAAGTTGGCGAGGGTTTGACAATCTGTTCCTGCCGCTTGGCTTGTTAATTTTTCTGAAAAGTCACTATCACAGCTCATTGGCAGAGCTTGCCCTGTTGGCCGCCATGTTCTTTGCCGCCCTTGCCAGTTTTGGCGTAGTGGGGACCAAGCTGGGCCTGACCAAACATACGACCCGTGTATATGTTGTCGCGGTTTTTTTGCTGCTGGCGGCCGCCAAACTTCAGAACACGTTATTGCCGATTTTGGTTCTTGCCGCACACGGGTGGGCGCGTACCGTTTCTCCTTGTGACAGTAAGTACTCCGATCTGGATATCGTAGCTGCTTTGGGGCTTTTGGGATTCGGTTGGCTAGCGGCGGGAAATGCAACAGGATGGGATGCAATTTCCTTTTTTGGTCTCAGTGCGATGGGGTTGGCTATGGGGCTTATTGCTGTGGCGCTACGTGCCATTCCTGTTGCGGTACCGCTTGCGGCGACTGTCCTGTTTGTCATTCGAACTTGGGTCGTGCCCCAGAATTCTGAACAATCGAACTGGGCCGAGCCACTGACAGTTCTGGCCCTCATCTCACTGCTCTGCACTGCCGCAGTACCGCTGATCCGACCGCAATGGTTTGATAAAGACCGGGTACTGAAACTGACGCTATTGGCCCTCATTCCGCCATTGACCTACTACGCGTGGACAGTAGCTGCGTCGATGGGTGACGGATTCTTTGCCGGAGTTGTTTCATGATCACAGAAACATTCAGAACGGCTGATGCAAAACTGACCGTATTTCTGAACGGCCCAAACTGGGACGGCATCCCCGCCGCAACCTTCGGTAATTTTTCCTGCAAATCTTCCGAGGCCGGTGCCGAGATCCTGCAAAAAGGTATGGAGAAAGTCAGAAGCGCGGGTATCGACCGCATCATTGGGCCCATGTCAGGCGATACCTGGCACAGCTACCGGTTTGTCTCAGACAGCGACGGGTCCGATCCGTTCATGATGGAACCCACCAACAAACCTCATGAACCCGATGTATTCCGAGCTGCAGGGTTTGCAGAAATCAGCCGATATTTCTCGGCCCGCGTCGCGCTGCAGGCAGCCACCGCATCGGCACCACCTGAAACCGATGGTTATGTTCTGGAAGCGTGGGACGGAAGCGACCCCGAAGCCCTGTTCCGTCAGGTCTTTGCCCTTTCAACCCGCGCCTTTTCTAACAATGCGTTCTACAAGCCGATCTCCGAAGCGGATTTTATGGCTATGTACCTTCCCATTGTGCCAATGTTGAAGCGCGAACTGATCCTTTTCGCGCGTCGCCACGACGGAACGCTGGCCGGGTTTTTATTCGGCATCCCCAACTACGCCGAAGGCCCCAATCCCACATCCGCAATCCTTAAAACCTACGCAAGTCTCGAGCCGGGCGCCGGGCGACACCTGGCCCACAAGTTTCACAAAACAGCATTCGGAATGGGCTTCGAAAACGCCATCCATGCTCTGATCCATGATGACAATACCTCTGCCGATCGTAGTGCTGCAGAAGGCGCGACGATTTTCAGGCGCTATACTCTGCTTGGGCAGAAGCTGAATGGCTGACCTGCTTACCCATTTTTCTGATGCGGTGAAGCGATTTCCGGACAGAACCGCCATTGTAGATGGCAAAGGCCGTCAGATCAGCTTTCGGGATCTGCAATCGCGCGTTCAACAATTAGCCGGTCGATGGGCGGCGAAGGGTATCAGGCCCGGAGATCGCGTGCTGCTGGCCATGCCTGTCAATGCGGACCTCTATGCAAGCTTGGCGGCCCTGTGGACCCTAGGAGCAACCGTTGTCCTTCCGGAACCGGCAATGGGTTTGGCCGGTCTGCGTCACGCCGTCCGGACCACAAAGCCAAAGGCGTTCTGCGCTGCGGGTGCATTTGCATTGCTGAAAATTTTGGTTCCGGACCTTTGGGCCTTGCCTCTGCTGAGGCCATGTAGAAGCCGCCGCGATCCACCAGTCCACGATGTTCGGCAGGACGATATTGCGCTCATCTCTTTCACGTCCGGAACAACCGGGCTGCCAAAAGCCATTCCACGCTCTCACGCGTTTCTCATGGCGCAGCACGATGCAATCGCGCCGCTCTTAGAAGGTGACGAGGCAGAGCGCGATCTGGTGGCATTTCCAGTATTCACTCTGATCAATCTGGCATCTGGGCGCACAAGTGTGTTGCCAAACTGGAGGCTCAGCCAGTTGGGTCACCTCGCGCCTGCGCAGTTGGAAGATTGGATTAGGACACAGCAGATCACCCGCGCCCTCATCCCACCATCGATTTGTGAAAAACTCGCCCAATCCGGTGACACCGCACAATTGCATACGGTATTCACGGGCGGTGGTCCGGTGTTTCCGAACCTTGTTGAGACATTGCGAACCCAGCACGGGCTTTCGGTCGTTTGCGTCTACGGATCAACCGAAGCTGAACCGATTGCTCATCTCGATACCAAGGACATCTCGCAAGAGGATCACTTCCAGATGGCTGCTGGAAAGGGTCTTCTCGTAGGATACCCGGTGCCTAATGTCGCTCTCCGTATTCGCGACAATGAGATTCAGGTCGCCGGCGCGCATGTGAATGACGGATATCTCGACCCGGCCCATTCAAAAGAAAACAAAATCACAGAAGGCCGCATCATATGGCACCGAACAGGTGATGCTGGTGCGCTGGATGATGACGGCCGATTGTGGTTGTGGGGACGGATCGGGTCCGAAATAGAGGTCGATAAAGGCCTGCTCTTCCCCTTTGCCATCGAGGCCGCGGCACAGCAATGGCCGGGTATTGATCGGTGTGCTCTAATCAATTCTACGGCAGGCCCCGCACTGTGCGTTCAAGGATCCCTGGATCACTTCGAGGATTGGAAGAAATCTGCGCTTGGTTTTGGTGTTCCCAATGTGATTTCAATTGAGAGAATCCCCATGGACAAGCGTCATGCCTCCAAAGTCGATCGCGCGAAACTTGAAAGTATCATAGGGACCTAATGCAATGAGAATAATTAAGACTTCGCTTCTTCACAGCAATTTTCAACAACCTTGATCCGCGCGATTGAAACCATTTCATACAAACTGATGACTGCAAAAATTTTCGACATTGGAACTTGGTGGGTGCCGACCTAATTTGGCGGTTTGAGCCCCAGTACGCTGCATAACTCAATGCGTGTGGCATCCGTAATATGAAGAAACCCACGCCACCCGCAACGAACTGCTGCCGGGACGTTCTTGGTGCAATCGTCGATTAGCAGTAACTGCTCTGGCTTTACGCTTTCTTTTCTGACGTATTCCCCCGCAGGTACTGGGAAACGAATTCCGACAATTCAGCTTTGACCTTATCCGGGTCCAACGCAACAAAACGACCATCCAGCGAAAGCTTTACGATGCCGTGCACAGCAGAAAACACTGTTCGTGCACGCGAAGCTAACATGTCGTCATCCAAGTTAGGATTCAATTGTGACAACGGACCGATAACTTCAGATATGAGCAGCACGTGCTCCTCAAGGTGCCATTGCGGTACGGGTACTCCGGGTTGCATCCGATGATCGAACAGTGCGGCCCATAGATTCGGGTTCTCGGTACCAAAATCCTGGTAGGCCAACGCGAGCGCAAGAAGCTTTTCCTTGGGCGAGGTTTGTGACGCTGATGCACTCTGCAATGATGCGTGCAAACGCGCAAGAGTGCGCGAGTTCACCGCAAGAATCAGAAGGTCCAGATCCTCAAAGGCATTATACAGGCTGCCCAGCGCACATCCGGCATCTTTTGTGACATCGCGGGCACGCAGCGCAGCAAGACCTTGCGTTTCAATGCGCTTTTCTGCGGCACCAAGTATTTTTCTTTTCAAAATATCTCTTTTACTTTCAGACACTTAATCCTCGCTCAACTAAATTTATGAACAATGTTCATTTTTTTGTTGAACAGCGTTCAGAATCGGCGCACAGTCACTTCATGAACAATGTTCATAAACGAGGAGCCAAAGATGTTCAAACAGTTTGCTACTTTGATAAGGGGTCGAGCCTTTGAGGCGGCAACCGTTGTTGCGGATCGTCATGCCCTGCCCATTCTACGCCAACAGATCCGGGATTGTGCCCATGCCATTCAGGTGTCTCGCAAGGCCGTAGCCGTCGCAATAGCGCAGAATGAACAGGAAATTAGGCAACACAAGCGGTTGACCCAACAGATCGCGGATCTCGAAACACGCACTCTGGATGCCCTGCAACAAAACCGCGAGGATCTAGCGCGGGATGCGGCTGAGACAATTGCACATCTCGAAGCAGAGCGTGACGTGTCAACACAGGCACAGGCCCGGTTTGAGACTGAGATCGCCCGCCTGCGCACTGTCCTACGCGAAGCTGAAACACGGTTGCGGCAGTTGCAGCGCGGCCAACGCCTTGCCGCGGCCACGGACAAAACGCAACGCCTGCAACAAGTCGCGCCGGACAGCGGGTTATCCACTTTGCGCGAGGCCGAGGACACATTGCAGCGATTGCAAGAGCGTCAAAGCGAAATGGATGCAACAGCCCGCGCCATGACCGAGTTGGAAGCGACCGGTTCGGCCGAGAACATACGCGACAAGTTAGCCGAAGCAGGGTGCGGCAAGCCTTTGCGATCAAACGCTGATGACGTTCTCGATCGCCTGAAGAAAAAGGCCCAGAAATCCAACAAATCAAAATCAGACTGACGACCAAATCAAATTAAGCCGACAGAGAAACTGAAAGGAATTGATCCATGAGTACCGAAGAAAACCTGAACCTGCCGCAGTCTAACGCCTGGAACATGTTCACCATCATCTCGTTCATTGTCGCGGCAGCGATGATGGCTGGCGGCATCTACTTCCTCGAGGCGAGCTTTGCCGCAAAAGGGTTTTACTCCATGTCCGCGTTGATGTTGGTACATACCACCGTTTCGATCACAAAGACCCTGCGTGACCGTGAAGAATCGCAGCGTCTCCACAACAGGATCGAAGACGCAAAAACCGAAAAGCTCTTGAAAGAGGTGGGCGAGAATATCGCTGCCTAAACAATAACCTCACGCACGGACAGGCGTGTTCGACTGGGGGTGGCACCGTTTGCTGCCCCCAGTCTCAACGTGTTGAACAAGACCCTGTCACCGGGAATACTGAACCGGTCCGACACCGAAACCCGCGTCTCTGGGTCGTCCGCAAGTGCCGCCGCAGGCCATCCCACCAACCCACGTGCAGTCGCTTGCAGCCAGGATCGATAAAACGCCCTACCCGCCTCGATCATCGTTTCGTTCGCAGGCCAGTGAAACAATGCGATTGCACCTGCATCACGACTGCGCGCAGCTTCTCCTGACAGGTGAGGGCCAAGACCCAGCAGCGACAACAGATCATAAAGCCCGCCTCCCAGTACGGTCGGCGCAACCCTTGCAGTTGTCGCATCCATGGCAAGCACTTCTCGGTTCAAGCCGTCGGTGTGGTAATTCGGATCGTCTTGGTGCAATCGCATCCAATGCAGCAATTCCGAACGAAAGGCTCTGGACCGCATGACGCGGGCCGACGCGATGTCAATTTGTTTGGCAAGCCACTCGATCTCAACCCTGTCCTCGACCAATGTCATATGAGTGGCTTCCCAGTCTTCAAAAGCCCCTTTCGGTGAAGTCACAAAGCCCGCCCGATGCGTAAGACGTTTCGAAACTTCTGCGGCCAGCTCTGCGTCTTTTGCTTCAGCAGTCGTCTTCGGGGCAATACGAGCAATCGGTCGCAACCCGGTCTCCACAGGTTGGTCTGACAGGGTCACTTTCGCACCAATCCCCCGCGCAGCCATGGCCACTACGGTGCCCTCGACCGCTGCACCGCATGACACTTCCAGATCTCTATCATTCGGATCACCAACTGGAAGGCGACGTGATAGATCAGCGTAAAGCTCAATATACCCCTGGTTCAGCCGCCATCGCGCCGGCTGCGTGTTATGCGCCGAAGGGGCCAGCATCGCCTGCGCAACAATCGCTTCAAATTCCAAGCTGTCCACTACGAAAGCTCCTTTGAAAACAGATGCAGTCTGTGAAGTGGCACAGCCCCGGCTTTCTCGGTTTGGCGCAGGCTGGCCGCATTTTCATCAGCAATCCACGTACCGCCCACCGTTTTGTATCCGGCAGCAATCATGTCCCGCGTCATCTCGTTCAGCATCAACGGGTTGACCGACCGACCCTGAAACTCTGGCATCACACCCTGAAAAATGACCACTGCGCGGTCGCGGCGAGCTTTGTATCTGAAATAGTGATACGGCAGGGACAGGCGCCATCGCGATCCGATCCGACGGAGCAGCGGGTTGAGGTCGGGAATGGCGATCACTGCACCCGCTGGCGCGCCACGATAATGCACCACTTTTGAAATCCGCGGGTCCATGATCCATTTCATGTCTTTGGCCTGAAAGTGGAACTCTTCAGCTGTGACCGGAACAAACATGGGATTGTTTTTGAAGCTGCGGTTCAAGATGGCACGCGCATCTTCAAGCCGCTCGGCAATGGTCGCGCGGGTGACCGGTGCAAAAGAGAACCCTTGATCCAGCAACTGCGTGCGTTGCGCGTCGGGCAAGAATTCCGAGGTTGGGTTGGTATCCAGACGACGCTCGAAGGTGGTCATGGGAAAGTGTGACTGATATCCATTTACCTCAAGCAGCCCCGGAAGATGCGAAGGCCCCCATATCTGATCAGTAAAGGGCACCTGATCAAATCCGCTGGTCATAATCCCCGCCTGCTGCATGGCGGTCAGGTTGAAGTTACCGACCAGTCGGGTCATGCCCCTGGCGCTGGCCCAGTTTTCCGCCGCTTGCAGCAATGCTGTGGCGGCCTCGGTGTCATCTGCACAATCAAAGTAGCCAAAGCATCCTCGCGCCTCGCAGTGCAGGTCGTTGGAGCGTCGATGAAGATGAGCCGTAATCCGACCCACAGGAATGCCGTCCCGTTTCACCGAGAAATAGGTGAAATCCGATGCGTTGGAAAACAATGGGTTTTCTACCGACAAAAAACGTTTCAAATCCACCTTCATAGGCGAAACATATGGTGTGTCCGCCCCGTAGGCGTGGAATGGGGCAGCGAAGAAACTTGGAAAGTCCCTTTCCAGCAGCTCAATCATGCTTGTCCCTCATTCATTAAAACTCGTGCCATCCGTTGTACTGCGCGCAAGGCGGCACCAGTGCTGTCCTGGACCACGATGTCGGGACTGTTGAGCATGACCACACGCAGTGGGATGTCGGACAAGAACACCGCATGGGTCGCATCGAAACGCGAGAACAGCCAATTGACCTGCTCGTCATCCGTTGCACCTAACTGTTGCACAGGTATTGCCGTGAAACTGGTGCGCAGTTCCTGCAGATTCATGTCCTTCAAATCTGCCTCGTCCACCAAAATCGCGTCCGCAGATCCGGCAGCGCGACGCAGCAATGCCAGGCTGGCCTGTGGGCCCTGCCCGCCAGCATCTGCAATCTCACGAAGGGCAATCAGTTGGCGATCCTCAATTCGTAAAGCAATTGCTGCTTGCCAAATAGCCAGCAGCATAAGTGAGGACAAAATGATTGCCATAACCTGCACGCTCGACCGTATACCCATCGGCACAATCCCAGAAACGATCAACGAAAGCAGAGCAGTCACCACGAATACGATGCCGAATCCAAGCAGAGTATCCCACGGTCGCAATCCGGAACGGTTCATTGAGATTGATAACCAGCACAGCCCCAGCACAGCCACACCACCCAGCCTGACCGGCAGGTCAAGCGGTGTCCCACGCATGAAATCTGTTGCCAGAAACGGTAGGATCAACAGAAAGGACAGGCTAATCCAGTTGATGGTTCTGTTTTCCGCCGATGACAGGCTGTCTTTGTCGCGCCGCAACACAAACAAAGCGACACCGCCCAGCCCAATCAGTTGGAACAGCAACAGACCGGCCAGCCGTGCGAACTCGATACTGCTGAATTGGAAAAGACCCAACAGCCCGAGTATCACAGCCCCCCAAGCACAGAGTTGTTTCAATGCCGGAGGCGCGTGGCGTCGCATAAGTCCCTCAGACAAAACAAGTGCCGCCAATGGAATCAGTGCAGCGCAGATGCTTGAGGCGGCCGAGAAAAACCAGCCCCAGCCACCCCAGTGACCAATCCGCGCCAGCATCAGGACAACCAGCACCCACAAGCAAAATTGAAACCGTCTGGAAATTTCCGGCCTCTGCACAAGGTCCTGAAGACGCAACAACACAGTTGTTGCACCCAATGCTGCGCATAGTGAAACCCAAGAATCCGCCAGAAAGGTCGCCATATCCGTCATGACGGCAGCAGTTTAGTCATCTGCCGGCGAACCAGCGGACGCATAAGCGCAGCAAGAAAATCCGGCAAGCGCCGCTCGACCTTGCCAGTGTGTGGGTTCAGGAACCAACCTCGATAATCCGCGCCGTGCGGCCGCCCCAGAACCGCTTGAATCGCCTCTCCTCCCATCAGGGTCCCTGCCATGATAACCATTGGCGCAAAGGACATACGACTGCGTATCCCGGCAATCACTTCGCCAGCCAGCGCCAGATCAACATGATGCCGGGATGAAGAATGGGTCAGTACGTATTCGGCCTCGGCCATTGCTGCCGCATTACGCATCTCTGGGGTTAACTCGTTCCAGTCAGTTTCAATTGTGGTGTATCCCAGACGCTCCTCGGGCATGGGATCGCCGGGGCCTGTGACATAAACTGATGGCAAAGGAGACGCATAGGCATCAATCACGACACGCCCCTTGGCCCGCGCGGTCCGATACAGCAGCAAACTGGCACCAAGATCGTCCGTGCCATTGATTACCACATCCGCGCTTTGAACCAGACACTCCACATGGTTCGACCAATCCGCCCCAAGCACTTCTATCTCAGCCTCGGGATTGATTTGCAGACACTGATCACGGGTTGCCTGAGCTTTGTCTTGTTCGACAGTTTTCAGCGTCGCAAAAAGCTGACGGTTCAAGTTGGAGACTTCGAACGCGTCCAGATCAGCCAGAATCAACCGGCCTACCCCGGCGCGGATCAGGGTCATGATTGCACTACCCCCCATACCGCCGGTGCCGCAGACGAACACACAGGCGTTGCGTAAACGTGCCTGTTCATCCTCGGAAACAAAACCCAGATTGCGGGTGGTGAACTCCTGATAGGTAAAGTTCGTCATTATTTCTGTTCTCTTGGTCTGAGGATACCGAATGTGCGCCGTGTATCTGCCCATTGCCAGAGTGGCATCGCAAGCCTCTGCAAAACTGCAGCACCGACAGCAAGGGCAAGGGCAGCAAGGGAACCGCGCGGAACTTCGCGCCCGAAATAGGACAGCGCGGTCGGCATATCCATTTGCCCTAACTGCAAAACATCATCGCCTCGGTCGTAATCGAGTTGGTCCTTGCAGAACTCATTCACGATCTGATCCCGATGTTTCGGAGCGTTCTCGAAGGATTTCTTCAAATGATCCGACCCGCCTGTATAGGCGTTGGTGATCACAAAGCGGTCTTCGTCAAACCCGGCATCAGGTCCGACGCCAAATACATGACGATGATGACGCATGATGCTCCGAGCCAACTGCAGATGCAGAAGGCTGCGCCGCTCTTGAGGTCCGGTTTGAGCCGTCGGAAAAACCCGGGCAAAGCCCTGCCCCACCAATCCAACTACCGCCGGGACTTGCGTCACATTCGAAACCCAGAGCGGACGCATACCGTTTCGAAACAGGATCAACACACAGGTCAGCCCATAAAGAACCCAGCTGAATCCCTGGCTGCGAAGCCCCGGATCAACCATCACCAATCCCAGATGCAACACCTCTTCGGACCGATGCCCCAAGTCTACATTCATCAGCGCCAGGGCATTGAAGGCAACGGGAGTAGCGTCATCCCTGCGTGAAATCAGAGTGATCACCGAATGTTCAAGCCGATCCCGATCTCCGGCAAACACGCCATACATCAGATCGCCAGCGGGCAGAGTTTTCGACGCCACATGCCGCAAATCCGCAACCAGATTGTCCAGCTCATCGCTCTGCATCCAAAGGCCGGGGCGCTCAAAAATGCGCGCACGGTAACCACCTGGAATATCTAAACGAATATCCATGTAACGCTGCGAAGTCGCGTTGATAATTGCGCTAAACAAATCTTGTTCCCGTTATTTTCCACTCATCTACGGATCCGAACGAGCTTTGGCAAAGCCAATATTTGAGATCAAATTTTCCCCGCAGTCACATAGCTTGGCCATCAACGGATTTTTTTGTTTTCAGCGCAAGTCCTGAATTCCACCAGTGTTCAACTTTGCTGTAGTCAGACAGCTTCGTTTTCATCCCGCTGCAGAAAGCAGCCAGTTCTGCGAACTGCTGAAATGGACAAAATATGGGTGTGAATTGCCTCTTGCCGATCATATGCGCAACCTCGATGCCTGCCAGCGTTGCCGATGCTGAAGCGAAGGACTTGAAACCCGGCAGAGGCCGAGTGCGCCTCTTGATGAAACGGGAATCCTGTTCAACGATGACATTGAGATGTTTCCGTCTGACCATCTCGATCGGGATCGGACAACCAAAATCTTTGAGCATATTGATGATCACCTTGATGCCAGCGGTGTTTGGTCACCTTAAGGCGTTGGCACGGAAGAACAACGCGGGGCTTAGGTATATTGCGACGGTTTGCGGTGGTTTGCCGGTTCTCAACCTCGGTGATCGTGGCTTGGTTGCCGGTGAAATCAAGGAAATTCGCGGTGTGTTCAACAGCACCAGCAATTTCATTCTTGAACAAATGTCCCAAGGCAGAAGCATGGCCGAGGCACTTACAACGGCACAGGAGCTTGGTATCGCCGAAGCGGATCCATCATTGGTTATCTGTGGGTGGGACACGGCAGCAAAACTCTGCATAATATTCAACTGCCTCAAGAATGGCAGCACTACATTGGCGGATATCGATGTCACCGGGATTGACATTTTATCACCTGCAATCGTGCAAAAGGCACGATCGGACGGTGAAGTTGTCAGATTGGTTGCCTCTGCGTCAGATGACGCATTGAAAGTTGCACCAACAGTTCTGAAGAACAGCGATTTTCTCGCCACTGTCACAGGTTGGGAAAAGGGAGTGCAACTGCAGACTGATATCTACGGTACGATCAGTGCAAAACTGTGGGAGCGCGAACCCATCCCAACTGCCGCGTCGATCATCCGCGATATTGTGACATTGAGCGCGCAGGTTTGACGGGTCTTTTGCGAAGTATCTCACCGAACGAATAGATCATGCCAGTCTGGCCGGTTATGCCGTCTGCCCCGTAAACTAGCACAACGCGCGGATCCCATGTGAAAGCCGACCAGCCTCAACAGGCATTCCACGAAGCCCGTGATTTGTCACAACGGCAGGCCAAATAAGACTTTCAGCGCAAGACAGGTTTGGATTGCGGCATCGCTAAATTGCTGTTGTGGACCGTGCTTGCTACTGGGTTGCGACACTCAGGTCATGTCCGGATCAAACCAGATCAATAGTGATCGGTGTTACTTCAACGCTGTGTTGGACGAAGGCCAGTACTTGGTCGTGTACTTCGTCGGGGTCCCACTGCTCATAGCCTCTAGGTTATCATGCTGGATTCAAACAGTGAATCCCCAGCGTGATTTGCGCAACAAAGCCATCTCAAGAGGCTACACATAAATTGCTCGTTTTTTTTCGGACACCGAACCTTACTTGGCTTGCAGTTGGTTTAGAACAGCCTTGGCTATTGCGATGTCCTGGACTGCGACACCGGTCAGATCCGCAAGCGTAATCTGGTCTCCGTTATCGCGCCCTTTGGCTTCGTTGGAAATGACCTTGCCAAGCTCAACGATCTTCTCTTGGGGCAGAGCACCAGCGCGGCGGGCTTGATAGATTTCACCGCGCAGCTCGCTTTGGACAAGACTGTCGGCAACCACCACATCGGCGCGCGCCAGTACGTCGGGTGCGATTTCGTTCTTTTCCGGTGTGTCCGACCCCATTGCGGTGATGTGAGTGCCAGGTCTGATCATGCTTGCTGTCAACAGGGGGTGTTCGGCTGGCGTGGTTGTGACGATCAGACGGGATCGGTCACATAGTTCTTCAAGTGTTTGAGATACCGTTACCTGATATGCCATGGCGCTGAGGTCGGCCGCCGCTCGTTCAGTAGGACCGGCTTTGCGCGCCCAGATCGTCAGATCCCGGCAATTTGTCACCTTGCGCAGGTAATCCGCCTGAAGCCGGGCCTGAACACCACACCCGACGATGCCGATCGTTTTCGGGTCTTCTGGGGCCAGCGTGCGTGCAGCCACTGCCCCCGCAGCTGCCGTACGGTGATTTGTCAGCTCACCTTCCTCCAGCAGCACAGCCTCGATCATGCCGGTTTTCTGGCTGACGATCAGCATACAACCCCCGAACGGCGGCAGGCCGATCTTCGGGTTTTCGAAGAACCCTGTAGCCACTTTGATGACGCAAAGATCATCCCCTCGGATGGCCCCATATTTGATATGCAGTTCACCATTGTTTTCCGGGAACAGAAGTTCTCCGACAGGCGGCACCTCAACCTCACCACGCGAGAAGGCGGCAAATCCCTTTGCGATCTCTTCGACAACGTCTACGTCGGGCAAAACTGCGTTAATCTCGCTAAGAGTGTATATGCCTGTCATGATCATATGCCTTTTTGGAACCGGTGTACGGCAGCATCAATATGGATGCAGCGAAGTATATGCACCCCCAGACTTGGAAAGCTGACTTGCCGCATCGGAAACCTTGTCCTGATTGCTTCTTTGTTTCCAAATTATATAAGTAAAAGAAGATAAGTTTCCAGACTGATAGGAAGTGCCGTGTCGCTCGCAACAAGGTTGTTCTCTGGACAGATTTCGGATTTCGATCTGAAATTGATACGCACCTTTCGTGCGGTCGCCGATTGCAGTGGATTCGCGCTGGCCGAGGTCGAATTGAACATGACCAAATCGGCCATCAGTAAGCAGATAGCGGATCTCGAAACCCGCCTTGGTGTTCAGTTGTGCCATCGTGGTCGATCCGGTTTTGCACTGACGCCCGAAGGGAAAGCTGTTTACGTCGCCAGCACCAGGATGTTCAGCGCGCTTGAAGGTTTCCGTGCCGAATTGAACGGGTTGCAGAAAAAACCAGCTGGAACTCTATTTATCGGAAGCATCGACTCGCTGATCACCAGCCGGAGATCACCAATCCTAGAGATTTTGACGCAGTTCTCGACAGAGTATCCTGAGGTGGAACTGAAATTGATAACGGCTTCAGCCGCCGAAATTGATCAGTCGATCACTGACCGCCGCATTCACATCGGATTTTCAACGGATCGCGGCAAGATCAAGGGGGCGAGCACACTGCCGTTGTTTTCCGAACACGGTTATCTTTTCTGCAGCGATCGCCACCCGCTGTTCCTTAAGGATAATGATGATCTTACGCTTGAAATGCTGAACGAACAGCGGTTCGCCCAGCATGCCTATTCAGAGCTCGAACTTCGGGATGAACACAAGGTCGGGCTGAGTCCCAGTGCCAGCGGGCAATTCTCTGAAGGCATCGCCACGCTGATCCTGACAGGGAATTTCATTGGCTTCCTTCCGCAACACTATGCGCGTGCGTGGGTAGAGGCCGGGCAAATGCGTGCCCTCATGCCAGCGCACATCCGTAAAGTGACAAGTATCCGTTTGCTTCATTACGCCGAGTCCCCGGTCTCTCCGCTGGTATCGGCCTTTGTGAAAACCGCCAAGGCTGTCAGCGAAAGCCTAAACTGACCTTCCGTCTTTGCGATTTGCTTTACGCGCGTTTCAGGTGTCGTAGCATCCGCCGCTCCATCAGGTTGAACACTCGCGTAATGACAAACACGATGGCGATGAAGATCAGCGCTGCGGTGATGAACCCCTCATAGGCGAGATAGTATTTGTTGTTGAAGGTCCGGGCCGCGCCCAGCACGTCAATCACAGTTACCGTGCTAGCAATCACGGTTGTGTGCAGATTAAAGATCACCTCGTTTCCATAAGCCGGCAAGGCGCGGCGAAAGGCGCTTGGCAGGATGATCCGGCGATAAGCCAGAACGCGGGACATGCCGGCAGCGATGGTGGCTTCGACCTCACCGCGCGGGGTATCTGAGATGGCACCTCGAAAAATCTCGGCAGTATAGGCTGCGGTGCCGATGGAGAATGAAATCAACGCACACCACCAGGGATCACGCAGGATAACCCAGGCAGCTGAATCGCGGATCGCTTCGAACTGGGACAATCCGTAGTAGATCACGTAAAGCTGAACCAACAGCGGCGTGCCCCGGACAAAATAGATGAACCCAAAAGCGATCGGGTTCAGAACCGGTACGCGGGTCGCCCGGATGATCGCAAGCGGGATGGCCAACAGCCCCCCGGCGACCAGCGAAAGCACCAGCAACAGCAGAGTATTCTGCAGGCCTTTCCAGAACAGGCGCCAGTTCTCGAGGACCAGATAGAAATCCAGTGGCGAGTTTTCAGCTGAGAATGTCTGTACCGCGTTCAGCAGGTTTTCCATGAGTTACACTCCCCGCTGGACACCACGGGTATAGCGGCGTTCAAGTGCACGCAGGCCCGTATCGGAAAGGATGGTGAGGACGAGATAGACGAAAAGGGCGATAAGCATGAAGGTGAAAGGTTCGCGTGTGGCCCGACCAGCAGCAAAACCGTTGTAGACGATGTCTTCTAATCCGATCACCGACACCAGCGCCGTGGTTTTCATCAGTGTCAGCCAATTGTTGGTGAATCCGGGCAATGCATAGCGAACGAGCTGTGGCCAGATCACCCGCCGGAAAAGGGTGATCCGCGTCATACCCACTGAAACGCCAGCCTCGATCATACCAACGGGAATGGACATGTAAGCGCCTCGAAACGTTTCGCTCATGTAGGCACCGAAGATAAAGCCGATGGCGATCACCCCAGCAACGAACTGGTTCAATTCGAAGTAGGTCCACAAGCCTGTCAAAGCTCCGATCTGGTTCAATAAAACCTGACCACCGAAATACAAAAGCAGCATGACCACAAGATCGGGAATACCTCGGACGATGGTGATATAGATGCCAGCAATTCTTTGCACCCAGAGCCTTTCGGACAGTTTCCCGGCCGCCCCCAGTAATCCGAGGGCCACAGCAAGCAAGATCGAGCAGACACTAAGCGCGATTGTTACCGTAACGCCCTTCATCAGGAACGGGCTATAGGCAATCACGTTTTCCATGAAGCGCATCCCTTCGGTTCACAAAAAAGAGGGAGAATGTCGCCTGACACTCTCCCCTAGGCTGGTGGGAGTTTATTCGCCGTAGATGTCGTAGCCGAAGTATTCTTCGACCAGACGATCATAGGTTCCGTCCGCGCGAACGGCGGCAATTGCCTCGTTCAGTGCGGCGCGAAGCTCGGCATCATCCTTACGCACACCAATGCCGATACCTTCGCCGAAACACTCGGCATCCAGGGCCGGGCCACCTTGGAAAGCAAAGCCATCATCCGGATTTTCACGGATCAAACCAAAGTCTGCCTGCACGGATTCGCTCAGGATTGCATCAAGCCGCCCGGATTGCAGATCTAGGAACATGTCCTCAGACGAGCGGTAGATGGCGGTTTCGGTGTCAGGGTAGTGCTTGTTCAGGAAACATTCGGTTACCCCGGAAATCGTACCCACCTTGAGGCCACCAAGATCGGAAGCTGCGCGGTCAATTGCGGCACCGTCCTTGGCAACGAAACGAGCAGGGGATTGATAGTATTTGTCAGAGAAATCGATGCGCTGTTTGCGTTCTTCGGTGATGGTCATCGAAGCGAAGATTCCGTCGAAGCGGTTGCTCAGAAGCCCGGGGATCATCCCATCCCAGTCCTGCGCCACGAATTCGCATTTGCGTTCCATCTTGGCGCACATGGCCTGACCGAGGTCGATTTCCCAGCCAACGATGCTGCCATCTGCCGCCCGTTCATTGAAAGGGGGGTACGCGGCCTCGGTCGCAAAGCGGATCACGTCGTCGGCGCTGGCAGTTCCGGCTGAAACAATAGCCAGCAGGCTGATTGCAGTCATTTTTCTTAGTGGTTTGAACATAGGTACCTCCCTTGGTGCGTTCAGGATTGCAAGAACATTCGGTCAGTCACGCGAGCGTGCGAGAAACTGGCGGAAACGTTCCGACTTCGGATTATTCATCACCTCATCTGGGGGCCCGTCTTCCTTGATCCGACCTTGCTCAAGAAAGATCACCCGGTTCGACACATCGCGGGCAAACCCCATCTCGTGGGTGACGACGATCATGGTTCGACCCTCTTCAGCGAGGCCCTTCATGACATTCAGAACCTCGCCGACCAGTTCGGGATCGAGTGCCGAGGTCGGTTCGTCAAACAAGATGACCTCGGGATCGACGGCGAGAGCGCGGGCAATGGCGGCGCGCTGCTGTTGTCCGCCGGAAAGATGCGCTGGGTAATAGTGCATACGCTCTGAGAGGCCGACGCGTTCCAGCAACCCTTCGGCGGTGTCTTTAGCCTTTTGTTTTGAAATTCCGAGGACGTGGACAGAGGCTTCCATGACATTCTCAAGTACCGTCATGTGCGACCACAGGTTAAAACCCTGAAACACCATGGACACACGTGTACGAAAGCGTTCGATCTGTCGTCGGTCCGATGGTTCAAGCTGATGCGCCCGGTTGCGACGTGTCGCTACGACCTCTCCGTCTAGGGTCACTTCGCCCTCGGTTGGGCTTTCCAGAAAATTCAGGCAACGCAGGAAAGTGCTTTTGCCGGACCCGCTGGCACCAAGGATGGAGATCACATCATGGTTATAGGCATCCAACGATATGCCCTTTAGCACTTCGAACGCGCCAAATGTCTTGTGAATGTTTCGCGCCGACAATTGTGGGCCGCCCGCAACTTTCACCTGTGCCTGTGCCATCCGCTGGAACTCCTGCAAATATCTGCTCAACACGATAGGGAATTGAAGAAAGCTTACGTTGCCGAAGGTTTGAAGTTAGATTTCCCGATTGGAAACCGGTGCTGTTACATGGCTGGTTTCCTAGCCGTCATGTTTGCTTTCTCAGCCGGGTAACGATCTGCGCCGCCGCATTGGGGACAGTCGATCCAAATCTAGTTTCCAACGAAAAGGATAGGCCCATGTCCATCAGCAATTCCTTCCGCCTCGGCAGCCCGGATATTTTCCCCCCCTGCGAACGTCACGTATATCTGGATGCGGCCTCGGTCGGGCTCAGCCACAAGGGTGGGGCCGAAGCGATTTCGAACTGGCAGAACGCTTTGGCGGAAGAAGGTACCATCGCATTCGATGAACAAGCCGAGGTCGAGTGCCTGGACAACCTGAACGACGCCACGGCGCGACTGTTCAATGCCACAACAGATGATATCGCGGTGGCTTCAAGTGAAACCACGTTGATGCAATCGCTGGCTTGGGCTGTGATGCCGGGCAAGGGAACCAAAGTTGTCACCACCGATACCACCCACCCGTCAAGCATCTACCCCTGGAAACGCCTTTGCGATCACACGGGCGCCGAAATCAGTTGGGCCCGTTCGGATGCCACTATGACCATCGACACCGATGCGCTGGAGGCGATGATCGACGACGACACATCAGTTGTTGTTCTGAGCCATGTTGAATGGGGTACCGGGCAGCTCTTTGATCTGAAACGCTTTGCTGACAAGGCCCACAAACACGGTGCCATTCTGGTTATTGATGCCACCCAATCCGCGGGTCAGGTACCGATTGACGTTGCCGCCACAGGGGCCGACGCTGTTGCGACCTCGACCTATAAATGGCTTTGCGGTCCCTTCGGTACTGGCATGATGTATGTCTCGCCCGAGTTGCAGAAGCTTAATCCGGGCATCCTGGGCTGGCGCAGCCACAAGGATATGTGGGATTTCCAGGCCAACCGCCTGGAGCTGGCCGACAACGCCAAGCGATATGAATTCGGCACTATGGCCTATGGTACCGCGTATGGGGCGACTGAATCCGTTCGGCACCTTCTGGATACGGGTTTTGACAAGATCGTTGCGCATAACCGCAAAGTCTCCAACCATCTGATTGACGGGTTGAGGGAACTTGGTGCGGATGTGCTGGGCCCGAAAGATGAAGCCGATCGCTCTGCGACCGTGGCCGCTCGCTTCCCGGGCAAGAATAGCCGTGACTTTGCCAAGACCCTGAAAGATGCAAATGTCATTGCCTCGCTTCGGCGGGATTTCATCCGCTTCTCGCCGCACTATTACAACAATATCGATGATATTGATCAGGGGTTGGAAGCCATCAAAGCAGCGCTCTGAAGGGTACGATTATGACGACCCTTGTCGGGATCGAATTTTCCAAAGATGGAAAGCAGTTCGGGTATCTGGGAATACCCCATTCCACCCACAGATCTGCATATGGGTTGACAACGATTCCGGTGATCTATCTGCGCAATGGCCGTGGTCCGCGCGCAATGATCAGTGCAGGTGTCCATGGTGATGAATATGAGGGTCAGATTGCCTTGCGCAATCTGACCATTGAGTTGTCTGCGCAGGATATCTCAGGAAGTTTGATCCTGCTTCCTATGGCCAACGCTCCGGCAGTCGAAGCGGCATTGCCCTCTACTTGACCCGGACCCTCAATTCTCAAGTGATTTGGGTCAGTGAACATGGCGCGGACAGCAACCCAGATATTATCGGGCGACGCTGAGAGCAAAATCGCATTGCCCCCGGATTTGGACATTTTCGCCTTTCCGTCGCCCCCCCTGTCGTCGACCAGATTTAGGAATGACCGCTTGCGCTTAGGGCTGTACCGCAAGGCCTGCTGTGGCGTCTATCCTGCATACGATTTCGTTCGTTTGTTCGATCAGAGGTGCTTGATTTCACCTTCCAGCAAAACTGTGGCTTTGAACGCAGTGATATCCGCGGCCTGTGCTGCAGGGTAGCAGAGAAAACCCGAGGGGATGTTCCGACCGAAACTAAGCGCCCGTATCTCATCTTTGATCGTAGGATTGCGCTCCAATCGCGAAACGGTAACATAGTTTAGATACAGTATCGACAGCTCTGACAGAGCAGGCAGATCGTTGTGCGCTTGGGGTCGATGCCTACAGCCAGATAGTCCAGTGCGACTTCTACAATATTACGACGCACTTAGTCCGGATCACTCGCGTTGTCGGTCAGAGCTTGTGTAGCTGCCAATAGCAAGAATCGGTCGTGACTGTCTTGATACCGCAGGCGGTTTGAAAGCGATCCCGCGTAGTGGCCGAGGTGCAAAGGTCCTGTGGTGCGGTCTCCGGTCAGTATAATGGGTTTGGTCATTTGCGAGGCCTCTTGAATATGGAGTGAGAAACGCCGCAATGGGGGATTTGGAATCAAAAGACAGCCCAAGTAGTGGCCTCCGAATGGAAGGAGTGGAATTGTCCGGCCGCCTTATCAAGGGGTCAGCCACCAGAATATCGAAGTGAGCAGCAGGTTATCCATGCCTGCAGCACCATGACCAGAAGTGGTGGCCGTCAAGCTGGTGCGATGGGTAATACATATGGAAACCGCTACCCGTGCCCGTTTATGCGCGCCAACAACCCAATCCTGTCGTTCATAATTGCGAGCTTCTACGCTGTGCGGTTTCATGAATGCGTGTATCGAAACATCGCTTTAGATCAGCTTCTTGATCGCATTCTTGACTCAAGGAACGCTGTTTCCGCAAAAGATTGCTTGTCAATGAACCAACTTCGGTCTTGATTTTAATCTTGTTGTGACTGATATTTCTGTCATGACAGAAATTAATGACATAACGAATTCCAACGCCGCAAACCAGTTTATCCTGTACTGGGGTGACATGGGCAATCAATGGGGCGTCAACCGCTCGGTCGCGCAGATTCACGCACTGCTCTACCTTAGTTCCAAACCCCTCAATGCCGAGCAGATCGCAGAGTCGTTGGGCATTGCACGGTCCAACGTATCCAACTCTCTCAAAGAACTGGTGGGTTGGCGGCTCATTCGGCGCGTTCCTGTTCCGGGGGATCGTCGCGAACACTATGAGGCCGAAGTGGATGTCTGGGAAATGGGTATCCGCATCGCCCAAGGACGCAAAGAACGCGAGATTGATCCGGCGACGCAAGCCCTACGCGCGTGCGTGGCCCAGGCTCAAACCGAAAGCGGTCTGGACCCAACTGCGCTTCGGCGGATGCAAGATATGCAAGAGTTCCTGGCAACTGCAGACACGTGGTTTCGCGACATGCTTACGGTGCCCCGTCCCAAGCTGGTGATGTTGATGAAATTGGGAACGAAAGTCGTCTCTCTGCTAAATCTCGCCGGGGGCAAAAAGAGCAAATAAAAAAATTTGAACCTCAATTTCTCTTATATCGGAAACAACAGAATGATCACAAATAGAGAAAATTCTTCACCGCCTGGCGTGAAGCCAGCTCAAACGCGATCAGATGCGTCAAGCGAACAGGATGATCGGTTCAAGAACTTATTGGGGGCTGCAGCATGGGTCCGTTTGCCCAAGGCAATCCGACACCGCTTCAGCAAACGGCTTTTGGGAGACGCCAGTCTTGCCTATCAGGGTCGCGTGACCCAAATGCGAATGAACCCAGTTGGACGCGCGCTAGCCTTTGCCCTGCGCGTGATAGGAGCACCGTTGCCCTTTGATCGTACCTCTATCGGTCGATCCGCGGTGGTCACTGTCACCGAAGATGCAGCAATGGGCGGGCAGTTTTGGATTCGGCAATATGGCCGGGCCGCTGGGTTTCCACAGATGGTTGGCAGCTCCAAACGCTTTGCCGGACCGACCGGGTTGGAAGAGTATATCGGCTTCGGGATTGGCATCTCGCTGAAGCTCGAAAGCACTGCGAGCGGTCTCTATTTCATCAGCGACCGGTATTTCCTGAAACTGGGGCAACAACGGCTGTCTCTGCCACGGTGGGCCTGTCCCGGGGTGCTTACGGTCGGCCACGAAGAACTTGGAAGTGGGCAGTTTCGGTTTACTTTGGAGTTAACGCATCCGCTTTTTGGCGAGCTGATCTGGCAAGACGCAACCTTCCATGATGCTGAGATAATCGGGAGCGTTCTTTCATGAAAGTCGTGATTATAGGAGGATACGGTGTTTTCGGATCCCTGACGGCACGGTTGCTGGCGCGTGATGGGCACCAGCTTTGGCTGGCCGGGCGACACCCTAAAAAGGGTCGCGCACTGGCTCAGGACCTAAGAGCGCAAACCCTGAAACTGGACATCGGCAAAGCACCAGAGGCGCTTTTCAAAGTTAAGCCGGACGTTGTCATTGATGCAGCAGGACCGTTCCAGCATTATGGCGACGACCCCCTTAAAGTACCCAGACTATGTATCGCCAATGGCTGCCACTATCTCGACTTGTCGGACAGCGCACAGTTTACCAAGGGCATCACTGCTTTGAACAACGAGGCAATCGCTGCGGGTGTTTTTGCGCTTTCTGGAGCATCCAGCGTACCCGGCCTGTCCTCCTGTATCGTCGCGGACTTGCTAAAAGGTCTGGATGAAGTCGACCTTATCGACATCGCTATTTTGCCGGGAAATCGGGCGCCACGAGGTATGTCTGTTATCAAGAGTATAGTTAGTGGGGTCGGAAGGCCTTATCAGGTGTGGCGCAACGGTGCCTGGCAGAAAGCCGTCGGATGGACGGATCGCAAGTTGTATGAGCTGAAACCGGATTTGACACGCGCTGGATACAGCGTTGACGTTCCCGACATCGCGCTTCTTCCGGAACAAACGGGTGCGAGGAGTGTCATGTTTCGCGCGGGCCTGGAACTTTCGGTGATGAATTGGGCATTACATCTGCTGGCCAAACTAAGGCAGTACGGGCGCTTTGAGTTACCGGACATGGCGTATTCAGCGCTCTGGGTTCTCTCAAAAGCGCTTTATCCCTTCGGAAGTGATCGTGGTGGTATGCAAGTGAGTGTTTCCGGAAAACTCGGCGACCAAAATCTAACCCGTAAATGGAGACTGATCGCAGAAAAAGGGCACGGCCCCTTCGTGCCCGGGGTCATGTGCCGCGCCATCCTGCGAGAACTCAACAACATAAATGCGGGTGCACGACCTTGCCTGGCAGAGCTGCCAAGATCCTTGGTCGAAAGCGCAATGGCGGATCTGGAAATCCATACTGAGTTTGTGGACGTGTTTGATCGGAACTCCCCTGATCCACGAGGCGATGTGCAAAAAGACGAAAGCTCCGGACCTACCGAAAAGCGGGGCCTAATCCCAGAAACACCTTGAAAGCGCCTCAACGCGAATTGTGGACAATGTCGGATACCGGCACCACCTGCTATCCGCGACAAAAAAAAACGCTGTATCCCAGCCCATTTATGCGGTCATCCGCGGCGTTTGCGCGGTAAAATAGCCGCGAACGCAAAATCCCAGTTTCGCTGAAGGTCCTGGAGGAACGGGAGAGGAGGCGGGGAGACCGAAGCATTGGGCTATCCAGATGGCAATACAAGCGTGTCCACGAAGGGATGACTTATGATCTGTTGATCAATACTGAAAGCAAGTCCCCACTTGCATGCGCCAAGTTGATAAAGACGAGCCTGAACTTGTAACTCCTTATGCAGTCGATCCGCGTATAATCTTCACGCCCGAGATGAGGGTCGCCTGCGGCGCATTCCGTGGGTCCGCGGTAGATGCAAAAAGAAATTTGGTTACTCGTCAACTTTCGGATATATGAACCCATTCACCGGGTAGAAGCTGCCATACCGGCCTGGATGGCTTTCGACCCGAACCAGTGTCCAATCATTGTGTTTGGATACGTCCCTGACGCCCATTTTCAATGATACTTTATTGCGATGCCAGTTGGCATGATTCACGATGACTTCGCGGTCGGTGACAATATCGGAGACGACAGCAACATGACCTAAGGGCATTCCACCGGTTGCTCGAAAGGACATTACCGCACCAACAACCGGTTCATTGCCTCGACCAAAAGCATTTCGCGCCTTACCCCACCAATCTTTGGCGTTGCCGCGAATTTCGATGCCGCTGAGGTTTCGTGCGTAGGGCACGCACCATACTCTTTGGCCCCGAGCCTGCTTTCTCGAAACCTCTTGCAGCGCCATTGACTGACGTTCTGGATCGAGATCCGCGTCGTTTGAGTGATTAGCACAGGCAGAGACAAGAGCAATAAGCCCCATCGCAATCACAGCGCGGGCGGTGCCGGTCAGACGCGGCCAAATCGTATTCGAATTGCTGTTTTGCAAGAAACTTCATTGCCAATTTGAGTGGTCACGAAGTTCTACAGCGAATCTAAGGGCTCTGAAAAGAGACCAACCAACTCCACGGCAGGAATTTGCCAGTCCCAACCCGGCTCCGCTGACAGGGGTGTCTAGGTGTCTTCCAGAACGAAATGCGTCTCTTCGTGCGCCTTCCGGAATTCCCGAACCGTCGTCCTCAATGCAAAGCTCAATTCCACCGGCAATAGCCGCCGTTCCCCGCGACGATGAATGCGGCCGAATCCTCTTCCGAAAAAAACGTGTAGGGGTGCGCATAACGCTGCATTGCTTTCATTGATTTTGTTTAGAAATTTCGCGTATTCTCGCGCATAATTTTGCGCGGTATTTGCGCATAAGTTTGCGCGATTTTCCCATAACTTTGCGCGATTCAACATAATCGCTCAATTGATGGTAGTTTCTGCGCAACTTCGTCAACTTTGAGGCATTAGCTCTCAATCAAAAGTGCATTCTAGGTGGCAAAATTCAACCTCTATCTGAAGAACGAAACTCATTTGTGAGGTTGTGACAGCCCTACGCTTGAACAATCCAATATCTCTAAACGTGTGGTTGGAAATGACGAACGCACTTCGCGCCGTACCGAATGCCTGTAAATTGGCGGCAGGACGGAGACACTGGTCCTGGAAATTACCCTGATGAGCGTTGTCAGCTTTACTCGAAAATTTGGACGGGACTGATTTTTTTTCTGGCGCAAACTTACACACTCATCAGCGATAACATTGCATAGTAACTTCATCCGAGAGTTGCCTGGAATTCAATCCGAAAACTACATCGTGAAAACTCATCGTTGCCAGATGTTTAGTCCTGGCATCTGTTGGATCAGATTATTCTGAAGCGTCGTTTTCGCCATAGCCCGAGATCATGACGTCGTTGATTGTGCTCTGAACGACAAAGTAGGCACGGATTTCCTCATCTGTGAAACGTTCAACAAACTGCGTCATACGAGCCATCTCTGTCGAGCGTATCCCTTCGATCACCGCTTTGCTCTCTTCTGTTAGGCGATAGAAATTTGAGGTGCTGTGCTGAGGGTTTGGGATGCTTTTCAGAAGCCCCCGTGCAACAAGATCCTTAAGCAAGCGCCCGACCAACTGTCGCTTCACTTGTAGAATCTGAGTGATTTCAGGCGCTGTTGCCTGTTGAACCGCCAATAATACCTCGAGAATGGCGCGCTCTCCGACACTAATGCCTGTTCCATCCAGATCCGCTTCGACGCGCGCAGTGATGTTGCGCAACAAAGGCCTCGTCAACTGCATCCCGGCATACAGCATCTCAGTAGGCGACATTTTATCTGTGTCAGTTGCCATTTGCGGGCTTCCCTTGCGTTATTTGTCAACTGAGTTGACATTATTATTCTAGCCACCTATTTACCCGACAAGGCCCCAAAACTCCAGCGGCGGAACCAACTGATGCCTGATGAAAAGCGTTTAACACTGCCAGATCCAAGATCCCGGAACCCGCTTGTGTTTCCGGATGGCACTAATGATCCTGCGACAGTGTTTTTGTCGGAGGTCATAGATCATCCAAATATCGATGTCGGTGACTGGACATACTACAATGATCGCAGTCTGCCGGACGACTATGCTGAAACCCTAGCACCTTACCTATATCCGGGAGCACCGGAGAGGTTGAGTATTGGTCGTTTCTGTCAAATTGCTCAGGGTGTGCAATTCATTACTGCGACTGCCAATCATCCGATGACGGGTATCTCAACATTTCCATTCGCCGTCTTTGATCGCGAAATGATCGGAGGTTACCGGGATTCATTGCCAAGGGGTCGAGACACCAAAGTTGGTCACGATTGTTGGATAGGCAGAGAAGCTGTGTTGATGCCCGGTACAGAACTTGGATGTGGTGTAATCGTTGCTGCAAGAGCTATGGTTCGCGGAAAAATTCCAGACTTTGCAGTCGTCGCTGGAAACCCGGCAAAGGTTGTTCGGATGCGGTTTGAAACCTTGGAAATTTCCAAACTCCTTGAGATCGCTTGGTGGTTTTGGACTCCGGAGAAGATCGTAAAAAACCTGCATTTGATCGAGCAGGGCGATGTCGCTGCTTTGGCAAGATGCAACGAAGATAGGGCTCTAGAGTAAAAGCCACTTCAGCTAAGTCCAGGCAATATAACCCCAGTTTAACAAAGCAGAATTGGTGCTGCATTTTTGCGGGTTTCGACCCGTAACAGATCAGTGTTGCCTGAAGCTGGGCCAATCCTAAGGGCGCTTGCGCCAACAACTCTCACAAACATTTTGACCACTAAAAGCGCACGCCGACACGTCGTGCCAAGACAAGAAAGAAGCAGACATGAGAAATACATCAGTAATGATCTCATCGGTCGCAGCTGTGATGATCGCGCCCGGTATCGCGACGGCAGATGACGATTGGGCCGGGGTATACGCGGGCATTCATTTTGGCGCTGCCGACGGTGACCTTTCAAGTGGCTCAGCCAAGTTAAGTGACCATTCAGCCGTCTATGGGTTGCAACTCGGCTACAACTATAGCCTGGCAAACAACTGGATTGTCGGAAGTGAACTTAGTTATAGCACCGCTGAATTTTCTGCCTTTGGTCCATCAAAAGACATGGATACAACGCGCTTGAAACTCAAAGCAGGATACGCCGTGGGCGCAGCCATGTACTATGGTGTTCTGGGCTACTCCCACATCGATCTTGATGGCAAGAACGAAAGTGGTGCTACTTACGGGCTTGGGGTGGGCTACAAAGCGACAGGGAGTATTGTTCTTAACGCCGAACTTCTCCGCGACGGCTTTGATTTTGAGTCATCGGGTACGGACGTAGATGTAGACGTAACCACGCTCCTTTTCGGTGTGTCATATCAATTCTAATCTTGAACCTTTTAGGGCCTTTGAGGCCAAAACCAATTCGGATGTTGGTGCCTGCAATGGAGATCATTCTTTTGCAGGCATCCCCTCTGGCCGGCCACCAGCAATGCAAGTGCGATACTCGCGGCCTGAAGGAATTTCGCTGTGGAACCAAGTTCGATTATTCTATTTTCCGGACTTATTGTCAGTGCTTGCGTATTGGGTGGCGCAATTTACTCCGGCCTTGCGCGCATCGCCGATGCTCTCAATAGCAAGGATTCGAAACGGATCAAAAATGTCGAAGACGGGCATGCTCGATAGCTGGGTTGGTTGAATTCAAACATTATCCTTCCCGTAAGAGCGGTGATCGCCGAACAGAACGATGTAGCCATGTCGCAAACTACCAGACACGCTAGTTCGATCCTAAAAGGTGCACTGCCGTCTCAACCAAAGCGTCTGTGCCTGCGATTATGCCATCGGCATCAAATTCAACGAATATATCGGGTGGGATGCCGATACCCTCAAACGCCTCACCTTGAGCGGATATATATTCCTGGTAGGACAGTCCAAGCAACCAACCGTTCGGCAGCGTAAACTCCAGCATATCGGACAATCCGCCAGACGATCTTGTCCCCATGATCGTGGTTTCCGGCCGCTCACGCATGATCAGAGTGAATATCTCGGCTGCACTTCCGGTCATTTCGCTAGTCAAAACAACAATTGGTTGCGCGAGCTTGGGGCCTTGAGCCGGGTGAACTGTGATCTGAAATGGTTCGGAAAACCCTTCCTGTTGCCACGAACTCTTGCTGAATGCGGTTACCGGGGTTTGCAGGAAATACTCTGCAATCGCCACCGCTACGCCGTCTGAACCACCAGGATTATAGCGCACATCAACAATAATCCCTTTAGCATTTTGAAGGTTCGTAGCGACTTGTTGAAATGCTCTGGATGCGGCTTCGTGTGACGATTGCCCAAGAGACTTCTGTACTTCCATTTCCTTGATCGCGACGTATCCAATGCCATCGGAGCGCATACCGTAGCGGATTGAGAAACCCCCCAGGCCTTGAACTGGAAGCTCTGCCTGGCTCAAAGCGGTCTGCCAGAGGAGCTTGCGGGTCAGCGATGGATTGGCTCTCAGCCAGCTCGGATCTTCCTCTGGCGAAAAATACCCCTGATCCCCCATCGATAACTGAACGTGCCCATCATCGAGGCCAAGCGTCGCCTGCTTGAGCAGAAATGAAAGCTCAACTTCACTGAGGTCATCAGATGAGGGTGCCAGTTCCCTGCGTGTGTCCCAGTCAACATTGTGAAGATCAAAAAATGGATAATGCTCATCCATCGCAGACCAAAAGACGTCAAATGTATGGATCGCGCCACGTTCGGTATGATCAGGTTCGGCACATTCAGAGGGAAACTCGGAACGAGTGTGTCGAATTGGCTCTACGACGCCATCAATGCTAAGTTCCAACATGCCATCTCGGCGCTCTATTGAGGCGCCTGCCATAAGTTTCACCAGACCCAGGTGCGCCGGAAAGGCATACTCTCGAAAGCAACTGACTGCTGTTGTTCTATACACTTCGGCGCGCAGCCTCGTAATGCGCATGACTTGGCCGTAGTCAGGAGCAACCCAGGTTCCCAACATTTCCTTGGAAGGCATATTGGTAAACCAGGACACTGCAACAAAAATAGTCCCTGCAACCAACAGTGAAGCAAGTATGCGAGACGTGAGCTTTTTCATCAATTGACAGGCTTAATGGTTATCATGCCGACTCGGTGAATTTGGTGGGGTCGAAATTCAAATGCAGCGCCAGAAACGCGCTATCGATTGCGTGGATGCTGCTTGGCGGTTCGCTCGTTCCCCCTCCGATAGTTTCCTGTCAAGCGAGCCATTTCCTGTTGCTGACCCTCGAAGTTCAGGTTGCTCATGTCCTCAAGAAACCACTCAGCCTTTTCTTTCCGGAGCGTCGCCGCCCGCTTACCATTATGTGTTATGGATACGTCGCCGTTCTTGGATTGTTTGAACGAAAATCCGAGGTCTGCTGAATTCATCTGGGTATTACCTGGTCTGCGTTCTATCTCTGGGGTCATATGGGCTTAATATGACAGCTAATGTTATTTTGGGTCCAGTACGATCTAGGTTCCCGCCGGTTACGTCGTTTTGTAGAATTTTTGACGGGCTTCTTGTTCGATGGACAGGCGCATCTGCAAGTCTGCCAATTTGCACATTTCTTTTTTCCTTGCAGTAAGATCCGTGGTTTCTTGATATACTTTCCGTTGCTCCTCCACTGCTTTCTTCAAAACGATTTCGCTTGGCAATACACCCGCTTCCGCCATGATCCCGAAACCAGCTGAAACGATGTTACCGGCGTCGCGCCGTGGCAAAGGCTTCCCCTCACCTTTCAGGTTTTCCAACTGCCCTCCGGCTTGTGCTTTGTGGATCTGGTTCTCGATCAGTGTTCGCCACTTCATGGAGCTTCCTCCGAAGAATGTCTTACACTAGGCATATATGGATGGAATTGCTTTATGTCAACTGAGTTGACGAATTGTATATCAAACTTCCCCGCTTCAAGAATGGATATTGCCGTAACCGCTAGGTGAGCGCGCCCAAACCGGCGCGCTCACTTTGCTTGGTATTGCCTATCACGACGGAGTTAAGAGCGATATATTACTCTGCGGCAACCGCTTCCTCTGCCAGTGCCGGATAATCGGTGTACCCTTTTTCATTGCCGCCGTAGAGAGTGGTTGGATCGAGCTCATTCAGTGCGGCGTCTTTCTCCAGCCGGTTGACAAGATCAGGGTTGGAAATGAATGGCCGACCAAAGGCCACCAGATCGACGGCGCCGGTATCAACCGCTTCAATCGCCTTGTCTCGGTCATAAGCGTTGTTGCCCATTTTTGCACCGTCAAACAGGTCGTAGAGCGCCTTCAGATCACCACCTTCCGGAATATCGCGCGGGCCGCCGGTCTGCCCTTCTACGAGATGGAGATAGGCCAACCCATAGCCATTCAGCAATTTGATCGCATGTGCGAACGTCGCCTGCGGGTCGCTGTCGGAAATATTGTTGGCGTCCGAGAACGGGCTGAGGCGAACACCAACGCGGTCAGCGCCCCACACGTCGACAACCGCACCCATGACCTCTTTCAGAAACCGCGCTCTATTCTCGACAGGACCGCCGTATTCGTCTTCACGCTGGTTGGACTCGTCCCGCAGGAACTGATCGATAAGATATCCGTTGGCTGCGTGGACCTCTACACCGTCGAAACCGGCCTCTTTGGCGTTTTCCGCGGCCTGCCGGTAGTCGGCGACAATGCCAGCAATTTCTTCGATGGCCAGAGCCCGCGGCTCAGATGTTTCAACAAACTGCTCACCATCAAAGGTCTTGGCCTTAGCTCCAATTGCGGATGGTGCAACAGGGGCGCCACCATCCTGCTGCAAGCTGTAATGCGAAATCCGGCCAACATGCCAAAGCTGGATCACAATCTTGCCGCCCTCAGCATGAACGGCCTCGGTCACTTTTTTCCAGCCGTCGATCTGTGCTTGTGAATAAATGCCCGGGGTCCAGGCATAGCCTTTGCCTTGGGGCGAGATTTGCGAAGCTTCCGTGATGATCAGACCAGCACCCGCCCGCTGCGCGTAGTATTTGGCCTGCAATTCATGGACGCTGTCATCCTCGGCTCTTGCCCGGTTGCGGGTCAGTGGCGCCATGACAATGCGGTTTTTCAGCTCGATTGCACCAGCTTTGATGCCGGAGAACAGTTTTTCATCAGCCATTTCTGCTTCCTTTTTTGGTAAACTTCGTTCAGATATTATTGGACCAATTAGTCCAATAATAGGGTCACTGTCTCTTGTTTGAGTTTGTGTTAGGTTTCATTTCTTTATGGTGGCGGGAGGCCTTATGGCGAAATCACCAAACAAGCTTGTTTCAGGGTTTGCGATATCTGCTCATCGGGAACGCCTGCCTTGCGTAGAGCCAGCGTGCCGATTGCAAGAGAGGCATAGGCGCGTGCCTTGTCGAGGGCCTGACCCGGATCTGAAGGCTCAAGCGCTCCCGCAATAATCTCGTCAATACTCTCCAAATGCTGTCGCCCGAGAGCCGCCACTTCATCATCATGCGGGGCAAGTTCCGTAAGGCAATTGATCAGCATGCAACCGTCACGACCGCCTTGCGGGTTCGCCAAAGCTTCCATTATCGCACCAACGGGGTCATTTCCGCCCGCATCTGCAACGTCACGCAGATTTTTCAAACCTCGCCTTGAATAGTGCCTGAGGGCTTTGTGAAATAAAGTCTGCTTGTTGACGAACGTTCCATAGAAGCTGGACCGGCTCAATCCCATGGCCTTGGTCAGATCATCCACAGATGCCGTCTCGTAGCCCTTGTGCCAAAAAACGCACAAGGCTTTTTCCAAAGCCTCAGCTTCGTCAAAGGCGCGAGGTCTACCCGGGCCTGCGGGTGATTTGATGTCGCCAACTGCGAGAGTTTCTTTGCTCATGAGTAAGATGTGGAATGGTCGGTCCAGAAATTCAAGATGGCGGTAGAGAATTTTTGGAATGGTCAGTCCGTATTGTGACCGGAGAAAGGAATTTAGGTCGGTAGAAATGCAAAACCTCGCCATCGCGATTGGTGTCACGCCAACCTTAGGATCGGGACTTTTTTGTCTTTTTGCGGGAGTGTCAGAAGAAGAGGATCGTGATCGTAGAAAAGAGAGTCCACCTTCGGTACTAGTTTCCAACACTGGACAAAGTGACTGGTGGCTTTGTCCAATGCGTTGATGTTGATCACTCACAAACCAGAGATTGGTTCGGTAGATCCATGGCCAATGCCCTCAGCTTGTGAGGATTACCACTCCAATGAGTAACAAAGCCACGAATTCAGAACAGGTTTTACGAGCATCAGTACGGCGGGTCATTGTAAGCAAACCAACAATAATTTCAGCGCGCCAGGTTAAAAAGCGAGGTTAGCTGAAGTTAAGTTTGCCCAATGTGAACTTCTTAACTTTGGATAGAACGATTTTTTGGCAGTATCGTTTCATGAGTTGTTAGTGAGTTCAGTGAGTAAGTAGATGTATTTGCATAAATTCGAGGGACATTGTTGCGCGGTCAATGACATCCGGATGGATGATTTTGCACGTGAGTATCCGTTGCTGGACGATGCCGGCGTGCACGCACAATGGCAGAAGGGCTCCTGGCAGATCACGCGGATAGCCGACATCTGGACACGAACCGGGAAGGTACTTTCGTTGCCTTACAATGGGGCCAACGCCTATCCGTCTTTCCAATTTGCTGAGGATGGAACCCCGCTTCCTTTGATGGAAAAAGTGTTGAAAGCCCTGCCACGTGAAATGACCCCGTGGCAATCCGCGTTCTGGTTAGCCTCACCCAAATTGGAACTCGGAGGGGAAAGCCCGGCAAATCGCATTCAGACCGGCGATGACTGCATGGTCGATATCGCAGGCGAAGCTGGTGGTCTGATGGCGGCTTAGTGTTAGCTTTTGGTCACTCATACGTCGTACAGCATCTGGCAAATTCGTGTCTCTCCTGCTTTTTCTGCCCCCGGCGAGCATGGCGAGATCAGGGCACTCAATTGTCCATTTTCTTCTGAGAGTTCAGAGACAATACCAAGCAGCCCATCCATAAAAAAGAATAGCTAAGAGCATACTGAAATACGGGTCTTAACTAGGTCTTCGCATATCGATACCCGTTGGAGAACATTCCTCCGACAAGTACAGCCGCTCCGCTAATCTGCTATCTGCCGCAACGCGTAGCCGAAACTCAACAAACTCGGTTTCTGCATACCTCTGTCAAACAGACTTCACCGCTCAAACACAGCCATCATCTGCCTGCGCAATCGCGTCAGATCCTCATCCACACTAGCGGCAGGATCGCACGCGAATGTTGGCAATGCCTCCACACGGATCGTCCCGCTGCGCGGTATATGTTTGCCGCGTGGAAGTAGACTATCGCTGTCGTGGATGACAATAGGGGTGATCGTGCGACCGGTTTCTCGGGCGACTAAGACAGCACCCGCTTTAAAGTCCCCTAGCGATTCTGTTTTGGCTCGGGTGCCTTCTGGGAATAGCACAATGGAACAGCGGGCAGGCATTTCCCGGACGGCCTTTATCAGCGTATCCATGGCCGTTGAGCCAGAGGCCCGGTCGATAGGGACAAGACCCGCTCCATCAAAACCAGTGCGCAGGAGTTTGCTGTTCCAGAACTCTGATTTCGCCGCGAAAGTGAACCATTTGGTGTCGGGCACCACGTGCATGAGACAGAAACCATCCAGATGGCTACGGTGGTTGACTACGATGATGCTGTTATTGTCGGAGGCGAGGGCATTCTTTTCCTCAGGACGCATCTCGACGCGGATGCTGAGGAGCCACAGCAGGCGTGAACATGACCGTTTCACCAGGCGCCAATACCAACCCCGAAACCCTCTGCATCGAACGCAAAGAAGAGGAACAAAGGCCACGAAGAGGAAATAAAACAGGCCGATAAGAACCAGCATAGCGCGCTTGATAAGGCGTATTGGCAATGGGTCAATGGCGCGAGTAGCGCGGTCTTGGCGGTCAGGTGAAAGGGGCATGACGTCCTCTGAATAGGCCTGTGGCATGTTTGTAAGCCATGAACAAAGGCCACCTGAGCCCCCCGCAGCGCTCTTTGATATGCGTCGTTAACTCAGGAAGACAGCCACCGCACACCTCTCTATCTGTTGAAGTCAGTGCCAGATCAATGAGAAAAGACGACGTCGAGGAATGTATCTTGGTGTTTTAGTGTGACTTGAGTACCAACTGGCCGGCCTTGGCCTGGAAAAAGTTCAATGCACTGCCAGTTGTACATCCCAATTGCCGGGTCCCAAAGTCGCTTCTTTGTCTTTGAGAACTGAGCTTTCAATGGTGCGAATGTCCTTCAATTTCGCGCTTCCATTCGCATTGCGGATGTCTGAAGAGGCAACGTAATCGCGAGATCGTGGAGAAATGTCTTCGAGATATTGAGACCCCGGCTCGACACTCCGGCCTTTCGCCATGCTAGTAGGCTCACAAGACCGAGTTGAACGGAATGTCAGAGGATAACGGCATCCAAGGACTTTGGATGATCTGTAATTGCTTCCCAACCATCTTCAGTGATTATGAAACTGTCGCCAACCTGCGCACGAAATGTATCGACTGACACTGAACCATCAACAGCGAAAACCATCCCTGGCTGCAACACTGTCGTATCGCCGGTGACCAATTGTGGGTTCTCCAAAAAGCTATAGCCGGTCGCGCGACCACACCGGAACGGGTATTCAAAACCCGCCCCCTGGATAACCTCGGCATAGGCGGCATGCACACTTTCGGCGGTCACACCTGGGCGCAGCTCTGCCAGTGCGGCGGACTGACTTGCTACAGCAACCTCATAGATATGCTCTTGTTGTTTATCCGCCATCTCACCGATCCAAAAGGTGCGGTCAAAGCCCAGTTTGAAACGGTGAAAATTGGTCATGCCGCAAAAGCACAAAAACACCGGTTCGCCCCGTTTCATAATCCGGGTTGAGGCGCGATGATGGGTTTTGGTGATGGTGTCGCCCGACGCCATTATTTGCAGAAAATGAGTGTTGGGCGACATGTCCGCGTCATCGTAATGCGCCGTTAAAAGCTCTGCGGCCTTTCGTGTTCCGGCCTGGGACGTGGCAAGCGCAACTTCGAACTCCGGCACTCCGTCTGCAATCGCGTCGCGTCCGGCGTTCATCATAGCGCTTGCTACCTGCCCGGCATGCCGGGCCAATTGAAGTTCCTGGGCGGATTTTATCATTCGCATATCAGCCAATATCGGCGTGGCGCTGACCAGGTTTTCCACCTGGACCAACGTCTCCAGATATGCCCGCACAACTGGCGGCATGTGATCAGGCTCGATCCCAACGCGCTTTGCAGTCTTGACCGCTTTGGGTAACTCCGACCGCCACTCTTCGCCCATACCGTCATTCCAGGCCGAAATACGGTCAACATGAGCGGCCGAACGTGCCGCATTCAGGTCTATTGTCGGCGTGATCAACAGGCTTTCGCCCGATCTGTGAACAACCAGAATGGTTGGACGCCCGAACTCCATATGCAGGTAGTCGTAATAGCCCGTCAGATAATAAACGTTGTCGTCATCGGTGATGAGAGCAACGTCGATTCCGGCTTCTTGCATGTGGGTGCGAAAGCTTTTCATCCTCGCGGCAAACATCGTCAGTCTCCATCCTGAAGGTGTCAGTTGAGCTTCTCAAATTGAGTTGCGTGATCAAGACGGTAGAACACGTTTGGTCCACGGTCTATTAAAGCAAAGTCAAGCACCTGTCTTGACGCTTCACCAGCATTTCATCGAAATTACTTCTCGGATCACTGTTTTTCTCGGTAAAGCCTATCATCAAGCTTCACGCATACGGTGATACGCCGCTGTAAGTAAAATAGCAGCACTATCTGCGATCTACTTCCAATGCCATTTCCCTCAGGTGTCGCATATCCGTACCGCAGCAACCGCCAAACACCCTGATAGACGGGTTTTCTAGCATGACATCCGCAATTTCTTTGCCGAGCTGCACGGGATCTCCTTCATCCAAGGTATCTGCCTCATCGAGTTCTGCGTGCGAACAACTTGATGCATTGGCAACAACACCTTTGAGCCTTGGATGCGCGTTGAGCGCGTCGGCAAAGTGCGTCGGGTGCGCGCAGTTGACCATATAGAACAGAGCCGCGCCGCCTGTTTCTGCTTCGATCTGGTCTATGGCATCGACAAGTTTTGTCCCATCAGCCAGGCACCCATCAGTTTCGACTACCAATGACATAATGATCGGTAAACCAATATCTCTTGCAGCCAGAACACAGCCAGCAGCCTCGCTTAGGCGGTTGAACGTGTACGCGGTCACAAGATCAACACTGGCTTCCTTCAAAACAGCAAGTTGCGCACCGTGGTAATTACGCGCTTGGTCAACTGTCATGGGCGGTATGTCAGCGTAAGGATCGTATCTTGGGCCAACGCAGGCGGAAACTAAAACGTCATCTCGACCTGAAGCCTGGCGCACCACCTCCATCAGTGCGACACCATCCTTGTTTACCTCACGAAGGCGTTCAGCATCGTAGCCCAAAGGTGAAGCACGGTCGGCATTTGCCATCCATGTTGGCGCGTCCAGAATACACCCAACACCCATTTCGCCAGCCAATTGCACGAGTGCTTGCATTTGCCCAGCCAGAACGGCCCGGGTGTCGGGTTTCTCCAGCAAGGGAAACGAGGCAAATCCTGGAAGCTCGATACCGTGGTTAAAGATCAGGTCCGTACCTGTACCTGCATAAACCAAAAACTTCTTGTCACCCTCGTCTGGAAGTTTCCGCGCCATATTGCATCCCTCGAAAACCGACATTTCTCTGCGCCCACAATAACAACGATCAGATCTTCTGCAAAACCGAGGTGTTTACTTGTCCGTTCGGACGCTTTCTGCATTTGCGGTATCGGCTAGGCATATTTAGGCGCGAACCGCCGGAGATTCTGAACAAGCGTGGCTGTACCGTTCTAACCTATAGCCAGCCCTCGTTACCTCGGAGCGGCAGGTTCAAGCTGACACAAAGAACCGTCCGTTCTATCCTTTCCAGGTGGAGGAGAGGACATGGATGATAAGATCGAAGGAGGCTGCAAATGTGGGTTGGTGCGATATTCTGGGTTTCGCTCTGACCTTTCGATGTTTCGATGTCACTGTCGGGATTGCCAGCAGCTCACCGGCTCGGGACATTCAGAGATGGTGCCACTTGTGGCCAAATCTCTTTCGATTGGTGATGCGCTCAAAACATTTGAAATGACAGGAGGATCAGGGCGGTCGACCTTTAGCGGGTTTTGCCCGAACTGAGGCTCACCGCTGACCCGCAGAAGTGAACGGATGAGTGACTGCATCTACGTCCATGCGGCGTCAATGGACGATCCCTCCAAGTATCATCCGGTGAAATCGATCTACAGCGAAGCAGCTCAGCCTTGGGACCAAGCAGTGATAAAAACTGAGGGGGCAGGCACAAAGTAACCTCGAATGTCTTTGTTTGCTTCCGCCTGAACGCGCGTTGCCAAATCCGCACGTATAGCATCGCGTCGTTCTTTCGACTGACGCTTGAGGAGCGATGCCGCACGCACTGCACCCCCATCAAAAACATCAAAAAGCCTTTTAGGATCTGACACGCACAATTCACTTGCAACATCGATAAGCCGCACATTGCGGAAACCTGCACCTTCGACCATTGGTTTGGCAATTCCGCTGTCTACGAGCATGTGCGCATCCGGGCCCGCGGGCATAGAGATGGATGGGTCAGCTAGGCGTTCAACGGCATCGAACAGCCAGCCAAACGCGCCATCTGATCCTTTGCCACGCCAAATCGAGAAGGCAACTCTACCGCCCGGTTTCAGCACTCTGTTTACTTCTCTCAGACCGTGTTCGGGGTCTGGAAAATGCGGGACGCCGAACCCGATTGTGACCGCATCAAAGGTGTGATCTGGAAACTCCATTGCCATTGCATCACCCTGTACGAACCGCGCTGTTGGCACAGCTGATTGGGCAAGCTCAATCATCGGTTCAGAGAAATCCAAGCCCGTTACATCCGAGCCGCGGGCCACAAGCTCTGCTGCTACGACACCATGTCCGGTGCACAGATCAAGAGCTTTACAATTCGGCCCAGCAGCGACTTCGTCTGCAAGCTTTCTGGCAACCAGGCGCGTCGCCATTTCAAAGCCGTCGGCATACCCTCTAGCAATAGACGGATCCGCCCATCCTTGGCGTTCCATTATTTCAAAGTCTGCTGTATCAGTCACTTCAGCCCCCCAAAGCTCCAAAATGTGACAAGAATACACTCAAGCAAGGTTCGGGCCAGATATGTTTTTCAAGCCTTGTCAGGATCGATCCGGATATTCGCCATGTAATCGCGAGTGCCTGATCTTAACTAAAGGACGAGACTTGAAAGCGGTCGTGATCCGTAGCGGATGGATTCAATCTCAATAATGGGTTTGCAGTTTCTGGAGTGACCCGATGAACATAGTTCGACTTTCCGAACGCCTCATGGGCATGAAAGACGAAGTTTGGTTGCGGCATACAAACCCTTGGTCGGTCTGGACCCGCGTGCTGACACTGCTGCCCCTTTTGGCGCTAGCGATCTGGAGTCGGGCGTGGATTGGTGGTTGGGCGTGGGTCGCCGTGGGTGCCGTTCTGGTCTGGGTTTGGGATAACCCGCGAGCTTTTCGCAACCTGAATCCTTCGACAGTTGGTCCGCGAAAGGTGTTCTCGGCGAGCGTGTCTGGTTGCGACACCGAGATAAGGTTGCCGCTCATCACAAGCGCGTCGCAAATACGCTAGCATTCGCCAGTGGTATGGGTTTGTTGCCGTTTGCTTACGGTCTTTGGACGTTTAACCTGGGGTTCACTTGTCTTGGCATTGTTTTGATCTCGGGTGGCAAGATGTGGTTTGTTGACCGAATGGCGTGGATATGGAGCGACTTTCTGCGTGATGGTGGGTCGATAGATGACCTAACGAGCAGGAACTGAGATCCGATTTCCTGACGGAAACTAGCTTCTCTCACAATAGCGATAAGGCCAGTCAAAGGAATTGGACCATCACTATATCAGATGCGATATCATCAGTTTTCAGCTGCGCCATACACGGGATTGCTTCAGGCCCTTCAGGTCAAGAGGCTTTGCTCTGAATCTTTTGGAAACTATTCTGCCACGATGGAACATATTGCTCAGCTTGCAGACTGGATGATGGATGAGGGACGTCGTTCGAACGATCCGGTTGGGATCGTGTCACATTTTTGCACTTCACTTATCGAGGCGGGTGTACCTCTGTGGCGTGTCAATATTGGCCAGCGGTTTGCCAACCCTTTGCTTATTGCCTGGGGGGTTGTCTGGACACCTGAGGAAACTGAGAGCTACGACGTGACCCATGCTCGTATGCTCACAGATGGCTATGTTGGCAGCTCATTCGAGTACATTCTGGAGCACAGGCGCCCACTGCACAAAAGTCTGCGCGGTCTTGACCCGGACGCGGACCACGTATCTTACCTTGAGTTCGCTGAACTTGGCGGCACAGATTATTATGCGACACTGCTGTACTACGGGGATGGATCACTGCACGGATGCACATTCGTCACACGGTCCAAGGATGGGTTCTCGACCCGACATCTGGAGATGATTGAGGCCGCATTACCAGCCCTGTCTTCAGCCATGGAACCGATCACAATGCGCAAGTCATCCAAGAGTCTGCTGCGCACATATCTTGGTAATGAACCGTCCGAAGCCGTCCACAACGGAACGATCAAACGCGGTGAGCGCACATCCCTGGAGGCTGTCGTGATGTTCTCTGACCTTCGTGGTTTTACTGCGTTGACGGATACCGCAGCTGAGGAGGACATTTTCGATGCGCAGGATAGCTATTTCGACCTGATCGTCCAGGCCGTAGAGGATAACGGAGGGGACGTTCTCAAATTCATGGGCGACGGAGTTTTGTCCGTTTTTTCGACTGTAGCGCCCGGAGATCGCAAACATCAATGCCGTCAGTCTGTGCGTGCTGCGCAAGACGCACTCGCCGGTCATTCCGCGTTAGATAAAAGGCGCATTGAGCAGGGAAAACCGCCGTTGGACATCGGAATTGGTATCAATGTAGGGCAGGTTAGCTACGGCAATATTGGCAGCACGGGCAGGCTCGATTTCACAGTGTTGGGTAGCGCGGTCAATGTTGCGAGTAGGATTGAAGGCTTAACCAAATCATTGGGACAAAGTGTGCTGACGACAACCGCCGTCGCAGAAGCGGCGCCGGAACTGTTTTCTGTGTGCGGTGTCCATAATATTCGCGGCATTACAGGTGCAATCGAGTTGTTCGATCTTATCGAATAGGGTCGGCCACTCGACGTCATGACTTTGGCGGATAGCTTAACGGTCTTTGCTGGGGACTAGAAGCGACAGAGCATCATCACATTGGCCCATGTATTTAACATCAAAAGGCAAGCAGACATCGCCTTAGACACGTGCGCATTCAGCAGGCTGATTCATGTGCCTCATGAAAGCGCGAATGCTATCGCTAGCCAAAAGCCCGAGCGTAAGATCATTGCTCCAATAGTTCGCCACTCGAATGGTGTGCCACTAAGCGCCATTGTTATCAAAACTAAGAACACCAGAGCTGTACAAATGCCGATTGCCCAGGCAATTGGCCGCGCCCAAACCGTGTATCTAAAAAGTGCAACCGCGCCAATGATATAAGCAAACCCCGCAAGAAAATTGAACCAAAGTACAATTGGAACGGCGTCTCCGGCTGCGGACTTTGCCGCAGAACTGCCGAACAACACCATCCCACCAGAAAAAATTGTCAGCAGACCAAACAGCGCAGCGATTATTGCGACCGGGCGAACCCATAGGGGAGGCTTATCCATCATTCCATACTCAGGAGTTCGGTTGAATATCGTGACGCAACCAGCCTACTTCATCGGACAGGTTACGGCTTGATCAATGTCAACATGGTCACTCAGCCATTTGGTTGTGTCCGGATGAAAATAATCTCTCACACCCCTTTCAGCCACACTCTGAATTCTTCTGTGGGTCGATTTTTCGAGACGGAAAAGAACTAAACCTGCGGGATCGTCAGGTATGGACCAAATTCCAACAGATCACATATGTCGCCTATTCCGGTTTTTGGGCGGTCATGATGTAGGCAGTCGTCGGGAAAGCCGCCTTACCGGATGGCGTGGCATATTTCGAAAGACTCACATCGGATAGGGTCAACACGTCTGCGATTTTTCCTTCGCTGAGATGAATATCAAACAGCGGCAGCCACCCCCGCAGTTCGACTTCCACCATTGTCCGGGTGCTGGGAAAGGTTGCCTGCTCGCTTTTGGTTTCAAAGGCAATGCCATCAAAGCCCGCTTGCGACAAGATGGTCGCGACTTCGTCGGGATCGCCTAAACTGAAAGGCAATCTCACTGAATTTGCGGCCTCTGGCGATACATATTCCTCCAACACGGCGACGATATCCCGATATGCAGGGTTCAGGTCGATAGTGTGCCAGATCGCTACCGCCAACCTGCCGCCCGGCTTGGTCACCCGGTACATTTCCCGTGCGGCTTGGTGAAGGTCCTGAAAAAACATCATTCCAAACTGCGAGATCACGAAATCAAACGAGCCGTCTGCGAAGGGAAGATCTTCGGCGCTGCCCAGAACCCATTCGACATCGGGTTCAACTTCTTTTGCCGTTGCAATCATACCGGGTGCGGGATCAAGTCCGACCACACGACCACTATGCCCAGAACACGCGTGTGCTGCTCGCGTCAGCACCCCCGTTCCACAGGCAATATCCAAAACATGCGCCCCTTCGATTATTCCCGCACCGCCAATCATGTGGTCGCACCATGGCGCAAATAGCGCTGGCACAAATAACGCCTCATATCCACGACCTGCCTGAATCTCGTCTTGTGTTGCGTCGACCACCATTTGCGTTACTCCACGAAATCGTAATGTTTGATTGATCTGGATTCGACCAATTCGGCTTCCGAAGGATCCACATGCGCCGATTGGTAATCATCGCCAACAAACGCCTTGAGAGAGGCAAGGTCTTTCCAGATCATAACGAAACTGAATTCTCTTGGACTGTCGGCCCGCGCCGCACCCGGAAGAACCTGCACGATCCCTTCGGTTCCTTGCATCAATGGTATAGCCGTGTTGTGGAAGAAGTCACCGAACTCCTCCTCTTTGCCTTCTTTTGCTGTGACTTGAAATATCCGCATGATCATGAAGCGCCCCTCCCTTTGGTAGGGTTGCTGCCTGCATGATGACCTCAGGATTACCTCATATCACATCGCGGGCCCATTGTCGCTTTGGCCATTGCAAACTGTCATTTCTGCACTGCATTAGCTGCGGACGCTTTACTGTGAATTTTCCGCTGCCCTGACAGCGATCTTAACACGAAATGATCTCTTGCCAGGCGGCAGTTTTTGAGGTCATGAGATGAAAAACTCGACAGTTGAAAAAGCCACAGCATCCGTCGGTATCATCGGTTTCGGCGCATTCGGGCAACTGATCGCCAAACACTTGAACCAGAAATTCGAGTTGCTTGCATATGATCCGTCACCACACCTGGGAGAAGACGTGTCGAAACTCGGCGTGTCACTTGCTTCTCTTGATCAAGTTGCAAAGTGCGATGTGATTATAATCGCTTCACCTGTTTCAAGCTTTGAGAGCGTAGTGAAATCCATTGCTGCAATTTGCCGTCCAGGTGCGATCATAGTTGATGTTGGTTCGGTAAAAGTTCAGCCCTCTGAGATTATGGATAGGTTTCTTCCAGAATATGTCAGTATCGTCGCAACCCATCCATTGTTCGGCCCGCAAAGCGCCTGCAACGGTATCAGAGGCCTGAAGATCGCGATTTGTCCAATACGCGGACATCACCATATCCACGTTGCGGCTTTTCTACGAAAATACCTGGGCCTTCACGTCATAATGACGACACCAGACCAGCACGACAGGGATGCAGCAACTGTTCAAGGCATTACCCACTTGATTGCCAAAGTGTTGCTTCGCATGGAGCCATTACCGTCTCGCATGACGACCAAAAGCTTTGACCTGATCTCAGAAGCAATCTCGATGGTACAACATGACGCGCCGGAAGTTTTTGAAGCGATTGAGAACGCGAACCCCTACGCAAAAGAGGTCAGGCAACGGTTCTTTGGTTTGGCGTTCGAACTGAGTTCCAATTTAGAAGATAGCGAGGAGCACGATTGAGCAGCTACCTGCGCCTAGCCCCGTTCCTCGCGACGATGAATGCGGCCGAACCGTTCTCCGGACGCCAATTGTGTTCGATGCTGAACCCGAACGCCAGCATTCTCTCGACAAGGATTTCTTGGGTAAGAACGCGGATCTTGGGCAATAGACCGATGGCCCCAAGGGCTGGTATAGCGTACTTCTCCACTCCCTCCAGGCAGACTGTCGAACTGAAGAGCAGGCCACCCTCTTTCAGTGAGTTGCTAACACGATCCAAAGTTGCGTCAAGATCCAGAACCAGGTGCAGTATCGACATTGCCAATACCGCATCATACTTCTGATCCTTTACCGGAATGGGCCAGCAATCGAATGCACTTACTTCGAAGTTCACGTTCCCAACATCCTGTTCTTTGGCTTTCTCCCGAGCAATTGAGATCATTTCTGAAGAGTAATCGATAGCGTCGATATGAGCGACATTTGGAGCGTGAATGAGTGCCGTCGTTCCCGTGCCGCAACCGATTTCCAGGAGGCGGTCCTGAGAGGAAAGATGGCTCGCAGTAAAGTCGAGCTTGTATTCGTAGGCAGCTTGGTTTCCGACAGGGCGGCGCGCATATGAACGCGCCATCATGTTCCAAAATCGTGGTGGATGGATGAGCATATCTGTTCCTTGGAATAATATGTTGCAGTCGCGAAGACTTAACTGGCGTCTTGGATGTCGAAGACTTTTTCGAGGGGCTTGTCGAAGACGCGGGAAATCAGGATCGCCAATTCAAGCGTTGGTGAATATTTTGCATTTTCGATGGCAACGATTGTTTGCCGGGTGACACCGACTCTTTCGGCGAGCTCTTTCTGGGTCATTTCGTCGGCGTCAAACCGTAAACGCCTGATGTTGTTAGTGATCTTGAGCTTTCCCATGGCTCAATACCCGCGCCGATAGCTGATGAATTTGACGATATCTGCCGCAAAAGACCCGAATGCCATGCCGAAATAGATAATGTTAAACCCAATCAAAGCTGATGCGTTGAAGGCCAGGGCCAGGACGGCAGAGACAAAGCCTGCACCTGCGAAGACAATGATCGCGAGGCTACCGCGGCGTTCAAACAGTTTGTCACGTTCATCGACGACGAAACTGGGCTTGGGTTCGCGTGTGACAATCGCAAAACCGATATTGAACAAAATTGTGCCAATTATGGTAGCGACGATACCCAACGGGATTAGCCAGATGACCATACGGGCCCAATTGTTGACGGCATCAGGGCCATCGAACATCCCAGAGGCATTCATGTCCAGAAGTCGAAAAACGACGAAGGCGCTGACAGATAGATTCACGAAGATTGAGACGACAGTGTTGCGATCTTGGTAGGTCATATCTGAGGTCTCCAGAGTGCAGCATTCAATCTGCGAGTGTCCAGTATCTAATACATAGTGTATGTACTACCATACTCTGAGTCAAATATTCTTTACACAACATGTAATCGCGTTTCTGGCGTTGGCTTTGAGACTGGGCATCTATTGGCGCTACCAATTCAGACGTTCGTACGCTCATAGCTCGCGCGATTTGGACTGCAACCAGACCGCAAGGGACTGCGAATCAAAGTGCTCGAAACAGGTTGACTTGGCTCACGACGACTTTATCGAAAGGTTGAGTGACGCCAATTCACACACGTTTTGATAGAAGGGTCCCGGAACTACGCGGTGGAAATCCAAAAACTTCACTAACGGTCTTGACGGCGGGCTCTAGTTTCCCACAGCCTTAGCTCATGACTTACGTATGCAACATCTGCCAACGAATATCGACCTGAGGTCGATACCCCACACGAAACCTGTGGGAGGCAGCATTGGTATGCGGGCGAGGTTTATATCCTTGTAATTGCTCCAGATTAGAGTGCACGATTCGGTTCGATCCCGACGCCTCCTACCATCCCTTGGAGGCAAAGCATGTCATTGAAATTCAATAACTCAGAAGACCTTAGGGCTGCCGTGGCAGCGGAAACGAAAGAAGGCTTGCACCGGCTCGTCGCCGCGCTGCGCGACAGTGATTCAGACGTAAAAACCCGAGGTCAGTGCCGAAGCGGGGCACACCGATGAGTGACGCATTCGACTATGACGACATCCGCGGCTCGGTTGAGAAACACCTCGCAAAAGACAAACTGGGCTGGATCCAGATTGTCACGGAATGCTTTGAAGAAATCAAAGAGCATTGCGACAGCGAGGAGAAAACCTACCCTCCGGTCAGCCAGATCAAACAGAAATACGGTGCACTGCGAATTTACCTGGGTTGCGCAATTGAAGACCCGTTCATCCAGTCCAGCTTTGAGGAGGCTGCCCAGAAAGCTGACAGAAGCTGCGAGCGCTGTGGCAACGTCTCCAGGCCTCAATGCATCGGCGTCTGGTATGCCAACCTCTGTTGTTGGCATGCGCATGAGGCTGCGGTTGAGCGATTGAAGAAGTTCCCCAAAGTCGGGCTGAACCTGCGGTCGAAAAGTACTGCCCTTCAGTGCCTCAGCTGCGGTTATCACGGGCAAATCGCCTGGGGCGTGTCCGGCCACAGATGTCCTGCCTGTGTGTCAAAGGGCTGGTGAGATGGGAAGTGACACAACTTGGATCGAAGGAGAGGTTTTTGCTCTAGCGGGTTTTGACCACGACAAGGCGGACGTGTTGCGCTGGATTCTAAACTTTGTGGAATCCGGCGACGATTGGCAGTGCGTCAAGCAGATGGTTCTACAAAATGCCAGTGCCGACGATCTTGGAAAAGTGCTGCGCAAACGGTTCGAGGAAGCTGCGGCTTACAGCGATGAGTCCAAAGACTGGCGGCAGAGCGAGATTGAACGTTTGGAGAAAATTGAACCGACCCTGGCACTCTTTGCCGCTGAGGCCGTGAACCAGATGCTGAGCCGGGATATCTGGCTGGATGTCATGCACGTCATCGCTGAAGCCCATGCAAAGGCAAGCTCATCCGAAACTAACCAGCACTTGGTGACCTTGTTGTGCAAGATGATAGGCGGTTGCTACACCGACCACTCCTGCACCAATCACTGCGACCCTCTGGTGCTTTTTGCGTAGCTCATGCATAGTTTCGTCTGAACGCCCCAAATCAGAGCCAGAAGTAAATTTTTGGTTAAAAAAAGAAAAATCATGACTAAATCAACCAAAACCCTTCCCTCCAAGGAAACAAACATCGTTTCCCCTTTCATGGATGAAGATGAAAAAGCACACATCCGAAGTGAATTAGGGAGCAGAGTCAAAAGCTTGCGAGTTAGTGAAGGCATGACTCTCGAGCAGGCATCGGAGAAAACCAGGTTAGCTGTTTCGACGATTTACAAGGTCGAAAACGTTAAAGTTTCCCCAAGTTTTGAGAATCTACTAAGGCTTGCCCGTGGATATAGCGTGGGTTTGGAAAAGCTGATCGAATCCCCACCCGAAGAAGTGAACACAACCCGCCTCACCGTAACCCGCTCAGG
>NZ_FNNP01000002.1 GCF_900106805.1 Ruegeria halocynthiae
TACTGCACAGGCATCTCCCAGCCCGCAAAATCAACCAACTTACCCCCCAACTCAACATGAAGGGAGTGCAACGGCGTGCGTTTTATGGATGTCATCAACTTAACCTTTCAATCAGCGGGATTGGTCGCGAACGACGGTCACGGTGCAATGTGCGTTACGCACGACACGTGACAGGTTCGGACCAATCTCATAATTCGGGAAGTCGCCCTTGGTCGAGGCCATCACGATCAGATCGAAGCCTTCCTTGTAGGCGAGCTTCAGGATTTCGCGGTAAACGCTGCCTTCTTCAATGTGAACCTGCACGTCACTGGCGTTACCGTGATCAAGAATGGCTTGAAGCGCGCTACGCACATGTTCCTTGGCACCCGCGCCGTAGTTGGCGGGCAGGTTGGGCAGTTGGATGATCTCGGGGATGACGGCGACTGCGTGCAGCTCAGCGCCATAGAACTTCGCTTGTTCTTGTGCAAGCGGCAGGGCGTTCTTCCACGAACGGTCGTCGGTGTGATCAATCGGCAGCAGGATTTTCGTGGCCATCACGTCTCTCCTCGAGATATGGAATTCTGTTTTGAAGTCGAGGGGCCAGGATGGCCCCCCGTATTTTTTTGATCGAGATTATTCGGCTGGTGTGCTGCCCGGTTCTTCGGACTTGCCACCCGATGCAAAGAACTCTTTCGTCAGCTTGAAGACGATCGGGCTCAGCAGTGCCAGGGCGATCAGGTTCGGAATGGCCATCATAGCGTTCAGCGTGTCAGCCAGCAGCCAGATGAAACCCAGATCCGCAGTTGCGCCGAAGTAGATCATGACGATCCACAGAACACGATAGGGGATCAAAGATTTGACGCCCAACAGGAACTCGACACATTTCTCGCCGTAGAACGACCAGCCCAGAATGGTGGTGAAGGCAAAGATCGACAGGGCGATAGCGATCAGGTAGCCACCGATACCCGGCAGCGACAGTTCGAACGCATGGCTGGTCAGTGCAGCGCCAGATTCACCCGAAGTCCAGGCACCCGACGAGATGATCGCCAGACCGGTGATCGAACACACGATGATGGTGTCAATGAACGTGCCCAGCATCGCGATCAGACCCTGGTTTACCGGGCCTTTGGTTTCGGCTGCTGCGTGTGCGATCGGAGCGGAGCCCAGACCGGCTTCGTTCGAGAACACGCCGCGCGCTACGCCGAAACGGATAGCGGCCCAGACAGCTGCACCCGCAAAACCACCTTCAGCGGCGGAGGGGGTGAAAGCGTAGGTGAAGACCAGCGACAGAGCAGAACCGATATTGCCGATATTGATCAGCAGAACCAGCAGGCCGGCGACGATGTAGGCAATTGCCATGAACGGAACCAGTTTACCGGCAACCGCACCGATGCGGGTAATGCCACCCAGAATAACGGCTGCAGTCAGAACCATCAGAACAACGCCGGTAACCGAAGTATTCAGACCGAAATTGGCTTCCAGAACCTGAGCGACACCATTCGCTTGCACACCGTTGCCGATGCCGAAGGCTGCAACCGCGCCGAATAGAGCGAACGCAATGCCCAGCCAGGCCCATTTCGCACCCAGACCGTTCTTGATGTAATACATCGGGCCGCCAACATAGTTGCCGAGCTCATCTTTTTCCCGATATTTCACGGCCAAAACAGCTTCGGCATATTTGGTGGCCATGCCCACCAGGGCGGTCATCCACATCCAGAACAATGCGCCCGGACCGCCCAGGAAGACAGCAGTGGCCACGCCGGCAATATTACCCGTACCGATGGTCGCCGACAGCGAGGTCATCAGCGCGTTGAATGGGCTGATCTGGCCATCACCCTGACCTTCACGTCCCGCAAACAACAGCTTGAAGCCGGTGCCTACTTTCAGGATCGGCATGAATTTCAAACCGACCTGCAAGAAGAAGCCGACGCCAAGAATGAGAACCAGCATCAGCGGCCCCCACACGACGCCATTGATGGCTCCTACGATTGAATTTAACGCTTCCATGGATTTCCTCCCAATTGCGTTTGGATTATGCCCCTTTGGCAATCGCCCGCTGGCGGGCTTGCTTAAGGGCGGCAAAGTCTTCGTCCGCGTGGAACGACGAACGGGTCAGCGGGGTTGCTGACACGTGCAAGAAGCCCTTGGAACGCGCGATCTGTTCCAGTTGGGCAAATTCTTCCGGTGTCCAGAAACGATCAATGGGGTGATGTTTCGGGGTCGGCTGCAGGTACTGACCAACGGTCAGGAAATCGACATTGGCGGCACGCAGATCATCCATCACCTGCCGCACATCGTTCAGGCTTTCGCCCAGACCAACCATCAGGCCGGATTTGGTAAATATCTCAGGGTCCGCGCGTTTGGCATCGTCCAGCAGGCGCAGAGATGTATAATACCGCGCACCCGGACGGACCGTCGGATATAGATGTGGCACAGTTTCTAGGTTGTGATTGAAAACATCCGGTGCCGCGTCAAATACGATATCTGAGGCAGCGCCTTTCCCAAGAAAGTCCGGCGTGAGAACTTCGATTGTAGTGCCTGGGTTCTGATGGCGCACGGCACGGATGGTCTGAGCGATATGCTCGGCCCCGCCATCTGCCAAATCATCACGGTCGACCGATGTGATCACAACATGACGCAGGCCCAGCTTATTGACCGCTGCCGCAACGCGGCCGGGTTCAAATACATCCAATGTATCGGGACGACCGGTCGATACATTGCAGAAGGAACAACCGCGCGTACAGACCTCACCCATGATCATCATGGTCGCGTGGCGCTTGGACCAGCATTCGCCAATATTAGGACAGGCAGCTTCTTCGCAAACAGTCGCCAGATTGTGGTCGCGCATCAAGCGGCGAGTTTCGTAATACTCTGGCCCTTCGACTTTTTTCTTCCGAATCCACTTGGGTTTACGCGGGATAACACTGTCGGTCTTTTTGGCCTTTTCCGGGTGACGAGGACGAAGCTGGATGGTCATCTGGCAGTTCCCCTTACGCGTGAATGGCGCGGCCCATGGCGTCGAGGCAGGCTTCTTTGACCGCCTCTCCCATCGCCGGGTGTGCATGACAGGTTCCTGCAACTTCGGATACAGTTGCGCCCTGGGTCAAGGCCAGAACCAGCTCGGCGATCAAATCACCGCCATGAGCACTGCAGATATGCGCGCCCAGAATTTTTCCGTCCGGGTCTGCAAGAACCTTGACCGCGCCGTCGGTTTCCCCCGTCGAGCGTGCACGGGAGTTTGCCATAAAGGCGAACTTGCCGACGGAATATTCGGTTCCGGCTTCTTTTAGCGCTTCTTCTGTCTGACCGACCGAGGCGACTTCGGGATCTGTGTACACCACGCCGGGAACGCTATTGTAATCGACATGTCCGGCCTCGCCTGCCAGCAATTCCACACATGCCACGCCGTCTTCTTCGGCTTTGTGTGCCAGCATCGGTCCGGGAACGCAATCGCCGATAGCATAAACACCGGGAACGGATGTTTGGAACGTGCCATCAACTTCGATGAACCCGCGCGGGTTCACGACGACGCCTAGTTCTTCCAGACCCAGACCACGTGTGACAGGGCGGCGGCCAACGGCGATCAATACCTTGTCGGCCTCGATCACTTCTTCTTTGTCCTTACCGACCCGATCCACAGTTAGCGCCAGACCGGCATCAGTTTTGTCGACAGATTTCAACGCCCGGCCTAGCTGGAATTTCAGGCCACGCTTTGACAGCGCACGTTGCGCCAGCTTGGCGATCTCTCCGTCGATGCCCGGCAGCACACGGTCCAGATATTCGACAACGGTAACCTTGGCCCCGAGACGAGCCCAGACCTGCCCGAGTTCCAGCCCGATGACCCCGGCGCCGATGACCACCAGATGCTCAGGCACGCTTTCGAGTGCAATCGCCCCGGTCGAGCTCAGGATATTCTGCTCGTCAATCTCGATCCCCGGCAACGGGGTAGGCTCGGAACCGGTAGCGATCAGGATGTTCTTCGCCTGGTGGATCTCGTCCCCGACTTTGACTTGACCGGCAGCAGGGATGCTTGCCCAACCTTCGATCAGATCAATACCGTTTTTCTTAAACAGAAAGGCGATGCCCTTGGTCAGGTCACCCACGATCTTGTCCTTACGACCCATCATCGCGCCCAGATCGATGCTGGCCCCCTCGACCGCAATACCGTGGGAGGAGAGATGTGCAAGTTCGGCATATTTGGCCGAGGAGGTCAGCAACGCTTTGGAGGGTATGCACCCCACATTCAGGCAAGTTCCGCCAAGGGCGCTACGGCCTTCAACGCAAGCGACTTTCATGCCCAGCTGGGCAGCGCGGATTGCGGCGACATAGCCGCCCGGTCCACCGCCGATAACAATGAGATCGTAAGTCATTTGGGCTTCTCTCAGTAGATCGGGCAGCTTGCGCACATGGCACGAACTTTTTCGCGGGTTTCTTTCTCGATTGTCTCATCGCCTTCGGGCGATTGTGCCAGCGCGTCCAGAACATCACCAATCATGTGGCCGATCTGCTTGAACTCTTCCGGACCGAAGCCACGGCTGCATCCTGCGGCGGTGCCCAAACGGATGCCGCTGGTGATGGTCGGTTTCTCCGGGTCACCCGGCACGCTGTTTTTGTTGCAGGTAAATCCTGCACGTTCCAGCGCGGCGGCGGCATCCTTGCCGGTCACACCGATCGGGCGCAGGTCAACCAGCATCAGGTGGTTCTCGGTGCCCCCAGAAACGATGTCGCATCCGCGTGCCATCATCACGTTTGCCAAGGCCGAGGCGCTGTCGACGACGCGCTGCATGTAGTCCTTGAATTCGGGTTTCAGCGCCTCACCAAATGCAACGGCCTTGCCTGCGATCACGTGCATCAAAGGGCCACCCTGCAAGCCAGGGAAGACTGCCGAATTGATCTTTTTTGCAAGCGCTTCGTCATTGGTCAGAATGACCCCGCCGCGCGGTCCACGAAGGGTCTTGTGCGTGGTTGAGGTGACAACATGCGCGTGCCCAATGGGGGACGGGTGCAGGCCGGTCGCAACCAGTCCAGCGATATGAGCCATGTCGGCCAACAGCCAGGCTCCGACCTCATCCGCGATCTGGCGGAAACGGGCAAAATCGATCTTCTGAGAATACGCTGATGCGCCCGCGATAATCATCTTTGGTTTTTCGGCTTTCGCCAGCTCTTCAACCTGATCATAGTCGATCAGCCCGGCATCGGTCAGACCATACTGGATCGGGCGGAACCACTTGCCGGACTGGGCAGGCTTGGCGCCGTGGGTCAGGTGACCACCGGCATCCAGCGACATCCCAAGGATCGTGTCACCGGGGCTGAGTAGCGCCAGCTTAACCGCGCCGTTTGCCTGCGCACCGGAATGCGGTTGAACGTTTGCAAATTCACAGCCGAATAGTTTTTTCAGCCGGTCAATGGCTTCGGCCTCGACTTCATCCACATATTCGCAGCCACCATAATAGCGGCGACCGGGATAGCCTTCGGCGTATTTGTTCGTAAGTACGGAACCTTGTGCATCGATCACGGCCTGCGAGACAATGTTCTCGGACGCAATGAGTTCGATCTGCTCCGCCTGACGCTTGCCTTCACGTGCAATCGACGCAGCGATAATTGGATCAGCTTCTATGAGCGACTTAGTAAACATTGTATCCTCCAGTAATCTCGAATCCTGAGAACGAAACTTTGTTTCCTATAGTGGAAATAGTGCGCACATGGCAACAAAAATCTTGAAACAGCGAAGTTGTTTAACTCAGGGGAAACCGGTAACCTCTCATAAAACAAGGAGATTCCCATGTCTGATGATAGCCGGAATGATGGTGGCGGGCCGGAAGATCAGGGCGAAGGGGCGGCACTGGGCCGTTCAATCCGGGATGCGCGCCGCGTAAAAGGCTGGACTTTGGAAGAGGCTGGGCGCGCTGCGGGAATCGGTCGCTCCACGCTTTCGAAGATCGAAAACAATCAGTCACGCCCAAGTTTCGAGATCGTTCGCCGCCTAACGCAAGCATTGGACATGAACACACCGCAGCTGTTCTTGCAGTCGGCCCAGTCCGGGGTTTCGGGGCGCCGCGACTTCACTCCAAAAGGAACAGGCGAGATCAGAAATACGCCGACCTATATGCACGAGCTGTTGTGTTCGGAACTGACAAGCAAGCGGATGCTGCCCTATATCGCAACGATCAAAGCACGAGACATATCAGAGTATGACAACTGGATCAGGCATTCCGGCGAAGAGTTTATGTATGTGATCAGCGGAGAGCTGATTTTTGTTTCCGAACATTACCGTCCATTATCCATGAAGACTGGGGACTCGCTGTATTATGACAGTGGTATGGGGCATGGTTGCGTCTCAACCAGCGAGGAAGATGCCAAGGTGCTATGGGTCTCGCTTGAATAGGGCCGGGCTGCGCACCGTTTGAAATTGTTATCTCGATTGGGCGACTGACGCCGACGCGGGCAGGCGGATCATCAGTTGAGTTCGAGATGGATATTGGATACAAAATTTGTTATACCGGTTTCCAACACAATCTCAGGGAAGGTGATCTGATGTAGTGAAGGGCTCTTCCGCGGACTTTTATGCGCAGTGCTCCCTTCTTGGCAGAGCAAGGCGGACACTCATCAAGCAGCAAATGGCAACAACAGTAGTACCCCATGACACAAAACATTTTCACAGGCACGATGCCCGCCCTAATGACACCCTGCAAGACTGACCGGACACCGGATTACGATGCTTTGGTGAGGAAAGGCAAAGAGATGATCGCGGCCGGCATGACCGCTGTTGTCTATTGTGGCTCGATGGGTGATTGGCCGCTTTTGACGGATGCCGAACGGATGAAGGGCGTGGAAAGGCTGATCGCGGCTGGACTGCCGGTGATCGTTGGCACAGGGGCTATCAATTCGAAATCCGCTGTGGCCCATGCGACCCACGCGCAAAAGGTTGGCGCATCCGGTCTGATGGTCATACCTCGGGTTCTGTCGCGCGGCTCATCTATCGCAGCCCAGAAAAATCACTTCAAAGCGATCCTGTCGGCAGCACCGGACGTGCCCGCTATCATTTACAACAGTCCCGTTTATGGTTTTGCCACGCGCGCGGATTTGTTCTTTGCACTGCGCGCCGAGCATCCGAACCTGGTCGGTTTCAAAGAATTCGGCGGCAAAGCCGATCTGCGCTACGCCGCAGAACACATCACGTCACAGGATGATCAGGTCACGTTGATGGTTGGTGTCGATACCGAGGTTTATCATGGTTTTGTGAACTGCGGGGCCACGGGCTCGATAACCGGGATCGGGACGGCGCTTCCAAAAGAGGCGTTGCTGCTTGCGGCGCTGGCACAAAAGGCGGCAGAGGGAAACGCCGAGGCACGCCTGCGCGTTCGCGAACTGGACGAGGCAATCAGTATCCTTGCCAGCTTTGACGAGGGCACGGATCTGGTTCTTTACTACAAGCATTTGCTGGTGCTGAACGGAGAGGAAGAATACCGCCTACATTTCAACGAAACCGATGAGTTGACCGATGCCCAGCGAAACTATTGCGAGCAACAATACAGCCTGTTCCGATCCTGGTTCGCAGACTGGGCCGGTCAAGGCGGGGTCATTGCGGAATGCATGTGATTGACAGCCATACCGGCGGAATGCCTACGCGGGTCATTCTGGACGGAGGGCCTGATCTGGGGACTGGGTCGCTGGCAGAACGTGCGCAGCTTTTGGCAACCGCGCACGAGCAATTCTACAAATCGGTCCTGCTGGAGCCACGCGGCCAGCCCGGCATGGTGGTCGCCCTTCTTGTAGAGCCAGACAATGCCGCCTGCACGACAGGTGTCATCTATTTCGACGCGGACGCGGTGTTAGGTATGTGCGGTCATGCGACGATCGGGCTTGGTGTGACACTTGCACATCTGGGTCGGATTGATTCTGGTGTGAACCGGATCGATACCCCAGTGGGTCTGGTCACGATTGACCTTAAGGATGCCAACACGGTTCAGGTTACCAATATCGAAAGCCGCTGCGTTCACCATGCTCTGACGATTGAAACAGCAGAGTTTGGCCCGGTCACTGGTGATGTGGCTTATGGCGGGAACTGGTTCTTTATCATCGAACCAAGCCCGATCCTGGTTGTGCCTGAGAACATCCGCGCTCTGACCGATATGGCGATTGTTATTCGCGAAGCCTGCATTGCACAGAAAGTTGGCGGTGAAAACGGCGAGCCGGTTGATCATGTCATCTTTCAGTGTGCTTCGCCGAATGACGGGGTTCATAGCCGGAATTTTGTTCTGTGCCCGGACAACGACTATGATCGCTCTCCTTGCGGCACCGGCAGTTCGGCGCGATTGGCCTGTCTGGCCGCAAGCGGGCGGCTGCCTGCCGGAGAGGAAATCATACAGGAAAGCGTAATTGGAAGCAGATACCGGTTGTCTTATCAGACTAGTCAAGGCAAAGGCATCATCCCACGATTGACTGGTCAGGCGCACATCATGTCAGAGAGCAGGTTGATCTTTGCCGAAAATGATCCGTTTCGAATGGGCATCCGGCGGTGATGCGCGCGGATAGAAAGATTCATACCCGCAACTGGCGGTTCGGTTCGCTTTGGTTGCAAGGTAATCTCACGCACGGCAGTGAACCGTTCATGTGATCTCGGCCCATCCCGAGGGTAGCGAGGTTGCCGAAGTAGGTGTGACGCCACAGGCAAGAGAAACAGTGCACAAGAGACGTTTATATCCAACTTCCAGCAGAGGTTCAGCCTGACATGGCAACCAATCGTGCGATAAAAAAGCAAAGTCTGCCCGATGTCATCGCCGATGATCTTCGTGAGCGTATTCTGAGTGGTGAACTCGCCGAAGGGGAAACGATCCGACAGGAGGCGTTGGCAGATGAGTATGATGTCTCTCGTATGCCGATACGCGAAGCGTTGAAACGCCTCAGTGCTGAAGGTCTGGTGCAGTGGGCCAATAATCGCGGAGGTTCTGTAATCAAACACTCGCTGTCCGAGATCGGTGAGATATTTGATCTTCGGATGTTGATCGAGGTGGATCTGTTTCGCAGGGCGATACCCGAGATGACCTCTGGCGACTTCGCCCGGTGCGAGGACATATTGCAGCAGATGGAAGTCTCTTATGACAAGGATGATGTCGGCCGATGGGGCGCGCTCAATCATGCATTTCACTCGGCACTTTATGCGGCGTCCCGGCGCAACCTTACCCATGAACTGCTGGATCGCGTAAGCCTGCAAGCCGACCGCTACATTCGTATGCATTTGAGTGTGATGAAGCAGCGTGAGCCTGCCAGAAAAGAGCATCGGCAGTTGCTGGAGTTGGCGCAAATCGGTGATGCAGATGCAGCGTGTGAGTTGTTGTCGCGGCATATCCGGCGGTCGAAAGAGCAGTTGCTTGAAATGATTGCCGCTAAGAGGTTGGGGGAAGGAACGTCGTGAGTTCCACCAGCGCGAACGGGGCTTTCGGTTTGCGGAAACGCTGCGTTGAAGTTAGAAATTAGGCCGTGCAAATCACCAATTGCGATCGGGTGCCCGGATATGAAAATTGTGACTGGCGGACAAACTGGCGTCGACATGGCTGCGTTGGAATTTGCGCACAGGAACGGTATCCTCTATGGCGGTTGGGTGCCGAAGGGCAGAACCAATGAGGCCGGTCTTATCCCCGACCACTTTGGTGGGCTGATTGAAACGAATTCCGAAGATGTGGCGGAACGAACAAGGCTTAATGTCAATTCCAGTGACGCCACGCTTGTTATTGTGGACGGATCATCCAGCCCCGGAACGCGGCAAACGGTTGCTTTTGCCGCCGAGGCCAAAAAGCCGCATCTGGTGCTCGATATCAGACAAGGTGTGGCCACGAGCGCGCTGCAGGTAGTGGCGTGGTTGGAGGTGAATCCTGTTTCCGTGCTGAATATTGCCGGCCCGCGCGCCTCCGAAGCCCCGGGGCTTGCTCCTCAGGTGCAACAGGTGCTTGAGGTCTGTCGGAATCAGTTCATTCAACCCAGATAGTCGCGCAATGCTGGCGGCGGGTTTTCGAACAGCTGCGCTGTAGAGACAGGCGGATGTGCGATTTGATCCGCAACCAATACCGTCTGTCGGGTTATGCGAAGCGCATCCTGAGGATCGTGGCTGACCATGAGCAACGTGGTTCCAGACTCTGCCACCAGGCTCGCAACCAGATCCAGCATCTCAGCCTTCAATGCCGGGCCCAATGCAGCGAAGGGTTCGTCCAGCAACAGGACCTGCCGCTTTTGTACAAGAATTCTGGCCAGCGCCACTCGACTTTGTTGTCCCCCCGACAACTCGGCCGGTTTTCTGGCCCCCAAATCCGGCAGGCCGACGCGGACAAGTGCGGATTGTACGTGTTGGTGTTCGTCCTGAGACAGACCTCCGTTCGGGCGCAGTCCCAACGCGACATTCTGCGCAGCACTCAGGTGAGGAAACAGGTTCCCATCTTGAAACAGCATCGCCAGAGGTCTTTTGCCCGGTGGCAAGGTCGTCAGGTTTTTACCCTTCCAGAATATCTGCCCGCCTTTCAGATCCCGAAAACCGGCGATGGTTTCCAGAAGTGTGGATTTTCCGGCGCCAGATGGGCCAATGATCGCAATACTGGACCCGGCTTCGATTTCAAGATCGGCACGGAGCAGGAAGTCGCCGCTTGAAATGGTGCAGTCGTCAAGCTTCAACATGCCAGCGGCCTCCGCGATCCAGAATCCAGAATACACCCATCGACAGTATCAATAACAACAATGCGCCACCCGCCGCCGCTTGCATCTGATAGGCTCCCATCAAGCGGTAGATCTGTAGCGGAAGTGTTGCGATCTGAGCATCCGCAAAAAGGGCGATCACCCCAAGATCTCCCATGGAAAGAGCCGCCGTCAGACCTGCCGAAAAGCCGATCTGGGGGCGGAGGCGTGGAAGCATCACGCGCAGGAAGAAAGACCAGTTGTTCATGTTCAGCGACAGCGCCAGACGCCCGTGCCGCTCCAGCGTATCGCGTGCCGCCGGGACCAGGATCCGAAGCGCGAATGGCAGCGCCATGATCGCGTTGACAAGTGCCGTCACTGGCAGTGCGAGTGTTGTGGGATTTGCCAGCGGCCGGATCAGAATAAACAGGCCCGTACCAATGACCAGAGGCGAGGCCGCCAACCCAAGTAGGCCGCCCAGCTCTACGATCCCGTATCGTCCGGTTGCGATGGCAGTGGCCATAGGCAGCGCAAGCAGCAGAAGGACTACGGTACTGGCCGCAGCAACAAAGATGGAGATTACTGCCGCGCGGAACACCAATGCGGGCATTTCGAAAAGCCCCGCGATACCTGAAATTGTGACCGAAGCCAGGGGTAAAAGCAGGAAAGCGGCCGCGGCGATGATCCAAAATGCATCCAGCACAGGGGTCCCACCGTCCCAGCGCCGGATTGCCCGGTTCAGTCCGGTCCCGAAACCTTCGCCTTGTGAGAACCGCAGTGCAGCCAATGCGGCGGTTGCGGTCAAGACCAGCTGTAGCGCAGACAAAAGAGCAGCACGCCCGAGATCGAAATCGTATGTAAATGCCTGATAGATGGCGAGCTCGATCGTGGTTGCACGAGGGCCACCGCCCAGAGTCAGGGCCACGGCAAAGCTGGTCAGGCAGATGGCAAAAATCACGGCCAGAACGCCGGGCAGGATACGGCGCAGCATTGGCAATTCGATCAGCCGAAACATTGCCAGCCCCTCGCACCCGAGCTGCGCGGCCAGCCGAAACCGCTCGGCAGGGATTTCCTGCCATCCTTGCAGGATCAGGCGCGTTGCCAGGGGCAGGTTGAAGAAGACATGGGCCAGAACCACTCCGTGCAGGCCATAGATCTGAATGGGTGGGAGGCCAAGAATACCCAATGCCTCTGATACCCATCCCGCGCGACCAAAGACGTGCAGAAGCCCGAGAATGGCAACGATGACCGGGAGGATGAACGGTGCACCCAAAAGCGCGATCAAGGCTCGTCTGCCGGGGAATCTGCGACGGGCCAATGCTCGGGCAACCGGTATGGCAAGGCCTGCGCTGAGCAACGCGGACAGCGTGGCCTGCAACAGCGTAAATCGCAGGGCGGACCAGTCTGCGGGGCCAAATCCGCCGCCCGCTTCTGCGCGCAGCGCCACCATGAACAGCGTGCCCAAAATCAGCGCGGCCACGAGAACTGCCGCGCTGACTCCGGGGAGTGGGTTTATTGGCTGAGTGTGCCCAGCCATTCCGCAAGTGCCTGTTCCCGCGCTGCCGCGGCTTTGTCTTGATCAAAAAGCAGGGCTTTCTGAGGGGTAATGAGGGTTTCGAAACCTTCTGGCAGGCCGGAAGACGGTGTTACGGCCGGGTACATCCAGTTGGTCGTTGGAATGATCGTCTGGAATGCGTCAGACACCATGAAGTTCAGAAATTGATCGGCCAGCTCGGGCTGATCTGTATTGGCCAGCTTGGCAGCCACTTCGACCTGCATGTAGTGACCTTCGTCAAAGGGTGCCGCTGCTTTGCTGGCATCTTCCTCGGCGATCAAGTGATAGGCCGGTGAAGTCGTATAGCTGAGAACCATGTCAGCCTCACCTTCCAGGAACAGCCCATAGGCCTCGGACCAGCCCTTGGTCACCGTCACGATGTTGTCCGCAAGGTCTGCCCAGATACTCGGCGCATCATCGCCATAGGAAGCCTTGACCCATAACAGGAGACCCAGGCCCGGAGTTGACGAACGCGGGTCCTGTATGATGATCTTGGCGTCCCCATCCGCAAGTTCACGGAAACTGGTGGGCGCAGGGGCATCGGCGTTGTGCACAAAGGCAAAGTAACCCCAGTCATAGGGGACAAAAACTGTATCTGTCCATTCAACTGGCAACGCGTAGTCGGCAGTAATGGAATGCGGGCCGAACAGGCCGGTTTCCTTGGCTGCTGAGATCAGATTGGTGTCCAGCCCCAACACAATGTCGGCCTCGGTGTTTTCGCCTTCAAGCCGAACACGCGACAACAGCGCGGCACCGTCTTCGACACCGACCAGGTTCAGGGTGCAGTCACACTCTGCCTCGAACGCCTCTTTGACTTTCGGGCCTGGCCCCCAGTCCGAGACAAAGCTGTCATAGGTGTAAACGGTCAGTTCGGGTTTATCGGCGGCCACAGCCGATGTAGCAGTCAATATTCCCGCAGCAATTGCCAGATGCTTCATTTCATCCTCCAATGCGGCGAGAGGGCAAGGATGGATGAAACCGTTACCTTTCCCTCCGCCGGTTCTAGCCGGTTCAGGTTCAACGGGTTTGCCAGTTGGCATCTCAGCGCAGTCTTGAGCGCACCCCGAGGTAAAACTGTGATTAGGGAGGTGCGAGGATAATTTCAACCGAAATCCTGCAAATACAGAGGTGATCGGCAATCAAATGACATTTGCTGATATGGCAGGAACATTGCTGTGAAACATGCGCATGTTTGACGCGCATGGAATGTGTGACTATTCTTACCTAAACGGAGGCGCCCGAATGAACGCACAACCACGGAAACCGACCAATCTGTCGCTTGACAGCGCTTTGCTTACCGAGGCGAGGGCGCTGAATGTAAATCTTTCCCGCGCTGCTGAGGAAGGGGTGCGCGCAGCTGTTGCTGCGGCCAAGGCCGAGCAGTGGAAGGCCGAAAATGCTGAGGCGCTGCAAAGTTCTAACTCTTATGTTGAACAGCACGGGTTGCCTCTTGAAGGTTTTCGCCAGTTCTGATGCCGAAATACGATGTCTTTCCCAATCCATCCGGTGACGGCTACCTGCTGGATGTTCAGACCGATCTTCTGAGCGATCTGAACACTCGTGTTGTCGCACCCTTGTTGCCGAAGGCACACGCTCCAAAGCCTGCAGCCCGGCTGAACCCAGAGTTTCGGATCGAAGGCGAACAGGTTGTAATGGTGACACAGTTTCTGGCTGCAGTTCCCACAGGGATTCTCAAATCTCCGGTATGCAATCTGAAGGGTGATTTTGAACGGATCACGGTCGCCGTCGATATGCTGATGCAGGGCTTTTGAAAGAAAATGGCCAGCCCGCAGGGCCAGCCATCAGTTGCATCAAAATCGAGTCAGGGGTTGAGTTCGATTTCTACTATCCCCGAAGCACCACAACACTGCACTGCGCGTGCCTGACAACGCGCGCCGCAGTCGAGCCGATCAGATAGTCCGAAAGGCCCGGCTGGTGTGACGCGACGATGATGCAATCCGCCTTGTGCTTTTCTGCCCAGTCCAGGATCGAATTCGTCGGATGCCCGGTGACCACATGGGTGCTGATTTTCGCGGACCCCATGACGCTGCTCAGCCGTTCTTCAAATTCGGAAACGCTTTTCTGCACCTGATCGGGCGGAAAATACGAACCGATATACGAGGGAAGTTCTTCCAGAACGGATAGAACCGACACTGTACCACCTTCCGCCAGCAGGCGGCTTGCGGCATCCAGAGATGTGGAGCAGTCGTTGATGTGATCAGGGGCGACTGGAACGAGAATATGGTTGTACATCTGTACCTCCGGATTATTTTAGGATGCTGGGCAACCAAGTGGCGATCTGCGGGAAGATGAAGATCAGAGTCAGACCCACGAACTGGAGCACCACGAACGGCCCGACTGAATTGTAGACATCTCCCATGCTGACATCTTTGGGCAACACCCCTTTGATCCAGAACAGAACGAAGCCGAACGGAGGTGTCAGATAAGCGATCTGGATGTTCACGATGAACAGTGCGCCAAACCACAGCTTGTCGATGCCCAGTTCGTCCACGATCGGAATGAACAGCGGCGTACACAGCATGATGATAGCCCAATCGTCCATCACCATACCCAGCACCAGGATGATCAGCATCATCATCAGCAGGATGCCGGTGCTGCCGCCTGGCATGGAAAGAACCAGATTGGTCAGCAGGTCCTGGCTGCCCAGAGTGTTGAACACATTCAGGTAGACGGTCGCGCCTATCAGGATCCACAAGCCCATGCCGCTGAGTTTAAGCGTGGAAACGAGCGACTCGCGCAACACGCCCCAGGTGAGCTTTCCGTAAATCAGGTTGATGACAAATGCGCCTGCAGCACCAAATGCAGCAGCCTCCGCCGGAGTTGCAATGCCGCCCCAGATGACTCCCAGCACAATGGTGATAAGCAAAGCGAACGGCCAGATGCTGAGAACAGCGGTCAGTTTTTCAGCGCGGGTGAATTTCTGATCTGCCGGAAGGGCAGGGCCCAGTTCAGGCTGAATCCTACAGCGAACGCCGATGTAGATTGTGTAGAACGTTGCCAGCATCAGTCCCGGCAACAGGCCCGCCATGAACAGATCACCAATCGAAACCTTGGCCAGCAGTCCATAGAAGATGAAGGGAACGCTTGGCGGGATCAGAGCGCCCAAGGCGCCGCCTGCCGCAATACAGCCAATCGCGATACGGCGATCATATTTATAGCGCATCATCGAGGGGTAGGCGATCTGCCCCATGGTAGTGGTCGCCGGAGGTGTGATGCCAGTGATGGCAGCAAACACAGTACAAACTTGAACTGTTCCCATGGCAAGACCGCCATGAATGTGGCCAATTAGTTTGTAGACCGCGTCATAGGCGGTCTCTGCTATCCCGGAAAATCGTATGAGTGATCCCATGAACAGGAACAAGGGCACCGTCACCAGAACCGAGTTCCAAGGTGTTGAATAGAAGGCGCTTGGTACCGAAAGCAGTGCGCGCGGTTCAAAAATCAGTGCAAACAACACCGCTGTTCCACCCAGACCGAACGCTACTGGTAGCCCCATGAAAAGGATACCAAAAAGTATTAAGAAATACAGCGCTGTAATAAGTTCGAGGCTCATGATCTTCAGTTTCCTTACCTAGTGGCCGTTCGCGCGGTCTTTTCGGGTTGCCTGTCAACGGTCTTGAGAATGCTCACATGCGCCCATCTGATCCACTGGCCCGAATGTCGGGCCAGTGGAGGTATCGTTGGCAATGCGTAAAGCTTCACGCGGCGCGGAATTATTGCGCGCTTGCCTTGTCTTCCAGGAACTTCTTGAAGATTTCTACGCCCTTGGCATTGCCATCGGATGCGGCTGCAACCTGAGGCCACACATCGGCAATGGACTTCTCACGCATACGTGCAACTTCTTCGTCGCTAAGCATGATCACTTCACCACCGGCATCCCGCAGGATCTGCAGTGCCTCTTCAACACCTTCCGCATGCAAGCGGCTGGTTTCAAAGTAGGTCTCTTCAAAAACACCATCAATCTTTTCACGCTGCCAGTCGGTCAGAGCGTTCCAGCTTTGCAGGTTGATAAAGATCTCCTGGTGCTGAGCAGGGTTCCAGCCGGGCATGATCGCATAGTCGATCACTTCGTGGAACGACATGTCGTCGATGCCACCGGTATCCCAGTAGGTGCCTTCGATCGTGCCCAGTTTGATGGCTGTATAGATTTCACCGCCATTCATCGAAACCGGTGCACCGCCCATGGTCGAATGGAAGATGGCCTGAGGTCCACCAGCACGCATTTTGTGCCCTTCGAGATCTTCCATCTTTTCGACGCGGAACTTGGTGAACATCGCGTTCGGGCCCTGGTTGGTCCAGCCAGCCCAGTGCAGGTTGCGCGCATGTGCCGCTTCCTGAACGATGTCACCTACGCGGTAGTCCGGGTTGCCCCACATGACTTCCCAGGCTTCGTCAGTGTTGTTGGCACCCATGGCCATACCGAATGCCAGCATGCCTTCTGGCATATCGCCACCATATACCGATCCCCAACCGGCATAGCCGTCGGTCAGGCCAGCTGCAGCAGCACCAAAAGCTTCTGCACCGCTGACCAGTGCCCCGGCGGGTTCAACGCGGATTTTCACAGTGCCTTCGGTCGCTTTTTCAACGGCTTCAACCCATGGGATCAGGCCGTTGTCCCAACCGGCATCTGTCTGGTCAAACGCGGGCTGGAAAGTCCACTCGGTAACCTCATCCGGCGGGCCATCCTGGGCGACGGCAATGCTCGCGGTCACTGCGATGGCGCCTGCCCACATAGTTGTGTGCATAAACCTGTTTGGTTTCATGTTAGTTCCTCCTCGTTAGTGGATAAGTTTATGTTCGTAAGAGTTTGAGGTGGTCAGGCCGCTTGACCTAGCTGCCCCCAAAAACGGTTTTCAGATCGCGGAGCAAGTGCTTCAGGACAACCAAAAGAACCATGAAACCGCTCAGCGGAATGGCAAACTTGATCGGATAGATCGGAATAGGAATGGACGTTGGCGTTTTCTGGTTGAGCATCAGGGAAAGCGAAGCCGCCTCGTAACCTTTCCAGATCAGCGCACCTAAGAACAAGATTGCGATGGGGGCTGTCAGCACGTCCAGAATTGCTTTTGATCGCTTGCTTGCGCTGGCATAGAACAGGTCAAGCTTGACAAAACTGTCATGCTGCAGCGCGTAGACGCCGCCGGTACAGGCCAGCAACACCATTGCAGCCTGAAGCGTCGTACCAATCCATTGGGACGGCGCATTCATCACGTAGCGCAAGAACACATCCGACACACCAAATGCCATGCAATACAAAATCAGGAACCAGCCGATACGGCCCATGACCTCGGAAATTGCGCTTGTCAACTTTTCCAACCCGCGCATCACCATCCTGCCCTCACTGTGTTCTTCATGGACCCAAGTTCTCCCTTAAGTTGTCTGTGCGCCAAGTAGGATTTACCGTTTCTGCAGAAGCAGAGATTTGGCCGGGCATCAGAGATCATTCGATGAAATACGTTCCGCTGCAATCACAACGGTCTGAATCCGCTTTGCTTTTGGGTGCCGTCGATCCGGCACCGGTTCAGCATAGCCTATTCTTTCCGCGTCGTGCAAAAACTGTTCGGAAGCTGCGCAAAACGAGGTTTTGACTATCGCAGCCGGACTGGATGTAACAGCGAACGAACGCGTAGACCAAATAGCCCTCGCAAAAGATCGACGCGAATGTAACTCCTCCAAAACCATGCGAATGGTCTCCCTCCCTAATCGCATCGAACGATCCGGGTGATCCATTGATGAGCATGGACCGTTCCGGATCGCTACAGCAAACGCTAACAAATTCGACTGAGAAAGATACAGTTGCCTGAAACAATGGGTACAGATTCTTTTCCATCGAAAATCTGACTGACCTCCCAATCTGATCCGGGCAGGGTCAGTGTAGCCGCGGAAGCGCTCAAAGCCGCGCGGTGACGCTGTGCATCTCAAACTCATAGAAAGCGCGTAATTACAGGTAGTTAAGTAGATTTCAGACGGTGCTGAAATTACTGGCTGAACCAGTCATGGTTCCTGCGTGAAACCTGTCGGTGCCAATGGGCTTTTTCTGGTATTTGGCTTTTTGTCGCCTATACTCGGACCACTTGAAAACAAGGATACAGTTTGCAATTCGCGCCACAGAATTTGCGATCAGGGCTCGCCACAGTATGACACAAAGATTGAGTATCGATAAATCTCTATCGAGCGGCCTGCGCGACCAGATTGTCTCGCAGATATCGCGACTCATTTTTGAAGGGTTGATGCCGTCTGGATTGAAGCTGTCTTCGTGCAGGGAACTGGCAAAGGATCTTGATGTTTCGATCAATACGGTTGTAGCGGCGTATCGCAAGCTTGAGGAAGAACAACTGATCGAGGCCAGACCGCGCTCGGGTTACTTTGTCTGTTCCGATGTGGGTGTGCGTACCGACAGCGATGCGGCCGGCAGATCCGACATCAAGCTACGCGCGCCGATCAGCATGAAGCTAAACAAGCTGCGCCGCACTGAAGAGATTGAGACCATCTCTCGCCCCAACGACTGGTACAGGTACGACTATCCATTTGTTTGCAACCAAATCGATGATGGCGCATTTCCGGTTGCGGACTGGCGCGAATGCACACGGTTGGCCCTGAACCGGAAAGACCTAAAGATATGGTCTGCGGATGGGCTGTATTCCGACAGCTTCGAATTGATCGAGCAGGTTCGGCAACGTATTCTGCCGCGTCGTGGCATTTTCGAACCCAATGAGTCGATTCTGATTACTCTGGGTTCGCAAAACGGGTTGTTCATCACCAGCCTGCTGTTTGGTGGCCGCGACCGAACTGCCCTAATGGAAGACCCGGGATATCCGGATGCCCGCAAAATTCTCCAGGCAAATTTTGGTAACGTGAACTTTCAACCCATTGATGAAGAGGGTCTGATTGTAGACGAACGTTTGCGCGATGTTGATCTAGTTTTCGTAACCCCCAATCGTCATCATCCCACGACTGTCACGATGTCCGAGCGGCGTCGACGCGCGTTGCTGCAGGCTGCAGAAGAGTATGATTTCTACATTGTCGAAGATGACTACGAATGTGATGTGGATTATCGGCACTCGCCATTGCTGCCGCTTCGCAGCCTGGATGACACCGACCGTTTGATTTATCTGGGGAGCCTCTCCAAGGGGCTCTCACCGGGTTTGCGCCTTGGATATATGGCTGCTGCACCTGAATTTATTGATGCTGCGCGCGACTGCCGGGGCATGATGATGCGCCACCCGCCGATGATCTTGCAGCACACGGCTGCCGCTTTTATCAGATTGGGATATTATGATGGATTGTTGCGCAGGGTGCGCCAGAACTATGAGCAGCGCTGGCATTTGGCTGACACCACAATTCGCGAGAAACTGCCCGGCTTTCTGAGTGCCGGAGAATTTGGCGGAACGGTTTTTGTCCTTGCCGATCCCGAAGCCCAGCTGGATGCGTTGACCATCTGTCAAGCAGCCCTGAAGCGCGGCGTTATTGTGGAGCCCATCAGGCCCTGTTTCTCCGATGCGGTTGAGGGAAAGTTTCACTTCCGTCTTGGTGTCTCGTCAATTCAACCGGGTTTGATCCGGCAGGGAATAGAGGTGTTGTCCGACGTTGTTTCAGAATTGCGCGCTGCACATCTTTAGGGAGTTAAATCAGGGTGCGAACGGACCATGTTCTAGTCCGTGACCATGTGCCGTGGGTTAGTCATTGAGCGCCGATTTTTGCTCACCCAACAGGCGTGAGATCAGACTAGATAACAGGCTCAGGACATACCAGGTCAGCAGAAAGCCGACACATTCCAGGGCAAATGAACCCCATTTGTAGAACAGGTCAGCAATGACAAAGGAAATCAATAGCCACGGCCCTTCCTGACGTACGAATGCTTTGACACCTTGTGACTTAATGGCTCTGTGCATGATGCTGATCCTCGATTTCTAGTAATGTAATGGGTTAAACAATAACAAGGGGATGACGCCGCGGTACGTCATAACGCTGCTGCGCGAACCAGGTCATCGTCGGTTCAATATCGCTTTGGGTGTTTCCACCTTGCAGCGTGTAACCGGCGGCCAGCCAGGTGAAGCCGTCATCGGTTACCTCAGCGCAGTTCGTGTAATCGCCCCATTTCCCCAAGCCAGGGGTATCGGTGCCCTGTCGTGCCAGGGCCAACCGCCAAATCTGATCAATGTCGTCATACGATCCGACAACATGGCTCGGGTGCAGATTGCCTCCGCCCGCGAAGACCGACAGGCCGACATCGCCAAACCGGTTGACCGCAGTCGATGGGTAGGCAAACGCAATCTGGTTGTTCCAGATATCGGGCTCGTCGATCAGTGACATGGTAGTTTCGTCAATGCGCACGGTTCGAATAAATGGGCGAGGCCTGTTCGCCTGTCGGTTGGCCGTCCACATGAAACCCAGCACACCGCGCCCCAGCCATCCGGCGGTTATGCGTGGGTCGGTGCGTGACATCCAGTCCCCGGTGGTGGTTTGTGAAGAGTAATTGCCAGCAAACCAGGGTGTGATTTCAATGTCGAACTCGTCAACGTCCGGAGAGTTTTCGGGCCATCTAAAAATGCGAATCTGCGAGTTCGTGTTGTGACTGGCAAAATACATAGCATTGCGCGCGCCCTGAACACAGCGCAGGGAAAAGTTGTCTTCCGTTTCGAATATGTCGAAGGATAACGCGGCTGCGGCTGCGAGTTCGTCCAGTGAAATCCGCAGGATGACCGAACGCGCAAAAAGGTTGCTTCCGGCCGAGAACACGTTTGTGCCCGCGTACACATAGTTCTCGGACAGTGACACGTGGTTGTAATCGAACCACTCATTGCTCCACGTTGGATCGATCCCTGCGGGTGTGAAATCCCAAAGGTTCCATGTGTCGTTGCCAAGGGTGCGACCTTGCTTGACGGCGACCCTCAGCGTGTTGGTGCCGCCCTGTTCAATATATTGAAGCAGCCAGATCAACAGATCCCGGCTTGGGTCGTAGATCGTGGTCTGATCGCAGCAGAATCCTCCGTCCACAGGTGGAAATAATGTAAACGGGCTCATATGAGACCAGCTTTGGCCACCGTCCAAAGACCGGCTTGCATACCAGTTGCCTGTGGCCAAAATCTGATTGCCATTGTTGGATACCGTCGGCTCGCCCACGGTTGAAGTTTGGCCGTTGGTATCGAAATCCGTCAGGTTTACCGTGTTAAATATTCTTGGCTGATGGGTCGAGGGCATGGCAGCCTCCGTAAATTTTTCCTGTCAAAAAATGCAAACAATTGATTAGTAATCCAGTTCGGTCGAACCCGCGTCGCTACCGGAACGATCCGAGTTGTCTTCTTCCAGGTCGGGCCCACCCTTTTTGCGGACCTTTGAAACGCGCTCGTCACGTTCGCTCAGCATCTGGGGCGTCATGAGGCCGGGTGCCCCGGCTCGTTCATCCAATGCGGAATGGGCCGAAGGCTGTGGCCGCATTTCGACCTTGCCTTTGCGGGTTGCTCTCTTTCCACGTGCTTGATTTGCCATTCAACTCTCCTATCCGTTCGTCAATAAACGCATCCGAATTGGCAGATTGTCAGATGGTGTTGAATGCAACAAATATAGCAGGTTTTGCCCGGTTTTTCAATTGAACGGGTTGAATGAGGTTCTCACCTTGCTTGCATTTGCCCCGCTAAAGCGGAACCATCCTTGACAGGCGGCCCGATGCCGGGAACAGGCAGGCCTGCAGCGAATGGTAGATGTCTGGCTTGCCGTCAAAGATCGAGGTCACGATCTGCCCAGTTTCATCCACTGCTGGGTACCAGCCACCATGTTGATGATCCACAAGTGTTTCATTCGCATAGGTCCAGAGTTTTCTGTACCAGATTTCATCTTCCGGCCGCTTATCCAGTGCAATCAATGCGGCAACCGCACCGATCGCTTCGGAGACCGGCCACCAGAATCGTGATGCATTGGCGATCTGACCTCCGAAATCCAGCGTGTAGGCCAAGCCGCCGCTGGGCAGCCATGCATCGTCCAGAGCCTGCTCAATCAAACGGCGCGCTGTATCAGGCGCATCCGAGTCTGGCCGACCAGATAAGTCCCAATGCTGCAGCTGAAGCCGTCCAAGTTCGAACGAGTGGCCCGGTGTCGTGCCAGCAGGTCGGAACATCGGATCGCCCGCGTATTCACGATCGATCTGCCAGTCGGATGTGTAATGCTCGGGCAACCGCCAGTTTTCTCCAGCGGCAACTTTACCGATGAAGAAGTCCAGAATTCGACCAGCGCGCGCGCGGTAGATTTCATCGCCTGTCGCCTCATATGCCGCAAGCAGCGCCTCAACGCCGTGCATATTCGCATTCATTCCGCGATATGAGGAAAATGGGGTCCAATCTCGGTTCCACTCGTCGCAGAACACCCCTGTGTCTTCCTGCCAAAAATGCGTGTCCAAGATGTCTCGGACCTCGGTCAAGAGTCTGTCTGCATCTGGATGACCCGCCTGTTTCGCGCTTGAGGCTGCGAGCAGAACAAAGACATGTCCGTAAGCAAGCTTGCGATCATCCCTGATCTGGTCTTCTTCCAGCGCCCAGAGAAACCCGGCATGATCCCGATCTTTGTGGTGGCTGTTCAAATAAGCCATGCCGTGATCAATGATCCCCTCGGCACCCTGAAACCCGGACAGATGCCCCAGAGCATAGGAATGAATCAGACGCGTGGTCGTGTGCAGTTCCTGAAGCTTGCCGGGTAGCGGGGTGCCGTCAAATCCAAGGATGTAAAAACCCGGCCCGTTTCGACAGCTTGCGCTGAAAAATTCGAGCTGACGAAAGGCCTGTTTCTTCAACCATGCGCGGTGCTCGGTTGTATCAAGCCAGAACCCCGGTTCGGATTGCGGGCCCGGCGGTTGAGCGTTGTCTGTTTTCGTCATCCCCAAAAGGTCCTGTGCTGCGCTCTGGCATCAGCGCCGTTCTGCGTGCAGAAATCCATCCGCATCAATGATGTACGGATGAGAGGTATCTTTTTCTGGCTCGGCTTGGATTGATGTTCAACCCCTGAAACGCAAAATCAGCACCCTCGGCATTGTTCAGACGGGGATGCTGATCGTAGACATGATTGGGGTCTTTGCCATGCGGCAGGTGTGTCAGTTTAGAAGAGTGATCCCCGCCAGTATGAATCCGGCAATAAACAGCGTTTCCACAACAATCAGTGCGATGGCAGCACCGCCGACAGACAGAATCTGTTTCAGGTTCGTCTTCATCCCAACAGCCGCAATCGCAACAAGCAACAGCCAGCGGGACGATTGGCTGAGAAATTCGGAAAGTGCAGCAGGAATCAATCCAAACGAGGAAGCAGTAGCCAGGACCAGAAACCCCAAAACAAAGCCCGGCAACAACGGTGGACGCTTGCCGTCTTTGTCCATTTCAGCAAAGCCACGGATGATCAGAGAGGCGACCAGAACCACAGGCGCAAGCATCGCTACGCGGAATAGTTTGACCAGCGTCGCCGTGTCTCCGGTTTGCTCCGAGATTGAGAACCCAGCACCCACCACCTGAGCGACGTCATGAATGGTGCCGCCCAGAAACACGCCACCTGCAATCTCGTTCATGCCCAAAGTGCGCACGAGGATCGGATAGGCAATCATCGCGATGGTGGACAGCACGGTCACGCCCAATACGGTGAAAATCAGCCGCTCTTCCGAGCGTTCGTCTTTTGGCAGAATAGCACTGATCGCCATAGCAGCCGACGCGCCGCAGATCGCCACCGACCCAGCGGTCAGAAATGCAAAACGCCATTTGTGGCCAAAGAATCGGGCTACGGAGAGGCCGAAACCGATGGTCAACAACACCCCGGCGATCACGAGGATGATCAGGTCCCACCCCAGACCCAGCATTAACGTCATCGAGACGCGCACCCCCAGCAAAGCCACTCCGAGGCGCAGGAGCGTCCGTGCAGCAAAGCCGATCCCTTCAACGGTCTTTCCTTCTTCGCCCAGAAAGCTGACCGCGATGCCCAGAAGCAGGGCCAGCAACATCGCCGGGGTTGCATAGTGCTCGGACAGGAACTTGGCCGCGACAGCAACGGTCACCGCAATCATGATGCCGGGAAAGAGCGTACGAACGCGGTCTTTGGCCCGTTCGGTGAGAGACAGGGATGCGGGATTGGCGGACGCCATGATCAATGGTCCTTTGGTCAGAGTGAATGGGTCGCGGGCCTGTGTGCTGTGTCAGGCTGGCTGCCGTTTGTCAGGGTTCGCGCGCCTGCAGAATGGTGACGGCGATGATCTGGGTCACATCTTCGGCGCTGCATCCGCGCGACAGGTCGTTGGCCGGTTTGGCAAGTCCCTGCAGAACTGGGCCGATCGCCAGATACCCACCCAGTCTTTGCGTCATCTTGTAGCCGATGTTCCCGGCGTCCAGATTGGGAAAGATCTTGACGTTGGCCTGACCAGCGACAGAAGACCCGGGTGATTTGCGTTCTCCGATCGAAGGGACAAACGCAGCATCGAACTGCAATTCGCCATCCACATTTAGCTCTGGATGCTTATCCCGCAGAATTTTGGTAGCATTGATCACTTTGTCCACTGCTGGGTGCCGTGCGCTGCCCTTGGTTGAAAAGCTCAGCATGGCTATTTTCGGTTCATCCTGCAGCAATGCGCGCGCGGAAACCGCTGATGCGGCTGCGATACTTGCCAGCTCCTCTGATGTCGGGTCGATCACCAGCCCGCAGTCGGAATAGAGCATCGCCCGGGCGTCAGCTTGTTTGGTCTCGGGCGGGTACATTAGAAAAAAGGATGACACCATACCAGCATCAGGCTTCATGCCGATGACCTGGATTGCGGTCCTGACGACATCGCCTGTTGTATGCACCGCGCCGCCTACGGTTCCGGTGGCATGTCCCAGCCGAACCAGCATCGCGGCATAGACCAGCGGTGTTTCAGCGGCCTTGCGCGCCTTGGCTTCATCGACGCCTTTATGCTTGCGCAGATCAAGATACTCGGCTGCGAATGTATCCGTTAGGGCAGACTGCGAGGGGTCGTGGATGGCGATACCGTCCCCGGCTGAGGCACCTTCGGCTTGCAACGCAGCCTCAACCTCGGCCTGTGGTCCTATGAGAATGATATCGGCCAGACCGGCTCCGCAGGCGGCCAGTGCCCCAGCGACGATGCGGGGATCGGAGCCCTCGCTCAGCGCGACAACAGGGCGGGTGTCCGGGGCGCTTGCAGCCAACAACTCGATCGGTGTTTTCGTCATACGCCACGATTCCTGCACTGAAGTTAATGGGATCAGAGCAGAACAACCGGATCAATGGTTGATCATCGCGATAGCACTGCCCTGAATGTGCCTTTTGATTGCTTGGTTCTATGTCTCCGTCAAGCCGTTGCCGATAGGTCCAGATTCGCCATCTGGCTATAAGCGGTGCATGTTTTGGACTTATGGGCGCATCGAACCAGGCCGGTCGTCATTGGCGTAAAGGTCGAACTGCAGGTAATCACCGCCGCAAAGTCAGTGTCTTGGTGGATACAGTCCGGCCTGAAACCAACTTATGAAAGTAACTATGGAGAATACTGGCAAACCGGTCGCCTGTTGTATATCCGCCGCGTAGGGGCACATGTTTGTGCATTCCAGTATCATTGCACCCAGGTCCGGATTGTCTGCTTGCAGGGCAAGCGCAGCTTCAACATTGTCGGCTCGGGCTTTATCCACATCCAATTCCAGATTGTTCCCAAGGATGGCGCTGGTGAATTCGCTTCCGCCCTCGGTCGTACCGATTGGAGTGCCTGCAGGGACCTTGGCGCGCGTCAGGTGCTGTTCGGTGAGCGTCGATGCTGAAATGGTCAGGATTCCGGCGCGTTTACCGGCGGGAAGAACGCGGTTCACCATATCGACCTGCATCATGGAGGAGGTTGCAACCGGGACGGGCACCGCCTCGGCCAGTTCTTCCTGAAACAGTGAGAGAAAACCACAATTGGTGGTGATCCCATCCGCACCGTCTCTGACCAGATCCCGGGCGGCATCGATAAAGGCGCCCAGCATCCCTTCGGCCCTTTGTCGGACCACCAGATCGGGCGAGGCATCCCGCACGATCCGATAGAGCACGGGAAACGGCCAGGTCAGCGCGTTCCCCATATCGCCAGGAATTCGCGGAAACTGTGCGTCCAGCATGAGAATGCCGACAGATGCGCCGTAAATGGATTTCCCGCCCCGCGCGATCATGGCTGCGCCTCCTGAATTATGCGGGCCGAGATATCATCGGACCCTTCCATGTAGATGCTGGATATTCCGTGGCGCACGGCGTCCTGAACCTGGTCCATCCGCTTGTTGATGTGCGCACCCAGAACCCGCGCGGCCTCATCCGCGTCGCGATCCATCAAGGCTTGCATGACGCACTTGTGCTCGTCTTTTGAGCGTTGCACCCGGTCAAGACTCATGGAAATCCAGCGGATGTATCGAATACGCTCGTTAATCCGCGTCAGGGTTTGCAACAATTCCATATTGCCGGATAGCTTTGCAATACCCAGATGGAATGCCTCATCCCGGGTAACGGCCTCTTCTATGGTCAGCCCGGTGATATCGATGCCCGTTGTGTGAAGTTCATCGTGAAGCGCCTGCAGTTCATCGCCCGTGGCCTTGCTGCAAGCAGCAGGTACAGCGGCAACCTCGATAATCTGGCGCAACTCAAACAGATCAAACACGCTTTGGGCATCCAGTGGGCGGCAGAAGAAACCTTGCCCTGGGCGAAAGTCGAACAACCGTTCAGCGACCAGCCGATTCAGCGCCTCACGCAAGGGGGTGCGGCTGACGCCCAGATCTTTCGACAGGGCTACCTCGTTCAAGCGATCACCGGGGCGCAGACGGAATGAGACCGCCATCGCCTTCACCTGATCATAGATGTCATCAACGCGTGGACCCGCCATGAGTTCTGCCTTTTGCCTATTGAAACACAGGTGCCACAGGCCGTTCTTGAAATCAATATACAAAACTGTATACAGTACTGTGTGCAGATAGAATCGAAGGAGCGACCGACCATGACGGGAACGAACTACCTGACCGGAGCCGAGGCTATGGTCCGTATGCTTGAAGCGCATGGTGTGAAACACATGTTCGGTCTTTGTGGTGATACAACCCTGCCATTCTATGATGCACTGTCCCAGATGGATCATGGTATTCAGCACATTCTGACTCGGGATGAGCGTCATGCAGCCTATATGGCCGATGGTTACGCCCGGGTGACAGGAAAGCCCGGCGTGTGCGAAGGCCCGTCCGGGGGAGGGGCGACCTACATTCTGCCTGGTGTGGTCGAGGCGAATGAAAGCTCGGTTCCGATATTGGCGATTACCTCGGATGTGGCAACGACCAGCCGTGGAAAGTACCCTTTAACCGAACTTGACCAACCTGCGCTGTTCAAGCCATTGGCCAAATGGAACGCGTCTTTGGACGATGCGACGCGGCTGCCTGCCATGGTGCGCGAAGCGTTTCGTGCGATGACAACCGGCACACCCGGAGCGACACATCTTGCGCTGCCATTTGACACTCAAAAAGCGCAGGTCGACGAGGCCGAGATTTGGGCGGATGCCCGGCATCGCAGCTATCCGGCGGAACGCGCGGGGCCGGATCTGGACGCAATCGAGGCAGCGGCAGAAATACTCGCGAGATCAAAATCCGCAGTGGCGGTCTGTGGCGGAGGGCCTGTATTGTCCGGAGCCAGCGACGCGTTGCGCCGTGTCGCGGAGTTGTTAGATATGCCCGTTGCCACAACCGTGTCGGGACAAGGCTCCATCGCCGAAACAGAATCTCTTGCCCTTGGTGTCGTCGGATCGAACGGCGGGATACCTGCAACCCGCTCGGTGGTGGACGCAGCCGATGTCGTTCTGTTCATCGGCTGCCGCGCCGGCTCGGTCACAACCGAGCGTTGGAGAAGTCCTGCGCGCAATGCCACCATCATTCATATCGACAGTGACCCTATGGTGATCGGGGCCAATTATCCGACCGAAGTAGCGATTTGCGCCGACGCGCGCTTAGCACTCGAAGCATTAGCAGAGGCGCTGGATGCAAGGAATGATCTGCCGAAGCTTGGTGGCGCTGCCAAAGCCAGTGCCGCATGGGTGGCTAAGTGGGCTGCCTTCAACCCACTGGCAGCAAGCCGCGAAACGCCGATCCGTCCCGAAGCAGTGATGGCCTCGCTGATGGATATTCTGGATGACGACGCGATTGTGGTCGCTGATCCGGGCACGCCATGTCCCTATTTCAGCGCGCATTACCGTTGGCGGAAACCTGGGCGACATTTCATCACCAATCGGGCTCATGGGGCACTGGGATATTCTCTGGGCGCTGCGATGGGCGCACATGTTGGGCGGCCTTCAGTTAAAACACTGTCTGTGATGGGCGACGGTTCTTTTGGGTTTACCTGCGGAGAGTTCGAAACGATGGTGCGGCACAATATGCCGATTACTTCGATTGTGTTTTCAAACGCGGTCTTTGGCTGGATCAAAGCCGGGCAGAAGGCAGGATTTGGTCAGAGGTACTATAATGTCGACTTCAATCGGACCGATCACGCCGCCGTTGCACGTGCTTTTGGTGTCAAATCATGGACGGTCAAAGACCCCGAAGACCTATCCCGAGTTCTGAAACAGGCTATTGAGCATGATGGACCGACATTGGTCGACATCCATTCGCAACCGCTTCACGAAGCAGCGGCACCGGTTTCGGAATGGGTCGCGTAAGAAGCGATTGAAGGGGTCAGCTGGGCCAGAAAATCCTGAGCAATCGTTGAAAGGGGACGACCTTTGGCGGTGATGATTGCCAGATCCAGCACCACGGCTGGTCGGAATGGGCGGGTTTGATACCCGCTCTCATCATCAAAGGTGACAGTGAAGGGGTCGATCATCGCGACACCCATGCCTTGTTTGACGAAACTCAGCAGGTTTTCTGACAAATGGGTGTGAATCTGAGTCCGCCATGTGCGCCCTTCAGATTGGAAAATGTCCCGAGTCCGCCGGTGTGTTTGATGCTCTGGCCCCATCACGATGAACGGTTCGTTTTCGAGTATCTCGGGTGTGAGCACTTCATGGGAGGCCAAAGGACTGTCATTTGGAAAGGTCGCCAAAGTTTCGAATTGAAAGACCTGATAGTCCAGCGTGTCGTGCAGAATGGGCATCTCAACGATGCCAATCTCAAAAAGGCCTGAAATCACCCACTCTTGAATCTTGGATGAGTATTGCGATTGAAAACTGACCGATAGATTTGGTCGGCTCTTGGCAAAGCGCGCTATCTCACGCGGCATGAAGCCAAAGGATAACAGATGCGGTGCGGCAACTTGCAATTGGCCGGGATGTTTGTTCTGCAGGTCCGTCACTGCCTGCGCCACGTGATCAAGCCCACGAACGACGGTATCAACCTCGCGATACAGCAACTCGGCTTCTGGTGTCGGAAGAAGGCGCCCTTTGTTGCGTTCAAATAGTGGCAACCGTGCTTCGCGTTCGAGCTGAGAAAGAAGGTTGCTGATACCCGGCTGTGAAATTCCCAGAACCGAGGCCGCGCCCGTTACGGTTCCAGTCTCCATTATCGCGTGAAAAGCCTGTAGCTGACGAAATCGAAGGGACATATTTTACAGTATCATTTTTTCTGATGATCTCTGGATAATATAGTATTTGAAATGATAGCCCGGTCAAGGCAGGCTCTGGCCATTGGTTGGGGGTGCAATGGGCAATCTGACACAGAAAATTATTGGCTACGATCTTTGGCATCTTGAGTTGCCAGTTACCTCGCGCCGAGATCACGGTATCGGGTCTGTTGAGGGCGTCTGTGAAGTCGTTGTTCTGCGGCTCAAGTCTGAGGACGGCAGCGAAGGTTTTGGTGAAGCTTCCCCCTGGTCCGTGTTCACAGGTACACCCGAAGCCACATATGCGGCCCTTGATCGTTACTTGCGCCCCCTCGTCGTCGGAGCCAGGGTTGGTGATCGGTCAGCGATCATGGCGCGGGCGGCCTATGCCGTGGCTCATTGCACCGAAGCGAAGGCCGCCTTGGAAACTGCTTTACTGGATCTAGCAGGCAGGATTAGCGAAGTTCCGGTCTGGTCCCTCTTAGGGGGGCGGTGCCGCGAGGCCATCCCACTTAGTTGCTCGATTGCGAATCCAGATTTTGCTCAGGATATTGACTTGTTGGCCCGATTGCAGGCGGATGGTGTTCGCATTGTGAAGCTCAAAACCGGGTTCAAGGATCACGCTTTCGATATTATGCGATTAGAGTATCTCGCTCAGAACCATCCGGAAATTTCAGTCCGCGTGGACTATAATCAGGGGCTCAGCGTTGAGGAGGCTCCCGCACAGGTTCGGGATGTGGCGCAGTTTGCCCCGGATTTCATCGAGCAACCTGTCCGCGCTCATCAATTCAGCATGATGAGCAGGTTGAGACGAATGATCGACGTGCCGCTTCTGGCTGATGAGAGTGTCTTTGGCCCCGAAGACATGGAACGCGCGGCGCGCGAAGGTATTTGTGATGGGGTGTCGGTGAAAATCATGAAATCGGGTGGCCTGGCCCGGGGGCAGACCGTTGCCCGTATCGCTGCTGCGCATGGTCTGACAGCCTATGGCGGGGATATGTTCGAAGCCGGATTGGCGCATTTGGCGGGTACGCATATGATTGCAGCGACGCCTGAAATTACGTTGGGCTGCGAGTTTTATCAGGCCTCCTATTTCCTGAAAGAAGATATTTTAGAGAACCCCTTCCAAGTAAGCGATGGTCAGGTTGTAGTCCCTGATGGGCCCGGCCTCGGCAACCGGCCCGATGTAAACAAGCTGGAGCATTATGCAGTAGCCAAGGCGGTGGCAGCGTGAGCGAAAAGAAGACCATTGCCATTATCGGGGCCGGGATTGTCGGCGTATCAGCAGCAGTTTGGTTGCAACGTGACGGTCACGATGTGATCCTTATCGACAAGGCTGGCCCGGGTGAAGGCACCTCGCATGGTAATGGGGGTGTGTTAGCTTCCTGCTCAATTGTTCCGGTGACTGTTCCGGGGCTGCTCAGGAAAGCGCCCAAAATGCTGCTCAGCCCATCGCAGCCGCTGTTTCTGAAATGGGGGTATCTTCCAAAGCTGATCCCATGGATGACACGCTATCTGAGCCATGCAAATGTATCTGATGTTGAACGCATAGCCGCGGCACTGACACCTATTGTTGGTGATAGCCTGAATGACCACAAGGCACTGGCCGAGGGCACAGGAGCCGAAAAATGGATCGTGCCGTCTGACTACCTGTTCTTATACAAAGACAAGGCGCATTACGAAGACGATGCGTTCGGATGGGAAATCCGGCGTCGGAATGGTTTTACCTGGGACGAATTAGAAGGCCCTGCCTTTCATGCTTACGATCCGGTCTACAGCAAAGACATCGGTTTTGCGGCGAAGCTTTCAGATCATGGCCATATCACGGATCCGGGTCGCTACGTCAAAGATCTGGCGGCATATGTCGAAGCTAAAGGAGGCACCATTCTGTGCGCGGCGGTCGATGACGTGGTTCAGGAAAACGGTTGCGTAACCGGTGTACGCGCGGATGGTGAAACTATTGCGTGCGATACTGCGATTGTAACCGCGGGTGTTTGGTCAGGGCCATTGGCCAAGCGTTTGGGCATTTCTGTTCCCCTTGAAAGTGAACGCGGTTATCATCTTGAATTGGTGGGGCCTTCTGCCATGCCGCGCAGTCCGGTCATGGTGGTTTCTGGCAAGTTCGTTGCCACACCAATGGACGGGCGCATTCGGCTGGCAGGCATTGTGGAATTTGGCGGGCTTGATGCGCCGCCATCGCGCGCGCCGTTTGAATTGATGCGCAAGAACGCCCGGATGGCCTTCCCGGGTCTGACATGGAAGGAGGAAGTGGAATGGATGGGGCACCGCCCCGCGCCAACGGACTCGATCCCGATCATTGGTGAGGCTCCGGCCATCAGCGGTGCATATATGGGCTTTGGCCACCACCATATCGGCCTGACAGGCGGGCCAAAAACGGGACGATTACTGGCGCAGATGATTGCGGGCAGAACCCCGAATACGGACATGAGCGTCTACGCACCCTCGCGTTTCGCAACATAGAAATGACTGGCGAAGAACGCCGGCATCTAAAAACTCAACTGGGAGAAACATGATGAAAAAACTGACAAGCCTTCTGGCGGCAACCGCGCTGACAGCTGCCGCAGCCGCACCGGCGATGGCTGAAAAATGGGATATGCCGATGGCTTATTCGGCATCGAATTTCCACTCGGCCACGGGCGCAGAATTTGCCAAATGCGTGACCACCGGTACAGGTGGTGAGATTGAAATCGTCACCCACCCCTCGGGCTCGCTGTTCAAAGGGGGCGATATAAAGCGCGCGATCCAGACCGGGCAGGCCCCTATTGGTGAGCGTCTGCTTTCTGGTCACCAGAACGAAAACGCGTTGTTCGGGTTCGACTCGATCCCGTTTCTGGCAACGTCATTTGATGATAGCGCCAAGCTTTGGGACGCCGCCAAACCTTCGATCGAAAAGCTGTTGGCTGAACAGAACCTGACGCTGCTTTATGCTGTGCCGTGGCCGCCTCAGGGCCTTTACTTCAAGGACGAGGTGAATTCGGTCGCTGAAATGGAAGGCATCAAGTTCCGGTCCTACAACAACGCCACGTCGCGGTTGGCCGAACTTACAGGGATGTTGCCCGTAACTATCGAGGCGGCTGAAATCAGCCAGGCGTTTGCAACCGGTGTGGCGGATTCCATGGTGTCGTCCGGTTCAACCGGGTATGACCGCAAGGTTTGGGAAAGCCTGAACTACTTCTATGAAGTAGATGCATGGCTGCCGCGCAACTACGTGATGGTGAATTCGGATGTCTGGGCTGGCGTTTCGGATGCCAGCAAGAACGTCATCAAAGGCTGTGCAGAACTGGCCGAGTATGCCGGAAACTGGCGAGCCAAGGAATACACCGGCTTCACCCTGCAAGGTCTGCGCGATGGCGGTATGAATGTAGGTCCGGCGTCCGAGCAGATGACGAATGAGCTGAAAGAGATCGGCGTCACCATGACGAATGAATGGCTTGAAGCGGCTGGTGACGAAGGCAAAGCTATCGTCGATGCGTTCAATTCTTCTCAGTAACGGCTGAGTAACGGGCGGCGGGCACATCTGCCGCCCATTCTGCACTCGATCAAAACCCAAGCGGGGACGGTATGGCGGCATTACGTGGGCTTCGGTCCGTACTGGATTTCATCTATCAGGCAGCGGGTGTTCTGGCCGCGCTTAGCCTGATTGCTATTCTATTGCTCATCGTGGTCCAGATGCTGGCCCGCTGGACAGGAGAGGTCTTTCCCGGAGCGCCCGACTACGCCGGTTATGCGATGGCCGCAGCATCCTTTATGGCGTTTGCAAATGCCCTGAACCGGGGCAGCCACATCCGGGTTTCCATCCTTTTGAATTCAGTCCCCGATGGATTTCGCCGAATTCTTGAAATCTGGTGCTTTGCCATCGGTTCTGCTGTCATGTGGTATTTCTGCTGGTACGCCTATCGCTTTGTGTACTGGAGCTGGAAGTTCAACGACATAAGCCAAGGGCAGGATAAAACTGCCCTTTGGATACCGCAATCAACCATGCTGATCGGCGCGATAATCCTCGCAATCGCGCTGACGGATCATCTGTTCCACGTCCTGTTCAAAGGTGACCATCGTATCACCCGCGATCTGGCCGATCAAAGCCACGGAGAGTAAGAGCATGGAAAACATATCCGTCATCATCCTCTTTCTCTTCGTCCTATTCACCCTTTTGGGCTCTGGCGTTTGGGTCGGGTTGGCCCTGATGGGCGTCGCCTGGGTCGGGATGGAGCTGTTCACGACGCGCCCGGTGGGTGATGTAATGATCACAACCATCTGGTCGTCGTCCTCTTCCTGGACTTTGACCGCCCTGCCGATGTTCATTTGGATGGGCGAGATCTTGTACAGAACACGATTATCCGAGGACATGTTCAAAGGCTTGTCCCCTTGGATGGCACCACTGCCCGGAGGGTTGGTTCATACAAATATTGTGGGTTGCACAGTGTTTGCCGCGGTCTCGGGATCTTCAGCGGCCACCCTGACCACCGTTGGCAAGATGTCGATCCCGGAATTGCGCAAACGCAATTACCCCGAACGCATGATCATTGGCACGCTGACTGGCGCGGCCACGCTTGGCCTGATGATCCCGCCGTCACTGACGTTGATCGTCTATGGGGTGACGATCAATGAATCTATCACCAAACTGTTCTTTGCGGGCATACTGCCAGGCCTCGTGCTGGCGGTGATGTTCATGGGATATGTCGCGATCTATTCCAAGGTCGGCAAAGACTGGAACCCAAACGATGAGGGTAAGCTGACCTTTGCAGAGAAGGTCAGAAACTCTCGGTTCCTTTTGCCCGTTATCCTGCTGATTACGGTTGTGATCGGATCAATGTATCTGGGCTATGCCACAGCGACCGAAGCCGCCGCCTTCGGCGTGATCGGGAGCCTGTTGCTGGCAGCGGGGCAGGGGTCATTGAATTGGAAGACATTCACCGAGAGCCTGATGGGTGCGACCCGTACCAGTGCCATGATCGCGCTAATCCTGGCAGGTGCTGCATTCCTTTCACTGTCGATGGGCTTCACCGGATTGCCGCGCGGGCTTGCGGACCTGATAGCAGGTTGGGATCTGACACGGTTCGAACTGCTGATGGTTCTGCTGGTCTTCTATGTCGTCCTAGGATGTTTCCTTGACGGAATTTCCTCGGTTGTGCTGACCATGGCGGTTGTTGAACCGATGATCCGCGACGCCGGGATCGACCTGATCTGGTTCGGTATCTTCATCGTGGTCGTCGTCGAGATGGCGCAAATCACACCGCCTATCGGTTTCAACCTGTTCGTGATGCAGGGGATGACCAATCATGAGATGAGCTATATTGCGCGCGCCGCAATTCCGATGTTTCTGATCATGGTGCTGATGGTGTTCGTTCTGATCTGGTTCCCCGAATTGGCCACATGGTTGCCCGAAAACCTGCGTCAGAGCCCTGGCGGGTAGAGCGAAGTGAACCCGCTTCACCTGGCGGCACGTCACGGCCCATATGTATTAGTATCGGGACTTGCTGCAGGCCTTCTATTGCCAGGGCTGGCCGAGCCGATGCGGCCTCTACTACCGCCCTTGGTCATGGTCTTGCTGTTTTTAACGCTGCTTCGGATGAAACCGGGTGCCATTTTGGGATCGCTGGCTGATCTGAGGCAGGTCGCTGGAACGATTGTTGCCTTTCAACTCGCCATGCCATTGATGGTGGCTGTGCTAGGTTTTGTTGGTGGGTGGACCGGTACGCCGGTGTTTCTGTCTTTGCTGATCATGGCATCGGCTCCGTCAATTTCCGGCAGCCCAAATATGTGCTTGATGATGGGGCATCCTGCGGAACACGCGATGCGGCTGGTTGTAGTCGGAACCGCAGCATTGCCATTGACCGCACTGCCGATTTTCTGGCTGATGCCGGAATTGGGTGACATTCAGGCGGTCCTTAAGATCACTCTACGCCTGTTTTTTACAATCGTTATTGCTATTCTTGCAGCGGTCGTATTGCGCCGGACGGTTCTTCGCACACCATCAAAGAGCACACTTCTAAACCTAGAAGGCGCGGCGACGATCACTCTTGCGGTATTTGTGGTCGGCCTGATGCCATCTGTAAGTGCGACCGCGCTGGTAGACCCAAGCGTTGCACTGTTCTGGATCGTGTTTGCCTGCCTGATTAATTTTGGCGCGCAGGCTGTCTCATTCCAACTGACGCAGGCCAGACTACCGGCTGCCGAGGCAACAGCAGTTTCTTTAATCGCCGGAAATCGGAACATCGCAATTTTCTTTGTTGCACTGCCACCTGAAGTGACCGCACCCACTATGGTGTTTATCGGAGCCTATCAGATCCCGATGTATCTGACGCCTCTGGTAATGCGTCGACTTTATCAACGGACAACTTCGGCCCGTTAGGTTGATTGCTCAAGTTGCCGGCATACCAATGTTTGTGCCAATGTACTCATCCAACCGACGCAGATTAGAAAGTCGATTTCCACTCAAGTAACGTCGTCCATAACACGACTAAACTTTGCGGTCTGTCTGATGTACGGGACATTCGGAGAGTAGCAAGTAAAGGGAAACATATGTCCGACAATTCGGAAACCGACTATGAGGTTGGTCAGGACAATGTTCAGATCATGGGTCTGGACGTCCATAATCCGGTCTTTGCTGTTTCGGGTCTTACCATCATTGCATTCGTGTTCTTCTCGCTCGTGTTTCGCGAGCAGGCGGCCGAGTTCTTTGGTTGGCTCCGTCCAGCACTGACCAGCAAATTTGACTGGGTGTTCATGCTTGCATGTAACATCTTTGTCGTCTTTTCGATCTTGTTGATCGTGACACCTTATGGGTCCATCCGTTTGGGTGGAGATGACGCTAAACCTGATTACAGCTACGCTGGATGGTTTTCGATGCTGTTTGCGGCCGGTATGGGTATCGGCTTGGTTTTCTGGGGCGTGGCAGAACCGATCTCGCATTACGGAGCATCTCTGGGTGGTGTTGCCGTCGGCGAAGATGGCGTTCGGACTGACTGGGCACCGTTGGGGGCCGGTCTTGAAGACCCAGAAGCGTCACGCAAGTTGGCTATGGCCGCGACTATATTCCATTGGGGTGCGCATCCTTGGGCAATCTATGCGGTTGTAGCGCTGGCACTGGCGTTCTTCAGCTTTAACCGGGGTTTGCCGCTGACCATGCGTTCAGTTTTCTATCCTATCTTTGGTGAGGCCACATGGGGTCCGCTGGGGCATATCATTGATGTGCTTGCCGTTTTTGCAACGATCTTTGGTCTGGCAACTTCACTGGGGTTGGGTGCGACACAGGCGCTGGCCGGCCTGAACTACTTGTTCGATGTGCCCGTTACCGACGGCATGAAGGTGCTGCTGATCGGCCTGATCACTGCCTTCGCGCTGATTTCGGTCGTTGCTGGTCTGGACAAAGGCGTTAAACGTCTTTCTGAGGCCAACATGATCTTGGCCGCTGCGTTGCTTTTGCTGGTACTGATTGTCGGACCGACTGTTGCAATCCTGACCGGATTCTTTGACAGCCTGTTTGAATATGTGGTTGCTTTGCCGACGCTGTCCAATTGGGTTGGTCGTGAAGACACCAACTTTATGCAAGGTTGGACCACATTCTACTGGGCCTGGTGGATTTCCTGGTCGCCTTTTGTGGGCATGTTCATCGCTCGAATTTCGAAGGGCCGGACTGTTCGTGAATTCGTCATTTGTGTCATCCTTATCCCGACAGTCGTCGGGGCGCTTTGGATGAGCGTATTTGGCGGAGCGGCTTTGGATCAGGTGATGTCCGGTAATGGTCAAGAGCTGTCAGACGCCGCGTTGGAACTGAAGATGTTCACCATGTTCGAAGCTTTTCCGATGACTGGATTGCTGTCCTTTATCGGCATCATTCTTGTGGTGGTGTTTTTCGTGACCAGCTCGGATTCCGGTTCGTTGGTGATTGATACGATTACAGCCGGTGGAAAAACCGATGCTCCGACTGCGCAGCGTGTATTCTGGTGCATTCTGGAAGGTGCAATTGCGATTGTGCTGTTGTTGGGTGGCGGGCTTGGCGCATTACAGGCGGCGGCCGTTGCGACAGGCTTCCCGTTTGCGCTTGTTCTGATGCTGATGTGCGTGTCGATCTTCATAGGTCTGGAAAACGAACGGCGCCGTCGCTAGCTCATAACATATAACTGCCCGGCTTTGTGCCGGGCAGTTCTCACTGAAACACATACATTCGCATTTTCAAGCTGATCGGCTTTGCTGTTGATCACCGACCCCTACGCCGACATAGGCCTCAAACCCTGAGCCTAGCACCATCGCGGATGGGTAGATATTGCGGAGATCAACCATACGGGCCGATTTCATAGTCTCTGCCAACTCATTCAGGTTCAGGGCGCGGAATTCGTTCCATTCGGTCAGCAAGACAACAGCATCAGCATCTGCAGCAGCAGTATATGGGTCGTCCAACCATTCGACACCCGGCAATAACGCTTCGCCTTCGGCACGACCCTGCGGATCAACCACGCGTACACGGGCACCGCCACCAATCAGGGCCGGTACGATGGTCAAAGATGGTGCATCGCGCATGTCATCGGTATTGGGTTTGAACGTAACACCCAACACTGCAACTGTTTTGCCATTAAAGCTGTCATCACAGGCATCGCGGATTTTTTCGATCATCCGCTTCTTCACTTCGTCATTGACGCGAATGACGGTTTCGGTGATCTGCATCGGATGCGCATGATCCTGGCCGATCCTGGCAAGTGCCGCCGTGTCTTTGGGGAAACATGAACCACCATAGCCCGGACCTGCGTGGAGGAACTTGTTGCCGATCCGCCCATCAAGCCCGATGCCACGTGCGACTTCTTTGACATCACCACCGGCACGCTCGCACAAACCAGCGATTTCGTTGATGAAAGTGATCTTGGTCGCCAGAAATGCATTTGCGGCGTATTTAATCATTTCAGCACTTTCCAGATCGGTGGTCAGGATCGGGAAGTCACGCAAATAAAGCGGCCTGTAGATTCCGGCCATGACTTCTGTAGCGCGTTCGCTTTCAACGCCAACGACCACACGATCTGGGCGCATGAAATCATCGATCGCGGCCCCCTCGCGTAAGAACTCGGGGTTCGAGGCGACGTCGAATTCCGCTTGGGGATTGGCTGCCGAGACCACCGAATGGACCTTGCGGTTGGTGCCAACCGGCACCGTCGATTTTGTAACAACAACCGTATAGGCGGTGATGGCCCGGGCAATTTCATCCGCAGCCGCCATCACATAGGTCAGGTCGGCGTGCCCGTCGCCACGCCGCGTTGGTGTGCCAACCGCAATGAACACAGCATCCGCTCCATCGACCGCTGCGGTCAGATCGGTGGTAAAGGTCAGTCGACCGGCGGCCACATTCTTAGCCATGAGCACATCAAGACCTGGCTCATAGATCGGCACTTCACCATCCTGAAGCATCTTGATCTTGCGTTCGGATTTGTCGACACAGATCACGTCATGACCAAAATCCGAAAAGCAGACCCCAGATACCAAGCCGACATATCCGGTGCCAATCATTGCAATGCGCATTTATCGAATTCCTTCCTTTGGTTTTCGCCAGTGGCGCATGTATTGTTTTCTGTCGACCGTTAACCTGAGAACTGTAGACACTCGGTAGAAATTCGCTCGAAATTCACAAGTGTTGTTCGGTTTGCACGACAATTCCCAATGGGCTGTATTCTTGCGACCGAATATGCTGGTTGTGGTGGAATGTTCAAGTGCTGTTAGGTCGTGTCATGACCATCAGATCAGGTCGATTTCACAACCCGACCTGATCGTACGCTGATCCTTGGACTGGCCTCGTCAGTTTCCCTGGTTTCTTTCTGCCAATCGTTCCAGATTTACGACCGTAGACAGCATGAGCCTGTCGTGGCTCCACCCATCGGCTTGGCGCACGGATGCTGAACCGAAGGCCAGAACCCCAACAAATACCAATGCGCATCCGCAAACCATAGCATTGAACGGACGGTACCGTCGCGGGGCATCGGACAGGGCAAGAACCCGTTGCCGAAGCACGCGTTTGGCCCGGCCGCCACTGACCAGCGCAACGTTGAGAACATGGGCGCCATCGCGGGAAACGATCCGACCGCAATAGTTCAGCAGGCAGTTAGCATAGTCAGAAGCATTCAGGCGGCGCCTGGAGACGATAGACTGATCGCACCCGAGCTCTCGCAGGCGCTCGAAATCGTATTTCAGGGCGATATAGGCGGGGTTCCAGAACAAAAGCGGGCGTAGTAGTTCCAGCATCAACTGCCACTCCACATCTCCGGCGCGTACATGCTGAAACTCGTGTGCAATTGCGAAACGCAGTTCCTCTGGCTTGTCGAGGAGATAGGTGGGCAGCACCACATGCCGCCGCCAGAGGCCACGCACGGCGAATGGCACCGAAATTCGGTCCGACAGGCGGATATCAACCTTGGCGGAACGCCGCCACAGAAAGCTTGAGTTGACCGTTTCGCGGACCCGGATCGCCGCATATGCAACGCGCAAGACCAATCCGGTCGCCCCAACTGCCAACATTGCCAGGACCAATGTTGCACTGAGGGAGCCGCCATTCAGGACATTTTCTGCCCAACGTTCCCGTGCATTCAACAGGCTTTCGAATTGGGTCGCGGGCAGGGCAATGTCCCCGCGCAAAAAGGCGGCAACCGCTATATCACCAAGGGCGACAGGTCGGCCCGGAAGCGCAAATTCAAACATTTCGGACAGTCCGATCGCAAGTATCGGGCTTAACACGATGCACAGCAACAGTGCCTTGAGCACACGCAACTGAGCAAAATATGCAAAGCGAAGAGACGTGAGTTTCATAGCGAAACGTACCCCAAGCCAGACCAACAAAGACAAAACGATGATCAGATTGAGCTCGAGATACACATCGAGAACCGGTTTAACTGCTGTCATTTTGCAGTCTCCTTTCTACCAGTGCCCGAATTTCCTCAAGATCGGTTTCCGTCAGTCCCGCATCATCGACCAAACGTGCCACCAGCGTGGCGGGCGTGTCATCGAACAATGTGCGGGACAGGTTCTGAAGCGACCGCGCCTGATACCTGTCTTTTTCCAGAAGCGGTTTGTAGATCAACGTCTTGCCATCCTTACGGCTTTCGACAAATCCTTTCTCGTCAAGAATGCGTAGGATGGTCGCGCCGGATGTATAGGCCAGATTACGCTCAGGCGGCAGTTGATCAAGAACGTCACGGACCGAGCCCTCACCAAGGGCCCAGAGTTCGTTCATGAACTCAAGCTCCACCTCGGTCAGCAGATTGGATGTCTTTTTCTTTCGCATCAGTCCCGGTGTCGCCGTTTCTTAGTATGCCTGCCAGACAAGCATCGTTTTGTTATTTCTCAAAGCTTAAACTTTCCGGAACACGAAAATGCCCCAGCCGATGGACAGGAAAAGCGGCGTCCAAACCGGTTGACCCATCAGCCCGAGCCAGGCAAGGAAGATGTACGCCGAACCCAGAAGGGTAATGAACAGGCGATCCCCAAGCGTTGTGGTCAGGCCCAGAACACCCCGTCGTTCGATACCGTCCCGGTACTTTAACCCCTCAAGGATGCCGATCAGGGCGATAGCCGAAAAGATGCCGACGAACACCGCCAGCGTTGCGGGCGTCCAGGCCATCCAGAAATCGGGCCACAAAGGGGCGGTCCAAGAGAAACCTTTTTCCTCCTGCTGACCGACGCTTCCCCAACCGGCCTGCTGGGCAAAAGCGGTAGTTGGCAGAAAGGGAAGGGCGAGAAGAAGTTTGCGCATATTGAACCTCACACACGTCCCATCGCGAAACCGCGCGCGATGTAGTTGCGGACAAACCAGATGACAATGGCTCCGGGGATGATGGTCAGGGTTCCGGCGGCGGCCAGCAACCCAAGTTCGTACCCGGCACTGGAGGCTGTCCGTGTCATCACGGCCGCGATGGGTTTGGCCTCGACCGCGGTCAGTGTTTTGGCCAGCAACATTTCGACCCACGAGAACATGAAACAGAAGAACGCGGCCACGCCCACACCCGCTTTGATATTGGGCAGGAAGATTGTCACGAAAAAACGCGGGAAAGAATAGCCGTCGACGTAAGCTGTTTCGTCCAACTCTTTAGGGATGCCGCGCATGAAGCCTTCGAGAATCCACACAGCCAATGGCACGTTGAACAGCGTATGCGCCAAAGCCACAGCCAGATAGGTGTCGAACAGTTGGATCGAAGAGTAGAGCTGAAAGAACGGCAGCGCGAACACCGCTGCCGGGGCCATCCGATTGGTCAGCAGCCAGAAGAACAACTGCTTGTCACCCAAAAACCGATAGCGCGAAAACGCATAGGCTGCAGGCAGCGCTACACAAACCGAAAGTACTGTGTTCAGCGTCACATAGGTAATCGAGTTGATGTAACCCCAGTACCATGTCGGGTCGGTGAATATGGTGATATAGTTATCTAACGTAAAGGTCTGGGGAAACAGGGAAAACCCCGAAAGGATCTCGTTTGTGGTTTTGAAGGACATCGCCACCAGCCAATAGATCGGCAGCATTAAGAACGCGATATAGAGGATTGGGATAAGGGAACGCTTTTTCATGGCGCATCATCCTTCGTCATCAGAGTGTAGAATACCCAGGAAACCAGTAGTGTGATGGCGAAGTAAATCAGGCTCATCGCGGCGGCGGGGCCAAGATCGAATTGTCCCAGCGCTATTTTCACAAGGTCGATCGACAGCAGTGTGGTCGAATTTCCGGGACCTCCACCTGTTAAAACAAAGGGTTCCGTATAGATGTTAAAGCTGTCCATGAAGCGCAGCAGAACGGCGATGGTCAGAACCGTTTTCATCTTCGGCAGCTGGATATAGCGGAACACAGACCACGGGCTGGCACCGTCGATCTTGGCAGCCTGATAATAGGCGTCCGGGATCGATACGAGCCCCGCATAGCACAGCAGAACGACCAGAGAGGTCCAATGCCAGACGTCCATGACTACGACAGTGATCCACGCCGAAATCGGCTGTTGCGTCATGTCATAGTTGATACCCAGAACGTCATTCAGAAAGTATCCCAGCAGACCAATCTGGGGCAGGGTGAAGATGTTCCACATCGAACCGACGACATTCCACGGTATCAGCATTGGCAGGGCCATCAGCACCAGGCAGACCGGTACCCAGAAGCCTTTGCGAGGCATCGACAACGCCACGATGATGCCCAGCGGTACCTCGATCATCAAGATCAGCGCGGTGAACAGGAACTGCCGTCCCAATGCGGCCTGAAACCGGTCGGACCGCAGGATTTGCTCGAACCAACCCAGGCCTTCCCAGAAGAACTGGTTGTTGCCGAAGGTTTCCTGCACCGAATAATTCACTACTGTCATCATCGGGATCAGAGCGTTGAAGGCCACCAGCGCCAGCACCGGCAGGACAAAGAACCATGCTTTTTGGTTTTCCGTTCTCATTACGCCCGCTCCTCGGTAGCGATCCAGCCGTCGCGGTAGACGCGAGATTGTTCAGGTTTGAATTGCAGGAAGATCTGCGAACCCGGCTCGGGAACGTTGTGTTCGGTAACGGCCTTCAGAGCTGTGTTGCCAACCATCGCGCTGACCACGTAGTGGCGGCCGATATCCGAAACCTTGGTGACATGTGCAGGTATCCCGGTGTTGCCAAAGCCCACATATTCGGGTCGTATGCCCAGATCGGTGCGGCCTCCTGCACCGGTGGTAGGACCCTCTAGCATCACGTCGTGCCCTTCGAATATGGCGCGGTCACCTTTTGCCTCGCAAGGCAGTACATTCATGCCGGGTGAGCCGATGAAGTGACCGACGAAAGTGTGCTGAGGCCGCTCGAACAGCTCAACGGGGGTGCCGATCTGCACCACTTCGCCTTCTTGCATCACTACAACCTCATCGGCAAATGTCAGCGCCTCGGTCTGGTCATGGGTCACGTAGATCATCGTGGCTTTGACACGCTGGTGCAGCTCTTTCAGCTTGGATCGCAGTTTCCATTTCAGGTGAGGGTCAATCACCGTCAGCGGTTCATCAAACATCACCGCATTCACGTCGTCACGCACCAGACCGCGACCCATCGAAATCTTCTGTTTGTTGTCCGGGCTCAGACCAGACGCCTTGGTTCTCAGCATATCCGTGACGTCCAGCATCTCGGCGATCTCATCAACGCGGCGCTTGATGGTGGCGGCATCGACGCCCCGGTTTTTCAACGGAAAAGCCAGGTTTTCACCCACGGTCATCGTGTCGTAAATCACCGGAAACTGGAACACCTGCGCGATGTTGCGCTGATCTGGGGGCAAGGCGGTGACGTCTTGGCCGTCGAATAGAATCTGCCCCTCAGAGGGCATCAGCAGGCCTGAGATGATGTTCAACAACGTGGATTTGCCGCAACCTGACGGTCCGAGCAGCGCATAGGCTCCACCGTCACGCCAGGTCACGTCGATTTCCTTTAGCGCATAATCTTCCGGGCTTTTCGGAGTCGGAAAATAACTGTGGCGAAGGTTGGAAAGTTTGATCTGTGCCATGTCAGGCCACCCTTTTGCCATCTTGGCTGAAATACCGGCAATGGGCCGGGTTCATATAGAAACTGTGATCCTCGCCGACCTGATAGGCGTGCACACCGGAAGCAAGCGAGACCCAGGCGTCCTCGCCGTGTTGGAAATGCGCGCTGGAATCTGAGCCTGATAATTCAGTTACGATCACCCGGCCTGTCAGTTCCACGTCAGCCTCCGAGGTGCGGTAGGGTGTCACGCGATGCGGGCGCACAGCAACCGTGTATTCACCATCGGCCATGCCTGTGACGGTCCAGCCGCCTCCGCCCACCAGCTGCGCCTGAGCGCCAGAAACCGAGATATGTGCCACGTTTATAGGCGGGTCCGAGAACACGCGCGCGGCGGCGATGTTTTCTGGATTGCGGTAGATGCTGGAGGTTGGGCCGAATTGGGTGACGCGGCCATCTTCCATCAAGGCGGTGTAACCACCCAACAACAGGGCTTCTTCGGGTTCCGAGGTGGCATAAACCACAACAGCACCGCGGCCGGCGAACAAATCGGGCAATTGCTCACGCAGTTCTTCGCGCAACTTGTAATCCAGATTGGCCAGCGGCTCATCAAGAAACACGGCGCAACTTTCCTTCGCAATCGCGCGGGCGAGTGCGGTGCGTTGTTGCTGTCCACCAGACAGTTCGTGCGGGCGGCGGTGCAGCATCGGTCGCAGTTGCAATAGGTCTGCGGCCTCTTCGACGCGACCTTCGACCTCGCTTTTCGCCATACCAGCCACGCGCAGGGGTGAGGCGATGTTGTCGAACACGGTCATATGTGGGTAGTTCACGAAGAACTGATGCACCAGGCTGATCTGCCGCTTTTGCGTGTTCAGCCGGGTCACATCCTGTCCGTCCATCAGGACCTTGCCCGAAGCGATCGGATCCAGCCCGGCCATCATTTTGATCAGAGAAGTTTTGCCTGATCCGGTTGCGCCCAGCAGCACGTTGAAATGCCCGGTTTGCAGCGTCAGGTTTGTCGGTTTGATGTGGTTGACGTTACCGACCCGTTTGGTCGCGTCCTGAAGTTCGATCATCAGAATGTCTCGAGGGAATTGAGGGTAAGCCGGGCTTAAGCCCGGCCTACGTTGTCGTTGTTACTGAGACTGCCAGCGCTGAACCAGTTCGTCATAGTTGACGGTCTGGCCTTGCGGCTTTTCGTTCTCAAGCTTGGCCTTGGGCGAACCCTCTTGTTCCAGCCAGAAAGAGGCATCCTGAGGCTCGTTCAGGCGGGGACCACAGCCACCGTAGACACCGGCGCTTTCATCCGCGGCCTGCATGCGGCCCATGGTGATGTCCATCTCTTCGGCCAGACGATCCATCGCCTCTTGCGGGGTGAAGGCACCCGAGTTCACGTCACCAATCTGCTGCCACCAGATCTGGGCCAGCTTCGGATAGTCCGGTACGTTGATGCCGGTCGGTGACCATGCCACACGGTCAGGTGAGCGGTAGAACTCGACCAGGCCACCCAGTTTGGGTGCGCGTTCCGTGAACGACTCGTGGTTGACCGAGCTGTCGCGGATGAAGGTCAGACCCACATGGGACTTCTTCACATCAACAGTTTTGGAGGTCACGAATTGAGCATATAGCCAGGCCGCCTGAGCACGATCTGCAGGCGTCGATTTCAGGAAGGTCCAGGACCCCACATCCTGATAGCCAACCTTCTGGCCATCTTCCCAATAAGGGCCGTGCGGGCTGGGTGCCATCCGCCACAGCGGCGTACCTTCGTCATCAACGGTGTTGTTGCCTTCGGACTTCGGCTTCACCATGTCAGCGGTAAAGGCGGTGTACCAGAATATCTGCTGGGCCACGTTGCCCTGGCTGAGCGCCGGCAGCGACTGGTAGAAGTCATAAGAAGCCGCACCCGGAGGCGCATAGTTCCGCAGCCACTCGTCCCACTTGCGGATCGCATAGACCGCAGCCGGACCGTTCGCAGCACCACCGCGTGACACCGAAGCACCAACAGGGTTACAGGTGCCTGCTTCCATGCGGATGCCCCATTCGTCGACGGGGATACCGTTCGGCTCGCCCTTGTCGCCAGCGCCGGCCATAGACAGCCAGGCGTCGGTCATGCGCCAACCAAGGTCAGGCGCACGCTTGCCATAATCCATGTGGCCATAGATTGCAGTGCCGTCGACTTCTTTCACGTCATTGGTAAAGAAATCGGCGATGTCTTCATACGCGGACCAGTTGACCGGAACGCCCAGATCATAGCCATACTTCTCTTTGAACGCCGCCTTGTTGGCTTCGTCATCGAACCAGTCCTTGCGGAACCAATAGAGGTTCGCGAACTGCTGATCAGGCAGCTGGTACAGCTTGCCGTCTGGACCGGTGGTGAACTGAATACCCATGAAGTCATCCAGATCCAGCGTCGGCGAAGTCGTGCCCGCCCAATCACCGCCCATCATATCGGTCAGCGGATAGGCCAATTGCAGACGTGAATGAGTACCGATCAGGTCGCTGTCATTGACATAGCCGTCATACAAGTTTCGACCTGTTTGCAACTGTGTTTGAACGGCCTGGACCACTTCGCCCTCACCAAGGATCTGATGATTGACCTTGATGCCGGTGATTTCCTCGAACGCTTTGGTCAGAACCTCGGATTCGTAAGAATGTGTCGGAATGCCTTCGGACAGGACGTTGATTTCCATGCCAGCATAAGGCTGTGCAGCGTCGATGAACCATTGCATCTCGGCCATCTGTTCGTCTTTCGACAGGGTTGATGGCTGGAATTCGTCGTCGATCCAACGTTGTGCTGCGGCTTCGTCGGCCCAAACGGGACCGTGCCCCGCAATGACGGCAGCCGCCGCCACTGCGGAAAGTAGATGTCTCCGCATCTCTTTCCTCCCAAAAATTTTGCTTGCCCGGTGGTAACCGGATGGAGATTACCATCAGCGATTTGCCGCCGTTCTGTCAAACTAAAAATTTAGTATTAGAGTTAGCCTTTGAAAACAAAGCACTTAATGACCGCAGCGTACCTATGGCTGCACCCTCGATCGTTCGACCGAGGAACGGACTCGATTTGTGGACAATGACATTTGCAATGAGATCATGGGGCAAGGCGTTTGGTGAAACATTTGCGGTTGCGAAAGTGCCATTGTCGAATTCTCATTGACCTGGCGCAAAGCGATGCCGCGTAGTTTGAATTAGTCTGGCGAGATGCAAATGAGGCGAAACCGGTGCCGGTAACCAATAAATCTCTACTGATCAAAATCACCGAGAAAGAGTTTGGAAAGCTACTCAAACTTATTGGTGATCTGGATGCACACGTTGCGATGAAAAGGCGAGAAGATGAGATATCGATCAAGGATGTGATCGCCCATCGCGCGCACTGGATTGATCTGTTTCTGGGATGGTATGCGGATGGTCTTGCTGGCAACGATGTCTGTTTTCCAGCTAAGGGTTACAAATGGAATGAACTGAAACACTACAATGCGGATCTGAGGGAATCTCAGTCCGGACTTGAGTGGCCCGCTGCGGTGACCCTGTTAGAGGATGGCTATCAGAAACTGATTGAGTTTATTCAAAATACTTCGAATGTTGCGTTGTATGGCGCACCCATGAAGGGTGCAAAAAATGCCTGGACGACTGGTCGTTGGGCTGAGGCCGCCGGGGCAAGCCACTTTCGCTCGGCGTCAAAGTACATTCGATCTGTGCTCAGGGCCTCGACTAGCTGCACGGTGTCCGCCGACCAGGGTTGAGCCACAAGGACTTTAACATTGACGTACCCCGCGATCTCGGGCAGTCAGACTCAGATGGTTCCCGATGGTACGCCCACGGGATGAAAAGGGAATACGGTGAGGTTCGCTAGCGCGCGCCAAGTCCGCAACTGCCCCCGCAACTGTAAGCGGTGAGCGAGGCCAAACAGCCACTGATCTGGAGGATCGGGAAGGTTGGCCGAGCTGCGACCCGCAAGTCAGGAGACCTGCCATCAGATGTTCAACCAACCCAGGGCGGGGCGTCCTGGAAGGAGGCTTTGATGACACGTTTTGCAAGTGTTCACATGACCGACAGCTTCCGCTTGCGCTTGGAAACAGGCGGGGTGGAAAATGCAAGATATGGCTGATCATTTCATCCTTGTCTGCGAAAGCTGCATTGGCGGGCAGACGACTGATGACATGCGCAATGCGCTGGCTGACAAGCTCCCTAGCGGTTTTGTAATCCGCACCGCGTCCTGTATGGCCGGTTGTGACCATCCAAGAACAGTCGGGTTTCAGGCAATTGGCAAGGCGCAGTACCTGTTTGGCGACATCCAGACTGCGCATGAGGTGCAGGCCTTGGCCGAGTTTGCGATGCAATACCGCCAAAGCCCGGACGGGTGGACGAACGCTACCGATCGCCCTCGGGCGTTGATCAATAAGACTCTCTCACGTATGCCGCGGATCGAGAACGGGGTCAGGTTATGACAACGCCAAGCTTTCTGGTCGCCGAAGACCTTGAATACTTTGCGCTCAACGGGGATGTCCTGTTGCAAGACGTGTCGTTCGAATTGGCTGAGGGATCCATCCTTGCCATTGCTGGTCCGAACGGGGCAGGAAAAACAACCCTCCTGAATTTGTTATGCGGTGCCGAGACGCTGGCTCTGGGTGATGTTCTGGTCAAGGGGCACAGCCTCAAACGGCTTTCTGCAAAGGAACGCGCACGGATCATAGCGGTGGTCGGTCAACAGGAACTGCCTGATGGGCGTTTGGCATTGCGGGATTATGTGGCCTTGGGACAGATACCCATCCGCGCGGACCGTTCGGCCGACGCCCACGCCAAAGAGCTGAACCGGATTATGGATCTGACCAGCCTGGCCGCCCTGGCGGATAAACGGATGGCTCAGCTGTCCGGAGGTGAGCGTCAGCGTGCCCATATCGCACGGGCTCTGGCGCAGAATCCATCCCTGCTGTTTCTGGATGAACCGACCAATCATCTGGACCCGGACGCAAAGGGACGAATGCTGTCTCTGGTTGCCGAACTTGGCATCACCGTCGTGATGATCGTCCACGATCTGGTCATGATCCCCGAATTCGCTACCCATGTTGCACTGATGAAATCCACCCGTGTGACCGGCTTTGGCCGCGTGGACGAGGTGCTGACACCCGAACGGGTGCGCGAAACATTTGGTGTTGACTACCTCTGCTTTCACCACGAGGGCCGTGTAATCCCGGCGCTGGATATTCGAAGAACTACAGTTTCAACTTAACCAAAGGAACACTCTGAAATGAAACACATCTGGTCCGTGGCGCTGCTTACAGCCATGGCGAGCAGCGCTGCTGCGCAAGAGTTGACGGTCGACAATTGCGGCGAACCGCTGGTTTTTGAAACGCTGCCCGAGCGTCTGGTCGTGCATGACATGAACATGACCGATATGGTCTTTGCCCTGGGCTTGCAGGACAAGGTTATCGGCCTGACCGGCATCACCGGATGGTATAAGACCAGCCCCGAATTCGATACGTTGCGCGGTGATATCCCTGAGCTTGCGCCCAAATACCCTACGGTTGAAAATCTGGTGGCGGTCGAGCCCGATCTGTTCTTTGCGGGCTGGTATTACGGCATGAAGCCCGGTGGCGATGTGACGCCGGATACGCTTGAGCCGTTCGGTATCAAGACCATGGTTCTGACCGAAAGCTGCGTGCATCTGGATAAAGATCGCCCCGAGGCCAGCATGAACCTGCTGTTTGACGACATGCTGAGGCTGGGCAAAGTCATGCAGGTCGAAGACAAGGCCGAGGCGCTGGTGAATGGCTGGAAAGAAGAACTGGCTGTACTCGAAGCTCAGACAACCGATCTGGCTAAGCCGCGTGTATTCTTGTTGGATGGCCCGGCGGATGCTCCGTTTACGGCTGGCAAGTTTGCCATTCCCGACGCGATGATTGCTGCCGCCGGTGGCGAGAATGTAACCCACGATATGGACACAAGCTGGGGCCGCACCTCGTGGGAGGTCGTTGCTGCATCCAACCCCGAATTCCTGGTTCTTCTGGATTATCAGACAGGCAATGGCGCCGAGGATACCTTCAAGTTCCTGCAGGAACATCCCGTCATGTCGCAGACAGATGCGGTCAAAAACGAGCGCTGGATCGGGTTGCGCTACGAAGAGCTGACACCGGGACCGGCAAATATCGAAGCCATCTCGAAGATGGCTCAAGCGATGCATCCGGGTCTGAACTGATATGGGCCGATTGGGCCTGACACTCTTGCTGGGGGCGGTCGTTCTGGCCGCCCTTTTGCTGGTTTCGACGATCTATGGCACGACCTCGATCCCGTTATCCGAAACTCTCACCGCGATAATGCGAGGTTCGGGTCTGGATGACGGAGAGATGTCGCCCCTGCATCGGATTGTGTTCGACCTCCGGCTACCGCGCGCGCTGTTTGCCGCCGTTATCGGTGCCGGGCTTGGTATCGTCGGAGTGGTACTGCAAACCACGACACGCAACGATCTTGCTGATCCATTCCTCTTCGGCCTGTCTTCCGGCGCCGCGGCCGGGGCTGTATTCGTCATTACTGTGACGGGTGATATTCTTGGGTTCTGGACCCTGCCATTGGCTGCCTTTTGCGGCGGGCTAGTCGCCTCGGGCATTGTGCTGGCTTTGGTCCACGGATTGCGCACAAGCGCACCCGAGAAGCTTATCCTTGCGGGCCTTGCGGTTTCGTTCCTGTTCTCCGCTATTACCAACTATCTGATTTTCGCTGGCGACAGCCGCGCTGCCCACTCGGTTATCTTCTGGATGTTGGGCGGTTTGGGGCTGGCCCGCTGGGAAACATTCCCGCTTGTCTGCGTCGGGTTGCTGCTGATCCTGAGTTATTCGCTGTATCGCAGCCGCTGGCTGGATGCGTTGTTGACCGGGGACCTGACCGCTGCCACTTTGGGTGTCCCGGTTCAGGGCCTGCGGTTTAGCATGTTCTTCACCGCAGCGCTGGCGACGGCGGTGTTCGTTTCGGTGGCCGGTGTGATCGGCTTTGTTGGCCTGATGGTGCCTCACATTGCGCGTGGGATCGCTGGCCCCTTGCATAAGCACCTGCTGCCGACTGCGGCAATCGTTGGCGCAGCCTTGTTGACTGGTTCCGATATCATAAGCAGGCTTCTGCTTGCGCCGCAGGAATTGCCGGTCGGGATTGTCACCACCTCGATCGGGTCGGTGTTCGTATTTCTGCTTCTGTTCAGAACGGCAAAAAAACGGCGATAGGATCATGGCTCTGGCTTTGATCCGCGCCCTATGATTTCAGTGCAGGTCAGGTGCAAACTGCCATCAGATATTCCCATCCGCCGCCTCACCCAGCCACTTGAAGACAAGCTTCGCGCGGTCGGATGATGTATTGTGCAGCTTTACGTAAAAGTCCAACTGCGATGAGATGGTCTGCGGCAACAACTGAACAAGTTTACCAGAGGCGATCAGTCCCGAAGTCAAACCTTCCCACCCTAATACCGCGCCCATATCGTCCTGCGCGGCCTGAAGGGCGATCGTGTAATTATTAACCCGATGTGCAGAATTCAACGGACCATCATATCCCAGCTTGCGGGTCCATGCACGCCAGTCGGTCCAGCCGGTATCCGGGGCGTCGAGATGGATAAGAGGCACCTTTGCGATTTCCTCGACACGTCCAATGGGGTTGTGTTCGGCAAATCGGGGACTGCACAGAGCCATGATGTTGTCATGGAACAATGTTTTGAAAATTCCCGTTTCACGGCAGGTATCACCGTAATGAATGCTCAGATCGCATCTGGACGTATCGATACCGAGATCTGTTACAACCTGAGTCACCGAGACATGTCCGTATTGCTTCCAGAACTGGGCAAGGCGTGGAGTGAGCCAGAGCGAACTGACCGCTGTTGTCGAGCGGATGGTCACACCTTTCTGGTCATACCGGCGCCTCAACTGTCCAAGGGCTTCACTGATATCCTCGAACCCACGTTGAAGCGCAACAAGCAAATAGGCACCGCTTTCGGTCAGCTCCACGCCGCGGTGATGGCGCAGAAACAGTGTGCATTGCAATTCATTCTCCAGCGCCTTGACCTGATGGCTGATCGCGGCAGGCGTAACGTTGAGTTCTTCTGCTGCGGTCTTGAAGCTCACATGCCGGGCGGCAGCTTCGAAGCTAATCAGAGAGCTTACTGGCGGAAGGTCATATGGTCGGTTGGACAAGATGGTTTGACCTGTAACGGTGAGGTTGATCTACAAAACAAAGCCAACTGTATCAGTTTGGCTTAGGTCATCTTATGCAGAGTGAATATTTTTGCAATTGCCTGCCAGCAGTTTGCGGTGACAATTCCCCCCAACCGTTCTGAGACGCGTACACTAAGTGACCGAAACGCCGATCTGTCAGCGCTGGATCATCCATGTCGTGCGCGTCGGTCTACCGTCATGCAATGCGATCCCCGGAGTGGTCGCGACACAAGTTGGAGGAGTTGCAATATGCAGTCACATGCAAAAGTGGTGGTTGTCGGGGGCGGCTGCGTTGGGGCGTCGATCCTGTACGGGCTGACCGAACATGGGTGTTCGGATGCAGTTATGCTGGAACGCACCACATTGACCTCGGGTTCGACTTGGCACGCCGCGGGGCTGTTGGTGACCTTTGTGCGTTCGTACAACGTTTCCAAGATGACGATGGAAACCATCCGCATTTATTCCGAAGTAGAGAAAAAGATGGGTGCTTCGGTTGGCCTGCGCAAAGTTGGCCAACTGCGTGTGGCCAATACAGAAAAGCGCTGGGATGAGTTCCAGTCCTATGTCTCGATTGCCGAAGCGGCGGGTGTGCCCTGTCAACTGCTGACACCGGAGGAGATTGCCGAAGTCCACCCACTGTTGAACCAAAGCCCGGATATTCGGGGCGGTATCTTGCACACCGAAGACGGTTACGTAAACCCGGCCGATATTACTATGGCGCTGGCCAAACTGGCACGCGATGCGGGGGCCAAGGTCTACCAAAACACAGAAGCTCAGGCATATGAAAAGCTGGACAACGGTCATTGGAAAGTGACCACTAATCAAGGTGAAATCACCTGTGAGCACCTGATCTTCGCCACTGGAAACTATGCCCGCGAAAACGCGCGCCGCGTAGGGTTGGACTTACCCTGCATACCAATTGTTCACCAATACTGGACGACCGAGACTGTGCCGCTTCTGAAAGAACGCCGGGCGCAAGGTCTGTCCGAGTTCCCGATTTTGCGGGACGAAGATTACGGTGCCTATCTGCGCGAAGATGTAGGCGGCATCCAGTTCGGACCCTACGAATTCACCAAAGACCTCAAACTGTTCGCCGAAGATTGCGTGCCACCGGAATTCGGGGCTGATCTGCTGCCCGAGGATTTCGATGCAGTGGAAACCCAGTGGGAGCGTGCCATTGAACGGGTGCCAACATTGGGAGAGGTCGGAATCAAGGCCAACACTCGCGGGCCGTTCCAGATGACCCCTGACGAGCTGCCTTTGGCAGGTCCCGCGCCGGGGCATGAGAATTTGTGGCTGGCAGAGGGAATGCCCGGCGGCATTCTGTGGGGCGGCACCGTAGGCAATCGTCTGGCGAAATGGATCGTCGATGGCAATCCGGGCATGGATATGTCGGAACTCGACCCGCGCCGGTTCTCGGATTACGCATCCAAACGCTGGACTATGGACAAGGTACGCGAAACCTGGGGTACTCACATGGACGCGCATGTGCCGGGTGAAGATTTCCCGGAAGCGCGCCCGATGAAGACTGTTGGGTCATATGACCTGCTGACCGCCCAAGGCGCGGTCTGGACCAGCTTCAATGGCTACGAATTCCCGCGCTGGTTTACCAAATCACCTGAAGAGGCGATCCCTGAACACAGCTTCCGCCGCACCAATCACATGGAACTGGTGCAGGAAGAGGTGCGCACAACCCGCGAAGAGGCCGGCTTTATCGAGATGTCGCCGATGACCAAATTCGTGGTGCGCGGGCCGGGGGCTGCACGGTGGCTGGACAGTATCATGGCCAACAAGCTGCCCAAGTTGGGCCGCATGACCCTGTCGCTGATGCTGAACGACAAGGGTGGCATGGATGCGGAATACACCATCGTGCGTTATGCTGAGGATGATTTCTACCTGATCTCGACCCCGAATTGGCGGGCCTATAATTGGGATCAACTGCAGCGCGTTCTGCCGCGCGACGGGTCGGTGGTGATCGAGGATATCTCAGAGCAACTGGGCGTGATCGCGCTGGCTGGACCCAAGGCACGCGAAATCCTGCAACCGCTCACTGACAATGATCTGTCGAATGAAGCTTTCCCGTGGCTTTCGGCGCAGATGGGTGAGGTGGGCTATGCCAAAGGTGTGCACCTGCTGCGTGTCTCTTATACCGGAGAGCTTGGATGGGAATTGCACCACCCGATCGGGTATAACCGCCATCTTGTCGATCTTCTGCTAAAGGCTGGAGTCAAACCTTTCGGCCTAGAGGCGCTGGAATCGATGCGGCTTGAAAAATCCTATCGCGCCATCAATCGCGAGATTTGCAAAGACTTGACCCCTTATGAGGTTGATCTCGACCGCTTCGTTGCCATGACCGAAAAGATTGGTGGGCAAGTGGCCGAGCGTGAGTTTGTTGGCAAAGCAGCACTTCTGAAGCAGAGGGAAGAGGGCAACTATAACCGTTTGGTTACGCTGAAACTGCCGTTCTGCGATACTTCGGTGATGTTCGACGAGGGCGTTTATGCTGACGGCAAGCTGATCGGAAGGGTCACCTCGGGCGGGTTCTCTTACTACTGCAACCACGACATCGCGATGGCACTGGTGCCGCAGGATATGACGGCATCCGGCACCAAGATGCAGGTGATGGTTCACAATGAATTGCGCGAAGCCGAAGTGATCAATGTCTGCGCCGTTGACCCAACCAGCGCCCGTGCGCGTGCCTGATCCGGAGGAATTGAGATGGCAGAAATCAAAGCACGCTCAGGCCGAAGCGGTGGACGCGCGGCACGGGTTCAGGCCCGCACCAACCCGCCCCCGGTCTACCTGTCGACGCTGAATCGCAAGATTGGCCCGATTGATCTGCTCGGCCCTGAGGGTGTCGATAAGATCCACAACGCGGCAATGACGATCCTGGAAACCACTGGCATTGAATTTCGTGATCCTGTCGCTTTGGCGGACTGGAAGAAACATGGCGCGGATGTGCAGGGTGAACGGGTCCGCATCGGTCGCGAGATGCTGATGGATCTGATCTCGGCTGTGCCGTCGGAATGGGGCTATGCCGCGCGCAACCCCGATCGCTCGCTACGGGTTGGCAACCAACATTCGGTGTTTGCCAATGCTTATGGTGCGCCATTTGTCTATGGTCTGGATGGGGTACGCCGCCCATCGATGCTGGAAGATGCCCATAATTTCTTCAAACTCAGCCAGATGAGTCAGTCGATGATGGTACCCGGCATCCTGCCGGTGGAGCCACAGGATGTCCCAGTACCTCAACGCCATTTGGAGTTGGTTCATGCCGCACTGACTCTGACGGACAAGCCGATCAAAGGCTCGGTCCTATCGGAACAGGCGGCCCGGGACTCGGTTGAGATGACCCGCATCGTATTTGGAGAGGAATTTGTCGACAACAACGTCGTGATGGCGGCTTTGCTTAACTGCAACACGCCTTTGGTCTGGGACGAGACGATGCTGCAAAGCTTGCGTGTCTATGCGTCGGCCAACCAGCCCTGCTTGTTATCGCCCTTTGTTCTCGCAGGGGCCAGTACACCTGCCAGCCCGCAGGGTGGAGTCGCGTTGCTGATTGCCGAGAGTCTTGCTGGAATGGCATACAGCCAGATCATCCGCCGTGGAGCACCCATGGTGTTGGGGGTGGCAATCATGGGTGTATCGATGAAGACAGGTGCGCCGATGATGGGCTCTCCGGAACCCGGTCTGATGAACCTTCTGGTGGGTCAGATGGCGCGATTCTACGGCGTGCCTTGGCGGACCTGCACAATGTGGACCGGTTCAAAAACCCCGGATATGCAGGCTGCATTCGACACTGCAAACACCATGTGGCCGGTGTTGCTGGGTGGTGCGAACTACATTGTGCACTCGGCGGGCTTCCTTGAAGGCGCACTGGGGGTCAGCTATTCGAAATGGGTGCAGGACGCACTGCAGTTGGAGAACTTCCACCGTTTCTTCAGCGGCCTGCAAGAAGAAAACCTGGACGCGTTGCTGGGCGACATAAAAGACATCGGCCCCGGTGGGCATTTCTTGGGTACTGACCACACACGCGAAAACCCGATGCATATGAACCACTTGCAAAACAATGACAGTTTTGAACAGTGGGAAGCAGAAGGCTCGAAAACCGCGGAAGTCGTTGGCACGGAAGAGGCGCAGCGTATGCTAAACACCTATGTGCAGCCGCCAATGCCGGACGATCAGCGCGGCGCGTTGGATGAATTCGTCGCCAAAAAGCGGGTGGATTACAGCGCTTGAATAGATCGGAAAGCGGGTGAAGACGCGCCCGATTTCACAACCCAAGGACAGGATCAAGCATATGACTGATGACTCAACGACAACGCTCTCGCTCGACGAGGTAAGAGAGTTGGCCAGATCTGTCCTTGTGGCTTCGGGTATGGATGAACGCGGTAGTGCGGTGTTGGCCGATCTAGTGCAGATGAGCGAACGCGACGGGCCGCGCAGCCATGGGTTACGGATGCTGCCAGTTTATGCGCAAAGTTTTTCTTCGGGCTATGCCAACCCTGTCTCTAGCCCGCGCGTCGAGCGGACCGCGCCGGGCGTTCTGCGTGGGGATGGTGACAACGGCTATTATCAGATCGTGGCGGCCAAAGCGCGGGAAGAGTTGATTGAGATGGCGCGCGAGAACGGAATTGCCGCGTTCACTTGTTCTAATTGCCACCATCTCGGGGCGTTACGGTTTGATACCGGTCCGTTGGCTGAGGCTGGGCTGGTTGCGCTAGGTGTAGTTAACTCGCTTTCCATGGTGGTGCCGCAAGGCGGCGTTCGCCCGGTTTTTGGAACCAACCCGATGTCTTTTGCCTGCCCTCGACCAGGGGGTGAGCCAGTCGTATGGGATCAGGCTTCGTCGATGGTAGCACTGATGGATATCCGCTTGGCTGCCGCCGAAGGGCATGATCTGCCACGTCCTGCCGGGCTCGACCCGGACGGGCAGCCGACCCAAGACCCCAATGCCATTTTGGAATCCCGCAGCCTGCTGCCATTTGGCGAACACAAAGGCGCTGCGATCGCCTTTCTGATCGAAGTTCTGGGGGCGGCTCTGGCAGGCGGAACCCTGTCCGTCGATAACGCCAACCGCGAAGCGTATGGAGCGCTGAACATTAAGGGTGGGCACACCTTGATCGCAATTGATCCGGCACGTTTTGGCAACGAAACTTTCGGAGTTTATGTTCAACGCATCTGTGCCGAGATTGAAGGCAACGGAGATGCGCGCGTCCCTGGAGATGGCAGGTTAAAAAATCGCGCCGCTGTCAAGGCGGATGGGGTCCGTGTCACTGCCGATTTGATGGCGCAACTGCGCGAACTGCAATAAAGGTTTCCGGAATGGCACAGGTGGTTGTGATCGGTGGCGGTGTCGTTGGAATATCCTGCGCCCTGACACTGCAATCGCAAGGACACGATGTCACGGTTGTGGAACCGGGCCCGGTGGGCGAGGGCGCAAGCTGGGCCTCATGCGGATGTATCGCGGTGGGCGAGATTGTGCCTTTGTCGCAGCCAGGGATGCTGATGAAGGTGCCGGGCTGGTTGCTGGATTCTGAGGCTCCGCTTGCCTTGCGCCCAGCCTCGGCATTGAAGTTGCTGCCCTGGTTTGCGCGGTTCACGGCCAATGCGCGCCGTTCGAAGATGCGGGCGATTGCGGCCGATCTGGCGCGGCTCACCTTTGCTGCCACCGATGATTTCAAAGCGCAGCTCACAGATGTTGGTCACCCGGAACATTTGGTTGAGCGACCGGTGATCAAGCTGTTCGATGATGACAATGACCTGGCAACCATGCGTACAGCCTTTGACCTGGCGCGTGAGTTTGGGTGCACGATTGACGAAGTTACGGGCCATGAAGCGCATGAGATGGATCCCGCGATTGCACCTGATTTCAAACATGCTGCTTTGCTACGGGACTGGAGCTTTGTGACTGATCCAAAGCTGTTGGTTGAAACTCTGATGCAGAGTTTTATTGGCCGGGGTGGGGTGGTTGTCTCGGATGCGGCGGTCGATTTTGCACGAGATGGTCGACATATCCACGGCGTGCACATCGGCGATGGGCGCACGCTTAGCGCAGATGAGTTTGTAATTGCTGCTGGTACGCATTCGCGCGTCTTGGCGAAGGAACTGGATGTTCCATTGCGCATGGAAGGAGTGATGGGATATTCAACCGCTTTGCATGACAGTGGGATCGATCTGCGTCACACAGTGTTTTATGCGAAGGGCGGGTTTGGCATCACGCCTTATCAGGATGCGCTGGCGGTGGCTGGCACTGCAGAGTTTGCGGGACTGAATGCAAAGCCCGATTGGAACCGGGCCGATGTACTGGTCAAACGTGCGCACCGTGTATTGCCTGGCTTGAAGGTCAAGAAATCTGAGCGCCGCATGGGCCGTCGCCCCTTTACTCCGGACACGCGCCCGATCATTGGCCGCAGCAGGCGTCTGGCAAATGTTACCTTCGCCACAGGCCACGGTCAGCTTGGTTTGACATTGGGGGCAACAACGGCGCGGCTCGTTGCGGATGTGATTGCGGGAAAGGCACCGGGCATTGATATTCAGGCTTTCAGCCCGGATCGGTTCTCGGCCTGAGCCAAAGCCCGCCCAATTCCTTTTGGGCAACGTAAGATGCCACCAGAAGCCCGATCATCCAACCGGTGATCACGGCACAGGCGGTTCCGAACCAGACGCCAATCTCGTTGAAACCAAGCACGCCGATGAATATCCAGACAAAGAAAACAACGCCAAATCCCTGGCGATAGAGGCTGATCCATACGGTCCAGATTGGGCGTTTCAGGGCTTGCAGCAGCGAGTTGATCGAAAACAGCATCATGTAGAATGGAAGGATCAGGCTATCGACACGCAGATAGCTGAGTCCAACGCGGGTGACTTCGGGGTCATCGGTGAAGAGACCCAGCAGAAAGCGACCGAAAATCCACAGTATAGGTGCTGCAATAGCGGTCATAACGAGCCCTACTTTCCAGCAATAGAACAGAGCTTCGCGCACCCTTTCATAATTTCGAGCCCCAAAATTCTGAGATGCGATGGGAAGCAGCGCGCCGGTAACCCCGAGTACTGGTAAAAGCAGAATCTGCTCAAGCCGAACGGCTACTCCGAAACCTGCGATCGCGTGCTCTCCATAGATTTTCAGAGCGAATTGGATCACGAAACCTGACAGTAACATCACGACGAACGAAGTGGCGGTGGGCAGAACCTGCACCGAAATTTCCCTGAACCGGTACAGCCGGGGAATGAAGTTTCGGGATCGCATTCGCCTCATCCTGCGGCGTCTGAGAACCTGTCGGATCAAGAACGCCATCACGCCGGTCTGGCTGATCACCGTCGATACGGCGAGGCCATCGAAACCGATGCCGGGGATCAGGCCCGGAATGCCATAGATCAACAGTGGATTCAGGCCGATATTGGCAAAAAATGCAACGATGAGAGCGCGTTGCATTGAAACCGCATCCCCATGGGCCTGAAGGATTCCATTACACCCAAAGGCCAGAAGGAACCCAGGCAGGGCCAGCAACAGCCAGTAGAAATAACGCAACCCCGCATCACGATATAGCCCTGGTTCTGAAACCAAATGTATCAGAGCAGGACCATACCAAAGCCCTGCCAGTGCCAGAACACAGGCCGCGATGAAGCCATAGATTATCCCTTGTGCCGCAAACCGCCGGGCTGCGCGCGTGTCGCCGGCCCCCAGCGCGTTGCCGACAAGCGCGCTCATCGCGGCGCCTAATCCAACACCTACCGAGATAGCGATAAAAAAGGCCTGAAAACCCAGCGCCAAACCAGCCTGAGCGCTGGTCGAGAGGAGCCCGGCGAAGAACATATCAACGACGTTGTAAAGCGTATTGAACAACATTCCGATCGCAGCGGGAATGGCCAAGGTTCTGAAATGAGTTGGGATAGGTCCTCGGGTCAGATCAATTTCGGTAGGGTCGGCCATATCTCTATGGACGCTCGGCCTGAACGGTCAGGAAAACGAACTCGGGCGTCAAAACCTCTTCGAAGCCGTGGTTCAGTTCCGCATCAACGCTGATGCTGTCCCCCGCTGACAGGTTGAACCGGGCCTCGCCGTAGCGATAGACCGCCTGTCCTTCGAGAACCTGAACAAAAACAACGCCGTGGCCGACATATGTGGGTGGCTGCCCCTCATCCCGCAGCAATGTGACGCGGCGGGCCTGAAAGCGCAGGTCTTTCCGGGCGTGCATTGACAGGTTGACGTACTCGTGTGAATGCCCACCTGCCAGCCGGGTGGATTTCAATCCCTGCCCATGACGCACCAGCGTAAAATCGGTGTGATTCGTCCGTGCTTCCCTAAATAGTGAAACGATAGGAACTTCGAGAGCTTCGGCCAATGCTGCCAGCGTATCGATTGACGGAGACACCAGCCCATTTTCGATACGGCTGACCATAGCCGCCGATATGCCCGATTGTTCGGCCAGTCGGCGGGCGGACTGTTTCCGGCTTTGGCGCAGCTCTCTCAGCGAAGCGCCAATGGCACGGTCAATCCGTCTTCCGGGTGTGTCATCCTGCATGAAACATTCTGTCAGTCTTCGGCGTAATAGCCTACGACATCTCCTTCTGTTGTGACCCCCAAACCATTCAGCAATCGGTTGGCATAGTTGAAATATCCCACGATCTGGTTGATTTCGAGGATTTCACCATCTTCCCATCCTGCATCTCTCAGCGCGCTCACATCGGTCTTAGCCATCGCGCCCGGTGACCGCGTGAGCTTTCCCGTGTATGTCAGCGCAGCCAGATGCGCGCCGTCAAACGCATCTTGCGGGCGATGTGCTTTGAGCGCGGCCTCAACGGTGTCGGCGCGCGTGTCATCACCAATCAGATGACGGGCATTGGCCCAGTGGTTGGCATAGGAATAGGGACAGGCGTTCAGCGTTGAGACGTAAGAACTGATCACTTCCTGAAACCACATAGGCACTGAATTGGCGTCATCGTGTAGACAAGCCCGGTACAAAACGACGTGGCCTTTCATGGTGTTGGGGCGCAGCGAATGTACGCGCATCACATTGTCGACGGTCCCGTGCGGTGTACGTGCCAGATCCAGAGTGGCCCTCAGGTTCTCGTCGGCATCTTCGTCAGATATCATCCGAATCCAGGCGGACATTCACGTTCCCTTCCACGTTTTCTGTTCGAGTTTTGGCGGCGTGATGCAGCCCAGTGAGTTTTTTATTGACGAGAATTGCACATTAAGCAACCATATTGAATAGTGCGCAACAGGTTTGACATGACCCAGCTGAACCCAATGATCGAAGTGACCAATCTGGATAAGTTCTATGGCACATTCCATGCGCTCAAGAACATTGATCTGACCGTTCGACAGGGTGAAAAAGTGGTGATCTGCGGTCCGTCCGGATCTGGGAAATCCACGCTCATCCGCTGTTTCAACGGGCTGGAGTGGCACAATTCCGGGCGCCTCGTGATCGACGGGATCGAAGTCTACGAAGGGGCTAAGGAAATCCGTGAATTGCGTCAGGAGGTCGGCATGGTCTTCCAGCAATTCAATCTGTTCCCGCATCTGACCGTGCTTGAAAATCTGATGATAGGGCCGATGAAAGTGCGCAAGATTTCCAAAGCCCAGGCTGAAGAAACCGCGCGAAACTATCTGGATCGCGTTCATATTCCCGAACAGGCCGACAAGTACCCGGCGCAATTGTCGGGGGGTCAGCAACAACGCGTCGCCATCGCGCGGTCCTTGTGCATGGAAACCCGGATCATGCTGTTTGATGAGCCGACCTCCGCGCTGGATCCCGAAATGATCAACGAAGTGCTGGATGTGATGGTTGAATTGGCTGACACGGGAATGACCATGGTCGTTGTGACGCATGAGATGGGATTTGCCCGCAAAGTCGCCGACACCATGGTGTTTATGGAGGCCGGGCAGATTGTAGAAATCTCGCCCCCCGAACAGTTCTTTACCAACCCGTCCAGCGAGCGCTGTCGCCTGTTCCTGAACCAGATATTGGAACATTGACATGACTGATCTGGGTATATCGCGGGGGACAGGACAGCCGCTGCCGAAACCGCCCTATTACAAGCGGTTCTTTGGTTCGTCGCTTGTTTCGGTCGTGATCTATGCGGTTATTGTCGGACTAATCGCCTATGGCTCATACTCTGGCGCGCAGGGTATGGGGTATAATTGGCAATGGTACCGGGTGCCCCAGTTCCTTTACCGCAATACCGAGATCGGGTTCGAGTGGGGCGAAATTCCCATTGGGTTGGTCGCCACGATCAATCTGTCCGTCATTTCCTTTTTGTTGGCCACCGCTATCGGATTGCTAGTCGCATTGCTGCGTCTGTCCGGCTTGGTGGTTGGTACGTCGGTCGCAGTGGCGTTCCTTGAACTGATCCGAAATATCCCGCTACTGGTTCTGCTTTATCTGTTTTACTATGTACTGGGGCCGATCTTCGGTTTTAACCGATATACCGCCAGTATTCTGACCTTGGCGGTGTTTCATTCGGCACTGATATCCGAAATCCTGCGGGCCGGGATCAATGCTGTCCCGACTGGTCAGTGGGAGGCGGCCAAATCCATCGGGATGACCCCCTATCAGACCTATAAGTATATAGTCTTACCTCAATCCGTTCGGTTTATGCTGCCACCAATGACGGGTGAGGTGGTTCACCTGATCAAGTCTTCGGCCATCGTCAGCGTCATTGCCGTGGCCGAACTGACCACATTTGGGCGTAACATCATTTCGGATACCTACATGAGTTTTGAAATCTGGTTCACCATCGCACTGGTCTATCTGGTGGTGACCCTGATCCTGTCGATCGGCGTCAGCTATCTGGAGAAGAAATATGCAGTCGATCAGTAACCACAAGAATTCAACCGGACAACAAGGAGAACCAAGATGAAGCTATCTCGCAGAATGCTCGGGGCAGCCCTGGGCGCGGTCGTGGCAACAGGCATGGCGACCTCAGGCTGGGCTCAAAGCGCGACCCAGGATCTGTCCCGTGAAAGTGTGATCGAAACGATCAAACAGGATGGGGTAGTCCGGGTTGGCCTGTCGTTGTTCGTACCATGGTCGATGCGCGACAAGAACGGTGATCTGATCGGGTTCGAACTGGATGTCGGGCGCAAACTTGCCGAAGACATGGGCGTCGAGGTCGAATTTGTCCCAACCGCCTGGGATGGGATCATCCCTGCGCTTGTATCCGGTAATTTCGACGTAATCATCTCGGGGATGTCGGTGACTGCGCAGCGGAATCTGACAATCAACTTCACCGATCCTTACGCGTATTCGGGTATGGCTATCTATGGCAACAAAGAACTAATCGAGGGGATGACAGCCGAAGATCTAAATTCACCGGATGTGACATTTGCGGCGCGTCGCGGAGCTACCCCGGCAACGGTCATCGCTAAGGCTTTTCCCGATGCAACCTTGCTTCTGTTTGATGAAGATGGCGCTTCTCGTCAGGAAGTTCTGAATGGCAACGCACATGCGACTATGGCGTCACAGCCAACTCCAAACCGGGACGTCGCACAGTATCCGGATGTCCTCCGACTGTTCGATGGCGAACTGTTCGATCCACGTGGCGAGGCGTTTGGATTGCGCAAAGGTGATCCGGACGCGATGAACTTCTTCAACAACTGGATTGCACAGAACTGGCGGTCCGGCTGGCTGAAAGAACGTCATGATTACTGGTTTGCCACCGAAGAGTGGGCAGACCAGGTTGCCCAATAACCACTCTGACCGGGGGCGGGTCAACCGCCCCCGGTCCTGATGCGGAGCGCATTGGTGCAGCATTTTCTTAAGAAACTCAGATGGCCAGATTACCTGATCGTTGCGGTCTTGATCGCGTTCTTCGGGTATGTCTGGCTATCGATCGAAGGCACACTGAATTACAAGTGGCGTTGGGAGTTGATCCCCAGCTATATCGTTGGCTGGCATTCCACGCGTGAAGAGTATTTTGCAAACCTGCTGTTGCAGGGTTTGGCAGCCACTATTCGCATCAGCATTTATTCTGGGATTCTGGCGCTCATTCTCGGTACAATTCTGGGAGTTGCACGCTGTTCAGCCAATCTGACAATACGGATGCTGGCACGTACTTATCTCGAGTTTCTGCGCAATGTGCCGCCTGTCGTCGTCGTCTTCATTTTTTTCTTTTTCTTATCTCAACAATTGATCGACGCATTGAACCTTGAACGCTGGGCGCGCGGTATTGCACGACAGGAAAATAATCAGATTTGGACCTTTTTCTTCGGCGAAATGCGGCGCTTTCCCTCATTGGTTTCAGGTGTCATCGTTCTGGCGCTGTTTGAAAGCGCCTTTGTAGGAGAGATCGTTCGCGCCGGGATTCAGTCAATCCCGAAGGGTCAGCGCGAGGCTGCGCGTTCGATCGGGATGAGTCGCCTTCAGGAAATGCACAATGTGGTGCTGCCGCAGGCTATGAAAAAGGTTGTGCCACCGCTGGCAAACCAATTCATTTCGTTGATCAAGGACAGTTCGATCCTGTCACTGATCTCGGTGCAGGAGCTGACCTACAAAACCGTCGAACTGGTCGCCTCGTCCCGGATGATATTTGAGGCTTGGATCACAACGGCGGCATTCTATTTTATTGTCTGCTTCGGTCTCAGCCGCATCTTCGCGCGCCTCGAGAAACGATCCGACAAGCGTTAGGTTCAGGTCACATTCGGACCTGAACCATCCCGTCCTGAACCCGTGTTTCAAACACCCGCATGGCCCGGGTCGCCGGGGCTGAAACCGGCTTGCCGTCGCGGACATCGAACGCACCCTGATGCAACGGGCATTCGATCACATGACCGTCGAAGTAGCCATCGCACAGATCGGCCCCGCCATGATTGCACAATGCCAACGAGGCGTAGACACCACTGGGCGTATCGTACACAGCTATCAAACGCGGCCCGATTGCGACCCGCGTAACCCAGTTCTCTTCCAGCTTTGATACTTCAACCACATCACGCCACGGTTTTTCCGCTCTCATCTCTCACGCCTCCACTTTGCGCTGCATGATTTGACGCAGAATGTCGCGATGTGCGGCAAGATATCCGCCCTTTTCAACGAATATGTGGTCCTTCAACTTCTCGTGCAGACGGGGCAAAGCGTGGAACGGAACCGAGGCGACATAGTGATGCTCGGCATGATAGTTCATGTTCCAGCACAAAAAGGACACCGGTTTTGAAACCAGATTGGTGCGTGTGTTTTCCGACATCTGTGCCACAGTGGGCCGTCCGACATGTTCGGTCATGCGCACAAAGCGCATCACCGGTTCACCCAGAAATAGGGGTATGATCCAATACCAGATCAATCCCCACCACCCGGTGATTGCCATGGCTAGAATGATCGCGGCGTAAATGGCCAGCATGCGGCGCGCGTCCCAATAGGCCGATTGATGCTCTTCTTTAGGAATGAAGCGCAGCTCAGCTTCACTTAGGTTTCCAAAGGCATGCCGAAACAGCTCGGTAAACTTACCACGCCAATAGGGTAGTGCAGACAGATACAGAAGATATTCGCCAAGCGTTTTGGGCAACGGGATCAGTTCGGGGTCTTCGCCGGTCAGTTGGGTGTAGGTGTGATGGTCGCAATGTTCGTAGCGAAAGAACCGGTGCGGCAGTATGATGATCAGCCCGCAAATCTGCCCAACCAGATCGTTCAGCCAGCGGGTGCGAAACACCGTATAGTGGACGCATTCATGTTGTAGCGAGAAATGGTGTGCCAGAACGACGCCCTGCAGAAACATCGCTGGCCAGATCAGCCAGCTGTTCCAGGACAAGGTGATCAGTGTTGTTGTGCAAGCCAGAACCAAAATCCAAATCGCGAGATGGCGCAATCCGGGTTTGTTCGAACGTTGCATGAAGCCTTTAAGTTCTTCGCGCGTCAGTTTTCCTTCGGCCAGAGCCTGAGTCAGCGGCGTGACGATAGCTTGTGACATGTGAGTTCCATGATTTTTGCCGGAGCGGGGGTATAACCCTCTGCGCATGTTCCGGCACCGGAGACGGGAGTGCTCCGCACCATAGGGCCATCTCGGACTGGTCCTATTAACATCAGATTATTTCGACAGGCTGCGATTCGATCAAGCCGGGATTGATCATCCTACCGCACGCAATCCGATATCCGGATCAGGATTGGCAAACAACGATGCCGCGCAGGGGTGTCGATCCAGTATGCGTGCCCCACCGGGCAACCGTTCGGCGTGGAAGACACCATTTTCCCAGTAAGTCATCCCATCAATCAAGATGGTCGGGTCAATGACGTTCCAGCTGATTTCACCGGGCGCATATGCGCCACAGGTATGGAAGTGCAGGATGCGGGGATTGCCAAAAGCAGATCCGCCCCAACGCTCGTAGTTGTCGCGCATATCCCATGGATAGCCGCAACCCGGGTGAATGCCCGCGTGCCATGAATGCACGAAGTTGCGGTCGATATCCAGTTTTGCGGCAACCCTGTCATAATGTGCCTCAGCCTTTGCAGCGTTGGCGGGATCACCTTCAAACCGGGTCAACCGACCGCTTTCCATCATCGCAAAAACGGGTTGATCAAACTCGATCGTATAGTCGTCATAGTACTTTGATCCTGTTCCGGTCAGGAAACTGATGGCCACGCGACCGGAAAAACTGTGCGCCGGGACCGGTGTGAAAACCGACATCGGAAAGCGTAGGATCGAGGTATCACCCGAAGGTTGCAGGTCCATCACTGGCCGACCGCGAATATCGGTGCCCAAGGGGCAAGTGATCCGCACGTCCTCGGCCACGTCCAACACTGCGTTGATATCAGCCTTAAGCTCCATAAATGCGTCGTGATGCCCGTTGGAAAAGCCCGATCCAAGCAACTCTTTGGTCAGGGCAAAGCTGACGATGATCTTTTTGCCCGGCGGCATGTCTGAAAAACGCAGCTGGTCGCCAAGTCGGGCCAGGAAAAGAATGATGTCAGCAGCCTCGAACCGGGCGAGAAGTTCGGGCTGCAAATGCGGGTTGTCGGGGTTGAAGCCCACGTCGACCGTATCGACGCCAAGCCCAAGTTGGCGGGCGGCACGGCTGACTATGTCCACGCTATCTGAATCGAAATAACCAAATTCCGGAGATTCGTAAGCGATCAACAGCCTGTCACCTGCTGCTGCGCGGGCACAATTAACCAACAGATTGTAGGCGCCTCGCTCTGGCGTCATGTCGGACATCGACATCTCCCGATTGCTTGGTGCTTCAAATTTACGGCGCGGGCCTATGGTCAATCCATTTGAAAGTGATAATGGCTGACATTAGGGTGGCTAATATGATCTTGAATTTACCTTACTCGGCACTTCGGGCCTTTGAGGCGGTCGTGCGTCATTCCGGCTTTTCACCCGCAGCCGAGGAGCTGGGGGTCAGCCAAAGTGCAGTCAGTCAGCACGTAAGAACACTTGAGGAATGGCTTGGGCGGGACCTGCTGGTGCGGGGCGCGCGGCAATCCCGACCAACCCGGGATGGTGAGCAGTTAGCGCTGGCCATCACTGAGGGGTTGGGGCGTATTTCGGATGTGTGTGCTCAGCTGCGCGACCGAACGCGAACTGACCGAACGATCGTGATCTCTTGCCTCCCGGGTTTCGCGTTCAACTGGTTGTTTCCAAGACTTTTGCATTTTGATCTGGCCCATCCAGACCTTTCGATCTCAATTGCAACGGATACAGGGCGTTATCCGTTCTCAGGGACGGATTCCGACATCGGAATTAGATATGGCATCGGAGAGTATCAGGGTTTTCAGGTGGATTTGCTCATGGGAGAAAGGTTGTTTCCCGTATGCGCACCCGCGCTTTTGCCGAAACTGACCTGTATTGAGGATCTGTCGCAACACACACTGCTGGTTGATGAGAATCTGCACCATGGTGCATCCAGTCCGACATGGGAATTCTGGGCCCGACAAACCGAGCTGACCTTACCATCTACAGTCCGCACACGCCGCCTGGGTCAGTCGAACATGGTCGTGCAGGCTGCAATAGAAGGGCTGGGCGTTGCACTGGGGCGCGAGTCGTTGGTTATCGATGCGCTATGCGACGGGCGATTGGTGCGACCGTTCCCATATCTGACGCAATCGCCGCTTTCGTACTGGTTGGTGCGGCGCCCTGAGACGCAAGACAGCCCTAAAGTTGGTGAGTTCCTGAAATGGATCAAATCCGAAGCCAATTCGCAGCCTGACCTACCGCCGCTGGCATCGCAATCAAATTAGCCTGCCTTATATATATCATAACCAATCCGGCATGGCGTATAGTCTTGGCCCTGTCATAATGCCTTCAGCCACCTGATCACAAAGGAGAGCAGAAGATGTACCTCAGGAATTGCTGGTATGTTGCCGCCTGGAGCAAGGATATCGGGCGCGAACTGAAAGCAGAGACTTATCTTGGCGAGAATGTTGTGCTGTATCGCCAACAGGACGGAACGCCGGTCGCTCTCGAGGATGCCTGTCCACATCGTAAGCTTCCGCTTTCCAAAGGCAATCTGAAGGGGAATCTGGTTGAATGCGGCTATCACGGGCTGACGTTCGATTGCACGGGTCAGTGTACCGACAGCCCAACTCAGCGTGGGATGACCCCGCGACGTGCAGTGGTAAGATCCTATCCCGTCGTGGATCGCTATCGCCTGCTCTGGATCTGGATGGGAGATCCCGCACTTGCCGATCCGGACATGATTTTCCCGATCGAGAAATTTGATGACGTCAGCTGGGGCCTGACCGATGGCGGGGTGATGGACATTGATTGTCATTACCTTTGGGTTTGCGACAACCTGCTTGATCCCAGCCACGTGGCATGGGTGCACGTCTCTTCTTTTGCCGGGGCAGGCACGGATGAAGAGCCGCTGAATGTTGAAAAGACGGATCGTGGCGTGATTGTTTCGCGCTGGATTGCGAACAAACCCCCATCGCCCTATTACGCTAATCTCGTCGCGTTCGAAGGTGATTGCGACCGTTTGCAGCACTACGAGATGTGCTTGCCCGCAATCGGATTGAACAAGTCGATTTATACGCCGGTCGGCACCGGCGGTTATGATAAGGAACCGGTTGCCGAGACCTTCATAAACATTTCCTACAATTTCATGACTCCGATCAACGAAGATCAGACCAGATATTTCTGGTTCCAGCATCGCAACTCTGCCCCGAACAGCGCTGAGGTTTCGAAATTCATGAATGATGGCGCCCGAATGGCATTTCTTGAGGACAAGACTGTGCTGGAAGAGGTGCACAAGGGTATGAAACACGCGCGAACCCCGCATATCGATCTGGGGCTGGACGCTGGCGCCAAGTTGTTCCGGCGTGTATTGGATCGGGTGATCGAAGCCGAGACATCATCGTCGGAAAGCGCTTTGCAACAAGCCTGATTTTTGAACCAGAGAGCCATGCCTCACGGCATTGGAGATCTTGCGGCCATTCTCCTAGCGTATTCCGCCGACTTCCAACTGGCGTTGGGCGCGTGGGCAAGAGTGGTTTCAAATCAAGGCGACACCATTGTAGCTTTCTAACCGCTGCTTCTGAAGCATACAGAGAAACTGATTTCATCTCACCCTCCGCGGCGGCGTGTCCTAGTTGAATAATCTGACTGTTTTTGTCATGATATTGTCGGCTCAGTCAGATTGCGAAGAATCACGCCCGGCCTTTCTTAGAAACAGCTTCAACCGACCCGGTGTTTGACACCGGGTTCTGCTTAGCAAGGGCCACAAATTATGAAATCAATCGTGAGCACGCTGCTTTCCATAGACAATGTGGCGAGTCCTTTCGGATGCAGGCTGAAACCCGCGCTGCGCACTGCCGTCGAGGCAGATCATCGATTTCCCGCTCATGCGGCCTCACCGCGCCCACTGGAAGGCCACATGCAAGGCAAACTGCCTGAGAATGTCGTGCGGCTGCCTGCGAACCTGCCCGTAAATCAGAGGTCATCGGCATGAATGTCGAATATCTGGGCGATCTCGATGACTCGACGCAAACCATCGACAGTTTTGCATTTGACAGCTTTGAAAAAGGCATTCTGATCGTTGCTCGCCATCATCTGGATGCGCTGCGATGCCCGGAATCACAGGCCTGGCATCTGGCTTACTCCATCGCCGCAGAACGATGGGGTGACAGGATTGGGTTTCCTGCTGCACATTTGCTGGCGAGGTTCCTTAAACATGTCTCGCTTTGTCGTGACGGGGTATTGGGCCATATCGATCCGTTTTGTGAGCACAGCAGGGATCTAATCGCGCTGGATGAGGTGGAACTGTTGTACGTGGTTCACTTTATGCGTCGCGACAATACCTCTGCGGCCCGAAACGCGGTCGAAGATTTGACCCGTGGCCGAATGGACCCTGACGTGATCCGCAGCGGCCTGACTTTTGCCAACCGCTTTCCTGCCGGAGCGGAGCCACAGGAACGTCAGGTATTGGGGGCTAAGCTGCGCGTCGTATCCTGAACACAGTCGTCCATCCTGCGTAACGTGCGAACCGTCAATTCATACAATACCTATGAATAACCGCCGCAGACATCCTGCGGCGGTTCGCGTTTCATCCAGGCGCAGGCCTAGAATGTGGTGGTAACGAACAGGCTCACGCTGCGCCCTGAGGCAGGGATCTGATCGCTGGCGCGATAGGACTTGTCGAGTATGTTGTCCAATTCGAGCGTCAGACGTGCATTCTCATTCAGATCAACACTGCCGCGGAAATTGAGGGTGGTCCATCCAGAGGTCGGGTTGAGGCCAGTGGGGGTTCCGCTATCCACGATGTCTCCGTTCTCGTCTTCCAGGCTCGAAGAGCTTTCACCGCGCAGGAAAACATCCCAGGTGCCGCCGAAGTTTGCTGCTTGCCAGTTGGATCGCAGACCAATCGTACCGGTCCATTCTGGTGTCCCGCTATTTTTGGTTTTTTTACCATTTCCGTAGTCAAACTCACGGGTCACGTTAGAGAGCACCGCATAGGGACGTACGCCGCCCCAACCCGGATCGAATTCAGCGGCAATTTCGAACCCCCAACTCTTTACCCTGTCTATATTGCCATAGGTTGATTGGGTTGGCGTAACTGGGTCGGGCACGATCGCGATATAGTCTTTCGACCGTGTATAGAAAATAGCTGCGTCCAGGGTCAGGTTTCCACGATCAATTCGACCACCAATCTCATAGTTAGTTGCTGTTTCAGGCTGCAAATCTGAGTTGCCGGTCACACGTTGGCCGTTGACCTGTGTGTCGATATACAGTTCCGCCAGCGATGGATAAGTGTACCCCTGGGAGATATTGGCACGAAGAATGGTGCCATTTGAAAGATTGTAGACCAACCCTGCAGAGCCGAGCCAGCGATCATCTTTGTTGCTCTCATTCGGGATGTTGGCGCCATTCACCTCACGTTTGTTGATTTGACTTTTGACGCTGTAATAGCGCGCGCCCAGAGTTGCCGTCAGAGCGCCAAACGTCATTTCGTGTTGACCGAAGACGCTTGTCGTTTTGGTTTCGGCGTCGGTGAAAGATGGGATTGTAACCTCGATAGGAGGGCCAAATGGCGGCGTTATGTTGATCCCGGTGCTCTTGTTTGTTTCAAGGCGATCATCTTCATATTCAAGCCCGAGAACAGAACGATGCCCCGGAGCAAACTCGAAGTTGGCAGTCGCGAGGAACCCTTTGGTGGTCTGCTCGTCATCTGAGGTTGCGGTTACATTGTCCGGATCAAAGGGTGCCACTGGCACCAGATCAAATGAGCTTTCGAACCTCCGCTCAACTTTTTGCTGATAAATGCTGAATCTCAGCATCGACATCCATGGTGTCAGGTCTTCCCCCTCGTAGAATGCACTGTATTTACGCAGATCCCGTTTGGGCAGATTGATCCGCGTGTCCGGATCGCCAGTGAACACTTCGGTCGAGGCGTCGTAGTCCTGGGCGCGGAAGCCGACATAGCTTTGCCCGAAATCATAACCCAAATATCCAAGCAACCCGCGATCATCGCTGCCCGAGGGCACCAGATCACCATCGGGAGTGCTGCGGTCGCCAAGATCTGATTCCGAGTAGGACAGGCGGTAGTCGAAGTTATCGATGGTTCCAGCGGCACTAACTGCAGCGCGGTAGCCGTTATTGGCGCCGATGTAGCCCACGGTGCCCGACACTTCGAGGGGTTTGTCGGCGCCCCGTTTGGTGATGATGTTGACGACCCCGCCGATGGCGCGGTTGCCCGACACGACCGAGGATGGCCCACGGACGATTTCGATCCGTTCGATCTCGGTAGGTGAGATCAGCAGTGGCGTTCCATAACGGTTGTGGTCCGACAGGCGCTGGCCATCTAGCAGGATGGCGACACGTTGAGAGTCTTCGCCGCGGATACGGATGCGGTCCAGATCGTTTTCAGACACCTGAATGCCTGGGACATCCGACAACAAGTTGGCAACCGAGGTCGGAGGAATCTCGCTGATCTCATCCGAGTCAACTACGGTCACCGAACCTGGGCTCTTGAAGACTTCGGTTGGGATGCCTGTTCCGGTGACGATGATGTCGTCTAGAACGATCACCTCGTCATCGGCCTCCTGCGCCACCAATGGCGATGCAGTGATAACCGAGCCAAGCAAGGCGGCTGCAGCGGTTGAAAGCTTGAGCGTTGATTTCATTGAAACCCCCAGAGTTTCTAAAGGTGCAGTGAGCACTGCACTAGCCCGTCAAGGGCGACAGATATCCACTACCTTGCAGTCTGCTGGGTGTTCCTGATGGCCACTGCGCGCAGGCTTTCTGCGCACGGCCTTCGAAAAAGGTCCTTATTGGATTGGCTCCAAAAATACCATAGTATTTTTGTCGGAAAATGGATGCATGGTCTTGAAGCCACAGGTTCAAGGTTGTAGTTCCGATGCACTTGCAAATGTAATACGTGCATAGCCCGGTCTCTTGACTCCAGCCATCAGCGCACTCAGCAGATCGATTGAGAGACCCTATGGCACATCCGACCCCATCCGAAATCCGTGCGGCCCGGCTGGAAAATCCAAATATGCGCCCCCGCGATCTGGCCGATCAGCTTGGCATATCCGAAGCGCAGCTTGTTGCAGCGGATACCGGGCGAGATGTTGTAAGGATCACAGCCGATATGGATCAGTTGATGCCGCTGGTAAACAGGCTGGGTGAGGTCATGGCCTTGACCCGGAACGAAAGCTGCGTGATCGAAAAGGCCGGCATATACGACGATTATCGCGGCGGTCCTCACGCAGCTCTTGTAGTTAATCATGAAATTGATCTGCGGATGTTCCCGAAACACTGGGTTCATGGTTTTGCGGTTTCAAAAACGCTGGAGGACGGTAGCGAGCGTTTGTCGATCCAGATTTTTGATGCTGCAGGTGACTCGGTTCACAAGATATTCCTACGCGACAACTCGGTGGTTGAAGAATGGGACTCGATGATCGAGGTACTGAAACTGCCGGGTCAGTCCGACACACTTACTGTTGAGCCTCGGGCTGATGTCGAACCGGCCAGAACCGACCTTGCAAAGACAGACCAGCTGCGCGACAGCTGGGATGAAATCACCGATACCCATCAGTTTCTGCAAATGGTGCGCAAACTCAAGCTTAACAGGCTGGGTGCTTATCGTATGGCCGGCGCGCCGTATGTGCGCCCGTTGCCGAATTCTGCGGTGGGTACAGTTCTGCACCGGGCGGCTGAAACCGGTCTGCCTATCATGGTGTTTGTGGGTAATATGGGGTGCATCGAAATCCACACGGGCCCGATCAATGAGGTCAGGCAGATAGGCCACTGGCTGAACGTGCTTGATCCCGGTTTCAACCTGCACCTGCGCTCGGATCACATCGCCGAGGTCTGGCAGGCGAAAAAGGCCACGCGCCGCGGTGATGCAATCTCGGTCGAGGCCTTTGATGCGCACGGTGCTTTGATCCTGCAGATCTTCGGCGTTCTGGCCGATCCGAAAGCGGCGGAATCCTGGAACAAGCTGGTGCTGTCGCTTGACGAACATTCACAGGAGATTCCGGCATGATGCGGCCTTACATCTACGCTCTTGGTTTTGTGTTCCTGGCCTCTGGCGCGCTGAGCGCAGAGCCTGCGCAGCGGATTGTTTCAGCTGGTGGTTCCATCACCGAGATCATCTATGCGCTGGGGCAGGAACACCGGTTGGTGGCTCGCGACAGTACCTCAAACCATCCCGCTGAGGTGAGCGAACTGCCCAGTGTGGGTTACGTTCGCCGCTTGTCTGCCGAGGGGCTGTTATCGGTCAATCCCGATTTGATTCTAACCGAAGAAGGGGCCGGGCCGCCAGAGACGCTTGAGGTTCTGGCCGAAACCCAGATTCCGTTGGTCAGTGTTCCCATGGGTCATGACCGTGAGGCGGTAATAACCAAGATTCGTACCGTCGCCATAGCGCTCGACATGCCGGAAGAAGGCGAAGAACTGGCCGCTCGGATCGGAGCCGCAATTGACGCAGCTTCAGAACAGAGCGATCTGGCCGAAAAACGAGTGTTGTTTGTGTTGTCCATACAAGGGGCGCGCGTGTTGGCAGGCGGCAGCAATACTGCATCTCAGGGCATCATTGAGATGGCCGGAGCGATCAATGCGGTTGAAGGCTTTGAAGGCTATAAGCCCCTCGGGGATGAGGCCATCATTACCGCCGCCCCTGATGTCATCTTGATGATGGATGCGGGTACTGCGATGTATGTTACGGATGAAGAGGTACTATCCCATCCCGCCATAGCTGCAACACCTGCCGGTCAGAACAAACGGGTGCTGCGCATGGATGGAATGCTGTTGCTGGGGTTCTCGGTTCGCACAGGACAAGCCATCATCGATTTGGCCGCCGGATTGCGCGGCGCCAATGGTTGACAATACAGGCGGCGCTGTACGGCTGGACGGAGACCGAAGCGTAACGGCCCGCCGCTTAAGCTGGCTATTGGCTTTTCTTCTTTTTGCGTCGGTGATTGCTGGGCTTGCAACGGGCGCGGCTGGAACTTCTCTGTGGCAGGCGATGGCCGACCTTGTAAACGGGCGCTCGCTCGCTCTGCGAGACCGTGTGGTTCTATGGGAGATACGTGCCCCTCGGGTACTGATGGGGTGCCTTGTCGGCGCCGCTCTGGCGGTGTCGGGGGCAGCTTTACAAGGCCTGTTCCGCAACCCTCTGGCTGACCCCGGTATCGTGGGTGTCAGCGCCGGGGCAAGTCTTGGAGCGGTCAGCGCGATTGTGCTAGGCGGTGCGTTGGCTTTCAATGCCGGGTTTGCCGCCTGGCTAGTTCCAATTAGCGCGTTCATCGGGGCCTGGGTAACAACGATTCTGCTGTATCGTATTGCCACCCGCCGTGGGCGAACTTCGGTTGCCACGATGCTGTTAGCAGGTATAGCACTGACCGCTATGGCGATGTCGTTGACCGGTATCCTTGTCTACATGGCAGACGATGCGCAATTGCGCGATTTTACATTCTGGTCGATGGGGTCGCTGGCGGGTAGCAACTGGAGCAAGATGGCGGTGGCCGCGCCGATCATCGTGTTTCCCTTGTTGCTGACGCCCTTGCTCGCGACCGGTCTGAACGGGCTCTCGTTGGGTGAGGCTGCGGCCGGGCATATCGGCATCCGGGTGCAGCAGCTAAAGGCCGGCGCCGTGCTGATCGTTGCCGCCTCAACCGGAGCGGCGGTCGCAGTTAGCGGAGGGATTGGTTTTGTCGGGATCGTCGTGCCGCATCTGTTAAGATTGGTTTCGGGTCCAGATCACAGGTATCTTATTGTCAATTCGGCACTTTTAGGCGCCACACTTCTGGTCTCAGCCGACCTGATCAGCCGGGTCATTATCGCACCTTCGGAACTGCCGATCGGGATCATAACCGCCGTAATAGGTGCGCCCTTTTTCCTTTGGATCTTGCTGCGTCAGCGCGGCGTCGTGGATTTGTAAGGTGATGCTGATCGCCAATCAGGTTTCAGTTCGTCTGGGCCGCCGCACGATCTTGCTCGACTTGTCTTTCAATGCGCTGGCGGGACAGGTCACGGCCGTTGTCGGCCCGTCAGGGGCAGGCAAATCCACGCTGTTGGCCGCGCTGACTGGTGATATCGAATATGCTGGAACAGTGACCCTCTGCCAACGCGATCTGGCGCAGGCGAGCGTTGCCGAACTAGCTGAAATGCGAGCGGTTCTGCCGCAGGCCACACCGATAAGCTTTCCGTTCACCGTATTGGAAGTGGTTCGGATGGGTCGTTTGCGCCGGGCGAGTGATGATCGGGCTGCGTCCGAGGCGTTATCCCAAGTTGGGTTGCGCGGGTTCGAAGGCCGCTATTATCAGGAGCTGTCCGGCGGCGAACAACAACGCGTTCAGTTGGCCCGAGTTCTTGTTCAGGTGTGGGAACCTGTCGGACCCGTGGGGCCGCGCTGGTTGTTTCTGGATGAGCCTGTTTCGAGCCTCGATATTGGGCATCAGTTACAGGTCATGCGGATCATTCAGAATTTCGCAGGGGCAGGGGGTGGCGTGATGATGGTCATGCATGATCTGAACCTGACTGCGATGTGTGCCGATAGTGTTATCCTGATGGCTGACGGCGCATTGGTACATCAGGGGACTCCGCAGGAAACGCTGCGGGATCAGTTGCTCAGCACGGCCTATGGATGCCGGATCGCTGTCAACCGGGCACCGAATACTGGGGTCTTCCTACTGCCGCAGGTAGCTACAGTATTGGATTGACGCACCAAAGTGCCCGCAAAGTCTCATGATGAGTTTAAAAATCATGTTTCTTCTGCAAAGAGAGCTTGACTTCCAATCAAAATAGACGAGTAAAAGGATCAGATTAATAATTCCGATTATTTTAATCGGATATAAGAGGAGTCCTCATGCTGAAATCCAACTTCAAACTCACCACAACTGTTGTTGTTGCTTCCCTGCTCAGCAGTGCGGCCATCGCCGACCAAGCCTATGGCCCGTTCCCGGTTACCGTCAAAGGTTACGAGGGCGACAAAACCAACTCGGTTTCTTATTCCGGTCAGATCGCGCGCCACGTGCTACACGACAGCCTGAAGAAGGCTGCGGGCAAGGGCGACGGCGGCAACAATGCCGCTGAGGTCGAAGCGTTGATGCTGGCGTATTTCAATGGGTCCGAAGATGATCTGACCATCATCGCTCCGGCTTCGAAAGACGGCTTCCCCGTCAAGCAGTCGACCGTGAACGAGATTTCCAAAGGCAAGAACATTTCGGGCAAGTTCTACAACGGTGCGATGTCTGCATGGCCGGGCAATCAGTCGGGCGTCGACGTTGCACTGCAAATGATCAAAATGGCTGCTGCCTCGAACCAGGGCTATGACCCGGTGAATGGAATGGATTGGGGTCAGCTGATCTCGAAATTCACGCTGGGTGCAATGGCGTATAATCAGGCAGTCGACAACTATCTCGACGAGAAACTGGAAGCCGACAACAAGCCCAATGACCAGCCTTACAAAGATGGTGCGCATTACACAGGCAAAGAACACAGCTGGGACGAGGCCTTTGGCTACTTTGGGGCCGCCGCGCATTCGGTCAGCCTGTCTCCTGAGCAGAACTATGCCGTGTCTAAGCAGAAAGATCTGGCTGCAGCGGATGCCAATGGCGACGGCGTGATCGACCTGAAAACCGAGTTTGTCTTTGGTCCCGCTTACTATGCGGCCGGAGCTGACAAAGGTGGCAACAAGAACACCCAGTACATGACCACGATCTTCAACGCCTTCCGCGATGGGCGTGCGCTGATTGCCTCGGCCAACGGTGAGGCGCTGACTGATGATCAGCGCGCTGAGCTGAAGAACTATGCCGGCATCATCGAATCCAACTGGGAAAAAACGCTGGCGGAAGCCACGTTCAAATATGCCGGTTCGGTCTACGAGGATATCGACAAGATTAAATCGGGTGAGGACTCGGGCGAGGCGCTGCGCAACTATGCCAAGCATTGGGGAGAACTGAAGGGCTTCTCGATGGCTCTGCAGTCGGGAAAGAACAACCTCGGCGCAACAGCGATCGACATGAACTGGCTGATCGGTTTTGGCCCGGCTATGCCTGATGGGCTGATGGTTTCAGAGATCGACGCGGATGGGAACTTTGTGCGTGGTCGTGAGATGACGTTGGATGATTATCAGGTCAACATGCTGAAAGTGCAGAAACTGTTGATTGACACATTCGGCATCGAGTCGCGCGCCAATGATGCGACCGCTGATCTGGCGGCACTGGCTGAAAAGCTGGGTGAAGGCGCCTCGGCTGAAAACGACTAAGTATCTCGTGATCCACACCCGGCGGCCTCGTCGCCGCCGGGTCTTTACCCGAAAGACGACCTTTGGAATTTTTTGACCAGCTCGGCTCGATCCTTTCAGATTTTTCCAACCCCCGAAAACGTGTTTTTGTCGGGTATCTATTTGTGACTGTCCTGATCGCTTTGGTCTGGCTGGTCGCCGTACGCAGATCGTCGGTCAAATCCGCGTTTAAGGACGTGTTCGACCGCCGAATATTGTTCTCTCGCTCGGCTTTGGCGGATTATCAGATTTTCCTGATCAACCGCGCGTTTACTTTGTTCATTTCGCCCTTGCTGGTGTCTCAACTGGCTATTGCAACTCTACTTTACTACGCGCTTCATGATGTGGATTTCCTGCAGCGGGGGCTGTTCAACGATACCCCAACCGGCGTGATTGTCGCGTTGTTCACGATCACGATATTCATAGTAGACGATTGCACCAGATACCTTGTGCATCGCTGGATGCATCGGTGGCCATTGCTATGGGCCATACACAAAACGCACCATTCTGCTGAAACGATGACGCCGATCACCGTATACCGGACCCACCCGCTGGAAGGCATCCTGTACAGCCTTCGCGGAGCGATTGCGCAAGGGTTCACAATGGCGGTGTTTTTGTTTTTCTTCGGAAATGCGGTCGACCTTTATACGGTTTTGGGGGTCAACGTCCTCTCATTCGTATTTCACGTAACTGGATCAAATCTGCGCCACTCGCATATCTCGATCCGGTACTGGCCGTGGCTGGAACATATTCTGATGTCACCGGCACAGCATCAGGTGCATCACTCGATCGCACGCGAGCATCACGATAAGAATTTCGGCGTTGCTTTTGCGGTTTGGGACTGGCTGTTCGGCTCGCTGCACCTGTCCGAGCCTGGCCGAGAACTGACATTTGGCCTGCCCGCCTCCGAGGCACACCCGTCGCGTCTGCTCGACATTTATTTTCGCCCGTTTGCGGACATGGGTCGCTATGTGCGGCGCAGAGCCAAAACTCTGTGCATCCCGACATTCGGTGCGCGTATCAAATCAGATCAGGATGGTGACAATACCGGTTATTCGAAACAAAGCCTTTAAAGGCGCCGTAAGCATCGAATTGCCGTTGGATCGAAAGGTTGGACAGTGTGCTTCGAATTCGACAGAATGCAATCTGCTCTAATTTTCAAGCGTCAGCGTCACCCTATCTCCGACAAACCAGGTTCGGCCAAATTCGACTGGCAACCGCTGTTCATCCACATTTACGCCCGATGATCTGAGAAGCGGGTCACCTTCAGCAACTTGTAGATGTAATGCTTGGGTGGCGGTGGCGTGGGTAGCTGTCAGTCGGGTTGAGGCGCGGGTATAATCGCTGACGCCTGACTTGATCAGCGCCGCGGTGACGCTGCTGTTCTCTTGCAGCGCGGCGGTAATGCCCGGCAGGCGTTTTAAGGGAAACATGCTTTCGAAAACTGCGATGGGAAGGCCATCGGCAAACGAGAGTCCGTGATAGCTGCAAATCTGATCGCCGGGTGCAAGGGCCAATGCGCCCGCCTCGCCGGCCGTTGCGGCGCGTTCTTCAATATCAAGCACTCTCTTTTCAGGTCTGCGACCTGCGGCAATCAGGTTTTCGTGGAAGCGAACGCGTGTGCCGATGGGGTAATCGGTGGGCGTGGCGGCAACAAACGCTCCTGCGCCCCGGCGCGTACGGATCAGACCCTCGTCCACAAGGGCAGAGATCCCGTGGCGCACGGTATGGCGGTTCACACCAAACCGTTCTGCCAGCGCGGCCTCGGTCGGCAGCCTGTCACCGGGGCCATAGCGCCCTTCGGCCAGATCAGAGCGCAAGGCGTCCGCGATTGCCTTCCAGATCGGTGTTTTGGTTGGTGCGTTACGCAAGTTTCACAAATTTCCTCTGTTTCGAAGCGGCAAATGTGGTATGATGTGTATAGTTGTATAGTATATGGAAAAGTTGTCGAGATGAAAAACGGTTTCGACGAGAATGCAGACCGGAAAGCTTGGATGGGTCTGCTGGCCAAAGCCCCGGCAGGACGAGTTGCCACCCTGTTGGATGCGGCCATGACCCGCCCGGGTTTTACCTGGTTGCGTACGCCTGAAATTGGCAGCGCAATGGTTCGCGCCCGAGCGGGTGCGACCGGTGCACCGTTCAATCTGGGTGAAATGACGGTGACCCGTTGTACACTGAAACTGGAATCCGGCGAGGTCGGGCACGCCTATATTCAGGGACGACGCAAAAGCGATGCTGAGGCTGCCGCCGTGGTGGATGCACTTATGCAGACGGGCATCGCTGACAGATTGCGCGCTCAACTCCTGGAACCTCTGCACGATGAGCTGTCGGCAGCAAAAGCGACGCGTGCCGCCAAGGCAGCCGCGACCAAGGTCGATTTCTTCACCCTGGCACGAGGAGAGGGTTGATGCAGCCCCAAGCCCTTACCGGCGGCTTTACCGATCCCGCAGTTCAGTCCGCCCATGCCTTTCGCAGTGTGATGGAAGCGATGGCCCGCCCCGGTACGCTGCGCGAAATTTCCGGTGCTGAACCTCCCGCCCCTATGTCTCGGGCGGCAGGTGCGGTGTTGTTGACGCTTTGCGATTCTGACACGCCCATCTATCTGGCGGGCGCGGTGGATTGCCCCGCAGTGCGCAACTGGCTTTCATTCCACACTGGTGCACCGCTGGTGGGTCCAGCTGAATGCATGTTTGCCGTTGGTAGCTGGTCGGATCTCGGACCCTTGTCGATCTACCCGATCGGGACGTCCGAATATCCTGATCGTTCAGCCACACTTGTTGTGGAATGCCCGCAGCTTACAGCGTCAGGGGCCATCCTGACGGGACCGGGGATCAAAGAAACTGCCGCGCTTTCGCTACCTGAACTGGCGGCGTTTCAAGACAATCGAACACTCTATCCGCTGGGGCTCGACTTCATTTTTACCAGCGGTGTGCGAGTTGCGGCCGTGCCAAGAACAACTGAGGTATCCTGATGTATGTGGCCGTAAAAGGTGGCGAGCGCGCGATCGAAAACGCCCATGCCTGGCTCGCCGAAGAGCGCCGTGGGGATACCGAGATTGCTGAACTGAGCGTCGCGCAAATCCGTGAACAGTTGAGCCTGGCGGTCCATCGGGTGTCGGCCGAAGGATCACTGTTCGACCCGGATTTGGCTGCGCTGGCGATCAAGCAGGCGAGGGGGGATCTAATCGAAGCGATTTTTCTGATCCGCGCCTATCGCACCACATTGCCCCGTTTTGGTTTTTCTAAGCCCGTCGATACCGGGGTCATGACTTGTGATCGCCGTATATCAGCTTCGTTCAAGGACTTGCCGGGCGGGCAGGTGCTGGGTCCGACATTTGATTATTCGCACCGATTGCTGGACTTCAAATTGGCCGCTGAAGGCGAAGTGCCCGAGGCCCCGTCACAGGAAGCAGAAGCGGGCGATGTGCCCCATGTCACCGATTTCCTCAACCGCGAAGGTTTGATTGAGGAACCGCCGCATGGCGATACTCCGCCCCCAGACCTGACCCGCGAGCCGCTTGAGATGCCCGCCGATCGCGCCTTGCGCCTGCAGGCGCTGACCCGTGCGGATGAGGGCTTTGCCCTCGGGCTCGCGTATTCGACGCAACGTGGTTATGCGCGCAACCACGCTTTTGTTGGCGAGCTACGGATCGGGTCTGTGCCGGTCGAGATGGAAATCCCCGAGCTGGGTTTTGCCATCGAAATCGGAGAAGTGGTTTTGACCGAATGCGAAACGGTCAATCAGTTCAAGGGCTCAAAGGCTGAGCCACCGCAATTCACCCGTGGCTATGGGCTGGTGTTCGGACAATCCGAACGCAAAGCGATCTCGATGGCGCTGGTTGATCGCGCGCTGCGATGGGAAGAACTGGGTGAAGATAATATCGGCGCACCTGCTCAGGATGCGGAGTTTGTCCTATACCACGCTGACAATATTCAGGCGACCGGGTTTCTGGAACATATCAAGCTGCCGCATTACGTCGATTTCCAGTCTGAACTGGAACTGGTGCGTAAATTGCGCCGCGAGGCGGGCACGGATCAGGTGCAGGAGGCTGCGGAATGAGCGCTTATAACTTCGCATATCTGGACGAACAGACCAAGCGGATGATCCGCCGCGCGATCCTGAAAGGACTTGCGATACCGGGGTATCAGGTTCCATTCGCCTCGCGTGAGATGCCTATGCCTTATGGCTGGGGCACGGGCGGTGTTCAGGTCTCGGCCGCGGTACTGATCCCGGATGACACCTTCAAGGTAATTGATCAGGGCTCGGACGACACTACAAACGCGGTATCGATACGCACGTTTTTTGAACGCACGGCGGGTGTTGAGACGACCACGGTGACCCGCGACGCGTCGGTCATCCAGACCCGTCACCGTATCCCCGAGGAGCGTCTGCACGAAGGCCAAATCCTCGTCTATCAGGTTCCGATCCCCGAGCCGTTACGTTTTCTGGAACCACGAGAAAGCGAAACGCGCAAAATGCACGGCCTTGAGGAATACGGTCTGATGCACGTCAAGCTGTACGAAGACATCAGCCGCCACGGACATATCGCGACCTCCTACGCCTATCCCGTGAAGGTAGAAGGCCGTTATGTGATGGACCCGTCACCCATCCCCAAATTTGATAACCCGAAGCTTGGCGATATGGCCGCGATCCAGCTATTCGGCGCGGGTCGTGAACAGCGGATTTACGCGCTGCCGCCCTACACTCAGGTCGTTTCTTTGGATTTTGAAGATCACCCGTTCGAGGCGACCAAAGCCGATCATGCCTGCAGTTTATGCGGGTCCGAGGACAGCTATCAGGATGAGGTGATCATCGATGATGCGGGAAGGCGGATGTTTGTCTGCTCGGACGCCGACTATTGCAAGGCGCGCCAGGCGGCGGGCCACCATGGAAAGGACGCAGCATGACGCCCTTGCTGTCTGTTCGGGGGATCACTAAGCGCTATGGCACGCATATCGGCTGTGCAGATGTTTCGTTCGACCTCTATCCCGGTGAAGTCATGGGAATTGTTGGTGAAAGCGGGTCGGGTAAATCGACGCTTCTTAACTGCATGGCCGGGCAACTGGTCCCCGATGCCGGCGAGGTCGTGTTCGACACCCGCGCCAACGGTCCACAAAACACGGTAACCATGTCCGAGCCTGAGCGCCGGATGCTGAGTCGCACCGACTGGGCGTTTGTCCATCAACACGCTTGTGACGGTTTGCGCATGGGCATCAGTGCAGGTGGTAATGTAGGTGAACGGTTGATGGCTGTGGGTGAACGGCACTATGGCGACATCCGCGGCGATGCCAAAGACTGGCTTCAACGGGTCGAGATTGATGCTGCCCGCGTGGATGATCGACCCACGACCTTTTCGGGGGGAATGCAGCAACGTCTGCAGATTGCGCGTAATCTGGTGACCGGACCTCGGCTCGTGTTCATGGATGAACCCACCGGCGGGTTGGACGTGTCTGTTCAAGCAAGGCTTCTCGACCTGCTGCGCGGCTTGGTGCGCGACATGAATCTGTCAGCCATCATCGTTACCCACGATCTGGCCGTGGTGCGCCTGCTTGCGGATCGGTTGATGGTGATGAAGTCGGGCCGCGTGGTCGAAGCAGGCCTGACAGACCAGATTCTGGATGACCCACAACATGCCTACAGCCAGCTTCTTGTCAGCTCCGTTTTGCAGGTATGAGCTATGATTGAGCTTAACAACATTTCCAAAACTTTCACCCTTCACAATCAGGGCGCGGCAGTGATTGAGGTGTTGAGCGATGTATCGTTCTCGGTCGAACCGGGTGAATGCGTGGCACTGACGGGTGCGTCGGGCGCGGGCAAGTCTACCTTGATGCGGATGATCTATGGAAACTATCTGGCCCGGAGCGGAGAAATTCGCATCGGCGACGTGGATATCGTGCGGTCTGAACCTCGCACCATCATTGCCCTGCGCCGTGAGGTTCTGGGGTATGTCAGCCAGTTCCTGCGCGTCGTACCCCGCGTACCCACCGTCAATGTGGTTTCCGAACCACTGCGGGCCGTGGGCGTTTCCGCCACGGATGCGAAAGCACGGGCAGAAGCTCTGCTGCTGCAGCTGAATATCCCCGAGCGTCTGTGGGCTCTTTCACCGACCACGTTTTCCGGCGGGGAACAGCAGCGCGTCAACATCGCACGCAGCTTTGCCCATACTTACCCCGCGATGCTGCTGGATGAGCCCACTGCCAGTCTGGATGCAACCAATCGTGAGGTTGTTCTGCAGCTTATCGAAGAGGCAAAAGCCCGTGGAACGGCGATCATCGGTATATTTCACGATAAAGCTGCGCGGGCGCGCGTCTGTGATCGTGAAATCGACGTAAGCCAATTCTCACCGGAGGTCGCGGCATGACCCAAGGGCGTCTCATCGCGGTGGTCGGACCGTCGGGCGCTGGAAAAGACAGCGTGATGCTTGGTTTGTGTGGTGCGCTGCCCGATCTGCATCTGGTGCGCCGTGTTATCACGCGAGCACCGGAATTGGGTGGAGAGAACTACGAGGCTATATCATTCGCCGAATTCGAGGACTTGGCGACACATGGTGCCTTTGCCGTGCATTGGAGCGCCCACGGGCTGCAATACGGGATTCCGTGCTCTGTCAATGACCAGTTAAAAAGGGGCCGCGATTGCCTGGTCAATCTCTCTCGTAAGGTTCTGCCTGGCGCTGCGGAAAAGTTTCCGCGCTTTGTGGTGCTGAATATCACCGCAAAGCCAGAGACTCTCTTGCGACGTTTGACCGCGCGAGGGCGTGAAAACAGAAGCGAAATTGCAGAACGACTGGCTCAAGCCGAAAAGCCGCTGCCCGAGGGGCTGAAGGTTGCCACCATTTCCAACGATGGCCCGTTGACGGAAACGGTCGCGCGCGCGGCATCGGCGCTTCAACCAGTGAGCGTAAATCGATGAAGCAGTTCAAACCGCCCATCCTCGCGCTCACCGCACAATGCGATCTGGTCGATGATGAAGGGTTCCGTCAGGCTTGGCATATGGGTTTGCAGCACCTCGATCCATGCCGGGATATCGTTTTTCGGCAGCCGCCCTGTCAGTGTCATATGGAACCGGAATTCATCCATCACATAGGGGTATCCCCACTCTGTCAGCAGCGCCTCCTGACGCGGGCTCAGCCGTGCGTTTCGGCGGCGCGCCAGTTCTGCCTCACCTGGCGGCGCGCGAAACATATCGAGTTCCCGCACGCAAGCCGCTGCGATGCGCCGCAATCCATCGATATCGCCCCTAGGGGTCAAAGCCAGAAACCGGCCCAGCGTCGTCAGGCACAGCCCATCGCAGCTGGCCGGGGCAAGACCTGCGGCCAATTTGGCCGCCGCGGCCTTCACGTCATCAAACGTCAAACCTTCGGCCAGATTAAAGGGTGGTTTCAGCGTACCATGAAAACCGTATTTGCGCGGTGCCATCGTGACATCATGCAACTCAGGCAGATCGGGTTGATCCACTTTGCAGCCCTGTACAATATCCCAGCCCAACCAGCGCGCGCCGAACCTTTCCAAAGAGCCTTCGGGCGGCACATAAAAAATTGCAAATCGAGAATATGACATGAATTCCTCTTTTCTCGCGTCCTCTTTGGCAAAGGCTTGTGACAGCGACATATCCGGTGATTTGTGCCTTGCAAATGCCCGGCTTGTGCTGCCCGACCGGGTAGTAACCGGTTCGGTGACAATCGAACAGGGCGTTATTACCGAGATTGCGGAAGGAGATCGCGTTCTGGTCGGCGCCGATGATTGCACTGGTGACTTTGTTCTTCCCGGGTTGGTCGAACTGCATACGGATAACATCGAACGCCATATCGAACCCCGCCCCGAGGTTGATTGGCCTCATCTACCGGCCCTGATTGCCCATGATGCAGAACTGGCTTCAACCGGCATCACAACCGTGTTCGACGCGATGCGAGTGGGTTCCATTCATGGTGGCAAGGGGCGATATATCGACTATGCCCGCAAACTTGCGGACGAACTGCTGTCAGCGCAGGCCGAAGGCTTTTTCAAGATCAGCCATTTTCTGCACTTGCGGGCTGAGATTTGTTCCGAGACTTTGCTGCAAGAGTTGGCCTGTTTTGGGCCGGAAGATCGGGTCGGTATTGTCAGTCTGATGGATCACACTCCGGGTCAGCGCCAGTTCCGGAACCTCAGCAGATTGAAAACCTATGTGTCGAAGAAGCGCGGCATGAATGACGCCGAGTTTGCAGCACATGTCGAAAACCTGCATGGTCTGCAAAAGCGTTTCGGTAGGAAGCACGAGGCAGGCGCAGTGACCGAAGCTGCTCGTCTTGGCGCAACATTGGCAAGCCATGATGATACCACTGCGCAGCACGTTGACACATCGTCTGAGAATGGCGCGGCATTTGCTGAGTTTCCAACCACTTTCGAAGCGGCAGCGGCCTGCCGTACCAAGAATATCGCCGTCATGATGGGGGCCCCGAACCTGATCCGGGGCGGTTCGCATTCCGGCAATGTCGCAGCCAAAGATCTGGCGATGGCTGATCTGCTGGATATCGTTTCATCTGACTATGTGCCCTCGGCACTGTTGTTATCTGCCTTTCATCTGGCCGAGCTCTGGGATGATCTGCCCCGTGCGGTTGCTACGGTCACACGCAATCCGGCCAAGGCAGTCGGCCTTGACGACCGCGGCGCCTTGAGAGTCGGATGGCGTGGCGATGTCCTGCGTGTACGCCGCATGGCACACACACCAATTTTGCGCGGCGTTTGGAGCCGGGGCAACAAGGTTAGTTAATGGTCATACGGGTCGATTTTGAACAGGTGCGGTTTTTGGTGTTCCAGTTGTTTTAGGCGGGGCATCAACTGGCCCAGATGAGCGTGCATAGCGTCGCTTGCGCGCTGTTCATCCCGGGCCGAGATCGCGTCAAATATTGCCCTATGCTCTGCCAACGTTTCCGCAATTCGTCCCGGGGTTGGCAACAGCAGTATACGGGCGCGGCTGACCTGCAGGGAAACCGTTTGGGCAAAGTCCGCAAGTCGGCGATAGCCTGTAAACTCCATCAATAAACCATGGAATTCTTCATCCGCCTGATAGAAGCCGGGACCGTCTTGGTCTTCAAGCAGTAATTCTTGCAGGCGCATGTTCCGGCTAAGTCGCTTGTGTTGCGCGACGGTGATATCACAGGCCACCTTGGCGACCGTCGCAAGTTCCAATGCTTCACGCAAGAAAACGCCTTCACGGATTTGCTCCATAGAAAGGTAAGACACCCGTGTGCCCGACTGTGGCACGACATCCACCAACCCTTCTGCGGCGAGCCGCGCAATCGCTTCGGCAACAGGCGCGCGTGAAACGCCAAGCCGTTCACACACGGATGCCTTTCGCACATTCGCGCCGGGTGGGAAAATCAGTGTCAGAATTGCCTGCTTCAGGGATTGATGAACTTGTTGGGTCAACGACCCCTCAGCCCTTGTAATCTTGGGCAACAAATTGGTGTCGATATCTTGGCGCGTGTTCATGCAATGTGATATAGCAGACTAACATGTTAGTTACCAAGAATCGATATTCCTCCTGACAGCAATGGCCAGGCAGGCAAGAAAGTGATGCAAGCACAGATGGGCGCAAACAGATTGAAAGCATCAACACGCGATGCCGTGAAGCTCAACCCACACGATAATATCGTGATTGCACTGCGTGATTTGGAGGCCGGTGAGAAACCCACACTTGTTCCCGAACCTCTAGCAGCATGTGTTCCGCGCGGTCACAAAATTGCTGTGGCGTCAATCCGGGCTGGCGAAAACATCATCCGCTATGGGCAGATCATTGGCCAGGCTAAATCAGATATCGCGCAGGGCGAGCATGTTCATGTACACAACCTTGGAATGGGTGCACATCAGCAGGATTATGCACATGCCAGTGCAAACACTCCATTGCCATCTCTGATCGAGGGCCGGACATTCGACGGCTATCATCGCTGCGACGGCAGCGTCGGCACACGCAACTATATCGGCATTCTGACCACCGTGAACTGTTCGGGATCGGTGGCGCGTTTCATCGCCGAGGCGGCAGAAAAATCTGGTCTTTTGGACAGCTTTCCTAATGTCGATGGCGTGGTTCCGATCGTGCACGGCACTGGCTGTGGGATGTCCGGCAAGGATGAAGGTTATGCCACTCTGTTCCGCACGTTGGCCGGATATGCACAGCATCCGAATTTCGGGGGCATTCTACTGATCGGGCTGGGATGTGAAGTCATGCAGATTGCAGACCTTGTTGATGGCCGCCCGATCCGCGCCGATGGCGTCCTGCGCTATATGACCATTCAGACCGAAGGCGGAACCCGCCGCACAATCGAGCGGGGGCTGGATGAGCTGCGGGGCATTGCGGAACTGGCCAATCAGGCAGAACGCGCCCCGGCCCCGGTCAGTGCCATCACGGTTGGCATGCAATGCGGGGGGTCGGACGGGTATTCTGGGATCACCGCGAACCCGGCTCTGGGATATGCCTCGGATCTGCTGGTGCGCCACGGTGGTACGACCATCTTGTCGGAAACCTCAGAGGTCTATGGGGCAGAGCACCTGCTGACCCGCCGAGCCGAGACAGTTGATGTTGGTGAAAAGCTGATCGAGCGCATCCATTGGTGGGAGGATTACACCGCCCGCAATGGCGGTGAGATGGATAACAACCCCAGCCCCGGAAACAAGCGGGGCGGATTGACTACCATTTTGGAAAAATCGCTGGGTGCTGTTGCCAAGGGCGGCACTGCGCCGCTTCGGGATGTCTACAAGTTTGGTCAGAAGATTGATAAGCAAGGCTTTGTCTTCATGGACAGTCCGGGGTTTGATCCGTGTTCGGTCACGGGGCAGGTGGCTTCAGGGGCGAACCTGATCGTCTTCACCACTGGCCGGGGCTCGGTTTCGGGCTATCAGCCGACGCCTTGTATCAAACTTGCCACCAATTCCGAGATGTATGCACGCATGGCCGAGGACATGGACCTGAATTGCGGCGACGTCGTTACCGCCGGGACCAGCATCGAAGCCAAAGGCGAGGAGTTGTTCGAGATGTTGATCCGTGTCGCCTCGGGAGAAAAGACAAAAAGCGAGGAACTGGGCTTTGGTGGCGTCGAGTTCGTGCCATGGCAGATCGGCGCGGTGATGTAGCCAGCACGTCGATCATGGGGTCATTGCCGACAGGAAGAATGATGAAGTAAGCTCCCGGGCTTGGATGTAACCGATGTTAGGTTCTGGCCCTTCTTCTACCTTCGGCCCTGAGGCGAACCGTTGCTGTCGTCAGGCACTCCAATAGGCTGCAATGTAAGCGTTTGCCGGATCGCCATCATTGTTTTTGAACGCAGCGCGGAGCTTTTGCACCTCAACTTTCTCACAGGCAAACCACATGAAATGATCGGGGAATTCCTGATGCGCGGAATCGGCAAGCTGAGACAGTGATTGCGTGTTCTCGGATTTCATCCACGTGATGGATACGCCCTCAGGGGCGCTCAGCGAATAGGCGCACAAAGCACCTTGAGCGGCCTGAATGGCCACGTGGCCCTGCGCATCATGGGGAAGCGATTCAAGAATGCGCGCTGCTGCGGGTAGGGCAGTTTCGTCTGCATAAATCAGGATGCGTTTTGTGTTGGGCAGGCCACCTCCGCCCGGGCCGACGACGGCAACCAGGTCACCTGGTTGTGCGCCTGTCGCCCAGCCCGTTGTACGCCCGCCTTCATGCAAGAAAACGTCAAAATCCATAAGGCCCTGAGAGTGGTCAATCCAGCGGGTGGTGTAGACTGGCCTATGCAGAGCTTTCTCGCCCTTTGGCCAGATTGTTGATCCGTTTTCCGAGACACTTGGCCACTCAATGTCTTCCAGCCCGGCAGGTGGAAGAACCAGTCGGAAATGGATTGCATCGTCCTGGAACGAAGACAGATTGCGCGCCTTGATACGAACGCGGAGAAAACATGTACCGACCGGCTTTACAGAAATCACCGTGGCAAAATGAAAATTGGGAGGCAGCGCACCAGTCTTTGGCCCGTCCGACCAGCGCACTCCTTCAACAATATGAGGGAGGAAATGGGCCAGATGTTCAACAAAACTCTCTTGCAGCATGAACAGCCAGTCAGGTTTCGTAGCATAGATACGAGCCAACACACCCTCGGGCGCCGTTTGAAAACAGTAGCTGCCAAAGGGTGTCTCTGTGATAACCCGCGTCTCGGTGTTTTCGATGATTGCTAGATCGTGCTCCTGCGCCTCGTGCAGGATCACTTGTTTCAGCGCGGAAAAATCAATGCCGGGCAGTATTGTTTCGCTTTGCAGTGGAAAGCTGGAGAGTACGGTCATCAAGACCTCCTGTCAGGCCGGAATAACGTGCGGAGTTCCGTGGATCGGATCGGCGATGACCGAACAGGGCAGGGAGAAAACTTCACCCAGTGTCTTTTCAGTGATCACCTCGGTCGGAGAACCCTCGCAATGCACCCGACCGTTTTTTAGTGCCACGACATGATCCGCGAAGCGCGCGGCCAGATTGATGTCGTGCAACACCATTGCGACGGTACGGCCAGTTTCACGGTTCAGATTTTGCACCAGGGTGAGCAGTTCGATCTGGTGTGGAAGATCCAGATAGGTCGTCGGCTCATCCAGCAACAGAATGTCCGTATTCTGTGCCAGAGCCATGGCAATCCATGCGCGCTGACGTTGGCCACCGGATAGCGCCTCGAGAGGGCGGCAGGCATTCTGGGTCATCCCGGTTTGCTCCAACGCAAGGGCTACGGCCTTCGCATCGTCTTTTGACCACTGGCGTAGGGCGGATTGATGCGGTGTGCGGCCCCGGATCACCAGATCGCGAACCGAAAGCCCTTCGGGCGCGGTCGGCATCTGCGGCAGGATCGCAAGACGGCGGGCGACCGAACGACTGTTTTGCTTGTGAATGGATTTACCATCCAGAATAACCTGCCCCGTGCCGACGGGCTGCAGCCGCGCCAATGCCCGCAGTAATGTTGATTTTCCGCAGGCATTTGGTCCGACGATTACGGTAAGCTTTCCATCAGGAATGCAGACAAAAAGCTCATCCAGCACCGCGGGTTTTGCAAATGCGACCGAAATATCCTTGGCCATGAGGCGGGTAGCGCGGGTCATGTCAAAGAGTCCCTTTCCTGAATTGCACCAGAAGCAGCCACATCAGAACGGGCGCGCCGATGATTGCGGTGAAAACACCTGCTGGGAGTTGAGCGATTGGAACCGAGCGCGCCGCAATATCGGCCAACAAAGTTACGATGGCGCCAACCACCGCCGAATGCAGAACCGCAGGGCTGCCACCGCGCACCAATCGTCGTGCAATCGGTCCTGAAACGAAGGCTACAAACGGCAGTGGCCCTGCCACGCTGACCGCCAGTGCAACCAATGCCACGGCGGTTGCGGTGATCAACATGCGCATCGGCGACAATGTAAGGCCCAATCCAGTGGCAATATCATCGGCCATGCATATCCGGCTCAGTGGAAACTGCAGCCATATCACCAAGGGCGTAAGCAGCGCCAACCCGGTCCAAACCAAAAAGACATCATCCCAATCTCTCGTATTCAAAGTGCCGACCAACCATTTTGCCATTTCAGCAGCAGTGAGCGCGTCGAGTTTTGTCATCAGGACGTCGGCGCAAGCCATCAGCGTCAGGCTCGCGCCGATCCCGATCAGGATCAGGCGATAAGGGTGCAGGCCGTTGTTCCACGCCAACGCAGACACGGCGATCGCGGTGATGATGCCTCCGGTCATCGCACCCGGCAGAACAAAGTCACCGGTCAGGGCCATTGCCAGCAAAGCGCCGCAACTGGCGCCAGCATTGAAGCCGATGACATCGGGTGATGCCAGTGGATTACGCAGCATGGTCTGGAACATGGATCCGGCCATCCCGAACGCTGCCCCGGCCCCGATCGCCGTCAGGATACGGGGCAAACGATGTTCAATCACGATCATCCGCTGAACGCCCTCCGAGTTTCCGGAGAAAGTTGACCATGTCTGTTGCAGACTTAGCGGGAAGGCTCCTAACTGAACAGAAGCTACGAAAGCGATCAACAGCGCCAGAAACAGGCCGCTTCCAACCGAGGCTGCCCGTTGTGAGAAGTGCAGTGAAAGAAAAGGAAGACGCAGGATCATAACTTGCTGACTCCGTTGCGGCGCACAAGCCAGATCAGAACCGGGCCGCCGATCAGGGCAGCCATGACACCAGCCTGCATGTTCCCTCCAAACAGCGGCAGACGACCCAAGAGATCCGCTGCAACCATCAGCAGCGCCCCTATGCCTGCCGAAAAGAAAAGCATCCACCGCATGTCTGACCCGCCAATTCTGCGCGCGAGATGCGGCACGATGAGGCCAACAAAAGCTATCGGACCTGCCATCGAAACCGTGGCGCCGCACAGGATGACGATGGCCAGTCCAATGAGCCCCTGAGCCAGCCCCACCCGGACCCCAAGCCCCCGGGCCATGTCCTCGCCCAACATCAACGCGTTCAGGACCAGACTGCCAGGTATTGCAAGCGCCAGCCCGAAGGCAATAAAGGGCAAGAGGGTCAGAATGGTGCTGAATTCAATGCCGTCAAAACCGCCCAGCACCCAAAAGCGATAGACATCAAGCGTCTGTTGACTGACCAGCAACAGGGATCGGCTGAGTGCCAGAAACAGTGCTGATACCGCCGCGCCGGCAAGGATCAACCGCGCGGGGTTGGCCTGATTTCCACCACCCAGTAGATACACCAGCAATGCAGCAACCAAGCCCCCGCCCAGGGCAATCCAGACAAAGTCCGCCGGATCGGTCATGCCAAAAATCAGAATGCAGACCACAACGCCCATGGACGCACCGGCATTGACCCCCAACAATCCTGGGTCGGCCAGCGGGTTGCGGGTCATGCCCTGCATCAAGGCCCCTGCCATACCGAGGGAGGAACCCGCCAGGATCGCACCGATCAGCCTTGGCAGACGGATTTCACGGATGACAATGTGTTCGGGGTTGAGAGGCTGGAACGCTGTGAATGCAGACCAGATCTGCCCCCAGCCCGTCGGGCGCACTCCGAACCGCAGCGCGAACATGGACAAAACAATAAGCCCCAGCACCGATGCACCGAGCCAACGGCCCCTCGCATCAGTGCCGGGATGTTCCGAGGGAACGGAAGCTGTGTGTGCTGTCATACTATTGCCTCTCTGGCAGGATGCCTGCATCGCGCGAAGATGGGACAACTGTTCCAGGATTACCGTCCATTGCCGCCTCGATCAGCGGAACAATTCGGTCCAGGGCGTAGTCCAGGCTCAGCGGACTGGAATGTGACAACGCGGCGGATAGCATCGGATCAGCATAGACTTCGCGTCCTTCTGCAAAAGCGCGCAGGGTGGGCCGCAAGTGCATACGGTTCAGCACTGGCGCAGAGCCGCCCGCGTCAATCCAAACCAATGCGTCGACGTCTATGGGCGACAAATCCTCGGCAGAGATCAGCACATAAAAGTTATCCAGTGTCCCGCGTTCGTTGATGGACTCGGGAATTCTAAATCCCAAGTCCTCAAGAAACCGCCCGCGAATGTCGCGATCTGTATACGCGCCAGTTTGGCCGGCCCAAACCATAACCGAGGTCGCCCCCTGCCAGTCCGGATGCGCATTTCGGATGGTTTCGAACCGGGTCTCGATCCGATCAATAAGGGCCTCAGCTTCGGCAGATTTTCCGGTGGCCAGACCTACTGTCCGCTGCATTTCCTGCCAAGGCGTACCGTAGTCGCCAAATTCCACCCTTGGCGCGATGGTTGGCGCAATCTGCGAAAGCAACGCGTAGTCACGGGCCCTCATGCCGGACCATTGACCCAGAATAAGGTCCGGCTCCATCGCGGCGATCTGTTCGATATTGATCTCGCCTTGCATGACAATGGGTTGTGCGTCCCCAAGCGCGTCGTGGCCCCATTCCCACACGCCGTAAGGGTCGGTGCCATACCATTTGCGCAGCGCGTATGGCTTGACGCCCAAAGCAAGCAGAAAGTCGTGGCCGATAAAGCTGAGCGAGACGGTTTTTTTCGGTGCGCTTGCGATGCGAGCGGTGCCGAACCGATGCTGGATTTCGACCGGGAATGAATCAGCACCCGCCCCAGCGGGGCAAAGTGTCAATGCAATACAGGTCAGTATTATACGCAACATTACAGTACCTTGGAGCTTAGCGCCCGGACAGAGAAAACCGCCCGGGCAGTACATGGGTCAGAAACGTCGACTCAACGTCAATTCAATCGATCGGGCAGCGCCATAGGCGCAACCGCCCGCTTCTGCGGCGTTGATGAACGGGAACAGGTCAACGATGCCGGTATTGTCGATCTGGCAATAGCTCACATACTCGTTGTCCGCGAGGTTCCGGGCCGCAAGCGTTGTGACCCATCCGTTTCGTTCGTAAGTGACGGAGGCGTCGAAGACAGTGACGTCGCTCACTTCGAATTCGGCCGAGTTTGCGTTGTCCGAGAAGCGCTCGCCAATATAGCGCGCGCCCGCGCCCACACGCAGACCGGGAACCTGGGCTACATCATAGGCCAGCCACAAGGATGCGGAATGTTCAGGGATGCGCGCCAGGCGGTTGCCCTGATTTGACGCGTTCTTTGTGATCTTGGCGTCGATGTAGTTGTAGGCACCGAGCACCGACAGGCCATTTGCGAACGCATAGTTTACGCCCACTTCGATACCTTTTGAACGAACCTCACCCACTTGTTCAAACGCACCGGGACGGCCTGCTATAGCTTGCGGCGTATCCTTCTTGGCGATGTCATAATATGCAATCGACAGGAGTGAGTTCGTGCCCAACGGGCGAAATTTTGCGCCAACTTCCCAAGATTGCGAATGTTCAACGTTCAGTTGCGCGCCCGACGCGTCCACACCGCTTGGCGGCAAGTTGAATGAGCGCGCAAGGGCTCCGTAAACGCTTATACCGTTGTTGAAGTTGTACGAGGCGCCCAGATTACCGCTGGTGAAGTTCTGTTTGTTGTCCAGATCAGTCGATGTGCTGGGCAGCAACGGCGTGGCCGATATCGTGGCAGCCTCACCACTGATGTCCAGCCAGTCATGGCGCAGGCCTGCGTCGATGATCAGATTGCTGCCAATCTCGAAGTTGCCAAGCAGGTACAGGCCGGTTTGCTTGATCTCCTGTGAGATCGTGTTTGTGACCAGTGGATCATTCGAAACGCCCGGCAGGCCAAAAATATTTCCGGCTCCGTATTCCCGAATCCCACCAAATGCATAGGATTGCGATCCGTCATAATCGCTATGGTAATAGTCCAGACCGGCAATCACGGTTGCATGGACATTCCCAAACGAAAGCTCTTTGGAAATAGCGTTGTCGAAGGTTGCTTGCTTGGCACTGTTGTCCACGTCAAAGTTGACCAGGGCACCTGCATTGATCGAACCCGGGATGCTTGGTTGCGGGAGGAACGGCAGGGTCGAAGTCGAGAAAAACGCTGCCGCGTAGCCGGTCTTGTTCGTCCAGTCATTGTCGGCATAGCGCGCGCGCGAGCGGAAGGTAAAACCATCGCCGAACTCGTGATCCAACTCATATCCGACATAGCTTTGCGTGGTTTCGATGTCGTTTCGGCTGGGATTGTTGGTATAGAACTCGTTGTCGTAGCTCATTCCCGGATTGGGTAATTGTGATCCATATTGGGGGACTAGAACATACGAATCCGGAACTTCATCGCGCTGGTATTGCGCAAAGACGGATAGATTGGTCGCGTCGGTGGGGCTCCAGGTAACAGACGGCGCAAAATACACCCGGCCCTGATCGGTTTCATCATACTGGGTTCCGGTTTCGCCACCGAGAAAAACCAGACGATACGCCAATTCATCGGACACGACTGTATTGATGTCTACACCAAGATCCAGCCCACCATATCCTGAAGCGCGGGCGTAGAGTTCAGTGCTGTCTACAAATTTCGGACGTTTGGTGATCGAGTTCACCAGACCGCCGGGCTGTGCCGCGCCATACAGGCTGGAAGTCGGGCCACGCAGTACCTCGATGCGTTCAAGACCGAAGGTCTCAGTGCGCCAGCCGGCAAAACCATAGAGGCGCATTGGCATACCATCCCGATAGCTGTTCGAGTTCTGAACTTCGAAGCCACGGATGGCGAACTGGTCATAGCGTCCGTCCAGACCAAAGGTCTGTGCTGTCACACCCGGTGTGTACGAGATCGCCTCTTCCACAGTTGTCGCGCCCTGATCGTCAAACTGTTGAGAAGTGATAACACTGACTGACCGGGGCGTTGTGGCCACGTCTGCCGGAAGACCGCGTGTTCCTGTAATAGCCGCTTCTGCTGCGTAGCCTTCAACATTGTCAGTCAGGTTTCCTTCGTTGCCCTCTACGACAATCGTGTCGAGGACAACTTCGTTCGGTTCAGCCGACGTTTGCGCATACGCTGAAAACCCGGTCGATATCATCAACGGCCCTGCCATCAGAACCCTGTTTCTTGTCGACATACTACTTCTCCGTACGTCAACGGATCACGTTGACGTATTATGTTTTGAAACACGAAAGCACGTTGTCTGAAGGCGGTTTTTCGCTCCGCTATCAGAGTGTGCTGTCCCTCAATGTCTGGCTTGACGTCTGGCCGGTGATATCGGCGAATTGGCCTTGCTGAACCACGTGAAAACACGTTCGCGACGGGTGTTAGATATTCCGAGTATTATTGTCAAGTTATCGTGAAGCAAAATTGTTTCAATAGGATAGAAGTTCTCGCTGCGTCATCATGGTTGGTCTGTGCAATTGTATTTTCGGGCGATCGCGCCGAATATACTGACACGGCGTTGTTTAGCCTTTCGTGAGGTTTTGACGTGAGCCGGGACATCGCGCCACAGGGCTAAGCCTTGAAAGTATTTTCGATTTAGTATACCGCCGCATACAAACGGGATTGACCGGCGTTCAGCGTATCACCGAACCCCAGCAATCGAGCCACAATTACCGGAATGAGCCATGAGCCTGTATACTGAATATCTCGATGAAATTGAAACACGCAAAGTACAAGGTTTGCATCCCAAGCCGATTGATGACGGCGCGCTTGTCAAAGAACTCGTTGAGCAGATCAAGGACAACGATCATGCACATCGGGCGGATTCGCTGAATCACTTCATCTACAATACGCTGCCAGGTACGACCAGCGCCGCCGGTGAAAAGGCCAGCTTTTTGAAAGAGATCATTCTGGGGGATGTCTCGGTCGAAGAGATATCGGTGCCATTTGCCTTTGAACTTCTGTCGCACATGAAAGGTGGCCCTTCGGTCGAAGTTCTTCTTGATCTGGCCCTGGGTGATTATCCCGGCATCGCCGAGCAGGCGGCCGAGGTTCTGAAAACTCAGGTCTTTCTGTACGAGGCCGATACCGATCGCCTGAAAGAGGCTTTTGCGGCCGGAGACCCAATGGCACGCGATATCCTTGAAAGCTATGCCCGGGCCGAATTCTTCACTAAGCTTCCCGATATCGAGGAAGAGTTCAAAGTCGTGACCTATGTCGCCGCCGAAGGGGACATTTCGACCGATCTTCTGTCACCGGGCAATCAGGCACACTCGCGGTCGGACCGCGAATTGCACGGCAAGTGCTTTATCTCGCAGCAGGCGCAAGATGAAATTCAGGAATTGCAGCGGCAGCACCCGGATAAACGCGTGATGTTGATTGCCGAAAAGGGAACAATGGGTGTTGGGTCGTCCCGGATGTCGGGCGTCAACAACGTGGCACTGTGGACAGGCAAGCAAGCAAGCCCTTATGTGCCCTTTGTCAACATTGCCCCAATCGTGGCTGGTACAAATGGCATCTCTCCTATTTTTCTGACCACAGTTGGCGTGACCGGCGGAATCGGGATCGACCTGAAGAACTGGGTCAAAAAGGTGGATTCCGAGGGCAAGCCGATCCTCAACAACGATGACAGTCCTATCCTTGAACAGAAATACTCGGTCGAAACCGGAACCGTGCTGACCATCAACACCAAGGACAAAAAGCTCTATGACGCAGCGGGCGACAAAGAGTTGGTTGAAATTGCCTCGTCGTTCACGCCGCAGAAGGTCGAGTTTATCAAGGCCGGTGGGTCTTATGCGATCGTGTTTGGTAAGAAGCTTCAAACTTTTGCGGCACAGACCTTAGGAATTGAACTGAAATCCGCTTTTGCCCCGGCCAAGGAAATCTCGCACGAGGGGCAGGGCCTGACCGCAGTTGAAAAGATCTTTAACCGAAATGCTGTTGGTGTGGCGGATGGGGCGGTGCTGCACGCTGGTTCTGATGTCCGGATCAAGGTGAACATTGTCGGATCGCAGGACACGACAGGTTTGATGACCTCTCAGGAACTGGAATCGATGGCGGCGACCGTGATTTCTCCGACCGTGGATGGCGCCTATCAGTCGGGCTGTCACACGGCTTCGGTCTGGGACAAGAAGGCGCAAGCCAACATCCCCAAGCTGATGACGTTCATGAACAATTTTGGCTTAATCACGGCGCGCGATCCCAAGGGCGTCTATCACTCGATGACGGATGTAATCCATAAGGTTCTGAACGACATTGCCGTGGATGATAGGGCTATCATCATCGGGGGCGACTCGCATACGCGCATGTCGAAGGGTGTCGCATTCGGTGCGGATTCGGGCACTGTTGCTTTGGCTCTGGCCACGGGTGAGGCGACCATGCCAGTCCCGGAATCGGTTAAGGTGACCTTCAAAGGTCAAATGGCTGATCACATGGATTTCCGCGACGTGGTTCATGCAACGCAGGCGCAGATGCTGCGGAAATTCGGCGATAACGTATTTCAGGGGCGTATTATCGAAGTGCATATCGGCACCCTTCTGGCGGATCAGGCGTTTACCTTTACGGATTGGACTGCCGAGATGAAGGCGAAGGCGTCGATCTGTATTTCCGAAGACGAGACTTTGATTGAATCGTTGGAAATCGCCAAAAGCCGTATACAGATCATGATAGACAAGGGCATGGATAACGAGGCGCAAACCCTCCAGGGTCTGATCGACAAAGCCGACAAGCGCATTGCCGAGATCAGGTCCGGCGCCGTGCCCGCGCTGAGGCCGGATGACAATGCCGAGTACTTTGCCGAACTGGTGGTCGATCTGGATGAGATTGACGAACCCATGATTGCCGACCCGGATGTGAACAATGCGGATGTCTCAAAGCGCTATACTCACGATACCATCCGGCCTGTTTCCTACTACAACGGGGAAAAGAAGGTGGATCTGGGTTTTGTAGGGTCGTGCATGGTTCACAAGGGCGATCTGATTATCGTGTCCCAGATGTTGAAAAACCTCGAAAAGAAAACCGGCAAAGTCGAATTCAAGGCACCTTTGGTTGTCGCCGCGCCAACCTACAACATCGTTGACGAGTTGAAGGAAGAGGGCGAGTGGAGCGTTCTGCAGGAGTATTCGGGTTTCGAATTCGACGATCTGTTCCCCAAAACATCGGCCCGCACCGAGTATGAGAACACCCTGTACCTCGAACGTCCGGGTTGTAACCTGTGCATGGGCAATCAGGAAAAGGCCGAAAAAGGGGATACCGTTCTGGCAACGTCCACCCGTCTGTTCCAGGGGCGTGTTGTCGAGGATTCGGAAGACAAGAAAGGGGAATCCCTGCTGGCATCGACGCCGGTCGTGGTGCTTTCTGCTATTCTCGGTCGAACACCCAATATGGAGGAGTACAAGGCCGCGGTTGAGGGGATTGACTTGACCCGGTTCGCGCCGGCCGTGACAAAGCCGGAAAACACCAACTCCATGCATTTCTAAAGTTATCGGGCCGGTCGCCTATCAGGCGCACCGGCCCGTACAACTGCTTCAGTCGGCGTGCCCTGTGGCTTCGCGCCGGTTCAGCAGGTGTAGCGCACCAAATGTGACAATTGCTCCGGACAGCAGGTACAGCCCTGCCGCCCATAGTCCCAATAGTGCTGTCAGGCCGATGCCAACCAAGGGTGCAAATGCTGCGCCGATGATCCATGACAGGTTGGTTGCCATTGCCGAGCCCGAATATCGATATCGCTTGGGAAATCGTTTCGGAACGACAGCGCCGGCCTGACCATAAGACAGCCCAAGGATCATGAAGCCAAACAAGATGAAGACATAAGGGTAATGCGCCAGTGTGCCTATCATCAGGCTCAGGATAACGATCAGCAGGGTGCTGAGGGCAATCACCGTGCGGCGATTGTAGAGATCAGCCAGAATGCCTGATGCGATCACGGTCAGAATCGCCAGCGCGCCACCAATCAGCTGAATTGTCAGAACCTCGGTGATCTCAAACCGCTCATAGATTGCGGCGAAGGCCAGTGGAAAGACTGTTACCATGTGGAACAGCGCGTAGCTGGCCAGAGGCAGACAGGCAGAGAGGAAGATGGTTTTACCCTCATTCCTGACCAGTTCGGGCAGGGGGGCCGAGGTGATGACCTCGGGATCAACACCCAGATCCGCATTCAGTAACCGAACACGGGCATAGAGCGAAACCACGTTCACGGCCATCACGGCGAAGAAGGCAAAACGCCAGCCCCATTTCAGAAACTCTTCATCTGTCAGGAAACCGTTCAGGACAAAGAAAATCGATGCGGCGACCACAAACCCGATGGGTCCACCCAGTTGAGGCACCATTGCATAGAGACCTTTGCGATGCTCAGGCGCCGCGTTTTGCAGTTGCAGCGTCAGCCCGTCCCAGGCACCGCCTAGACCCAGCCCCTGAAGGATTCGTAAAACCGCCAGAAATACGGGGGCAAGCCAGCCGATCTTTTCATATCCGGGCAGCAAACCGATGGCTACGGTGGATGTACCCAACAGCAAAAGGGCCAGTGTCACCTTGCCGACGCGGCCGATCTTGTACTGCAATGTCCGACCAGCAAGGCTAGCTACGGGCCTTGCCAAAAACGCCAGCGAGAATATTGCAAAGGATGCCAGCGTGCCGTTCAAGGGATCGAGCATCGGGAAGAACAGTCGCGGAAACACCAATGCAGACGCGATTGCATAGACAAAAAAACCAAAGAAATCAGTTACACGCGCCATAACGACCGTGGTTATAACTTCGTCAATTGTCGCTGTGTGTCGTTGTGGGTTGTCAACGCTGGACATGCTATACTCCTGTTTCGACCCATGGTTTCCGGAGCGTCACGCCAAAGGTATTTTCGTGGGTCATCTTTTGTCGCATTGCAGCACGGAAGAAAAACCCGCACAAGAGGCCGCGCACGCGGAGGTCTATAAATTGTCTCGCCAGCCTAGCAATCTTTCAGTCAAAAACCGAGCCAAGAGACGCAAAACATGAAGCGTTCAATGCCTGCAATAGTCCTGCTGTCGTTATTTGCCCTGTCCGGATGCGATATGGTCGTTCTAAATCCGTCAGGAGACGTCGCGACCCAACAGGCCGATCTGATTATCTATTCAACGGTCCTGATGCTTATCATCATTCTACCTGTCATGGCGCTGACCGTGTTCTTTGCCTGGAAGTATCGTGAATCGAACAAGAACGCGACGTATGAGCCCGACTGGGACCACTCTACCAGTCTCGAGATCATTATCTGGTCTGTGCCTCTTGCCATCATCATCTGCCTTGCTGGCCTGACTTTTGTCGCGACACACCGGCTGGACCCGTTTGAGCCGCTGCGCCGTCTTTCTGACGGGCAAGAGATTGATCCGAATGTTGAGCCCATGGTGATTCAGGTTTCGGCCATGGATTGGAAGTGGCTGTTTATTTACCCTGAACAAGGTATCGCCACGGTTAACGAGGTGGCGGCGGTTGTGGACCGTCCGATCAAGTTCGAAATCACCTCGACCACCGTTATGAACTCTTTCTTCGTACCCGCACTGGCCGGACAGATTTATGCGATGTCCGGAATGCAGACCGAATTAAACGCTATCATCAACGAGCCTGGTACCTACAAGGGGTTCTCGGCCAACTATAGCGGCGAGGGGTTCTCGCAGATGCATTTCAAATTCCACGGGAAATCGGAGGCAGACTTCGATGCCTGGATCCAACAGGTGCGCGCGCAGGGGACCATTCTGGATCGAGACACCATCGCACAGCTGAATCAACCCAGCATCGCGCATCCGGTGACGTATTATAACTCGGTCGAAGAGGGCCTCTGGGATAAGATTGTCAATCTTTGCATTGATGATAACTCACTGTGCGTCAACGACATGATGATGGTGGATGCGCTGGGTGGCGGCGGCCTTGAGGGACTGTGGAACCGTGAGTTGTTCCGCGGCATCTGTTCGGCAGATGATCCGGGTGCATTGATGGCGATGATCCGCCCCGAGATGCGCATCCGTCAGGATGAAATCATTACTGCAATGACGCTGGTGCCCCCGGCTGTGGCAAATTGATCTGAAACGAATAAGATACGGAAAGATAACGCGATGTCGCTATCTCATGAAGCTGCTGATGGAATTACCCACGTTTCGGGCGTCGATCCGATCTTTGGCAAGCTGTCCTGGGGGGTGTTCCCCTTTTACGAGCCGGTTATTTTCTACACTTTTATAGCCGTTGCTCTGGGTGGCATCGCTGTGGTTGGGGCGCTGACCTATTTCCGGCTCTGGGGGTATCTGTGGAAAGAATGGTTCACCAGCATCGACCACAAGAAGATCGGGATCATGTATATGGTTCTGGGTCTGATCATGCTGTTGCGCGGATTTGCCGATGCGCTGCTGATGCGGTTGCATCAGGCTATGGCCGCCAGCGGGGGTGAAGGCTATCTGAATGCGCACCACTATGACCAGATTTTTACCGCGCACGGCGTGATCATGATCTTTTTCGTGGCAATGCCTTTTGTCACCGGCTTTATGAACTATGTTATGCCGCTGCAGATCGGTGCACGTGATGTGGCGTTTCCGTTCCTGAACAATCTGAGTTTCTGGCTGACGGTCTCGGGCGCCGTGTTGATCATGATTTCGCTTTTTGTTGGCGAGTTTTCCACTGCAGGTTGGCTGGCCTATGCCCCATTCTCGGGGCTGGATTACAGCCCGAGTGTGGGGATGGACTATTACCTCTGGTCGCTGAACATCGCCGGGATCGGAACGACACTATCAGGAATCAACCTTGTGGTGACCATCGTCAAGATGCGCGCGCCAGGCATGACGCTGATGAAGATGCCGGTCTTTGTCTGGACAGCTTTGTGCACCAACATCCTGATTGTGGCGACCTTTCCTGTGCTGACAGCAACTTTGGCGTTGCTGACAGCGGATCGCTATCTGGGCACTCATTTCTTCACCAATGATCTCGGCGGCAATCCGATGATGTATGTAAACCTGATCTGGATCTGGGGCCACCCCGAGGTTTACATTCTGATTCTGCCCATATTTGGAATCTTCTCAGAGATCGTACCGACTTTCACAGGCAAGCGCCTGTTCGGTTATACCTCAATGGTCTATGCGACTTGTGTGATCATGGTGCTCAGCTACATCGTCTGGTTGCACCATTTCTTCACCATGGGCGCAGGGGCAAATGTGAACGCGTTCTTTGGCATCACCACGATGATCATTTCGATCCCGACGGGCGCCAAGATCTTCAACTGGCTGTTTACCATGTACAAAGGCCGCATCCGGTTCGAAACACCGATGTTGTGGGTCATGGGATTCATGTTGACCTTCGTTATCGGAGGCATGACAGGTGTTCTGCTGGCAGTGCCGCCTGCGGATTACGTCCTGCATAACTCGTTGTTCCTGATCGCGCATTTCCACAATGTGATCATCGGTGGTGTCGTCTTCGGCATCTTTGCCGGCATCATCTATTGGTGGCCTAAGGCGTTTGGCTTTCAGCTGGCGCCGTTCTGGGGCAAGGTCAGTTTCTGGTGCTGGCTGATCGGCTTTTATCTGGCCTTCATGCCGCTTTACGTCCTGGGCCTGATGGGGGTGACCCGCCGTATCAGCCAGTTCGAGGATACGTTCTATTCCGTATATTTTGTCCTCGCGCTGATCGGAGCGCTGTTCATCGCCGCCGGAATCGGTGCCTTCATCATCCAGATCATCGTTTCGATCCTGAAACGAGACGAATTGCGCGATGCCACGGGTGACCCATGGAACGGACGGACGCTGGAATGGTCGACCTCATCACCGCCGCCTTATTACAACTTCGCCTTTACCCCGCGTGTTCATGAGTTGGATGCCTTCACCCAGATGAAGCGTGAGGAGTTTGTTCGCCCTATCGACGGGTTCATACCGATCCATATGCCGCGCTATACGGCGACGGGGATCGTTATGGCCGGGTTCATGACCGTGATGGGCTTTGCATTGGTCTGGCATGTATGGTGGCTGGCAATCCTGAGTTTTGCGGCAACGTTGCTCTATGGCATCGGGCATACGTTCAACTACAACCGCGACTACTATGTCCCTGCGGACGAGGTGCGTGAAATTGAAAGCCAGCGGACTCAACAGCTGACAGGGGCTGCGGAATAATGAGCGATACAACAATCGAAACGCCAAAAGAGTTCTACGTGATTGAGGACTCGCATCACGATCATGCGGAACACCACGAAACCGGAACCATGCTTGGGTTCTGGATCTATCTGATGAGCGATTGCCTGATCTTCGGAATCCTGTTCGCCACATATGCGGTATTGGGCCAGAACTATGCGGCCGGTCCCGCTCCGGTGGACTTGTTCGAAGTTGACATGATCCTTGTGGCAACTTTTATGCTGCTGTTTTCGTCAATCACGTATGGGTTCGCAGTACTCCGCATGGATGTGAATGACCTGCGTGGTACGGTCTTGTGGCTGATCGTTACCGGGTTGTTCGGAGCAGCTTTCCTGTTTCTGGAACTGAAGGAATTCATCCACCTCTGGCATATCGGAGCAACCCCGATGGCCAGTGCATTTTTGTCATCGTTCTTCTTTCTGGTCGGCACACATGGTCTGCACGTATTGGGTGGAAGCATCTGGCTGGTCGTCCTGCTGACCCAACTTGGGCTACACGGGCTGACCCATGAAAACAAACGTAGGGTCATGTGCCTGAGCCTGTTCTGGCACTTCCTTGATCTGATCTGGATCGGTGTTTTCTCTTTGGTCTACCTGACGGGGGTTCTGCTATGAGCGATCACGCGCAAGGGGGCCACGGCACCTTCAAATCCTACATGATTGGCTTTCTTCTGTCGGTTGTCCTGACCCTGATCCCGTTCTGGATCGTGTTGGGTGACGTGATGGACAGTACGGGCTGGGCGGTAGCGATCATCTTCACGCTGGGCGCGATGCAGATGCTGGTTCACATCCACTATTTCCTGCATGTCTCGCTGAAGGTCGAGGCAGGCTGGCAGGCGATGTCGATGGGCCTGACGGTCCTGTTGTTGGTCATTGTGATGGCGGGGTCGATCTGGGTGATGTTCAACCTCGATGAAAACATGATGCCTGCGCATGAGCAGATAGAACGGGTCCGCAACCTACCATGAGCGCACAAACTGTGCCCCGGAGACCCCTTTGGGTCACGGTTGTGCTGCTGGTTCTGTCGGCAGCGCTAATTGTTGTCTTTGTACTGTTGGGCAATTGGCAAATGCGTCGGCTCGGGTGGAAACAGGACCTGATTGCCGTGGTTGGTGCCCGTGCATTCGGCGATCCGGCAGATATGCCCGCGCAGTTTGATCCTAATCTGCACGCCTATCTCCGTGTCTCGGTGGACGGCGAATTTCTGGATGCCGCTCCGATACTGATCAAGGCGGTCACCGAGATCGGGCCAGGGTATTGGGTGATGTCACCGATGCAGACCGAAGCAGGTATCCTCTGGGTGAACCGGGGTTTTGTTCCGCCCGATCGCAGAGACCCTGCGCAATGGGCAGCACCGTTGGCTCCGATTACTGGCTTGCTGAGACCCGATTCCCCCGGCGGCACTCTGATGGAGCGCAACAGGCCTGACGCAGATCGCTGGGTGTCACGGGATACGCAGGCCATGTCAGAGGCGCGCGGGTTTAGGAGCACTTTGCCTTATTTTCTTGATGCCGACCATCTGACCGGAACGGGCGATTGGCCGCGCGGAGGGCTGACGGTGGTCCGATTCAGCAACTCTCATCTATCATACGCGCTGACCTGGTACGCTATGGCTGTCCTGTTTGCCGCGGCACTGGTCTATGTTGTCAGATCCGGGCTGAAAGACACTGATTAACTTTATCTGCCTATCGTAAGATCCAAAATTGGATCAGCCGGATTATCAACTTAGGTTCGATCTTGATCCAATGTGCATTTCACTGCCGTCTGGCGAGTTTCATTGGGACTCTGAACCTGAAAGCATTACCTACAAGTTCTTTTGGCGCTTTGGGAAACCGTCTCGCGCGGGCCACAGCATCCATTGCCGCCTTGTCGAGTTCAGGCACACCTGAGGATTTTCTCAATCGATAGCTGATCAGTCGACCGTCACGCGAAACCTGCAGCTCGATCGTTACATCACCGCTGGTTTTCGATCTACGCGGATAGCGTTTGTTACGATCAATACGCGCCCGGATTTTAGCGCCCCACACAGCCTGCAACTTAGCCATTTTGCCCGGGTCGCCGGTTGTAACCTTGGCATTACCTGCCCCGGCCTGCGTCGATCCGCCAGACCCGGCTGCGATTTCCTTCCGCCGTCCCACCGAGGTCTGTTTGGCCTTCAAACCTTCATTAGATTGTTTCTGCTCAGGTCGGGGTTCGGGGCGCGTGTCGGCCCGGGGCTTAACCTCGACCTCGGGTTCCGGCGGTGGGGGTGGAGTAATGTTGACCTCAATTTTCTGTTCTATCTCGGGCTGCACAATTGCCGTGCGCACTGTCGCATTTGGCGCGGGAGCCAGCTCGATCTGCGGTACCATTGGTGTTTCAACTTTGATCGGCTGGGGTGCGGCAAGTTGATCTTGCAGGATTGGCATGGCCACAGGTGACCGCTCCCAGGCTTTGACCATATCGACCACAGTGGGGGCAGCGGCCTGGATCGAAACCATCGCATCTCCGTTGCTGCCAGCGGCTTGTTGACCGGATCGCGCGCCGTGCACGAACGCCAGAACGTGCAGGGTGATGGCAAGGATCACAAATATGCAAAGTTCGAGGCCGTGTTTCATCGTGCGGTCACACTCAATTCAACGCGTGACAGGCCTGCAGCCACAAGCTTTTGTAACAGCCCGGCCAGCACGCGTGCTTCTAGTTCTGCATCGGCGCGAACTTGAATGACCTGATTGGTGGCACTCAGGGCGCTGATAGCTGTCAACGCCGCCACCCCTTCGGCACCTTCAAATGATGTTTTGCCCGATTTATCGACATAGAGGACATGTTCAACTTCGGGTTCAGTGTCCGATGTTGCGGCGGGTGGAGTGACATCAAAGGGTTCGGGTCTGGCGAGGTTTGAAGTCATCAGGAAAAAGATGAGCAGCAGGAACACCACGTTGATCATCGGCACGATTGACTCGGTATGCGGACGGCGGGGCGGAGTTGAAAAATCCATCACTCTACTCCACCAGAACGGCCGAACTGTAACCGGCCTTTCGCAAATTCTCGGTCACAGTCACGATGCGCTGCAGGCTGGCGCCGTCCTGGCCGCGCAGGATCAGCATATCTGTCGGCGATTGTATCAACGGTGCCAGCGCTTGTGGCAGATCAGCCGTTTCGACCCCGTTCAGTGTCACCCTGTCCGGGTAGACATCGATCAGCCGCGGAGGGCCGGTGTATTCCCCACCTGTCGACGTCAGCGGAAATGGCAGCATGGCGTCTGCTCCGAACCGGGACGCCAGCATGAAGAATACCAACAGCAGAAACACCACGTCGATCATCGGGGTGAGGCTGGGCTTACGCTTTGGTCTGCCGGGCGGTGCGAACTGCATGGATCTATTCCGCAGCCAGTTTTAGGTCAATACGAGCTCCGGCCACGAACAAACGCGTAGCGCCATCTTCGACATCGCGGCGGATGCGCTCGATCACCGCTTCGAACCATGTCAGCGCCGCTGAGGCGGGAATGGCGACCGCCATACCGGCGGCTGTGGTCAGAAGAGCCTCCCAGATGCCACCGGCCAACAGCGCCGGATCGGCGCGATTTCCGGCCTGCTGAAGGGCCTGAAAAGCAGTAATCATGCCCAGAACCGTGCCAAGAAGACCCAGCAAGGGCGCAATGGTGGCAATCAGTTCCAGCGCCCGTAAACCAATCCCTGCCTGCGCGATCTCGCGCTTTGCAACACGGGCGGTTTCCTCACGTGCGCGGTCTTCTGGCAGGTAGTGGATCGCACGGATCGCGTTTGCGACAACCTTTGATCGGATACCTCTGCGATTGTCGACAATGGCCAGTGCCGCATTGATATCTCCGCGCTCGAACAGCTTTAATGCTTGTCCGGCCTTACCGCGGGACCAGGCACCGATCAGTGCCAACCGCCAGATCTTCCACAGGATCAGAGCTGCCGTAATCACCGACAGTGCCGCGATGACCCAGATCGAAGGCCCACCGTTTTGCAAAAAGGCAGTCGCCCGTTCCGAGGCATCCTGTGCGGTTTGCCAGACCTCTTGCTGCGGCGCGAGGGGTTCGGTTGGCGGAAGGAGAGTTGGTGTTTCACCAAGTCCGGCATCTGTTGCGTCGACGGGCAACGGCGCCGGGGCAATGGTCGGGGCGGCGACCTCTGCTTGCGACGGTATCGTATCCGCCAGAGCGGGGCTTTGCGTCGACACTTTGGGCTCGGTTTGCGTTATTTGCGCAGCAAGAGGGGCAGGGATGGTCACAAGGGTGGCCAGAAGAATCATTCGCAGGTTCATGAGCGGCTCCAATAGGCCAAGATATGGGATTGAGCGGGAACACTGCTGGTGTTTTTGAAGACCCCGCGCATCCGCAGAGCGTCACTTTTCTCGCAGGCGACCCAAAGGTAATGGTCGGGCGTTGTTAGGGCCCCGTTGATCGCAGGCGCTGCGAAGTCTGTACCCTCGGAATGATTGTGCCAGATTATCGAGACTCCGCCCGGCGCATGGATCGGATATGTCCAATCCGCACTTTCATCCGCCAGAAGGATAACTTGCCCGATGGTATCGGGTGCGGAATTCCCATGGGCCAAGACATCCTCGTTGGTTGGCGAGAATGAAAGCATACCCCTCTTGATCTGAACCGTTATCTCTGCATGGGTATCTGTTTGGTCCATCATATTACGGGTGGTTGCCTCATGCTTCAGGGCCATCCGGATGGCGTCGTATGTCAGACTTGGAATAGGTGTTTCCGAGCGTTGGGGAAATTCAGGATGTACTGTCATCACATTTGATTTCCAGCTGGTTCTGCAAGCGCCATTGAGCCATCCACCTCATATGCCGGCACAGTCTTGATGACCGCAGCGGATATTTTGATTGTTCATGAGAATTGGCTGGATCACGTAATAGGGAAATCAAACGCAATCTGGCTGACAAGCCAAGTGGCCAGTCATCGCCTCGCCCTATAATTCCCGTGTAAAATTGTCAATATTATCCGCCAAAGAGCTTTCAAGCGACTAAGCGTACCAAAACCGCGCTGTGGGTCAGTTGACAGAACCTAAACAGGTTTTTTGCGATTGCAGATACGTTAGTGACCAAGCCCGGCCAAACACTATAGTCGGTTATGGTTTCCAAGGCACTGAGGCTGCGCCAATGCCGCAATCGTGGCAAGAATTGAGGCGCCGCTAAGCAGTGCACCCTGCATACCGTACATGAATGGTTGGATTGTCCCCAACCAAGCTCGATTGAACAATCGGTTCGCGCTTATCCAAAAAGCTTCAAGATACTGCGCGCATCTCTATTTGACGATAACACCTTCTGTGACCCATTTGTCGAACTGTGCCAGAACGCTATCGCAGAACTCTGCATCGTTGATATGTGCATTGACCTCGGTCATCGAAACCCGACCCGGCATGACCTTTTGGGCTTCTTCCACCATGTCCGCCAAAGCTTGTGGATCATGCGCCTCTTCGCCTTCCTTGTCCCAGGCTTCGACGCCTTGAACCGGCAAGAAGAAATGAACAGGACCGGTTGCTGCCTCCAGCCGATTGGCAAGCTCGCGTATCCAGGCGCGACGCTCATCCCCATTGAAAACCGCGCTTTTGATCAGGCGGTTATGTTCATGGAATGGTCGATCAGCATATTGATCTGGAATATCCTGCCAACCCGCAAAATCCAGAAGGTCCAGCGCGCCCGGAGCGACCAACTGCGGAGTGCCCACACGTCCGGCATTGGTAACGCGATCTTCACCGCTGGAGACAACAGAGCCCGCCATAAGGTTGCCGAACTCCTGCATACAAAAATCCATCACGCAGGCAAATGTGCCTTCGCCAGCCAGTTTCTCGAATGCCATGCCGCCCATTCCAGTCGAATGAAAAACGGCGACCTCAAATCCGCGCTCTTCCAGTGCGGGTTTGAGTGTTTTCATATAGCGAAGGCAGGAAGAGCCCAGGCTGGTCATTCCAACCAATGGCTTGCTGCGATCCGACGTAATGGCGGCTTTGGCAGCACCGACAACAGCCCCGGCCGCCTGCATGAGCGAGGATTGGCAGATCGAATTCATACCGTACAGCCCCCCGGCCCAGAGGATCATCTGAATGTCGGGAGCCAACCGACGTGGCGGGATCAGCGGAGAGAAACTGACCGTTGAGACGATGTATTTCGGCACACCCATCGGCAACGCCTGCGCACAGTCGAGGGCCAGATCGGTACCCATGGTGCCACCGGTGGCCAGCATCCCATCAAAGCGGCCATCGGCATAGGCTTGTGCAACGGTTTTCGCCGCACCGGCGGACATCACGCGAAACGCTTTGTTTTCATCTCCTTGCGCAATGACCTCATCGATGCTCATCCCACCTGCGCGGGCAACGTCGTGCTTAGAGATGTCAGTCGGCTCCGAGGGATCACCCAATACCGAGACATCCATCGTCAATACATGTGCGCCCTGCGCTTTGATCGCCTCTTCGATGAACCGCATCTCGGGTTCCTTGGTATCGTAGGTCCCAATCAGCAGGATTGTCTTTGTGGTCATTGGTTCCTCCCATTTATGCGAGTTGTGTCGAGATATCGGGTCAACAGGTTCCGGGCGGTTTCGATGAACCGCGTGTTGCGCAGATCTGATCCATCTTCCTGAAGGCGGGATGATATCCATCCAACATATGTCGCAGCACGCAAAGCCATGAACAGATCAAGATGCTCGGTGCAGATTTGCCGTTCAGTCCGGTACCCGGTCAGCAAAGCCTCGCGCAGCAAGTCACAATCTGGTTCTTCAAGATTCTTGAGCAGGGTGGTCACTATGTCGAACAGGCGGAATCCAAATCCTGCATCATCGAAATCAATCAGCCATACCCGATCGCTATCAACCATGACGTTTTCGCGGACAAGATCGGCGTGGATCAGGCCATAATCCAGTTTACTTTCCAAATGCCGAAGCTTGTGATCTGCGACCTTGCGAAACTGCAGAAACAGCGCCTGATCCTCCGCAGTAAGTGTCGGATTTTCCCAGAAGCGATCCCAGAGAGGTGTTTTGCCCAGTAGTCCGGGTCGATCCCACGACCAGCGAGAAAATCCCGGCGGAGGTGACCAATCATCGCTGATTTTATGCAGTCGGGCCATTTCCCGGCCAATCGTATGAAAAACCCCAGTGCGGTCTTCGTGATCTATCCCCGATCCGGTCGCCCCTAAAGGACGCCCCGGCAACCAGCCTAGCATGTCGATCTGAATGCCTTGCAGAAGATGCAGATACAAACCTTCCGTGCTGAGTACAGGCGTTGGAACGCCGACGCCTTTTTCCCCGAGTGCGGCCATCCATTGCAGTTCTGAGCGAAGTTCTGCGTCAGAGCGCAGGCCCACGCGATGCAGACGCAAGGCATAGGCGGTCTGCCCCAGATCAATTCGATAGACGTGGTTCTCCCGAGCCGCCACAAGCGACCATTTGGCATCTCGCATTCCCCACAGGGCCAGAGCCTGTTCCACAATCTGTTTCATGAGATCAGTGGCGTTTCCGCCAGAACGCCATCCAAAGTATCGAACAGAAGATCAGCGTTTTCGACCGAGAACGGCATGGGCGGGCGGATCTTCAGCGTGTTTTTGTGACGCCCCAGCTTGGAGTGAATGATCCCACGATGACGCATCGCGTTGATGACGCGATCGGTAAATTCGCTGGCTGGCTCTTTGCTGGTGCGGTCCAGAACCATTTCTGCCCCGAATATGAGCCCCGAGCCGCGCACGTCGCCGATAAAATCGTATTTCTGCTGCAGCTTGTTCAACCGCGTGCGGGCGTGTGTCCCAACAGTTCGAGCGTTTGTGACCAGATCCCGGTCTTCAATTTCCTGCAACACCGCCATCGCAGCCGCGCAGGATACAGGGTTGCCACCGAAGGTGTTGAAGTAACGATACCCCTTTCGGAACGTTGCCAGAATCTCGCTGCGGGTTGCCACGCCGCCCACCGGATGGCCGTTTGCCATGGGTTTGCCCATGGTCATGATATCGGGCACCACGCCCATCTTCTGATGCGCCCACATGTGTGTCCCGGTGCGACCAAAACCAGATTGAACTTCGTCACAGATCAACAGACCACCTGCTTTGCGCACCACCTCGGCCACAGGTTTCAGCCAGCCATCCGGGTGATCGGGAAAGCCTTCGTTCAGAAAATATGGACAGACGATTAGCGCAGCAAAGCCCGTTCCAGCCTTTTCATGTTCGGCAATCTGTTCGGCGACGGCTTCGGCAAATCTTGTGCCATCCGGGTCGGGGTTGCGATAGCTGTCGGGCGCTTTCACAAATCGGAAATAGTGGTCCAATCCAAACCCGACGGTTGGAACATTGGATTGGCTCAACTGACTGACCAGCGCGGTATTGCCATGATAGGTCGCGTCGGTGGCAATGATGCCTCGTTTGCCGGTCATGCCTTCGGCCATGCGCAACGCGATGTCATTGGCTTCGGAGCCGGTGCAGGTCAGGATGGCCGTATCCAGCGAAGCATCCATCGTAGCGGTCAATTTTTCAACGTAGTCCAGAATGCCGTCATGCAGATACCGCGTGTGGGTGTTAAGGGTTGAAGCCTGACGGCAGATCGCCTCGACCACCCGAGGATTACAGTGGCCCACATGCGGTACATTGTTATAGCAATCCAGATACTTGCGCCCATCGGCATCCCACAGCCAGACGTCTTCGCCTTTCACAAAGTGCACAGGCTCATCATAAAAAGTCGAGACATTGGGCCCCAAGAATCTGGACCTGCGTTCGATGAGTTCGGCAGATTTCGCAGGAAGCGTCATACAGTCATCCCCTGATCAGAGTTTTATCCACGCGGTTTTCAGATCGAAGTATTTCTCCAACGCGTGCAGAGACTTGTCATGCCCGTTCCCGGACTGGCCCACGCCCCCCAGTGGAACAGTCAAATCCGAGCCGCCATAGGTGTTGACATGCATGACCCCGGTCCGCACTTCAGCTACCATGCGATGCGCCCGGCTGAGGTTCGAGGTCCAGACGCCTCCCGCCAAACCATAGACGGTGGCGTTGGCCAGACGGATCGCCTCATCCTCATCCTTGAATGGGGTCACGGCCAGAACCGGCCCGAAGACCTCGTTCTGGAATAGGTTATCTGTTTCCTTGACGCCCGCCATTACCGTTGGGGCCATGTAATAACCGCCGGTTTCGGCCAAGATACGCTCACCGCCGGTGCGCCGTTCGGCACCCTCGGCTTCGGCCTTTGTCACGAAATCCAGATTGGCCTCCAGTTCTCGCAGGCTGTGAACCGCACCAATCTGGCTGGTCAGGTCCAACGGGTCACCAACCCGGAAGTTCTTGGCATGGCGGGCGATCTCGGCGACGAATTCTTCATAGATGTCTTGCTGCACCAGCAGGCGAGATCCGGCGACGCAAACTTGCCCCGAATTGCGGAAAATTCCGGCTGCTGACACTTTGGCTGCCTCGGCCAGATCGGGGGCATCGGCAAAGACGATGTTCGGAGATTTGCCGCCCAGTTCCAGATAGCAGCGTTTCAGATTAGATCGCGCCGAATATTCCAACAGGCGCCGACCTGTCGCACCCGATCCGGTAAAGACCATGATGTCCACATCCATGGACAGAGCCAGCGCTTCCCCAACGACCGAACCGCGCCCGGTCACCACGTTGAACACGCCGTCAGGAACACCTGCTTCGGCCACCAGCTCAGCGATTTTCAACAGGCTGAGCGACGCGCTTTCTGCAGGTTTCAGGACTATGGAGTTCCCCGCCGCAAGGGCTGGCGCGATTTTCCAGCTTCCGATCATGAGCGGGAAGTTCCATGGAACAATTGCCCCAACAACGCCAACCGGGGCATGATGCACAAGACCCAGAATGTCGTGACTGGTTGGCGCGATCTGGCCGTATATCTTGTCGATGGCTTCAGCATAATACCGGAAGGTAGCGGCAGCCGAGAGTGCCTCGGCCTTATACGCCATGTTGATTTCGGTGCCATTGTCACGCACACCCAGAACCGCGATTTCAAGCGCGTGGGCTTCGATCAGGTCGGCCAGCTTCAGCAGAACCTTCTTGCGCCCTGCCGGGGGCATACGGGACCATCGACCATCATCAAACGCGGTCCGCGCGGCGTGAACGGCACTACTGACATCCGCAGGGCTGCCTTCGGCGATATGTGCCAGAGGCTGGCCATCGATGGGCGATAACACCTCGTGCAGAGCGCCAGTTTCTCCGGCATGGAATGTGCCGTTGATGAAGTGTCCGCGTGGGGCGATCTCCTGCACGCGCAAGGCATCGATGGAAGACTGATCCATGAAAGCTATCCTTGTTGGTTCGGGTGGTCGGAATCCACAGCGGGTACTTTGGGTTCGGGTCTGAGTTTGTTCTTGAACTCGAAGTACAGCGTGCGGAAATGAAGGATCAGGATCAGTATGATCAGACAGAACAGAATTGCCGCAATGGGCCGGTCAATGAAATCCAGCGGCGTTTTGACCCGCGCCATGGCGCTGCGCAGCTTGGTTTCCATGATGCCGCCCAGAACCATGCCGAGTATGATCGGTACGATCGGCAAATCTAGCCGTTTGAGGATCAGGCCGAAAACACCAAATCCCGCAGCAATGGCGCAATCGGTAATCGAATTGCGCAGACTATAGACGCCGACAAAAGCCAAAATCAGAATCATCACGCCCAGAAACCGTGTGGGAATCTGGATGATCTTGAGCAGCAAGTTTGTCGAAAACAGCAGGAATACCAGAACGATCACATTCAGGATGATCAACGCCATGTAAAGCGCCATAACAAAATCCATCTGATGTTCGAACAATTGCGGACCAGGAATCACGTTATGGACATAGAAAACCGACAACATCATTGCAGTCAGTGCTTCTCCGGGGATGCCCAGAGCAAGAAGGGGGATCATTGCCGCGCCCGGAACCGCGTTGTTTGCAGCTTCTGATGCGACGAGACCCTCGGGTGAGCCATCGCCGAATTTTTCGGGGTCTTTCGACGTTTTCTGAGCATAGGTGTAGGACAGGAACTGCGAGGTAAACTCACCCGTTCCCGGCACCATGCCCATAAGCACACCAATGCTTGAAGATACGGTTGCAACCCTTTTCAGGCCCAGCAATTCTTTCAAACCGGCAAAGATATTGCCGTTGACGTGGGTGTCCTGTGGTGCGTGGTTCTTTTCCAGAAGCAGCAGAAACGCCTGGCTCAGCGCAAACAGACCCAGAACGACAACAATCAGGTCAATGCCCGATGCCAGCCAGCTTTGATCAAAAGTGAAACGACGGGTGTATTTGACCGGTTCGAGGCCGACCGTGTTCAGGAAAACACCGAAAGCTGCCAGCATGCCCGCAGAAAAAATCTGACCGCGATGCGCAAGCACGACCAGAATAATGCCTAACAGTGCGGCCAGGAAAATCTCTCGGCTACCGAATTGTGGTGCAATCAACGCCAGCACTGGCGAGAGCACCATCAGGCAGATGATCGCAAAGACACCTCCGAAGAATGAGGCCGAATAGGCCAGCGACAGCGCCCTGTGGCCCTGACCACGTTTGGTCATGGGATAACCGTCATAGGTGGTGAGCGCATTGACAGCTGTGCCCGGCGTATTGATCAGAATGGCCGGGATCGCACCGCCATACATGGAGGACCCATAAATGCCCAGCAACAGGGTCAGGCCTACGATGGGTTCGAAAGAAAAGGTGGCGGGCAGCAGGATCGCGATGGCAACGGCTGCCCCTACTCCTGGCAGGGCGCCAATAATGACACCGCCAATTGAACCGATCAGCAGCGCGACAATGACCTGCCACTGCAGCAGGATCGAAACACCGGACAGAAGCGTTTCCATGATGGTCCCTTTACAGATAGGTCAGCGCAAAGGCGCGGACAGAGTCTGGCAAATATTCATAGACGGCGCCCGCAGGGATTTTCACTTGCAGAAACCCTCTGAACACGATGGTGACGACAAACCCGAACAATGCCGCGATGCCGATTGCACCCGATCCGCGAAACCCTGAGCGCATGGTCAGGAAGACCGCGAATAACATGGTGGATGGCAGATATCCCAACTTAGGCACCAGCAGCACATAGATCAGGAAATAGGCGACATATTCCAGCGACCTTACCCAGAACCCGACCTCGCTCCAGCGACCGTCGATCCGGTCGGAAATGGCCGAGCTGAGCCAATGCAGAAAGCTGAACAGGACCATGCACCATACAGCCACTGTGGGCCACAAACCTGGTTGCGCGAACCATTTGGTGCGCTTGACGACCTGCGTCTGTTCGCCAAGTTGAGATAGCAGAAACACCGAGAAGACCATGAATAGTACGGCAAACACAACGTCACCTGGTCGGCGATATCGCTTGAACATGTCCTGAAGCGTTTTTGCGATCATTTTTCCCTCCCATCCCAAAACAAAGGCGCGGGGATTTCTTCCCGCGCCCTGATCTGGGGGTTATTCGCCCAGAATTTCCGTGATCTTGCCGATCGTCTGCGTATCGGCCTCGATCTGCGCCTGCGATTCCTCGGCGTTCTGCCAATAGATCAGAACACCGGTTTCACCGATCAGGTTTTGTGCTTTGTCAGACTGCAGCGCCTTTTGGGCAGCAGCTGAAATCTTTTCGCGCGCATCTACCGGTACGTCCTTGTGAACAAACAAACCGTTCCACAGCGCCAGATTCAGCTCCGGGTGGATTTCTGCAACCGTGGGAGCATTGGGCGTCAGGCTGATCCGTTCATTGCCGATGGAAGCAAGGACGTTCACCTTGTCCATGCAGGGCAGGATCAGTTGTAGCGTGGTGTTGATGACGTCCACATCGCCCGAGGCCAGCGTATTGCAATCCAGCGCATCAAACGCGGCTTCGCTGGCAAAGTCGAACTCTGACTGGATCGCTGCCGAGAATGTCACCTGGGTGGGTGGCAGGAACGAGCCGAAGTGACCCAGCGCCACATCGTTTTCTTTGCCATAGGCGACCAGTTCATCCCAGTTCTGGAACGCGGCGTCCTTGCTGGCGGCAATGACGAACGGATAGGTCATGAAGATGCCGATCGGCTCGAACGGGTTCGGGCTGAGTTCCGGAATACCGATCTCGGGCCCGCCGATCGGAACGTCGGTGACGAAAGAGCCCACCGTATATCCATCTGCCGGGGCAGTCGCGACCTCGACCGCGCCGGGGAATGGGCCGCCGCCACCGCCGGGTTTGTTCACAACAGCGGCAGGAACACCATACATCGCTTGGAATTCATCGGCGATCATACGGGTCAGAACGTCCTCAAGATCGCCCGGAGGCCAAGGAACCACAAAGGATACGGGCTTCTCAGGATATTCCGCCATAGCGGCGGTTGCCGAGGCTGCCATCAAGGTTGCCGCAATAATTTTTTTCATTTGCTCCTCCCAGTAAAGGTTCATTATTTGAACCGTGTTAGCAATAATAATCTTGCTTTGTTAAGTTCATTCTGTCAAGTATAACCTCAGCTGGAGGAGGCAAAACACATGGGTACCGCGCTTAACGCGTTGAAAATGCTGGACCTGTTTTCAAGCTCGCTGGCCGAAATCGGCCTGAGTCAAATCGCGCGCCTGTCCGGATTGAACAAAGCGACAGCCCTGCGTCACCTGCGTGCGCTCGAAGAATTCGGACTGATCGAACAAAACCCGCAGTCGAAAACATACACCATCGGACCTGCAGCAGTGCGACTTGCAGCACTGCGTGAAATTGCCAGGCCTGGCCTCGAAGGCGCACGTCAGAAAATGCAGGCGGCGATGCTGGAGGTCGGTGAAAGCCTGCATCTTACTTTGCTGGAAAAGGATACTTTGCAGACCGCTGTGGTTGTTGAGACGACGCGGCACAGTGTCCGGGTCAGCCTGGACCCCAGCGAAGTTATTCCGATCAACGCAACCGCCGCGGGCCTGTGTATGCTTGGGTTTGGCCCGTCATACCTGCGAGACCATCTGGACATGGAAAAGCAGGAACGCTTCACCGCCACCACGCTGACAGATCCGGATCAGATCAGAGAAAAGGTGACGCTGATCCAGAGGGCGGGGTGGTCTAACAGCAATGGTAGTTATGAAGAAGGGGTGTTTGGATTTGCTGCACCAATCTTTGGCATCAGCCAAGTCGCCCTAGGGACAATCTCGATTGCCGTTCCAGAAATTCGGGCCACCAGCGATCGCTTGCCCGTGATTCTGAACTCGCTTCAATCTCTCTCGCGCGATCTGACCGCAAATTTTGGCGGCCAGATGCCCGAGACTTTCCCAACCGAGTTCCACCCCTGAGCAATGGTGGACAATTCCCCGGAGAATCGTGACATGAAAGACTCCAACTTCCTCAAGGAAAATAACGCCCGGTATTTCTGGCACCCGATGGCGCACCCGGCGGACAGCCGGAACAATCCGCCTACCATTCTGACGGGTGGTGAAGGGGTCAGCATCATCGATGTGGATGGTCACAAGGCCATCGACGCCGTGGGTGGTCTGTGGAACGTAAACTTGGGCTATTCCTGCGATCCGGTAAAACAGGCCATCACGGATCAGTTGATCACGTTGCCTTATTACTCGACCTTCCGCGGCACCAGCAACGACAAGGCCATCGAACTGTCATATGAACTGGCGCAGTTCTTTGCCCCGGATGGCCTGACGCGCGCTTTCTACACCTCGGGTGGGTCGGATTCCGTTGAGATCGCACTGAAACTGGCGCGTCAGTATCACAAACTGCGCGGCGAAGCAGGCCGCACCAAATTCATCAGCCTGAAGCAGGGGTATCACGGCACCCATTTCGCGGCCGCCTCGGTCAATGGAAACCAGAAGTTCCGTGCAGTTTACGAACCCATGATGCCCGGTTGTTTCCACGTGCCCGCCCCATGGACCTATCGCAACCCGTTCGACGAATCCGATCCTGCGCGTTTGGCACAGCTTTGCGTCAAGGCGCTTGAGGCTGAAATCGCATTTCAAGGCGCCAACACGATCGCCGCCTTCATAATGGAGCCGGTTCTAGGCGCTGGTGGGGTGATTCCGCCGCACAAAAGCTTTATGCCGATGGTGCGCGAGGTTTGTTCAAGACACGGAATTCTGCTGATCTCGGACGAGATCATCACTGCATTTGGCCGTACCGGAAGCGAAAGCGGTGCGCGGCATTGGGGTGTTCAACCCGATATCATGACTACGGCCAAAGCCATCACCAACGGCTATTTCCCGTTTGGCGCCGTGATGATTTCAGGTTCGGTCGCGGAAGTGTTCGAAAGTGATACCTCTGGCAAAGCGTCGATTGATCAGGGCTACACCTATTCCGGCCACCCCGTAGGTGCGGCAGCAGCACTTGCTGCGCTGTCAGAAATCAATCGTTTGAGAATCTGGGAAAATGCAGCTGCCCGTGGGGATGAGCTGTTTGAAGGACTTAGAAAACTGGCGGATAAGCACGACATTATTGGGGATGTGCGTGGTGGAGAGGGCCTGATGTGCGCACTGGAGCTGGTGTCGGATCGGGCAACCAAAGCACCGATTGCCAAACATCTGCCATTGCAGGTGCAAAAAGAGACCTATGAAGATGGTGTGATGGTCCGTGTATCCGGCAACAATATCATCCTGTCACCCCCGCTGATTGTTACATCGGACGATGTAGCAAAGATCCTGTCGGCACTGGACAGCGGGCTGGCTAGTCTTTGAGGGATTTTGAGACCCTGCCTTCCGAGGCGGGGTCAAACTTTGACGGCTTGCAGTTCTTCAAGCAGATCCAGCAGGTTATCCAGCTTTTCCCGACCCATCTGCGCCTCGATACTGTTGGAAATGGATAGAGACGTTGCAAGGTTTTCTTTCAGGATCTGACGGCCCACATCAGTGATCATCACCATAGTGCGCCGCTTGTCCCGATTATCCTGTCGGCGTGTGATCTGCTCATCAGCCTCCATTGTGCGCAGAATGCGTGTAAGGCTGGGCAGCAACAGGCAGGCCTCATTGGCGATGGCACTCTGCTCCACTTCGCCCATTTCATCTAAAACCCGCAGGATGCGCCACTTTTGCTCGGTCAGCTGAATGCCCTGCAGCATATCCCTGACGGGTGCCATGACGGTTTCTCGGGCGCGCAACAACGCAATCGGAAGGGATCTGGATGTGCTTTTGGTGTGGCTTTGTGTGTTCATGCTGCCTTCTATTGTGTCAATTATGGAATTGCAAAGATTAACAAAGCAAGCTCTTGACGGGGGTGACTTTTAATAGTAAACATGTTAACTATAAGGAGAGGAAACATGCCGCATTTTCATGTCGAGTATTCTGGCAATCTTGACGATTGTGTCGACATCGCTGGGCTATGCGAATGCATCCGAAAAACCGCAGCTGGGATCGAGACATTCCCGATGCCGGGCATTCGCGTCCGCGCAACACGTGTTGATCATTATGCGATTGCCGACGGCAATCCTGCGCATGGCTTCGTCGATATCTCGATCCGTCTGCGCGCGGGCCGACCCGACGACGTAAAGAAAGACGCGACACGCCGCATTTTCGAAGCGGTCCGAGCCTACCTGGATCCCGCCATGACACGACATTCCATCGCGCTGTCGCTCGAGATGCGCGACATCGACCCCGACCTTTCCCCTAAAACTGGAACGATCCGAGACCATCTGGAGGCACGATCATGAGTGATCTGAACAAGAACGTAGAAAAGCTTGCTAGCTTCCTCGCCCGCTTCAGGGAAACAGGTATCAAGAACCGGATCGCGGGTGAGGATCGGGATGGGTCGGCTGGTGTGTTCCAATCAATCTCTCCGGTGGATAAATCAGTGATTTGCGAGGTTGCCTATGGCACAGCGGGTGACGTTGATGCGGCAGCACAAGCCGCGCATGATGCCTTTGCTGATTGGCGTGACCTGCCTGCCACTGAACGCCGCCGCATCCTGTTGAATGTTGCGGATGCCATCGAGGCCAGAGCGGAAGAAATTGCCCTCTGTGAGTGCTGGGATACCGGTCAGACTCTGCGGTTTATGTCAAAGGCGGCACTGCGCGGCGCCGAAAACTTCCGTTATTTTGCTGATCAGGTGGTTCAGGCGCGGGATGGCCAGCACCTGAAATCGCCGACGCTGATGAACATCACCACCCGCGTTCCGATCGGCCCCGTTGGGGTGATCACCCCATGGAATACGCCGTTCATGTTGTCGACCTGGAAAATTGCTCCGGCACTGGCCGCTGGCTGCACAGTGGTCCACAAACCAGCGGAGGATTCACCGCTTTCTGCCCGTCTGCTGGTGGAAATTGCCGAAGAGGCAGGTCTGCCCAAAGGAGTGTTGAATACGGTGAACGGCTTTGGTCCGGATGTCGGCAAACGGTTGACCGAACATCCGCTGATCAAAGCCATCGCCTTTGTCGGTGAAAGCCGCACGGGTAGTATCATCACGAAACAGGGCGCCGATACTCTTAAGCGGATGCATCTGGAACTGGGCGGCAAGAACCCGGTCATCGTCTTTGACGATGCCGATCTGGATCGCGCGTTGGATGCAGTCATCTTCATGATCTACTCGATCAACGGTGAACGCTGCACATCTTCGTCACGCCTGCTGGTACAGGATACAATCAAGGCAGAGTTTGAGGCCAAACTGATTGAGAGAGTGAACAACATCAAGGTTGGTCACCCTCTGGATCCCGCGACCGAAATCGGCCCACTGGTGACAGAAGAGCACTACAACAAGGTGAGCTCTTATTTCGACATCGCCAAAGAGGACGGTGCTACCGTCGCCGCCGGAGGCGTGAAGATTGGCGACGAAGGCTACTTCGTGCGTCCCACCTTGTTTACCAATGCCAACAACCAGATGCGCATCGCGCGTGAAGAGATCTTTGGTCCTGTCCTGACTTCGATCCCGTTCTCGACCGAAGAAGAGGCCCTGCAGATCGCCAATGATACACAATACGGTCTTACCGGCTATGTCTGGACCAACGATCTGACCCGTGCCTTGCGATTCACCGACAGGCTTGAGGCCGGTATGATCTGGGTGAACTCGGAAAATGTGCGTCATCTACCCACGCCGTTTGGCGGGGTCAAAGCATCCGGTATCGGCCGCGACGGCGGTGAATGGAGCTTCGAGTTCTACATGGAGCAGAAGCATGTCGGCTTTGCCACCGGCCAGCACAGGATTATGCAGCTAGGCAAGTTGTAAGAACCAGCCCGACTAAAACGCGCGATAAACACCAACTCCAGGAGGAGAAAATGGGAGAAATTGTTCTCGCCGCCAAAATGACCCACGTGCCGACAATGCTCATGTCCGAGCAGGAAGGCCCAGTCAAAGGTAAGCGCCAGCCCGCCATTGACGGTCATAGGGAAATCGCGCGCCGCGCCAGAGAGCTTGGCGCTACTACTGTGATCATCTGCGACACCCACTGGGTGATCAATGCAGGGTTTCACATCAACGCCAATGCAAAATTCGAAGGTCTGTTCACCTCGAACGAATTCCCGCAGTTCATTCAGGATTTGCCTTACTCCTACACGGGCAATCCGGAAATGGGCGACGCGATTGCAAAGATCGCATCGGATAAAGGGGCCTATACACTGTCGCACCACCTTGACAGTCTCGAGTTGGAGTACGGCACATTAGTGCCGATGCGATTTATGAGCCGCGAGCATGACATGAAGGTTGTTTCGGTTGCGGCCTGGGCCACGGTGCACAGTCACGATGAAAGCAGCATCATCGGCGAGGCGATCCGCGAAGCGGTGGAGGCCAGTGACGAGAAAGTGCTGCTGGTTGCATCAGGTTCGCTGTCGCACAAGATCTGGGCGAATAAAGACTATGCCGCCAATAACGGCACCTTCACCATCAGCTCGGAATTCAACCGCCAGATGGACCTGCACGTGCTGGAAATGTGGAAGAACGGCGATCACGCAACGTTCCTGAAAATGCTGGGCGACTATGCCAGTTTCTGCTGCGGGGAAGGCTCGATGCATGACACATCGATGCTGTATGGCGCGCTGGGGTGGGATGCCTATGACAAGAAATGCGAAGTCGTGACCGAGTATTTCCCAAGCTCCGGCACAGGCCAAACCAACGTAATCTTCCCCGTGTAACAGGAGGCTTCCATGCCCGTACCAGCTCCTAACCTGTACCCTGATTTCAACACGATCCGGCTGAGCCACGTTTGCCTGAACGTAAGCGATCTGGCGGCTTCGCGTAAGTTCTACTCAGAAGTTCTGGGCCTGCAGGTCTCGGACGAAAGTGACAGTCATGTCTATCTGCGCGCGATGGAGGAACGTGGGCATCACTGCGTAATCCTGCAGAAATCTGATCAGCCGGGTACCGTGGAAGTCATGGGTTTCAAAACTTTTGACGAAGAGGACCTGGATCGGGCCGAGGCCTATTTTCAATCCAAAGGCCGCCCAACCGCCTGGGTTGACCGCCCATATCAGGGCCGAACTTTGCTGACCTCGGACAATATGGGCATTCCGCTAGAGTTTTATCACAAGATGGACCGATTGGGGCCGATCCATCAAAACTACGCGCTCTATCGTGGTGTAAAACCGTTGCGGATTGATCATTTCAACTGTTTTTCGACCAATGTTGACAACAGCGTTGCCTTCTACAGCGATTTTGGATTTCGTGTCACTGAGTACACAGAAGATGAAGACAGCAAGAAATTGTGGGCCGCCTGGATGCACCGCAAGGGTGGGGTGCATGACATGGCTTTCACCAATGGCAAAGGCCCACGAATGCACCACGTTGCCTTCTGGGTGCCCACCCCGCTGAATATCATTGATCTGCTCGATCTGATGTCCACCACTGGATATGTGGACAACATCGAACGCGGCCCGGGGCGGCACGGTATTTCGAATGCCTTCTTCCTGTATATCCTCGACCCCGATGGCCACCGGATTGAGATCTATTGTTCAGATTATCAGACCGTTGACCCTGATCTGGAACCGATCAAGTGGGATCTGAAGGACCCGCAGCGTCAGACGCTTTGGGGTGCACCGGCACCGCGCAGCTGGTTTGAACACGGTACGTCCTTTGTGGGTGTCGATGTAAACGAACCGGATCTGTCCGCATCCCCGATCATCGCACCGTAAGAAGAATAATATGATCGAACTGAGCGACCTCGGTCTGTTACGTGAGGCTACCCTTGTTGACGCAGGCTGGGTTGCGGCCGATGCCGAGACAGGAATTGCTGCAGCCGACCCGGCAAGCGGAGTGGTTATCGGTCATGTTCCCAATCTGGGCGCGCCCGAGACCACACGAGTCATAGAGACAGGTGGCGACGTACCTTCACCGTGCTCGACAATGATGAACTAGACGCCACGGTCGAGGGAGCGGTGTTGAGAAGTTTCGCACCAATGGACTAGATGATTTCATGGAACTCAAATATCTCTGCATGGGCGGGATTGATGCCGCCGAGGAGGCCTAATGCGCTTTGCAACTTACACCGCCAACGGAAAAACTCATTTTGGTGCGATCACCGATGAGGGCGCGATAGCGTTGAACAACGAATTTCCCGATCACAACAGTCTTTATGAAGTTGTCGCGGCAGGGGCATTCGATCAGTTGGCTGCCGCCGTCGAAGGAAAATCGGTCACACATACGGATTTCACCTATGAAATGGTGATGCCGGATGTACGACGTATCCTCTGCGTTGGCGTGAACTTTCCTGACCGCAACGCGGAATACAAGGATGGAAGTGCTCAACCCAAATACATGTCGCTGTTTCCGCGTTTCGCCAGCGGCTTTACCGGGCACGACTGCCCGCTGATCCGCCCACCAGAGAACCATACGCTGGATTACGAAGGCGAAGTGGCTATCGTGATCGGCAAGGCGGGCCGCCGGATTTCGCAGGATGACGCATATGACCACATCGCGGCCTTGACCCTATGCAACGAAGGCACGATCCGCGATTGGGTCCGCCACGCCAAGTTCAACGTTACTCAGGGCAAGAACTGGGACAACTCCGGCGCCATCGGTCCATGGCTGGTTCCCTTTTGCGACGCCGCCCAACTGGACGACGCTCGCATCCAGACCCATGTGAACGGAGAGTTGCGCCAGGACGATACGCTGAACCGCATGATGTTCCCGATCCGGCGCGAGATCGAATACATTTCGACCTTCATGACCCTGCGGCCCGGCGACATCATCGTCACCGGCACGCCGACCGGTGCGGGTGCGCGGTTTGATCCGCCGAAATACCTGGCGCCCGGTGATGTGGTCGAGGTGTCGGTCGAGGGTATCGGCATCTTGCGCAACTCCATCGAGGACGAATTGCTATGACCCCCGAGGATCACTCGCTTGCTGCTGCTGATTTGTTGAATGCCGAACGCACGCGTAAGCAGATCGGACTGTTGACGCTGCGCCATCCCGAAATGGGGATGGACGACGCCTATGAAGTGCAGAATGCCATCTATCGCGTCAAGCTGGCCGAAGGGCGCAAGGTTATCGGTTGGAAGATCGGCCTGACATCGAAGGCGATGCAGCATGCGTTGAACATCGACATCCCCGACAGCGGCATCCTGTTCGACAATATGGAGTTCGAAACTGGTGCGACCGTTCCCGCCGGACGTTTTATCCAGCCCCGGGTCGAAGCCGAAATTGCGTTTGTCATGAAGGACGCCATCGGAGGCGCCGATGTGACCCGAGCCAAGGTTTTACAGGCAACCGACTATGTTGCTCCGTCGATCGAGATCCTCGACACGCGCATTCAGCGTACCAACCCTGAGACCGGAAAGGCGCGCACCGTGTACGATACGATCAGCGATAACGCCGCCAATGCCGGCATTGTACTGGGCGCTGCGCACCATGCGGTGGATGCCTTCGACCTGCGCTGGGTTGGCGCTCTGACCTTCCGTGACGGCGAAATCGAGGAAACCGGCTTGGGCGCGGGTGTGCTGAACGATCCGGTCGAAAGCGTTGTCTGGCTGGCGCGGCGCATGGCGCAATACGGTCAGAGCATCGAACCCGGCCAGGTCATCCTGTCCGGAAGCTTCATCCGCCCTGTCGAGTGTCCGCCGGGCGCGGAAATCCACGCTGATTTCGGGTCTTTCGGGTCCGTCGATATCAATTTTGCATAAAGGAGCCGCGCTATGCCCGCCCCACAAAACGTGTTCAAGGCCGCGCTGAAAGCCGGAGAGCCTCAGATCGGATGTTGGATCGGTATGGCCGACGCCTATGCCGCAGAAATCGCCGCAACCGCCGGCTTTGACTGGTTGCTGGTCGATGGCGAACACGCGCCCAACGATCTGCGATCGATCCTAGAACAGGTGCGCGTGATCGAAGGTTCGGGCAGCGTGCCGGTTGCGCGTTTGCCAATTGGTGAAACCTGGATGATCAAGCAATACCTGGACGCGGGCGTTCAGAGTATCTTGGTGCCTATGGTCGAAAGCGCCGATCAGGCGCGCGCGCTGGTGCGGGCGGTACAGTATCCCCCGCGTGGCGTACGGGGCGTAGGCTCGTCTCTTGCACGGGCTTCGCAGTTTGCGGCGATCCCAGATTATCTCACAACGGCGGATGAGGAAATCTGTCTGTTAATTCAGGTTGAAAACAACGCAGGCATGGCCGCGCTGGATGAAATACTGACGGTGGAGGGCGTCGACGGAGTTTTCATCGGCCCGGCAGATCTGGCGGCCGATATGGGCCAGCTTGGCAACGCAGGTCATCCGGACGTTGAGCAGGCGGTTACAGACGGCCTGGCCCGAATTGTTGCATCCGGAAAGGCTGCGGGTATCCTTACCCTTGACCCGGCGATGCAACGCAATTGCCTTGATTTAGGCGTGACCTTTCTGGCAACCGAAATCGATGTAACGCTCTTCGCAAAAAGCATGAGAGCGAAAGCTCAGAGCGGGTTCGCCCTATTACCGCAGCAGATAGTAACGGGTCAGGCCGAGACCGGGAACGCCAGTAAATATCTGCAGCAATTGTGCAAACACTGGTCCCACAAGGGACAGGTCGAATTTGATGTCTACGCCGGGACCATTTCATTTGCCAGCGGCAACTCGGTAAAGCTGAAAGCAACTTCCGAAGCCTTGGAAATCGAAGCATCGGTAAGTCCACGCGGCGATCTGGACCGTTGGAAAATCGCAATCACCGACCACCTGAAACGTTTCGCCTTTCGCGAAGAGTTCGAACTGTACTGGAACAACTAACGGCCTACAATTGGAGGCACCCCGCTTTTTCGCAGACTTTATTCTGCCTCACAGACTCCAGCCGTTTGGCACAATGCTGAATGACCTTAATGCAAGATGCACATGGATTTTGCCTGGAAAAGCCAACATTGGCCACAATATGTATCACAACTCCATGAATCCCAATGTAGGTATTCCCAGGATTGTGCGGGCAAACGTCCCAATCCAGACAACAGTTAAAGACGGCACAAGTGTAGGTACGTAATACCATCGCTGAATTAAGTTCAGCGCGGGGTTCTTGCATCGCAAGTGCACGGCGGCAGGATTGAACCAGCGATCTCGACCACGTGATGCTGCCCTGACAGGGTTTACGCATTCACAGAATGATTGTGACCCTCACCCGGGGGATCCTTTATTTATAACAAGAATCTATGAGTCTGGTATTCATGTTCTTGGTTGTTGGTTTGGGCAAGCACGCCAGGCGCGGAGCCCGCACATTGCCCAAGCGTCTGGCGTGCTTCTACGAGCTTTTTCTGTTTGCAAGCATCGAGTGCGGCGTGACGATTGTTATAGTCGTAGTGCCAGAGCGCCAACCGGAATTAATTTTTGAAGCATTCGAAATTTCGTTGGCGATCTTCGAAAAAGGCGCGAGTGTAGTTTTGTACCCCGATGACTACAAACCCTGCTTCTCGAAAATCTCTCTTAGCACAAGTTCGAAAAACTTGCTCAGATAGTGGCTCTGAGATGAAAGAATCCTATATACCGATCTTGCGAAGTCGATATGCCAATCGACGATATAGAACTGGTGGCAACAGGTCTTTCAAAATTGCGTGCCGCGCTTCAATTTTGTCATGCTGGTCAGCTGTACCAGGGCGCGGCTTGAATAACGTGCTGTGCGACTTTCGGGTCTCATCCCACGTCGCTGTGTAATAGTAGAGCGCGATGGACATTCGTGGTTCACCGGTGGGGCTGTTAACTGTTTCCGGGTTGCCGTGCCAGCTTTCTGAAGACGTATTGAAACAAGCCATTCGGTTGAACAGCGGGACAAAGCTTTTGACCTTTCTGCTCATGTCTTTTTCCCAGACTTCGAACGATCCGCCCCAGTCCTGCTGCCAATCCTTGTTGAGATAGATGAGAATATTAAGCCGACGCTCCAAGTTCATCTTACCATGATGATTAAAATCAGCATGAATATCCAAATGACCGCCATTGGCGACGACATGAACGCCTGCTCCCATAAAATAGGGATCCGGGATAAGACCATCAATTCCCGTAAGTTCTTCAAGAAAAGCAAGAAACGGGCGCGAGTTCAACGCATAAAATAACTGCCGGGTATAGGGAGGCAGCCGCTCTGGTATGTAGCTTGTTTTCAACTTTTCCTGAACGCGATCGAAACTCGATTCCGCCTCGGGCAAAGATTCCAATTCTTCTTTTACACGTTCCAGAATTTCGGGGGGCAGGAAATCGTCATAAGAACCATGCGGGTAGGGTTGTTCATTTTGATAGGTTTCTGCGAAGGGTTCTGCTGCTTTTCTTGCTTCAGCAGAGGAAATTAGCAGAGTCTCGGGATTGAGAGGATAAACAACTTTGTTCATGATCTTAGATGCCTTCTTAAACATTGTGCATGGCTTAAACAGTTCAGCCAACCGGTAAGCTTCCAAGGGTTACCATGCATACTAATACTATCTCATCACGGTATAAATCTCGGTAGTTGCGGCAAAATGCTGCGTGTTGCTTCATTCAGCCTGTTCTCCGCTTGAATCATACCTTCATCATCATTGCTGGAAATGGGGGTAATCAAACGCACGATTGCGCTGTCATTCCGGCCGTATCGTACTTTGCCAGCCAATAGTAGAAGTTTAGCTTTTAGCCCTGAACTTGTGCGTTGGCTTTGTTGTTCAAACCAAAAATAGACAAGCATCCTGGTCGTACCCTTTTGGATAATGGCCCGGTTCAAGCTAAATGCCATTTCTGGCGAAACGGGTGCGTCAATCTTATTCAGTTGCGCAATTTCCCAACCTGCACCGGGCAAACATACCTCGGGAGAGTGAACGCCACCATCATTCTGATCCCTGTACCAAGCCATAAAGAGATCAACCGGAGCTTGATCGCCAAACTGCCGGATTTCTGCCGAGTAATAATCATCCGCGCCCAATACTTGCTCGATGACGGGATCAAGCGCACGTTGGTGGCCAGCTTGCCAGCCATCTATGTCAGATGGGAACAGAGCGAAAGGATCGCGTGAGATGGTATGTGTTTCGAGTTTAGGAATTGTAGGCCATAAAATTGTGAGACTCACGGCCAAGAGAGAGCAAAAGACCAACGCCGCCGATGGTGCAAGATATTGCAATCGCATGGCCTGAGCGCCAACACCGCTCGTTTCCAGATCCAGCGCATCCGTTAAACTTATTTTGTCACGGCGTAGCAAAACCAGTGTCCAAGCCAGCAAAAATAGAATGAATATGCAGGCGGCAAATATTACCCATCCTTCAAAGAAATGCGAGAAACCTTCAACATATTCAATGCCATAGTTGTTGACAATTACCCCAGCGATCGCAATTCGCACTGAGTTCATCAAAATCGTGATCGGCGCCGCAGCAATCAACAAGACCGCTTTGTGCCAAACTGGACCTTGGTACAAGACTGCGAAGATGTAAGAGAAACTGAGGATCGGGAACAGATATCGTAAACCCGAACACGCCTCTGCCACGTGCAGCTTGTAGACCCCAAGATCAATAATGTTGCCATCCAGAAAAACAGGAACATTCATCATTTGGAGGAAAAATACCCCCAATTCGGATGATACGCCCTGAAGGTATGTGGAAACTCCATAGTAGAGGCCGATTGGCAAGGGCAGCATATAGATCAAATGAAAAACGGGCGGCCAGAATTGCCGCCCCTGCTGCCAACCAAAACTAAGCAGAACAACCGCCCCGACCCAAAGTATCATGGCATAGGCGACGATGTCACCGATCTGCACAAGCTTTCCGATCAAGGCCAATGCAAAAGCAAAAACCAGTAATGCAACACCGGGTCTTCGGTCACACACAGATTGTGTATCGATCGGAACGGTCTTCAACTGACGTAGAAACAGAAACAACGACAGTACGGGAATAAGGGGGCCATGGCTATATTCTGGCAAGCGCCAGGCTGACAGAAGTTCGGAAAACCCATCTTCGAAGAAAAGAAATGATGCTAGTGTGATCACCAGCAACCAAAACATACCCCAAGTTGATAGTGCGGAAGCAGCACCCAACGTGGTTTGCGGACTCGATAATTTGTCCAACGACTTGATACCTCTGCCCATTAAAAAGGCGACACTATACACAACTGACGGTATATCATAGCTCAGCCACCGACAATAATCCACTCAACAATTTAACGTATGATCGCAGGTGTTTGAACGCCTGTCATACATCGTTCGAATATGTAGCGCGCGAATATGAGAACCTGGGAATTTATGCCTCCCGAATTTCAGGGTTTGCTACGCAATGGGCGAGGTCATCCAGCTAAACTTGACCGGAACTTGATTGATGGTAGCTTCTGACCGGGAGAGAGAACAACTGTTGGTGGGGGTTTTTAACCAACTGGGCCGGCTTTCGTATTGCCGCATTTGTAACATTAATCTTTGCAGGAGAATATTAACATGAGGTTTCCGGGCAGAAGAACAATTGGTGCGTACTCGATGAAAGCGCAGGCGTTTCTTTATCATGCTATGAAAATGTCGCGCGTGACGGAAGAAATGCGCCGTGTAAATTTGGCTGAGGCAATGGGGTTTGATGGACAGTGGGATGATCATCGTGAATTCCAAATGGCTTTCTTGCAAGAAAACGGATTGAATGAACAAACTCGCTTTCTCGAGATTGGCAGTGGCCCACTCACGCTAGGGATCCCTCTGATACAGTTACTAGATGCCGGAAATTACACGGGTGTTGACATCAGAGAGAACGTGTCGAATTTGGCTTATAATGAAATAGCACGCGCGGGTCTCGCACGGAAAAATCCCAGGTTAATTGTCTCTGACAATTTTGGTGCTTCTTCCTTGGGTGACGAAACCTTTGATGTAATATGGTCATTTTCGGTACTTTTTCATCTAAGCGATGATCTTGTTAACGCGCTGTTTTCCAATGTTAAAAAACGACTCTCGCCGAAGGGTCGTTATTGGGCAAACTACAATAACATATCAGAAGAGAGCCAGTGGCTAGAGTTCCCATTTGTGAACCGCACAGGCGATTTTTATGAGCGAATAGCAAAGAATAATGGCCTATCCTATAATGAGCTTGGCGCGATCCAACAGCTCGGCTTCAACGGGCGGGGGCAAGAAAAAAACAACGTAATGTTCGAGCTGGCACATGCCTGAACATTTTTTTCAACAAACTCTGCTCAATTCAGGAAGTTTGGTTTGGTTGTGTTACGAAGTTTCTTGCTGACCGATGAGATCACACTGAAATGGACAGAGGCCGGGCGTGAATTGCCGCGAGCGGATCAAGTGCGCAACCTTGATCATCCCGATTAACTGCGCCTCGATGAAGGGGTTCTTGCGCATTCGTCTGCTTCTTCGAGCTCGACATCACAACGATGGCGGCTTCGGGGCAGGTCAGGTCGCCTGATAAAACAATGAGTTTGCGTGTCAGAATTGGTGATCTGCCCTACTTTTGCGCCAGTTTCTTTGTAGAGTTGTGATCAATCCCATAGAGTGGAGACTTGAGGCCCTGGAATGAATTTTGTATCAAATTGCTGTGGAAAACCTGTCTGCTCGGTTTTGTCGACCACTGTCAGTAAGTATCTATGTTGTGTATTATCAAAGGTTTGCCCGTTGTGTTGATGCATCGATTTGATTGTTCGTATTTTATTCAAAAAACATACTATGCGTCGCAAGGCTTCGCGAATAAGTGGATAGGTGGAATTGTTTCTGACCATTTGGCGAAGCGAGAGTTGGCGTGAGTGCGCGTGCAGACACCGGCATTGTTGTAATTGGAAGAAATGAAGGCGACCGCCTGGTCAATTGTCTGAAATCGTTGACGAGCGAAGTTGAGCTGGTGGTTTATGTAGACAGTGGTTCAACCGACTCTTCTGTCGATCACGCTGAAGAACTGGGTGTAAAATGTGTTTGTTTGGGTGATGACCTACCATTCACTGCGGCGCGTGCGCGCAATGCAGGGTTTGAGTTTATTCTGAGTCAGCCAAATTCACCAAAGTTTGTCCAGTTTGTTGATGGCGATTGCCTACTAGAGAGCGGTTACATTGAAAAAGCCACAGCGACCCTTTCCGATGAGCCGGAGCTTGCGCTTGTTACGGGCTGGCGCGCTGAAATCAACCCAAAGGCTAGCATTTTTAACGAAATGTGCGACTACGAATGGCATCGACCTTCAGGCGACATAATGGCGTGTGGTGGTGATATGATGGTGCGTTCTTCGGCATTTGAAGAGGTGAGTGGCTTTAACCCTGCAGTTATTGCAGCGGAAGACGACGAATTTTGTGTGAGACTTCGCAAAGCTGGTTGGCGTCTGCGCCGCCTGCCAATTGCAATGACACTTCATGACGCCAACATGTTTGAGTTCAATCAATGGTGGAGCCGGGCAACCCGAACTGGACATGGATTTGAGCAAGTAAATAATATACACCCAGACTACTTTGTGCGGGAACGTAGAAGAACTTGGATCTATGGGGCTGTTTTACCCGCCTTGGGGATATTGGGTATTTTGATTTTTCTGCCTTTGTTCTTCTTGGTGGTTTTGATCTATGGTTATTCGTTTTTTCGAACAATGCGAGGGCTGACGATTTCAGGAGTGCCCAAAAGCCGTGCCATGCGCTATGCCTTTTTCTTTCTGTTGTCGAAATTCCCAAACCTCATTGGCGCTCTGACCTACAGGTGGCGCAAGCTTAAGGGCTCTGACATGTTGATTATTGAGTACAAGTGAATTTGCTGAGATGAAAAAACCAATTCGTGTCGGAATTATTGGGGCAGGCTATATCGCAAATTGGCACGCAGATGCGATATCTGCGACCGATAACGTTGAGCTTGCATGTGTGGTCGACGCTAACTCAAGCGCTGCAAAACTGTTTGGGTCTGCTCGAGGGATTGAATCATTTTCTTCGGTCGACAAGATGCTTGCCGATAATGCTGTTGATGCTGTCCATGTTTTAACACCGCCAAGTGTTCATCGAAAGGTTGCACTAGACTGCATCGCCGCCGGCGTGCCCGTGCTGATTGAGAAGCCCGTAGCTCTCACTTCTGCCGATGTCGAAGCTATCGACTCCGAAGCGACGAAACGCGGAGTACTGTGGGCGGCAGGGCACAATTTTCTTGCGCTGCCATCTTACGTGCGACTCAAGCAGAAACAGAAATCCGGATGTCTGGGGCGCATCTCATCTGCTGAGATCAACTGGGCTTTTCCTTTAGGAGCGCTTCGTTCTGGCCCATACAGCATCTGGCTTATGCGTGAAACGCGAAATCTGTTGCTGGAACTTGGGCCTCATCTGTTTGCTTTCGCAGTCGATCTGTTTGGGCCCCTCGAAATCCTCCATTTGCAAACCACAAACGAAATCGATTTACCCGGAGGTTTTAGCAGACCACAGATTTGGCGCATTCTGGCGCGCGCGGGTGGGGTCGACCTAACCATTAACCTGTCTCTTGTCGAAACCCACGATGACCGCTCGGTGGTTTTGCGTGGATCTTCGGCCGTGGCACGTCTTGACTATGCAAATGATACATTGGTTCTGGCCGAGGCCAACACTTCTGGTCTTGTGCTCAATCCTCTTCGCAATGCGACCGCACAAGGCATCAGCCTTTTGGGGCAAGGTTTAACAAACAGCGCAAGGCAACTTATTTCTCTCAATCAAAAGTCACCCTATGGCCTGAGCTTTCGCGGTATGTGCGCCGAGTTTTACCGTGCAATTGCCGAAAATCGTAAGGTTGATGCCCGGTTTTCGGGCTCTAACGCCCATGCGGTCATGAGTGCTATCGAGAAGACTCTGGCGTTCTTACCCGAAGACCCCAAACCTGCCAAACCGCGAAGTAAGCCAAACCCAACGGCACTTGTCATCGGAGGGACGGGGTTCATTGGGCGTGTGCTTACCAGAAAGCTGGTTGAAAAGGGTGTGGATGTGCGGGTCCTGTCGAGAGGCGAAACGCACTCTTTCGATGACATATCCAATAAGGTCGAGACCCGAAGTGTGTCGCTGCATGATGAAGCCGAAATCGTTGCGTCTATGGAAGGGATCACCACCGTATATCACCTCGGTAAATCTGAGGATCAAACTTGGGAGGCGGCGCTGAGAAACGATGTTGCTGTGACTGAGCGCATCGCCGAGGCAGCCTTGAACGCAAATGTGCGAAGATTTGTATATACCGGCACAATCGCTTCCTATGACATGTCCAATTCCGAAACAAACATCACCGAAAACACCGGTTTCGAAAGTAACATGCAAAACCGCAATATCTACGCTCGGTCCAAAGCAGAATGCGAGTCTCGCCTCATGGCGTTGTGTGAGCAAAAGGGTTTGGCGGTGAGTATCGCGCGCCCAGGCATTGTTGTGGGCTGTGGGGGGCCATTGCAACACTGGGGGATCGGCAGGTGGCATGGACCGGGGGCCATTAAGCTCTGGGGAAATGGGCGAAACACACTGCCGTTCGTTCTGGTCGATGATGTGGTCGAGGGGCTAATCCTGATGGCAGAAAAGGATGAGGCCATCGGCGAGAGTTTCAATCTCATCGGAGAACCGATGCTTTCAGCGCGTGACTATTTTGATGAAATTCACAGAGTCCTTGGCCCGCGCATTAAGGTGTCATCAGGGCCGCTGTGGTCATACTACGCATCAGATGTCGTAAAGTTTTTTCTAAAACACAAAGTGTTAGGCCGTCGTGGTTTGTCAAAACCAAATTTGCGCGATTGGAAGAGTCGCGCGCATCTATCCCAGTTTGACAACACGAAACCCAAATCGGTTCTTGGCTGGTCGCCGGAAGCTGATGTCGAGAAATTTGTGAGCTTGGCGATCAACAATACCAGTATGTTTGGCTTCTAATATCCAAGCCTTGGGCCGCTGTTCGATTTCTTGCCTGCCCCGCATGAGTGCGAAACGTCGGGTCATGAACTTTTTCCCGATGTGACGAGTAACAGAAGTCCTTAAGCCTCACGTAGCGGGAAGATGATCGGGTTATACAATGCCGGTCAATGCCACTTTGTTTGACCGACGAACTCGCGCGGCTGAACGCAGCAACAGGGTCCCTCATGTGCTGGCGCTGATCTATGCCTGAGTTTCTCGGCCTCACAGAGAGCTGGTGATGTGATTTGATACCTATACGTGACCAGATTGTTTACTGTATTCGCCTCGGACTCCCCAAATACAGTTGCTCTAGGAAAGGGCTAAGAGCTTTGTGGCGGGAAGTGATTGATAAGTCAGCGTCCGCGCGTCCACTCAGAAGTGCTCCAGCGTAAACGCGCAAGTAGGTTGATGCCGGAATAAATTATGAAATTCTTTGGATTGGCAAAAAGTAACCTTGCCAGACCCCGCAACCCCAAGGAATTTTTAACCTCGTTTCGAACAAGTTCAGGATAGTGCTTATACACTTCGGCGACCCCCGTATCCTGGCGGCGACGAACACGCACAAGGTTTCGAAATCCTTCAACCATCGGCCAATGATATAGTGCCGGAACTTCAATACGCTCTTCAGGCGCAAAGTGCAGTCGAACAAATGTGTCGTCAGAAATAATGTCTGGGAACGAGCCCCATCTTTCCCGCCCTGGGCGGTTCACCGAAAAAAGGCCTGCCCCCACAGCACCGCCGGTCACAAACGGTAATCTGACCCACATACCGGCATATGCGCGTGTGACCCAGGTCTGGGCGGACATCACGGCAAGTGTGCCCGTGGCATAAACTGGTTCTGGCGTAGTCAATGCACGCGCCAATTGCCCCAATAACGCCGGATCACAATGAACATCAGCGTCCAGATAAACCAATCCTGCCCCCCGCGCTTGGCCTTCAGCCGCATTGAGGGACCTAAGCTTACCACCTATTTGTAAGTCCAGCACAATCAAATCCCAACCACGCGCGGCAAACTCTGGCTCAAAACTTTTGGCAATTGCAACGGTCCGGTCGGTGCAGGCATTTGCAGCCACAATCACTTCAACCTGATCGACGGACTGATCCTGCGCCAGAAGTGAGAAAAGGCAACTTGCTATATAGTTTTCTTCGTTTCGAGCTGCGATAATAACACTGAGTGAACAATCGGAAGCCTTGTTATCGGTGACAAACACTGAGTTTTCCATGTTGGTTAACCTTGCAGGCACAGTCAGCTAAATATCATATAAATGTGCGTCAGCCTCAATCGCCCAAAATCTCAAGTAAATATAGACCGAACTCATAGGCAAATCCCATTTCCTCCGTGCAGGCATGGCGAAACTAGGAGCCAAAACAAAGTAACTGTAATGCGCAACTCCTAGCAAAACTGATGGCCTCTTGAAACTTCAGGCCCAAACCTAATTCCGTACTATATTGATCTGTGTTTCTTGTTCCAATGACCGTAAGTTTTTGGTTTGATTGTGACAACTCTACCCGTGTTATAGGAATAGTCGATTGAGAGGGCCAGATGAGCAATCAGTACTTTCACCGCAGAGACATATTGAAGACTGTCCTGAGCGCACCCGCGCTCATCCTCACAACGTCAGTTTCAAGGGCCAGTTCAGCTCCGACCAAACGTGACCCATTACCTGTATTTTCTCGACAGATTCATTCAGGGCACAGCCTGACCGACGCAGCTATCTGGATGGGAGAGGGATGGCCCGACAAGCATTATGCTAAACTTCTCAAAACTCTCGGGCGCGGCAAACCGAACATCGCCCGCTCGACGGTTCCCGGCTCGACCATGCTTTATCGTCAAGAGAACGAGCCCGAAGGCGGTTGGAATGATATTGCGGATTATGAAGCAATTATCATTACAGAACGAAACGATACCTATCCGTTTTCCGTATATGAAGATAAGTATAAATGGATTAATGAAATCAGAGCGGAACGTCGGCAAACCATGACGGATTGGTTCAAACGGTCCCAAAAGATCGGGAATAATGGCCAAGGAAGTGAATTCTTTTACTACACGCCTTGGCCAGGGCACTCGAACTATACCCGTCCCGACGAAAAGCACGTGTACATCCCAAAGAACTGGCGCGATCGTCTGTTACATGACGAAGTCGAACATCTGGATGTTGCGTCTGCAGCTGAAAGAAATGTCGGATCCGATGGCAAAATATGGATCGTACCCGGCAATGCGATGATGATGCGAATCTATGATGATGCCGAAGCAGGTAAAGTTCCGGGCATAGCGGATGGTGAAGCGTTTTTGACCAGTCCAGACTGGTGGGGGGATGATGTGCACCCAACTGGGTTTGGCAGTTTAGCGCTTGCGTATCTGCACATGTACGTCGTGCACCATGTCGATCCTCGTGGCAAAGTTTATGCCCGAATTGACCTGGACCCGGCGCCAAATTCGGAGCAGGCGACTTATATCCAGGAAATGATCTACGATCTGATCCAGAACTATCCTCGCGCCGGTGTCGTGTAAGTCAGGGTGACTGCAATAGTTGCGCACAGACTTATCATTGCAGCCTCCACCTCATTTTCCGATCTAAGCTTGGGTCTTTTGGGGAAATATCATCGGCAATGGTCAGCCTCCCGAGCTTGGGTCGCAATTATTTGACTTGCGGCCATTCCACTTCAGTGACTTCTCCAATCTTCGTCTGGACACGCCTATTACTTTCTCTAAACTTAACTTTTCCCAAATCTGCAATAAACGCTCTGTGGAGCGCGCGTCGAAAACTTACGTTGTAGTAACAGGTCTACATCACTGGTGCAGTGGGCTAGGGCAGCGTAGGCACTCAGTTATTTGCTCGTTCTTTGATCAAAGTTAAAGAATGTGAATTGAGACCAAAAAACTCATCATGAGAGAGGTTGGATTTGAGGCGGATAAACACCTGGATCAAATAGGAAAAATATATACTCAATAAGGTACGAATGTATATTATGATATAATATACCTCCGGCCCAGCCATTAGCTACCTTTATTAACTTTTTCTATAACTAAATAGCTGTAGATTTTACGGAGGATTCTAACAACAAAGAAAGAACATGTTCTATCGTAGTCAATAATTCTATCTCTCGCCGGAACTTGGGAGGCCTTTTTTATGATCTGGCCATCCGTTAGCGAATCCAGGTTCTTTTGCAAGAGTAGCCCGTAGCTGCAAATATCATTCAAAAAATCCTCAGGCTCATCTCGAAAATCTTCGTAAAATAAGTATTTGATATCAACACCAAGAAAGGTCAATCGAAGCGCAAACAACCGAAATCGAATAGCAACTGCGATTCTGCGAAACATTATTCCCAAAATTGAAGCAAGAGAAACGCGATGCATTGTTGTTTCTAAGTTTTTTCGGTAACTCGCTTGCTCTTGCTCTGACATATTTGCGTAGTCAAATTGCGCGTGGCCGTGGCCAGCAGCACCTTTCTTTGCGGTTTTGCTGATTGCCAAACTGGCAACGAGTTCCAAAAAATCACGGCGCGCCAAGATAAAGACTTGCACGTTGTTTTTCTTAAATATTTTGGCTATATCTTTTATGGGCCCATGAGGTCGCCATTTAAATCCGATGGACTCAACCGGCTGCCCGCGTTTATTTGATGAAATATAGTTTTGAAAACCCCAATCGTCACCGAGATCAAACGTATTAGAGGAAAAAATCTTATCCATAGTATTTAATAAGTTAAAATCTGGATTACTCTTGTAGAACTTATTAATCCAGAATCTATCAAGCTCTTCCAGTATGGGAACTGAAATGTCTTTATGCCGACTAAGTGCATCTACAATCGCGGTGCTGCCTTCCCGCGCATGGAAAAGAATGATGAAGTTTCTTGACATATTCGCTGCACTCAAACTCATAAGAAGGTAATACTTTTGCGACAATATTAATCATGCCTGGCGATTTGGTTCAACCTATAGGAACCAAACCTGACACTAAGCGATTAATGCGGATAGACATGACTGAACAGTGGGTTCGCGCAACCGTTGCGTCGTTTACCTGGCTGAATGATCCAAAGCTGTACAGCAGTTTTTGAGAATAGGCCGTCAGATGCGATAATTTTTCAAGCACCACCATTTGCAGTCAATTTGACCGTGATCCGCGTCGACTTCCCATACTTTAGATTTATTGAAGCAGTAATCTTCAACCACCCGTCTTCGCTGTTTGTGAGGGTCATGGAGTTTTCGATGAACTGCATTCATTGGGTCTATTGGGCTACCGTAGACTGATCGGTGCCGGAAAACCTCGCTCTAATGCACCAGATGTAGGCCATGCATTAAAAATCACTATCGACCACACAGGCGAAGCTGATGCGAATTGATCCCTGCTGATCACCATTGCCGTTGACACATAGAACTACACTCAAGGTTGGAAGCGGGCCCATTTTGTCAATAAAGCCCCACAAAACCCGTGGCGATTTTAGAGCAGGTATGACAAGGTTTTTGGACCATGGAGCAAATTGGATAGACGAAAAATATTGACAATGGATTTGGTACCGCTTGCAATTCAAGAAATCAAGTTGATCACGCCCAAGCGCTTTGGCGATCATCGCGGGTTCTTTTCTGAGACCTACAATCTGGACAGTTTTACCGCCTGCGGAATTGATACGGTCTTCGTGCAGGATAACCACTCGCTTTCCGGCACGTCCGGCACGATACGCGGCCTGCATTTCCAATCCCCTCCGAAGGCACAAGCGAAGTTGGTGCGCTGCGGGCATGGTAGGCTGTTTGACGTCGCTGTCGATATCCGCAAAGGTTCGCCCACTTTTGGCCGATGGGTTGGCGAGGAACTCAGTTTTGAGAATGGTCGAATGATGTTAGTACCCGCAGGTTTTGCACATGGTTTCATGACCTTGGAGCCTGATACTGAAATTATCTACAAGTGCTCGGAAGTCTACGCGCCTGAAACAGAAGGCGCCATTCGGTGGGATGATCCCGATATTGGAATTATTTGGCCGCTGGACATGGCTGAGCCGCAATTGTCAGATAAAGATAGTGTAGCCCCGTTTTTGCGCGAGATAGAGACCCCGTTTACGATTGAGGATAGTTAATGAAAATCATGGTCACGGGCGGTGCAGGTTTTATCGGTTCTGCTGTTATCCGCCGCGCGATTGCCCAGGGGCATTCGGTCGTGAATGTCGACGCTCTTACTTACGCCTCTTGCCTGGATAATGTCGCCTCGGTAGCGGATGCGTCAGGTTATGCGTTCAAAAAGGCCGACATCCGGGATGCGGGTGCAATGACGTCGATTTTGGAGCAGTACCAACCTGATGCGATCATGCATCTGGCGGCTGAAAGCCATGTGGATCGCTCGATCGATGGCCCTGCGGCCTTTATCGACACCAATATAACCGGGACATATGTGTTACTGGAAGCAGCCCGTGCATATTGGCTGAATTCCGACAAACCCGACAGCTTTCGCTTCCATCACATCTCGACCGATGAGGTTTTCGGGTCGTTGGGAGAAACCGGTTACTTCACGGAAGACAGTCCTTATCAGCCCAATTCTCCCTATTCTGCCTCGAAGGCGGGCTCAGACCACCTTGTACGGGCTTGGCGGGAAACGTATGGCCTGCCGGTGGTTGTGACCAATTGTTCGAACAACTACGGGCCTTTCCAGTTTCCGGAAAAGCTTGTACCGGTCGTGATCCTCAACGCGTTATCTGGAAAACCCATCCCAATCTACGGGGCAGGGGACAATATACGCGACTGGCTGCATGTCGAAGACCATGCCGAAGCGCTGCTACTTGTGTTGGAAAAGGGCAAGCTGGGCCGAAGCTACAACATAAGCGGCGAGAATGAGATGACCAATCTCGATCTGGTCAAAATGCTCTGTGCGATTTTGGATCGGTTGAAGCCGGGAACAACGCCATATGCCGATCTGATCACCTTCGTCACCGACCGCCCTGGCCACGATCGTCGCTATGCTATTGACCCGACCCGCATCCGGGAAGAACTGAATTGGCGACCTTCTTACACACCAGAAACGGGGCTTGAGCAATCGGTTCAGTGGTATCTGGACAATCGCGCGTGGCTAAGTGCGTTGCAGGCGCGTAGCGGAGTGGGTGAGAGGCTTGGAATAACAAAATGAAGGCACTGATGTTCGGTTATGACGGGCAGGTGGCCACTGAATTACGGCGGCAGGCGAAATTGCATGGTGTCGAAGTCGAGGCGCTGAAGCGTTCTCAGGCGGATTTGTCTGACCCGTCGGCCTGTGCTGCGATTGTCCGGAATACGGATGCCGATGTAATTATCAATGCCGCCGCTTACACAGCGGTCGACAAGGCTGAAAAGGAACAGAGGCTGGCTCAGCTGATCAATAGTGATGCGCCGGGTGCCATGGCAAGCGCGGCGGCCGATCGTGACCTGCCATTTTTGCATATCTCGACAGATTACGTTTTTGATGGGTCGGGTGATGTGCCTCGCACAACCGAAGACCAGCCCAACCCTCTGGGTGTGTATGGTCAGACCAAGCTGGACGGAGAGCGCCAAGTTGCTGAAGCAGGCGGATGGCACGCAATTCTGCGCACAAGCTGGGTTTTCTCGGCTCATGGGAACAACTTCGTAAAAACCATTCTCAGGCTCGCCGCAGCCCGAGACCAGTTGGCTATTGTCGCTGACCAGATCGGGGGGCCGACACCAGCTGCCGATATCGCCGGCACACTGATAACCATCGCCATGCGTGGCAAACAAGCAGACGGGGGCGTGTTTCACTATTCCGGCGCTCCCGAAGCCAGTTGGGCAGATTTCGCACGGGCGATTGTATTGCAGGCGGGCTTAGACGTTCAGATCGTGGATATTCCGACCGATAATTACCCAACCCCCGCACCCAGGCCGCTGAATTCACGCCTCGAGTGTTCGCGCCTCAAGGACACTTATGAAATCTTGCAACCTGACTGGAAAACCAGCCTGATCAATGTATTGGCCGAGCTGAAGACACAGGCGCCTGAACCCTGAGAGGACAAGTTATGCAGCGCAAAGGTATTATTCTTGCCGGTGGGTCCGGCACCCGGCTTTACCCGATCACCATGGCGGTTTCGAAGCAGTTGCTGCCGATCTACGACAAGCCAATGATCTTTTATCCCCTCAGTGTGCTCATGCTGTCCAACATCCGAGAGATCGCAATTATCACTACCCCGCAGGATCAGGATCAGTTCCAACGCCTACTGGGCGACGGCAGCCAATATGGGCTTTCGCTGACCTGGATCACACAGCCTTCTCCGGATGGTCTGGCACAGGCGTATTCGCTGGCCGAGGGTTTTCTTGCAGGTGCTCCGTCAGCGATGATTCTGGGTGACAATATCTTTTTCGGCCACGGCCTTCCGGATCTGTTGCTAGAGGCAAATGAGCAAATGCAAGGCGGGACAGTATTTGCTTATCGTGTAGCCGATCCCGAACGGTATGGAGTGGTTGATTTCGAGGGTAAGAAAGCACGGGGCATCGTTGAAAAACCCAAAGTTCCACCCTCGAATTACGCAGTAACCGGGCTTTATTTTCTTGATGGGGACGCACCGGCACGGGCGCGACAGGTCCAGCCTTCTGAGCGTGGTGAGTTAGAGATTACTTCGCTGCTCGAGATGTATCTTAAAGAAAGTCTGTTGAACGTTCAGACCATGGGTCGCGGCTTTGCTTGGCTGGATACGGGCACCCATGGGTCTTTGTTGGATGCCGGGAACTTTGTGCGCACACTCACTGATCGACAAGGCCTGCAAACCGGCAGCCTGGACGAGATTGCCTGGACCAATGGCTGGATTGACGATGCGGCGTTGGAAGAGCGCGCCCAATTGTTCGTCAAATCGACCTACGGTGCGTACCTAAAAAACCTGCTGAACTGAGCCAGGGGTGCGCCGCTCTATGGATTTGTATCGACGTGAAATGCCGACCTTTGAACCCCTATCTGCGCGCGATCCTGCCGGACAGATCGAGTAGAATTCAGTCTGATGCAACACCTGTCCTCGTATTTTTCTGGACGACATCCCAAACGGTTTCCTGCATCAATTGCGCAGCCTCTGAACCAAGATCATCCGCAATTGTACCGTCCGCCTTTGCCAACTTGTGCGGCAGGCCGACCGGAGATGTCTGATACAGTACCGCATAGTGTGTGAGTGCAACGAGATATAGACCGTAGTCACTAAGGTGAATGTTGTCCGAAAACAGATCACTGCGATTAGAAATGGGGCCGATACCCCCACGGTTTTCAACCTCTCGCACAAACTGCGCCATGACCTGACCGGCAGGTATGATATAGACTGGTTCTGGCTTATCCTCATATGTTGCGGCACGGCGGAGGATTTCCGTCTCCCAATAGCGCTCTAGATCATTGTCCAACCGTTCCAGCCAGTCTTCGGCGCCGTCCAACATGTGCCAGGTTTCGTACAGGTAAATGCGCATCTCTGGATTGGATTGTCTCCCGAGTTGCACCCATTCATGTAGGTATTTTGCACTGTCGAAGTATTTGATGGCGTCGCGTATTTCGACCATCTCGGTTAACACAAGTGTGTCGTAGTCTCCGGTCGCAATCGCCTCTCTGGCGTCCTGATGCCCCGAAGGCATGTTCCTTATCTCGAATCCGTTGATGGTTTCGTCCGGCTCCCAATGCGCCATCAATGGGGTGCCCCAACCCAACTGACTGCTGAAATTGTGCTCATTCCCGGCCAGTTGCTTTACCATCAACGGCATGTCAGGGCCAACTAGGCTATGGCCAAGGTGAAAGACATTTTGTGGGGTAGATGGCGCAGGGGCTGGCGTATCATACAGCGCATTGAAAGCTTCAGCGTCCATCGGCTTGCTCGTGCCAAGCCGCATGAAACCGGCGAATGCGGTCAATGCAAGCAAGGCGAATGCTGGAACATAGCGTTTAAGTCTGATCATAAAACTTGTGCCTGTGCGCTGTTGAGAACGGTATTTCGGCAAAACCTGCGTAGGTGAAAATAAAGTTCCTGATGGTGATCAGTCGGGTTTCGACCGACAGGGTCTCGGTCTGTTTATTCGCCTTCAGGACAAAACCTGTGCAGTTTTGAAATGGCAGCTCTAACTCTACCTCGTTAAACCCAATCACCTGCCCGGTCAGCGGATAGAGTGCTTTGTAAATACTCTCTTTCACACAAAAAATTTGTGTCGCCAGCCGTCGATGCTGAGCAGAGCCTTGGGTGTCCAGCCAGGCCCGTTCGGACGGGGTGCAGATAATCTCTTCGAATTCAGAACCCAGCGGCGCCTCTGGTTCAACATCGATGCCGATGCTGACTTTGTGATAGTCATGTGCCACGGCCGCAATACAGATGTCGTCACTGTGGGTGATGGAGCCCACAATTCCGGCAGGCCAGACCGGACTGCGATCCGCGGCCATTGGGATGGCGTAAGAGGGCAAGTTCAAGTCTTTCATCGCCTGGCGCGCAGCCGCACGGCCCGAAGCAAATTCCAGCCGTCGCTTGTTGAGGGCATTCGCCATGGCTGGTTCTTCTTCCGGCAACAAGGCCCCATTCAGCGCTTTGGGGTCCGTTACCCCAACGCCAATATCTGGGCCAAGTACATTCTGTAACTCGGCTCTTATCTGCTCAAGCCGGCTCACGCAGAGCGTCTGCGCGCCCGCATCTCGCGCCGCCGTGCCATTGCATCGCTGCGGCTGCTGGCTTTATCGGGTGATGGCTGGGCAGAGGCAGTTTCAGTTGACTTTACGCCCGTCTTCTTTTCAACCGTCTCGGCCAACGCCGATAGGGTCGGGAACCGGAAAACATCAGTAATGCTGAGGTTCGGCACATTCAGGTCTTTGCGAATTTCACGATGCGCCTGCACCGCCAGCAAGGAATGCCCGCCAAGATCGAAGAAGTTGTCCCGCCCGCTGATGTCAGAAACGCCCAATAATTGCGACCAGATCGCAGCAATCTTTTGTGCGACCGAACCGCCAGACACTGGTGCGGCCGCCCCAGGCGTGACCTGAGGTTTCTGATCCACAGGAGCAGGCAAGGCCTTGCGGTCCACTTTCCGGTTCGGAGTTAACGGAAAGCTGCCCAAGGTGACGAAATGCGTTGGCACCATGTATTCCGGTAGTTTAGAAGCCAGAGCCTGGCGCAATATCTTTTCATCGACAGGCTGATCGACAGTCATATAAGCCGCGAGTTGCACCAGATTGGGCGTATCTTCGCGCGCGATGACAACCGACTGACGTACACCGGATTGCGCGTCCAGCAGGCTTTCGATCTCGCCCAATTCGATACGGTAGCCACGCAGTTTGATCTGAAGATCGGCGCGGCCCAGGAAATCGAGCCGTCCGTCCGTCCGCCAGCGCACAAGGTCTCCGGTACGATAGAGCCGAGCGTTTGTTATCTCCGAGAACGGATCGGGGAGGAAACGCTCGGCGATCAGATCTTCGCGCTGCCAATAACCGCGGGTGACACCGGCACCGCCAATATACAACTCTCCGGCCATACCAATGGGGACGGGGTTCATGTCTTCGTCCAGCACATAGACCTGCGTATTGGCGATCGGAGTTCCGACATTGACCACGCCCTCTGCGGCCGTCGCGGTTTCCGTCGTGGACCAGATCGTCGTTTCCGTGGGTCCGTACATGTTTTCGATATGCGCCGGAGACAGCTTGTTGATCTGTTTGACGAGAGATCCGGGCAACGCCTCGCCGCCAATCATTATGTGTTTTACCTTGGAGAGGGCAAAGCGCGCCTCATCACTCATCAAGATCATCTGCGCCATGCTTGGAGTGCATTGCAGATGGCTGACCTTATGGCGAATGATCTGGGTAGCGATGGAATAATCATCCTCAGCCAGTTCTGTACCCTGATTTGACAGGCGCAGTACTTCGGCCAATGGCTTTAACCCCTCCATCACCTGAGCAACCGAGATTCCGTAGTCAATCAGGCAGGCAATCTCATCGACACCAATCCGTTTCAGTTCCTCGACGCGGTTCAGGCAATCTTCGAGGGTACCGAACAGACCGGAATCCTCGAAATAACGAAGGAAGGCGAAATCGAGGATGCCTTCCATTTCATCTTCGGAGAGACTACCCAAATCCAGTTGGAACGGGTTAGACACACCTTTGGGTTTCTTGAAGGCGGGGAAGGCCCAAGCATATTGCTTGATCAGCCCGGCAGCCGAACGCAAGTAGTCCTTCATCGGCTCGCGTGCGACTTCGCGCACCTCTTCGCGATCCTGCCCAACATAGGTGTGCAGCATCAGAGTGACCTTGTAATCGTCGGGATCATAACCCGCTTCGCGCAAGGCAGTGTGGTAGATGCCGATCTTGTCAGCGACCTCTTGCACGCTCTGACCCAGCAGGTGAGTCAGGACATTGGCCCCGATGGCCCCTGCCTCGCGCCAGGTATCCGGGTTTCCAGCGGTGGTAACCCAGACGGGTAACGTTTTTGAGACCGGGCGCGGTTGCGTAACCACACCATGCATGTCCCCGGACTTGGTGGGGAACTCTACCATTTCACCGGCCCAGAGCTGGCGTAGAGTGTTGATTGCTTCAAGCATCGCGGGTTTGTTTTCGGGCGGCGTATTCTCGGGTCGCAGAACGAAATCATCAGGCTGCCAACCCGAGGCGATGGCAAGGCCCGCGCGCCCATTGGTAAGATTGTCGATCACCGCCCATTCCTCGGAAATGCGCGCAGTATGGTGCAAGGGCGCAACGCAGCTGCCCGCGCGCACACCGATATTCTCGGTTACGGCTGCAACGGCTGCGCCAGTAACCGAGGGGTTAGGGTAGGGGCCTCCGAAAGCGTGGAAATGACGCTCGGGCGTCCAAACCGCGCAGAACCCGTTCTGGTCGCCGAACCTCGCGCCCTCAAGAAGCAGTTTGTATTTGTCACGCCCAACGCCATCGTCGTTGCCCCAATAGAACAGGCTGAACTCCATCCCTTTGCCGGTGATGGATTTGCCCGGGGCTGAATCCCCAGCCACCAAAGCACGGTTCTCGTCGTCGCTGAGGACGAGTTTGAACCCGCGCGCCAAGGTCCAGAACAATTCGAGCACCGAAATGTCGAAGGATAGGCTGGTCACCGCAAGCCAGACTCCGGCAGGGTCATAACTGATGCGATCATCCATGCCGGTGAAAAAATTCGACACGTTGCGGTGCTCGACCATTACCCCTTTGGGCCGCCCTGTCGAACCCGAGGTATAAATCAGATATGCGAGGTTGGAAGAGGTCACGCCGCTGTCGACATTGTCCGTCGGTGCGCTTCCCAACCGCTCATCCGTGTCCAGCAGCAGAGGTTGCGCGCCGTGGGCTGGTAAGCCGGATGCCAGCGCAGATTCCGTCAGAACGACCTTTGCTCCGCTATCCTCAAGATAAAGTGCCGTCCGGTCTGCTGGGTAGGCTGGATCCATGGGAACATATGCTCCACCTGCCTTCAAAATACCCAGTGCACCAATCAGCAAAAGCGGAGAGCGTTTGACATGTAAACCCACAAGCGTGTCAGGTCCCACGTCCAATTCGCGCAGGACATGTGCAACCTGATTGGCCAATGCATTCAATTCTGAGTAAGAAAAGCTGAGGTTTTCAAAGACCAACGCAGGAGCATCCGGCGTGCGTTCGACCTGTGCTTCGAAATGCTCGTGTACGCAGGTGGTCTCGTCATAGGCGATGGATGTGTTGTTCCAGTCCATCAGGATCTGGGTGCGTTCGGTTTCTGGAATAATGGGAAGTTCGGCAATCGGCTGATCCGCAGTGAGCGGATCAGACAGCGAGGCAAGAAGATTCTCCAATCGGGCGGCAAACAGATGCAGGGCCGCCTCTGAAACATGACCGCTGTCGGCGAACAACATGGCCTGCCCGTCGGATGTGGCGAGTGTCAGACTTGTGCCCGGTATGAGCCCAATTGATATCGCGTCTGCCAGTCCTATCACAGGCGTTTGCAACGGCGCCACGCCCGGCAACCGTGCCGGTAGATCGCAGGCAAACGGACCCAGTTCGCACGCTTGAATGATGCTTTGATCAAAGCGTTGTTGTGCGTCCGCGAATGTCTGTTCCGCGGTAAAGCGCACAGGAACCCAGCTGTTGAGATAAGGCGAGGCCGCTTTGTTCAAGCAAAGCGCCAGGTCGAAGGTTGAGGCATCCCCAAGGCGCGACATGAGAGTGGCCAGTGCAGCTTGAACCGCGCTCTCTGCAAGACCTGCAGGCACATGCAGAGCCTGCGATCGCGGAGCGCCCGACGGCAAAGCTGAATTGATCAGAGGAATGTCGACAGATTGCAGCGTTTCCAGCCGAGCGCGCCACTCCGGCTCGGCGGTCAGCGTATCTGTGATGACCTGATTGATTGAGACCGTCTGTTCGGCAGTCAGCGTGGGCAGGGCGCTGCCGCCGTTCAAAACGCCATCAGTCGGCACAGGCGTGCCCAGACCATTCTGCAAGTTGCCGATCTCGAGCGCCCCCTCACCGGTGGCGACGGTCAAGCTCTCGGCGCTGCTGGCAAGAATAGTGCCGGGCGCGGCGTCGGATTGCTGATGGTTTACTCTGGCCGAACCGATCAGCCAGATATGACCATCGCGCTCTACCTTCGGACGGCAAAGTGGGTTCCAGTAGTCTCCGTGATCCAGCGCACGGACCAGTGAGACCAGTTCACGCGCGGGCTTTGCAAAATCCAACCGGGCCGCTGCCTCGGGGCGATCGTTTTTGGCAAAATAGCTTCGTTGCGACAAATCCTGAGGGGCCGGAGCCTGACCCGTTTCCAGCGCTAGGATCACATCGCTAAAGCTTTCGATCGCGGCGCCATAGCATTTGGTGTTCAGCGTCAGAGCGGTTTCGTTGTCGCTGATATCGAACAGATTTTGAGCGACGATGCCACCCTCATCCACACCGCCCGAGATCATGTGCCAAGTAATCCCGTGCTGCGTTTCGCCATTCAGTATCGCCCAAACTGGCGCGTTCAGGCCCGCATAGCGTGGCAGCGGCCCGTCATGGAAATTTACAGCGCCCTTTTGAGCTTTGTCCAAAAGTGGCTGAGGCAGCAAATCAAGGTTGGCGATGCTGAACAACCAGTCAAACGGCGCCCCTTCGATGCGAACCAGCAAATCCGGGCCAGGCGTATAAAAGGGCAGCGAATGGGACTTTGCCCAATCCTCGACATCTGAATTGCGCGTGGCCACCCCCTGAATGCTGTGCCCCGCCTCCAGCAGCATTTCCCCGCATTGAATGACAAGGGATTCATGGCCGATAAGAAATGTGCTGAGCGACATCATTACTCTCCAATAACAGGCTTGGACAGGGTGTCCTGTTTGCCTTTGCGCATTAGTGCGCGGAAACAAGCGGACAGATCATGCCAGGCAAGGGTACGCAAAAAATAAGGTGGAACACCACTGCGCCTATTTGTGATTAAGCAACGCAGCCAATGCAGAAAGCCACCTGCCAAATGCACGCATGTGGCGCAAGCGGCATAAAATGCTCCGTGGTTCTTAACAAAATAATGCAGGCGGGAATCAAACCAGTAAGTCGGCACCCGGCTCCAGGTTTTCATGCCGGTTGAAACAGAACCGATGTGCATGACTTCACTGGGGCGCACGTAGTCGGTGCGATAACCCGCCTTCCTGGCCCGTCGACACAAGTCCGTTTCCTCGAAGTACAGGAAAAACCGTTCGTCAAAGAGGCCGATCTCATCCAGAACGCTCTGCCGCATCATCAGGCTGGCACCGGCCAACCAGTCAACCGGGCGGGTCTCAGACGGGATGGGAATAGGAACGATCCGGTTCTTGAACAGTCTGGTGACGGGCCCGAATTTGATAGCTGCCTCGAATTCGCCGGCAATTGTGGGGAACCGAAAGCTGGTCAGGTGCGGGTCATCGTCTTCGCCATAAATATAGCTGCCTGCAAAACCTGCTTCTGGCGTTGATTCCAGATGCGTTAGCAACAGGTCGATGGCGTTGGGGCTAGGGAAAGCATCGGAATTCAGGATGTAGACGTAATCGGGTCGTGAGCCATCGGACAAACCGGCCCGAATACCCACATTATTACCCGCGCCAAATCCGCCGTTGTGCCCAGATTGTATGACACGCACATGATTGTCCCGGTCCCAGCCCTGTTTCTGAATATGGGTCGAGATAGCCTCGAAAGAGCCATCCTTTGAATCATTGTCCACGACGATGATCTCTCCCGCGATCCCGGCCATCGCCTGCCGTGCAGCATTGATTGACCGCAGGGTCATGTCCGGTGTTTTGTAGTTCAGGATAACCGTCAGTAGTTTGGGGCCAGACATACTCATTCCGCCGCTTCCTGCAGGGTGGGGCGTGGGCGCATGACCTTACGTTCGGCATTTTCCAGACAGGTCTTCATCTGCGCTGCCAACACACGGACATTAGGTTCCAACACCATCGAGTCATGGTCGCCCGGAACCTCAAACACTTCGATTTGCGGTGCCCAGGATGTCCAGTCGTTGTCATGAGTGAGATAGTGCCGATCAGGATGTATCAACTGGTCTGGGCCCACTTCCCACTTCCCAACCAATGGTGGGCGGAACAGTGTCAGAGGGCCATCCCACGGGCGCAGCGGGTAAGTCGCCACACTTTCCAGAAAGGCGGCCTCGATTTCAGTGTCATGGAACTGCTGGCCTGTTTCGGTCGTCTCGTTTCTGGGTTGACGTTTTTCTATTTCCCAAGCGATCCGGTTCTTGGCCCATTCGATCGGGTAGCTTGCACCCTTGTCGCGCATCTCCAGCCACTGGATCATCAGGCGGTCTCGCTTGGTCAGAGGACGGCGCACGGGCAAGGGCGTATCCAGCATGATCATCGCGGCGATCTCTTCACCGGCCTCGGTCAACTGGCGCGCGATCTCATAGGCTGTAATGCCTCCACCCGAGAAGCCACCAAGCATATACGGGCCCTTTGGCTGTACCTGCCGCATCTCGGCGATATAATCGGTGGCGGCCTCACGCAGATCGCGATGGGGTTCCTCATCGCCATAAAGTCCGCGCGCCTGCAGGCCATAGAAGGGTCGGTCAGTGCCTACCAGATGCGCCAGATGGCGCAGGTTCAACACGTTGCCGAACATGCCCGCCACCAGAAAGAATGGTGTCTTTGGCCCACCTTCACCGGAATGCATCGGCACCAGATGGGTAAAGCGGCGTTCCGGCGTGGCTGGGGCTGCAGAAGGTGCGTCTCCCTCACCTCCGTCTTTCGGCACACCGCGGGCGGCGATCAGGTCGGCGCATTTACGGATGGTCGGCGCCTCGAACAGGACCGAGATTGGGAAGTCCACGTTATAGGCTTTACGAATCTGCGCGAACAGACGTACCGCGATTAGAGAGTGCCCGCCGAGATCGAAGAAACTGTCTTCGACACCGATCTCATCGACGCCCAACAGCTCTTGCCAGAACCCGGCCAAGCGCCGTTCGATGTCATTTTCTGGCGCGACATAATCTGAGTCCAACTCAGGCCGCTGAAACTTCTGATCAGTGCTTTCGGTGGATGCCCCACTGTCGGCAGCCTGCGCAATCAACCCGCTTAGATCAAGCGAGGACAGGATGATCTGCGACTGTCCGCTGGCGAGCGCCTTGAAGAACAGATTGGGCCCTTCGGCCGCAGGAATGCCCTGAGATAGGTTATGGCGCAGACGATCTTCGGCTGGGGACAAGGGGGCCGGGGTATCGACCTCAGAAGTGACCGCAGGGGCGCTTTCGGTGAAGGCGAAGTCCACCGCATCCTCCATCCGGTGGATCGAGAAGCCTTCAACTTCGATGCAGATCGTTCCATCCGGAGCGGCGATGGTGACATCGAAGCTGGCGGTTTCGCCCTCGGCCCGGTTGTCGCCCGCATTGCGGACCCAACTGACGATCTGCGCAGGCAGCGGGGCAAACACGCGCACGGATCGATAAGAGACCGGCACCCACAGGTGTGAGGCCTGATATCCCGCAATCAATTCCATCGCCCAGCCTGTGGCCAGATCCATCAGGGCAGGGTGCAGGTGATAGCCTGCCTCCATATCCGTCTGCAGGCCCTCGGGCAGTGCTAGATGAGCAAGACCTTCATCCTGCCCCAGCGCGGTCGAGGTCAGTACCCGCCAGCGCGGACCAAAATTCAGATGCGCCTCCTGTGGGGATCGCAGACGCCCTGCACCCTCGGCCTGATGGGCCGGGCCGCAGCGGGCCGCGATGGCCGCTACGTCTAACGGCGCAGGCGCGATCAGTGGTAGCAGCGACAGGCTGGCCTGTGCATTCAGTTCGAACGCGTCATTGGACCCGCTCTCGACCGTCAGATCATAGCCGACATCACTGCGGGGCAGGCGCAGTCGGACCTGTTGATCTTCGCTGTCCGACACCGCAAGCGGGCGCAGGAAATACAGGTCTCGAATTTCAAACGGGCCAGTTTCGCCCTGTACCTGCAGCGCTTCAGAGGCCAGCTCCAGATAACCGGTACCAGGCACCAGAGCGTGGCCAGCCTTGGTCCGGTGATCGTTCAGGAACCAACGGTCATGGGCGTTGTAGGTCGCAGTCAGCAGGCGATTGCCAGCGTCATCGAAACTCGCCTGATCCAGCATCGGAACATCCGCCGAGGTGATGGGTGCGGGTTCAATGGTCCCGGTCCGCACGTCCATCGCGTCGGCTGCCATGCCAACGTCGGCCCAGATGCCCCAGTTGATTGAAAGAACCTGCGTTCTCCCTCCTGCGCGGGCGCGGGCATAAGCGTTAAGATAGTCATTGGCGGCCACATAATCGACCTGACCCACCGGTGCTGTCGCCGTCGAGCTGGACGAGAACAGAACCAACCAGTCCAACGACCCATCAGGAAAGATCTGGTCGATGACCTGCGTGCCGTGAATCTTGGGGGTAAAGACATCCTCAATCTCCATCATGGTCTTGGTCATGATAGGAGCGTCATCGATCAACCCGGCGGCATGGATTACGCCGTTGATCTCGCCGAATTCCTGCATCGCGCTGGCAACACATTGGCGCATCTCTTCGACGTTGCTGACATCCACCGACATAGGCAACACTTTCCCGCCAACAGCTTCCAGCTTTTGGATGGCGCGAATACGGCGAGCGATCTTGTCCTGCGGGGCCGAGTTACTCACAACGTTTTCCCATTGGTCCCGTGGTGGCAGCTCGCCGCGCGCGAGCAGAACGATATTGGCATTCACCTTAGAAACAAGTGCTTCGGCGAGCGTCAGGCCAATGCCGCCAAAACCGCCGGTGATCAGATAGGTGCCACCGTCGCGCAGGGGCAGGTCGTCTAGAGAAGGTTCTGCCAGAGCCTGCGGGCGATAGCCCTGTTCAAAACGTTTGCCTGCGCGGATTGCCGCTGTGAACGACGCGGGCGGTGCCAGCAGATCTTCTAGCACCTGATCCGCCAGGCCTTCCGGCAGGGCAGGCGCGCGGCGTTTGCCAGCGCTTTGTGGCAGATCGATATCCAGCAATGCGCAGGTCAGGCCGGGGAATTCGCGCGGAATCACACGGGTCGGGCCAGTGACAGTCGCTTTTTCCGGGTAGGGCAGGGCCTCATCCCGAACCTGCAATGCGCCCGAGCTCAGCACATGGAGATGCAGAGGCATCGGCAGGTCTTCATCCCCGATCGCCTGCGCCAAGAAGAACAGGCTGTAAAAGCCCTGCTCAAGATTGCGGTGGAAGAAGCTGCCGCCGGGACGGAAGGTCTCGGCCTGTGTCAGCAGCCAGCCATGCACGATCCGGGTCGGAATGCGTTCTTGCGCGACCAGATCGCGGATCAGCGCATCGTAGCTTTCGCGCCCACGTTCCGGGGCAAGTTGATAGTGATCCTCATTGATCCGCGCAAAGGCATCTCCCGGTGTGACTGTGATCACCTTATGCCCGGCTTGTCTCAAACGCTCTGTCAAGGTGGTGCAGAGTCCGGCGTTATCTGCAAATATCAGCCAGCTTTCCTGCGCCGCATCTGACAGATCGTCCGTCACATCGACATCGCAAGCCGAATATTTTGGCGTCCAGGCAACGCGATAGCCCCAGTCGGCGCTATCTTCAGTGCGCATCAACCATTGGCTGGCCGTCTCCGCCTGCGTCTTGCCGGGTTCGATGAAATAGGGCGAACGCTGGAAGGCATAGGTCGGCAGAGGTACCCGGTTGCGGCGCGCCTCACCCCAGATCTGTTCCCAGTCGAACGTTCCGCCCAATGCCCAAACCCGGCCCAGCATGGCCAGAAAATAGGCATCGTCAGCCACATTATCATTTGGGTGGCGCAGGCTGCTGATCACCTGATTAGCGTCCACCTTGTCATGTTGCCCGGTCAGCGAGGCCAGCGCTTTTCCCGGCCCAACCTCGATATAGATGCGTTCGGGGTTTTCGGACAGTGTGGTGATGCAATCGGCGAAATGAACGGTGTTGCGCAGATGACCGACCCAGTATTCGGGGTCCGTGGCCTCAGCCTCGGTGATCCAATTACCGCTGCGGTTCGAGGGGAATGGGATCTGCGGCGCCTTCAGTTCAATCGAGCGCAGATAGTCGCCGAAATCCTGCAGGATCGGCTCCAGCATCCGCGAATGCGCCGCGATATCTATTGGGATGCGTTGACAGTCGACGCCCTGATTGTGCAGGCGTTCTTCCAGATCATCCAGCGCCGCCTGCGGTCCAGTTGCAACGCTCAGGCTTGGGGCGTTGACAGCACCCAAATCAAGGTCATTGCCCAATAACGGACTTAGATCGACGGCGGGCAAGGGGACGCTCAGCATCCCGCCGGCAGGAACCGTATCGAACAGACGCCCACGCAGGTGCACCAGACCGATGCAATCCTCGAACGACATAACACCGGACACGCAAGCGGCGGTGTTTTCTCCCATCGAATGGCCAACCAGCGCGGTGGGGGTCACACCCCATTCCATCCACAGTTTCGCCAGCGCATATTCGGTAATCATGATCAGCGGCAGCTGCACCGAGGGTGTTTTCAACCTCTCATCTGCCGCCTCTTCCTGACCCGGTTTGGGTAACCAAATTGTGCGAATATCGTAGTCGATCTTGGCCTGCAGAACATCCAGACCACGGTCCATCCAGTCGGCAAAGACCGGCTCGGTCTCATAGAGGTCCCGTGCCATGCCTGCATATTGCGCCCCTCCGCCGGGGAACATGAACACATGCTCGGGCGCGTCCGAGATCACCGTATGCGTGAACACCCGGCGCGGATCATTTTCCTCAAAGATCGCGGCGGCTTCCTCATGGGTTTCAGCGACAATCACACGCCGTTTCTCAAACCCGCGCCGCCCGTTTTTCAGAGTCCAAGCGATGTCCGCCAGGTCCTGATCGGGATTGGTGCGCAAGTGCTCGGCCAGTGCCGCGCTGTTGGCGTCCAGTGCCTTTTTGCCCCGCGCCGAAACCGTGAGGATTTGAAACGGCCAATCCGAAGGTTCGGACGCGGTGCGTTCGGGCGCTTCCTCCACAATGGCATGGGCGTTTGTTCCGCCAACACCCAGAGAATTTACCCCGGCACGACGCGGCCCCTTGTGCGAGATCCACTCAGTCAGGGTGTCATTCACCCGGAAGGGGCTGTTTTCAAAATCAATCGCCGGGTTGGGCGTTTCATACCCAAGGCTGGGGGGGATCTGCTTGTGATGCAGCGCCAGAGAGGTTTTGATCAGACTTGCCACACCAGCGGCTGTATCCAGATGACCAATATTGGTTTTGACCGAACCTAACCGACAGAACCCCGTTTCCTGCGTCGTCTCCGAGAACGCCTGTGTCAACGCAGCCACTTCGATCGGGTCGCCCAGATAGGTGCCTGTGCCGTGGCATTCGATGTAATCCACTGTGTCGGCAGTTACATCTGCCATTAAATGCGCCTCAGAGATCGCGGCGGCCTGGCCGTCGACGGAAGGCGCCAAATATCCGGCTTTGGCGGCCCCATCATTGTTGATTGCCGTGCCGCGGATCACGCCCCAGATATGATCGCCATCTTTGATGGCATCGGAAAGGCGTCGTAGAACGACAACGCCTGCGCCAGAACCAAATACGGTGCCTTGGGCGCGATGGTCGAAGGCATGGCAATGGCCGTCAGGCGACAGCACCTCTCCTTCTTTGTAGATATACCCTCTGTTTTGGGGGAATTCGATCGTAACTCCGCCTGCAATTGCCATATCGCATTCGCCAGTCAACAGGGCCTGCGCCGCATAATGCGTTGCTACCAGCGAGGTCGAACACGCGGTCTGCACGTTTACACTTGGCCCTTTGAGGTCGAGGATATGGCTCAGTCGAGTCGAAAGGAAATCCTTGTCGTTGCCGGTATGGCGCAACAGGAACATGCCCACATCGTCAACCAGATCTCGGTTTGAACAGACATTGAAATAGAAGTAACTGCCCATACCACAGCCAGCGAAGACGCCAATGGGCCCGGAAAAATTCTCTGGCGGATGCCCCGCGTTTTCCATCGCTTCCCATGCGACCTCCAGAAACTGGCGGTGCTGAGGGTCCATAATAGCTGCTTCTTTGGGGGAAAGACCAAAGAACTCGGCGTCAAATTCTTCAAACCGGTCCAGAGGTGCGGCAAACGGAACATAGTCAGGCCGTTCGAGAAGATGCGGAGATTCGCCATTAGCAAGAAGATGTTCCCTGCTGATCTGGCGGATAGATTCCGTTCCGTCGCGCAGGTTGAACCAATAGGCATCGATTGAAGACGCACCGGGCAAATGTGCAGCCATGCCAACGATTGCGATGTCGCCGTCCCTGGCAGAACTATTGACTATTGAACCATCCATTATTTAACCAATTCGAATATAATCTTTCTGGGCAAACTTCTGCAAACAGCGCTTGTGTCCGATAGCTGAGTTTTTCGACGACTTTCTTGCCAGCCTGTCGGGCGTTGTAGTTAGTCTAGTAAGGACATTTTTCTTTGGCAAATCAGTTCTGGCGAACCAAAATTCATGAAGAAGACTTGTTAGGTGGAAATTTAAACTTGCGGTCAATCCTGCTGTTATTCCGCTATTGTTGATCTTCCGGCGCTGTACCGGGCGACATTTCAAAAGCGAACGACAGAACCCATGTGATTCTGATTAAGGCCTCCATGCAAATTCTCGACCGATTGAAAAGAACGCAAGAGGGCTCGTCGCACGCCCCAAGCCATCTTCATCTCGGACGCGGTAGTTCAGGCCGGCGTTAACTACCCACTCGGATTCAAGTTCATAACTGTACACTGCATTTAGGTCCGTACGCTTAACCCGCGGGTCAACGGCGGTGTCGTCAGTAAGTACCTGTGTTGCCGACAAACCAAGTCGTGATGAGGGGCCCAGACCAAAGGTATAAACGATATCCAGAATGTACTCGTCGCGAAACACGTCATCGTCGGTAATCACGACATCGCGGTCGAAAAACACTCGAAGCTCGTTTTCGCCAAAGACCTGCTCATAGTTTAATGAGCCAATTGGTTCAGTTTTGCCACCATCGGTGTGCGCAACACCCAGACTTGCCGACAGGCTGCCGCCAAAGACTTCCCGGCTGCGGCCAACCCGCACACGATTTAGACGCCCGGCCGTTGCGAGTTCCGTCCCAAAGTCGAGTGTCGCAGTGCCGTTGGTCAAGTCATGTTCAATACCAAAGTCTCCGATCGGACCGGTAGTGACGGTATCTCCTGCGATATCACGCCGATCATCAATGTCGGTATACCCAAGCCCAAAATTAACGCGCGTGCGCGCCGAAAGTTCGTGAGATATTCCAACGATAATGTCTCGGGTTCTTCGATCCCTTTGATCTTCGTCATCTTCCTCAAAACGTTCGGCACTAAAATCGAGCGTAGCCGTCGTCACAGGAGACAGGACAAAACTCATGCCCGCTCCGGCACTGATAGTACTGCTATCAAAAAGTGTCGGGCTTGTTTGGTCAATATACTGGAGCTCCCGCGCATCCACCCGGAAATAGTATCCAATCAGATCCTGTCGTCCGAAATCCATCTGATAAGCAAGGTTGTATTCACGCCGAGTGCCATCACCCGTCAGATCGGGAAAATCAGACGGTATCTGCAGAACGCCTTCGTCATCGACAAAAGTCCTTAGCGAACGCGAAAATCCGATATCGTAACTTGAAAAGTTTGCTCCAAAATCGAGGCCGGCATTGGCGCCCTCACGGATATAATCAAGGTCGAATATTGAATCGCCAATATCGAACTCACTGCCTCTATCGGGTAAATCCGACCAGCGCAGCGCAGTAACCGCATCCAGGCTGAGGCTCTGAATCGGGGTTTCGCTGGACAATCCGAAGGACAAGATCGTGGACGCAATTGTTCCCTGGTCTTCTTCAGGGACATCGAGGGTGAGGTTTTCTCCGGATTCTATGCGTTGCGCAATGCCCAGCGACATCTGAGTGCCGCCAGGGTCCAGATCCACACCCTGAGCTTTGGCTGGATCGCTATTGATTACCACAAGACAAACAACGGCAAAAATCGTCGTTTGCAGAAGTGACTTTTGCTTCACTGCACCGCCCCTTTTAGGGGTTACTCGAACAAGCGCCGTTGCGGGATTACAATCACATCACCGTCGGCCAACTTAGTCGATCCCCCTGTACCCGTGCCGTCTAACATCGCATCATAGTTAAACTGGTACACTGTTTCTTTGCCTGACTTGTCCGTGCGGCGTAGCATTATTCGCTTTGTGGCCGCAAACCTGGAAAACCCACCCATTTCTCCGAAAAACTGCAGGATCGTTGTCCCGCGCACCGGGTTGTGCCGGCCCGGTGAACCGGCTTCCCCAATCACATATACATCTATTGTGCGCGCCGGCAGTGGCTCTCTTGGTACGTTGAGTGCGCCGAGCGACACAAACACATTTGGTTGAGAGGCAAAGTTCGGAGCGAGCAATCGCGCAAGATCACCGCTGATCTCTTCAACGCTTCGCCCTCCGGCACGTACAGATCCTGCCAACGGCACATTGATTCTTCCGTCGGGACGCACCAGAACCTCTCGATTCAGGCTTTCATCTTCCAGAACTTCAATACGCAGCGTGTCCCCGGATTGAATTCTGTAACCTTGTGCCATGACCGGCAAAGCAATAGAGCCAATGATGATTGAGACGAGCAACGCGACAATAGATTTCATATTCATACTCTTCCGTTTTGCCTTGAGCCCATTCCGACTTCTCGCCGGATGCTCGCAAACATTACACCGGCTCATTTTGGCTTTCTTTTTTTTGAAATGCCACGTTTTCTTCAAACAATCTCAAAGTTGGTCGATTCTTGATGCAGCTTGGCTACGATGCCATCTGCTTGTTTGGGGCAATGACATAATTGTGCCATATTTGCGCTTTTGCTTCGCCGCATTAACGCAAGAAAATAGCAGTTAATCAGTAGCGTTGAGGACTTCGTAAGAATGATTGTCGGACTAATCTTGATGGGAGTTATTGTTGGAGTTGCCTCCGGCGCCACAGCTCTGTTGATTGGATCATCTTTAGGTACGGCTTTATTCATCTATGTGTGTTCTGGTTGTGTGTTCGTCTTTGGAGTGGGTGCCGCACTGATAATCCGTCCAACAAAGACCTGCCCTTCTTACCCGGAACACGTGACAGCGCACTGACAGAGGCGAATGTGACGCCAGACGAACTCATTCGTCAGAAGGCAAAGAGCTCAATAGCTCGCGCGCTCTATCAGCCTGCGAAACTTGCTGATCACCGAACAACTCGACCGCTTTGGTTAACGCCTCTATTGCATTCTCATTGCGTCCTAGCGCTGCGTAGGTTTCCCCTAAATGGTAGTGAACCAAGGGGTTCCCTGGCAAATTGGATGCCGCAGAATTCAGGTAATCCAGCGCTTCCGTAAGGTTGCCTCTGCGAAAAGCAATCCAGCCGTAAGTGTCCTGATATGCAGGGACATCAGAACCACGCAACCGCCGCGCAACCGCGTAGGCTCTTGAAAGGCTCTCCTCATCATCACGATAAGTAGTGATCAGGCTGGCCAGATTGTTTGCAACGATCTGATTGCCCGAATTTTCGAGATAAAGTTCTTCATAAACTTCGATGGCACCCTCGTAATCACGCAGACGTTCCAGTTGTCCGGCCCGCAGATACTTGGGTAAGAAAGCATCCGGCTCAGCGGCCGCAGCGGTGTTTATAACGGCGGTCAATTCTTCTTCACGTCCTTGAGAAATCAGAATGCGGCTGAGTTGACGCAAAGCCCGCACATCGCTGGGGAAATCCGTCAGCAAGGCCCGGTAGGATTGTTCGGCCTTATCCACGTCGCCTTCAACAATTTGTAGGCCCGCTTGAATAAATCGCAGATTCGGGTTGTTGGGATCCTGCGTCAATCGTTCATTCAGTGTCGCGCGGGCTTCTTCCACTTGGTTGTCCTGAATGAGCGCATCAATCAGATTGGACAGAGCCACAATGTTGTTTCCGTCCGCTTCAACCAGCTCGCTCAGGAACGCGACGGCTTCGTTTGTTCGGCGCTGGCTCACCAGCAATGCGGCCTCGATTCGATCAGCGGCCGCATCACCATCTGGACTTCCTTGCGCCCGAAGCTGCCACACCACGCGCGTCACACGATCCCAGCTCTGTTGGCGCAGCAGAATTTCACCCATGGCGGCCAGCAGATCGATATCGAAGGGATTCACATTCAGCGCATCCGTAAGTACCGTTTCAGCGACATCCAGACGGTTCGACTTCAGCAGGAACTCTGCATAACGTAAGGATTCCCCGGATGCACGACCAGAGGCTTCGACCGCCAGCGCATAGCGTTCGCCAGCAAGTTCGCGGGCGCCGGTACGTTCATGGGCTTGTCCCATCAGCACCATGATACCGGGATCGCGGGGCGCACCCGCCTGAGCGGCACGAAGTGTTAGGATGGCATCCTCGGGACGATCATCTTCGATCTGCCAGGCCGCGCGCATTTTCAAAGCTTCGACATGGCCTTGCGATTCAGAAAGCACTTTATCAACCAGTGCTTTCGCACCGGGCGTATCACCGGTGCTGAACAGCATCCGCGCGAGGTTTACCTTTAGATTTGCCGTTTCTTCCGAAGCTTCTGCCCCGTCCAGCAGCTCTTGCATCGTAGCTATTGCCGCGTCTGAATTCCCTTCTTCGAAGTCCAGAGCTGCGCGGGTCGCAAGATATGTATTGTGTTCCGGGTTCTCGGCGATCAAGCGATCCAGCTCATTCCGAACGGAGTCGGAATCTTGGGTTTGACGCAGGAAATCAACGATCCGCAGATTTTCGATTGGGCCAGCTTCAGGCGCTTCTGCAAGCTTGCGCAAAAATGCTTCGGCTGCTGCCAGATCGTCCTGCTCCATATACCAAGCAAGCAGCATGTTCCGAGCGGGCAGATCTTCAGGAAAACGCTCTGTCATGGCCCGGAGTGCTTCACCGATCGCCAAATCTTCTCTTTGAGCGGTCAGGATATTCAACCTGATCACATAGAGGTCATATTCATCGGGCAGATGTGTAAGCGCTTCATCAATCCGTCGCAAAGCACGATCAAAATCTCCTGCTGTAACGTCATAGTTGACTAACAAACGCCATGCCAAACGGTCGGATGGATTCTCTGCAAGCACGGATTCTGCAATTGCCTTCGGCGCATCCAGAGCTGCAGTATCACCCGATTGTGTGGCTTCTCCAAAATCTAGAACCGCGTTCAGGAAAACAACATCACTGTTCTCTGGCGCCAGTTCGCGGGCGGCCCTGCCATGGCGAATAGATTCTTCCCAGGCGTTAAACTCCAAAAGCAAGCGGGTCAAAGGAATGCGGGCTTCGACATTATCGGGGTTCTGTTCAACAACGCGCAAGTACTGGCTTATCGCTTCCTGTTTCTCGCCCGTCTTTGCCAGCATACTGGCATAAAGGAGGCGTCCATCCTTGTGCTCAACATCAAATTTGATCACGTTGCGCAGCTCGACCAGAGCACGAACGACATCACCCTCTTCCAGCAGTTCAAGTGCAGATTGATAATGCCGTTCCGCGCGTTTTTTTGAGTCATCGCACCCAGTCAGAAACAACGCGGTAATTATCACGGCAAGTGGCAGAACAGACAGACGGTGCAACATCAGTAACTTTCCAGCAGGGCAATCCTGCCGACAGAATGCGGCTTTAAATTCACATTTTGAAGAGGCTTAGTAACCAGTGCCGCGCAGCACCACTCCGGCTGTAGCGAACAAGACACTCAGGTCCGTCCTAAATGACAGGCATTCGGAATAAGTCGCGTCAAAGTCAGCCCGGCTGGCAAAGCTGCCTTCATTTCGATCCGAAACCTGCCACAGACCGGTGATGCCCGGACGCAATGCATAATATGCTGTGCCGGGATAGAGCCCCTGCTGATCTGGCATCATGGGGCGCGGGCCGACAAGGCTCATATCCCCTGTCAGAACGTTGAACAGTTGCGGCAACTCATCCAGAGATGTTTTACGCAATACACGGCCAAGCGCAGTAATCCGTGGGTCGTTCTTGAGCTTCTGCGTCTCGTCCCACTCTTTGCGAGCAGCCGGATTGTCAGCAAGATAACGATCCAGCTGCGTGTAGGCGTTGGGTACCATGCTACGTAACTTCCACATCGTGAAGAGTTTGCCGTTTCGTCCTACGCGCTTTTGTCCATAGAATGGATTCGTGCCATCACAAGCAATAAGCGCCGCCATGCCAAGGATGAACGGAAGAACAATCGGCAGCGCGAGGACGACAAATACAAGATCAACAGCGCGTTTGAAAATCTGAGGATATGCTCCCGGCGATTCGGAAGACGCTGAGACGATGCCATTCGTCTGAGATGCGGAGCGGAGATAGCACGAGAAACTGGTATCTTGAACAGTCATAATCTATATTTCACTCTTTACCAAAGGCCTTACAAAACGGCCCAATTTACCCACACATGCCCTGAAAGTAGGGCTCTAAACAACTTCGGCTGCTAGTATGATTTATGTCAGAATTAAGTCTGCAGCCGTATTCACGCCATCATCTTAACACTATTTTAAGCAATAGCTCAAACCCACTAATGCAAAAAAGTAAAAACTTGGACTACATCAAGGCCAATCTGATGATCAGAGCCGAATTGTTTCCGTACTTTGATCAACCTATGGACCTGAGGGCTTAAAGGGGTGTTCGGCAATTGTGCGACAATACTGGCTTGTCCTTGTCCCAGGTTAACCTGGTCAGAGAGTCACATACTTCACAGTGCGAAGGCAACTGAGCTGTTATTGTCGTGAATGAGTTACGAGGTGAACCACTATTAGTATTATGAATTATATATATTTTTTACGAAGAGGTGCGCGCGGTGCAATTGTTGAATCGAACCTCGCAAAGGTAGTGTTGGTTGGTCGCTCGAAGACAATCGGACCTGATCGAACCATTGGCCGGGGTAACCGGCCGTGTACGCCGAAATGATCGCAAAACATGTTGAGAGGATCTTTGAGGCCAGTTGGAATTGCCTTATCTCAAGTGAGTTGGTACCCAAAGGCGTTTCGTGTAAAAGTAGAGAGGCCCACTCTGATCAAACTGAGGGCCTTGTTGGTTGCTGTGGATCGATGGCCTGCTTGTTTCTGGGCTGCTGATTCACCCTGATCAGGAGAAAGCAGAGATTCATGTCTCATCGAGTTCCTTCTGCAAAAGAACAAGAGTCGGCGCGGCTTTTTCTGCGACGCCGGTGGAGACGATCAAACAAGCATAAAATTTTGTCACAAACCCATGATTTCGGCATGGATTTGTCAGAAAATTCTAAGCAATCGGTTCAAATACCGTGCAATAATGATCTCGGACTACACAAACAGGCCCCGAATGCAAATGAGTACAAGGACTTGAGCATCAGCCCTGCCCATACGCCCAACGCGCCGGACAACGGCAGCTCGCTCGATATTTATACTGCCCATTTTGGGCTGAAGGAGCGGCCGTTCTCTCTGCTGCCCGATCCCGACTTTCTATTCTGGTCTCAAGCACATTTGCAGGCATATACGATGCTGGAATACGGCATACTTACACGCGCACCGATTACTTTGATTACAGGAGAAGTCGGCGCTGGCAAAACGACACTCCTGCATCAACTGCTGAAATCAGTTGGCAGCGATGTGAAAATTGGTTTGATCTCCAATGCTCATGGTGATCGAGGAGAGCTTTTGCGCTGGGTTCTGATGTCGCTGGATCAACCAGCGCCGGCAGATGCGACCTATGTCGATCTATTTGCCACCTTCCAAAAGCATCTGATTGATGAGTATGCACGGGGGCATAGGGTTATACTGATATTTGACGAAGCCCAAAATCTGAGCGCTGAATCGCTCGAAGAGCTCAGAATGTTTACGAACATCAACTCTAATAAGGATGAACTTTTACAACTGGTTCTGGTGGGTCAGCCTGAGTTGCAGGAAATCATCCGGCGCCCTGATATGCGCCAGTTTGCGCAGCGTGTTGCATCCAGTTTCCATCTACGTGCAATGGATGTGAAAACAGTAAGAAAATATGTCGGGCACAGGCTGGAAGTGGCTGGTGCCGAAAGAAATTTTTTCAGCCCTGCGGCAACGGACCTTATCTATGAGCTGACAGGCGGTGTTCCAAGGCTGGTAAATCAGCTCTGCGATCTGGCCTTGGTTTATGCATTTACGCGCGGACGAAAAGGCGTCGTGCGGCATACGGTAGAATTGGTTTTGGCCGACGGTGCTTTTTTTGCAGCCAGCCTGCCAAGTGAGGAAGGCGGGTTGGCGTCATGATGAATGATGTTCGATTTTATCTGTCGTTGTTTCTAAGGCGGTTGCCTCTCTTTGCTTTCGTGTTTCTGTTCTGCACGGCTGGCGGGCTGTTTCTCGCGGTAAGCCTTCCACCTGTTTATAAGGCAGAGGCTCAACTTGTCGTGGAATCCCCCCAAATTCCGGGAGAGCTTGCCTCATCGACAGTTCAGGCGAGCGTTGTAGAAATACTGGAAGTGACCCAGCAGCGCATTCTGACGCGGGCCAATCTGTTGGACCTCGCCCGGCGTTTTAGGATCTACGAAGACGTCCCCGACATAACGCCGGATGTAGTTGTGGACGATATGCGTTCCAGAATTGAGATTGAGCTGCCCTTCAACACGTTTAACCGCGCTTCCTTTGTGACCGTTTCTTTCGCTGCGCCAACTGGTGAAATGTCGGCGCAGGTCACTAATGAGCTGGTAACCCAGATTCTGCAGGAAAATGTCGCCATGCGGACAAATGTAACGGGTCAAACGTTGGACTTTTTTGTTCAGGAAGTGGCGCGACTGGACTCTGAGTTGGGTGATCAGGGTGCCAAAATTCTGAAATTCAAAGAAGCCCATAAAGACGCTTTGCCAGACAGTCTGGATTACCACCGAAACCGTCAATCATCGTTGCAGGAAAGGCTTCTTCAACTTGATCGGGAACTGTCCGGATTACGAGACCGGCGTGCGCGTCTGATTGATATCTATGAACGCACCGGACGGTCGGATTTGGCGGGCGAAAGCCTTACCCCAGAACAACGGCGCTTGCGACAGTTGCAAGATGAAAGAGCCTCGGCCCTTGTTATCTATTCTCCCGATCATCCGCGCATTAAGTCTCTGGACGGTCAGATAGCAGTACTTGAAGCCGCCAATATCAAACTTGGTCTAGGGACCGAGTCTGCCCCCAATTTCACCGCATTTGAGCTGCAGGTTTCTGACATAGATGGTCAGATAGAATTCATCGAAGAGCAGAAAACCATCATCAACAATGAGCTGGCGGTGCTTGCAAAATCCATTGAAACCACGCCGACAAACGCAATCGCGCTTGGGTCGCTGGAGCGCGACTACGAAAATCTGCGACTTCAATATGCCCAAGCGACAGCCAGCTTGGCTGAGGCCCGCACGGGGGATCAGATCGAGGCGCAATCTCGCGGCCAACGCATAACGGTTACTGAGCAGGCTGTGGTTCCCAACAGCCCATCAGAGCCCAATCGCAAAAAATTTGCGGCAGCCGGAGTGGCTGGGGGAATTGGCCTCTCGGCGGGATTGTTTTTACTTCTGGAGTTGCTCAACAACACTATTCGGCGCCCTATAGATGTCACGACACGGCTTGGCGCTCCAGTTTTTGGAACGGTTCCATATATTCAAACCGCCGGTGAGCGGCTGTTCCGACGCAGCGTGATTGCGGCAAGCTTTGTTGTCCCTATCGCCGCGGTTTGCATCGGATTGTATCTAGTCCATCAATACTACTTGCCGCTTGATCTTTTCTTAGAGAAAGTTTCCGAACGGCTTGGTGTCGATTCATTGCTTAATCGTTTCAATCTGGGTTAACGGAGAAAGACGCGATGGAACGTATTCAGGCAGCAATCCAGAAAGCCCGCGAATCCAGACAGGATCAGGATGAACCGGAGAAGGCAAAAGGGGGGACTTCTCCTGCGCTTGCCTTTGAACACGACCAGCAAGACCAAATTCTCCCGCATTCTTCTGCAGACCAGCTCTGGGCGGAATTGACCAAAATCCAATTGGACCCACGTCAACTGCATCGGGCGCGCATCATCGCCGATCAGGCAGGCGAAGACGCAGCCTCATTTGATGTTTTGCGCACCAGAATGATTCATCAGATGCAAAGCAACAATTGGCGTCGCGTTGCAATCACTTCGCCTGGATCGGCTTGTGGAAAAACCACTTTATGTCTGAATCTGGCTTTCAGTTTTGCGCGTCAGCGTGACATAAAAACGATGGTTATCGACCTAGATATGCGTCGCCCGTCCATTGACAAGCTTCTGAATCCTACAGGACAACGCAGCTTTGCAAATGCGCTTGAACGAGAAAGTGCGCCAGAAGAACATATGTTGTGCTTCGAACGTAAACTCGCCTTTGCCACCAACAGTATGCCTGCAAAAAATCCTGCCGAGCTTCTGCAGGACAAAGGTTCTGCGCATGTCATCGACCGCTTGGAAGAGCGCTACAAACCCGATGTGATGTTGTTCGACACGACGCCGATGTTAGCATGTGATGATACGTATGCGTTTCTGGACCAGATTGATTGCGTGCTTCTGGTTGCCGCCGCCGACAGTACAACTGCCGAAGAACTCGAGAAATGTGAAAGCGAAATAAGCGCCCGAACCAACCTTATGGGTGTTGTGCTGAACAAATGCCGTTATCTGAACAAAGCAGATAGTTATGGCTATTGAGCCTCAATCTCTTCCGCATTCTGCATTTCTAACACAGGTTGCCCGTTCGGTGATTTGATCATCTGATAGTCAACTGTTTTGTCCGATGACGAAGCACCATCGGCGGCAAAGTCGATTATGCTGCCATCCGCAGAGACCCGGCGCCATTGATTCAGCTGACCAGCATGATCGTAGTCGAACGTATCCTGCCACGCTGCGGACCAATGCAGTAGCGGATCGTAGGGTGCAGATCGTCCTTCCGCATCATAATCTATGGTGTGCAATCGCATCGCACCCGCTTCATCTAACTTGTACTCCCTAAGCTGGTGCGAAGGAAAGCTAACGGACAGAATTGCCGGTGCACTGAACTGAGCGCCGTTCCAGGCGATCACGCCGACATCTACCCGTGATGTCAGGCGAGGATGGCGAGGATTAATCGCAATCGGCTCGTGCCAGGCGATTTCTATGGTGGCCTGTTGGCCATCCTCTGTCGGGCTAAAGTGGATTTTCTCAGGGTCTCCACGCAGCGCGGTCCAAAAAAACTGCAAGTCACGCCCATTGGGGTCTTTTGTATCTTCCACCGAAAGGGTGATTTGTTTTTTGTATTCCGGTCCGCGCCAGATCCGTGCAATCGCGGATGGGGTTGTGAAATGCTGCTCGGTCAAACCCGCCAGATCGGCATCCGGTCCAAAATCTTCGGAAATAACCTTCATCCGGATCATTGATGGGATATCCTCTGGGGCGATCGAAGCCGCGAGCGAAACCATACGTTCTGGGGACAGGCTCTCAATTTCAAACACGGTGGGGTGTGCTGAACCGGACTTATACGCATCTGCACCATAAGACCCTTTTAACGAGCGCCGCAGGATCATTTGCAGAGTAGGGGCAATAAGTTTCTCTTCTTCCAGACGCATACGCGTTTCTGGCTGAAAAGCCGCGAGCGTCATGGCAAATGCACGTAAAAACGCTTGATCAGAGCCGGATGACCCTTGCGATATAACCATATATGGCCAATTTGCGGGGAACAGGTCGACTTCATCATGATCCCGGTGCTCGGGGTAGACATACAAATGATTGGTCGCATAACCCCGGAACTGCCTCGCAGGCGACATTGGAGTAGTCATCGCCAATCGCCCAAGACTGCGCGGAGCATCGCCACCTGTGACTGCGGTGGAAGAATTGCCAAGTGTGGGTAAGGGAAACAGTATTTCGCCGGCAAGCCCATAGTCCAAACTGGTGGCTTGCAATTCCTGAGCATAATCTAGGTGTGATATCTGAGGAAACAGGCCCATGGGCAAAGCTGAATGCGACCGGTCGCGATTATCATACAGTACGCCATTCAAGCCTGCTGCCTGATTGCGCACATCCAATCGCCGCAGAATATTGGCAGCTGTGCCTGGTTCATCGGAAGAAATCACCGGAATTGCAGATTCTGGTTCAGGAAGGTCCAATTTCGGAACTATCCAACCGAACGGGGCAACTTGTATGAGATCGGAAATCCCCAGTCGGGCTGTTTCGGCGCAGGCTGACCCAAACAGGCAGATGGCATAGAGTGTGCAGAAAAACCTTAAGGCCATACTCGATAAACTAATTGAGAAAACAAGCTGTTCATACCTAATTTCGCAGATACCTGAGCTTCAGTGCCTGCCAGAACAAACCCGGCAATATTAGAATGCAGCGACCATAGCGCGCTGCAAGCCTGCTGGGGTTTCCCAGCGCGCGCCAAAGCCATTCCAGCGCGAGCATTCTGACCCAGCGTGGGGCTCGGGACTGACGACCTGATATAAAATCAAGGCCCGCGCCGATTGACACAAAACCACATTCCGGAGCCAATTCCAGCCCACGAGCGGCAAGCAATTCCTGTTTCGGAGCGCCCAGAGCAAGAAAACAGAGCTTTGCGCCAGAAGCCCTTATTGTTCTTAACTGCGATGCGGCATCGTCCCCTGCCGGGTCAAACCCAAAAGGAGGTGCAATTCGGGCAACGACTCGTAATCCGGGGTAGGCCTGTTCCAGATGATCTGCAGCCAGATTCAAAGTCTCTTTGGTTGCACCTAATAGGGCAATCGGAACATTTTGTTCAGCTGCCAGCTTTGACAGGGGAAGAATCAAATCTGAACCCGGCATTAACTCGATAGGGCGCCCCGCAATTCGCGATAGCCATACGATTGGGTTCCCATCCGCAACGACATGAGTGTGCGCTTTATAAGCCTCGAAGAATTCTGGCATGTGGCGCATCTTGACTATGTGATCCAGATTCAGCGTCGCAAGTGCAAACCCCCGGCAGTTTTGCCAATAGTCTGACACGCTATCCAGAAGCTCGCCATGAGTGGTATAGCTGACTAAATCTAAGAATTCTGTCTCTGCATAAGTTCTGGATTCAGTCATTTTAAAATCACAAATCATCAAGAAAAATATTGGCTAGTCTCCGTTTTTGATGCCCCGTTTTTGTTTGGATGTCTATGAAATCTCGCAACTCATCTCAGTATTGGTGTTCAAGCACTACTTCCACATTGGTCGAAACTATGACTCTGAGCTTCGCCGCAAACGTTAAATGGTTGTGGTGATCTCGAAAAAAGCGCAATCAGCCTCGAAGTGTTTGTCGATGCCTCCAAAACCCTGCCCATCGTCATAATCTGCATCACTTCAGGGTTCGCCCAACACGCGCGGCTCATCAAAGGCAACACTCGCAAACAGAAATGGGGGGTCTTTGCAGATTCGGTATGATAAAATACTGCCCAAAATATATCATAATACATAGATAATCTTGCACATCTGTGCTGAGCTTTTTACGCTTTGATGTGAGGAGCGAAGCGATATTATTGCTGCGATGCGGATGGGAAAAACAGTGTTGGTATCGATTGTTGGTTGTTCAAAAGGACTAGTGACATGAATGCTTCCGCTGCCTCACCGGGATGTGAAACCAAACAGGGTCAGGGCACCACTCTTGCTGTAGATTTGGACGGTACGCTGATTGCTTCTGATATGCTTCACGAAACATTCTGGGCATCGATTTCTCAGAATTGGCGGGCAATGTTCGCTGCACCTGTCGCGTTGATAAAGGGCCGCGCTGCACTGAAATCGAAGCTGCAAGATCTGGGGCAGGTGAGCGTCGACGCCCTTCCTTATAACCAAGCGGTCATTGAATACATCAAAACTTGGCGCGAAAGTGGTAATCCGGCGGTCCTTGTCACAGCTTCGGATCAACGTATCGCAGACCAGATCGCTGCCCATGTCGGCGTATTCGACGCCGTTTATGGCTCTGACGGGAACATTAATCTGAAGGGCATAAATAAGGCCAAGTTCCTTGAACAGAAATATGGTGCAAATGGGTTCGCCTACGTGGGTGACAGCAACGCCGACCTCGCTGTCTGGGACAAAGCCAACAAAGCGATCACGGTCAACGCCTCGGGCGCTTTGCGCGATAAGGTGAATCACTTGGATTGTGAGGTTGAACATCTAACTACAGGTGGTGTCTCGCGCCGGGCATATCTCAGGGCGATGCGTCCGCATCAATGGGTGAAAAACGTATTGGTGTTTCTACCCATGATCGCGGCACATAGTTTTACAACTCATACGATGGTCAACAGCCTGTTCGCATTCATGTCATTCTGCCTGATTGCGTCGAGCGTTTATGTTGTGAACGATCTGCTGGACCTCAAAGCTGATCGCGAACATCCGCGCAAGCGGAACCGACCCTTCGCTTCGGGTGCAATTCCAGTTTCGCATGGCATTTGGATGGCTGGGGGCTTGTTATTTGCAGGGGGTATGCTCGCTGCGCTTACCAATCTGGCTTTCGCCGGAATCATAGTGATCTATTTCGGCCTCACCACTGCCTACTCCGTTGCACTCAAGCGCAAGCTTATCGTGGATGTCTGCACTCTTGCCGGTCTGTATACAATCCGGATCATTGCAGGCGGAGCCGCCACCGAAATCGGCTTGTCAGTATGGTTGCTCGCATTTTCGATCTTCCTGTTCTTTTCTCTGGCGGCGGTCAAACGGCAGGCCGAGTTGGTGGATAGTGCCAAACGCGGAACGCTGAAAACATCGGGGAGAGACTATCAAGTCGACGATCTTCCGGTGATGACGCAGATGGCTGTTGCGTCCGGGTACCTTTCGGTTCTGGTCTTGGCGCTCTACTTGAATTCCCCAGGCGTTGTCGCACTTTATGCCTGGCCTGTCGCGCTTTGGGGCATTTGTCCTATTTTGCTATATTGGATTAGCCGCGTCATCATGATTACCCACCGAGGCCATATGCACGACGATCCCATCGTTTTCGCAGCCCGAGATCGTGTAAGCCGGATTTGTTTTTTACTTGTAGCCGTCTTGGTTATTGGAGGCGCTGCCCTGTGAACCTGAAAACCCTCGTTCTACGTTATTCTTTCTTTGCCGCCCTCGCGACAGTAGCCAATATTGGGGCGCAACGGTTCGTTTTCGATGTTCTTGGCGACAACGCATTGATCCCGGCGATTTTGGTCGGAACGGCAGTCGGGTTGGTGCTAAAATACATTCTGGACAAGCGCTGGATCTTCTATGACCTTAACGGCGGAATATCGGATCACGGCAAAAAGTTTTCAGCTTATACCGCGATGGGGATCGTCACGACATTTATATTTTGGGGTATGGAAACCACGTTCTGGCTGATCTGGCGGACGGATATGATGCGTGAAGTGGGTGCGATCCTGGGCCTCGCCATCGGGTATGTCGTAAAGTTTCATTTGGATCGCAGATTTGTCTTTACCAACTCTATGCTATCGGTTGGCGCATCCAGATGAAACTGTCCGGATGGGGTAAATACCCGGTAGTTGATTGCCAGCTCAGCAAACCCCGCAGCGAAGAGGAGCTTTCGCAGTCGGTACTTAAATCAAACGCCATTGCCCGAGGCAATGGGCGGGCCTATGGCGACAGCGCGCTGAACCGGACCAACACGATCGATATGCGCAAGTTTAGCCACATGCTTTCGTTCGATCCCAAATCAGGTCAGTTGGTCGCCGAATCCGGGGTACTATTGTCCGACATTATCAAAGCCTTCCTGCCGCGTGGATGGTTTCCCATCGTCACACCAGGCACCCGGTTCGTGAGCCTTGGAGGCATGGTGGCAGCCGATGTCCATGGCAAGAACCACCACGTTGATGGATCGTTCGGGAATTGTATCGACTGGCTGGACGTTATGAGCGCCGATGGCAACGTAATGCGATGCTCGCGTACTGAGAATGCAGAATTGTTCAATTGGACGATCGGCGGGATGGGCCTTACAGGCGTAATCCTGCGCGTGGCGTTGCGTCTTCGATCAGTCAACACCGGTTGGATACGGCAAACCACTCATGTTGCACAAAACCTCGACACAGCAATCGACATGTTTGAGGATTCGCTTGACGCGACCTATTCGGTCGCCTGGATTGATTGCTTGAGCAGCGGCGACGCTCTGGGGCGATCCTTGGTTATGTTGGGGGAACACGCCACGCTGAGCGAATTGCCCAACAAGTGTCGCGCGAACCTTTTTCCGTCGGTGTCCAAGCCAAAATTGGCGGTGCCTTTCAGTCTGCCGAGATTTTGCCTGAACACGTACTCCGTTCGTGCCTTTAACGCGCTCTACTATTGGAATGGCAAACGCGGCGACGCAACCAGCTATGTTAACTGGAACAGTTATTTCTACCCGTTAGATTCCATCATGAATTGGAATAGGATTTATGGGCGCAAAGGTTTTGCGCAATTTCAATGCGTTCTGCCGCTGGGCAATGCGCGAACCAGCTTGAATGACATGTTAGAGGAAATAGCAGCGTCAGGGCGCGGATCATTTCTTGCGGTGCTCAAACGCTTCGGCAAACAGGAAAGCCGGTTTTCGTTCCCAATGGAAGGGTATACTCTGGCCCTGGATTTCCCGATCTCCAACGGCTCGGTTTCACTGATCCAAAAACTGGGTCAGATGACTGCGAAAGGAGGGGGGCGGATCTATCTCGCCAAAGACAGCATTATGAATGCTCAGTCCCTCCGCGCAACCGACGCTGCGCGCGTCGCCGAATTCGAAACGATGAGACAAACTAGCGGGGCGGCAGAGCGTTTTGCCTCGATGCAATCAGAAAGGCTGAAACTATGAGCAATGGTCCGGTTCTGATCCTTGGCGCGCGTTCCGACATCGCCCAAGCAACCGCGCACGAATACGCGGAACACGGGTATCCTATTCAATTGGCTGCCCGCAACTCTGAAACACTACAGATCATCAAACATGATTTCGAAACCAGATATCAAATTCAAGTTACTCTGCACGACTTTGATGTTCTTGATGTTGAGCGTCACGCAGAATTCGTCGACGGTCTACCCGAACTGCCCGAGATTGTCGTTTGCGCGGTCGGAGCACTGGGCAATCAAGAGGAAGATGAAAAAGACATACTGGGCGCAGCACAGATCATACGCTCCAATTTCGAAGGCCCAGCCAGTATTCTCGCAGTGTTGGCAAACAGGTTTGAGAAACGTGCATCAGGCTCATTGGTGGGGATCAGTTCGGTGGCGGGTGAACGCGGGCGGGCAACAAATTATATCTACGGATCAGCCAAGGCTGGGTTCTCCGCATATCTTTCAGGCTTACGCAATCGCCTGTCAAAAAAGGGTGTGCATGTCGTTACGGTTCTACCAGGCTTTGTAGACACTAAAATGACAGAGAGTCTGGATTTGCCTGAAAAACTCACGGCTCAACCTTCCGAAGTAGCATCAGCCATCGTCCGAGCGACAAAAAAGCGGAAGAATATCGTGTATTCCAAACCTGTTTGGGCCTTTATCATGACAGTAATACGCAGCATTCCAGAATTTTTGTTCAAGAAAATGCGTATATAGCACCAATTCAGCTGTCGACGCCGTAGGACCGGGACCCATTGAGTTTTTTGAGCGCGTGCATGCCTCCCCCTTCACAACGCCGATCAATCTGACGTCAGTACCTGCTGTACAGATATAGGGGTTTGAGTAACCGAGGATATCGGGCTCATCACAGCCAATACCGGGCAACCACATCGCACAAAACCGACCGAAGGTTCGGTGCTGGGGATCTGTGCATTGTGTCGACGCTCAGATCAGTTGCAACCTGATGTCGGAGCTGGTTGCACACAGCTGCACAGCTGATTTCAGAAAATACGACTCAACCCTCAGCAATTGACAACCCTATCCAATCTTGGATTCAAAACCGCAGAGTTACAGAAAAAGACTGCATGAATGGAAGCGTATGATGTGAGGTCTATCATGTTGCTCCAAATATCAGTCGCGCAAAGCTTGTTCTTTGATCTTGAGAACGGGTTGGATCAGGTAGTCCAGCACTGATTTTCGCCCTGATAAGATGTCGACTTCAGCAATCATCCCGGGGATGATCTCAACGGCGGCACCGCCTGCATCCAGCATGGTGTCTGATGTCTGAATCTCGACTACAAAGACTTCTTCTTCGCTCCGCTCAGTACGGGTGATAGTGTCAGCGCCAATTCGCACAATATCACCATCCAGGCTACCGTATCGCGAAAAGTCATAGGCTGTAATTTTGATTTTGACCTTTTGCCCAGCGTGCAGGAATGCAATGTCCTTGGGGCGAACGTAAGCTTCAACCAGTAAGCGGTCATCCAAAGGCACGATTTCGATCAATTCTTCGCCGCTTCGGGCCATCCCACCAATTGTTGTCCGGTGAATCCGGTTTACGATACCCCGAACAGGCGCACGGATTTGTGCGCGGGCTGCGCGGTCACGCAAAGAGGGAAGGGCAGGTTGCAACGCCGCCAGTTCTGCTGAAACCAATGCCAGATCTGTTAGTGCGGCGCTGCGGAACCGGCTGCGCGTGGCGCGAACCTTGTCATCTACTTCATCAAGTCCAACCTTCAATCGGCTGATTACCGCTTCGGCCCGCACTTTACGGCCTTTCCATTCAGCTTCGCTACGGCGTAGGGCCAGCAGGGTTGTTGCGGGCTCCATCCTTTGTTCAACCAAAGGCACCATCATTGCGCGTTCTTCAGCCAATACATCTAGTGTCTCTGCTGTCGTGACTTGATCAACCAGACCTTCTTCGTATTCGCGTTGCCGCTGTTCGCGTTGTCTGATTAGAATTGTGATCTCGGCTGCGAGTTCCGCTTGCCGTCCGTGGTAGAGCGCGGTTTCTGACCGAACCACATCCGGAGCGCCCGTCAGCAGGGCTTCGTCAAACGCAAGATCAGTTCCATCGATTTCGGCCTGCAACCGTTGGGCGCGAGCCATCAATCCGAAGGCGCGTTGCTGCTCCTGACTCAACTCTCTTTCGATCTGGTTGGTGTCGAGTTCCATAAGCAAAGTTTCCGCCTCAACCACCAGTCCTTCGTGCACATGCAGAGACTGCAACACACCCGGCTCGGTGGCTTCTATCACCTGGATATCGCCGGATGGAACAATACGACCATCCGCCTTTACGACATCGTCCAATTCGGTGAAATGGGCCCAGACCACAGCGCTGGTCAGACAACCTAGGATCAGCAGAAGCAATAGGGAGCCCCTTAGCGGGGCCTGCCCGCGCAACTCGCGCGCAAGGTGTTCCAGATCAGGATGCCGCGACATTCAGGTGCCTCCCGGTGTTCCGAACATGCTGTGTCAGGATGCTTTTGGCGCCGTCCATGGCAACTTTGCCATCCTCGATCACTATGACCCGATCAACAAGCTCCAACAGACTGGTCCGATGCGTGACGATCACCATCGTCGTGTCGGGTGTGGCCTCTTTCAGGCGCCCAATAACCTCGGCTTCGGATTTGACGTCCATCGCACTTGTCGGCTCATCCAGCAGCAACACCGGAGGACGACCGATCAACGCCCGAGCCAGTGCAATGGCCTGCCGCTGACCGCCAGACAGCCCCTCTCCGCGTTCGGCCAATTGCTGATCATATCCGCGTGGGTGCCGCGCAATGAAGTCTTCGACCCCGGCGATGCGCCCGGCGCGGATCAAGTCGTCATCGCGTGGGCGGACAGAGCCGCTGGAAATATTGTCGCGGACGGTACCAGAGAACAGCCAAACATCCTGTAAAACCGAGCCAATGTTGCGTCGCAGGTCGCCTGGATCGATCTGACGAATGTCCAGTCCGTCCAGCATCACCGATCCGACACGCGGTTGGTAAAGGCCCAGCAACAGTCGCGCGATTGTGCTTTTACCCGATCCGATTTGGCCGAGAATGGCCACTTTTTCACCAGGCTCAATGACAAATGAAACGCCATTCAAAGTGTCGTCGGATTGATCGGGATAGGCAAAATGAACATTGTTGAATGTAACGCGTCCGGAAAACTCGGACCGGCTGATCCATGATCGACCCTCGGGCCGCTCATTATCAGCCTTCATCAGAGCATCGAGATTACGAAACGCGCTGCGGGCCTGATTGACGCGCGTCAACGTCTGCGCCAGTTGCCCGAGCGGTGCCAGAGCACGCCCCGTCAACATCACGGACGCCACAAGCGCACCCATGCTTGTTTGACCGTCCGTGATCAGGAATACGCCATAAAACACAACAAGAATTTGCGCGGCTTGCTGCGTAAAACCTGTCAGATTCAGGGCGAACTGTGTGACGGCCCGACTGCGCGCCCCGTGGTTCGATTGGCGTTTCATGGCGCCCTCCCATCGGGTTCTCATCTGGCGCCCGGCGGCGGTCGTCTTGATGGTCTCCAGGCCTGTTACTGCCTCAACCAGTACCGATTGTTTGGATTGTCCGTCGGCAAAGCTCTTATCTGCAAGGCGTGACAAGATCGGTTGCACCGCAAGCCCGCTCAGCAAAACGATGGGCACCGCGAGCGCCGGAACAAGCGCCAGCGAACCGCCCACCATGTGGATCGTGAGAATAAACACCGCAATGAATGGCAAATCTACAACGGTGACAAGTGTGGCGGATGTGAAGAACTCGCGCAAGGTTTCGAATTCACGCACCGTGCTGACCATCGCACCGGTAGAGCCGGTGCGGGATGTCATGCGAATGTTCAGCACCTGATCAAAAACGCGGCGGCCCATAATCATATCAGCGTTCTGACCGGCACGATCAATGAACCCAGCACGTAGGAGCTTTAGCGCGAAGTCAAAAACCAGCGCCAGGCACACACCTATGGTCAAGGCGATAAGGGATTCGGTCGCTTCGTTGGGCAAAATCCGATCATAGACGATCATGATGAACACTGAGGTCGAAAGTCCCAGGACATTTGCCATCGCCGCGGCCAATGCCACTTGGGCATAAGACCAGCGATTCGCGGACAGAGCGGACCAGAACCAATGGCCGCTTTGACCTACTTCTTGTTGACGCGCCTCCTCATTGTGCATACGTCGAAATAACAGAGCGTAGCCTGTGTAGACTTCGATTAAACTGGTTTCGGGCACTACGCCAAGACCGTCATCCAAAGCCGGGTCATATAGCAGCAGATCGCCACTTTGCGATCGCCCGTGAAACACAACGGCTCGATCCCCTTCCAACAACAAGATCGCCGGCGCCAGTGCAGAATCAAAGGCCTCAAGACGTTGTGCACCAAACCCGACCTGCAGGCCCGCCTGCTGAGCGGCCGCCATCGCATCGCGCACAGTCAGATCACCCGTATCACCAGACAAAGCAGCATTCAGTGCCGCCACGGTCAGTGGGCGTTCCAGCGTGGAAGCGACATTCAACATGCAAGCTTCCAGTTCGGTCAGTGAAGTGCGGCTTTTCTTCATAGTGATCCGTCCCACGCGATCAACGTTACTCCCAACAAATCCAGAATGTCCCCGGTCAGGCTGAGGGCAGCATAGTTGGTCAGAAAATAGCTTTGCTCTGCGAGTATCAGCCGTTCCTGAGCATTTACGTAATCCTGTTGCGCATCCAGAATTTCGATCAGGCTGCGACGACCGATGGAGAATTGAGCCCGCGCTGCAGCGACGCTTTCGGCATTGGCCTGCGTCGCTATCCGTGCTTCACGTAGGCGCAGTGCCCCTGCCTTCTGATCAGAGCGGATGAAACCCAGTTCACGACCGATTTCACGGATCAGAACCTCCCGATCTGCCTCAGCCCGTTCGACCTGTGCAGCGGCAGCCGCAATCGCGGCACGACGCCGGCCCGTGCTGTCTAGTTCATAGTTTACGGACAAATCGACCCCAACATCTGCATCATCAAAATCATCCTGATCTGCAAATGCGGCAACGCGAACATCTGGTTGGCGACGGGCCTGGGCAGCTGCCCAATCCGCACGTGCGGCGATCACAGTGGCATCTGCACGCCGTATCTGTGGACTATCCAACACGATCTGCGAGTCGCTTCGTTTAAGATCCGGAGCCGGAATTGCAGGTGGCAACCTGCCCGGAGCTGCCCCAAAAACCTCTCGGAACCGTGCTTCAGCCCGATCTACCCGCGCCTGTGCATCCGCAAATCGGGTCCGCGCGTCCGCCACTCTGGATTGCGCCGTCAAGACGTCTGCATTGGATCCAAGCCCGCCTGACACCCGGTCGGTGATCTGCCGCTCGATACCCTCGTGAACCTGGACATTCTTGCGAGTGATTCCCAGCAACTCTCGCCGATCCAAAACCATAACGTAGGTTTCAATAGCTGCCAAAGCCGTGGCGGCTGCGGCCTGTAGTTGATCGCCCCGACTTTCCAGAACACGAGCGCGAGCGGCGGCCAAATCATTCGCCGCTGCGCCGCCATCATAGACCAATTGCGAAACACGCAGATAGGGTGACACATCTCCGTCATTGGAACCCGTCCGATGGGATCGTGCGTTCAGACCCAGCGAAACTTGGGGCAGAAACGCGCCGCTTGCAGCATTTCGGTTTGCTTGCGCGATACCCATTCCCGAATTGCTGCGTGCCACAGTCGGGCTGCTCTGTACTGCTGACCGTACACGCTGACCAAAAGTACTTTTGGTCAGACTGCTCGACGGTTCAATTGCGCCTGCTCCTGTGGTTCCGTTCGAAAATGATGTTTCGACAATGGACAGATCCGGTGTGGGCGCGCAGGCTGAGATCGACAGCACTCCCAACAAACTCAAAGCCCTGATTGCGCGCTTAACCCATTGCATGGATCACCTCCTGACGCGCCTGACCTTGGTATACGTCTTCGGCTATCGCGGCAATGAAGCCGTCCAATTTGCGACATGGCTCTGCGTCCTGAAAGGCACCCCTTTCCTGCGCGCGCAACAGCCAGGCGCAATGGGACAGCGAAACCTGATGGGCATGAATCAGCCGCAAGGTCCCGCTGGCGAGCAAAGTCAGGTTGTAGGCGTCTGGCAAGTGCTCCAGTCGTTGTGCATCAATACCCCAATACCCTTGTGGTAACGTAGTCTCTTCGTGCTGTTGTAGTGGCTCGAATAGATCCATTGCAGCGATTATCGAACACTGACGGTCCGTCTCGATTGCGGCTACCTGACGGTTTTGAAAAAAGTGCAGCACATCACTCAGGTTTTGTGACAACTGACCATCCTTGGTGAAAAACGGATTGTCCTGAGGATCACGTGTAACCAGGCCCGAACTTTCGTTTACAAGCAGACGCGACCGGGCGCCGCTTTCGCAAGCAGTTTCCGCTTGAAATGGAAAGCAACGCAACGCCGAGGGCACGTAAGGCGCAAGCCAACGCCCGCTCTGGCATACGAAGGGGGAAACGGTATCGGGAATGATCGAGAATAGAGCGACGGGTACGAAACTCTCCTTGATCAAGCGGAATACAATCGGAAATGATGTTGCAATCTGTGGAATCTCGGAGATGACAACCGGGCAGGCATCAATTTCCTCCGCAAAGCAATAGGAGGTGAAGCGACGCCAATATCGATTGCTGTGCCGATCGAGGCTGACTGGGAAAAGGCCGTTCTCTGCCATTTGTTCCTCTTGTTCTGGAGTGGCGGCCCGTGATCGCCGGATCGCCAAAGGCTGCGCTTGCCATTCAGGCGGAGGCGCCGGTTGGGTCGGTCATCAGGATGTTGTCTGAAGTCAGATCACTTAGATCGGAAAGCCCTTCGAACTGTGCGAGTGTCTCTATCGTAGCAGTGCTTGCATTCGAGTAATCGACCTTGACCAGAATGCTGTCCGTGCCATCGGTGGCAAGAAGAAACACTTCATCCCCTGCCTGTGCGCCATTCAGGCTTGCGGCAGCACTTGCGATGGTATCTGGGTTGAGGTCTGCAAGAGCGGTTTCCAGACCGACGAAGCCAGTGTTGCTACCGATGCTGCCTCCCGTGGTCAGGGATTCCACGTCGGTGCCGTCGCCACGCAATGATGCCGGGTCCAGCCCCTGGAACATCAACGCGTCTGCAATGTCGGTTGCTGGGCCCAATGAGAAACCATTGATACTGTCAACGCCGTTTGCGGAGGGATCAGCCTCAAAAACCACAACATCGCGACCAGCACCGGACAAATCGATGGTGTCGTCACCATCGCCGCCGCGGATCACGTCATCGACGTTTGATCCCGTCAGACTATCCGCGCCGCTGGTGCCAAGATGGAACTGTGACGGCCCGCCGTCGGACGTGGTCAGCGTCAAGACGATAGGCTGAGCCGCGTCCTCGATCGTCATCGTGAATGCAACGACAGGCTGCGACAAATCCCCATAACTGATGGCGGCACCCGAAAAGCTGATGGCTGAACCGCCACTCGGATTGGCCAGAAAGAGATCAAAATCAGAGTTCTCTGTCTCGGAACCAATGTCGTAGGTCGCGACTGATGGATCGAACCCCAATTCAGCGGTAAATGCCAATCCGCTTGAGATATCGCGATCCGTGTCTGCATAGATCTCGAAGGTCACAGTCGTTCCGCTGCGCCCGGCTTCTGTGATGACGTAGGCCGCAGGCACATGAGTAGTAACCTCTTCGGACACTGGAACAGGATCAGGGCCGCCCGAGACTGTCGCCTGTGCTTCGAAATCGAGGGTATCTCCGGCCTCGACAGCGGCAAAGCTTGATGCGGGAACGGACAGGCTCCAACTGCCATCCACCGTCACAGTAGCGCTCCCAAGCGAGACAGAGTTCAGTGTTACATCCACGGCCTGACCCATCGCCAATCCGGCAGAGCTGCCTGTTATCGTCAACCCGCTGCTTTGCGCATTGCTGAGCGACACCGCATCGTCAGTTCCCAGTTTGTTGATGTTCAGGATCGGCTGAAAGTCTGTTGTCAATGTTGTGGAAGCGTTGGGCGCAGGGTTTCCTGCCGCATCCTGGGCCGACGCTGTAATCGGAAAACTACCACCATCGCCCAACCCGATCAGGTCAATCGAAGGAATGCTTGTACTCCAAAGGCCGCCAGAAACCATGGCGGTATAGTTCTGACCATTGAAACTGACTGTAACGGTCTGCCCGTCCTCAGCAGTGGTTGTTCCCGACACACTGAGATCAGTATTTCGCTCTACGACATCCAGAACTGGGCCAACCGTCAGCGGATTTAAGGTGACAGTAGGTGCACTGAGATCGGTACTGAAGCTAGTGGTGGCACTGTTATTGTTACCTGCCACATCTGCAATTGAAGCGTTTACATCATATGTTTCTGCGTCCTGCAGTCCGCTCAAATCGGCGGCGGTAGCTGTATAGGTCCAGACGCCACCGCTGACGGTTGCGGTTCCGCCGACCAACACCGCGCCGCCGGATTGCACAATCTGTACCGAGACCTGTGTACCATTTGCCGCGTCCGATGTCCCCGATACGATCAAATCTGTTGCTTGCTCGGCCGCGTTTACCACCGCTCCATCGGATAGAGATGAAATCGTTAGTGTGGGCGCCGTGAAATCCGTATCGAAACTGCTGGACGCTTGTATAGCCGGATTGCCTGCCGCGTCAGAGATATCTGCGGTTGCCGTAATCGTTGACCCATCGGGTAGTGCTACCAGATCCGTTGCAGGGACAGTCACCGCCCATGCGCCACCCGAGGTCGCACCCGTATAGGTTTGACCATTCAGGGATACGGTAACGATTTGCCCATCCTCTGCTGTTGTAGTTCCAGATATGGTCAGGTCATTGCCGCGTTCTGACGCATTCATAACTGCGCCGTCAGAGAAGCCGTCAATGTTCAGCGTAGGGGTGGTAACGTCCTTGGACAGGCCAACACTGGCCTGGGGAGCCATGAGGCCATCGGCATCAGAAACATCCGCAGTAACGTTGAAATCACCGCCGTCAGCCAGCGCCACAAGATCTGCGGTTGGAACTGTCACACTCCAATTACCACCTGATACGGTGCCAGTATAGGTTTGCCCACCCAGCGTTACAGTTACCTGCTGCCCATCAGTTACGTTTCCTGTCGTACCATCGACAGTCAGGTCCGAACCGGTTTCTACGGCATTCAGGCTGGCACCCACTGACAAAGGCGTGATCGCGATTGATGGACCTGTCAAATCGACCGCAACGGTGATCGAAATCGGAGTAGCTGGATTGCCCGCTGCATCACTGACAGAAACCGCAACGGATGCAGGAACTCCGGTTGTCAAACCCGCCAGATCGGCATTCGGGATGGTCACCGACCAACCGCCGCCCATTGCGGAGCCCGAGTATTCCCGGTTCTCGAAATACACGGTGACCATCTCACCATCTTCGGCCGTAGTTGTACCAGTCAAAATAAGGTCGCCAACGACGTCGGCCAGATTAATGGATCCACCGCCCACTGGATTCAGCGTAAGGTCAGGCGCGTCGAGATCAGTGTCGAAGCTACCGCTTGCCTGAGTGGCTGGATTGCCTGCGCGATCCGCCACATCCGCCGCCACCGGTATGCTCGTACCATCTGGCAACGCGGCGAGGTCCGCTGCTGGCACAGTAACGCTCCAACCGCCACCCGAGACCGAGCCGGTATACGTCTGCCCACCAAGTGTTACAGTGACGGTTTGCCCATTTTCCGCATCCGTGGTGCCCGTAACGTCGAGATCCACCCCTTGTTCTGCGGCATTCATCACCGCACCGGCCGAGAAATCAGTGATTGCCAATACAGGTGGCACAGTATCGACGTCAAACCGAGCGGTTTCTGCCGACAGTTCCACCCCTTCGCCATCTAGATAGCGAACCGAAACATCTGAGATTCCTTGGGGCAACCCGGCAGCCTCGACCTGGGTCAGCGAAATGCTCCAGCTTCCATCACCTGCGGGAGTAATGGTTTTGGTTACCGATCCAATCGTAACCTCGACCGCGGCTGTTCCTTCCGGTGACGTTGTCTGGCTACTGATATTGTTGAGCGCATTTGCTTGTAGCTCGGCTAAATTCAGACTGGGCGGGCGCGGCGGGGCGGGTGCAACGGAGGGCTCATCGCCATCATCGTCATCACCACCGCCCCCGCCGCCGCCCCCTCCGGCAGCGGCTGCCGCACCGGCGACACCAAGTCCACCCAATGCCAGCCCCGAACCGCCGACACCGCCTGCGGCAGCTGTCGCTCCGGCAGCTTCTGCTGCCACACTGAACTGGGCAATCTCTCCAACGGCTTCATCCGCGACCATGATCGTGCCATTTTCCAGAACTTCCACGTTCTCAGCTGCAACAACGACCGTCCGGCCGTCCGCCAATTTCAACTGCACGTCGCCATTCGGAAGTAATGTCGCTGACCGGACGCCTGGAATCGCCTCGGCAAACTGATAGCTGGCGAGCTGTTCGTCAGTGGCCTGCGCAAGTGCGGGCAGCGCCATCAATGTCGAACCGAACGCGCCTGCAACACTGCGACCGACCCATCGCTGAAGCTTTTTGTCGATCCATTGGCGGATATGGCGATTGCGTTCTGCATCGGGCTGGGCGTCCGCGATCGATTTATTGGTCGAAACGGTATCTTTGGTCATTTTGCCCTCACATTAGATGGACACTGGGAGTTGGGTGACACGTTGTTCCCGGTCCGAATCTGTTCATCCGTATTGCGGTCTGGTTATCCATGCGGCCGGACCGGAAAGATTTTAGTTAAACTGAAACCGAAGTCCTTGTTTTCACCACATTCCTGCTCTGGTTTCGGTCTGGGCATCGTTTCATCCTGTTTTCATTGCCAGGGATGGCAGGGGGTAACGGGCGATGATGCTTCAGTTCGAAAGAGTGGTGGCAACGGGGACCGCAGCGCTCGATTCAGGTATCGGCGATACGGCTTTAAAAACGTTTAACGGAGAAACGTATCTCTACAGCACGACCGGACCGGGGGGCGGGATCGTGTCCTGGCGACTTGTGGAGAGCGGCAACCCAACGGAGCAGGATCAGCAGTACTTTGGTGCTTCGATTGCTCATCAGGTCGATCGAAGCGGAACCCCGATTCATCTGGCAGGCAGTGATCTGCTGGTTCTTGATGTCGATACCGCCACGGGCCTTGTTGGATATAGCCTTAACCCAGACGGCACCATCGGGGCGTTACAGGAATCCGCTGCACTGGCAGGCGGAGGGGATCTTGATGCAGCGGTTCAGCTGACGTTCGGCGCCACCAACCTGCTGGCACTGGCGCATGAAGACACTGGCCAAATCGGAACCTACCGCATCAACGGCGATGGGTCGCTTAGCCCGGCAGCCAGTATCACAGCATCAACAAGCACGCTGGAAACCCTGCAATCGGGGTCGAATCACTTTATCATCGCTGCAGACGCTGTGAGCAGCATGATTTCGACTTATACGGTCGATCAAAGTACCGGTGCGCTCTCAGCAGTGGCGGGCAACGAAGACATCCAAATGCTGGGGATCAACTCTCCAACCGCGGTCGAAACGGTTCAGGCCTATGGAAAATCCTGGGTCGTCGTTGCCGGGTCCGGCAGCAACTCGCTGAGTGTCATGGAACTGGGCAGCAACGGCCAATTGAAGCCAACGGATCAGGTGCTGGATACCCTTCACACCCGGTTTGGATCGGTGCAGGACCTTTCAATCGTTCAGGCCGATGGCAGGATCTTTGTTGTGGCGGGCGGTGGTGATGATGGGATCACGCTGTTCACGATGACCCCGGACGGGCAACTCATCCATATAGACAGTTTCGCAGATACGCTGGACAGCGGATTGCAGAATGTGCAGACGATCAGCGCTGCGCCCGTTGGTGATGAGTTACAGATATTTGCGGCCTCCCAACAGGATGCTGGCCTCACCCAGCTGAGTGTGTCGATTGCGGATCTTGGCTTTGTTGCCGAAGGCTATGGGACTGTAACGGGCACTGCGCAGGATGACATGCTGAGCGGCGGGATACTGGACACGACCCTGAACGGAGGGGCAGGGGACGATATTCTGATCACTGGCACGAGTGCCACGACCATGACAGGTGGTTCCGGAGCAGATATTTATGTGATCCGTCAAAGCAGCGGTCCGACCACGATCACCGATTTTCAGGCTGGTACCGACCGCCTTGATCTGACTGACTATCCATTTCTGCGAACACCAGCGCAGTTGGATTTCACGTCGACCGCCCAAGGGGCACGAATCGCATATCGAGGCGAAACGATCGAGCTTGTCTCGGATGCCGGAACCACTCTGACAAGCGCGCAGGTGTTCGGGGCGGGGTTCAGTGGGCCCGACCACATCCCTGTTGATCTTGGCAGCGGGCCGGACAACAACGCCTCGGATGGGGTTTCAGGCAGATTTACGTTGAACTCAGCCTCGTCAAATGCAGCGGCGGGGAATGCCGAAATTCGGTTCACCCCTGACGGGGGTTCTGCATTGGTGGCACAGGCCAACGCGCAGGGAGAATTTGAGCTGGATTTGCCCGACGGGACGTTTCCCGGCCAGTTGGACATCGTCAAATCCTATTCAACAGCCAGCAATGAAATTAACGCACTGGATGCCTTGCAGGTTCTGCGCATATCTGTTGGCCTCGACCCTACATTCGGTCCAGCAACTGCCGAAAACTTCATTGCGGCGGACATCACCCGAGACGGAACAATAAATGCGCTGGATGCACTGGCGATTCTTCAGATTTCGGTAGGTCAATCCACCTCGCATAATGCTGAATGGGTCTTTCTGGATGGCGACGCGGATCTGTCCGCGATTTCACGAAACAACGTGGTTTATGAAACCGGAGCAGAGGTTCCCGTCATTGATGGAGCTCTTGAGGTCGACATGAGCTCGATCCTGCTTGGCAATATCGAGGCTGTTTGAAGGTGGTCGCGCAGCCCGTGTCACTCTCGGAAGGCGCGATAGAAATAATCGGCCAACGGCTTGATCAGGTAAGACAATGGCGTACGCTCATCGGTTTTGATCATCGCTTCGACCGGCATACCAGGCAAAAGTTCCTGGCCATTCAGGCGTTCTAGTTGCCCTTCGTCGGGCACAACTTCGGCCCGATAGAAGGTAAACCCACTGGCTTCATCCGTGAAGGTATCCGCCGATACATTGATCACGTGACCGTTGAGTTCCGGCGTGTCGCGCTGGTTGAAAGCAGGGAAGCGCAAGGCGACCTCCTGACCACGATGCAGTTGGTCCACATGCAGCGCGTCAACACGTGCAGCGACCAGCAAAGGCGTATCTTGCGGCACAACATACATCATTGGTTCACCCGGCTGGATCACCGACTGGATTGCAAAAACCTGACTGTCATAAACAGTGCCCGCCACGGGAGCGCGAATATCGAGACGCGACAACCGCTCGGTCAGTGACAGGCGACGCTCGGCCAACTCAACAGCGCGGGACTGTACATCCCGAAGCTCGGTGATGGCTTCTTCGCGCCGGGTGGCCTGCAACTCAACAATCTGAATCTCCGTTGTCGCGATCTGTCCCGTCAGCCGTGCGATCGTTGATTCGAGGCTGCCGATCTGTCCCGTCAGGCTTGCCTCTTCCCTCTGCAGGGCCGAAACGCGGCTGGCTTGTGTCAGACCGCGTTCCAGTAGTCCTTGTTGATCTTCTAGCTCAGTCCTGATCAGCTTGACCTGAGTGTTCAGCGACGCCAATTGCGCCTGAGTACCCTCAATTTCGTTTTCGATCTGGGTTTTCTGTTTGCCCAACTGATCGATCTGCTGGCTTAGTGTATCCAGCCTGGCATTGAACAAGCGTTGTTGACCTTCCAACAGATCGTCACCAATCGATTCGCGGAGTTTCAATTCTTGCAGGTTTTGATCAAGCACATCTGCATCGTCGCCGTCCCGTTCAGCTTCTAACCGGGCCTTTCGCGCAAGCAACTCGAACAATTGAGAGTCCACGATGGTTTTTTCCGAGGCCAGAAACGTGTCATCGAGCCTCAACATCATATCTCCACGCGTGACAGGATCCCCATCACGCACGAATATCTCGCCTACAACGCCTCCATCAGGGTGTTCGATCACCTGCCGGTTGCTCTGCACCTCGATCACACCCTGAGAAATGATCGCACCAGCCAGTTCGGTACGGACGCTCCATACTCCCAGCCCCAAAATCAGGATTGCCAAAGCCAGCAGACCAACAAAAGCCGGAGCCTTGATGCTCCAGACGGGACGTGAATTCTTGTCTGGCATTATTCACCCACCTTGTTCAGGTGCCGTTTGATGACATTGGCGTTTTGCACCATTGTGTTCAGAACCTCATCGCGCCCGCCGGATTTGACGATCTGGCCTTTTTCGACGACCACTAGATCATCACATTCCGAAATCGCCTGAGGCCGGTGAGTCATGATGATCGTGGACTTTCCTGCAGTCTTGAGTTCTCGCACCGCGTTGTTAAGTGCGAGGGTGCCGTCTGCATCCAATGCCGAGTTCGGTTCGTCCAGAATCAACAACACCGGATTGCCGTAAAGCGCGCGCGCCAATGCGATCCGCTGTTTTTGCCCACCCGACAATTGACTGTCATTGCCTTCAAGAAAGGTATCGTAACCTTTCTCAAGACCCAGAATCAGCTCGTGAGCGTTGGCCGATTTTGCGGCAGCAACTACAGCTTCGGCATCCGGGGACTGTGACATCCGGGCGATGTTCTCTGCGACGGTTCCATTGAACAGCGTGACCTGTTGCGGCAGATACCCGATATGCTGTCCAAGGTCGTCGGGATCGTATTGGTCGAGCGTCGCCCCAGCCAGGCGAATTTCACCAGCAGCAGGAGACCACAGGCCCAGCAAGGCTTTGGCAAGTGTTGTCTTACCTGAACCGCTTTTGCCAATAACGCCAAGGGCTCTGCCTGGCTGCAGTTCCAGCGCGGCATTGCGTAGCGTCGGAGTTTTGGCACCCGGTGGGATCACGGTCAGGCCTTTTGCCACAAGATGTGCCTTGGGCACCGGCAGTTTGGTGCGCGTTTCTTCGGGCGGTGTAGAATCGAGAAACTTGTTCAAACTGATCCACGCCGTGCGGGCACGTTCGATCATCGCCCATTGGCCAACGGCCATTTCGACTGGCGCCAACGCGCGGCCCAACAGGATCGTACCTGCAATCATAGCGCCGGGGGTCATCTCGTTGCGCAGAACCAGCAACGCCCCAAGGGCAAGCATCGCAGACTGCAAGAACAGCCGTAACGACTTGGTCAATGAAGTGAAGCTACCCGTCCAGTCGCTGGCGGAGATGGACTGAGACAAGGCCTCGGTGCGCTGGCTCATCCAGCGTTTTGAGACATCCTCTTGCATACCCTGAGACCGGACGACTTCGGCCGCTTGCCGAGCATGTTCGGAGAACGCATTTGCCTTGGCTGAGGCAACCTGCGCATCAGCCACTTTGCGATGCGTCAATGCCTGGTTCAGCAAAGCTATTGCCACCAGAAGTGCTCCGCCAGCTATGGCGAGCCAGCCAAGCAACGGATGAAACAGAAAGATTGCCGCAAGAAAGACCGGCGTCCAGGGGATATCCATAACCGCAAGCAACACAGGCGAAGCACATAAGGAGCGGATCGATTCCAGATCGCGCAAGGCTGTTGCAGGCGCTGACCGGGCCTGCGGGAACAATGCGCGACGCATCGTTCCATCGAAAACACGCTCATCCAGTGACGTTTGAAAGCGAGCGCCAAAGCGCGCAACGATCCGACCACGGGCATAGTCCAGCATCGCCATAAGCGCATAGAGCAGCGCGACAAGCAGGAACAACGCCGACAAGGTCTCGACCGAACGTGATCCAAGCACCCGATCATAGACCTGCAACATGAATAGGGGGCCTGTCAGCATCAGGAGGTTGACGAAGACGCTGAACAGAAAGGCAAGAGCAAGGAAGTTGTTTCCCTGATTTTGCACCTTTCGCAGCTCATGACGCTGGGGTGGGGTATTCCGATTCTTCAAGCTCACGCGTTTGGCCCTTGATTGCTCACAAGTGGAACTCGTCAAACGCCATTCTTCCTGTACCCGAAGGTGGCTTGACATCTGGCGTGACTATATCTGCGTGATATGGCAGTAACAACGCGCGTTTCATTCGCACCGGCCCGTTTCGGCGAGGTTTGTAGCACGGAGTAGATGATAATGGCAGGAAAATGCCGACCGGAAGTGTCAGACCCATCAGTCTCGGAATGAACAGTCAGAGACCATTCAACTTAACGACGCAGCGCGGATACCGTAACTTCTTTTGGTTGAGGCGTACCTCCAAGCCGGTTGACACCCTGTTCTTTCAACGAGGCGATAAGTTCTTCAACATCGACCGCCTGGACCGCGCAGCCATCTCGCAGGGCGAGCGCCGCAGCTGTACCGGTGGCTTGTCCCATAGCCATGCATTGAGGCATACCGCGTGCCGAGGCAAAGGCGACTGGGTCAGCAGACAATATGCGGCCGGCAAACATCAAATTCGGGATGTGTTCAGGGATCAGCGCACGGAACGGAATGGTGTAATAATCCCCAGCTTTTAACGCCGCATCATGCGTCATCTCAGCATCCATGCGCATCACGTCGTCGACCGGATTATCACAGCTTACGATGCCATCTGCAAACTTGGTTCCCCGCACAAGATCGGCGCCTTTGATACGGTAGACCCCTTCCAGCTTTCTGGTTTCACGTACACCCGCTGAGGGCGATAGTTGGGCCATGTATGCGTTCTCGAATCCCGGTACGTCGGAACGTAGGAATCGAGCCAATTGATGACACCGCCGACGCCCTTCCAGGTTTGCACGGCTTATGGCATCTGGATTGGTTCCGTCGACATCCCTAATATGGACGGAATTGCAGAAAACTGATCCTTTGTGAAAGGCCTTCATCAGATAAAGCTTGGCAATATCCGGATGCAATCGGCCTTCGGCAATACCTTTGGTTGCATAGCATTGGAAATATGGATCTTGCTGGGCGAAGGCTGCGTCCCAATCAACGCCGATCATATGAAAGGACATCGTGACTGCCATCATATTCCCGCCACTGTCACCAAGCGAATAGGGCACGCCCGCCTTTGCCGAGATGCCGCCATCGCCCGAGCAATCGATTACAACCCGAGGCTTGATCGTGATCATCCCGTTTTGGTCACAGCACCTGACATCCTGAATCTCGGGCCCCATCATCCGGGGCTCGAAGGCTATGGTGTTCAATCTGACACCCACGCCTGCTTCTTCAAGCATCTCAAACATAGTCAAGGTTGCAATGTCATGATCATAGATGATCTCAGGCCCGAAGTTCTCAAGTGAACAGGGTCGTTTTTCCGCGGCCGGAAGGTCAAGCGATTGAAGCCGATTTGTCAGTTCTTCGATCATGCCGCCGATGATCTGATCTGCAGGGTATGCCCCACCCCAGGGCATTCCAGGGCAAAACGCCATCACGCCACCGACCTTGTTTGTGGCTTCTAACAGAGTCACCCGCAGGCCTTGCCGACCGGCAGCAACGGCCGCCCCAAAACCCGCAGATCCCCCACCGACGACCAAAACATCCGTATCTTCGAATCTGCCATTCATGAGTTTGCCTCCAACTCAATTAGAACAGATTGTACGGCACAGAACAGTACCAACACGCGCAACTCAGCGCATAGCCTAACGAACAGGGCAGACGTGTGAACCAGCCTGTTTTATTGGCACATCATGCTCGAACAATATGGTTCTCTGAGGTGCGGTACTTCCCACGAGTATCAATCAGAAGCTTGGCGTGTTTTTTGATCAGGTCGTAATCAAAAGCATCATGGTTGGTTGCCAGAACAACCGCATCCTGCTCGGCCAGAACTTCCGGTGTCAGAGCTACAGACGACAGTTCAAAGAAATGCTCCCGCATCGTGGGAAACTCAGGCACGTGTGGATCTGAATAGCAGAGTTCACCGCCATTATCCCGGATCAGCTCCATCAAAGTGACCGAAGGGCTTTCCCGCATGTCATCAACGTTCTTTTTATACGCGATACCAAGCACCATGATCTTGCTGCCGCGAACCGCCTTGCATCTCTCGTTAAGTGAAGTCGCAAGCTTGCCGAATACATACTCTGGCATGGCGGTATTGACCTCACCTGCCAATTCAATGAACCGTGTATTGATGCCGTATTCGCGCGCCTTCCAGGTCAGATAAAACGGATCGATCGGAATGCAGTGGCCGCCCAGACCAGGCCCCGGATAATAGGGTGTAAACCCGAAGGGTTTGGTAGCAGCAGCGTCAATGACCTCGAAAATATCGATTCCCATCCGGTCAGCAACAATCTTCATCTCGTTCACGAGGCCGATATTCACCGCACGGTGGATGTTCTCGAGAAGTTTGGTCATCTCGGCGGTTTCGGTGGAACTGACCGGTACAAGCGAGTCGATCGCATGTTCGTACAGCGCAATACCTGCTTTCAGGCAGGCATCAGTATGTCCTCCGACGACCTTCGGGATGGTATTTGTTGTGAATTCCGGATTGGCAGGGTCTTCTCGCTCGGGGGAATAAACAGCAAAGATATCCTCGCCAACCTTTAGGCCATTCCGTTCAAGGCGGGGCAATACCTCTTCCTTGGTCGTGCCTGGATAAGTTGTGCTCTCTAACGCCACAACCTGTCCTGAGCGCAAATGGTCTGCGATCTGGTCACACGTATCTGTGACAAAGCTCAGATCGGGTTCGCGATACTTGTTGAGTGGCGTAGGAACACACAACATGATGCCATCTGTCTCAGCTATACGCGAAAAGTCCGTGGTGGCTTCGAAACCATTCCGCCCGGCTTCGGCAATACGGGCATCGTCTATATGTTCGATCGAGCTATAGCCCGAGTTCAGCTCTTGCACCTTCTCAGCATCAAGGTCGAAGCCAATGACCCGGTAGCCAATTTCCGTATATCTCAGCGCGAGCGGCTGCCCAACATAACCCAGTCCAACAATCCCGATCACCGCCCGCTTTTCTGACAGTTTTTGAAGCAACTCGTCTAACGCGGAATGTGTTTTTGAATGATTAGTCATTTGAATTAGCGCCTGCCGTTTGAATGTCGATATCCGGACCATTAGTTGATCGCATAGCCAAGTTGCCCTCTCTAATAGTCACTTGGCAATAGAGGGCAATAGCGAGTATCGATTTGAGTAAGATTGGAGGGAATCTGGCAACTTCATTGACTTCTGATATGTTGAGGCCTTGCTCTGTCTTCAAAGACCGTCATACAATATCTCAAGCTTCTTGATTTGAGCTTCCCAGCTATAATCTTGCCAAAGGCGATTATAGGTTTCCGCAGTGGGCGTGAAGCGTTCAGGGTGGTCAAGAGCTTCCTGCAATGCGTTGGCAATTGACTGCGGATCTGTTTGGTCCATAGTTCTGCCCAACCTAAGGCCTTCCACGAAATCGCGCATATCTGGCAAGTTGGATATGCAGATTGGCAATCCAGCAAATGCCGCTTCGAAGAGCTTATTCGGCATTGCGAATCTATAACTCAGGGAAGCGTCCTGAATTGGACAGACTGCAACATTGGCTGAGCTGATAGCAAACGGGACATCGGCAGCCGCTATTGGTGGAAGAAGTTTGACTCGATCAGCTACACCTAGGTTGCCTGCCGTTTCCAGCAACCATTTGTCGTCCCGTTTGTGCCTTGGCCCCAATGCTACAAAATAAACGTCTGGCAGTAACACCAAAGCTTCAAGAACTTTGTCCAAACCCCGATGTTTAGTTTGAACCCCACCGGTGAAAACCACTATGGGCGTGTCTGCAGAGAGACCCGCGTTTGTGCGGACAGACAAATTTCCCTCGGAGTGTTCTTCGTAATCCACCAGAAAATCCGAGGCGACCTCCGGAGCGTTGAAAATGAGTGCAGGTTTGCTTTTGAAGCGATTGGAATACAGATTTGCGATCGAAGGAGAGACCGTGATCATCTGGTCAACGAACGAAAGGCAGTCGTCTTCTAGTTCTTCTGCAAAGCTTGATCCATTAGACGGGTTCTTTTTCGCACGCGCAGGTTCGTACTCATGTGCATCATAAACAAGCTTAGCATCGAATTGTTTTGCCAGAATCACGCCCGCCGGGAGGCAGTAGATATCATGTGCATGAATGACATCCGGGGTTTCATCAAAATTCAGATTGCGAAGGTTCTCAGCAAACACGAATGAATCCAGCTGATATAGATCGCGAAATCTCTCTCTGACCTCTCGAGTGTTGGAGCGGAGTGAACTCAATTTTTTCGAGGCGTTGCCAAAACCAAATCTGAAGGCAATTTTCCAAAGCAATCGTTTATGTGCAAATTTTCGCGCACGCCTTTCTCGGCCACTGTGGGTCTTGCTATAGCTCTTGTAGTACATTGGATCGAGCATTTGAATCTCTTCATCAGATAGAAATGCACCGAACCAAGATTTGAGCGTATTCAGTTGTGATGCGGCTTCGACGTAGGGTACAACGCGTCGCTCAACTTCACTGGATACTAGGTTGACAAAAAAGAAGTGCTTTAACGTATCTTCTGATATGTGCTCGGACGATTGCCAGTTAAAGCGGGTGACCCGGATACCATCTATGCTATCTTCCTGCGGCAACCCGCCCGGCCAGTCACAAAAGATGTGAACATTGTGGCCCGCCGAATGAAGCGCGCGCGCCTCTTTGAGCACCCGCGCATCCTCTGTTATTTCGTGGTAGGTTAGACAGAAAACGGTTTTTGAAGATTTGCTGGGGTTGTCTGGCATCCGTACTAAGACCAATCTAGCTTTAACAATTCCGAACCGCTCTAACAGAGGTTGATTTCGGTTTCCAGTGCGATTGGGAGCAATGGACAAGGGCCTCTTCTATTGACTTCCCGTAAAATTTCTTGGATGCGCAGAAGCACAATTTGAGCATTGGGGACGCATCGCATGAACAACTTTGCATTGATAGGTACTGCTGGATACATCGCGCCGCGACATATGAAAGCGATTACCGATACCGGAAACACATTGTTGGCGGCTCTGGATACCAGTGACTCAGTAGGTATTATCGACAGCCACTTCCCGGATGCGCATTTTTTTACTGAATTCGAACGGTTCGACCGCTACGTGGACATGCTGCGGCGCCGTGAAACCAGCAAGGTCGACTATGTTTCGATTTGCTCGCCCAACTATCTCCATGACAGCCACATGCGGTTTGCCCTGCGCTCTGGCGCGGATGCAATCTGCGAAAAACCGCTGGTATTGAATCCCGAAGACATCGATGGTCTGGAGATGATCGAACAGGCCACAGGGCAGAAGGTGAACACTATTCTGCAACTGCGCGTACACCCCTCGATCATTGCTTTGAGAGAAAAGATTCGAAACAGCTCCAGCGACACCAAATACGAAGTTGATCTAACCTATGTTACCTCCCGCGGACGTTGGTATCTGGAAAGCTGGAAGGGTGATGTGCGCAAATCAGGTGGGATCGCCACTAATATTGGTGTGCATTTCTTCGATATGCTGCACTTTCTTTTTGGGGACCTTCAGGAAAATCATGTTCACCTGAATGCTCCGACCAAAGCTGCAGGCTATCTTGAGTTTGAGCACGCACGGTGCCGTTGGTTCCTGTCGCTGGACGTAAATGATGTTCCGGCCGAGGCGCGAGAAACCGGAGCCAGGACATATCGCTCGATCACCATCAATGGGGAAGAAATTGAATTTTCCGGTGGTTTTGCCGACTTGCACACCCGAAGCTATGAGGAGATTCTCAAGGGAAACGGGTTTGGTCTAAACGAAAATCGCCCCGCGATTGAGATGGTCAGCCATATCCGCAACGCTCCGATTCAATCCAGCAGCGGTGAGCAGCATCCCAAGTTGAGAACCGGCGCCGATCAATGATCGTGATTTTCCCGTGTGCGGTTTTGCAGTTTCGCTCTCATTCTGGCTAAACGGGCAGCGGTGGGCGGCCGTGATCAAGTGTTGTTTTCATCAACGGCCCCGGCCGCTTGCGCTATTTACTTTCTAATGAGCACAGGTTTGATTGTTACAGGCTAACCGAACGGTTTGAAAATATGTAGTGAATGCGAATGTGGAACACCGCGTTCGATGTTTCCGGAATTGAATAGGGCATCTTAAGAGAAATGCAGTTTATTGACCTCGCGGAGCAGCAGAAGCGCATCAAAGATCAACTCGATGCGCGCATTGCAAAGGTGCTGGCACACGGAAAGTACATCCTGGGGCCCGAGGTCGCCGAACTGGAAGAAAAGCTGGCGGCGTTCACAGGTGCCAAATATTGCATCACCTGCGCCAACGGAACGGATGCATTGCAGATTGCCCTCATGGCACTTGAAATAGGTCCGGGCGATGAAGTCATTACCCCCGGATTTTCTTATATTGCGACCGCCGAAGCTGTCAGAGTGTTGGGTGCTAAACCAGTTTATGTCGATATTGACCCGGGCAGTTACAATCTTGATCCTAACAAGCTGAACGCTGCAATCACCGACCGGACAAAAGCAATTATTCCGGTGTCGCTTTATGGTCAGCCCGCCGATTTAACGCGTATAAATGAGGTCGCCTCTAACCATGATCTTCCAGTGATCGAAGATGCCGCGCAAAGCTTTGGGGGGTCGTTGCATGGAAAACGGTCGGGGAATTTGTCAACAATTTCATGCACCAGCTTTTTCCCATCGAAACCTCTGGGCTGCTATGGAGATGGTGGCGCAATTTTCACGTCGGATGAAGACCTTAGCGTCATTCTTCGTCAAATCGCCCGCCATGGGCAGGATCGGCGTTATCACCACATCAGGGTCGGAGTGAACAGCCGTCTGGACACATTGCAGGCTGCTATTCTGCTGAGCAAGCTCGATATATTTGAGGATGAGCTGGCCCTGCGAAACACAGTAGCGAACCAGTACAATGCCTTGCTGAAAGAAACCAATCTGGCGGCGCCAAATCTGATGGATGGGGCCACCAGCGCTTGGGCGCAATACACGATCCGCGTTGACAGGCGCGAGGACGTACAGAGCAGGCTCAAAGATGCCGGCATTCCGACTGCGGTGCACTATCCACTGCCTCTGAACAAGCAGCCTGCCGTCGCCGACCCGAATGCTGATCTGCCCGTTGGGGATCAGGCAGCGGCGAGTGTGATCAGCTTGCCAATGCACCCGTATCTGCAGCAATCCACACAAGAACAGATCATCGCTGCCCTGAAACAGGCCATCTGATCTTTCCGCTCACCTGAATATCTTCAAGCCCGATCGCGGACAGTGCGTCAATCTATCTGCGGCGGCACACATCTCGTTGCACCTTATTTTCCATAATAGGTGCGATACCAGTCTACAAAGGCCTGAATGCCGTCCTTGATATCGGTCTTGGGGCGGTAGCCGGTCAGACGGTGCAGCAAATCAGCATTGGCCCAAGTTGCAGGCACGTCACCCAACTGCATCTCCATATAGTTCCGGATGGCAGGTTTGCCGAGGCTCTCTTCGATTGCGTCGATGAAATCCAACAGACGTACCTTGTCCGAATTACCTATGTTCACAATGCGATACGGCGCAACAGGGCTTAAACTGTCACCCTCGGTGATGTCATCAGGGGTCTCCGGGCGAACCGGGGCGACGTCGATCAAAAGGGAAATTGCCCGCACTAGATCATCCACATAGGTGAAGTCGCGATACATGTCGCCGTGGTTGTAGATATCAATCGGGCGGTCTTCGAGGATTGCATCTGTGAACTTGAAGAACGCAAGGTCTGGTCGCCCCCACGGGCCATAGACCGTGAAGAATCGGAACATGGTTGTTGGCAGATTCCAGAGGTGCGCATAGGAATGCCCCATGGCCTCGTTTGCCTTTTTGGTCGCGGCGTACATGGTGAGTTGATGATCCGCCTTCTCACATTCGTCGAAGGGCATATCGGGATTTGCTCCGTAGATCGACGAGGTGGATGCCATCAGCAGGTGCCGCACTTTGTGCCGCCGGGCTGCCTCCATCACGTTGAATGTCCCAACTACATTGCTTTCAACATACGCGCGTGGGTTTTCCAAGCTGTAGCGGACGCCTGCCTGTGCCGCGAGGTGAATGATCACATCCGGTTCAAAAGCGTCAGCCATCGGATCAAACTTGGCTGTGTCTTCCAGCATTCCTTCATCACAGGAAAAGTTCGGATTTTCCAGCAACAAAGCATGACGGCTCTGCTTGAGGCTGACATCGTAGTAATCAGTCATGCCATCGTAGCCGTGAACCCGATTGCCGTTGGCGAGCAAAAGATTGGCAAGGTGAAAACCGATAAATCCGGCGGTGCCTGTGATCAGAACCTTTTGCATGAGGCAGTATCCTTGTGTGTCCGGGCTTTGCACGTGCGTCTCAGGGGACATATGACGCCTACAGCTCCATGGCTCAAGCGGTCATTTGTCCGTCGTGCTGACATATCGACAATGGACTTCGCTTGCTGTTCAGCTGGGCCACGGCAGCGAATAGGTTTTGACGTTCGTAAAGAATTTCATCGCCTCGATCACGCCTTCCTTGACGCCATTGCCCGAATCCTTGATCCCGCCAAAAGGGGACATTTCGAGGCGATATCCGGGTTGTTCCCAGATATTGCAGGTACCCACGTGCAATCCGTTGATATAGGCGATCGCACGGTTGAGGTCGTTGGTGCAAATGCCTGAGGACAGGCCATATTTGGTAGCGTTCGAGATGCGCATAACCTCATCATCATTATCTGGCACACGGATGATGGGGATGATGGGGCCAAAGGTCTCTTCCCTCACCAACTCACTATCAGGGGGCACTTTGTCGACCACGATGGGTGGCAGCAGCGCACCTTGGCGGCCGGGATGGTAGAGGATATCAGCCCCTTCTTTCTGGGCAATATAAACACGGTTTTCAAAGAGTTCCGCAGCTTTGTCATGGATGACGCAACCCAGTTCGGTCTTGGGGTCCTGCGGGTCGCCGAATTTGATCTTCTTCGCCTTTTCCAATGCCAGCGGTACGAAGGTGTCCGCAACGCTGTCCTGCACCAGAATGCGCTTGATTGCAGTGCATCGCTGGCCCGAGTTGCCAGTAGCACCTGCCACGGCAATGGTTGCCGCCCTGTCCAGATCGCCATAGGACAGGTCATTTAGCACGATCAAAGGATCGTTTCCGCCCAGCTCTAGCGCCTGACGTTTATAGGCCGCTTTCGTCGCAATCATCTTTCCCACTGGAACGCTGCCGGTAAAAGTGATGATGTCGATGTTTTCATTGGTGATCATTTCATCCCCAATGTCTTGCGGCCAGCCGGTGACAACCTGGAACATCTCAGGCGGCAGGCCTGCTTCATAGAGGATATCGGCAAGCGTCAAGCAGGTCAGCGGGGTCAGCTCGGTCGGCTTGCAAACCATGCAATTATTGGAGGCAATCGACGGCGCGACCTTGTGGCTAACCATGTTCAGCGGGTGGTTGAAGGGCGTGATCGCGCTAATTGCGTTCACCGGCTCGCGTGTGGTGAAAATCTTGCGGGCCTTGCCGTTATGCGTCAGGTCGCACGAAAATACCTTGCCATCATCTCTTAGTGCCTCGGCGGCGGCGAATTGAAAGACGTCTTGCGCGCGCCTGGTCTCGTAAATTGCGTGCTGATGGCAGATGCCCAGTTCTAGCACCAGCCATCTCGCCAGATACTCGTGACGTTCGCCAATCAGCTCTCCGGCTCGTTGCAGGATCTGGTTGCGTTCATAGCGCGTCAACCTGGATTTGTAGCTTGCTGCAATCTCAAACGCGCGGTGCGCGTGCTCGGCCTGACCCGCAGGCACATAACCTACAACCTCTTTGGTATAGGGGTAATGAACCGGAATAGCCTCATCGGTAAAGACAATCTCGCCACCGATCCGCATCCCTTCGTTTCTGATTCCGATGGCTGACATGGCGCGATTTTTTCCTGATTTACAGCACCGAGCGAGTAATCACGTTCGCTCTGTCTCTTGCTCTCTTACGCCGAAAATACATCGAAAGCTTTCAACGCCTTGGCGCTGTAGGCATAAGATGGACCGCCGCCCATATAGGTGGCCATCGCCAGTGCCTCGCACAGTTCATCGCGGGTCGCGCCCAACCGCACCAACGAGCGCACATGAAAGCCGATACAGCTGTCGCAACGCGTGGCGATGGCGATGCCGAGCGCTATGAATTCCTTGGTTTTCTCGCTCAGTGCTCCATCCGTCTTGGCGGCTTTACCCATGATGCCAAAGCCACGTACGGTTTCGGGCACTTCTTTTGAAAATGCGCCGATATTGGCCTCGGTCTCGGCCATGAAGTCTTTCCAATCCACTTGTTTTCTCCTTATCCGCGCTCATCCGCGCCCATGCGGCGCTCGAGCCAGCGCACGCCAGCGCTGATGATCAGGACCAGCACCAGATACTCGAGGATCAGCAATGTGTAGATTTCAAGCGGGCGATATTCCGTCACCACCAGTTCATTGGCACGGCGCGTCAATTCCTGCATCCCGATGACGCTGGCAAAAGCACTCATCTTCACAATGTATATGAACTGATTGGCCAATGGCGGCAGAATGCGCCGGATGGCCTGCGGCAGGATCACATAGCGCATGGTCTGAAAGTAGTTCAGTCCAATCGTTTGCGCGGCCTCACTTTGGCCTTTGGCGATGGATTGAATCCCGGCGCGGTAGATCTCGGCGGTAAAGGCACTGTCCGAAAGTGCAAGCGTGATGATCGCGCCCCAGAACGGATCGATAGGGACGTTCATACCCATGGACTGAAAGACGATCGGCAGCCCGTAGAACACCCAGAACAGCATCGGCAACAGGGGGATCGAACGAATGAGCTCGACATAAATCCGGTTTACAAGGCGCCATGCGCGTTTCTCGGACAGGCTGGGCAGAGCCACGAGCAACCCGATCGCAATCGATAATACCGCCGCAATCAGCGATATCTGAATTGTCGCGCCCATGCCCGAAATCAGAAACTTTACATTGGTCCAGCCCGTGGGCGTTGTCGGGTCGATGACATACCAACCCCAGATTTGAGACGACGAACAGCCTGAGGCCAGCAAGAACAATGACAGGAAGAGGATAATTTTATTCATCAGGCCCAACTCAATGCTGTAATATCTGGCTCAGGAACTTTTGGCACCGCTCAGACTTTGGATTGGTGAAAAAATGCTCTGGCTTGCCTTGTTCAACAATCTCACCTGCATCCATAAACACCATATTGTCGGCCACTTTTCGTGCAAATCCCATTTCATGGGTCACCACAACCATGGTCATGCCTTCCTCGGCCAATTCGACCATCACGTCGAGCACCTCAGAAATCATCTCAGGGTCCAGCGCCGAGGTCGGTTCGTCGAACAAAAGTACACGTGGCTCCATGCACAGAGAGCGGGCGATGGCCACACGCTGCTGTTGCCCGCCAGACAACTGTGTCGGGCGCTTGTCAGCCTGATCCGGGATATGCACGCGTTCAAGGTAGTGGCGCGCTTTCTCTTCGGCCACTTTCCGATTCAGGCCACGGGCTTTGATCGGGCCGAGGGTCAAATTCTCAAGCACTGTCAGATGCGGAAACAAGTTGAACTGCTGGAACACCATGCCAATCTCGGACCGGATCGTTGCCGCAGTTTTGGCATCACCGGTGAGTTCAACGCCGTCGACACGGATGGTGCCGTTCTGATGTTTTTCAAGCTGGTTGATACAGCGAACAACAGTTGATTTACCTGATCCGGACGGGCCGCAGATCACGACCTTTTCACCGCTTCCGACTGTCAGGTTGATGTCTTTGAGCACATGAAATGTGCCAAACCATTTGTTTACGTTGACAAGCTCAATCGCGGCGTCTTGCATCTGCTGGCCTGCCTTCATTCACTTACAGTTAATTATTTGCTTCAGGTTATCTTTGTCTTTACGCTTAGATCAAGAAATAATGTAGCTGCAAAACACCTAATGCCACCAACGGGAGAATTACATGAAACGTTTCATCAAAGTCGCGGCTGTTGCCACGCTTGGTCTTATGGTCAGCAGCGTGGCACAGGCACAATCGGCGTTGAACGAGATTCTGGATGCCGGTGTGATGAAAGTTGGCACAACAGGTGACTGGAACCCGATGTCTTTGCGCGACCCGGCCACAAACAGCTATAAAGGGTATGATATCGACATCATGAACGCGTTGGCCGCTGATTTGGGTGTTGAAGTCGAATACGTTCCGACAGACTGGAAAACTCTGGTGAATGGCGTGGTCGCGGGAAAATATCACATCACCGGTTCGGCTTCGATCTCGCCGCCGCGGATGAAGGTCGCGGGGTTCTCCGATAGCTATATCGCAGTAGAGATGTTTCCGTACACATCTAAAGACAAGGCCGACAAATTCGACGGGTACGATTCGATCAATCAGCCCGATGTGAAGGTTGCAACCACTTTGGGTACCACGTTTGAAAAACGCGTGCGCGAGTGGTTTCCAAATGCTGATATCAAAGTGGTCGAAGCCCCGGCTCGTGGTTTTCAGGAGGTTCTGGCGGGCCGCGCGGATGTCTTCATAACCTCGAACATTGAAGGCTCGACCCTTGAAGAAAAGTTTCAGGTCGTTCGCGTCAAAAACGCTGGACCTCGATCGCCGTCCCCGATTGCAATGCTGTTACCGCAGAACGATCAGGTCTGGATCAACTACGTAAACAACTGGATCGAAGTAAAAAAGGCTCAAGGCTTCTTTGATGAAAATCGGGAACGGTGGGGACTTTGATCTGAACCGCCACTGGTTAGTGCAGCCCCGGGCGTTTCCCCGAAAATGAAACTGGAGCACATGACATGGTACGAAGTTGACGCTCGTATCAATCAGGGTGCCGCCGTGTTGCTGCCGGTCGGCTCGACCGAGCAACACGGTCCAATGGGCCGCATTGGCACGGATACGATTTGTGCCGAGGCCGTCGCGCTTGCCGCTGCCGAGCAGTATAATGGTATCGTTGCGCCTGCACTGGCCTATACGCCAGCTCCTTTTAACTCCGGCTTCCCGGGCACGGTTTCCATTTCAGCCGATACGTTCCACGCAATTGCAAATGAAGTGATCCACGGGCTGTTGGAGCAGGGTTTCACGGGCGTATTTGTGGTAAACGGGCACGGGGCCAACCTTGAGCCGCTAAATCGGATCAAGGATGCGCTTCCCGATGGTCGAGTGCTGATCCGCAGTTGGTGGGAACCGGATGCCGTGAATACACTGAGGCAAAGGCTCTATGGCGAATGGGAAGGGATGCACGCGACCCCATCTGAAATTGCCATCACGCAGTCGTTGTTGGGGTCGTTGCCTGCCAATCAGGCCGCCGAACCGCCTCAGAAACTGAGCGCTGAATACATGCGTGCTCATTCTGGAGATCGCCACGGTCCACCGGCTGAACATCGCGCGGCGTTCCCGGATGGCCGGGTCGGGTCTCACTCAGCCCTGGCCAACCCAAAGGATGGTGAACGTCTATTATCTGCCGCAGCATCGGCTATCGCTTCGGAATTCCGAGCATTTGAACAAAACCAATAGTTTCAAGACAATCTATCCAAATGGTCGCGAATATGATCTGTCGCACATGGGGCATACGCCAACCGGGTGGCAAGTTTTGCCGAATGAAGATGACAAAATCTACGTTTCTTCCACCCCAAGCCCATCGGTCGACAGATCATCAAGTTTCGGCATCAACCGCAACAACTCTTGCGCGTATTCGGTCCTCGGAGCGGCGAACAGATCGCTGGTGCCCTGAACCTCGACGATTTGACCTTGCTTCATCACCGCGACCCGATCACACATTTGGCGCACCACTGGCAGATCGTGACTGATGAACAGCATGGTTAGGCCCAGATGTTCCTGCAGGTCCTTCAGAATGTTCAAAATCTGTGCCTGGATCGAGACATCCAGCGCGCTTGTTGGCTCGTCACAAATCAGGAACCGAGGTTGCGTCGCCAAGGCGCGCGCAATCGAGATGCGCTGGCGTTGCCCTCCCGAGAATTCATGCGGGTACTTCAATCCGGCCTCGGACCCCAGGCCCACCTGATCCAATAACTCATCCACACGGCGCTTGATGTCGGCACCCTGCATAAGACGATGATGGCGGATCGGTTCGGCCACGATCTCATCGACCCGCATCCGTGGATTGAGAGAAGAGTAGGGGTCCTGAAAGATCATCTGGATGTTCTTACGGTACTCGTCTTGAACCGCGCGGTTGTTCAGGTCGCTTACCAGTTGCCCGTCGAATGTGATGGATCCACCGTCCACCGCATAAAGCCCGGCAATCATCCGCGCGACGGTGGATTTGCCTGAACCGGATTCACCCACAACTCCGAATACCTCTCCAGCGCGAATGTCAAAGCTGACGTCATCAACGGCGGTAAAGTAGGTCCGGTCCCAGGGTAGCAGGCCCCGCTTTTGCAGAAACTTTTTGGTCAGGTTGCGAATTTCGAAGATCGGCTTGCTGGCGTCATTGTTCACCTTGGGCCAATGACGCGCCATATCTTCGATGGCAAAGCGTGTTTCCCGCCCGCCGTAACTGATCTGGGGGAAGCGATGTAGTTTCAACGTCGGACGCGGCACTGCCGCGATCAGAGATTTGGTGTACTCATGCTGCGGCTGACCCATCACCTGCGCCGTTGTTCCACTTTCAACAACCTTACCCGCATACATCACAGTTACCCGGTCCGTGGTATCGGCGATCACGCCCATATCGTGGGTAATGAGGATGACCCCGACCTGACGTTCTTGCGCCAATTCCTTGATCAGATCCAGAATCTGCGCCTGAACCGAGACGTCCAGAGCGGTTGTGGGCTCATCGGCGATGATCACATCCGGCTCGGTGCACAATGCCAGAGCGATGACCACGCGTTGCCGCATCCCGCCTGAGAACTGATGTGGGTACTGATCCAGCCGCGTGTCCGGATCAGGAATGCCCACTCGGTCGATCAAATCGCGAGCGCGTTTGCTTGCTTCAGAGTCCGAACCACCCAGATGGGTCTGGATTGTTTCGACCAATTGCTCGCGCACTGTGAACAGTGGATTCAGCGAGGTCAGAGGGTCCTGAAATATCATCGAGATCTTCTTGCCACGTAGCCCCCGCATTGCCTCAGCATCGATCCCGCTGATCTGATCGCCGCCCAACTTGATCTGGCCGCTTGCAATACGCCCCGGTCGTTCCAGCAGGCCCATGACGGCGGCGCCGATGGTGGATTTACCAGCACCGGATTCCCCCACGAGCCCGTGGATTTCGCCGGGTTCAACGGACAGGCTGGCGTGATCCACCGCCGTAAACAGCTGGCGGCGGGTCGGGAATTCGACGGTGAGATCTTGGATGGTCAGGAGGCTCATTGATTCACCGCAATTTAGGGTTCAGCGCATCGCGCAACCAGTCGCCCAGCAGGTTGACCGATAGGGCAAGGGCCAACAAAGTGCAGGCAGGGAAGAATAGAATCCACCACTCGCCCGAGAACAGGTAGCCCTGACCGATCCGAATGAGTGTGCCCAGTGACGGCTGGGTCGGGGGGGCGCCGACGCCCAGAAAGCTTAGCGTGGCTTCGGCGATGATGGCCAATGCCAGAGAGATGGTGGCAATGACCAGAACCGGGCTGAGAACATTCGGCAGGATATGGCGGAACATGATCGGGAACGATCCGCGCCCGATCAGGCGCGCGGCTTGCACATATTCCTTGTTCTTCTCAACCAAGGCCGCACCACGGACCACACGCGCAAATTGCACCCAATCCGACAGGGCAATCGCGATTATGAGAACGTAGATCGCCATCTCGTTGCGGTATTCCGGCGGGGTGATCCCCTTGGCGATCCCAAAAATCAACATCGCCACCAAAATGGCGGGGAATGTCAGCTGAACATCCGCGATGCGCATGATAAGAGTCTCGATCCAGCCACCAAAATAGGCCGCTATCAGCCCGAGAACCACTCCGATGATCAGCGCCAGAAGCACAGCAGAAGCACCAACGAACAGCGAAATACGCAACCCGTAGAGGATGGTTGAAAATACATCTCGCCCCTGATCGTCAGTGCCCAGCAAGAAGGACTCTTGCGTGAACGCATTGGGCGTACCCGGCGGTGTAAACCCGTTCATCAGATTCAAGGTAGCCGGATCAAACGGGTTATGCGGCGCGATAAGTGGGGCAAAGAGTGCCACCAAAACCAGCATGACCACGAACAGCGAGGCGATCACGGCCACCGGTGAATGCCGGAACGACCATGCGAAATCACTGTCCCAGAACTTGGCCATGCGCGACTTGGGCGCGGCTTTCGGGGTTTCCATCGTTTCGGTCATGTGGCCCTCGCGTCGACACGCAGACGCGGGTCAATGGCATAGTAAAGAAGATCGACAATCAGGTTGATCGTCACGAACATCACCGAGATCAACATCAGATAGGCGGCCATGACCGGGATATCGACGAACTGAATTGCATTGATGAACAGCAGGCCGACACCCGGCCATTGAAACACCGTTTCGGTGATGATGGCAAAGGCGATGATCGAGCCTAGTTGCAGGCCGGTGATGGTGATCACTGGTACCAGAGTGTTTTTCAGTGCATGACGAAAATTGATGACCCGGTCCGACAGCCCACGGGCACGGGCAAAGCGGACGTAATCGGCGCGCAGCACTTCCAGCATTTCGGATCGAACCAGCCGCATGATCAGCGTCATTTGATAGAGACCTAACGTGATTGCGGGCAGGATTAGCGCCTTCAAGCCGGAGGCCGTCAGGAACCCGGTGGACCAGCTACCAATCATAACTGTCTCGCCCCTCCCGAAACTGGGCAGGAGGTCAAGCTCGACCGAAAAGACATAGATCAGCAGGATACCTATAAGGAACGTGGGAAGTGAAACTCCGATCAACGAAACTGTCATGATCACATTCGCCGCAATTCCTTGTCGTCGGATCGCAGTGAAGACGCCTAGTGCAATGCCCATCGTGATCGCCAAGAAGCCGGACACAAAGGCCAGTTCCAACGTGGCCGGGGCGCGTTCAACCAGGATCGTCGAAACCGGTCGCCCCTGTCGGTAGGAGACACCGAAATTGCCCTGAACAGCGCCCTGCAGGAACTTGGCGTATTGCACCACAAAGGGCTGATCCAGCCCAAGCTCGGTCCGCAGGCGGTCGATATCAGCCTGCGTACGTTCCTGCCCCAGCATGTTGTCGATCGGATCGCCAACAAAACGAAACATCGAAAATGCCACCAATCCCACGACCAGAAGTACGATCACGGACTGGAACATCCTGCGGACGATATATGCGAACATTCGTTTCCCTCGTTGATCGGTCTCTCTAGGCCGTCATTGACCAGATGGTCAAGAGAGCGCCACCAGTCCGACGCGACCTATCTGGCTGCAGGCTAATTGACTGTCACCCATCTCAGCAGAAAGAAGTTATCAGGGCGCTGCGTTACCTCGACATTGCTTTGCGCGCCCCAAACCAGCGGCTGGACATACATCGGGACATAAACCTGTTCGTCCTGAATGATCGCGGCGACCTCATCCAGCATGGCCTGACGTTTAGCCTGATCCAGTTCCGACTGGATCGCAGGCAGCAGTTCATCCACGCGCGGATTGGAAAAACCGCCAAAGTTCCAGCTGCCTAACTTCTTTTCTTCGTTCAGCGTGGCAACAAGGAAGCGGACCGGATGTTCAGCATCGAACGTCCCCGGACTCCATCCCAGCAGATACATATCGTAGTTGTCCTCACGCAGCTCAGGCCAGTAGTTGCGCACCGGCATCGCGTCCAGCTCGGCGCTCACCCCGATCTGAGCCAACATACCAACGATAGCCTGACAGACGGCCTCGTCATTCAGATAGCGGTCGTTGGGGCATTTCAGACCAAACGAGAAGCCATCGGCATAACCTGCCTCGGCCAACAGCGCCTTCGCAGCTTCGACATCATAAGCCGGGCGTTCTGCGTTGGCTTTGGAATACCCGCTCATCGACGGGCTGACGAGTTGCGATGCAGCCTCGGCATTTCCACGCAATATTGTGGCCAGGATGGCATCTACATTAACTGCCTGCGCCACCGCCTTGCGCACGCGCGCATCGCGGAACGGGTTTGGTTTGCCTGCGTCATCGGTATATTTCAACACCTCAGCCTCGTGATCGAAGCCCAGCATGATCACACGTGCCTCGATGCCCTGGATCACGTCAACCTCGCCGCTCTGCTGCAGCCGCGCCACATCCTGAATCGGGACTGGGTTGATCATGTCCACGTCGCCCGACAACAAAGCTGCAACGGCGGTGGCCGGGTTTTGGATGGGGTTGAACTCCGCGCGGGTGATGTTGTGTTCGACCTCACCCCACCAGCCATCATGGGGTTCCAAAACGGATTTCAGGCCCGGCTCGCGTTCTGTCACCTTGAACGCTCCGGTGCCGTTGGTGTTGATCGTGGCGTAGTTGCCGACCTCTTTGTCCGGCACCACGGCATCGTTGGCCTCGGTCCAATCCTGATCCATGATCATCCAGTTGGCGATCGAAGACGGGAATAGAGGGTTGGGTGCGGTGGTCATGATATCAATCGTGTAGTCATCAACCACGACGACATCGCTGACGGGTGCGAACCAACTGCGCGTGTCTGCAGCCTCGCCCGAGGCGCGCTGGTAACTGAACAGCACGTCCCGTGCATCAAAGCCGCTGCCATCGTGGAACGTCACGTCCTCGCGCAGTTTAAAACGCCATCCGTCTCCTTCGCCGATTGGCTCCCAGCTGATGGCAAGCGCGGGCTCAACGCTCATATCCTTGCCGCGCCGAACCAGACCCTCATAGACATTGTTCAGAAACCCAAGCACCGGGGCCGAATTGACCGCGTGCGGGTCCATTGTCTGCGGATCTGTTGTCGAGGCCCATTTGAATTCGGCCGCCTGAGCGGTGCCAGCAAGCAACATGGCCAGGCCAACGGCACTGTTTCTGAGGATCATGGCGAAATCTCCGTGTTAGCGCTGAAACAATCCTGCTTTTTCGCCACCACGTAAAGGCGTTCTCGTATTGAGATCACGGGGCCGTTACTGGCGGCACAAACAAGAACAGGGCGCGAAGCCGCGCCCTGCATACAACCCCGAAGGATCGCTTAGTTCATCTCAAAGTACTTGATCTTCGGAGAATCTTCCGGCTCGACGATTGTGCCGACACCCGATTTCATGCCCCAGTTCAGCACTTGATGGTGGATCGGGATGTAAAGCTGCTCGTCCTGAACAACCTGCCAGATATCTCCGATCTGCTGATCACGCGCAGGCAGATCGGTTTCCGAAGCCAGTGCCACGATCTTGGAATCCAGCTCCGGGTTGGAATAGCGCGTACCGTTCCACGAGCCGTACTTCTCACCCTTGGAATGGACGAGGAAATTGAAAATGTATTCCGAGTCATACGTCGGAACACCCCAACCCAGCATATAGAAATCGGTTTCCAGATTGTTGATCAGCGGGAAGTGCTGTGCCTTGGGCTTGGCATCCAGATTCACTGTGATCCCGATCTGCGCCAGCATACCTACTGCCGCCTGACAGATCGCCTCGTCATTGATGTAGCGGTCATTCGGGCAGTTCAGCGTCAGCGAGAAACCGTCCGGATACCCTGCCTCGGCCATCAGGGCCTTGGCGCCTTCGATATCGGTCGAAGACGAGGCATCCATATCCGCGTCCCAGCCATTCACGAATGGCGGTGAGATCATGCCCGCAGGGGCCGATTGTCCGCGCATCACTACCTGCTGGATCGCATCGCGGTTGATGGCCTTGGACATCGCCTGACGTACACGCACATCCGCCAGCGGGTTCTTTCCGTCCACGCTGTCAGAGGTCAGATCGGCATCACCCATGTTCATACCGAAGAAGATTACCCGGTTCTGCGGCGCGGTGCGCACGTCCAGACCATCGGTTCCGGCTACACGCTCAAGGTCCTGCACCGGAACGTCCTGAATAAAATCTACCTCACCCGAAAGCAGCGCGGCTACACGGGTCGCGGCGTTCTGGATCGGAGTATAGACGATTTCGGTCACCTGAAGCGGGAACTCGTCCTTGCCCCAATAGGTTTCGTTGGCTGCCAGAACCGTTTTTACATCCGGCTCACGGCTGACCAGCTTATAAGGGCCGGTGCCATTTGCGTTCTTGGCTGCAAAGGTGTCCTCACCGCCTTCATAATCCTGAACCTTGACGGCGTTGTTTGCCTCGGCCCAGCCCTTGTCCATCATGAACATGTTGGTCAGGTTGTTGGGCATGATCGGGTTCGGCCCGTCGGTTTCAATCTCAACCGTGAACTTATCAGGCGCACGCACCTCTTTCACCGAGGCCAGCAATTCCTTGTAGTCGGAATCTGGCGTCATGGCGCGGTTCAGCGAGAACACAACGTCTTCGCTGTCAAACTCGGCCCCATCATGGAAGGTCACACCTTCACGCAGTTTGAACACCCAGACATTCGGGTTTTCTTCGGATGGCGCCCATTCGGTCGCCAGCGATGGAACCAGCGCACCGGAATGATCGCGCATCACGAGCGTTTCCATGATCTGGTGCGCCATGGCCGAGGTCGGGCCTTCGTTCTGCGCATGCGGATCCAGCGTCAATGCATCACCGGCGCGGGCCCATCGCAGCGTTTCAGCCGAAGCGCCCGCCGCGATCATTGCCGTCGCGCTGGCGGCAAGCATCAAAGTTTTGAATGACATAAGTCGTCTCCCCATTTTTTTGTTGTGACCGCAATTTCATGCGGTTGGCCGAATTTATAGGCCATCATGGCTGAGCATCATCCAGATCATTTTCCGAGTTGCAACACCTGAATGTCAGCGCCCTATCGTGATTTCACTCTGCTGAGGCGTCCAAGAACGGAAGGATGTATCGGTTTGTTGGCCGGCAGATTGCGCCTGAGCATCTTGGAATTTGAACCTTACGAAGTTGCCTATTGTTTGTTGAAGGCGTCTCTGAGCGCGTCGCCAAACGCACTGTTCTGATCGCTTTGCCCTTTGTGATCGCGCGCGCGGTCCTTTGACTTTGCTGGACGGGATGGTTTTCCGTTTCCTCGCATTGCTTTGTCTTCGCGGGCCGACGCTCCGCCATCTTTGCGCATCGTCAACCCGATGCGTTTACGCGGCACGTCAACCTCAACCACGCGTACTTTGACGACTTGCCCGGTCTTGACCACCTCATGCGGGTCTTTCACGAACCGGTCCGCCAGCTGGCTGACATGAACCAATCCATCCTGATGCACACCGATATCGACAAATGCACCGAAGGCCGCGACGTTGGTCACGGTTCCCTCAAGAACCATACCGGGTTTCAGGTCAGTGATCTCTTCGATCCCATCGGCAAACGATGCTGTTTTGAAACTGGGGCGCGGGTCTCGGCCCGGCTTTTCCAGTTCAGCAAAAATATCTCGAACCGTGGGCAGGCCAAAGGTATCATCAATAAACTGCTCGGCGCGCAGACCTTTCAGCGCCCCGTCATGCCCTATGATCTGACGGATATCGCGCCCACAGGCCGCAACCACGCGCCGCGCGACGTTGTAGGCCTCGGGGTGAACTGACGACGCATCCAGCGGTTCTGATCCATCACGAATACGCAGGAAACCAGCGCATTGCTCGAAGGCGCGCGGGCCAAGGCGGGCCACATTCAGCAGATCTTTGCGTGACCCGAAGGCTCCGTTGATATCACGATGGCTGACGATTGCCTCTGCCAGCCCCGGCCCAAGACCCGAAACATGCGAGAGCAGGGGGGCCGAAGCCATGTTCAGGTCAACACCCACCGCGTTCACCACGTCTTCGATCACCGATTCCAGCGATTGCGACAGGCGGTGCTGATCCACATCGTGCTGGTACTGGCCAACGCCAATGCTTTTGGGCTCGATCTTGACTAATTCTGCCAATGGGTCCTGCAAACGGCGGGCAATCGACACTGCGCCGCGCAGAGAAACATCAAGATCGGGAAACTCACGCGCCGCAAGTTCTGACGCGGAATAGACCGAAGCCCCGGCTTCGGACACAACGACTTTTGTCGGTGCTTTGACGGTCTTGGGCAGCAGTGAAAGCGTATCTGCCACCAGACGCTCCGTCTCGCGGCTGGCGGTGCCATTACCGATAGCGATAAGCTCGATCTTATGCTTGGCGACGAGATTCAGGATCGCCGCCTGCGCACCACGCTGATCATTCTTGGGTTGAAATGGATAGAGCGTTTCCGTTGCAACCACTTTGCCCGTCGAATCCACCGCAGCCGCTTTGACCCCGGTGCGAATACCAGGATCCAGTCCCAATGTTGGACGCGCACCCGCCGGGGCCGCAAACAGCAAGTCTTTGAGATTGCGCGAAAACACTTGAATGGCTTCTTCCTGCGCGCGGCTGCGCAGATCGGCCATCAGCTCTACCATCATCGACAGCGACAACTTAACCCGCCATGTCCAGCCCGCAACCTTGCGCAGCCATTTATCGCCTGGCGCATCGCTGCCTGTGTTCAGATGGGCCGCCACCATCGCCTCGGCACGCGTCGCACCAGTCTCGGGTTCTGGGGCGATGTCGAGCGTTACGACGCCTGCCTTTGATGCACGCAACATGGCCAGCGCCCGATGCGATGGCGTTTTGGACCATGGCTCTGAATGATCAAAGTAATCACTGAACTTGGCGCCTTCGTGTTCCTTGCCTTCGACAACTTTCGCGCTCAGCAGTGCCTCGCGTTGCATGAAGTTGCGCAACTCTCCCAATAGAGCGGCATTTTCGGTCAACCGCTCGGTGATGATATCGCGTGCGCCATTCAATGTGTCTTTGACCGTCGGAACAGCCTCGTTCAGATACCCCTCAGCCAGCGTTTCGGGTTCCACCGAGCGGCTCGCAAGAATGGCATCCGCAAGCGGTTCGAGCCCATTTTCGCGTGCAATCATCGCTTTAGTTCGGCGTTTGGGTTTGTAGGGCAGATAAATGTCTTCCAACTGCGCCTTGGTGTCGGCCCGGGTAATCGATTTCAACAGATCGTCCGTCAGTTTTCCCTGATCCTTGATCGAGGCCAGAATCGCCTCGCGCCGTGCCTCTAGTTCTCGCAGATAAGTCAGGCGGTCAGACAGGGTGCGCAATTGGGTATCGTCCAGGCCACCTGTCACCTCTTTCCGATAACGGGCAACAAAAGGCACCGTCGCGCCTTCGTCCAACAACTTGGCAGCGGCGCCAACCTGTTCGGGTCGCGCGTCAATCTCGGTGGCAATGGTACGGGCGATACGGTCCAAAGTGGCCTCCTGATCAGCGGTTGGAAAATCGTCTTAGCCATCGACAGGCGCAAGGGAAAGGGGCCTTGGGCCGAGAATGTCACCTCTGCACAAAAACTGCACGACAGTTGTGCGGTGATCTGCACCTGCGTGGGCTTCAAAAGGAGCCGTAATAACAAGGAGCAGTATTATGGGACAGTTCATCGTGCGCGGCGTACCCGCCTCGGTTTTACAGGACAGCTGGTGGCTGGATACGCCAGATAGAGATCAGAACAGGGAAGACGGCATAACGGGGCCGGGCAAACGCCACGCCGTGGCCGGATTGGCGATATTAGTCGCGCTGGCAGATGTTCTGTTTCTCGATCATTCACCCGGCGCCTCGCTCGCTGTCTTTGCCTTTGCAGTTGGTGCGGTCGTGTGGACGTTGCTGAGACGCCGTGCAGGCCTGACTGGGCCAGCGATCCTTTTGGTACTCAGCGTGCTGCCGGTGGTGGAGTATGTTCAAGTTCTGTCGATTGCTTTCCTGCTGGGTGGATCGACCGTTGCGCTGTGCTGGGCCGTCCTGGGACAACCAGATAGCCCCTCGGTCCGCCGTTTCCTGCGTCTGTTTCCAGTGCTGGGGGTCCAGCATGGGATTAAGGCTGCACGGCATAGTCATTCCGTTTCCCGGTCTGACGGAGCTGTGCTGCGTGTTTTGCGAGACTGGAGTTTCCCTGTTGGAGGCGCATTGGTTCTGGCCTCGCTGATGGTTTCCGCCAATCCGGTCTTGTTTGATTGGGTCGACCGCATCTGGCGCTTTGACATCAGACTTGACCGGATGCTGTTTTGGTTCGGTGCTGCAATCATGGTCTGGCCCATACTTGCTGTCTGTGTGCAACCCGAACTGCTTGCCCCTCGGTTTGGGCCTCACCGCAAACGTAGCCTGCCAGCCCTGGGATTGAACGGCAAATCCGTTGCAAATGCGCTAATCGTATTCAACCTGCTTCTGGCGGTGCAAACGGGGATGGACATGGCATTTCTCTGGGGGAACGCCGCGTTGCCGAAAGGGATGAGCTATGCTGAATACGCCCACCGCGGGGCCTATCCCCTACTGGCCACTGCCCTGCTGGCTGGCGTATTTGCGCTGGCCGCGCGACCCTATTTAAACGATCGGCAGGGCCTGACAAGATGGATGATGCTGTGGCTGGGACAGAACGTGTTGCTGGTGATCTCATCACTGACACGTCTGTCGCTGTATATCATGACCTATGGGCTGACCTATCTGCGCGTCCATGCCGCGATCTGGATGGCGTTGGTCGCGGTGGGGTTATGCCTGACGGGTTGGCAAACTCTTAAGGGCAAATCAAACCGATGGCTTCTGCTGCGATCTTCGGTTTTGGCGATAGGTGTGCTCTATGCGTGCTGTTTCGTGAATTTCGCAGCCTTGATCGCGCGCTGGAACCTAGCACATCCGACGCAGTTCGATGTTTACTACGCCTGCCAGCTCAACGAGATGGCGGCTGCCGAATTGAAGAAAGACAAGCGGCTCAGCAATTGCAGCATGAGTCCGGTCATCAACAATTGGCGGAATTGGGGCTTTCGCGCGGATCGGGTGATCCGTAGTCTGGCCGCCGAACCAATGCCGGAGATGGCCGATGAAAATCCTCGTCGTGGATGATGACCCGCGCTTGCGAGAGTTGGTCTCGATCACGCTGGAACGCGCGGGTTACCAAACCATCACAGCCCGCGACGGCCAGATGGCGCTGACCCATGCGCTTCGGGAAGCGCCTGATCTGGTCGTGCTGGATGTGGGCCTACCCGAACTCGACGGGCTGGAAGTCTGCCGCCGTTTGCGGGCGCGCTCAGACATTCCTATCCTTTTTCTGACTGCTCGGGACGATGAGATCGACCGGATTTTGGGCCTTGAACTGGGTGCAGACGATTATGTCACTAAACCCTTTAGCCCACGGGAACTCGTGGCGCGGATCAAGGCCATCCTGAAACGCAGCACCAACAGCGGTGCTACTGCGGTCCTGCGCCACGGTCCTGTCGAGCTGGATGTTTCGGGGCATTCCGTCCGGATTGATGGGACCATACTTACACTGACTGCAACCGAGCTGTCGATCCTGCGTCGCTTGATGCAAACCCCCGAGGCCATCGTCTCGCGCCCACAACTCATCGACGCGATCTACGGCGCAGGCAGTCCTGTCGCGGACCGGACGCTGGATAGCCACCTGCGGAATCTGCGGCGCAAATTGGGGGATCAGGGCTGGATCGGCGCCATCGAAACCGTGCACGGCATCGGGCTACGGATGGGCGCATGGCGGGGCTGAGGCGCAAGTGGCGCCCCTCATTGGGGTTTGTTCTGGGCGGCGGGCTTGTGGGCACGCTCGTTCTGTCTCTGCTAGGGCTGATCGCGCTGCGTTATCTTGGGCCCGAGATCGGGTTTCGTAATGCCGCGGGCCTGCTGGCGGTCCTGATCGGATGTGCAACCGCAGTGCTTGGATATCTTATGGTGCGGCTTTTGCTCCGCCCAATTTCGGCACTTGCCGCCTATTCAGGCGCAGTGGAGCTGGGGCATCCCGCTGAGCCGCCCGATCACTTCGGGACGCAGGAATTGTCGCGCCTCGCCGGCTCGGTGCTGAGCATGGCGGATACGTTGCAACGGCGCGAAGCGTCAATCCGTGTGTTTTCAGATCACGTCACGCATGAGCTGAAAACCCCGGTCACAGCGATCCGTGCGGCAGGCGAGTTGCTTGCCGAGGGTAATGCGCTTACGGATCAGGACTGCATGTTGCTGCAACAGATATTGGGCGCAAGCGATCAGATGCAAACGCAGCTTGGCACGCTTAACAGTGTCGCGAAAGCAAGGGTGCCGGAGCATCACGGGGCAGCCACACTCAACAATCTTACCGACGAGATGCGCGCCTCTTGCCCCAAACTTGATCTAATCATTGAAGGGGGCGATCAGACATTGCCTCTTGCGGCCTCGGGCCTCCGTATTGTCGTGCGCCAACTTCTTGACAACGCGCACCGGCACGGGGCAGGGCAGGTGGCACTAATCGCAAAGCCCGGGCGATTGGTTATACAAGACGATGGACCGGGTATATCTGACGGCAACCGTGATCGCGTCTTCAACCCGTTTTTTACGACGGCGCGTGAGGAGGGAGGTACCGGGATGGGCCTGACCATTGTTGCAAATCTGCTGAGCGCCCATGGAGGGCACATTGCGCTGATCCCATCCGATACAGGTGCGTGTTTTGAGATTGTCTTTCCAATGGGTTGAGCAGTTTCGTTCACTTGTACAGCTCCGTTAAAAATACTACCTTTAGTAGAAATTTCTAGATTTATAGGACCGTAGATGAAGGTTCGCATTGCCGCTCTGCTAACAATATGTGCAGCCGCGTTACTTTGGTTCACCGAACCACTCAAATCCAAGAATATTGAGAAGGTTTGCATCGACAAGACAGCCAATTTGGCAGACGTAGTTGACGCATGCACAACTATGCTCGAGGCTTGTGATCGACCTGCGGAACATGTTTATCTGTACTATGCCCGGCGTGCAGAGGCTCACTATTGTTTGGGTGAATACAGCAACGCAATTGACGACGCAGATAGGGCTTTGGACTATGCCCCATCTAGCGCTCGAATGTTAGTCTGGCGGGCATATGCAGCAAACGCGTTAGATGACCGCGCGACCTCTGATGCGGATTTTGAGCGTGCGTTGCAGTTCAACAATCAGGATGCGTACGTCCTTTATAACAGGGCAAAGCTGAATCGTAAGCGTGGCGAGATTGAAGCAGCAAAGCATGATTACCAAGCGGTACTGCAGATTGCACCAGATCATCAGGATGCAATGACGCAATTGATAGATCTGCTTCTCATTGAAGGCAATCATGACGAGGTCGAGAGATTACTGGATTATTCGCGTCTGACATGGCCGGAAGAGGAGTGGGTCTACACCAGTCAAATGTTCCATAGTCTTGAGCATTCGGGTGACATGAAACGCGCATTAGCCGCAGCTGAAACTTATGAAGATTTATTTCCTAACTCGCCAGATGGCACGTTTTATCTGGCCCTCGTGAGCTTTCGACTTGGTCGTGATGACAAAGGAATTACGTATGTCGAAAGGTATCTTGATCTTTTGGCCGAAGAAGAAACCACATTCCTCGGTTATACCAAGGGGATGTACGACAGGGCTCTTAGTTGGATTGTTCTCCGACAAGACGCAAGATGGCTGCAGCGCGTTTTCTTCTATGCAGGTATCGGAAAAACTGACCTCGCCAAAAATGAAGTCAAAGAATTTTTGAACGATACAGGGTCCAAGGGAAGAAAAATTCTTATAGGTCTGATCGAAAAAGAGGGGATCGCGATCACACACGAAGCGCGCAGAGGAGAGCCAGAGCATTTGGATAGCGCCATAGAAGCTTATGTTCTGCACAAAAAGGAACAATTCGGGTTAAGCCACTATGTCTCGCCCACAACACCGTGAGCGCAGCACCCCGTGTCAATTTGCGCCTCTGTATTCGATTGATCCCAAGCCAATCCTCATTTAATGGAGGCCCTGTCAAATCAGAGTCACCCGTGGGGCCGCTGTGTCCCCTCACGGCTCAGTGCCAATGTCACGTCGGCACATAGCTCTTGGATCGCACGCCCCTGAGAGGCTTAAAAAGGTAAGGGAATATGGCAGAAAAATCGAACTTCGACGTATTGTATACCATTGTAGACGAAGCGCCTGAATTGGCGAGCGCCTCGTTCCTGCCCATCATCCGCAAGTTTGCATCAGCCGCTGGAGTCAGCGTCGGCACCAAGGATATATCGCTGGCCGGACGCATTATTGCGACTTTCCCCGAGAACCTGACAGACGAACAGCGCATCACCGATGACCTGGCAGCACTGGGTGAGTTGGTGAAAACACCGGACGCAAACGTCATCAAACTGCCCAACATCTCGGCATCGGCACCGCAACTGGTAGCAGCCATCGAAGAGCTGCAGTCGCAGGGCTACAACATACCAAACTACCCCGAAGAGCCTTCGACTGATGAAGAAAAGGCGATCCGGGCACGTTATGACGCCATCAAGGGCTCGGCAGTGAACCCTGTGCTGCGTGAGGGCAATAGCGACCGTCGCGCCGCGCGTGCCGTGAAGAATTATGCACAAAATAACCCGCATTCGATGGGCGACTGGAGCACGGACAGTAAGACCAAAGTGTCATCAATGCCGGGCAATGACTTCTACGCCAACGAGAAATCGGCGACGATCACCACAGCGCAGGCTGGTAATGCAAAGATCGAATTTGTCGGCAAGGATGGCAGCGTCACCGTATTGAAAGACGCTTGGCCACTGGAAGAAGGCACCGTGGCTGACGCAACCTTCATGTCGGTCAAGGCTTTGTCGTCTTTCCTCGCGGACGCGATCGAAGACACCAGGAAAGACGGGACCATGTTCTCGCTTCACCTGAAGGCGACGATGATGAAAGTCAGTGACCCAATCATTTTTGGCTATGGGGTCAAAGCTTGGCTTGCCCCGGTGTTTGAGAAATTCGGCGCTGAAATGGATGCGTTGGGTGTTAACCCGAACTCGGGGCTTGGTGATCTGCTTGAGCGGGTTCAGGGCAATGCAGACATCATGGCCGCAGTCAACGCGATCAAAGGTGATCGCCCGTCAATGTACATGGTGGATTCGGATCGCGGTATCACCAACCTTCACGTCCCATCGGATGTGATCATCGACGCATCGATGCCCGCAGTGATCCGCGCTGGCGGTAAGGGCTGGGATCAGACGGGGGCTAAAGGTGATACAAACTGTGTTATCCCTGACCGTTGCTATGCATCTGTATATGACGAAGCCATTAACTTCTTCAAAGCCAATGGCGCGCTGAATCCAGCAACAGCCGGTGCCGTCGCCAACGTCGGGCTCATGGCGCAGAAGGCTGAGGAATACGGCTCTCACCCGACTACATTCCAGGCCCCGGCAAACGGCACCATTCGCATCGTATTGGCTAACGGTGACGTGCTGCATGAGCACGAAGTTGAATCTGGTGACATCTGGCGCGCATGCACCGTGAAGAAAGCTCCGATTGAGAACTGGATTCAACTGGCGATGGACCGTCAGCGCCTGACCGGTTCTGAGTCAATCTTCTGGTTGGATGCAAATCGTGCGCATGACGCAGAACTGATCCAACATGTCCAACCGGTGCTTGAGGCCGCGGGCGTAGCCGACAAGTTCCTGATTATGGCCCCGCGCGAAGCGACCCGCCAATCGCTTGAGACCATCACAGCCGGCAACGACAGCATAGCCATCACCGGGAACGTATTGCGGGACTACCTGACCGATCTGTTCCCGATCCTCGAATTGGGCACGTCAGCCAAGATGTTGTCGATCGTCAAACTGATGAATGGCGGCGGCCTTTTCGAAACGGGTGCGGGTGGCTCGGCCCCGAAACACGTCCAGCAATTGGTTGAAGAAAACCACCTGCGCTGGGACTCCATGGGTGAGTTCTGTGCCTTGGGTGAATCCCTGAGCTTTCTGGCCGATAGCAAGGGCAACGCCAAAGCTGGTGTGCTGGGTGCGGCAGCTGAGGCTGCGACGCAGGGCATCCTGGATAACAACAAGTCGCCCAGCCGTAAGGTTGGCCAACCAGACAACCGTGATAGCCACTACTGGTTTGCACGCTACTGGGCCGAAGCGCTGGCGGCACAATCTGATGATGCCGATCTTGCCGCCGAGTTTGCGCCACTCGCAACCGCGTTGGCAGACAAGGAAGAGCAGATTTTGGCAGAGTTGGCAGCGGCCCAGGGCAAGCCAGCGGATCTGGGCGGATACTTCCACACCGATCAGGCCAAAGCGGCAGCAGTGATGCGCCCCAGTGCGACGTTGAACGCACTTATAGGGTAAGTTTCAGATCGACCAAAATCCTTAGCGAGAAACCGGCCCTTAGCGGGCCGGTTTTTTTTCTCTGAATAAGAAAAGGGCCGACCCCCATAGCCAGCCCTTTTCTGAGTGAGTGGTGGGGCTGACGCCTCACCGGTGCAGTTGAGTTAATCCTACGCTTATTGCTCATCCTGAATATTGGGGGATTCCCGTAGAGGAGTGGTTTTTTTGACCGTTTAACAGCAATATTGGATATTATGTATGCTCTAAAGGACTGATACATTGTTTCCCCCTTCCGGCGACCTCAACAGACGATTCTGAACGACAAAAAAAGGGCCGGTCCTGAGACCGGCCCCAAAGATTGGTCGAATCGACCGAGGGATCAGTTGGATGCAGCGTTCAGCTTTTCATTCTGCTCACGCAGAGTGTCCGAAATAATCGCGTACCATTCACCCGATTCACGCATTTCAATCAAACCCTTGTTCATCATGGCGATGTATTCGCGCGCGAACGGGTTGGTGCGATGCGCAAGGAAGCTCATCGACGACAGAGTCGAGACATACGGATTCTCAACGATGTCAGCCGAAGTCAGGCCCATGTCCTTCATTGTCGATGCGAACAGGTCGACTTCGAATGCCGCTACATCAGCTGTACCGGTCAATACAGCATCAAGGCATTCGCGGGCCGAATTAGGCTGAACCACGGTTGTGTTGTTATGGTTCAGACCTTGTTCTTCCAGAACCACCATGCTCCAGCCGGACATACGGCAAATGGTCGATCCTTCGAGATCCGAGAAATCCGTCGCCTTTGCATAATCGCTTTCAGGCAAGGTGAAGAAACCTCCGACGATATCGTACACCGGAACCGAAGCGACAAATTGCGTGCAGCGGGCTTCGGTCGCCTCAGACCACTCATACGAGCGGTTGGTGCAATCAGGGACGGTCCAAGCGATCGAGATGTCAAACGCGCCAAGGGGCAGAAGCGTGTCCAGATGCGAGCTCCAGTCGTCCACAAAGCTGACCGAGTAGTCCCGGCTGTTGCCAGCCCGCTGAAGGCTGGTTGTCGCCAGACGAGTCATGATTCCGCCACCGTTCAACGACTCGGTGGTAAACGGTTCCCATCCGTTACCTGCCACCAACTTGATCGGTGGTGCATAAACATTCGAGCGTTTTACGCTTGCCGCGCGCTTTTCTTCCGCGGCAATCAGTTCCTGAGCACTTTGACCATTGGGCAGGCTGCCATCCTCACAGGGCAGAGCCAGCACGAGGCCCGGGGAAAGCGAACCGGGGTTGGTGATCGCATTCCGGTTGGCGTTAAAGATCGGCTGGTAGTTCGAGGTGCCATAGGCGGCGATGGCAATGGTCGCCAGCGTATCGCCGTCCTGAACGGTATAGTTGTTGCAGGCCTCTTGCGCGGCGGCGGCGCCGGCGCTCAGAGCGGTGAAGGCTGACGCCGACAGTACTGCTTTCTTCAGTTTCTTGTTAAACATGTCCACTTCCTCCAGTGTTTATTTAGTCAGGCCAATTGGGGGTTTAGCCATTTTCCATTTGATGGCGCAGCGCGGTTGAAACGATATCGCGCCATTCGCCGGATTGCTGCATGATCGCCAGACCCTGGTTGAGCGTCTCAAGGACCGCTTCCCCATCCGGATTGTCTTTGTGGGTCATTACGTTAAGCGACTTGATTGCCGCCAGGTTGGGGTTTTCGATGATCTGATGCTCATAGCCCAACCGCCCGATCACCTCGACGGCCAAATGGGCCTCGATCGCAACGATATCGGCGTTACCTTCCATAACTGCATGGAAGCAGTCATCCGGCGAGACCGGGCGCATCAGGGTAATGGCGGGTTCGTAGAGGCCGACCGCATCCATATGCGACAGCGACCACCCTTCGGGTCGGCAAATCGTTGTGCCCGCGAAATCCGCGTATGTCAGCGTCTGTTCGTACCCCGAGCCGTCCTTTGCAAAGAACGTGTCCACAACTTCGTAGAACGGGTTAGAGAAGTTATAGGTCTCGCAGCGCACCCGGTCTTTTTCCGACAGCGAGTCGACTGCCTCACAATTCGGACGCGACCACGGGAAGGTGGCATCAAAGGCGAGCGTCGGCATCAACAGATCCAGATGTGAAGACCAGTCATTGACGAACTGGATTTTGTAGGACTGTTCAGGCGCGGCCCGCAGCATCGCGGTCTCAACCAGATTGGTGTAGAGGCCACGATTTGGCAGCGCTTCATCGGTAAAGGGCGCGTAGTTACCCCCAGTGATCAGCAAGAGTTGGCGGTCACGAATTTCCGGGCGTTCACCGGCATCCGCATTGCGGATCAGCGCAGCCCCTTCGGCACGCGCAGCCTCGATTTCTTTCTTGGCCGCAGCTTTGGCATCAATCACCGCATCCTCGCTGGCCTTTTTGGCTTCGGCCTCTGCCGCAGCGACGCGGGCTTCGGCTGCGGCGATGGCCTTTTCGGCCCGCTCTTCGGCGGCTTTGACCAGTTCGGACGCCATTTCAGCGGCCATGCGACCAGCTTCGGTGTCCGGCACCTGTGCCGAGCGGCCGACATCTTCCAGACAGGGAAAGGTCAGTACATCGCCAACGCGGATGATGTTGGGGTTCGAACCAATGATATCCCGGTTTGCGTCATAGATAATCCGGTAGTCCTCGGTCGCGTAGACTGCGAGAGCCAGTTCCCGCAAACTGTCGCCACGCTGGATTTCGTAGGTCGAGCACGCCTCTTGCGCCGACGCCGCTCCTGTCGCGGCCGCAAGAGCCAGGCTAGATATGATAAGATGGTTTCTCATTTGGTCCTGTTTCACTGCCTTGTTTATGTCTGTGCCGGTTTGACGACGGCGATTGAAATATTGTCCTGGTTCGGGTCGGCCTTGGCGTGCAACGCCTGAAGAAGCGCGTCGGCAATATCGCGGGCCGGAGATTGAATATGCGTGCGCAGCAATGCTTCGATTTCGGCATTGCCGAGATACTGCAGCCCGTCGCTGCCGAGGATCAGAACATCCGCCGCCTTCAGCGCCAGAGGCTGTTCCGGACAATCAACCTTCGGGATCGCAGCGCCCATGATGACCGAAGTCAGCTGATTGCGGTCGGGGTGGGCCTGCGCCTCTTCTGTGCTTAGCAACCCTTGGGCCAACTGCGCGTCAATCAGCGGGGCCATCGAGTGATCCTCGTTGATCTGCGACAAGGCGCCGTCGCGAAACAGATACAGCGGGCTGTCACCGATCGAGATCCAGAAGACCCGGTGATCCAGCATCAGAATGCCCAGCAGGGTAGAGCCCAGATTGACCTTGTTTTCTTCACCATGGCTAGCCATCGCGGCGTTGGCCTGCATTGCGGCCAGCGGCAGAGCGTCGAGCAGAGCGCCCTCGGAAAGGTCGGGCCCGTCCAACTGGGCATCCATTGCATCATGCCACGCCGAAATGACCAGTTGCGATGCAACATCACCTGCCTCATGGCCGCCCATTCCGTCGGCAATGACAACGTATCCCGCATTTGCCGTGTCCGAGACCCGAGCGGCAATCGCGTCTTCCTGCGAGCCGCGCCGACCCTGGTCCAGGATCAGGGCAATATCATATGCAGGGGTCGCCAGCATTAATCGGCATCCCGCCAGTCAAAACCATCATCGCAGAATGCGGTAAAGCGAACCGAAGTTTCGCTGATACGGACAAGATCACCGCTAGACAGAGCAATGGTGCTGAGCACCGGCTTTCCATTCAAACGCACGAGATTAGCCTTACCACCATGACCCAGATAACACTTCCGGTCTTCCGGATCGTAGGCGATGACGGCGTGATTGCTCCGCGAGATTCCGGTATCGCCAAAATCCAGCTGAATGGCCTGATCGTCGTTGCGCCCGATCTGCATCAGCCCTTCGGTCAAGGTAACACAGGCACCCCGACCGGGGCCGGCGGTTATGACCAGCCAGCCAACAGGGAAAGTCTCTTGCGTTGAATCCGTTTTTGCAACGGGTTCAGCGGTTTCGATCAGTTCTTGAACATGCGTATCAGCCCTTTCAAAGCCCAAGAAGGTGGTCTTGACACGCGAGCGTCTGTCCTCGGCTGGGGCAGGGGCCTCAGCGGATTGCGGTGCTTCGTCAACCGGCATTGGGACAGGTTCTGATGCCGGTTCGGCGGCGAACTCTGGCTGATCAGGGGCCTCGGCTACGTCTTCGCTTTCCGAGCCCGCTAGTTCAGCGACTTCTGCCAACGGCTGCTCTTCTTCAGCGACGTCCTCCGTATTCAAGTGAAGCGTGACGATCTGCTCATCATCGCCTTCGACCTCCGGGGCCTCGGCTACTTCCTCTTCAACGGTCTGATCTTCGTCGAACTCCGGCATGGGTTCTTCCGGGATCAGTTCGTCTGTTTCCTCGTAACTGTCCGAGTTCACGTTGCCACCCGCAAGTGCTGCGCGAAGGGCGTTGAAATCCGCGATCGGCTCGGGTTTTTCAGTCTCTACAGCTTCTTCAACTGCTTCGATCTCTGCTGCATCTTCTTCTTTCGGTTTGCCGGCACCTTCGAGAAGCCGGCTAAGAGGGCTTTTATATTTGAACATGGTGTCGACACCTTCTTTGATTTCTGATGCGGATAATTTCCCGCGAGACTGCTGTTAACCGCTGCGCCAAAGGCGGAGGTCACTGATGAAGAGGGAACAGATAAACATTTACTTTGCGACGGGCCCAAATCCCGACGGGGTGACGTTTGAGGCGGCACCCCCAGTACACACGCTGGCGGCACCTATACGATTACTCCTGCGTCAACTGCATGATCGCAGTGATTTCGGTCCCGTTGCGCAGAACGCTCAGGCGGGCTTCGGGATTATTCTCGGACACCAGCCCGGCAAGGATGTCATCCAGACTCTCGGGCTCGCTGATCGCTACACCGCTTTGTACTTCGCGCAGCAGGACGTCACCTTGCTGCAATCCGCCTGCAGTTTCTTGCGGGATCGTTGCTACGACGGTCTGCCATCCGGCTTCACCGGTGTGATGCACATCGAATGTATACCCATTTTGCAAGCCAAAGCTGCGATGCGCGGGCAGGGCCAGCAATCCGTTCTGAGCTCGTGTCTGCCCCAGAGTACGATATCGGGCCGCCACACGAATATAGCCATCCGGATCAACTGAGAAATCATCCAGAACCTGAGCGGCAAGCGGCGCATCCGAGCGGATCGGTTCACTGTTCAGGGTAAAGATCGTAGCACCGCGCTCAACCCAATCCCCAATCACAGATTTATCCTGACCCGGATTGAGATTGTTGATCGCGATAACGTTGCCGGTTGAACTGCGACGCTTGGACATCGAGAAGGGGATTTCAACATCCCAATGCCCAAACGCCACCTGGTTTTCGGCCAGGTTTACTGGCGTCACCGGTGCGCTGGATGTGACCTCAACCACCTCGGGTTCTGGCTCGGCAACAATATCCGGTTGTGCGTCCGTGACGACGTCGGCTGCCTGTGTCTGCTCGACAGGTTGGTCCTGCGACGTTTCTGGTTCTGGTACCGAAGCAACCTCGGCCGGTTGCGGCTCTGTTACGGCTTCGGCAGTCTGCTCGACTGGTTCTGACGCTGCATCATCGGGTACCGGAGCGGCCGGAACCTGTGCAGTCGCCGTGGTTGCCTCGGGCGTTGGCTGATCGCCCGCCATTATGAAATATCCACCGGCTGCCAGCGCCGCAAACACAACCGCCACGCCCACGATCATCTTGCCACTGCCACCCGAGCCGCTTTTTACAATCGTGTCGACCGTAGCCATGGCCTCGTCCTGCGGCGCGAATTTGGCGCGGTCATCTTCCGACTTGTCCTCATTTCCAAGGGCCAGATCAGAGTTGCCGGCCAGCAGAGCAGTCACTACGGCCTCGGCGTTCTCGCTTTCTGCTTTGATCCGTTCCTTTTCCGCCTGCTCGTCCTTGCGATCCATGCCGACGATGACCGAAACTGGGCGATAGGCGAAACTGTCGAACATCACACCGGGCCCGCGGAACATGCGCAGCCAGTCAAGCGCTGTTTGCAACCGGTCAGTTGCGTGCACCTCCATCGCCTTGTCAATCGCTTTGAGGAACCCGTCCGGATACCCTTTGAAGCGTCCTGCCAGAGGCGTATAGGGATCAGATTGATCGTTGTTGAAAGCGTTCAGGCGCGTCTGACCGTCGATCGGACGCTCACCGCTGATGGCATGATAAAGCGTTGCCGCCAGCACATAGAGGTCACTGCTTGGCCCCTGATCCGCACCGCGCACATAGAACTCGTGTGGAGAGTAGCCGTCCTTGATCACCCGCAGCGTCAGCAGTGCTGCCGACTTGTTTGCCGCTTGTTCACGCGCCGCACCGAAATCAATCAGGATTGGCTCGCCATTCTCGTCAATCAAAATATTGTCGGGCGAGATATCGCGATGCAACATACCGCTTTGGTGAATGAAGGACACCGCAGACAGCATTTTTTCTGTGGCCTGAACAATAAAGTCCGGCCCGCTTTTGTTGTCGGGATTCTCGACGTAATCCAGCAGATCGCAACCCCGGATCAGATCCATCGCGATATAGGCGGTGTTATTGTCTTCGAACACCTGATGCACGTCGACGATATTCGGGTGGACCAGCCGCGCATGGTTGCGGGCTTCCTGAATGAACAGATCTATGATCGCGCGCAGGTCATCCTTATGGTCAGGATTGGCGGGCTCGACCAGATCACCATTCCGCTGGCAGAGCGCCCCTGGATAGCATTCCTTGATGACAACATCCCGATCCAGGCTATCCCGTGCAAGATAGGTAATTCCAAAGCCGCCGTTGCTAAGAAAGCGCAGGATCTCATACTGACCGCGCAGCAGCTTTGCGCCTGGCTGCAATCCTTCGATGTGAGGTTCGTCGTGCGTCGCGCCGACCGCCTGGTTGTGGCTCATTTCTTCCCGCCCATATTACTCGTTTTGCGGCATGGATAACTAGGGCTTCAGCCCGCGAACTCACAACCAAACACAACCGCAGGACACTTGAGACGGTTAGACGTTTCAAATTTGACATTATTGGGGCCGCCTCATGGCTTCACTATGGACCCGGAAAAAGAAAAACATAAATATGGTGTGAATGGGATAGTGTACCACCATATATGGTAATTTAGCGATGAACTATTTGGAGTCTATATCGTCGAGATGGAGGCTTGGTCCACGGATTCGAAACAATAGCGGTGTGATTCCGCATCCTTCGAATCGCTGCGATGCGGCTCAATTAAAGCGGGAAAACGACTAGGTACCAGTTCTTGAGGGTGCCGAGGCAACCGTACTACCGGCCCAGGCCAGATTGTCACTAAGCTGCGCGAGGATGCTTATTGCGTCCTTCAGCGGTGCATCGCCACTTTCAAATTGCAGCAACAACAGCAGATCGGTCGCCTTTTCGAATTCTGCCGGAATCCAGTCCCCCTTGGGGTCGATTTCGGCACCGGACTCCAGCCGCTCGGAAAAATCCTCAACGATTTCCTGACAGCTTTGGAGAAAAGCCGCAGGCTCGATATCCGAACTTTCGCGCAGGTCGTTGTATATGCTGGCGATAGCGGCCAGCCAGTCCTCGAGGATCGGATTGTCCAGAGGGGGCAGGGCGGTTTCAAGGCTTGCAAGAACGGTTTTGCCATCCGCTTCGGTGTCACTTTCCTGAGCAGCACCAGTGAGCTTTTCCATATATGGCAGGAATTCTTCGGCCAGATCTTTTCGCGCAGCTTCAAGATCGTGCCGCCGGTGATCCGACGCGACACGCAAAACTTGTTCAGCCAGGTTCTGGCCGCCGCATGTCTCCCACAAATCGAAATCCGGCTCGGGTTCCTGCTCCATGGCCCGAACAGCAACCGGGGTACCGATCGGAACAACTGCTCGGAACAGCTCGCCCTTTTCCTTGTTCAGACGGGAAACGACCCGATCCAGCGAATCACGAACCGGTGGCAGATCGGCATGAGTTACGGCCATCAAACTGTTATCACGCAGTTTTTGCGGAACCTGCGACCATAGGTGGCGCTCTGTCTCGCGCCATGCATTGGTGCCGTTGGTGCACCAGATTGCGCAATCCACATAATCCAGCAGCCCCAGTGTCTGCTTGTAGGTATCATCCAGCGCGCCCGCACCGGGCAGATCAAACAACGAGATCTCTTGCAGGGCAGGGGTGTTCAGCCCGACCGAGATGAAATCAGGGTCGTCCAAAGCTGCTTTTTCCAGCGCTACGCCAGCATAGACCTTGGGTTCCTTATTCCACCAGCCGACTGTCGTCTCTGGTGTTTCGGCATATGCCACGATGACCAGTGGCAGTTTCAGATGCTGCGGCCCGGTGGGCAGAATATCAGCACCCGCAAGCATGTTCGCGAGACTGGACTTTCCGGCACCAAACTCACCGGCGAAACCGATTGAAACCGCGTTCGAAAGCCTCTCGGCATAGGCCAGCGCACGGGTGCGCATGTCATCCAGCTCTGCCGAAGAGGGGGTGTTTTCAGTGGCGGTCAGGAAACGCTCCAGCTGGCGCACTTCCTTCTCGGTTCCGGGGAATTCAATCATTCTGCGGCCTCTGCCTGTCGAGTGTCCACGGGCGCGGCTCCATTCACCGCACCCAGTTCATCGCTGATGCGCCGCGCTTGGTCAACCGCACGTTGCGCATCTGTGCGCGCATTCGTGCCATCGGGTCCGGCGCGGTGTTCCAAATGCCCGGCCAGCAACGCCAAATAGTGATCCAGAACGGTCTTCATCCGCTCGATAAGGTCGCTACGGGCGGTATCGACCAGATCATCGCCGATCATCTCAAACTCCTGAACGATCATCTTTTCCGCGCGGTTCAGAACACTGCGGCGCGAAATCAGTCGCGACAGCCACGTTACACGCAGCTCAACCGTAATGCCCCGGGTCAACGCACTGGTATCCGGGCGGAACCAACGCACGGCGCTGGTATTCATCCGGCTGTCTACAGGCTCCTGCCAGCCGGGCAGGGCACGCAAGGCAGCGTTGCTTTGCATATCGATGGCATAAAGCTCGCTGAGCATACGCTGGCGCACCACTTGCGTTGCCCCCTGAACCAGTTCGCGCATCCGCTCACGCAGCGGTGTAAAGTTCAGTTCGGTATCACCATCTTTGGCTAGCAAGGGTGATTGCCCATCGGGTCCACGAACCACAATCGAAACGGCCTCGGTTACGGTGTCATCCATAACGCCCCGCAGATTGGCCAGCACATCGTCCATATCGTTAGTTATCGCTTCGGACTTTTCAGCGACCAGCGTGCGCAGCTCGGCAAGCGTTTTGTTGTTTTCCTCAACGTCGGCTGTGTCGGGCCCATCCTGCTCTTCGATCGCGCGCAACCGCGCCGCACTGCGCTCGAGTTCACCCTGAGCAAAGCTGTTGAGATGTTGCCACGCCATATTGAGATGCTCTTGGCGCGGCCCGTCCGTCAGCGCTTTAGTGACGTGACGACGCAGATCTGGCAGTCCTGATGCGATCATTGCTGCAAAGCGTAAAACGCCTTCTCGGCTGATGGGGCCGGGGCCATTCTTGATCTCTTCGACACCTTCCAGATACTGCTTCATTTGCTCGGGATGCGCCCGCAGCCATGCGAGAATCTGATCGTGATCAATCCCGCTTTCATCACCGGTCAGGGCATAATGCGCCCACTGAGCGCTGCCCATCAGCACATCAATGTCCGAATTGCCGAGCGCCTGTTCAAGCCCGTTCATCACGTCAGCACGCACTTTTGAGGCGTCCTCGGCACCGCCACCCAGCTCGTCCACGCGGTTGATGAAAACCACTATCTGACCAAGTTCCAGCGCCTGCATCAGGCGGAACAGCTTCAGGTCGGCGCGCGAAAGTGCCTGATGTGCCGACAGCACCACAACAAAGAAGTCAGATTCCTTGAGGTATTGGCGCGAGATTTCTTCGCGGATCAACAGCGGGTCATTGACGCCCGGAGTATCGGTTACAGTCACCGGATAGGGGAAATGGCCGATGTCAAAATAGACCTCGGCCTTGCGGGTGATATCACTGTAGAGCCCGCGATCCGAACCGGGGTCATACTGATCTTCGTCTGTCGGATCATCCCCCGCACAGACATAGCGTGCCAAATCGTCCGTGGTCAGTTCGTCCAGATCGTGATGCTGGCCCAGCAGGTGCTTGTAGCTTTCGCCCAGACGCAGCTTGGCGCGGGTTTTCATCGCCTCGACCTGCTCTTCGATCATTTCGCGCTTATAGCTGTCCTCTTCATCGGGGAACATGTTGCGCAGTTCTTCACCTTCGGCGATCAGCGCCTGCCATTGGCGGTTGTCGAAGAAGTGAAACTCGGCACCTGATGTCCGACCCGACGGGTGGCCGAAATGCATGTCAGTGATTACGGTCGTCCAGGGGTTCACATCCGAGGGAAGATATTCGGCCTGTCCGGTAAACCCATTAATCAGGCGCGATTTCCCGGCCTTGATCTGGCCGACGAAGGCGATCGAGGGCTTGAGGTTCGACAAGTCGTCAACGATGCGCGAGATGAAGTGACGTGTTTCGTCATTGCTAATCCCGTTCATGTCTTCTGCGATGCGAATAAGCTCGCGGCGGTTCATTTCACTCATAAGATTTACCCTGGTAACTCGTATTTTTGATTTAACATTTCAAATTGGACACTATTTGGCAGGAACGCGGTCATTCGGCGGCGTTTTTAAAGGCTTTCCATAGATTAACGACGGCGCCCAGCTTGCGGACATCATGCACGGCGGCGGCAGTTTCCCGTCCATCGCGCAGGATGGCGAGGCCAGCCCCCTGACCACCTGTCGGGCGCATAACAATCAGTTGTGGCTCGGACAATGCATCGGAACCGTCAGTTTGCCACCCGGCGAGATCACGTGCGAAGCGGGTCAGCAGATCTTTTTCCGGGTGCGCTGGCTGCCCAGGCGCACAAAGACCTTCGCACCGCGTTTCAGCATCTACCCCTCCGATAAGTATCCGACCCAATGCAAACCGTTCAGCACTCTCATAAAACTTGCGGGCGATCCCATCAGGTTCCTGCGGTTCCGCTTCTGGCTGAGCTTCTGGTTTAGGTACCTGGTCCGGAACGATGGTCATGCGCGGTTCTTCGGGTAGTGCAATCCGGGCACAGGCTGCGTAGACTTCTGAAAGAGTAATACCCACGTCATCAGCCTCAATCGTTACATCCGGGCGCAGGGAAACCAGTTCCAGTGGACCCGGTGCAGTCGCGATCTCTGATACTAGTTGGGCCAGACGTTCGGTCAGATTCTCACGCGCCTCGGTTTCAAAATCCGGTACCGAGCCCGATACACAGCGAAACACATCCGTTATCCGGGAACTGTTGACCTCAATCGCCAGTACCGCGCCGTCAGCAGCCGTGAATTCCAACCGCCGAGGCAGGATCGTACCACGAATTGCTCCCAGAACTTCGTCCCGGCGCACCTGAGCATTGTTACCGGACAGGTAGACCGCCGGAGATAATCGCGCGACCGAAGACCGCCCGATGTCTTCGAGCATATCCAGAATTTCACTATCCATCATGCCGTGACCCCCTCTGGTCCCGTCTAAACTGCAGCCGCTACTGGTTCGAGGCTGAGATGTGATTTTGTAAGCGCCAGTCCAACATTTGCACTGTCGCGGCAGATATAGCACACGACGTGATCAGGATACTCCCGCGTCCTGAGAAAGATGTGCAGACGATCATTCGAGAACACCGCGATTTCCCCAAATCCGGCGTGTTCCGCCTCATCAACATCAGCCGCGCGCAACAACTCTTCAAAGCCACGCATCCCGCGGCCCTGAAACAGGTTCACAACCGCTATTGCAAGATTTTCCAGCGCATCGGCGCTGTCCTTGTCGGATGCGTCGACGCCCAACAACATGCCTGTTTCCATATCAACATACCCGGCTGCGATGCAGTCGGGTATGGTCTTGATGGCCGAAGCCAAAGCGGATTCTATAGACATTCAGACACCCACCATCGGGACAAACCTAAACAGCATGCCATTCTGCCCCGCCGCTTTTTGTGGATTCAGGAACCCCGCGCAACGTGCCCTGGTTTCTTCGCGCATCATGTTCCATCGCGATCTGATCAAACTCGGACAGAAACGCCGCAAAGGCGCTTTTCAGACCCTTCGCATCATCGGGCAGGTTTTCACGCGCCACGATTTCACCCCACATCTCCAATGCGCTGAGCGGAGATGCAACAGATATATCCCTCGGAACTTCAGCCTGAGTGTGATCACCCTCGGCATCGATTTCATCTGGGGTGTTTTCGTTATTCATCGACACCACGCAGTTGGGTGCCAGAGAATTCGATTCCGGCTCGGGCTCGTATTCGTCTGCAGAGCTCTCTGACTGTTCGGCCAGCAGGGCCGTAATTGAGGAAACTGAGACTTCGATGTCCGAGGTATCCGCGACCTCTGCTGAAGCAGTCGGAGCGCTCTCCGTCACTTCGGCAGGATCTGATCCTTCATCAGGGCTGAGAACAATAAGTTCTGCGTCTTCCTGGTCCTCGTCTTCGTCGTCCATAAAGTCGAATTCATCAACGTCGGTTACCGGATTCGCAAGAGTGTTCAAATCCAGAGGTTCGTCCGACTGGTCCGAAAACAGCGCGCGCAGATCTTCTTCGACCGGCTCCGCTTCGGTCGTCATCTCAGCGCGCAAACGCTCAGCTTCCTCCGCATCGATCCGTGCGTGCCCGGTGTCTTCGGCCCGCCGTTCGACGCGGGCCGGGCGCACTGGGAAACTGGTGATGACATCACTTTCAGCTTCTGCGCCGTCCTCTTCCAACGGCGTCACAAGTTTTAGCGGTGCATCGCCAGAGTGTTTCTCGGGCCGCATAGGTTGAACCTTGGGCCCCTCAGATAGCGATTTGTCAATCTGGTACCGAGCCAGCATATCGGCGCGACTGTCCATGATCTGTTCGGTGATCTCAAGAAAGCTGTCGACCATCTTGCCACCACCGCTGCGCGACCACAGTTCAGTATCACCCGTTTTGTCACGCGCCATGATGGCATCGCGCGCCGAAAACAGAATGGTGCGATTGAACAAATGACCCGCCTCACGGTTCACGCGGCGCAAGACCTTTTGCCGGTCTTTCTGACCCAGCGCATCTGCGCGTGTGATCAACAGAAGCGACTTATGCTGCAGGCGTTCGGGCAGCGACACCCATGTTGCGCGCTCGGTTTCGCGCCAGGCCTGGGTCGAGTGGGTGCACCACAACACACCATTGGCCTGACCAACCGCGCGCTGCCAGACATCGGTTGAGATTTTAGGATCCGAAATTCCGGGCGTGTCGATCAGATCAACTGCCTCAAGGATATCAGCCTTCAGGAAGATACGTATGAACTGTGCGTCGTTGACACCAACCTGCTCAAGCTGATTCAATTCGATAGTCTGAGTGCTGCCATCATGTCGTTTGACATAGGCTGGTCGGCTGCCCCAACTGAACCAGATCGGCGGCAACTGAGTTGCAGTGACCTGCGTCGGCAAGGCCTGCTTGCGCAGCAGGAAATTCATCAATGTCGATTTACCGGCACTGAATTCCCCCATAAGCGCAAACACGGGTTTGCGGCGGGACCACTGCTCGATGCGGTTCCAGGCCTTGGGAGAGACGAAGCGGGTTTGTGAATCTTTTACCATAACTCTTCTTATGCTGCTTCGTTACTAAGATCTTTCAGGATGTCACCCAGAATATCATCACGTGATTTCCGCGGCTTCTCCTCGGTCAACTGCGCCGCTGCACGGTCAGGTGATTGTGAGATGCTGAGCAATGTATCTTTCTGCTCGGCCATGAAATCGGTCAGCGTGGCTCGAACATTTTCCAACACGGCAGCGATCTGGTTCTCTTCGATGTCCTTGGTGATCGAGTTCGCCTCGGATGCGATCAGACGAGTGTAATCTGCGGCATAGGCTTCGAATCCTTTGCGGCGTTGCCACCAGCGGCGCCACCAAGTGCTCTGTAGATCAAGCGCGATTGTGCGACCGATTCCCAACGGCGGAGGCACACGCGGCACGATCGGTGCTTCGATGTTGAACTCACCCAGATGGTTGCCCAGCAACTTTTGATAAAGCGCTTCGACATCTGCCGCTGCAGTCGAATAAAGCGCGCCCGCGTCCTTGCGCATTGAGCGCGCGAAACTGAAGTAAGCGGCCTTTTGTAACGTCCGCAGACCGGCTGGGTCGTATTGCCATGTGCCCTGCTCGCCACTCTGTTCCAGATGCGAGATCAGCGAATCTGTTGCGCGTTTGACAAAGTTCGCTTCTGCAGAAGCAAGTCGCTCTAACACCTTGTCGCGCAGTTTGGTGGTCAGTTCCGAAGCTTTCTTTTCGTACTCGGACGAAACCTTTGCAATCGCTTCTTCAGGTGACGCACCATCCAGATCCCGAACAATTCCGTCGGAATTCGACAGCGTCTTGGCCACGGCCGTCGCGCGAATCTGGCTGGCGATGTTACGAGCCCGATGACGAACGCGATCCAGCAAGCGCGTTCCTGCACCTTCTGCGATGCGTTCATTCATCGCAAGCAACAGATCAGGCAAGCCTGAAAGCGCCCAGATCTTATCCAACGATGCCGCCTGATCGCCAAACCCAGCAGCCAGATAGAACGTGTTCAGCGCCTCGCGCGATTCCTCACTCAATATGTCCGGATTTCCGGTCAGCGCGGCCTCGGCCCACAGGGCGCTGCCGAAAACGACGCTGGTGTTGGCATCAATGCTGTTCCGTTTCAATGTATCCAGTATTCGGTCACGGATCTCGGGCACCTGCGTGACCGGGTCCGACAACTCATCGATACGATTCACGAACAGGATGATCTGACGGTTTTCGAACTGAGCGATAATCCGCATCAGCGCCATATCCATCGTCGTCAGCGCCTGACTTGCGGCCAGTACAACAATACATACCTCTGATCCGCGCAGGCTGCGCAGCGTGATCTGTTCACGCACCATGAAAGTATCGTTCACACCGGGCGTATCGCATAGCTTGAGCGAGATCGGATATTGCGGGATATCCATGAACAGCTCAGCCGATTTCGTCACATCCGCAAAGCGGCCCGTCTTGGGATCAATATCCGGGTCGTCCTCATCCCCTAGACATACATAGCGCTGGATCAGCTCGTCATCAAAGTAATCATACTGGTGGCTTTGCCCGAGGATCAGGTCGAAATGCTTACCCAGCCGCTCTTCTGACTTGGCCTTCATCTCTCCGATCTGATGGCGGATATCATCCATCTCGTCATCGGCGCCCGCCCGATTGGCCAACTCGCCTAGCCGACCTCCACCAACCATAAGGTTGTCCCATTCTTCTTGCTCGAAGAAAGTGAATTTGGATTTGGTGCCACCCTCGGTGCGGGTGTTGATGTTCAGCGTTGTCACCACCGAGGTCCACGGGTTCACATCCGATGGCAACAGGTTTGGTCGCCCGGCCAGAATGTTCACAATTGAGGATTTTCCTGCCTTCACCTGCCCCACCATCGTGACGCTGGCAGTGAAGTTCTCCATTTTGGTCTTGAGCGCGGCCAATCGCGCGGACGAGCGCGCATCCGCCACCTCTGTCAATTGGTCGATCTGTGTCGTCAGCGAGGTCATTGCCTCTGTCACCTCGGACAGAGCCTCGTTTCCTACAGACAGAAGGTGGTCGTTACGCGCCATGGTCAGCCTCCGGTACCAGTTGCAGCGATTAGGTCCCCTGCCCCGTCGGGCAGACTTGCAAGAGTGTCGATCCGCGCAATCAGGTCTAGTGCATTGCCGAGAATCGCAGCCTCGGTGCGCGGTGAGATCGATTCATACGCAAAAGAATCAGCTAGAACTTCTATCGAACTGAAGCCCTCGCCATTTTCCAGACAAGCCACGCGGCGGCCGGTCGGAAACTCTTCTGATTTGTTGGCAGGCAGCGGCATCCGGGCATTGGCCAGCAGATAACGATTGCCTGAATGAGTTCTGAGAGCGACGCCGAAACCCGTGCCAGGATGCTGACGGTTCAGGGTTTTCAGTTCGCCAATAAAGTTTTCTCGGGCAAGACTGACGGCGTCTTGCTCGGAAGCAGTGGATTTGATCTGGTTGGTCACGACAGAGACCCTTGTACTGGAGTTGAGCAGAAACTCGCACGGTGCCAGAAGGCAAAAAGACTCATTAACTCCTGCGCCTAATCAATCACGATTACCGCGGTGTTATTTTGACGCGAATAGGATATTTTGGCGTTTGAAATGTGGCGCAATTATGGTGAAGCCTCATTTAAAAACATCAACCTATGGGAGTAGGTACAATCACAAACCGCAGATTGCGCCTATTCTTATAGCCATAATGCGCATAGCGGATAATCGACGCACTGACTACTACACCTGATTGAATCACACTTATTTATCAGCTTGAAATTTAATACTAAAAATCGTGATCACCTGAACGGAGCATCAGCCAAGAAAACTGCGTGCAGATCATACGCGATTCTCTCTGATGTTTTGGCGGGTGTGGTGATACACAAACTGGTTTCTGAATGATACAACTTAAACGAGTTCGTTTCGGCGACTCAATGAACGAATAATGTTCGGTATTTAGAAACAATAAATCGCGTAGACATCTCGCTTTCGTGCAAGCCATCAAGAGGGCACAGTGCCAGCCTAAATCGTGCATTCCTTGGCCAATAGTGTGGCCTGCGAACACAAAATTCATTGTGCGACGTCTCATCTTCGCACGCAATCATGGGCAGATGGTGACATGTTTGATTATCGATTGTAGCCAATATGGCGATAATATTCTTGTGCTTTGCCCAATTTTAGCTCTCGCCCTCGCTCAAAAGCTTTGCTATTGAGCGCTTCGTCGCGATGCTTCGGCGTCGGGTTGCGGGTGTGGCGAAATTGGTAGACGCACCAGATTTAGGTTCTGGCGCCGCAAGGCGTGGGGGTTCAAGTCCCTCCACCCGCACCATTCTAAGCTTTTGATATCAAAATAAAAGACCTTCAAGCAATGATCACTTAATGTTTGAAGATTGCGAATCGTGTTTCCCTTCGCTTGCTGTACTCATTCGTAATACCATTCGCGAATGTGCACAGTTCATTACCATCAAAGCTTTCTATGAAGAGTGTTGTGGCGGTTGGAGCGCACGCATGATCTTCACTTTCCCGTTCCAGTTAATGCACCAGGAGAAACCGCTAATGCTCAAACGCCGTAGCGGGCCATGAACATGTCTACCGCCTGTGTGGCAACCTCGTCGATCTCGCCCTGGCTAAAGCTGTTCTGGATGCCGAAAGCCGCACGGCCCCAGAGTCTGACTTTGCACAGCTCTGAAAACTGCTCAGCCGCGATGTTGACGTCCTCGACTGCCAACTCTCCTTTGGCGACCGCTTTGATCAGATATTCTGACATCTGACGCTGGCCATTCTGGGGGCCCGCTTCATAAAATGCCTTTCCAAGCTCTGGGAATCTGTCGCGCTCGGCCACGCAGATGCGAAAAACCTGTTGTGCAAAATCCGAAACAAGGAACGCGACGAGCTGCGTGGCGGCAACCATCAGCACCTCGCGCGCGGGTTTGGTCTCGTCGATCATCGACAAAATATTTTCGGACATCAGACGACACTCGTTCTGAGCGACCTCGGTAAACAACAGGCGCTTGTCAGGGAAATAGCTGTACAGCGTCGCCTTTGAAACCCCAGCCGCCCGCGCAATATCGTCGACGCTTGCGCCCTCAAAACCATCCGCCATAAACACCTCTCGAGCTCCGCGCAAAACCTGGTCGAATTTGCGGCCTGTACGCAGAATGGTGGCGGCTTGGGTCATGATGTCTCCTGAAAGCGATATCCTGCAACACTATAAACCGCTCGGTTCAGTTTCAACGCATTTCACTCGGATCGCGGTTTTGTCACAACGCTGCGACGTCAAGAATACATTCAGCCATGCGCCAACCTTGCGACTCCGACCATCCGTGCTAACACGTTGCCATGGTCGAGATTTTTCTGCGCACCCTGCCCTTTTTCGCAATCATCGGCCTTGGATTCTGGGCCGGGCGCAGTCACTTCTTCCCGCCCGAGGCGACAACTTATCTGACCAAATTCGTATTTTTCTTCGCCCTGTCGGCGATGCTATTCCGATTTGCAGCCACCCTGCCCTTTGCCGAAATCTTCAATGGTCGGCTTGTGATTGGCTATCTGATCGGTACTGCGGGCGTTTATGCCCTTGCAACAATTGTCGCCTATCTGCGCGGTCTGAATATCCCCACAGCAGCGGTCGAGGCGCAATGCGCCGCCATCGGCAATGTCGGATTTCTGGGCCTGCCCATGCTTGCGCTTTTGTTCACCGAGGCAGCCATTGGTCCCGTGATGCTGGTTTTGACTGTCGATCTGGTCGTGTTTTCTTCGCTGATTGTGATACTTATCAATGGCGGACGGGATGGCCGTCTTGGCGTCGCGACGGTACGTCTGATCGGGATCGGTCTGTTGAGAAACCCGATGATCCTGTCAATCTCGGGCGGGCTGATCTGGTCTGCCCTGGAGATTCCCGTTCCTTCCCCTCTGAACGATTTTCTGACAATTCTCGGCGGTGCTGCCACTCCTGGCGCGCTGTTTGCCATCGGCGCCTCGCTTGCCGACAAATCGGCCGAGCGCATTCAGATCGCGGGCTGGCTGAGCTTTTGCAAACTGGTTGTTCATCCACTGTTTGTGGCGCTTATGGTGATCTGGCTGATCCCCATCGCCACCTTCCCCGCGATGGTAGCGATTGCCGCAGCGTCTCTGCCCGTTGCAGGCAACGTCTATATGCTTGCCGCACATTACGGCGTGGCCCCGCAGCGTGCATCCGCAGCCATATTGTTGTCGACCATAGCTAGCATAATGACAGTACCGCTGATCATTGGTTGGGTCAGCGCCTTCTGACCATCACCTTCACAAAAAATACACCGGTCAGGAGCGCGTGCACTTTACGCCCAAGCCGCGGACCGTTAGCCATGGCCCCGAGACAACGCAAGGATATGCTCGATGGAAACCCTTTCGGAAAACACCTGTTTCGGTGGTGTGCAGGGCGTCTACAGCCACGCCTCTTCGACGTGCAAATGTGACATGACATTTGGCCTTTTTCTTCCAGCCGAAGCCAAGGACGGTCCCGTTCCGGTGCTGTGGTATCTGTCTGGCCTGACCTGCACTCATGAAAATGCCATGACGAAAGCTGGCGCACAGGGCTGGGCCGCCGAACAAGGTATTGCGCTGGTGTTCCCTGATACCTCGCCACGTGGCGCAAATGTCGCAGATCATGAAGATTACGATCTGGGTCAAGGCGCTGGGTTCTATGTCAACGCCACGCAAAAGCCCTGGGCACCTCATTTCAATATGTGGGACTATGTGGCGGAAGAACTGCCCGCGCTGCTGGCCGAGAACTTTGCGATCGATATGGAGCGGCAGGCAATCACCGGTCACTCGATGGGTGGGCATGGCGCATTGACGCTGGCGATGAACCTGCCGGGGCGGTACCGGTCGGTCTCGGCCTTCTCGCCGATCTCGAATCCGATGGGCGCGGATTGGGGGCGTAAGCAACTCAGCGCATATCTGGGTGATGATGAAGCAGCGTGGGCCAGGCATGATGCATCAGCGATGATGAAAGATTCCGGATTCGATGGTCCCGTTCTGATTGATACTGGTGCAAATGACCAGTTCATGGACCTGTTGCGCCCAGAGGCGTTGGCGCAGGCGATTGCCGAGCGCCGCCAACAGGCAACCTATCGCCTGCAACCGGGCTATGACCATTCCTACTATTTCGTGTCTACCTTCATGGAAGATCACATCACCTTCCACGCCGAAGCGTTGTACGGGGACTGAGGCATGAGCAAATATGACTATGACCTGATCATCATCGGCTCGGGCCCATCTGGGCGCGCAGCAGCAATTCAGGCCGGCAAGCTGCAACGCCGGGTGTTGGTGATCGACCGTAAAGACCGTTTGGGCGGCGTTTCGGTACATACCGGTACGATCCCGTCCAAAACCTTACGGGAGACCGTGCTGAACCTTTCAGGCTGGCGCGAACGCAGTTTTTACGGACGCTCATACCGAGTTAAAGATCAGATCAGCGCAGAAGATCTGAAGGCGCGGCTACACATGACACTCGATCACGAAGTCGACGTGCTGGAGCACCAGTTCAACCGAAACCATGTGGAAACGCTGAGTGGGCTTGCCAAGTTCACTGGCCCGCATGAGGTCGAGGTCGCAACGGACGCAGATGAAACAACCCGTCTGACGGCCGCCAAATTCCTGATTGCCACTGGCACCAAGACCTATCGGCCCGATTACGTGCCATTCAATGGCAAAACCGTTGTCGATGGGGATGACTTTCTTGAGATGGAAGAAATCCCGCGTTCGCTCTGCGTGATCGGGGCAGGCGTGATCGGTGTTGAGTATGCCACGATGTTCTCGGCGCTTGATGTACGGGTGACGCTGATCGAACCCCGTGAGACGTTTCTGGATTTCATCGACAAAACGCTCATCCACGACTTTACGCATCAGATCCGGGAGAACGGAGTTGATCTGCGGTTGGGGTCGGCGGTTGAAAAGATCGAAGACGCTGGCAGCCATGTCGAAGCCACTTTGGACAACGGGCGCCATGTCCGGGCAGAGATGCTTTTGTTTGCAGCAGGACGCATGGGCGCGACGTCGGCGCTGAATCTTGAGGCTGTTGGCATCGAAACAGACCACCGTAATCGAATTAGTGTGGACCGCAAGACCTATCAGACCTCAGTGTCGCATATCTATGCGACTGGGGATGTCATCGGGCATCCGTCGCTGGCTTCGACGTCTTTGCAGCAAGGGCGCGTCGCGGCCTGTCATGCGCTTGAGACACCGACCCTACCGGAAAGCCCCTGGTATCCCTATGGGATTTATTCAGTTCCCGAAATCTCGACCTGCGGCATGTCCGAGGAAGAGCTGCAGGAACGTGGTATCCCCTATGAGGTCGGTGTAGCCCGGTTCCGCGAAACTTCTCGCGGGCACATTATGGGGTTGGAGCATGGTATGCTGAAGATGCTGTTTTCGCTCAAAACCCGCCGGGTTCTGGGTGTGCAGATTGTTGGCGAAGGCGCCACCGAGCTAATCCATATCGCGCAGGCAGTTCTGAACCTGAAAGGGACCGTGGACTACTTCGTGCAGAACACATTCAACTACCCGACACTCGCCGAAGCTTACAAAATCGCGGGTCTGGATGCCTTTAATCGGATGCCCATTCCGCAGGAATTCAAGGTCCGCAAGCCGGTCCCTAAAACAAAGTCGGCACCCAAGGTGAAAGAGGCGTGACGACGCTCTACATTGACGGCGACGCCTGCCCGGTGAAGGCTGAAGCTGAACGAGTGGCGACCCGGCACAAGGTGCCGATGGTTTTGGTATCCAACGGCGGGCTGCGCCCATCGACCAACCCGCTGGTACAGGTGGTGATCGTTGCCGCCGGGGCGGATGAGGCGGATAAGTGGATCGCTGAACGCTGCAGTACGGGCGATATTGTCGTGACGTCTGACATTCCGCTCGCCGCAAAGTGTGTGGAGGCCGAAGCACGCGTACTGCGCCCCAATGGAGAGGCCTTCACCGCAGCAAATATCGGCCAACAACTAGCAATGCGTGACCTGATGGCTGATCTACGCGCAGCAAATCCACTCGGATCCGGTGGTGGAGGTAGGCCGTTTGGCAAAGCGGATCGGTCGCGCTTTCTGGATGCGCTTGAGCGCGAGATACGCGCCGCCCTGCGCGGGTAGTTCTCCCGCCAGTCAGAGACGCATCAAAGATGCGCCCCTTCCCGTTGGGCGTGGCAGCGCGTGCCGCGCTGCGGTTGGCGCTTGCATATCCGCGATGGGCTTGGTTCAGTCGGCTGTAATTGCATCTGACTGAACAGGATCACCACATGGCTATCGAAGCCGTTATATTTGACATCGGAAATGTACTAATCGAATGGCAGCCCGAACGCTACTATGATCGTGCAATCGGTGAGGATCGCCGCCGTGCCATGTTCGCCGAAGTCGATCTGCATGGGATGAATGATCTGGTCGATCAGGGTCATCATTTCACGGATACAATTTATCAGTGGGCGGATAAGTACCCTGAATGGCGCGATGAAATTCGCATGTGGCATGACAACTGGATCGAAATGGCCGCGCCTGAAATCCCGCATTCGGCGCGGCTGTTGCGGGCGCTGCGCGCCAGAAAGATCCCTGTTTTTGCGCTGACCAATTTCGGGGTGCAGAATTTCGACTATGCCACCACCGTTTATCCGTTTCTGAATGAGTTTGATCGTCAGTATGTCTCGGGCCGGATGAAAGCGGTGAAACCGCATATACCGATTTATGAGATGGTCGAGATCGACTGTGGCATTAAACCCTCGGCACTGTTGTTCGCGGATGACAGGATTGAAAACATCGAAACAGCCCGAGCGCGTGGATGGCAGACGCATCACTTTTCAGATCCGCAGGGTTGGGCGGATCGGTTGATTTCAGAAGGGCTGCTGACAAGGGAGGAAGCCGCTTAGTTCAGGCCGTCACGCTGACTTGTGCACGGTTTTCCCGGATGGGCAGGTGAATGATCGCGCTGAAGGCGCCTATGGCAACTCCGATCCACCAGACCATTGTGTAGTCCCCGTATTGATCATACATGCGCCCGCCCAGCCAAATTCCTAAGAAACTGCCAATCTGGTGGCTAAGGAAAACGATCCCATAAAGTGTACCCATGTAACGCAGCCCATAGAGATGTGCTACAAGCCCGGACGTCAGCGGTACTGTCGCCAGCCAAAGCGACCCCATCACCAGCGAGAACGCGACAACGGACAAGGGTGTGATCGGGAACACAATGAATGCGCCAGCCGCAAGCGTCCGGCCAGTATAAACCGCAGCAAGAAGGTACTTTTTCGGAAAGTGGTTTCCCGCCCATCCCGCCAGCAGGGTGCCCCCGATATTGGCCAAACCAATCAACGAAATCGCAATTGCGCCCAGGGCAGATGTAGTCGTGATGCCCATGGAGTACAGCATTCCACCGGGTTGGATCGGGCCGCACATTTCAGTGACGAAGGCCGGGAAATGGGCGGTGATAAAGCCTAGCTGATAACCACAGCTAAAAAACCCAATTGCAATCAGCGAATAGGACGGATCGCGGAACGCCTTGGTCAGGATTTGCCCCATGCTTTCTTCGAACTCGGTCCTGCTGACTGGCAAGGGTGCCCGCATGAAGGGCAAGGTCAAGATCAGCGCGAGGATCGCCACCGCAAAGACAACGAACACCTGCTGCCAGGGCAGAAACGTCAGCAACCATTCGGCCGTAGGTGCCCCGATCACTTGTCCGAAACTGCCTGCCGCTGTGACAATCGCCAATGACATCGAACGGTTCGCATCCGATGATGCCCGACCAACGACTGCGAGAACAACGCCAAACCCTGTTCCGGCGATGCCAAAACCCACGAGCCAGGCATACATTTGATGTTCAAAGGGTGTTACAGACCATGCAGTCAGCACCATACCAGCGGTGTAGATCAAGGCTCCCAATACAATGGCGCGCCGGTCACCAATCTTTTCCGCCAGGGCACCGAAGATGGGCTGCCCGATCCCCCAGGCCAAGTTTTGAATTGCGATTGCCATCGAAAAGTCTGAGCGCAGCCAGCCGAACTCATCCGCAATCGGAATCTGAAACACGCCGAAAGACGCGCGTACCGAAAAGCTGACGGTAATGACGATACAACCGACGATCAGGATTGGATTCAGCAGGCGGGTGGATTGCGGCATCGGGGCTCCGGAGATTGGCTTCAGGAAACGATAACGAGCCAACCTAACGCGTCAATTCACGAGTTTTGCGACGCCAGTTCAGCAAATTTGATGTGTCTGGAAAAAAGGTTTCTTTTCAATGTGTGAATCGGGCGGTATGGCTCAATCCATGACGGATTTGATTTCGCTTTATCAAAATCGCACCGATGATGGATTGCTGACGCGGGATGACGCGCAAGAGGCCGTGTTGCCCCGGTTTGATCGCATTCGCGCGACATTGGCCGAGCCTGTGAAACGTGGATTCTTTCGTAAGGCACCGCCTCCGCCCAAGGGATTGTACCTTTGGGGCGGCGTTGGGCGCGGCAAGTCGATGCTGATGGACATGTTCGTCGAAACTCTGGGCGATATCCCCGTTCGTCGTGTCCATTTCCACGCCTTCATGCAGGAGATTCACACCGGCTTACACAAAGCGCGCGAAGACGGTATTGAGGATGCGCTGTCTCCGGTTGCTGAGGCGGTGGTCAAGTCTGTGCGTGTACTCGCCTTCGACGAGATGCAGATCACCGACATCACCGATGCGATGATCGTTGGGCGGCTTTTTGATCTGCTTCACAAGGGTGGAGTCGTGGTTGTCACAACATCGAACCGGCATCCGGATGATCTGTACAAGGATGGGCTGAACCGGCAGCTGTTCCTGCCCTTCATCCAGCACATCAAAGAACAGCTGGAAGTGTGGGAGCTGGTTTCACCCACGGATTACCGGCAGAACCGGCTTGAAGGCTCGCCGGTTTATTTCACTCCAATCGGCCCTGAAGCGCGAGATAGGATTCGGGGTGTGTGGAATGATCTATCAGGCGGGCCTGCGGAGGAGCTGGCCCTTCAGGTAAAAGGTCGCGAAGTTGTTCTGCCTGCGTTTCGGAACGGTGTTGCGCGGGCATCGTTTTATGACCTTTGCGGACGGATGCTGGGGCCAGGTGATTATCTGGCCATTGCAGAGGCGTTGAAGGTGCTGGTGCTCGAAGATATCCCGCGTTTGTCGCGTAACAATTTCAACGAGGCCAAGCGGTTCGTCACCCTCATCGATGCGCTGTATGAGGCTAAGGTTCGGTTGATCTGTTCGGCTGCTGCCGAACCCGAGATGCTCTATGTCGAGGGTGAAGGAACATTCGAGTTTGAACGAACGGCATCTCGCCTGCGTGAGATGCAGGACAAGGATTGGGGGAAATAGTGAGCTATGCTCGGCCCGACCGTAAGAGGGTGGGTCTTCCTCAGACTACTTTTAACCAGGTTAAGTACTAGGCGTTTTCTCGGAGGATGTTTCCTGCGAGATAAAGCGATCCGCAGATCAGAACGCGTGCGCCGGGGGTTTTAGCGGTGATAGCCGTCAGAGCGGCTGCAACGCTGTCGGCTGTTGTTGCGGTCAGGTTCACCTTGGCGGCTGCAACTGCAGTGTCTTCGGCGCTGAGCGTATTCTGTTCACCGGGAATGGACACGGCCGTCAGGCTGTCAGCTTCTGCGGCCAAGGGTGCGAGATAGCCGGTGACATCCTTCGTATTCAACATGCCGCAAATCATATGCGTCGGTCTATCAGGCAATGTGGCCAGAACATCGGCCAGAGCGACGCCTGCGGCGGCGTTGTGGCCTCCATCGAGCCACAGTTCGGCTTCCGGGGCCTGCTCGACCAGGGGACCGGTTTTCAGCCGCTGCATCCGGGCGGGCCATTCGGCTTTGGCGACAGCAGTCTCGTAGGCGGCATCACCCATCTGAAGGTGGCGTAGCACAGCCACAGCTGCACCCGCATTCTGAATCTGATGTGCGCCCAGCAGGTTTGGCATCGGTAAATCACGCAAACCAATTTCATCCTGATAGATAAGGCGTCCGTTTTCTTTATACACGTGCCAGTGTTGGCCGTGCACAATCAGCGGGGCACCTAGGCGGGCAGCGGTGTATTCGATGACTTCCAGTGCCTCATCCTGCTGCGGGCCCACGATACAGGGAACGCCCGGCTTGATGATTCCGGCTTTTTCGGCGGCGATTTTACCCAAAGTATCACCAAGGAATTGTTCATGATCTATCGATATCGGCGTAATCACAGTCACTTCGGGTTGTTCGATCACATTCGTGGCGTCCAGCCGTCCACCCAGGCCGACTTCGAGCAACGTATAGTCGGCTTTCGCACGCGAAAACGCGAGCAGCGCAGCGCAGGTTGTGATTTCAAAATAAGTGATGTCTTCACCACCGTTGGCGGCGTAGCACTCATCCAATGCAGCGGTGAGGTCTGCCTCGGAAATCAGCTCACCGCTAATCCGGATTCGTTCATGAAAACGAGCCAGATGGGGTGAAGTATACGCATGAACCGAACGCCCTGCCCCTTCTAGGCCTGCGCGGATCATAGCCTGGGTCGAGCCTTTGCCATTGGTTCCGGCGATATGAATGACGGGCGGTAGCTTAGTCTGCGGATTGTCCAATGCCGCCAGTAAACGCCACATGCGATCCAAGGTCAGGTCGATGATCTTGGGATGCAACGCCATCATCCGATCGAGGATGACATCCGAGGTCCGGGCAGTCATTTTTCGACTGCTTCCTCGGCGGGTGTATCTTCGGTACCCTCTTTCGGTTCTGGCGCCGGCAAGTCGCCTTTGACCGCAGGTGGTTGGTTCATCAGCATCCGGGTGATGGTGATCAGCTCTTCCCGCATCTCGGTGCGTTTGGTCACCCGGTCGAGCATTCCGTGATCCAACAGATACTCTGCGCGTTGGAAGCCCTCAGGTAGTTTCTCACGGATGGTCTGTTCAATCACACGGGGTCCGGCGAAACAGATCAGGGCGTTGGGTTCGGAAATGTGTACATCTCCCAACATGGCGTATGATGCGGTAACGCCGCCGGTTGTTGGGTGGGTCAGGACAACAATATAAGGCAGGTTCGCTTCTTTGAGCATCTCAACCGCAACAGTGGTGCGGGGCATCTGCATCAGGCTAAGAATGCCTTCCTGCATACGCGCACCGCCAGCCGCCGAAAACAGGATCAACGGGCGATTGAGCTTAACCGCCTCTTGCGCTGCAGCGATGATGGCATTTCCTACATACATGCCCATCGATCCGCCCATAAAGGAAAAATCCTGTGCGGCAGCAACGATTGGGGTGCGACCAATTTCGCCAAGCGCGACCAGCATCGCCTCTTTCTCGCCGGTTTTTTTCTGCGCCGCTTTCATGCGGTCGGGATATTTCTTCTGATCGCGGAAATTCAGCGGATCATCCTTGGGGACCGGAACATCAACTTCCGAAAAAATGCCACCATCAAAAAGATGCTGGAACCGGTCGCGCGGTGTGATCGCCATGTGGTGGTCGCACTGGGTGCAAACATTCTGGTTTTCCGCCAACTCGCGATGGAACAGCATGGTTCCGCACTCATTGCACTTGTGCCACAGGTTTTCGGGCATTTCACGGCGTGAGAAGATCGAGTTGATCCGGGGGCGGACGTAGTTTGTGATCCAGTTCATGTCGGAACCTTGATAATGCGGCGTTGACGTCAAATAAGGTGCAACGCAGGGAAATGCAATCAGCGCCTGAGGACCAATCGTGCAGTAAGCCACCCCACAATCATCAGCGCGAAGTCAACAAGCAACCACGGCCTTATGGCATTGGCGTCCGACGACTCATAAGGAAGGTGAAACAAGGCCAGGCCATCAAGATTGTCGGGCAGGGAAATCACAAGCAAAGCCATTAAATTATTGCAGAAATGCAGGGCGGTTGCGGGCCCCAAAGTGCCTGCCCGTGCCGTCAGGTCAGCGGTCAGCAATCCAAAGGCAAGGGCCCAGATGGCAACCAACCCCGCATTATCGCCAACCGTGCCCGGGCTATAGTGACCTGCGGCAAACAAGAAGGACGGCAAGCCCATCCATATCAGCGGAGACCGAAACCGCGCCGCCAGACCTTGCTGCATATAGCCGCGAAACAGAATCTCTTCGGCGCTGGTCTGAATCAGAACTGCGATTGCCGAGAAGGGCAGCAGCAGCAGCCATTTTGATACGGGCAGGTTCGCAATCAATGGTGCGCCCAGATCGTAGGGGGGTAGCACCAGTATGATCACACTGAGCAGCAGTAGGGCGCACAGTACGCGCCAGAACTGCCATATAGCCACGGACGGCTTCCCCAGAAGCGAGGCGAGCGAGCGGTGCTGGAACAGACGTGCACCCAGCGCTACGCCGAGGGTTGCAAAAACAAAGCTGGACAGCACAATCAAAAGAGACAGGGGGGATGAACCGGTCAGAAACGTCGCCGCCCATTCCGATGCGCCGAGGTTGGTGACAATAGCGAACAAGATGGCATTGAACGTCAGTACAACAACCAACACCACGAAGAGACCGGCCAACAGGCGCCATACCTCAGGATATCTGCGGGCATCTCTCAGCAGATATTGATGGCTGTCGTAGGCGTTGTGGCGCCCCTCAGCCTTCATGGTCTTTCTCGAAATCTGAGGTGGCAGGATCACTCATGATCGAAGCGCTGGGATCGCGTAATCGCTCTGACACTTCATTCAGATAGCCGGCCACAGTTTCCAGCAACCGCACTGCAACACCTGCATCACTTTCGATGACTGCGCGCAGCTCTTCGGCGCCGATCCGCAGGAAGGCGCAATCGGTGCTGGCCACCAGATCCAGTTGCCGGGGTTCGTTGGTGATGATTGCAAGATCGCCGATCAGCCGTCCGGCCTCGACCGTCGAGATAGACCGCTTGTCGCCACGCTCATCGGTCCAATTCAAGTTGGCCTGACCCGAAATACACAAATAGGCGGCATCGGGCGCCTGACCGCGCGAGAAGATGGTCTGCCCGGCGGCAGCCTCATACCACTGGGCGGAGAACGCCAGCAGACGCTGGTTGCGCCCATCTACCCGCGAAAACAGCTCGGTCGAGGAAATAATCTTGAGTTTCCGGCTCAGATCATCGAACCCGCTGTCCTCGACCTCGGGGGACACGCGCGAGACACCATCAATGCGACCATCCTTGATCTCGACGAACAAATCGTAGGCTTCGGGATGGGCAAAGTGATCCTCCATGAAGATCATAATAGATTCGGGCAGCAATTCGCGCAGCTTAAGTCGCGTTCGCAGTCGGCTTTCGGAATCATGGCTGGCCAGAGCCTTGTCGAGGATTAGGATATCGGGGCGCTTGATCCCTGCCCGTGAAAAGGCGGCACGTTCCTGAAACACCGTCGGCAGATTGTTCCCACCCAGCCCGGACGGCAAATCATAGATGATCGCGGCGGCCCTGCGGCGCAGCCCGGCCTCGTTCAGAACCTCGGCCACCAGATCTTCGATCTCTTCTGCCTGAGCGCCAGCCATGATCGACACGCGACCATAGAGCGCATTTTCCATTGCCGTCAGGCGCGGAACGTAGATATCGGGCGATACCGGCACGAACATCTCGCCCATAGCGCCGCGCAGTTTTTCGGCCTGACTGTGGCGGATGGACAGAATCTTGTCCTTGTATTCTTCGGGGAAACTAGGACCGATCTGCTCAGCGGTCAGCAGGAATGGCACCGTCAGAAGCAGCGCCCGCTCATGATCGCCGATAGCCTCTTCACCCCTGGTCTTGCGACGCTCCTCGATATCAAGCAGGCGGTGATACATATCTTTGGAAATACCCAACCGCAAGAACAGTGGGTGATCGGCCCCGTCACGACCAAAAGTCTGGTTCAGCGTTTCCAGCACAGCCTGGGCAATACCAAGGGCATCATCATCCAGATCATGCGCCTTAAGCATCGACAAGAAGCGCCCTTCACCGGCTAAAATGTCTGGCGCGATATTCCGTGACGGAGACGCAAACAGCAGGTTACCTCCCAACGGGACCGCCGGATTGAATTGCTTGGGGTCGAACCGGTAGACGAACTTGTCCAATCCACGCCCTTGCAGACGATTGGCAACTGTATCGCGCAAATTGACAATCTCTTGCGCCAGTTGCGGATGCATCTTGGGATCGAACTGAGATCGCAGGGTGCGGCGAAACATGAACTCGTCAATGCCCATAGCCTCGACCAGTTGGAACCACCAGTCACGAATATCTTCGATATCATCAAGGCCCGCCAGGTTAGGATCAATCCATTCGTCGGACAGGGAATCCGGAGGGTTCCCGGCACGCACTGCTTCGATCTGACGGCGGGATGGGGCTCGCAACTTTTCCTTTTCGTGCTGGGGATGCGTACGCAGCGGCATCAAAAGGTTGTCCCCCAAGGTCCCGTCAAACAGGTAGGGTCGCGAATAGGCATAACCGATCCTCGCCGCGATCACCGCCTGATGCAGGTCGTTCAGATTGTGACCGGCCATCAGAACCTCCCCCTGAACGGGCAACACCTCTCGGGTCAGCAACTGTGCAAGCGCGCTGCGTTCGGACGCATGTTTTGACTGGATCGCAACCCGAGCACCTTTGGGTATGATCAGATCGATATCCTCGAGGATGGTCTTTCCGTCATCGTCGCGAACAGTCACATTGCGCAGTTCGATATCTCCGCTCAGATGCGGGATAGACTCGGGGACGCCTTCAAACAACCGTTCCGGGATCATGTTCGAGGGCGCAAACCGCTCGGTCACAATTTCCCAGCGCAGCGACATGTCCTGCACCTGATTATAATAGGTCAAAAGGTCCTTCCACGGGCCACTGAGGTCTTTGTACGCACCCAGCGCCGCCACCAGCGCACCTACCGTCACCTCGCCAGTGATCGCTAGATATCCACCCACAGAGTAGAACAGGAAGGGTGTCATCTGAGTGATCAGATTGTTGAGGAACTTCATGAAGAACTTCTTGTTGTAGATCTTGAAACGGATCTCGAACAAAGTTCCCAAACGGTGGCTGAATTGCGCAAGACGGTACCGCCAACCGCCGTTTGTGCGCAGGTCGCTGATCCCGGCGGCGCTTTCACCGATCTCAGAACTCAGCTGTCGGACCTCCTGAATACGTTCCTTATTCAGAAGGTTGATTTGGCGCTGCAGTTTGGGAATCAGCCAGGCCTGCAAAGGGATAAGGGCAATACTGGCGAGGCCGAACCACACGCTTTGCATGAAAAGAAATGTGACGATCGTCATCATCTGCCCAAATTGGAACACCGGCTGCGCGATGGCATCACCCATCAACCCACCCATCGGTTCCGCCTCGGATGTAATCATCGACACCAGCTCACCCTGGCTGGTGGTCGCAAAGTAGGATTTTGGAAACCGCATCGATCGGCTGATGAGCGTGAAACGCAGGCGGCGCAGCATCCGTTCAGCCAGAATCCCTTTCATGGTGTTAATGCGCATCTTCATCACGCCGCTGGCGATGACTGTGGCAAGAAAGGCGAAGCACAGAATCAATAGGTAGTGCACCTGTGTCACAGCGGTGCCAAACACCGTGACCGTATCCGCTGGTGCACCAATAGCATCGTTGATGATCTGCTTTGGAAGCTCCAACGAGGCGTACAGAAACGGAAAGGACAACACCGTCAGAAACAGCAGGGTCAGCTGTTGTTTTTTCGAATGTTTCCAGATGAATGCAAATAGAGTGGGTTCCATACCCTGCCTCGTGATGAAACTGTATGATCTGGGGCAACTGACGAATGGACACGCAGCCAGAACGCTGACGGTAAGCCGCAGGCCTCTCTATTGCAAGAATGGCTGGTGACTCACCAGTCGAATTCCAATCTGGCGCGCAGTCGCGTTTAGATTTCTGGAAGTTTTATTCGATAAAAGTTCAAGACTAGTTTGTCCCTTGCCCGGACTTTGACTAAAGAGGGGCAGTTTTGGATGATGGGGCGATGGGCAAGTTTCTGGATCGTTATATTCAGCGTAAGGCTCTGGGGCGTTGGCAGCGTGCTGTGCACGAGTTAGATCAGGCCGCCTTGCCGGAACTACGCCGCCAACGGGATGAAGCGCGCCGCTTGCGCGGTCAACTGGAACAGGTGATTCAAAAGGCAGACAGCCGTCTGGTCCAACCTTTGATCGGTGCGAACCAGTTTTCGAAACCCCTGGGAACCGACTGGTCATGGCGTCCAGACCTGTGGCGCACACCGCTTATTCGCAAAGGCATCGCATCAGCCTCGCGCAAGGCGCGGTTGGATGGGCAGGTGACGCTGTTTCACGATTGCAGCCAAACTGAGATCGGCATGCAACAGATTCGCAACCGCGGCGACAAGGATCTGGCGCCGTTCAGTCTGGCAATAGAAGTTTTTGATTTTCAGGGGTCTTTTCTGTCGCTTTCAGTCGAGTTGCCATCGGACGCTGCCATGAAACTGACCCGCCAACATCTAATACGCGTTGAAACCCTGGTCGAATGTGAGCGCTCTACTGTCGTCATTGCCCGCCTCAACATTCAACATGGCCCGAATGCCGAACAGGTTCTGCGTGAACTTGATCTGTCGGCGCCCGCAACTGCGGTCGATTTCGATCTGGCGCATCTCAAGCTGAACGAGCGTCGGCTCGAGAAGCTCTGGCTTGATCTGATCATCGACCAGCCCGCGATGAACCGCGTGGTTTTCCGTGACCTGACATTCTGTCGCTACCACCGCGCCGATCTGTAAAGGGCAGACAATGACACACACAACCCTGACTCCTATCCGCTTTGAAAACGCTCTGTGGGAAGGTCATGTGACCAGCGACTGCACACCGCAAATCGAGGTGTTGTATCTGGGTGAGCTTTTGCCGGATGTGGAATTAACACCTGACGCTGATGGCTGGACGTTGCGCATCCCAGTACCCTCTACAGCGCTGTCGGAAGGTGTCCACTGCGTTATAATCCGCGACGAAAGTACCGATCAGAAATTAGGGGAATTTACCATTGTTGCAGGCGCACCTGTTGAAGATGACCTGAAAGCAGAAGTTGCCTTGCTGCGTGCGGAACTTGACATGCTGAAACGCGCCTTTCGCCGCTCTCAGGCACCTCAAGGCTAGTTCTGACAGCGGCGTACGGAGCTTAGATAATAGATGACAGAGGCAGTTAAGCTGCGTTCTTCATTTCGATCAGCTGGATGAGATTGCCGCAGGTGTCATCAAAAAACAGCCATATTGACGACCCCTGCGTCCATCGGCTCGGTAATGAAATTCACACCCCGGTCGCTCAGCTTCTTCCACTCAGCATCAAGATCTTGCACCTGAAACGAGTGGGCAGCGATACCATCGGCAACAATTGCATCCCTGAAAGGTTGAGTGGTGGGATGATCGCTTGGTGCAAGCAGCAATTCCCCTCCGTCGGGATCTTCTTCGGATACCACAGTCAGCCAACGATTGGCGCCCAGTGAAATATTGTGCTTCACCTTGAACCCAAGGACTTCGGTGTAGAAATTCCCGGCCTTGTTCCAGTCATCAACAAACACGCTGGTTACGTATATCTTGATGTCTTGGTTCCTTTTGGATCGTATCTGTTGAGCCATGATGCGGTAGCAATATGGTCTTTGCTGATGCTTATCGAATGCGTCTTTGTGCACACATTCCACGCGATCTTGATCAAGCCAGCCTTCTCCAAAACAGCAAGATATTGTGAGACCGTCTGGCGAGACAAAGCAACACCATTTTCGGCAACCGGCGCAGCGCACACTTCGAACAACGACTGAGCGGTTTTTTTGCTCAGACGGTCTATGATGCGGCGGCGAGTACTGTCTGAGAGCGCCTTGAACATTAAGTCGAGTTGATCGTCTTTCATTTCGCCTTTGTGCAGTAATACTACTGCATATAAGGATAGGCTCAAAACCGACTATCTCGAGGATAATGCAATCGGCAGTGCCTTCCTGCGCCGTTGCAACCCCGTAAGTAGTACCTGCGCATAAGGCCAATATCTCTCGCAACGAATTGCCAGGTCAGTTCAGAATCTCCGCCACATCAGCCCAACCGCTGATGACACGCCGCAGCGTGTCGCTATCTTTTTGGGCCCATACGTGCATCATCGGACAGACCTATGGACCGCAACAGCATCATAAAGATCATCGCGCTGATGGTGACGGCCTTCGGGATCGGGATAGATTTTACCGGAGCCCTGATGTTGGTCCCTGCCATCGAAAACAGTTTTGACACGGATATAACCAGCACCCAATGGGTTCTGAATATCTATGCTTTGTTTTTTGCTATGACGATGGTGGCCGGGGGTCGCCTGGGTGATATGTATGGTCACCGCAAGATGATGATTATCGGCCTTTCAATTTTTCTATTCGCCTCAGTTTTATGTTTTGCGTCCCCCGGATTGGACTACCTGATTGGTGCCCGCGCGTTGCAAGGGATTGGAGCAGGTTGCGTCTGGCCCTGCACACTTGCGTTCGGAGCCACCAAAGTTTCGAAAGAAGAACACCGCGCGATGATTATGGGGCTGATCCTGGCCGGTGTTACCACAGGTAATGTCTTTGGCCCGATGATCAGCGGTGCTGCGGTTGATCTGGGTGACTGGAGGCTCTTTTTCCTCGCCAATGTCATATTCTCTTGCATTTCAATGGCGACCGCCATCCTTCTGATGGAGCGTGAGACAGAACATAAAAAAGGGGAACATATCGACTTTGCCGGCATAGGTATCCTGTCCTTTGCGGTACTGCTGCTGCTTTATGGGTTGGATGTTGGGGCTGATTGGGGGTGGGTCTCACTGCCGCTCTTGCTGCTGCTTTCTGTCAGCGCAGTGTTGTTCTTTCTGTTCCCGAAAGTCGAAAGAAGGGTCCGGGAACCCTTGCTGCTGCCTCAGCTGATGCAGAACCGCGAATTTCTGATCACTCTGGGCCTGAATATGTTCAACGTCTCGGCCGCTTTTGTAGGGCTGCTGTACTTTCCGCAATATATGCAAAAGGTTCTTGGTTGGTCCGTCTTTCAATCAGCGCTGGGGCTGGCGCCCCTGACCGTATTGCTGGCCGTTGGTTCAATTGTCTCGGGTACGCTGTACAATGATTTTGGACCTAAACGATTACTTCTTTGGGGTTATCTCTGCGCAACGGTTGGGGCGGCGAGCGTCGTCCTGATGCCAACCGGAACCGGGTACCTTCAAATCTTGCCGGGAATGGCCTTGATCGGATTAGGTGCAACACTGACCGTCGGCCCCTCGGGAACTGCAGCCGTCTGCGCGGTCACGCCGGAACGTGCAGGTCTGGTGGGCGGTCTGAGCTTCATGACCCATCTGGTTTACGGCGCTATCTCGGTCGCCTGCGCCACAGCGATCATGTATGCGTCAAGCCTGTCCAGTCTGAAAACCCGACTTGCAACTGCCGGCATCGACATGTCCGAGGCTGATCAGAAAGCGATCAATAGTGGAACGCTGACCACCGAGTCGTCCAAAGCTGTGCTACAAAAACTGAATGCAGGAGAGGCTGAGAAGGTTCGGACCGCCATTGCGGCTGCATTTGATACAGGTATGAACATGGCCTTTGTCTTTGCCACATTCTCGGTCGCCGCTGGGATCATACTTGCACTGATGCTGGACGAGAAAAAGTTGCACAAGGTCGAAGGCTGACGCCTACCGGGAAAAAGGGCCGCTCGTAGCGGCCCTAAATCGTTACTGCGAAGGTCCAGTCGGACTGAAGGCCGACAGACCTTTGAGGATATCAATGGCATAGGCCAGCTGATAATCCTCTTCCCGCAACTCAGCAGTGGCTTCTGCCTTGGCGCGGTCCTCTTCGATCTGACGAATCTCATCTTCGCTGAGGCTGTCATTATTCAGGCTGCCACGCAGATCGGCCTCGGACCGGGTGCGGGCGTTTGTCTCTTCTTCTTCCTCTTCATCCGGGCGATTGCGCGGTTGTTCCACGATGATGTCCGGGCTGACGCCAAGCGCCTGGATCGAACGGCCCGAGGGCGTGTAGTAGCGCGAGGTTGTTAGTCGCATCGCTCCGTCCCCCCGCAGTGGCATAACCGTCTGAACCGATCCCTTGCCGAAACTCTTGGTGCCAACCACGATCGCGCGATGGTGATCCTGCAAAGCACCCGCAACGATTTCCGAAGCCGAGGCTGAGCCACCGTTAATCAGCACAACGATGGGCTTGCCACCGGTCAGATCGCCTGGTGTTGCGTTGAACCGTTCACCATCTTCAGGATTTCTGCCTCGGGTCGAGACGATTTCACCCTCATTCAGGAATGCGTCCGAAACCTTAATGGCCTGCGTGAGCAGCCCGCCTGGATTGTTGCGCAGGTCCAGAACAACGCCATTGACGTTTTCAATACCCCCGGCCTCTTCGATTTGCTCTTCCAGCCCTTCCTTGAGGTTTGGATAGGTCTGATCATTGAACGTGGTGACACGCAGAACAACACTGGTGCCTTCGGTGCGGACGCGCACGGCGGTCAGCTTGATGGTGTCGCGGACTATGGTCACATCGAACGGCTCTTGTTCACCTTCGCGAACAACCGTGATCACAATTTCCGATCCCACCGGACCACGCATCAGATCGACGGCTTTATCCAGAGTCAGACCCAGAATGCTTTCACCATCCACATGGGTGATGAAATCGCCGGCCTCGATTCCGGCGGCGTCCGCGGGGGTGTCATCGATCGGTGAAACGACTTTGACAAAGCCCTCTTCCTGAGTGACTTCGATACCCAGCCCGCCAAACTCGCCCCGTGTCTGCACACGCATCTGCTCGGCATCATCGGGCGAAAGATAGCTGGAATGCGGGTCCAGTGAAGTCAGCATTCCATCAATCGCGGCCTCGATCAGCTCATCGGTTTCCACTTCTTCGACATATTGGGCGCGGATACGCTCGAAAATATCGCCGAACAGATCAAGCTGTTCATATACGCTTGCCTTGTTTTCGGCCTCTTGCGCCAGCAACGGACCCGCGATCTGTGTCGTTGCGATTATCCCTGCCACGGTGCCGGCCAAACCGGCCATCACAAATTTTTTCATACTCGTTTATCCATCCTTGTCCGTCCGGAACCATGATTCCGGGTCCACTGGGCTGTTATCCTGTCTTACCTCTATATAGAGCGTTTCTGATCGGTCAGTTCCAGTGCCATCACCGCTTGTTGACATAATTGCGCCGATTTGAGGGGTTTCACCCGGCATCAGGCCGACCGGGGCGCCTTCGGGGATCACTTCGCCTGTCTGTCCGTAAACTTCTTGCAGGCCCGAGAACACGAACAGTAATCCAGGCTGAGGTTCAAGGATCACAAGATTCCCGAGATCCAGCAAAGGCCCCCGGTAGCGGATCGTTGCAGCCGTTGGCGAGATGACCAAGGTACGGGGTCTTGTGCCCAGCACAAGACCGGGGCGCGTTACACCTGCCGCGTCGGTTTCACCGGCCCGGTGAAGCAGCACGCCCTGCGCAGGCAGGGCGATCTTGCCCTTTCGGCCCGAGATATCGGCGCTGGTGTCAGGAATCTCACCTTCGGAAATCTCGGACAATCCACTGGCAAATCCATCCAGCGTTTCTGTCGAAGAAATCAGAATCGCTGTGCGCACAGGGTCTTCCACGAAACGACGCGGCAGATCGGTGCGATCCGCGATAGCCTCACTCAGTTGCGTGCGGGCATCCTGCACACCCGTCAGACCTTTGGTCAACGTATTGGCTGCGCTTTGCTGGAGCTGGCGCAACGTCTGGACCTCTTGCAGGTCACCGGCAAGTGCCTGAGCCTGCGTGTTCAGGCCGGGTGTGACCTCAGCCAACATCATTCCGGTGCGCGCGGCCCCCAATGGCCCGGAAGGATGCAACATCAGCACCGGGGGGGCGGTGGTTTCAATGGTCTGCAAAACACCCAACAATTGCGCCACCTCACGCTCTCGCACCCGAAGTTCCGCGGTCAGCTGCGCCTCGCGCAGAGTGGCGCGACGCAAGCCGTCACGCATTGCGGTCAGACCGGCCTCATAGGCTTGTAATGTTTCCGTCAAAGCCCGAACCCGATTGCGCGCGCTGTCCGCTTCTGTCAGCGAAATCGATGCCTGCTCAAGCATCTCAGCCGCCTGCAGCGCTGCCTCTGACGGGCTGGTTTGAGCGGCGGCGGGCGCCGACCAAAACAACAACGCGGCAAGGGCTGATTGCACCCTCATGTCAGCAGACTTTCCCCGGTCATTTCATCAGGTATCGGCAATTCCATGAGTTGCAGAATGGTGGGCGCCAGATCCGCCAACCGCCCATTGTGCAGGCCCGCACCTTCGGGTCCGCCAACCAGCGCAACCGGGACCGGATTCAACGTGTGCGCCGTGTGCGGCCCCCCTGTTTCCGGGTCGACCATCATTTCGCAATTGCCGTGATCAGCGGTCACGATCATCGCGCCCCCAACCTGCCGCAGCGCTGCAACAACTTGCTCCAGACCCTGGTCAACGGCCTCGCAGGCCTTAATCGCGGCTTGCAGATCACCGGAGTGGCCGACCATATCGGGATTGGCATAATTGGTGACGATCAGATCGTACCCATCGTGAATCGCCTGAACAAAATTTTCGGTCACCTCAGCCGAAGACATTTCGGGCTGCAGATCATAGGTCGCCACCTTAGGCGATTTCGGCATAAAACGGTCTTCGCCACCTTCGGGCTGTTCCTTGCCACCGTTGAGGAAAAAGGTAACGTGCGGGTATTTCTCGGTTTCGGCCAGACGGAACTGGCGCAAGCCCTGTTTTGCGACCCATTCGCCCAAAGTGTTCACAATATTCCGTTTGGGAAACACCGTGGTCATATACCCGTTATGACCATCCGAATACGCAACCATTCCCAACAGCGCCGAAAGCTGCGGACGTGGGCCGGTGTCGAATTCGGCAAAGCCGGGCTCTCCGATTGCACGCAGGATTTCGCGTGCGCGGTCGGCCCGGAAGTTGAGGCAAAAGAAGCCGTCGCCATCCCTGATGCCGGCATAGTCGCCTAGAAAGGTCGGGGTGATAAATTCATCTGTTTCAGATTGGTTATACGCGTGATCCACTGCGAAATGGGCAGAGGTTTCCTCCCGGCCCTGCCCTTTGACAATGGCAGCATAGGCCTCGGCGACCCGTTCCCAGCGGTTGTCGCGATCCATAGCAAAGTAACGCCCGCAGACGGTGACAATACCGGCGCCCTCGGGCAATCGGTCCTGTAGCTCCTTAATGAAGGTAAATGCGGATTTCGGGGCCACATCACGACCGTCGGTGATGGCGTGCAACGCCACGGGTATGCCGGCCTCGGTGATGGCCTTGGCGGCCGCTACGATATGGTTCAGATGCCCATGCACACCGCCGTCTGAAATCAGCCCCATCAAATGCGCCGTACCGCCTGCAGCTTTCACCCTGGTGATGAAATCCTGCAGGGCATCGTTTCCGAAGAATGAACCGTCTTCGATAGCCAGATCGATCTGACCCAAATCCATCGCAACCACGCGCCCTGCACCGATATTGGTATGCCCAACCTCAGAGTTGCCCATCTGACCGCTGGGCAAACCCACATCCGGACCATGCGTAATCAGTTGCGCATGAGGGCCATTAGCCATGAGGGCATCGAAGGTCGGTGTATTCGCCAGATAGGGGGCGTTGGCCTCGGTATCGTCAGACATGCCCCAACCATCAAGGATGCACAGAACAACGGGTTTGGGGGCGGTCATGAATGTTCTCCGATTTCGGCGTCGCCATCTTCTACCCCCTGCCCGCGCAAGGTTGAACCGTCTTTTATGGCGACAAGGATAGAATTAATCCTGCTTGTAGTCGCCAAAGGGCCGCGCCTTGCGATTGCGGTACTTCACGGTCAACTCAAGCGGCATCTCGTTCTCGTCGTAGATACCGACCACCACACCCTTTCCACCGCTCGAGCCGCGCATGTTCAGCAACTGCTCTTCGGATCGGGTTGTGCGCTGTGATTGGCGCCGTGTCCAAGTGAACAAATGGTTATACATCTCGGCAATAACGTCCGCGTGTTCAACACTTTCGCCCAGATCGGCCAGCTCATCCGGATCATTTTCGAGATCAAACAAAAGCGGGTGATGGCCGCCCTCGCAATGGATCAGTTTCCATTTCTTGTTCGCAACCATGAACATGACTGCATCCCGAACCGAGGAATTCAGAATCTTGGCAATAGGCGATGCGGAGTAATCATATTCACAAATCGCCACATCACGCGGAGTGCAATCGGCTTGGCCATAAAGGATTGGCAGCAATGAATGCCCTTCGAGGATGTGGCCAGCAGGTTCACCGCCTGCCATCTCCAGAAACGTGGGGGCGAGATCTATGGATTCAACCAGCGCGTCGCAGGTGGTACCGCGCGTGGCATCAGCCTGGCGAGATGGGTCGTAGACGATCAAAGGCATTTTGGTTGAGGCGTCGTGGAAGAATGTTTTCTCTCCCATCCAGTGATCGCCCAGAAAATCCCCGTGATCCGAAGTAAGCACGATCATGGTGTCCTGCATCCGCCCGGTCTGCTCCATCCAGTCGAACAGTCGACCCATCTGATCATCGGCCTGTTTGATCAGGCCCATATAGGCTGGGATTACAGCCTCGCGCACTTCTTCACGAGAGAATGTCTGGCCGATTTTCGTATCCATGAATGCCTTGAGCACCGGATGCGCATTCTGCCGTTCGGCCTCGGACCGGACAACAGGCAGCACGTGCTCGGGACTGTACATCGAGGCATAGGGTTCTGGTACGATGTAGGGCCAATGTGGTTTGATATAGCTCAGATGACAGCACCATGGGCCCTCATGACTTTCCATGAATTCCATGCCACGGGTGGTCAGATACGGCGTCTCGCTGTCTTCCTCGGCGATGTTCGCAGCCTCAGACGAATTCTTCAGAAACCAACCCGAGAGCACATTGCCATCCGCATCCAGCCCTGAATTGGCAAAGTCATGCCAAGGGTTGTCGCTTTCGTAGCCTTTGTCTTTCAGGTATTCGTTGTACTTCTTGGCCCCGTCTGGGTCGTAGAAACCATCTGGCCCTTCGGGGCGCATCCCATCATCCCGTTCAAAGACATCGAAGCCACATTCAGCGACGCGGGCACCGATCAGACTGTCGGGCTCAAGCCCCAACCGGGCCATGCCTTCGGCATCGGCGCGCATATGGGTCTTACCGACCAGCCAGCAATCCATCCCCGCCTTGCGCAGGTGGTCACCCATGGTCATTTCACCGACTTTAAGCGGAATGCCGTTCCACGACGCGCCGTGTGAATGCACATAGCGCCCGGTATAGGTTGACATGCGGGAACTGCCGCAAATGGGCGATTGGATGTAGGCGCGCGTGAACCGCACCCCTTTCGAAGCCAATAGGTCGATATTCGGCGTGTGCAGATGCGGATGTCCGTAGCAGCTGAGATAATCCCAGCGCAGTTGATCGAACATGATAAAGAGGATGTTCTTAGCTTTGGTCATACCAAGGCTGGTACACTAGCCTTCCATCTCCTGCAGCATCTTTTTGGCACGCTTGCACTGCAGCTTGTCCCTCAGCGGGCTGTCTGGATCGACGTCTTTCTGGCAAACAACACACTTATCAGCGCCTGAGATCGCGTTCAGACCGCCGCAACTGCCTTTGATGGTTTTACCCATCAGCAACACGCCCAGAGACATTCCAACCATGATGATCAGCAACACTACAAATGCCAGAATAAAAGTGCTCATTACGGTTCCTACCGATCAGTTGGTCCCAAGCGCTTCCTTGAACGCGCTGCTTTGTACGGTGATATAAGCTTCTTCGCCGCTTGTCACATCCCGCGAGATGAAAAACACAGCAAGTTTATGTTCTTCGGCCAGCTCCAACCCCTTGTCCTGCCCCAACGCCAGCATCGCTGTCGCCCAGGCATCCGCCATCATCGCGCTTTCCGCCAGTACCGTGACCGAGGTTGTCTGATGGGTGATCGGGCGGCCCGTTATCGGATCGATGATATGCGAGTATCGCACGCCGTCCTGTTCGTAGAAGTTCTTGTAGTCGCCTGATGTCGCCATACCCAAATCGTCAAGCGGAACAATCAGTTGAATGGCCTGCGCTCCGGCTTCGGGCTTTTCGATACCAATCTGCCAGTTGTCGCCTTTGTCATTCTGCCCCATGGCCACCAGATCACCACCGATTTCGACCATGTAATCCTCGATACCGGCGTCACGCAGCCGCGCGGCAACCGCATCAATACCATATCCCTTGGCAATGGCTGACAGGTTAATCCCTACCCCTGCATCCGACTTGGCCAGAGTGCGCGCCGTATCGTCCAAGGTCAGCAGGCGCGCCTGCCCCACCTGCCCCAATGCTGCCTCGATGTCCGCATCGGCAGGAACCGGGTCGTCCGGCTTGCGCGGGCCAAAGCCCCACAGCTCAATCAGAGGGCCCAGAGTGACATCAAAGGTACCCCCAGATTTTTTGTGAACCTCGTTTGCGGCTTGTATCACAAAGGCCAATTCATCGGACACTGTTATCGGGTCCGTGCTAGCCGATGCCGAGAAGGCTGAAACCTCGGAATTCGGATCCCAGTTGGACATCTTTGCATTGACCTGCGCCAGCGTCTCCTGAACCGTGTTGCCAAGTGTGGCTTCGTCCAGATCATCGCCAATTGCGATGACGTTGAACGTAGTTCCCATCGTCTCGCCGGACAGGCGCACCACGTCGGGTTCTTTGTCAAGCAAACAGGCCGAAACAAACAGCAGCGAGGCCAGTGCAATCAGAGGGCGCATGGGGCAATCTCCTGGGCGTAGTCTTGCCCGGCATATGCCAGCGACCCCGTTCAGAGTCAAACCGACGTCAGACCTTGAGCGGCAGAAACGCCAGCACCAAAAGCCCGACAGAAGCTGGGACACCAAACACCCATGCGCGCTTTTGCCATCCTTGAGGTTGCTGTTTCCATGCCATGCGAAAGTTGTGGCCGCATACGACCACAACAAAGAAGATCAGCGCAGCCACAGGCGGGGTCAGATACAGGTTGCTCACAGGTTTGGAACTCCTTGTAATGTGGCCAAGTTACGCCGGTTTTCGAAATTGCACTCTATACAGGGCCGGTCCCTGCGGTAAGGTGGAATTTAAGGACATTACCGGTGAAAGAGGAGACCGCCCATGGCCCCAAGCTCTTACCAGCCCCCGACACGCGGCGACAAGGCCGGGTCGACAACCCGCAGCCAGTCGGTTGAAACCAATCTATCGCACACCCAAACAACGGTTGCGAAGCTGCTGGAAGGTAAAGGGGAAGCCGTTTTTTCGGTGCGGCCCAATGATACAATTCATTCGGTCGTGGATATATTGCGGGAAAAACGCATCGGCGCGGTAGTGGTAACCGATCAGAATGGTGCGCTGCAGGGTATTTTATCCGAACGCGACATCGTGCGCCGCATGGCTGAGACACCGGGGCAGACCCTACCGCAATCTGTGGCGGATCTGATGACGGCCGAGGTCAAGACCTGCACGCCCCAAGACTATCTGAACGACGTGCTGAAGACTATGACGGAAGGCCGGTTTCGCCACATGCCCGTGATAAGCGATGGCAATCTGCGGGGCGTTATTACCATCGGGGACGTGGTGCATTTCCGGTTGAAAGAACTGGAATATGAAGCGCTGAAAATGAAACAGATGATCGTCGGCTAGCCGCCTATACCGTAAACTTCGAAATGCCGGAGCGACCGGTCGAGATGAACCGAACACTGCCGGGTGAAATCTCGGCAGCCGTCAATTGGTTAGTGGCGAAGGCTCCTGTGTCGATCGAAATGACGTCGTGCTCAATCTTCGGTGCCGCGACAATTGTATGACCGTGCACGATCCACTGCCCATCCATTCGGAGTTTCTGAGGAAACTGCGGATGCCCCCAAAGGCAGGTCCTGGCGTGTTGTTTGTTAACCGGGTGCGATGGATCCAGCGCAGCATGAACAACAGTCACATTACCGCTTGTCCATGTCAGAGGCTGATAGAGCAGCCAGTCCAACAATTGTTGTCCCATGGCCTGTCGCAGTCGCGCCGCTACGACCTCCGGCTCGGACAGATCGATATCTGCGAGGCCAAATGAAGCTAAGGTCTGGGCACCGCCATTGTGTAGCCAAACGCGCTCCATTCTTCCCGGGTCATCAAGGAATCCGAGCAGCATATCTTCGTGATTACCTTTCAGGCAGACAGCCCTTTTATCCGGACCGGCGCTGAGATGACGCAAATGGCGCAATACCTGCGCACTATAGTCACCCCTGTCAACATAGTCGCCAACAAACACCAGCGGGCAATCATCATCCAGCGCAGTAAGAAGTGTCTGCAACAGGTCGAGCCTGCCGTGTATGTCTCCGATCGCGTAGAATTTTTCTGCGGGTGCCAGCATAGACAGGTCCACCGCCTGGTCAGACTGCGCTTTGGGCGCAACAAGTCTTTTGATCCATTCGGTTAACATATGTCCTGCTGCCTGAAGTGGCAAAACCAGTGCGGTGTTCGTTAAATGAAAAGCCCTGACACCGGTGATTCAACCGCAACAGAGTCTAAAAAATTGGTCGGCCCCAAGACTGAAGCCGACCAAATATGTCTATCCGCCAAAATCGTCCAACATGATGTCTTCGCGGTCAACGCCCAGATCCAACAGCATGTTAATGACCGATTGGTTCATGATTGGCGGTCCACACATGTAGTATTCGCAATCCTCGGGCGCGGGGTGGTTTTGGAGGTACTCTTCGAACAGAACGTTGTGAATAAAGCCAGTGTAGCCTTTCCAATCATCCTCGGGCTGCGCATCCGACAGCGCCACGTGCCATTCGAAATTGTTAAACTCTTCGGCCAAAGTGTCGAAATCTTCGACAAAGAACATCTCTTTTTTCGAGCGCGCACCATACCAAAAGCTGATCTTTCGGTTGCGGTTCTCAAGTCGCTTGAGTTGGTCAAAGATGTGGCTGCGCATTGGGGCCATACCGGCTCCACCGCCGATGAACACCATCTCTTTTCCCGTTTCCCGCGCAAAGAATTCGCCGAACGGGCCCGAGATCGTTACCTTGTCGCCGGGCTTGAGGTTGAAGATGTAGGATGACATCTGGCCCGGTGGGATACCTTCGGATCCTGGCGGCGGTGAGGCAACCCGAACATTCAGCATAATCATGCCCTTCTCGTCCGGGTAGTTAGCCATTGAATAGGCACGTTCAATTGGCTCAGCGACGGTAGATTTGTACTGCCAAAGATTGAACCGATCCCAATCCTCGCGGTATTCCTCTTCGACATCGAAATCGGTATAGGCCAACTGGTGCGACGGCGCTTCGATCTGGATGTAACCGCCGGCACGGAAATTGACGTCCTCGCCCTCGGGCAGATCCAGTGTCAGGGCTTTGATGAAGGTTGCTACGTTCTCGTTGGACCGGACGGTGCATTCCCACTTTTTGACGCCAAAGACCTCTTCGGGGACTTCGATATCCATATCCTGCTTGACCGCTACCTGACAGGACAGACGGTCACCACAGGAAGCTTCCCGCTTGGTGATATGGCTTTCCTCGGTCGGCAGGATCGAGCCACCGCCCGAATGTACCTTGACCCGGCATTGAGCACAGGTTCCGCCACCCCCGCAGGCAGAGGGAACAAACAACTTCTCTGCCGCCAGCGTTTGCAGCAGCTTGCCTCCGGCTGGGACCGAGATGGTTTTTTCGCCATTGATGGTGATGTTCACGTCACCGGTCGACACCAGCTTGGAGCGGGCCGCCATAATGATGGCCACAAGAGCCAGAACAATCAGGGTGAAAAGGATTACGCCGAGGCTAAAGGTTTCCATCGCGCCCTCCTTACAGTTTCACGCCCGAGAAGGACATGAAGGCCATTGCCATCAGTCCTGCGGTGATGAAGGTGATACCAAGACCCTGCAGGCCATCGGGAATATCCGAATACTTCAGCTTTTCGCGCACACCCGCCATTGCGGTAATTGCCAGCGCCCAACCGAAGCCTGACGAGACGCCATAAGTAGCTGCTTCGGCAAAGTTATAGTCGCGTTCCACCATGAACAGCGATCCACCCAGGATGGCACAGTTCACCGTGATCAGCGGCAGGAAAATACCAAGCGCGTTGTAAAGCGGCGGGAAGTACTTATCGAGCACCATTTCGAGGATTTGAACCATCGCCGCAATCACACCGATATACGAGATCAGGCCAAGGAAAGTCAGGTCCACATTCGGAAACCCGGCCCAGGCCAGAGCGCCGGGCTTTAGCAGATAGCTCAGCAACAGGTTGTTGGTGGGTACTGTGATCGCCTGCACGACCATCACCGAGATACCCAGCCCCAGCGCGGTTGAAATCTTCTTTGAAACGGCGATGAAGGTACACATCCCCAGAAAGAAGCTGAGCGCGAGGTTTTCGACAAAGACGGCCTTTACGGCCAGAGAGATAAGCCCTTCCATCAGTGCGCCTCTACCTGCTGGATTTTGTATTCACGTTCTTCCACCTGTTTTGGCTTCCATGTGCGGAAGGCCCAGATAAGCAAACCGATCACGAAGAAGGCTGATGGTGGCAGCAGCAGCAGGCCGTTGGGCACATACCAGCCGCCGTTATTGACGGTCTGCAGAATGGTTGCGCCGAACAGGCTGCCCGAGCCAAACAACTCGCGGATAAAGCCCACCAGCATCAGGATCAGGCCATAGCCCAGACCGTTGCCAATACCGTCGATGAACGAGGCCATCGGCGGGTTCTTCATCGCAAACGCTTCGGCCCGGCCCATGACGATGCAGTTGGTGATGATCAGGCCCACAAAAACCGACAGGGTTTTCGATATCTGAAAGGCATAGGCTTTCAGAATCTGATCCACCAGGATCACCAGCGACGCGATGATGACCATCTGTACAATGATCCGGATCGATCCCGGAATCTGGTTGCGCAGAATCGAGATGAACATCGATGAGAACGCTGTCACAAAAGTCACCGCCAGCGCCATGACAAAGGCTACTTGCAGGGATGATGTCACCGCCAGCGCTGAGCAGATGCCCAGCACTTGCAGTGTGATCGGGTTGTTGTCGACAAGCGGGTCGACCAACAGCTCTTTCTTTGTCTGTGACATCAGATCTCTCCTGCTTGCAGTTTGGTCAGGAAGGGACCGTAGCCCGCATCGCCCATCCAGAATTTCACCAGGTTATCGACACCCACCGACGTCAGCGTAGCACCCGCCAGCGCGTCGATATAAAAGTCCGGTCCGGCGGCGGGCTGGGATTTGGCGACGGTGATTTGCAGATCGCCAGCCTCATCCCGCAGCTTTTTGCCGTTCCACAGCGCCTTCCAGCGCGGATTGTCCACCTCGGCGCCGAGACCAGGGGTTTCACCATGCTGATAGAATTGCAGGCCGAAGATATCGTTGCCGTTGCTTTCCAGAGCGATAAAGCCATAGAGCGTTGACCACAGGCCATAGCCGTGCAGCGGCAGGACCACCTTATCCAACGCACCGGCCTCGTCCCGCAGCAGATAAATCACACGGTACTTGGATTTGCGACCAATGCCCGCCGGATCGTCGTCCAGCGCGACGCTCAGCTCGGGATTGCTGGCGGCGGCAATATCGTCAAAACTGGCTGGGTCGAACTGGTCATCGACAAATTCGCCGGTTGCGAGATCCAGCACATGCGGCTCGAACGCGGCGAAGGCTTCGGTCACGTTGATGCCGGGTTCATAGACACCCGCCACCTGTAGAACATTGACCTGCTTGTCCTTCAGCTTGTTCGCTTCCTGTACCGGTCGCAGGCTCACGGCGGCGGCTGACACGATCATCGAAGCGACAAGGCAGATGGCGACAGCCACAAAGATGGTTTTGCCAACTGAATCCGGCGACGCCGCCAGAAACTTGGCAATCGCGCCCTTTGGTTCCGGGGATTGCGTATCAGACATGGCGACGCGCCCTCCGTTTGATGTTTGCCTGCACGACGAAGTAATCGATCAGCGGGGCAAAGACGTTACCGAATAGGATGGCCAGCATCATACCTTCCGGAAAGGCCGGGTTGAGCACCCGGATCAAAACAACCATGACCCCAATCAGCGCACCATAGAGATAGCGACCGACATTGGTGTGACTGGCCGAAACCGGCTCGGTCACCATGAAGGCCAGGCCAAAAGCGTAACCGCCCAGCACCAGATGCCAGTACCACGGCATCGCGAACATCGGATTGGTGTCGGACCCGATCAGGTTTAGCAGCCAAGCAAAGGCAATCGTTCCGGCCAGGCATCCTATGATCAGGCGATAATTGGCAATCTTGGTCATCAGCAGGAAGGCCAGGCCAATCATGCAGGCCAGCGTCGAGGTCTCGCCAAAGCTGCCCTGGATGGTGCCGTAGAATGCATTCCACCAGGTGATGCCATCTGCGGCCAGGGCCTGATATCCATCCGCCGCAGAAACCGCCAGCGCCGTTGCACCTGAGAAGCCATCGACGGGCGTCCAGACCGAGTCTCCCGACATCTGTGCAGGATAGGCGAAATACAGGAACGCCCGGCCAACCAGCGCGGGGTTGAGGAAGTTCTTGCCGGTGCCGCCAAAGACTTCCTTGCCGATTACAACACCAAAGATGATACCAAGCGCCACCTGCCACAACGGTGTGGTCGCGGGCATAATTAACGTATAAAGCATTGAAGTAACAAGAAAACCTTCGTTTACTTCATGTCCGCGCACTGTTGCGAAGATGACTTCGAAGATACCGCCAGCGACCAGTGTCACGATGTAAATCGGCAGGAAATAGAGCATCCCGTGCATCACGTTGGCAATGATGCTGGTTGGGTCCAGCGAGATGCCGAACAGTTGCAACAGGGCGATCCGCCAGCCTGTGGCTGCGTCAGGACCCAGCGTCGCAATCGCCGAGTTCGCCTGATAGCCGGTGTTCCACATCCCCCAAAGAATACAGGGGATTGTCGCGATCACGACATAAGTCATGATCCGCTTCATATCCACATAGGATCGCGCATGGGGGGCGACGGCTGTTACGGTTTTCGGAGTGTATATGAAGCTCTCGACCATCTCGTAGATGGGGAATAACTTCTCGTACTTGCCGCCTTTGGTAAAGTTCGGCTCAATCCGGTCAAAGAAGCTGCGCAAACCCATTCAGCTCAGCCCTCCTTTTCAATCTTGCTGAGGCAGTCGCGCAGCGCCAGCCCATATTCATATTTCGCCGGGCAGGCAAAGCCCACAAGGCCCAGGTCTTCTTCGTCCAATTCCAGTGCACCCAGCGCCTGAGCGGTGTCGGTATCCATTACCAGCAGCGCGCGCAGCAACTGCGTGGGCAGGTAGTCCTGCGGCATCAATTCCTCGAACGTGCCTGTGGGTACCATGGCACGTCGTCCGCCGTTGAGGTTGGATGTGAGCGCATAGAGCTTCTTCGCAAAGGCCGAACCCAGAACCGGCTGAACCGCATACTTCGACGGCATCGGCCTGATCCAACCCATGGGAATCTGATCAGGATCTTCTCGGATGATGGTGATCTGCCGCGCAAAACGGCCCAGATAGGCATATGGTCCTTCGGCATGGCGCCCGGACAGGATCGACCCCGAGATAATCCGCGGTGTACCTTCGACATCTACTTCGTCACGGGTCAGGTCATCGGTTGAGGCACCCAGGACAGTACGGATCAGGCGCGGTTGTCGTGCAGCCGGGCCACTCAGAGCGATCACGACATTCGGGTCAAGATGTCCCGTTTGCAGTAAACGGCCAATGGCGATCACGTCCTGATATCCGATAGTCCAGACTTGTCTGTTTGCCGATATCGGTTCGAGAAAATGAATGTGGGTTCCAGCCAGCCCCGACGGGTGCGGGCCCGAGAACGCCGCAGCCTCAACACCGGGCAACTCAGCACCGGGCACGCTGTCGCCGTCTTGGTGGCACAGGTAGGTCTTGCCCTCGGTCAGTTGCGATATGGCGGTCAAGCCCAAGGCGAAGACATCTGGCGCGTCTGCGATCACCACGGCCGCGTCGGCGGCCAATGGGTCACTGTCCATCGCGGTAACAAAAATTGACACCGGTTTTGACCCCGGTTCGGGCATCTTCGAATAAGGTCTTGTTCGGAAAGCTGTCCACAGCCCGGCCGCACAAAGTTTGGCGGTGATACCTTCGGCGGTCTCACCATCACCAACATCCGAGAAATCGATGCCCGTATCATTGGCATCAGAGACCTCGATCACGACGCTTTGCAATAAACGGCGAGCGCCACGGTTGATTGCAACGATTTTCCCGCTCAACGGTGCGACCATCATCGCATCGGGCGCATCCTTGTGGCAGAACAACGGTGTGCCGCGCTGAACCTCGTCGCCTTCCTGCACCAACATGCGGGGTTTAAGGCCAAGGTAATCATTCCCCAAAACGCCAACGTTTGAAAACGCAGGCCCCGGTTGGATGTTCTGTTCAGGAGCACCGTCGACCGGCAAATCCAACCCTTTTTTTAGTTTGAAAGTTTGCATGTTGCTACGTTCTTCCAAGCCTCTGTCCTGCGCCTGCTGCTTGCCACCTTACATTGGTGTCAAGAAATAACACGAGTTTTCCGATCAGCCCGGTTGCAAAAGCGCCATAAACCGACGGGAATCCGCAAGCGTAATTCCGATCAGGGCTCCTTTACGCGGGGATGAGGTCAAACGCAAACCTGTTACTGCTCAATCCTTAGCGAGATTCTCACATTCTCATGATTCTACTAACTTTCGAAGCGTTTTTGCCGCTCAATTTGTATGTCGCGCCCGTCGCGCATCCGGTGTAAGCAGCCAGAATGGATGACCGCGATGACTTTGAAATATTTCTGATTGCCACCCCCGGCCTCGAAGCGCCTTTATGTGCTGAGGCGAAGGACCGCGAATTTATGGGCGCGCGAACGGTTGCGGGCGGTGTCCAATGCAGTGGTGGTTGGTCCGAAGTGTGGCGTGCCAATCTAGAGCTGCGCGGCGCGAACAAGGTTCTGGTTCGATTGGGCAGTTTTCCCGCCGTCCATCTCGCTCAGTTGGATAAACGGGCACGTAAATTCCCCTGGGCCGACTATCTAAGAGCCGATATTCCGATAAAAATCGAAGCAACCAGCCGCAAATCACGCATCTATCACGCAGGTGCCGCGCGGCAGCGGATCGAACGCGCCATATCAGAAACGCTAGGCGCCCCAATTTCACCGGACAGCAATTTGCGCGTATTGCTTCGAATCGAAAAAGACATTTGTACGCTCTCGATAGACAGTTCCGGCGAGCCTTTGCATAAACGCGGCCACAAGCCCGCCGTCGCCAAGGCCCCGATGCGCGAGACGATGGCCGCCATGTTCTTGCGTGAGTGCGGCTTTGATGGCTCCGAGCCTGTTCTTGACCCAATGTGCGGTTCCGGCACGTTCGTCATCGAAGCAGCGGAGATCGCCCTTGACCTGCTCCCCGGGCGATCGCGCCGCTTCGCGTTTGAAGACATTGTGGGGTTTGATAATGATCTTTGGCAGACAATGCGCAACCGGGTGCACCCGCGTGAGACGGCACAAAGCTTCTATGGCTCCGACCGCAATGAAGGAGCCATCAAGGCCTCAGCCTCGAATGCTGAGCACGCCAATGTCTATCAGATCACGCGGTTTCAACACCGCTCAATCAGTGACATCAAACCGCCCGAAGGACCAACGGGTCTGGTCATTGTGAATCCACCCTACGGTGCCCGTATCGGTGATGAAAAGCGCTTGCGGTCGCTTTATGGCAGCCTGGGAAAGGTACTGGCCAACCGGTTCAAGGGGTGGCGCGTCGGGATAATAACGACCACGCCCGGACTGGCCCGCGCGACACGATTACCTTTGCTTGCACCCGGCCCAATTGTCGATCATGGCGGGACAAAAATCCGGCTGTATCGGACAGATCCCTTGCAGTGAAACAGAGCTGATGCCTTGACCGTGCCATCGCGCATCATAGGTGTCTTGAGTATAGTGCTTAACACGTTGCCGGGCTCAAAATCCCTCTTGCACATCAAGATATCGAAGTATAATCACCCGCCACGGTCGGAGTGTAGCTCAGCCTGGTAGAGCACTGTCTTCGGGAGGCAGGGGTCGGAGGTTCGAATCCTCTCACTCCGACCAATAAAATCAATCAGTTAAATACAAATGAACTGCGCCGTTGCCGCAGCATACCCGGATTTTGTCCGGATTATTCTGTTTTCAGGGTCTGGTTTCCGCAGAAAAGTGAAAGAAAAACCGCTGAGGGGGCGGCCACCCACCTCAACGGCAATGCAAATTTATCTGCTCGAACAGATTACCAAATTGAAAGCCTGACCGCAATCGCGGGAGGCGCATATGTCTAAGCTCAATCGCTTTGAATGGCTCAAGAGTGTCTGCCGCGACCCTCTTGCGCGAAGCCTTGGGTCTGACGGAAGCACGTCGTCGCAAGCCTGCGCCTCGCGTCGACCCCGCTCTGGTCCTGGCACTAGGGCGCATTGGCGGTAACCTCAACCAGGTTGCGCGGGTTGTGAATCGGGCGCTTCTGATTGGTCGGGTTGACATGGATACGCTGGCCGTCGCCCTACAACTGGTTGTGATTGAACGCCAGCTTACCAAGATCATTGATGAGGCATGACAATGCTGATCAAGTTCTTTCCCAATGGCAAAGGCGCGGGTGCTGGTCCAGTTGGCTATCTCGTCACGCGTGAGGTCTTGGCCTATGACTCCAATCGCGATCTAATCCGCGATGCTGATGGCCAGCCCATGACGGTCATACGCGATCCTTTGCCTGAAGTGCTGCGCGGCGATCCCGCCCGCACCGAGGCCCTGATCGACGCCAGTCGCAATCAGTGGACCTACCGCGCGGGCGTCATCAGCTTTGCCAGCGAGGACGCACCCACCGAAGCCCAGCAGGTCGAAGTCATGAACGCCTTCGAGGCACTGGGATTCGCTGGTATGGACAGTGAGCAATTCGACTTGCTCTGGGTCCGGCACAGCCACGAAGACCGAGTTGAGCCGATTGGTTTCCTGCATCAGAGTGGAACCTCCATGCCGCCGTACTTCGATTTGTATTTGTAGAACGTGCCCTGGCTGAGACCGTGCTTGCGGCACACCTCCGCCGTCGGCATTCCGGCTTCCTGCTCTTTGATCATTCCGATGATTTGGGCTTCCGTGAAACGGCTCTTTCGCATTCGTTTGCTCCTTCAAAAGGTTAAGCAAACTCTACATTAATGTGAGGGAAGTTTCGGGGGGCAGGTCAAGACCGATGGCCCTCGATCGCCGTGCCACAGGCTACTTAGCAGGAAGGCCACCAAGCAGACCTTCGCTGCATAACCTTGGTATATTGCGAGCTGACTCATGCATGATAATTGACAGTATTGAAAACTAAAATTTACGAAAACTGCACAGTGCCAAACTTGATCCTTCCGGCAAGCAGAGGTTATTCGATGGTGCGAATAACTGCGGCAATCCGATGAGATCATGCTAGCGCCTCTCGTCTAATTGCCATTGAAGAAATTTTTGAGGCCCAAATGAATAATATTCACTCCGAAGAACCTTTGGACGGCAAGCATTGGGAGTGGAGGCAGGCATGCCAATGTGCCGAGGTCAGAGTTTGCTCAGACATTGCGCGAAATTACGGCCTCAGCTTGATAGCCGAAGGCCTCTTCCGCAGTATCGAAGAGGATATCTCCGACGACGTTCTAGAACACGCGTTGGAACATATAAAACAATCATTCAATACGGAGGCAATACACAAGGAGTGTCAGGACTTTCTGGAGAAAGAAAGGAAGGACGCTGAACATCTCTCCGCTCGTACAGCACGCTTACCTTCTAGTCATTCTCGAGCATGGAAGCGTGATGATACAAGGCATGTCTTAGGACATCACCGTTACCAACTACCTGTCGGTCAGGGTGGCTTCCACGTCGGCACTCTTCGGAACCTTGGACTCGATGAGGCTGTCTGGCGGTCGTCGCTTGGAGATGATGCGATACCTTTGGCAGACTTTATGTACGTCTATGACTGTGGCGCGATCCCGATCGCAGGTGCAGTTAAAGCTGTGCGATCAATCGTATGTCGGCGGGTATCGCGTCGGCTCGACATGCTTTTTGTGTCGCACTTCGATCGAGATCATATCTGCGGCATACCTCACCTTTTGCACCCAAAAAAAGGGCTTCAGGTCGATACTATCGTGATGCCCTACTTAGATGATATTGAGCGAATTATTGCATTCGGAAGAAGCGCCGCTACAAGCGCCGAGCCTCGTGCGGAACGTTTCTATAGAGATATAGTTGTTGATCCAATTGGAACAATGACCCAATTCGCTCCGCGGCAGATCGTGATGGTCGCTTCAGGAGAAGAGGGCGATACTGACCCGGGCTTTTTCGAATTGCCGCCGACGGAACCTCCTCGTTCCGACCCCGACGGGCCGCCGTGGAAGATTAATGGGGCTGGGAGCCCAAGAAGTGGGGTGCCTTCTGCCCGCCGGACGCCAGAGGGTGCCATCGTCGTCCAGAAAGTTGAATTCAACATTGCCGACGGGATCGAAGGCGGATGGCTGTTAAAGCCACATGTGAAAAAGGCACCTCTGCAAGACCGAGAAGCCTTCTGCGCTGCTGTTGAAGTGATGCTGAAATGGCCGAGGGGTAGCTTCCGTAAAAAAGCGCAAAGTAAGGAAGTGCGTCGGTTATTGGTAACGAAGCACCGGACCACCCTGTCTCGAGCTTATGCCTGGGCTTTCGGCGAAAAGAACGAAACTTCAATGTCCTTATACTCTGGCCCAACAAAGCCTGAGGAGGCCGGTGCCGTAGTATATAAATCCAAAGAACGCGATTGTGCCCGCGTTGGTTGGTTGGGAACCGGGGATGCTTGCTTACTCGATCCCCAAACGGTGCGGAAATACCAAGATCACTATAGTGAAGAGTTAGACTGGGTCACCACCTTCATGCTTCCTCATCACGGTTCCGCGCACAATTTTGATCCTGATCTGCCAGTAGTTGACGCAGAGCTCTGGGTAGCAGCGGCCCAACCGAAAAACTCAACCTGGAAGCATCCGGCACCGGGTATTGTAAAGGCGATCAAAGCAAGCGGCGCTAAATTCCGTAAGGTGGATTCCTCGCCTAATTCTCTTTTAGTGGAACGAATGGTTGTTTTCTGGCCTGGTTGAAATGGCCTAATTGCCAGAATAACGAGAGAATGGCTACTTTGATGGATCCCGGCGCAGCATCGGCAAGTCTTGGTCAATGGCAGGAATGGGCCGAGCACATCGCGGGCAGTTTAATAGGCGAAACGAGGAAAGAATTTCTGGGTTTGGGCGAGCTGACGCAAAGGCCCGGTGCAGATCAAAGATGAAGCGCGCATAAATCAGGACTTCTGAACAATTTTTGACGTGGTATGGAGGCTATGATGAGACTTGAGGATATCGCTCCGGACGTGCGCAGCCGAGCATTCGAATTCTTCTATTGGTTTTCGAGGTTTGAGTTCGCTCTCAAAGTGAATATGTTCTTGAAGAACTCGAGCCCAGGCTCACGCGCTGAACCTGGATGGGACCAGTTCATCGAGGCGCACGAAGCAGACTATGACCTATCCGCCGCGGGCTCTCATCTGGTTGACGAGGCCCCACAGCGTCAGATTGTTGGGCTACACGAGCTTGAGTTCGTTCCAGTCGGCTTTGACGATCAGCCATCTGAACTAGCGAGAGTTGTGCGGCTCCTCAAGACGGTTCGAAATAATCTCTTCCACGGAGGCAAGCACGGTGTCGAAAGCTGGGATGATCCAGAACGTACACTGCTTCTTATGAGCCTGTGTATCCGAATTCTCGACGAACTAGCTGAGCTCGCTGGGATAGACGCAGACTACAAGCGCTACTACTGACCGAAGGCGTCGGGCCTGAGGCACACAAGGAGCTTGAATATGGGGAACATGGGCGAACTGCACGGCAGGCTTCACGGCGGGTTGTGGCACACCACCCGTCCTGACCGCTTAATGTCAATCGTTGAAGCTCAGGCAATCTTAGTAGAACCGGATATCCATGATCGAGATAGGTCAAATACAGCCAATGGGCCGAAAAATTATCCAATTTCTCGAACGATTGGAGGCATAAGCCTATTTGACTTCGATGGGTTCCATCCAGAGAGCTATGAGAAGCAGTTTCCAGTGAGCTCCTGGCAATTCTTTGTTCCATATGTTCGGAGCTGGCAAGGTGCTGTGTGGCTTGAGATCGAACGCGACGTTGTGAGAGAGCAATTGCTGTCACCCGAAGCTCTACTCCAAAAGTGGAAGAAAGAAGGACTTCACGGTCATAATATCTTGCCGGGATTAGAGGCCGCGCACATTGGTGACCTACCGATTTTGACAATTAGATCTGCATTTCTAACGTGGGATGGTGGGCGAGAAATTCGCGAATTTTGTATCCGAGACTTTGACCACGAGTTCTATAATGAGAGGCTGAGAGAATGGCAGGAGGCTGTCGGAAAGCAATTAACTCGCGGGCTGTCATTTCGGCGACTGGGATAGGCACGCTGCCGAGCGAAGTAGCCTCCAACCAGTCATTGACCAACATATACTATTTTTGGAATTCGGTAGATGTCGTGACGGTCCAATGTCCGCTCTGTGGGCTGCAATTGCAGCATTGGTCGGCACTGGTCAAAGGCAAGTTACCGCAAGTTCGGCGAAAGATACAGGTTCCACAGAGCGGCTTGCGCGCACGGCACGTGATTGCAGCATGATCTAGTGCGGCCCAGTTGACGCTTATCGGGTCGGCACAGTCGACAAGCCAATGACAAGCTGCCTGCAACCATGGGTCGTGCCGAATGTCCGCCAAGCGCCTCGGTCGCAGGTACCTCTCCAGGAATCTTGCCATGTTGACGTCGACCAGTGGCTTGCGCCTGTCGTGCTGGAACAATTGAATGGCGTTTGCCATGTATTGACCAACGGCCGGCACCGCGGCCAATTCGCGTTCCAACAAGGGGAACTCCCCCCGGTAGTTGCTTGCGTAAACGCAAGAATACACACAACAACAAGCCCGGCTAGTATCCAAAGGTACGCGAATAGCCCTAGTAGATCTGGGCTGGTAACTTGAACGGCTATCGGAGGGGTGAGAAGAAGAATTGTAAGCATCAAACCTTTTTTCAACTTCTTCTGCTTCTGCAAAAAAATCCGTAGATATTTCATCAACCTCATGCTCCAGCCTACGCACCCAAGACAAGTACTCGTCTTCTAGTTGGCCACGTAAATAATGGCCGCAACGACAAAACTCTCTAGAAAGATACTCTACCCGATCAAGGGCAGGAAGCAGATACGACTATCTCAGCGCAAATCGTTCGGCTACAAACAACTTAGTGTTTGGCTAATTCTGGGACGGCACCGTTAAGTTATGTATTTTCCTGTTGGCCCTTATGAGAACCCAATAAAACATGCCTAACTTTCTAGCATATTTAGTATTTTTTTCTTGGCCATTAGTGGTTTACATCATTTTCAGCAACCGACCTCTGGTGCCCGCATTGGCTTGGTCGATGGTACTCGGGTATATTCTGTTGCCCGGGCGCGTAGCCATTGACCTACCTGCATTCCCCTCAATTGGCAGATATGAAATCACAACTCTTTCAACTGCGATCATGTGCTTGGTCAAGACCCGGCAGGAAACTCTTAGATGGAAGCCTCACCCTACTGGCCAGACCCTACAATCTCAGAGTTACCAGAATACGAGGTCTTCAAAAATAAACCAGTTCATCTGGTTCTTACTATTCACAACGATGATCTCACCTTTGTTCACTGTCTTGAACAATTCTGATTCTTTCTATTCAGGGCCTCAGTTTATACCGGGTCTGCGTATTTATGATGCTGTCTCGGTTATGGCGAGCACGTTCTTTTCTGTTTTACCATTTGTGATTGGAAAGCGTTATCTAACGACTACCGAAAGCCACCTGACATTGTTAAAAGTAATCTGCTTTGCCATGTTGGGGTATTCCATTCTGGCGCTCTGGGAAGTTCGCATGAGCCCCCAGCTCAACCGTACGATTTACGGTTATTTTCCACACTCATTTGGACAACACATCCGTGCTGATGGTTTTCGGCCGGTTGTGTTTTTTGACCACGGGCTGTCGCTAGGACTATTCCTATCAATGTCGCTGCTTTCAAGCATAACGGTTTGGCGATTTAAAAGGGAAAGCGATAGTAACGCTGCCCTTTGGATCGTGAGTGGAATTTGGCTTCTGCTAACTCTCATTCTCGCAAAGACTCTTGCGGTCTTGGTAGTCTCTCTCCTTCTGATGCCATTTGCGATATTGCTGGGAGTACGAGGTCAATTGGTGTTGGCTGCTGGATTGTCAGCAGTCGTATTACTCTACCCGATGTTACGTGGGGCCGGATATATTCCGACAGACAGTATATACCAAATAGCTGCCGACCATGACGAAGCTCGAGCACAATCATTGAAGTATAGGTTGGATAACGAGGACAATCTTTTGGAGCGAGCCAATCTGCGCCCAATCACTGGCTGGGGCTCCTGGGGTCGAAACCATATTTATGATGATACCACAGGCCGCCAAGTCAGTGTCACCGATGGCATGTGGATCATTATCATCGGGATGTTTGGCTGGGTAGGATATAGCGCGAGATTTGGGTTACTCACGATTCCCGTCATGATTTTGGCACTCAATAGAAAGAAACTGGATGTATCAATTGTCACATCGGGCTTGGCATTGGTACTTGCACTGAATCTCGTCGATCTTTTACCGAACGCTGCACTGACACCAATAACGTGGCTGTTGGCAGGAGCACTGGCAGGTCGCTGCGTGCATCAGAATGACCCCGTTTCGAGTAATCTGCGCGAGGATCGTACAAATCTACAGCGACAAGGAATCGATAAACTGAACCAAAGTGATAATGGAGATAGCTTGGCACCGGCCGAGTTGAGGCCAGTCAATCTAAAGCAACGACGAAAAAGGCAGTGACTACACGACACAAAGTGAAGCACTCAAGTAGTTGAAGTTAATATCGATAACGTAACCTCAATCGCCATGGCCCATTGAGCTGTTAGGTTCCATTGCAAACTTTCGGCACTTTATAATGATAGCATGTAAACGGCTCACTGATAATATAAGGTCGATATTTTGGTCATTCTTAATCACGAGAGCGACTAAACCTCTGAGGCAGTCTTCCGTTCACTGTGTTTGAAAATGGATCGCACAGAAACTTTCGAAGAAACGATGCAATTAGATGCTAGCTTCCTGAGAAAGTATTATATCTCGAAGGCGCTTAGCGTTATTTGACTGATTGTGTAACTTCAGCACTCTTTCACGACCGATCTGACCCATTGAACTGAGCTCATCAACATCTTTTGACAGCAATGACTTGAGGCATTCTACAAGGGATTCTTTATTGCCCGGATCTGCCAACCAACCACACGCTTCATCAACAAGTTCAGGAATTCCATTTATTCTCGTTGTAAGTACTGGTCTGCCCAACGCAAAGCTTTCCATAATGACAACAGGTAACCCCTCGGCAAGGCTAGGCAAAAGAAGCGCTCTCGCGCTTTTGATTGCGGCTAATACCTCCTGATTGGATCGCCAACCCGCTAATTCAACATTACGGCCCAGATTTAATCTCTTTATGGTTGATTCAACCAAATGGCGTTGGTCGCCGTCTCCAATTAGTATCAAATTAGCTTCAGGATTTTCAGCAACAATTTCACTGAAGGCCTCAACAAGAACGTGTTGGGCTTTGGCTTCACAGAGGCGCCCAACACAAACATATTCTTGTTGCGCCGGATAGTCGGGTGTGGCCGAAAACGCATCAGCATTGATGCCGCAGCGCACTAAGTAAATCTTGTTGGTGAACTTGCTTTCGGTGTGAGTATCGACAATCTGAAAACAATAATCTGTAATCACAGCTATGAATGAGGCATGAAGGGTTTTCAGACCTAAAGAATTTGCCCCCATATCGTACAATTCATCAGGCCCGTGAATAGTGACGCTATAAGATGGCCCGCCCATTAAATATGAAAGCAACGCCACGCTAGCTGAATTGGTGGAGAAGTGCACATGCAGATGCCCGATCTCTTGCGCCAGAGTAGTCTGTTTCAAGTAAACGGCCTCGAGCAGATAGGCTATTTGCTTCCACCTTTGATTGGTTGCGTTCCTGGCCATATGAACCATGCCTCGGATCGCCCGAAACAATCCAACGGGATTGGTCAGCATCTCCCGTAAAAAAGCCATCAAAAGTCTGCACACGCCCTGTTCCAGGATGTACGATGTGGATTGCTCTTCCTCTCTGTCCTTCGGATCGCTCAACTCTTGGTTCCAGCGGCGAATCGCAAAGCGCTTGACTTCAAAACCTGCCTCTTCATGGGCCGCTATCTCTCTACGGATGAACGTAGTGCTCGTCATAGGGTAGGTATTCATGAAGTAGGCAAATTTCATTTAAGCATCCAATGCACTGAGTACTGGTGTCGATTCCGCTTCAATATATTCACTTTGCTAACGTACGTAGGCGACTGTTCCGTCTCGGTTTTTATCAATTTGACCGGTAAACACTTAGAAGAACCAAGAGCAATGTGAAACACTTTAGTTGGGGTTTCAGTCGTAGCGCGCCGACTGCTGCACAGATCTCGATACCGGTTTGATCATGGCGCGTTTGTTTTTCCTTTGCTTAGCCAAACTTTATGCATCTGGCCGCAACCACTAAATCACTGATTTGTCGGTCATTTGAATCTGGTTTTCTCGAACATTAATGAAATCAAAGCTCTCACTTTGAAACTAAGCGGCCTTGGTGGAACGCTTTTTCGCTCTGTTTAACTTACAAAATTTAATCTTCATTAAGGTCTGTTCGGCGGAATTACGAACATTCTAGGCAATGTCTTGCCCAATAATTAGATGACGGGTTTATCAAGTTGCCGTCTTTCAATCACGTTAGTATTCCCAAAGGCAGGGATGGTTAGACTAGTTTCGTTGGTTAAGTGTATCCAGTTGAATGTTCGCGCAAAAATTGCTGTGGGCAAATTGAAATAGACCAAAACTATGCGATGGGCAGCATGATCCGGCCGAGAAAACTAGAGCTTACAGGAGCAGAGAGAGCGCCTCTTTTGCGCTGCACTGCAGCGCGAAGATGCCAAAGTTTCGCCACAGACTTGGCGCTTTGGCCAAATGGTGCCGCACTTCTGCCTTTCTGAACCACTAAACCGTAATCAGCATCACAACAATCGGAGCCAAACCAGGCTTTTGTTACCGATACCAAGGAACACGTCATGAGCAGTATTGATACTCGGAGTTATGGGATTCCGACGGAAGGGCTGGGCTTTATTGCTCAGTATTTTATTCTGCCCAATTGGGTTTCCAGTCTCAACGAAATCGATTTTGAGGCCACTCCTAACGCCGTTGAGGTTGTTGACAATCTTAATATTGTAAGCTCGTACGAGCCATTCTGGGAAAACGGAACTCGGGACTCTTTTGCTGCTCTTTATTCGGGTAAACTGGATGTAACTTCGCCCGGTAACTACACTTTCTATTTAACGTCCGATGACGGCTCGGCTCTTTATATTGATGGTGAATTGGTCATCAACAATGATGGTAACCATGCAAGCACGCTCATCCCGGTTTCACTCGACTTAACTGCGGGCACACATGATATTGAAATCCGCTATTTTGAAAGCGGTGGCGCGCAAACGCTCAAACTCGAATGGAATGGTCCGGACACGGGCGGAGATACACAACTGTTAGACGAGAGTGTCGTAGCATACGGCACTACGGATGATTCTGTAGCTTCAGAAGACGTTGTTGAGGATTCGACCGCCGGTGAAACCGATGAATCAAATGATCAGATCGAATCCGATCTTGGCCTGAAGGCGAAGTTTTTCCGTATTGATAAAGGCATCTCGGACCTGGACGGTGTCGACTTTGACGCACCCCCGATTGCCGAGGACATCCTGACCGAAGTTACCTATGAAAGAAGCAGGGACGCCTGGTGGGCAGACGGCCCTCGTAATAGGTTTGCTGCAGAAATCACTGGCCAGTTGAATGTCGAAACGGCAGGCACCTATACGATTTATCTGACATCTGACGACGGGTCGGAACTCTATATCGATGGTGAAAAAGTCATTGATAATGATGGTCTCCATGCAGCCAGACTCCTCACGGTTACATTGGATTTGTCCGAAGGCCCTCATGATATCGAACTAAGGTATTTTGAGAATCGTGGTGCTCAAACGCTTGTTTTGGAATGGGATGGCCCCGATACACTTGGTGTCAGACAGGCCATTAACGGCGAAAGCTTGACCCACGGCGTGCCCGTTTCGGACGATGGTGCCGACCACGGAAATCATGGCGATAGCGGGTCAGATGATACCGATACTGGCGACGGAACCGATCAAGGGGACCACGGCGATAGCGGCTCGGATGATACCGACACCGGCGGCGGGACCGATCATGGGGACCACGGTGATAGCGGATCAGATGATACCGATACCGGCGACGAAACCGATCATGGGGACCACGGTGATAGCGGATCAGATGATACCGATACCGGCGACGGACCCGATCATGGGGACCACGGTGATAGCGGATCAGATGATACCGATACCGGCGATGGAACCGATCATGGGGACCACGGTGATAGCGGATCAGATGATACCGACACCGGCGACGGACCCGATCATGGGGACCACGGTGATAGCGGATCAGATGATACCGATACCGGCGATGGAACCGATCATGGGGACCACGGTGATAGCGGATCAGATGATACCGACACCGGCGACGGACCCGATCATGGGGACCACGGTGATAGCGGATCAGATGATACCGATACCGGCGATGGAACCGATCATGGGGACCACGGTGATAGCGGATCAGATGATACCGACACCAGTGACGGGACCGATGATGGGGACATCGACGATAGTGGATCAGATGGAACCGACCACGGAGATCATGGCGATAGCGGGTCAGATGATCAAACGTCTAAACACTTTGGCTTAATGGCCCAATATTTCATTCTGCATCAGAGTGTTACGAGCTTGAACGAGATTGATTTCGACGCAGCCTCGGATTCTGTTGGTATGGTTTCTGAGCTCAACACTCAAACGTCATATGACCCATTTTGGGAAAATGGTGCACGGGACATGTTTGCCGCGCGCTATACAGGCAAACTGAACGTTGAAACCTCGGGCACCTATACGATCTATCTTACATCCGATGACGGCTCTGCCCTCTACCTGAATGGCGAGAGAGTGATTGACAATGATGGCGCTCATGCAGGCACAGTCGTTCCGGTAACGCTTGAGCTTGCAGCAGGTGAGCACGACATTGATCTACGTTATTTCGAGCTTTGGGGTGCGCAGACTTTGAAGTTGGAATGGAGTGGGCCGGATACGAACGGCATCACCCAACTCATCGACGGAGAGAGCCTGTCCCATAATATGTCATCAGATTCCGGTAATGATACTGATCACGGGGATCATGGTGACACAGGTTCCGGGGACGATACCGATCACGGGGACAACGGTGACACGGGTTCCGGAGACGATACCGATCACGGGGATCATGGTGACACAGGTTCCGGGGACGATACCGATCACGGGGACAACGGTGACACAGGCTCCGGAGACGATACCGATCACGGGGATCATGGCGACACAGGTTCCGGAGACGATACCGATCATGGGGATCATGGCGACACAGGCTCCGGAGACGACACCGATCATGGGGATCATGGCGACACAGGCTCCGGAGACGACACCGATCATGGGGATCATGGCGACACAGGCTCCGGAGACGACACCGATCACGGAAATCATGCTGGTCATGGCGGGTCAGACACTGTTGACCATGGTGGTGCCAATATGCCCGGTACAATCCCTGAGCCGACCAGCCCTGATGAAGTAGAGGCTTTTGTTGCAGCTGTGATGGCTGAATCAAACGCACATGCGCATGGCGACGATTCGGGCAAGGCCATCGAACATGGTCAGTTGCTGGATCTTGTGCCACGTTCCGAAGCTACCCATATTGCTGTCTCGGATGGCGATTGGTTCGATCCCGGAACTTGGTACGAAGGCCGAATTCCGGATGCAGGCGCCAATGTCCTGATTCCCAAGAACATCGCTGTCACCTATGACGGGGAGAGTGATGCTTCGCTGTTCAGCGTTCGCGTGGATGGTGAGCTGTCCTTTGCAACCAACACCGACACCAAGCTGGTCGTCGACACACTGGTTGTAGATACAACCGGACGTCTTGAGATCGGTACGGCTGATAATCCGATCGATGCGAATGTGAATGTCGACATTGTAATCGCCAACAACGGCGATATCGACGTGAACTGGGACCCTTCTCTGTTATCACGTGGTGTGGTTTCGCATGGTCAAATTGAGATCCATGGTGCCGAAAAAACTGCCTTCCTAAAGGTCGCCGACGCACCAATGACTGGTGACACGTCGATGACTCTTCAGGAAATTCCTGAAGGGTGGCAGGTCGGTGACAAACTGGTTATCACAGGCACTCATAAAACTGGCTGGACCGGCACTGCTGCGGGTCACATAGAAAGCCAGGATGAGGAAGTTACGATAACATCCATCAGCGGCAACCAGATAACGTTTGACCGCGCACTCGAGCATGATCACGACACACCACGGGATGATCTGTCTGCCTACGTGACCAACATGTCTCGTAATATTACGTTCTCGAGCGAAGACGGGGACGCCACGCAAACACATCACCGCGGTCATGTCATGTTCATGCACAATGACGATGTTGATGTTCGGTTTGCAGCATTCGAAGATCTGGGACGGACAGATAAGTCTGAGGCCGCATTTGACGCTGGTAGTCTGAGTTCGATCTCGGCGGACAGCAATGTCAAAGGCCGCTATTCATTCCACTTCCACAAAACCGGCGTACAGGATCAGGATAACCCTGCGATGGCGGTTGGCAATGTGGTCGACGGCTCTCCAGGATGGGGCTTCGTGCACCATTCCAGCAACGCCAACTTTACCGACAACGCTGCGTTTGACGTCTTCGGTGCGGCGTTTGCGGCAGAAAGTGGCGATGAAACAGGAGTTTGGCTGAGAAATATCGCAATCAAATCCGAAGGCGTAGGGTTTGGTGAATGGAACATCAAAACTGGTGACCGAGCTGCAAGGCAGGATTCGGGTCATACTGGCGATGGATTCTTCTTTGCTGGTCGCTTGGTAGAAGCGGCAGAGAACGTCGCTGCAAACACAACCAATGGATTTGTTTGGATGCACCGTGGTGCGTATGACGCCTATGCCGAAGGTCTGGATCACCCTGAAATTGCCTACGGCTCTGACACTGTGCCGACCAACCTGACGCCGATCCAAGGGTTCCGCGACAATGAAGCCTTTGGCACTCATACTGGTTTGGTGGTCATCAAGAGCAACCCGGCTCAACAGCAACACGAATTGCGCACTGTATTTGACGGTTTCCTGAACTGGGAGACCAATCAAGGTGCCGATATCAGCTATACCGCCCACTATACGTTGCTCGACTTTGACTTGATCAGCACTACCGATCTCACTGGTGCGCTGGCGAGCAAAGGTATCGAAATTGGCTCGATGAGCTATGACATAGTGATGAATGGCCTGAAAATCGAAGGCTTCAACACTGGTGTTGATCTTGAGCAGGACTTCTTCATTCCTATCGCGAACGAAGATGTTGGCCACGTTGTCATCGACTTGGAGGCAATCAACGTTGGTGAAAACTTCGCCGGGTTTGATCCGAACAAGCACCAGCTTCTGACGTCGGCTGATCTAGTGACGGGACGGTTGGAGTTCACTCACAACGGCGATACAAGTCTTGCCGAGGGAGAGGACTTTAACTTTGACGGGATCAAAACAGATTCCATCGGGACCATTGACCGCGCGTCGGCACAAGATCCTTTGTCCTTGGATTTCTATAAGCAAATCATCCACATCATATCGAAAGATGGCTACTACAAAACTCAAGATGGACAAAACGTCATCCTGATAGACGACTTCATTGTTGATCGGGCGACTGGTGACATCATGAAACTGACCCATGTGGTAACCTTGGAGATGACGGATCAGCAGCTTGCAAACAACTGGATGCTGAATAACTATGCAAACGGCGCCAAGTATAACGGCTTGATAGATCTGAGCGGAAGCGCGCCGGTTGCTCGCAACGACTCTTTCCGGACAAACACTAACGAAGGTAGGCTGGTCGACGTTCTAAACAATGATATCGATTTCGATGATGACGCATTGACAGTCGATGGATTCACCGACCCGGAACACGGCGACGTTTATCTGCAAGAGGACGGGCAATTGCTATATCAACCGGACATCAATTTCGAAGGAACGGACAGCTTTACATACTGGGCGGCCGACTCATCAGGGCAACTATCCGAAGCTGTCGTGGAAATACAAGTTTGGGATATGTGAATATCTTAGGGTTGCCCTTTTTGGCAGCCCTACCTCACGCTAAGAATCGGCGTTGTTTTCATAAGGTTATATATGTATTCATAACCTGCACGCTGCACACCAGTGACGAGTATCTGTAGGATCCACCAGTATTGTCACGCGTTGTAGGTTACTTATTCGTTTCGAGTTAAAGGGTTATGATCAAAAATTATAAGCAACTTCTTACCCTATTCGACCGGGCAGAACGCCTCCGGTTCTATTTTTTATTGGGGTTTATGGTTTTAGTTGCGTTGGCGGAAGTGATAGGTATTTCGTCAGTTCTCGTGCTTCTAAACGTACTATCTGAACCCGATCAAGTATTAGACAGAAAACTACTGTCTGCAATATATGAAAGTTTAGGGTTTTCATCCTTCTATTCATTCCAGGTTTTTTTGGCTGTTGCCGTATTCTTCATAGTCTTCTTAAGCCTGGCAATAAAAGCATATGGTGCGTACTTGGTAATCAAGTTTGCGACGATGCGTGGTTATTCGATTTCAAGTCGGCTATTGGAAAAATATCTGAATCAGCCCTACGAATGGTTTCTCAGACAAAACAGTTCAGACATTACCAAAAACGTATTGGGCCAGATTGATGTGCTGGTTGGTCAAGTGATAATTCCAATGTTGCGCCTCACAGCCGCGACAATCTCATCGTTCGCTATTGTGACCTTCCTATTAGCAGTGGACCCGTATGTTTCCATTTTCTCCGCATTGGTTTTAGGTATATCCTATACCGCGCTCTACTTGAAATTAAGGAGTTCTTTTCAAGGCTTTGGCAGAGATGTACTGCGTGCTGATGAAGCGAGATACCGCCTTGTTGGCGAGGCTCTTGGTGGCATCAAACAGATAAAGCTTTACGGTTTGGAAAGTAGTTATACCAATCAGTTCAAAGGCCCGGCGCAAAAACGAGCTATAAGTTTGGCTTTGAACTTAACTTTGGGTCAGCTCCCAAGATACGCTCTTGAGGCGATAACCTTTGGGTTGCTGCTCACCCTAATCCTAATTCTTCTATTGAGTAACAGTGGAGATTTGGCCGCGACCATTCCAACTTTGGGGATATTTGCTTTTGCAGTAATGCGCCTGCTTCCTGCTATTCAGCAGATCTATAATAGCTTGGTCACGATTAAAGGTGGGGAAGAACCACTCAATCATATTGTCGCGGCAAACCAGGAAACTCTCCCTGTGGCCGAGCTGACCAATTGCACCGCTGCATTTGAACAGCAACTTCCTGAATTACCATTGACGAAAAATCTGGTCTTGTCTGACCTATCATATTCTTACGAACTAGCCGATCGGCAAGCGCTCGAAAAAATCAACTTGCAAATCGAAGCCCGCAACACCATCGGAATAGTTGGGGGCACAGGTGCAGGAAAAACGACTCTTGTAGATATCATACTGGGCGTTTTACCTGTTCGGAACGGTAAATTGATCGTCGATGGTGTACCGATTACAGAGGCAAACATCGGTGCATGGCAGAGATCTATTGGTTATGTTCCTCAGGACATCTATTTGAGCGACGATACGATTGCTCGCAACATTGCATTTGGGATCCCGCCAGAGAAAATCGATCCACAGGCAGTTGAGCAAGCTGCCCGCGCTGCGGCGTTACATGACTTTGTGACAAACGAGTTACCGATGGGATATCAAACAAACGTCGGAGAGCGTGGCGTTCGCCTGTCCGGAGGGCAACGCCAACGAATTGGGATTGCCCGCGCACTATATCGAAACCCAAGTTTGTTGGTCATGGATGAAGCAACATCAGCTTTGGACACCATAACCGAGCGGGTCATAATGGAAGCCGTCCATAACATCAGAGCCGACAAAACTATCATACTGATCGCGCATAGGCTGAGCACAGTGAGAGAATGTGACCAGATTTTACTTATGCAAAATGGCAAGGTCAGTTCCAGTGGCACATACGACGACTTGGTTAGTAACAGCGCAATCTTCCGAGAAATGGCCAAGAGCACATAATTGTCCCTCGTTAGGTTACTGTGACCTGAGACAGTCTGCATAGGAGAGAGGCTGCGGATCTGGTAGTCACATTCCTGATCATCGGTTTGAACGGGCGCACCGGGTGCGGAGTCCGCAAATTTCTCAAGCGTCCGATGCGCATCTTCGAGGCAGGCAAACATTTCATCGTTCAATAACTCGTGACGCTGTTTACCGTTGAATTACACGATGAAGAACTTTCGCTGCAGTTTGCCAGTATCAATACTATGCCAGTCGTTGCCGTTGCCGTTTGCCCATTTCAAAATCGCCCGTCTGGTCAACTCTGTTCCATTGTCACCATCAAGCCGGCAAAATAGGCATTGTGTGATGTTATCCAACAGCCTATCCGCCAGCCACCAATTCAGCTTGGCATTTTCGCATTCCAAAGCCTTCAGCTTGGTTGCGCCGGACACTTCCATGCCGCCATATCTGGATTTGAACTTCTAGTACCTGCCCTGGCTAAGACCGTGCTCTTCCCACTTTACCGAAAACTTGCAGGCATCACTTTCCCAATGGCCGACAGAAAGCTGCTCGGTGGTATCGGTGTAACCCAGCCACAGCTTGGCGACATCACTGCCCGAAATTATGTTGGGCAGATTGTCGGTTTCCGCAGTACCTTCGCGGCTAATCCGGGTGATCTTGTTGCTCATGGATCAATCCTTTGCGTCAGCGTGCTTACACACCCAGCTGGGCGCGCAGCTTGGCGATGTCAGACTTCAGCGCATTACCGCTTTCATTGTCTTCGTCGTATTCGAACCAGCCTTCGCCTTCGTATTTGACCCAGAGGTTACCGTCGGGGGCAACGACGTGCTTGATGCACTCTTTTTCATTTTCTTGGCCTGTTTCGCCGTCATCATCGAAATAATAGGTAACTTTGAAGCACAGTTTCCCGCTGCCATTTACCGACCACGATCCCAGGGCAACCGAAAGACCCTCATCACCTTCATCGCAATAGGCCTGAGCAGAACTGTCGGTCGCAAAATAGATGCCACCTTTGCATTCGCCATCCCAGATGGCGGTCGCATCGGAATAGGGCTCGACGATCTGCTGTTTTGTCGCCTTGCTGCTGTTTGCAGGCTTGTCCTGCGCCAGAGCGGTGGTGCCGCAGAAAAGGCTGGCAGCGACAAGTCCAGATGCAAGAATTTGTCCTGTTTTCATTGTAGTCCTCCTTATTGAGTTTGCGCCGGTTTCCGGGCGCGACGGATTGCGTGGGGTTCCCCCATGCGAAATTCTTCACTGCTTTCAGAAGGCCGAGACAGCTTTGGCCTCAAGGAATTCCTCTAGCCCCAGCACACCGCCTTCACGCCCGACACCAGACTGCTTGTAGCCACCGAACGGGCTGCCAGCTTCGATATAGTTGCCGTTGACATTGACCATTCCGGCCTCAAGCCGGCGGGCAACACGCAGGACGCGTTCGGAGTCGCCCGAATAGATGTGCGACGACAGGCCGTAGTCGGTGTCGTTGGCAATGGCGATCGCATCTTCCTCGTCGGTGAAGGGGATGATGACTACGACAGGGCCAAATATCTCTTCGCGCGCGATTCTCATGTCGTTGGTGACATTGACAAAAATCGTCGGTTTGACGAAGTATCCGGTTTCAAAACCCTCAGGCTTGCCTGTGCCGCCGGTCACCAGCGTCGCGCCTTCGTCAATGCCCATCTGGATCATCGACTGTACTTTGTTCCAATGCGCCTCAGACGCCAGCGGGCCAATATGTTCACCCTCTTCCACCGGATTACCAACTTCGACTTCTTCGGTGACGGCCTTGGCCAACTCAACTGCCTTGTCATAGACAGACGCCTCGACCAGCATACGCGACGGTGCATCACAACTTTGGCCGGTATTGCCCATGACGTAGCCGATACCGTTTTCGACCGCGCTTTCAAGATCTGCATCGGCGAAAATCAGGTTGGGTGACTTACCGCCCAATTCCAGCGCAACGCGTTTGACGTAAGGCGCACTGTCGACGCTAACTGCGGTACCACCCCGATAGGATCCGGTGAAGGACATCATGGTGACATCAGGATGCCTGGACAGAGCCGACCCCACATCAGGACCAAAGCCATGAACAAGGTTGAAAACACCCGCTGGCACACCGGCCTCATCCAGAACCTCGGCGTAGAGTATTGCGGAAATCGGCGTCATTTCGGACGGTTTCAAAACCATGGTGCAGCCTGCAGCCAAAGCCGGCGCAACCTTAAGGACGATCTGGTTGATCGGCCAGTTCCAAGGCGTGATCATGCCGCAAACACCGATCGGGCCGCGCATCAGAGTATCGCCGTTTGGCATGGTCTTTTCGAGTTCGAACGCTTTCAATGCCTCGATCATCGCCTCAAGGTGGCTGACGCCAACCGCGGCTTGTTCTTCTTTGGCCATCGAGATCGGTGCGCCCATTTCAGTCGAAATCGCCAGCGCAAATTCATCATGACGGCGCTTGTAGACCTCAAGCACACGCTCCATCACGGCCAGACGCTCTTCTCGAGAAGTGCGACCCCAGGTTTTATATGCCTCTTTCGCCGCAGCGACGGCCCTATCGACATCTGCTGACGTGCCCATAGACAGTGTGGCAAATGTTTCTTCGGTGGCCGGGTTAATGACGTCAAGCGGGGTCGAGGACAGCGGATCAACCCATTCACCGTTGATGTAGAACTTGTCGGTATTTGCGTAAGTCATGGTTAGCCTCGCTTATTGGGAAACGGGGGTGCAGGTGCGCCCCATGATTACTTGCTCTTGTAGGTGATGTAGGCATTGCGGGAGTGTTCCTTGATCTCCCAGATGCCCAGGCTCATGGCCGGGAAGTAGACCATGTCACCGGCATTGATTTCGGTCACATTGCCTTGCTCATCGGTATAGGTGCACGAACCGTGAGTGAAATAGCACATTTCAGCATCCTGGATCTTGCGGCGCCATTTGCCCGGGGTACAGGTCCACACGCCAACCTCGGATCCGTCTTCGTTTTCGGCCAGAGTCAGACCGCGCAGCAGCGACGGTTCGCTGTCGATGGGTTCGGGCACTGCCCCCCAATCTTCCAGCTGATCTTCGGCAATTTCAGGTAGTTTTTTCAGGTTCAGTACGCCCATGTCACTCTCCTTAGAGGGGGTCAGATGTTGTCTTTGATGTTGTACCAGGTGAAGGCCAGCGGCAGCGATGCGCGCCGCCAGGGGCCAAGTTCGAACCGGCGCATCGGCCGTTTCATCAAATTGGGATGTGGTCGGGTTTCGCGACCCAGCGCCATGTCGGCAATCAACGCGCCGGCATAGGGTGCCATGGTCACGCCGCCGCCATGATACCCCAGCGCGGCCCAAGCGTTTTCCAGCCCAGGAACCGCCCCGGCAAACGGCACCAGATTTCGGGTCATGCAAATCAGGCCCGACCAAAAATGCGCCGTTTCCACATGCCGCCATTCGGGGAACATCTGTTCAAAGTCGGCGCGGGCCTTAGCCTCGGTCGCTGCGATGTTGCCTTCGGTCACGCGAACCGAACCGCGAAGGCCCAGCAGCATCCGATTATCCGGCAGCAGACGGAAGTAATGTAGCAACGTGCGCGAGTCGCAGACCATCTGCTTGCTCCACCATCCCTGTGCCTTGATCTCGTCGTCGCTCATCGGGCGGGTGACCAGAATGTTCGACTGCACCGGCAGATAGCGACCCGCAAAGGCGCGGGGCAAATCGTCCGAGGAATAACCGTTGGTGGCGATCAGCAGTTTCTTCGCACGCACGATCCCTTTGGGCGTGTGCAATACATGGCCGTTGTCTTGTGCAATCCGGGTCACCGGCGAATGCGAGAACATGCGCACCCCGGCGGCCTTGGCCTGACGGGTCAGGCCCAACACAAACTTCATCGGGTTCAGGGCAAACCCGATGGGCAGATGAACCGCGCCATGAAAATCAGGACTGTTCAAGCCCTGTTCGACCATCTCTTCTTTGGGCACGAATTCGTAGGGCAACCCGTATCGATTGGTGTATTCCTGCCCGTATTCTTTCAGTCCCTCAACCGCATCCTTGCGGTGGGCGACGAAGGTGTAGCCTTTGGAATGGCGATCCACATCAAGCTTGAAACGGTCCAGATATTCTTCAACCAGATCGACTGAGGCTCGTTCCGCATCGAAAAACAATCGCGCGTCTACTGCCCCGTATTTCTTGACGATATCCTCGTCTTCCATCTTGGCGCTGCCGACCGAGACCAGACCACCGTTTCGACCCGATGCGCCCCAGCCGGGACCTTGAGCATCCAACAACACCACGTCCGCGCCAGATTCAGCCAGGGTCAAAGCCGCCGAAAGGCCAGTATACCCGCCGCCGATAATGGCAAATTCACAAGTGGTTTCACCGGTATGGGCGGGATAATCCGGCAGTGGGGTTTCGACGGTGCTGTCCCAATACCGATCCCGAATTGGCCGGTCACCATAAGCAAGGGGTTCATAAAGTCTCTTCATCGACCAGCACTCGCGTCAGGTTCGGATGAGGGGGTCTTGCCATCCGAAACGTATGGATCGAGGAATTGACGGATTGCGCACAAAACGCGTTCAGGTGACGGTGGGGTCGTGCCGACGTGAACCATCGACAGGTACCCCCACAGCATGGACGAAACACCATAGTAGATGGTTTCTACCTGTTCGGCTGACTGACCAACACAGACCTCGCCCACCAAGCGTCTCAGGGTTTGAGTATGAGTCAGATCATCCGGCCCGACAATCTCGCCATACATCTCGGTGCCCTCGCGCAGGCCCCAATAAGCGAACCAAACGGCGATCGCTTTTGGGTTCTGTGACGCGTGCTGCAATTCCATCTCGGCCATGCGCATCAGCCGGTCCAACGGATCGCCCTGCTCATCATTGCACAGCGCTACCCATTCCTCTTCGTAGGGTTCGCAAAGCTCTCGCAGGACAGCCGTAAACAAGTTCTTTTTGGACTTGAAGTGAACAATAACCAACGAGTGCGAAACGCCGGAACGCTCGGCCACGCGCCCGATAGTGGTGCCGCCAAGGCCGAACTCTGCAATGCAATCGATGGCAGCCTGCAGAATGCGGGATTGGGTTTCCTCACCCCGCTTGATGCGTCCATCCGGTTTTGTCACTGCGGCACACATATATCTAACTAACTGTCCATTTAGTTTTCTATCACCACCCGGCGCTTTGCACTCCGGGAATTTACCTTACAATTTGTCGCGAAGGCTGAACCACAGCATCGCCAGAACCAGAAGCGGCGTGCGGAACATCGGCCCACCCGGGAAGGTCTTGGTTGGTACCTTGGCCATGATGTCGAAACGTTCCGCCTGTCCAGCAATGGCGTCAGCGGCGATCTGGCCGGACAATGTACCCAACGCAACGCCCGCGCCGGAAAAACCCGACATGGTTAGAATGTTGCCGCCGATCCGTTCAAAATGCGGCATCCGGTTCATGGTGATGCCCAACGTACCGCCCCAGGCATGTTCTATGCCAATGTCTTTCAACTGTGGAAAGATCTCGATCATCGGCTTACGCACTGCGATCGCGATATCCGCCGGGAATTTGTAGCCATAGCTTTCGGTGCCGCCAAACAAAAGGCGGTGATCATCCGAGAAACGGAAGTAATTGATCACGAACTTGCTGTCGGCAACCGCATAATTGTTGCGAATGATCTCTTCCTGCGCCGTCGGGCTCAACGGTTCGGTGGACACGATGAAGTTGTTGATCGGCATAACCCGCTGTGCCACATGCTTATGCATGGTGCCAAGATAGCCGTTGCAGCCCATAACCACGTAGCGAGCCTTGATGCTGGCGCCTTCTGTCGTCACGAGGGCGGGATCGCCTTCCTTGACCTTAGTTACCTTCGATTGCTCGAAAATCCGCGCGCCGGCGTTCACGGCGAGACGCGCCAGACCAAGGACCAGCTCGAACGGATTCACATGCCCTGCACCCATGTCCAGCGTGCCACCATGATAGGCAGGTGAATTGACCAAATGGCGGCATTCATCTTTGTCCAGCAGGCGGATTTTGTCGTATCCATACTTGTTGGACATATGCTCGACATATTCAACACTGTGGGGCTGATAGCGCTCGCGATGAACCGCGTGGATCACGCCATCATGGAAATCGGCTTTGACTTCGGGCCGCTGGCTCAGCGAGCGCACCAGATCAACGGCCTGTGCGCCGATGTCCCATAATTCGCGCGCATGCTCATCACCGACCATACCTTCCAAGTCTTCCTGATCGACCCGCTGGCCCATGCTGACCTGACCACCATTGCGGCCAGACGCGCCAAAGCCCACACGCTGCGCGTCCAGAACAATCACGTCATAGCCGCGCTGCGCTAAGTGATACGCAGCCGAAAGCCCGGTGAAACCAGCCCCAACGACACAGACATCGCATTCCAGCGATCCCTGTGCTTTGGGAAACCGATCAAGGGTTTCCGCCACGTCGGCGTAGTAAGAATCCGGGTATTCACCCGAGCGGTCATTTGCAGTCAGCAGGTCCATTGGGTTCTCGTATTTCAGGCCGCTTTGAACATTCCGTCCGAGCGGATCTGCTCGAGACATTCGTCAAGCGATTTTCGGGCCCGTTCAATCAGTATATCGATTTCTTCAGGTGTGATGGTCAGCGGCGGTGAAATGATCATCCGGTCGCCGACATGGCGCATGATAACGTTGTTTGCAAAACACCGCTCGCGGCAGATGTAGCCAACAGTGCCAGCATCCGTCGCAAATTCCGCACGGGTCGCTTTGTCAGGAGTCAGTGCGATCGAAGCCATCATACCAACGATTTTCGCTTCACCGACCAGCGGATGATCTGCCAGCGCTTCCCACTTTTCCTTCAGGTGCGGCGCCGCCACATTCTGAACGTGCTTGATGACGCCATCCTCTTCCAGAATCCGCAAGTTCTCTAGCGCAACGGCGCAAGCAACTGGATGGCCGGAATAAGTGTACCCGTGGTTGAACTCGGTCCCATCAAGAACCTTGGCAACCTTGTCAGATATAATTGACGCACCGATTGGCGCATAACCCGAGCTGAGGCCTTTTGCGACGGTCATGATATCGGGTTCAATACCCAGCGTCTGTGATCCGAACCAGTTGCCGGTGCGGCCAAAACCGCAGATCACCTCATCCGCGATCAGCAAAATGTCATATTTCTTACAGATACGCTGAATTTCCGGCCAGTAGGTCGACGGTGGTACGACCACGCCACCAGCACCCTGAATAGGCTCCCCGATGAAGGCCGCAACCTTTTCCGGGCCAACCTCTTTGATCTTTTCCTCAAGCTGACGCGCACGCTCAAGCCCGAACTCCTCGGGCGTCATGTCACCACCTTCAGCCCACCAATGGGGCTGGTCAATGAATTCGATGCCTGGAATCGGCAGGCTGCCCTGTCCATGCATACCCTTCATGCCGCCCAACGATGTGCCGCCGATGGTTGAACCGTGATAGGCGTTCCAGCGCGAAATAATCACGTCACGCTCTGGCTGGCCCTTCTCGGCCCAGTACGTGCGTACGAGGCGGATGTTGGTGTCGTTTGCATCCGAGCCACCGTTTGCAAAGAACACGTGGTTCAGATCGCCGGGGGCCAGTTCAGCCAGCTTCTTCGCCAGCATCAACGCAGGTACGTGCGTTGTCTGGAAGAAGGTGTTGTAGTACGGCAGCTCTTTCATCTGACGGGCAGCAACCTCGGCCAGTTCCTCTCGGCCGTAACCGATGTTGACACACCAAAGACCGGCCATTCCGTCCAGAATCTCGGTGCCTTCACTGTCGCGTAGCCAAACACCTTTTGCGCCGGTAATGACCCGCGCGCCCTTTTCGTTCAGCTCATCGCCCTTGGTAAAGGGGTGCAGGTGATGGGCAGCATCTAGCGCCTGCAATTCGGCGGTGGGCAGGTGGTTTGCAAGTGTTGTCATGTTAGCTTCTCCAATCAAACATTCAACAGAAGGTGCTGGCGTTCCCAGGGGGAAATCTCGCGCTGATACTCTTCGTTTTCTGCGCGCTTGATATCCGAATAAAGCTGGCAAAATTCTTCGCCGAGAACCGCCCGGATATCGGCTGCATCATCGAACAGATCCAACGCCTCGCGCAGGCTGGCCGGTAGCGGCTCTTCCGCCTCCCAGACCTCTTTCTTGGCTTCGGCGCGAGGTTCGATCTTGTTGATCATCCCCAGATACCCACATGCCAGCGACGCCGCGATCGCAATGTACGGATTGCAGTCCATACCAATGACGCGGTTCTCCAACCGCCGCGCAGCCGGGCCGGAATGCGGCACCCGCAAACCGGTGGTGCGGTTGTCACTGGCCCATTCCAGATTGGCCGGGGCACTTTGGCCTTCGACCGTGATCCGACGGTAAGAGTTTACATACGGCGCCAGCAACGGAACGATCTGCTTCATATATTTCTGCGAACCGCCAATGAACCAGCGGAACAGGTCCGACTCAGTTCCATCCTCGTTCGAGAAGATGTTCTTGCCGGTGTCCACTTCGACAATGCTCTGGTGCACGTGCATGGCGCTACCGGGCTCGTCACGAATGGGTTTGGCCATGAAGGTTGCAAACATACCGTTCTTCAACGCCGCCTCGCGGATCGTGCGCTTGAAGTAGAACACCTGGTCAGCAAGATGCACCGGATTACCATGCATCAAGTTGATCTCAATCTGTCCGGCGCCGCCTTCCTGGATCACAGTATCGATTTCTAAGCCCTGAGCTTCGGCAAAATCGTAGATCGTATCGATCACCGGCCCATGATCATCGACAGCCGCCATCGAATAGACCTGTCGGCTGGCACCTCGGCGTCCAGTGCGGCCGACCGGGGGTTCGATGGGTTCGTTGGGATCAAGATTCGGCTTGGTCAGATAGAACTCCAGCTCAGGAGCAACGACCGGTTTCCAGTTTTTGTCCGCAAATGCTTGAACAACTCGCTGCAAAACAACACGAGGCGAGATCGCCAGCGCAGATCCATCGCGGTTAAACATATCACAGATCACCTGAACCGAGACATCATCCGACCACGGAACCGCACAGGCTGTATTCATGTCAGGCTTGAGGACAATATCCTTTTCCAGCCACTGTCCCTCAATCTCCATATCAACGTACTCGCCCGAGATCGTCTGATAGAAAAGTGAAATAGGAAGCGCCAGATCTGTGGCGGGATCGAACTTCACCGCCGGCATTGCCTTACCACGAGAGGTTCCGGCAATATCCGGCACGATGCACTCGACCTCATCGATCTTGCGCTGGCGAGCATGCACCGCAAATTCTTCGGGCAGACTATCCTGCCAAGTCAACTTTTTCTCGGATACCATCAAAACCTCCTAGGACATCGAATAAGCTGATGTCGCCTGATCGAAGTTTTGATCAAAAAATGAAGATAGTCAATCTCCGGTTTTCCAAAAGCCGGATTTGATCGCTTTCAGCATCACTTCAATGTCTGCGAAACGAACTTCATTCCTTGGCGAATATCCTCCTCAAAAGCCGACCTGACAGCCTCAAAATCCCCCACCCGCAGGGCGACAGTTGCCGCGTGATGTTGATCCACCAAATTAGCGGTTCCAAAGCGACCACACCCGACACGCAGGGCCGGGCCGATCTGCAACCACAGCGATTCCGCAACGCGTAACAGCACTTCTGCATCTGCTGCTGCATAAAGCGTAAAATGAAATCGATAGTTTGCTTCGAGGTATTTTCGGATGTCACCGACTTCTATCGCGTGGTTGACTTCTTGATCCAGCCGCTCAAGCTCGGCCGCTACCCCGCTGACATTGTTTTTTGCGCCCATCATGGCAAGAACCGGCTCTACTGAGACTCTGACCAATTCGATTTGCTCCAGACGAGCATACGTCATGTCAGGAACTTCAACCCGACGGTTTTCGCGAACGACCAGAGCCCCTTCTGCTGTCAGGCGGCGAATCGCTTCGCGAATAGGAGTGACGCCAGACCCAATCGATTCGGCCAACCCATGTATGGTCAAAGGTTGCCCCGGGACGAATTCACCGAAAAGCAGCTGCTCTCTCAATTGCGCATAAATTGTCTCATGCTCTGGCTTTTTGCCTACTAAGCGGTTCATCTCTCTCCCTTCATTGGTCAACTGGCCAACGGATCGTTCTTTTGAAGTTATAGCCAAGGGTCGCTAAACTATCAAATATGAGTGTAGGGATTGCAAAGAATCATTTTTTGATCAAAAGTGCGATCAGACTAAATAAAACCGAAAGGGAGGAACATATGCTTAACTTGAAATCAGGCGCGATGGTTTTTGCCGCTGCGATCGCAGCACAAACCGCTTGGGCCGACGAAGTACGCGTATACAACTGGTCTGACTACATCGATGAAGAGCTTCTGGCGAAGTTCGAAGCCGAAACCGGCATCAATCTGATTTATGACGTCTTCGACAGCAACGAAGTTCTGGAAACAAAGCTGCTGGCCGGCCAGTCGGGCTATGACGTTGTTGTGCCCTCGGGCACCTTCCTGCAGCGTCAGATCACTGCAGGCGTGTTCCAGCCGCTGGACAAATCCAAACTGTCGAACGCCGAGCATCTGTGGGACACAATCCAGGAGCGCACCACGCGCTATGACCCCGACAACGCCTATTCCGTGACCTACATGTGGGGCACCACCGGCATCGGTGCGATCCCTGAAAAAGTCCACGCGGTTCTGGGCGAAGACGCTCCGCTCGATTCGCTGGAACTGGTTTTCAACCCCGAGAACATGGAAAAACTGGCCGAATGTGGCGTGTATTTTCTTGATGCCCCGGGTGAGATGATCCCTGCGGCGCTGAACTATATCGGCGAAAACCCCGATGCTCAGGATGTTGAGACCATCCAAAAGGCCGAGGCCGTTCTGTCTGCGGTTCGCCCGTATGTCAAAAAGTACAACAGCTCGGAATACATCACCGCGCTGGCAAATGGCGACATCTGTGTGGCCTTCGGCTGGTCTGGCGACGTTCTGCAGGCGCGTGACCGTGCGGCAGAAGCTGAGAACGGGATCGAAATCGTGTATAACGCGGTTCAGGAAGGCTCGCTAATGTGGTTCGACCAGATGGCTATCCCGGCAGACGCTCCAAACGTCGAAGCGGCTCATGCCTTCATCGACTTCATCATCAATCCTGAAAATATCGCATCGGCTTCAAACTACGTCTACTTTGCAAACGGTGTGAACCCGGAGACGCAAGAACTTGAAGCAGACGTCATTGGTGACACCGCGATTTATCCGGATGAAAACACAATGCAAAACCTGTATACTACCTCTCCTTGGGGGCCGAAAGCACAGCGTGCTGCGACCCGTCTTTGGACCAAGGTTAAATCGGGCACCTAAGCTCTAACAATGCTGATCCAGGACCGCCCGGCCAAATAATGTGGCCGGGCGGTGTCCGTCAGGAGGGACAAAAATGAACCAACCGGCAGTTTCATCTACCTTTGAACCTTGGACCGATCCGCAGGAAACACCGCTGATTTCCTTCAAGTCGGTGACCAAGAAGTTCGGTACATTTACCGCAATCAACGACGTAACTCTGGACATCTATCGTCAGGAGTTCTTTGCACTGCTAGGACCGTCGGGTTGCGGCAAGACTACCCTGATGCGGATGCTGGGCGGTTTTGAAACGCCCACCGAAGGCGTAATCACGATCGACGGCAAGGATATGGCCAACATCCCTCCGAACAAGCGCGCCGTAAACATGATGTTCCAAAGCTATGCGCTGTTCCCGCACCTTACGGTCCGGGAAAACGTCGCCTTTGGTCTGAAGCGTGATAATATGCCTAAGGCTCAAATCGAAGAGCGCGTTGAAGAAATGCTAAACCTTGTTCAGCTTCAAAATTTCTCGCAGCGCAAGCCCCATCAGATTTCCGGCGGCCAACGTCAGCGTGTTGCTCTGGCGCGTTCACTTGCCAAAGCCCCCAAGCTGCTTTTGCTGGACGAACCCCTTGGTGCGCTGGACAAGAAACTGCGTCAGGACACGCAGTTCGAGCTAATGGATATCCAGGAAAAGACCGGCACCACCTTCGTGATCGTGACCCACGATCAGGAAGAGGCGATGACCGTAGCAAGCCGCATCGCAGTTATGGACCATGGCGAGTTAATCCAGGTCGAAACCCCCGGGCGTATCTACGAATCTCCGAATTCTGTCTATGTTGCTGACTTTATCGGCGACGTGAACCTGATCGAAGGCAACACCAAGCCACGTGGCGACGGCAAAACCGAGCTGTTCTGGGCCGAAGGCCAGGCGCCGCTGGTGGCCGAATGCCCGCACGCTCCGGATGTCGAAGCGCGATGCACGTTCGCTATCCGCCCGGAGAAGGTGAACATCAGCAAAGAACGGCCGGATACTCAGATAAATGTCGTACAGGGCAAAATTCACGACATTGCCTATCTGGGCAATATCTCGACCTACAAGGTCGAACTGCCCAACGGCACCATGGTCAAGGCGCAGACCGCCAACAACCGGCGTCTGGCACGCCGTGATCTGACATGGGACGACGACGTTTGGCTGTCCTGGACTGAAACAGCCGGCATCGTGCTGGACCAGTGACGGGGTAAGCTATGAACTTCAGGCGTTTTTTCCTCATCTCAGTGCCATATGTATGGCTGCTGATCTTGTTCCTGATCCCGTTCGGGATCGTTCTCAAGATCTCGCTGTCGGACACCGCACTGGCAATTCCACCCTACACTCCGACACTGGATCTGGCCGGTGGTTGGACATCAATCAAAGAGTTCTTTTCGCAACTCGATTTTGAAAACTTTGCCTTTCTGACAACTGACGATCTGTACTGGAAAAGCTATCTGTCCAGTCTCAAGATTGCATTTCTGGCTACTTTCTTGTGCCTTCTGGTCGGTTTTCCAATCGCCTACGGCATGGCAAACGCGCCCGACGAATGGCGCCCGACCCTAATGATGCTGGTGATCCTGCCCTTCTGGACCAGCTTCCTGATCCGGGTTTATGCCTGGATGGGTATCCTCAGCCAGGAAGGACTGCTGAACCAGTTCCTGATTTGGCTGGGTGTCATTGGCGAGCCTCTGACAATCTTGAACACCAACGTGGCCGTCTATATCGGTATCGTCTATACTTACTGCCCGTTCATGATCCTGCCGATATATTCGACGCTGGAAAAACTGGACGGATCCCTTTTGGAGGCCGGTGAAGACCTTGGCTGTTCCAGAACCACCGCTTTCTGGCTGATCACGGTACCGCTGTCGAAATCTGGCATCATTGCGGGCTGTTTCCTTGTCTTCATTCCAGCACTGGGGGAGTTCGTCATTCCGACACTTCTGGGCGGATCCGGAACGCTGATGATCGGTAAGGTTCTGTTCGAAGAATTCTTCTCGAACCGTGACTGGCCGGTAGCAAGCGCAGTGGCCATCGTTCTGCTGCTGATCCTGATCATCCCGATCGTGCTGTACCAGCGCAACGAACAGAAAATGATGGAGGCCGAGCAATGAGACGTTTGACATGGTTCAATACAACCTCTCTGACGCTTGGATTTGCGTTCCTGTATCTGCCGATGGTCATCCTGATCATCTACAGCTTCAACGAATCCCGGCTGGTGACGGTTTGGGGTGGGTTCTCGACCAAGTGGTACGGTGAACTGATGAAGAACGAGGCGTTTCTGGATGCGGCGGTGGTCACGTTGAAGGTTGCATTTGCATCCTCCATAGCGGCGACCGTTCTGGGCACGATGGCGGCTTATGTTCTGGTTCGCGGCGGGCGGTTTTTCGGCCGCACGCTGTTCTCGGGCATGATCTACGCACCGCTCGTGATGCCCGAAGTGATCACAGGTCTGTCGCTGTTGCTGCTGTTCATTTCGATCGGACTGGATCGAGGTATCATAACCATCGTTCTGGCGCACACCACATTCTCGATGTGTTACGTGTCAGTTGTGGTTAGCTCGCGTCTGGTCAGCTTTGACCGCTCGGTTGAAGAGGCCGCGCTGGATCTGGGCTGCACACCGTTCGATGCGTTCAGATCCGTGACACTGCCGATCATCGCGCCTGCGGTGATCTCGGGCTGGTTGCTGGCGCTGACGCTGTCGCTGGATGACCTGGTGATTTCGTCCTTCGTGGCAGGACCGTCGTCAACCACCTTGCCGATCAAAATCTTCAGTTCGGTCCGTTTGGGCGTCAGCCCCGAGATCAACGCGCTGTCGACCATTCTGATCGGTTTGGTCACGATCGGCACAATCAGTGCCTCGCTCGCAAGCAAACGCGCTGTGAAAAAGCGCCAGCAGGAAGAACAAATGGCGGAGCAGGCGGCATGAGTTTTGCCAATGACTACGACGCCTATTGCCAGGCGCACGGCGTCCCGGACCGCATCGAGTTGCTGCTATGCGACCTCAACGCGGTTCTTCGGGGCAAATGGGTGCCTGGCGACGGCATCGACAAAATAGAAAAAGGGGCAATTCGTCTGCCCCTTTCGACCTATGCGCCCGCAATCATGGGCAATGAGGTTGAAAATACCGGACTGGGTATCGAATTTGGCGATCCCGACGGCATTCTGATCCCGATTGAGGGCACGCTGCACCCTGCGCCATGGCTGGCCGGGAACGTGGCGCAGGTTCTGGTTGAAATGACGGACATGCAGGGCAACATCAGCCCGCAATCCCCGCGTGAGCTGCTGCGCTCGGTCTGGAACAGGTTCGATGACAAGGGTTGGCGCCCTGTCGTTGCGACCGAGCTTGAATTCTACATTCTTCGCCCGCGCAACGAACGGGACGATGCCCCCTGCCCGCCTTCCTTCAGCCCCGATGCACAAAACTATGACATGGAGCTATTGGCCCGGCGCGAGGCGATTTTGAATGACATCCTGTCCGCCAGCGCGGCGCAGGGCCTGTCAACCGATACACTGATCGCTGAATACGGCCCCGGCCAGTTTGAGATCAATTTCCACCACACCGATGACGTTCTGGCCGCGGCTGAGACGGCAATCTTGTTCCGACGTCTGGTTCGCGGCGTTGTAGCCAGCCATGGGTTCGAGGCCACCTTCATGGCCAAACCCTATCTGGATCACCCCGGGAACGGTATGCATGTGCACGCCTCGGTCGTCGACAAAAGCGGCAAGAACATCTTCTCACCGACGGATGAAGAAGAGATTTCGCAGAACCTGCTTAACGCTGTTTCCGGTGTTCTGGGCAGTATGCGTGACCTTCAGGCAATATTCGCGCCGCATGGTAATTCATACCGCCGCTTCCGGCCCAACAGCTTTGCGCCGGCCACGCCTGACTGGGGGCTGGACAACCGCGCGGCCTCGGTCCGGTTGCCCGAGACCAATGGGCCGGGCGCGCGTCTGGAACATCGCATCAGCGGTGCGGATACCAACCCTTATCTGGCAATGGCGGCCATTCTGGGCGGCATGATGCACGGATTGGAAAACGCACCGGAATTGCAGCGCCCGCTGGACGATCCCGATTGCGTACCGGCCAAACCGCTGGATCATGACTGGTATTCCGCCGTCGATCGATTTGCCTCTGCGCCTATAGCGCAGGACATATTTGGCGATTACCGTGACCTCTATGCGACTGTTAAGCGCGATGAGATTGCGACAATTCAAGATCCCATTACCCCTGCGGAGTACACTTATTACCTCAGCCGGATGTGACGATGCGATTGTTCGAAGATATGGCCTATGGGTCTGCCCCGATCGAGGACAGCTACTGGACCACCACGGTTCAGCGCCCGGACTATCCGGCGCTGACCGGGGCGGCCAAATGTGACACTGCGATTATCGGTGCTGGCTTTACCGGCCTGAACGCAGCGCTGGAATTGGCGCGCAGCGGACAGGATGTGGTCATTCTGGAAGCCGAACAACCGGGCTGGGGCGCCTCGGGTCGCAATGGCGGGTTCTGTTGCATTGGCGGATCAAAAACCGGATTGGCCGACCTGTCCCGTCGGTTCGGTCAGGATCACGCCTTGAACTATATGCGTGCCGAACGCGATGCGGTCGGATTTGTACAGGCACGCTTGGATGATTATGGGATCGAGGCCGATACCCACTCAAAAGGCGAAACCCGTCTGGCCCATTCGCAAAACGTTGCGGATGAGATGCAGGATGAAATCGCCGGATACCGGGATGTCTATGGCGCAGAGCCAGAGTTTCTGCCGCGCGAAGCGTTGGAGGATCACGGGCTGTTCAGCGCTGAGTTCTACGGCGCGTTGACCGCACCCATTGGCTTTGCTCTGAACCCGATGAAATATGCCACCGGTCTTGCCCGCGAGGCGGCGGACGCAGGTGTGCGCATCCACGGCGGCAGCGCGGTGACTGAAATTGCACAATCAGGTGACGGTCAGCACCTGTTGAAAACCGCTCATGGTGAATTGCGTGCGAAGAACCTGATCGTGGCCACCAACGGCTACAGTTCAGAAAACCTGCCCGCTTGGCTGGGTGGACGGTACATGCCGGTCCAATCCGGTATCATCGCCACCCGCCCGATGACTGACAATGAGCTGAAGGCGCAAGGCTTCACCAGTCGCCAGATGTGCTATGACAGCCGCAACCTGCTGCACTATTTCCGCCTGCTGCCAGACAATCGGATGCTGTTCGGACTGCGCGCTGCATCGCGCACCACCGAACATAGCGAGGCTGAGACCAAGGCCCGTGCGCGCGCCGATTTCGACCGCATGTTCCCGGCCTGGCAGCATGTTGAGACGGCACATTACTGGTCAGGACTTGTGTGCCTGTCTCGCAACCTTACGCCCTTTGCCGGGCCAATCCCCGGCATGGACCGGGCCTGGGCGGCGTTGTGCTATCACGGCAACGGCGTGGCTATGGGCAGCTATACTGGCGCGATGATCGCTGGGCAGATTTTGAATCAAGGGCCGCAAACCCCACATGTAATGACCGGACCCATGCGAAGATTTGAACTGGGACGCTGGCGGCGCGCAATGCTGCCGCTGATCTACGCATGGTACGGGCTGCAAGATAGGAGAGCATAATGAGCGATCAGAAACTTCGCGTCGGTATTCTGGAAACCGGCCGCCCGCCCGAAGAGCTGGCCCCAACCCACGGTGATTATCCCGGTATGGTGCAGCAGTGGCTGGGTAATCTGGATGCCGATTTTTCTTCCTATGCGGTGCTGGATGAGGAATTCCCGGCCAGCCCGAATGACGCTGACCTCTGGGTGATCACTGGATCGAAATTCGGAGCTTACGAAGATCACCCGTGGATCCCTCCGCTCGAAGAGTTCATTCGCGGCGCGCGTGACAGTGGCAAGCTGATGTTCGGCATCTGCTTTGGCCACCAGATGATTGCACAGGCGCTGGGTGGTGTGGTGCGTAAATCCGACAAGGGTTGGGGTCTTGGCGTTCATGAATATCCAACCACCGGCAAATGGCCCGGCGAGTTGGGTGACGCCCCCGAAAAGATCGCCATTCAGGCTTACCATCAGGATCAGGTCGAAGAAAAACCCGAGGGCGCGGTAACAATCGCCTCGACAGATTTCTGCGAACATGGCGCGCTTTGGTACCCCGGCTTCGCCGTCACCGTGCAGGGCCACCCCGAATTTGCCAAGCCTTATGCCAGCGATCTGCTTGAGAGCCGCCGAGGAACCGTTCTGAAAGACGAAGACGTGGATCAAGGTCAGCGCAACATGGCGATTGAGGACAACCGTTCGATGGTTGCCAATCTGATACGAGAGTACCTGCTCAAGCAAAAAACACCGGCGTGATGGTGAAAGCGGGACCCGCCACCCAGCTGAGTCTCTACGGCACCGAGGATTCACTTTATTTTTGGATTGCGCGGCTGGCGCTGCACGAACGCGGTCTGTCTTATGACATTATCGAGATGGACCCGTTTGATCCGCCCCTGCCCGATAACTATCTGGCCTTGCATCCGTTTGGACGCATACCGACGCTAGTCCATGATGATTTTGCCTTATATGAGGCCAGCGCCATCCTGCGCTATGTAGATCAGGTATTCGACGGCCCCTCACTGGTACCTGCCGATGCCCGCGCAGCCGCCCGCATGTCACAGTTGATGTCTCTATTGGATGATTATGCAGTCAATCCGATGATTGCCAAGGTCGTCTCGGAGCGCCTGTTTTCGCCGCTTGAAGGTGAGGAGCCGAACGAAGAAGCGATTGCCGAGGGACTTCGCGGGGCAGATCGCGCGCTGGCGGCCGTGGAAGCGATTGTGAGCGAAGGGTTGATCCTGAATCAGCGGTCAGTCACGCTGGCTGATCTCTATCTGGGACCGTTCATAGGGTACTTTGTGATGCCCCCCGAAGGCGTAGTTATGCTGCGCAAGTTCCCGGCTCTGTCGCGCTGGTACGACTGGTTTGCAGCCCGCCCATCGGCGATGGCCGCCAATCCCGGCCCGCCTACGAACGAGGACAAATGATGCAAAGACTGGCGCTGATGCTTACGGTGCTGGTCTTGTCCTGGGCGGCAAACCCGTCCCGCGCGCAGGTTTCCGTGGATATCGAATTGGTGATCGCCATCGACACCTCGGTCAGCGTTTCGGATCAGGAATTTGCGCTGCAATTGCTGGGTGTCGCAGACGCCATGCGGGGACCTTTGGTGCAGGAGGCGATTACCTCAATGCCTGACGGCCTGGCCGTCACGGTCATGGAATGGAGTTACGGCCATCTGAATCGCCCAGTTCTTCCCTGGTTTCATCTGCGCACCGCAAACGACTCTTTCGCGTTTGCAAATCATGTCGAGCAAGTTCAACGCAATGGCGGCGGTCGCGCCACGGCAATTGGAGAGGCCATCACACGGGCCACCGAACTGCTGAACAACAACAATTTTGCAGGCCTTTTCCGAAAGATAGACATTTCCGGTGACGCCCGGAACAATTCTGGCGTGAACCCGCTGGTACCACGCCAAATAGCAATCGATCAGGGCATAACCATTAACGGGCTTGCCATCCTGACAAGCGACCGTGAGCTAGGTACCTACTACTCGACTTTCGTCGCCGGAGGGGCCGGTTCCTTCGTAATGGCCATCAGCAGCTCAGGCAGCATCCGCAACGCAATGCGTCGAAAACTGGAGCGCGAGTTGCAGTTTCAGTTGTCCCACACCAACCCGGATCCATTTGTGCAAAAGGCCAGGATGAGTTTCGACGAAGATCAGTGAAGCTTAAGCTGCGGGCGCACCCGTTTCATCGCTTGTGACAGAAGGCTGCGCACTGTCGCGCGCCAACTGCCCTGAACTGCGGATTCATGAGCATAGTGCAGGTAGCGATAGGCGCGACGGGCCAGCCATCCCTCGATTGTCATGGTGCCCAAGGCCTTGCCCATCAACGAACCCACCGCCGAATACTTGCTGATCGCCACAAGCGATCCGCGATCAACATATCGAAACTCTTCCAAAGGTTTGCCCTCAATCGCCCGCCGCAACTGCGCCTCCATAAACTCGGCCTGTTGCGAGGCAACCTGCGCGCGCGGCGGCAATGAGGTGCCTTTTTCGGGCCACAGGCATTCGGCACAATCACCAATGGCAAAAACGGGATCGCTTTTTGTGGTTTGCAGCGTCGGCTTGGTGCAAAGGCGGCCAAGCGAGCCGATATCGAAGGTGTTGAGGTCCTTTAAAATTGCGGGCGCCTTGATACCGGCAGCCCAGATCATCAACTCGGCCGGGATCATATCGCCACCTTTCAGGCGCACACCATCGGCGGTGGCCTCTTCGACCATTGACGACAGGCGCAGATCGACATCAATGCTGCGCAGCTTTTGCGCAACCTTTTCCGACACCTGATCGGGCAGGGCTGCGACAAGGCGATCCGCCGCCTCGATCAATGTTATATTGACCGAAGACGGGTCACGCAGCTTGTCGATGCCGTTCCGGGCGAACTGCTCGGTCGCTTCGCGCAGCTCGGCCGCCAGTTCAACACCGGTGGCCCCGCCACCGATGATGCAAATGTTCAGCTTTGAAACACCATCACCAAGTGCGCCGGTTTCAAGGCGCAGACACAGGTTCAGCAGTTCGGCCTGCATCTTTTTGGCTTGCTTCGGAGTATCAAGGAACATGCAATGTTCGGATACGCCCTTGCAGCCGAAGTCATTGGACCGACTGCCAATTGCCATGACCAGATAGTCAAAGTGCAGGATGCGCTGCGGCGCCAACAGCTTTTGCGCACTGTCGCGCACAGGGTCCAGCAGAATAGTCTTGGCCTCAGAATCCAGCGCGCTGAGCCGCCCTAACCGGAAGTTATAGCCATTCCGGTTGGAATGTTCGAGAAAGCTGATCTCATCCTCGTTGCCCTTGGTCCCCGATGCAAATTCATGCAGCGAGGGTTTCCACATATGGGTCAGGTTTTCATCGACCAGGGTCACTTCGGCCAGCCCGCGACGGCCCAAAGACCGGCTGAGGCGGGTTGCGAGGTTCAGCCCTCCTGCACCTCCACCGACAATTACGATGTGGGGTTTAGTTTCCGGTCGCATGGTGCCTCCAGCCGGCGGCTCTGTGGCCTCCGAGTTTCCTGACTTACATTTGTGTTGTGATCAGGCGACCTCGAACGCCGCGTAGATCTTGCGAACCGGTGTCACCGATTCCCAGGTGCCGACAAAACCGGCAGGGATCACGAACGCGTCGCCCTGATAGAAGGTCCACATTTCGCCATCCTGATTTTCGATGGTGGCAGTACCTTCAACCAGAATGCACAGCTCGTTTTCCGTGTAGTTTACGTTCAGCTTGCAGGCCTCACTGGACCACTGGCCGACATTGAACTGCTCGGTGCTGTCGGAATAGGCATTCCAAAGACGTGTCGCTGATGCACCCGAGATCAGTTTTTCGGCGGCGATATCGCTTTCGATCAGTGGAACGGAACGATCAACGCTTGTGATTTGGTTAGTGCTCATTGTCTTGACGACTCCAAAAAAGCGGCCCGGCCATTTGCCGGGCCAGTTGGGGAGAATGCTTGGAATTTCTGCGTTGCGTAAACGGCTTCCGTAGACACCAAGCTTATGAATTCAGGCTTCTGGACTGTTTTATCGAACTGTTGTTACAGCGCTTTTTTCAGGTGATACGATTTCGCTCGGGTCAGTGAGTTGTAGCCCAGCACCGACAGGGTGGTGCCGCGACCTGTGTTTTTGCACCCGGTCCAACAGACCGCCGGATCAAGGTAGTCACACCGATTCATGAACACGGTGCCGGTTTCGATCTGCGCGCCGATTTCTGCCGCACGATCCACGTCCTGGGTCCACAGGCTTGCAGTCAGGCCAAACTCACTGTCGTTCATCAACGCGATGGCTTCTTCGTCAGATGACACCTTCATGATGCCGACAACCGGGCCAAAGCTCTCGTCGCGCATCACGCGCATGTCGTGGTTTACATCCACAAGAATCTGCGGTGCCAGATAGGCCCCGCCATCATCCGCAGGGAAGTTGGCCGGATCGATCAGCGCTTTGGCACCGTCAGCAAGGGCCTCTTTGATCTGGTCGCGCACTTCCTGCGCGAAACGTACATTGGCCATAGGACCAATGGTCGAGCCATCCTCAAACGGGTTGCCCAGCTTCAGCTTGCTCACCTCTGCCACGGCTTTTTCGACGAATTCATCAAACTTGCTTTCGTGGACATAGACGCGTTCTATGCCGCAGCAACATTGACCGGCGTTAAAGAACGCACCATCCATCAGGGTGGCGACAGCCGCATCCACATTGGCGTCTTGCATCACATAGGCGGGATCCTTGCCGCCCAGTTCTGTCCCGACACCAGTGAAAGTACCCGCCGCCGCGCGTTCCATCGCCTGACCGCCGCCGACCGAGCCGGTGAAGTTGACGAAACCAAAATGACCTTCACCGATCAACTCGGACGTAGTGCCGTGGTCGAAGAACACATTCTGCAGAACGTCCGTCGGGAGACCAACCTCGTCGAACGCCTTAACAATCAGCTCACCCGCAATCAGGGTCTGGGCTGCGTGCTTCATGATGACCGAGTTACCGGCGATCAGGGCAGGCACCAGCGAGTTGATCGTGGTCAGGAACGGATAGTTCCAGGGTGCTACAATGAAAACAACTCCAACCGGCTCTTTCTCGATCCGACGTTCGAAATTGTCGCTGGCCTCAGCCACGATGGGCTTCAGCGCCTCTTCTGCGATGTCGGCCATATAGGTCGCTCGCTCGATACAGCCGTTGAATTCAAAGAACTGTGCCGTCGGACGGCCCATCATGTGTGCGACCTGCTCGGCCGCCTCATCGCGATGTGTGGCCAACTGATGAATGGCCTTCATCACCAGATCACGGCGCTCCGCCAGCGGGCGCGCAGCCCAGGCTTTGCCTGCTGTCTTGCTGCGCTTGATCCGATCCAGCGCCTCATCCTTGGACATCGCCTGACGGGTTACATAGATTTTGCCGTTGACCGGCGATACGCATTTGATTTCAGCCATTTATCAGGTCTCCTCTGCGGATCAGCGCAGTTTTTCCTTGAGTTTGTAGTACATCATGCCCACCGCAATCGCCTGGCTTCCAAGCGAGCGGGTGAAGGGCAATTTCATGTGGCGAACATTTTCGTAGATCAGGAAATCGGCGGCGTCGCCGGTGATTGCCTCGGCCATGATCTCACCCATGATATGCGTCAGAGCAATGCCGTGCCCGGAATAGCCTTGAACGTAGAACACGTTCTCGCTGATCTTGCCGACCTGCGGGATGCGGTTGATGACGATCCCATCGATACCTGCCCAGCTGAATTCGATATCAACACTTTTGAGGCGCGGGAAAGTCCGTTCCATCGCCGGGCGCAGCTCGGTCCCGATATCTGTGCTATCGCGGCCCGAATAGTTTGTCCCGCCGCCAAACATCAGCCGGTGGTCGGCAGTGCAGCGGTAATAATCCAACACGAACCGGCAGTCGTAGACGGCCAGATTGTATGGGTTTATCTGGCGCGCAACTTCCTCTCCCAATTGGGCAGTGGCCATGTTCGCCAACGACGCCGGGAACAATTTGCCTGACAATTTCTTCTGTTCAAGAAAATGATAAGCGTTACCGGCGATCAGTACGGTATCCGCCGTGACACGACCGTTATCAGTCACCAGAACCGGACGATCTCCGTGTTCGATCTTTGTCACTTGCGAATTCTCGAACACTTTCGCACCCAGTGATTCAGCGGCACGCGCTTCGCCCACACACAGATCCATCGAATGCACGTGCATGTTGCGGCGATTCAACAAGCCGCCGCAGTAGATTTCGGTTTCCAGATACTTGGGAATATCCTTGCCGTCGATCAGTTCAAGCTCATCGCCCATTCCACGATCTTGCGCTTCGTCGTGGATGGCTTTCAGCTCTTCCATATGCGCCGGTTTCATCGCGGTCTGGAGATGGCCGAAATTCAGATCACATTCGATGCCATATTTTTCGATCCTGTTGCGAATGATGTCATGGCCGCGCCAGCGCGTCTGCCACACAACGTCATCCGCCTCGGTTCCGACAGTACGCTTGAACTCGCGCGCCATAGCAACATCCCCGGACAGGCTGCCGGTGATCTGCCCCCCGTTACGGCCTGTGGCACCCCAACCGATCTTCTTGGCCTCAAGCAAGGCAACCTTTTTTCCACGCTCGGCCAGCTCTACAGCAGCGGCGACACCGCTGAAGCCGCCACCGATGATGGCAACATCTACATCCAGGTTCTCTGACAGCGTCGCAAACCCGTTCGTGTCTCGGGCCGTTGCTGCATAGTACGAGTTCGTGTGCATCCGGAGTCCTCTTTTTGATCAAATTTATTCCGAACGCAGTCACAGCGCAAGTATTCGTTTTTCCAGTCGTCAGTGCTTTGTTTTATATAACTATTATTTTCTTCATTGCTGCCAAACCAAAGCTGACAGATTCGGATAAAAATACATTTTGACAAAACATAACAAAAATGCGGGGCACCACTGCGCCCCGCACTTAAAGATCTTACCGATGTCTGAACCGGATCAGAGCGTGTCGTGGATATCCTCGGCCACGACCAGACCGGACTTGTGCGCCCCAGCAACTGTCGCCCAATCGTCATCGCTCAGGGCTTCACCGGCAAACCACAAGCGATCCGCTTCCTGCGAGCGCAGCTCGTCGCGTGACCATGCGCCACCGGGCTCGGCCGAGGCAAATGAGCCGTAAGTGTAGGGGTTTGTCGTCCAATCAAAGGTCGAACTGTTGAGAATGGCGTCTTCCACTTTGGAACCAAATGCCTTCTTCAATTCTGACACAACGAAATCGTACATCGCGCCAGTGCCCTCGTCAGACATCTGCCGGGCAAATTCGCCGCCCAGATCGCAATAGGTGATGCCGTGGCCATTGGCGTCAACCAGAGCACCAAAACCCATGGGCGCACCGTTCATTTCTTCGGTGATCTTGTAGTTGTAGTAACCGTCGGACCCGACACCAAAGAAATTGTCCTTCAGCTGCAGAGCAACATGGTTATAGTGACCCATTGTCAGAACATTGATGGCCTCTTGCTTCTTGACGGGCAAAGGCGGATCGAACTTGATGTCGCCGCCGGCCAGAACACCCATTGAAACCGTTACAACCACGGCGCGGGCATTGATGGTGCCATTGTCGGTAACAACCTCGACACCAGAGCCTCCCCAGCGCACCTCGGATGCGGCGGTTTCCAGCGTGACGGGAACATCGCGGGCGCTGTGTGCAAACAACGTGCCAAAACCTTCGCGGCAATACCAGTCTGTACCATCCTCGGCAGTATACCAATCGCTGCACGAGAAATGGTCAAAATCTTTCGCCATTTCATACGCGCCCTGATAAATATTCACAGACAGCGCCCAGTCACCCAAATCCGGCACGACATCAGCGGGCGCGACGTCTTTGCCTTTACGCGCCGCATTTACAATTGCATCAAGCGCCTTCTGCTCGGCTGCTTCATAAGCCTTGGATTCATCACTGTTGGCCGGCCGGTCACCGACATAGAATACTGCCTCGTCAGGCGCTTCATACATGTCGAAACCATGTTTCAGGCCATAGTCCACAAACGGGTTTTCCTCCCGATTGTGCAGCCAGTGGGCACCCACATCATAGGGGACACCAAAGACTTCGGTATCGGTGTGGATCCGGCCACCAATTCGGCTATCGGCCTCGATCACGGTTACCGTCAGCCCTCTTTTCATCAATTCGCGCGCGGTCGATATTCCTGCTGCACCTGCACCGATCACAACAACATCGACATCAGCCGCGTGTGCCCGACGTACAAACATCGGCGTTGAAAGCGCCGCGGCACCGGTTAGCAGAACGTTCCGTCTAGTAATCATGGCCATGTAGCCTCCTCCCTATTTTGATCAAAATTTTGATGACGCTTCATTACCCGATAGAGCTAATCAGAACAATCCCAGAGAGTCCCATAGGTAGTCAATATAGGCGAATTTCCCCATACTAGGTTGGCTAGTTTCCCAATATCTCACGGCCGATCAAATATAATTGTACACTTTGGACACAAGTTTGATTTGCATTTTTGATCAACAGTTACCTGTCTTGAGGTGCGGATTACATCGCTCAACAAGCAAAAAACCCGTCGAACCGTTTTACTGGCTATCTAGGAGAAGACAAAAATGATCTGCCATGGAATTCTGAAAACTCCCGGCAAGGTTCTGGCCGCAAGCATCATGTTTGGTATCGGAGCCATCACCCCGGCGTCAGCCGAAGAACTGCTGAACACCCATGAAGGGGTCGCAATGGACGGCTTTGATGTGGTCGCTTACTTTAGCGAAAACGCGCCAGCCGTAGGATTGGAACAGCACGCCATCACTTACAAAGGTAGTGAATGGCTTTTCTCGTCGGCGGAAAATGCTGCGGCGTTTGAAAGCAGCCCTGAGAAGTATGCGCCCCAGTTCAACGGCTTTTGTTCCTACGCCGTTTCCGAAGGGTATGGAGCCGAAGTGGACTTCATCAAAGGCTGGGCAGTGCTGGATGGCAAGTTGTATCTGAACTGGAACGAAGAAACCAAGGACGAATTCGTGGCTGAGCACACAACGCGGGTCGGCTCTGCTGAATCGGCGTGGCCTGCAGTTCACTCGGGTATTCAGGACGGAAGTGTACCACTTTATCGCCACGCTGACGAACCGACAGAGGGAATCTCGCACCCGCAGACGCAGGACTTCAACGGGTGAAAACCAAACGTCAGGCTGGCGGCCCGAAAGCCCAGCCATGAAAAACTCTGCCCGACAGGATCGGGCAGAGCGTGAACATAGTAGCCGTTACTGGATCAACCAACCAAGGTGTTGGGGTCGACAAAATCCAGATTCAGCGCTTCGCCAACTGCAGCATATGTCAGTTTGCCGGCCTGAACGTTCAAACCATTCATCAGATGCGGATCATCGGCACAGGCCTGTTTCCAGCCCTTGTTCGCCAATTCCAGCATGAAGGGCAATGTTGCGTTCCCAAGCGCCTGCGTTGATGTGCGTGCGACGGCACCGGGCATGTTTGCAACGCAGTAATGCATGATCCCGTCCACTTCATAGATCGGATCGGCGTGCGTGGTGGCCTTCGAGGTTTCAAAGCATCCGCCCTGATCAATGGCAACATCCACAAGCACAGCACCGGGTTTCATACCCGACAGTTGCTCGCGGCGCACCAATTTCGGCGCAGCAGCCCCAGGGATCAGAACAGCACCGATAACCATGTCGGCTTCCCGCACCAGTTCGGCGGTTGTCCCGGCTGAAGCAAACTGGTTTTTGAAAGTGCCGCCAAACACGTCATCAAGGTAACGCAGACGTGGCAGTGAGCGGTCCAGAACCGTAACGTCCGCGCCCATACCAGCAGCAATCTTGGCTGCATGGGTGCCGACAACACCGCCACCGATCACGATGACCCTTGCCGAACCGACACCGGGTACGCCGCCCATCAGGACACCGCGACCGCCATTGGCCTTTTGTAAGGTCCACGAACCAACCTGGGGCGCCAGTCGACCTGCAACTTCGGACATCGGTGCCAGCAGCGGCAGACCTCCGTTGCGATCTGTCACAGTTTCATAGGCGATAGCGGTACAACCGGATTCCAGCAAATCATGTGTCTGATCCGGGTCGGGTGCGAGGTGCAGATAGGTGTAAAGCAGCTGACCTTCACGCAGCATCTTGCGTTCGATCGCTTGCGGTTCCTTGACCTTTACGATCATGTCGGCGGTGGCGAACACCTCTTCCGCAGTATCAAGAATCGTTGCGCCGATGGCGGCATAATCGGCATCCGCAAAACCGGCACCTGCACCGGCATTGGTCTCGATCACGACCTCATGACCATTGCGGATCGCTTCCAACGCGGCCGAGGGCGTCATGCCGACGCGGAACTCTTGTGGTTTGATTTCTTTGGGGCATCCAATTTTCATGTCTTGTCCTCCTGAAGGGAATGATCAGCCGCCAGCCCGGCGATTTAGAGAAGAGATGACCCGACCGGGAAAACCAGTCGGGGATTTTCAGGCCCTCGTTAAGAGCGGAAAGGGCCTGAGGAGTAGGCAACCAATACTCAAGTCTTGTCCTCCGCAAGCGGCGATGTCCACCGAAACGCCACTGCGGAGAATAGGTAGCCCCGACTGGGGAGTCACCAGTCGGGGCTGTTCAGACCCTGCATTAGGAGAAGGGTGGGTCTGAAGGGGAGCCCGAGTTAGCCGAGTGTCGGCATCACGAATTCAGGGTCAGAGCGCATACCTGACGGCCAGCGTGTCGTGGTGGTCTTGATGCGGGTGTAGAAGCGAACGCCTTCCATACCATGCATGTGGTGATCACCGAAGATCGACGCTTTCCAGCCGCCAAAGCTGTGGAAGGCCATCGGAACCGGGATCGGAACGTTCACGCCGACCATGCCAACTTCGATGTCCTGGCTGAAGTTACGCGCTACGTCGCCGTCACGGGTAAAGATGGCGGTGCCGTTTGCGTATTCGTGGCCGTGGATCAGATCGACCGCTTCCTGGTACGAGTTCTTACGAACAACCGACAGAACCGGGCCAAAGATCTCTTCTTTGTAGCAGGTCATGTCTTCGGTCACGTTGTCCAGCAGAGTGCCGCCGACATAGTAGCCGTTTTCGTAGCCTTGCTTGTCCTGCTGGAAGCCGCGGCCGTCGATGACAACCTTGGCACCTTGCTCTTCACCCGAAGTGATATAGCCTTTGACCTTGTTCATGTGTTGCTCGGTGACCAGTGGGCCCATTTCCGAGGTACGATCAGCAGCCGGACCGACTTTCAGCGCTTCGATCTGGGGAACCAGCTTGGCGATCAGAGCGTCTGCAACCTGATCGGTGACCGGAACCGCGACCGAGATCGCCATGCAGCGTTCGCCGGCGGACCCGTAGGCAGCACCCATCAGTGCGCTTGCGGCCATGTCCAGATCGGCGTCGGGCATGATGACCATGTGGTTTTTCGCACCACCCAGGGCCTGAACCCGCTTGCCGTTGGCAATACCGGTCTCATAGATGTACTTGGCAATCGGGGTCGAACCAACAAAGCTGATTGCTTTGACGTCGGGGTTATGCAGCAGCGCGTCTACCGCTTCCTTGTCACCCTGAACCACATTGAACACACCTTCGGGCAGACCGGCTTCGGTCAACCATTCGGCGATCAGCAGCGAAGCAGAGGGGTCACGCTCGGACGGCTTCAGGATAAATGTGTTGCCGGTGGCCAGTGCAACCGGGAACATCCACATCGGAACCATGCAGGGGAAGTTGAACGGGGTGATACCCGCGCAAACGCCCAGCGACTGGCGGATGTTGTGGCTGTCAACGCCGGAACCGACGTTCTCACTGAAGTCACCTTTCAGCAGGTGTGGTGCGCCTACGGCGAATTCGACAACTTCCAGACCGCGGGTCACTTCGCCAAGGGCGTCGTCATGGGTTTTGCCGTGCTCAGCCGAGATGACTTCGGCCAGCTGGTCGCCACGTTCCCACAGGATGTTCTTGAACTTGTCCAGGATACGCGCACGGCGCAGCGCCGGAGTTTTCGACCACTTGGGCCAGGCCGCCTTGGCCGCGGCAACAACTGCATCAACCTCAGAAGTCGAGGCCAGCGCCACGGTCTTCTCGGACGTGCCGGTCGCAGGATTAAAGACGGGCTGTTCGCGGCCCGACGTGCCTGCAACAGCTGCATTGTTGATGTAATGTGCAATAGTGGTCATAGTGGCCTCCAGCATAATTTGATCAAAAGCTTGATCCACTATTCATTTTCGTATATCAACGATGAATGTCGCAACCCTGATATACGAAAATAGCGATTCACTATGAACTGGGATGATATACGGGTCTTGCTTGCGGTCGCCCGCTCGGGTCAGCTTTTGGCGGCCTCCACACGGCTGGGCATCACTCAGGCCACAGCCAGCCGCCGCATCGCGCGCCTGGAAGAGGCTCTTTCGGTTCCCCTGCTGATCCGCCAGTCCAACGGGTGCGCGCTGACCGAAGAATGTGAACGCATGATGCCTATTTTCGAGGTCATCGAAGCCCGGTTCGCCGAAGTCACCGCCATCGCAACCAACCAAAAGCTTGAAATCGAAGGAATTGTTCGCCTTGCCGTGCCAGACGCCTTTTCGCAGTACTTCATGCCCGAGGTCTTGCGCGAATTGGCCCAAAGCTTTCCGCATCTTGAAGTTCAGTTGGTTCCACTTGGCCGCAACCTGTCGCTATCCAAGCGGGATGCCGACATCGCCATCATGGTCGGCCGACCCTCGCAAGACACCCTAATCTGCCGAAATCTGGCCGAATATTCCCTGCATCTTTATGCCTCCAAATCCTACCTTCAAGACTTTCCTGCACCCGAAACACTGGACGATCTTTCACAGCATCGGCTTGTCGGTTTTGTCGATGACATGCTTGCGACGCCTTCAATGAACTACAGTCAGGAGGTGTTTGGAAAGTATCGGCCAACCATCCGAATCTCCAGCGCAGTAACTCAGGTTCAGGCGGTGCGCGCGGGTACGGGTATCGGGATCCTGCACGACTTCGCCGCGCGGCAATTCGACGATCTATCGCTTGTGCTGCCGGATGAGCGCATTCGGCGGGAATACTGGATCGTCTGGCATGATCAAGACCCGTTGCCGATGAGAATTCGTGCCACGATCGATGCGCTATCGGCCCATGCCAAAGCTAAATCGAGGGATTTCTGGACCAGCGACGCATCCTAGGTTCAGGCTTCCAACGCATCCCGCATCCGATAGTATAGAATTGCGGCCGTGCCGTAGATCGGATGCAGACCGTGAACCGGCAGTCGCTTCACCGGGTCAACCGGCAGCGGCAAAGGCACACGGGCATCCGAAAGATGCCGCCCGATGGCAAACCCCAGCGCACTACCCATCGCCAGTCCCCGGCCATTATACCCTAATGCCGCTGTGACCCCCGGGGCAGGCTGCATGACGTGTGGCAGGCTATCAAGCGTCATCGCCGCACGACCGGACCAGCGATGCTCGATCGCATGGCCCCGAAGTTGTGGGAAAAGCTGGGTCAGGTTCGCTTCGATCCGGCGGAAGGATCGGGCGCTGCCGGGTTCGCCAAAGTGACCCCGCCCGCCGATCATCAGCCGGTTGCCCGGACCTATGCGAAAGTAGTTTGCGATCCGGCGGCTGTCGGACACGACGTTACCGTCGGGCAGTATCTCGGTCAGCAACGTTTCAGGCAAGGGCACGGTAGCGACCTGAAAACTGTTTGCCGGAACCATCGTTGCCCGCAGACCGGGCCACAGATGATCCGTGTATCCATTGGTTGCCAGAACGATCTGATCGGTCAAGATTGAAACGCCTTCCCCGACCTGCGCCTGCCAATACTGGCCCTCTCGCCGCAGGGAAGTCACCCGGCTTTTTCCGAAAATTCGAACACCAAGCTCTGATGCGGCGCGGGCCAACCCGCGAGCATAGTTGAGCGGGTGAACGCAGCCTGCCCTGTAATCCAGCCAGCCGCCGACAAGCCCCGAGGCACCTGTCTTTGCCGAAATCGCGGTCTGGTCCAGCCAACCCGCGCGAACGCCCCGCGCTTTCCACTGTTCCATGCGCGCGCCAAGCTTGCTTAGATGTGATGATTTCAGGCTTGCCTGAATCCACCCTTTTCGGCTGGCATCGCAATCAATGGAATATCTTTCTATCACATCAAAAACGTGATCCGCTGTCTGCCCAACAAAAGCGGTGCTCGCTTCTCCGAACTCGCGGTCAATCGTATCCGGGTCGTACTTCAGACCGGGGATGACCTGACCGCCGTTGCGTCCGCTTGCCCCAAATCCGGGCTGTTCTGCATCCAATACAACGACCGAGGCCCCCGCTTCGGCCAACGCCAGAGCACAGGACAGGCCGGTATACCCTGCCCCGACGACTAGAACATCAGCTTTGTGTCCCCCTGTGATCGACGGGAACAGAGAGGTCTTGCTGGCTGTGGCCGACCAGATGGATTGCAGATTGTCGGGTTTGGTCATCACGGTTTCAGTCGTTACTCGACCAGGACATACGTTTTCCTGACATGTTCATGTACAACCCATGTACCCTTCCAGCCTTTTGGCAGCATCAGCAGGCTGCCGGCCTCCAAAGTGGTCTCATTGCTTCCGTCCTCATCCCTGACGGTGACGCGACCTGAAAGGATGTGACAGTGTTCGGCCATTGCCAAGCGATCAGCCGTGAACTCGCCAGGTGTGCATTCCCAGACACCGATTTTCGTGCCACCATCGTTCGACGACCAAACCGATGCGCGGGCTTCAAGCTGTCCCGGTGTCACCGTTGTTAGCTTGGGCTCGAACGCTCCGATCTCGACATTGTCGAGGTTCCCGATTGAGGTAAGGTTGATCATTCCGGCGCTCCCTAGATTCCAAAACTTGACCGTTAAATTCAGAACAGATGTGCCCGGGATATCCACCCGGACGCATCCAAATTAATGCTCCTGCTTTTCAGAGCTCTGCAATGTCAGGTTCACGATCAGCAAAATGATCGAAATGACAATCAGCAGGGTCGAGATCGCAGCACTGGTCGGGTCTACCTGGTCGCGCAGGAACGAGAACATCCGTCGCGGCAAAGTTGAACTGTCGCCGCGTGCGATGAAGATAGCCACAACCACCTCGTCCAGCGACGTGATGAAAGCAAACAACGCACCGGAGAATACAGACAACCGGATTTGCGGCAGGGTCACATTAAAAAACGCCTTTAACCTGTTGGCCCCCAGCGACCGCGCCACCAATTCCTGATTCATGTCATAACTTTTGAGGCCCGCCGTCACCGTGATCAGAACGAACGGTATCGCCAGAACCGAATGCGCCAGAACCAGCCCGGCCAGCGTATTGTTCAACCCCATACGCGCGTACAGGAAAAACACGCCAACCGCGATCAGGATGATCGGCACCATAAGGGGCATGATCAGCAACAAACCGATGAACGTGGCCAGCTTGCTGTTCGACACATGCAGACCATAGGCCGCCATCGTGCCGATTGGCGTGGCCACCAAAACCGTCAGAATGGCAGCGCGCAGAGAAATCCAGGTGGCCTCGCGCCATTCAATCGATGCGAAATAGGCGTCATACCACTGGGTCGACCACGCTTCGGGAGGAAATTGCAGGAATTTCGATCCCGAAAAGCTCATCGGCATGACCACCAGGCTTGGGGCCACCAGCAACACACACAGGACGGTGACCAGCACCTTCAGCCACAACCCTTTCAGGCGGGATTCCGGGGGAACGGGGCCAGGAAACTGCGCCATCAGAGCCCCCCCAGAAACCGGTTGATGCGGAAGATCCGGGTCATGATCCATAATGTCCCCAGTGTCACTACCAGCAGCACCACACCCAGCGCGCTGGCCGGTCCCCAGGTTGCATGCAACGTGACCGCGTTCTGAATCTGCTTGGACCACATGACAATACGCCCACCGCCTAGGATCTCCGGCGTGATGTAGAACCCGAGGCACAGCACGAACACCACGACGATTCCAGCCGCTAGTCCCGGTACGGACAAGGGCAAGAACACTTGCCGGAAAGCCTGCGAGGGCGTTGCCCCGGCATTGCGCGCGGCCTTTAAAAGATCGCCATCTATGGCTTTCATCGAGGAATAGAGAGGAAGGATCATGAACGGCAGCAGAATATGGGTCATGCCGATCACTGTGCCGGTCATGTTATGCACTAGACGCAAGGGGCGATCAATCAGTTCCGCATCCATCAGCCAGCCGTTGATGATGCCACGACGCTGCAACAGGATCAGCCAAGCGTAGGTGCGCACCAAGATCGAAGTCCAGAATGGCAACAGGACACACATCATGATGATGCTGGCCACCCGAGGGCTGGATTTGGTCATCAAATAAGCCACCGGATAGCCCAGCAAAACGCTCATGATGGTAACCAAAACGCTGATCTGAAATGTCCGAATGAAAGTCAGGCGATACCCGGGATGCGACATGCGCTGATAATGTTCGAGCGTAAAGCCGTTTTCGCCCCAAAAGGACATGAAGAACAACCACCCGATCGGGACAAGAATAACGACCGTCATCATGACAAGAGCCGGAGCCATCAAGAGCAGATTGCGCCGGTCTTCTCGCCGCTCATCGACCTGCAAGGCCGACTGGTTCGGATATGATATGATTTGCTCCGACATTCTACGCCCCTCCTGACACGATGATCGCGTCCTCGGGGTGAAGTCCAAGCCGAACAATGTCGCCCGATCCGGGCAGTCGTTGCATAATATCGCGACGGGTGGATTGGCGCATCGCCACCTCAACACCGCCAGAAAGGTCTATGTACAGCAGACAGCTTTCGCCTTGATACACCTGCTCTTTGCAGCGCCCCTCCAGCACGATCATATCGCCGGAACCCTCGCCTTCGCGAATGATATCCATCTTTTCGGGCCGCAGTACAAGACTGCCATGCGATCCCTCAGGCAGCGGCGCAGAAGTCGGCACGATCTGATCGTCAAGATATGCTATTCCGTCCCGCAAGTTGACGGGCAGAAAGGACGACTCGCCGATGAATTCGGCCACGAACCGGCTGTTGGGCCGTTCATAAAGCTGGCTGGGGTGGTCAAGTTGAACGATCCGGCCTTCGTTGAAGACAACGATCCGGTCCGACATTGTCAAAGCTTCACGCTGATCGTGGGTCACATAAACCGTGGTCATACCAAGGCGGTCATGCAAACGGCGGATTTCGATCTGCATGTGCTCGCGCAGGTTTTTATCCAGCGCCGACAGCGGTTCATCCATCAAAAGGATGCGCGGTTCAAACACGATGGCACGGGCCAAAGCAACGCGCTGACGTTGCCCACCCGAAAGCTGGTCAATTCGCCGGTCGCCATAGCTGCCCAACTGCACCAGATCCAGCGCGCGGTTTACGCGATCTGTAAGCTCGGACCGCCCAACCCTACGCAACCGCAGCGGGTAGCCGACATTCTCGGCCACGCTCATATGTGGGAACAAAGCGTAGTTCTGGAACACCATACCCAGATCACGCTTGTGCGGTGGAGCCAGTATCATTTCCCGATCGCCAAAGCGGACCGATCCGTAGTTTGGGCGCACGAAACCGGCCAACACCATCAGCAAGGTGGTCTTGCCCGATCCCGACGGACCAAGCAGGGTCAGGAACTCACCGGATTCGATATCCAGCGACACCTCGTCCAGCGCAACAAACTCACCGAATTTCTTGGTGATGCTCGTCAGTGAAATCGGAAGTGAGACGGCCGCAGCGCTGTTATGCGTTGCGGTCTCTGATATAGTGTTTTGTTTCATTGCTGGATAAACAGCTCAAAACGTTCTGTGACTTCGTCCAGATTGTCGCGCCACCAAGCGGCATTATTGTAGGCCGCCTGAGCTGCATTGTCCGGGCTCGAGGGCAGACCTTTGGCCATTTCAGGCGTGATCAGATCCGACTCGTAAGCTGCGGCATTGATCGGGCCATAGTTGATGTATTGCGGCAGACGCGCCTGATAGTCCGCGGTCACGATCTTGGACAGAAGCTGCATCGCCTCGTCCTTGTTCGGCGCGCCCTTGGGAATGACCATACAGTCGAAGTCCAGCAGCTGCTGGTTAAAGGTGAAGTCAGCCGCCGCGCCATCGGCCATAGCAGCCTGAATACGACCGTTCCAGATTGGCAGCATGTCCACTTCGCCATCCTTGACCAGCTGGGCCGAACCTGCGCCCGACGACCACTAGGTCACCACTTCGGGCTTGATCTCTTCCAGTTTTTCAAAGGCGCGATCCACATCCAGTGGATAAAGGTCAGCAGGCGCTACGCCATCCGCCATCAGGGCAATCTCAAGCATGGATTGCGCCGAGTTATACAAGGCACGTGCACCGGGGAAGTTTTCAACGTCCCAGAATTCGGCCCAGTTGCTGGGTGCTTTTTCGACCGTATCGGTGTTCCAGCCAATCACTGTGGCGAACGTGAACACTGCGATCCACTCATCTGCGTACAAAGCGCCGTCAATGCCGTCGGTGTTGACCACAGAGAAATCGATCGGTTCAACAGCGCCTTCGAATGCCAGCTTCACGCAGGAATCCGACCCCAACTCAACAAGGCCCAGGTCACATTGCCCGACTGGACCTGCGTCCGGACATCAGCGATGCCGTTGACTGTGTCTTCCCGGATTGTAAAACCCAGCTCTTCTGCTGCCGGTTCGAACCAGGCCTTGCGTTCTGCTTCCTGCAGCGATCCACCCCAGGACGCGACCGTCAGTTCGCCTTCGGCAACAGCTACACCAGCGCTCAGCAATGCAACAGCAGACGCTGTGCCAAGTTTGTGCGTGATTTTCTTCATACCATGTATCCTCCAATTTGATGGCTGTTCTGAGAACGGAAATTATGTTTTGACTGGATCACTCGGGTACCGGTTCGATGCCTGTCTTTTACGTACGAGGTGGCAAGATTAAAATTTCCTGCTATTTCTTTTAATCTGCGCGCGGAGGGAAGAAGAAGTCAATGTCCAATTTTGATACAAAAAAATAAAATGAATGACTCGCTGCCCACAGACGATGGTGAATTTGGAAAGAAAATCCGTAACCGCAGACAAATAAAGACTTTATCTCTTCAAGAGCTCGCCTCAAAAAGCGGTGTTTCGATCGCCCAGATTTCCAATATCGAACGAAATGTATCAAAACCGACAGTCAGAACGCTTCGCGCAATCTGCGAAGCGTTGGAATTTCCGATGAACTGGTTGGCAAGCGATTCATTCAAATCCGACCACCCATTTATCGTGCGTCGCGAAAAACGAAGAGAGGTGGAGTTCGGTGAAAACAAATCACAGCGGGTCGCCATCCGAAAGGAGTTTTTGTCGCCGGACAGCTGCAACGGCATACAGCTTCTTCAGCTGACCGTAACGCCCAAGGCGTCAACCGGGCGACGCTCGTTTGAAACACCCGGACAGGCCAGATCAATGCTGGTTCTGGAAGGTGAGCTGCATATGGAACTGGACAACGAACGGCTCGTACTTCGCGCCGGAGACACCTGCAGTTTCAACCAGTCGCTTCCCATTCGGTACTGGAATGATGGCAACGCCGACTGTCGGATCATACTGGCGATCACGCCCGCCGTGTATTAGCGCGCCACTCACGACATGTTCGAAACCACCTCGCTGAGCGTTTCCGCCCGACGGATCAGTTCAATCGACAACTCCCCGGACTTGGTGCTGACGCCATAGACCGCGATGCGGGGCAGACTGTTATAATCGAAATGATTGCTGAAGTAATACGCCCCGGTGTCATAGATGGCGACATAATCATTGGGTTCGAGTTTTGGAATCAACACATCCTTCGCGACCAGATCGGCGGCAAAACAGCAGGGCCCGGCCACGTCGGTTTGAACCTTTTCTTCGGTTTTCAATGCGCCCTCTGGCGTGAAACCTTCAACCCGGATTGGCCAAGCAGCAGGCAGAAAGGCGGTACGCGTCATGATCTGAGCGCCTGCATGTGTGGTTGCGATATGCCGCCCGCCAGCCAATTTGGTGTATTCGACCCGCGTCGCCATGAACCCATTCTTAGCCGCAATCGCGCGACCAAACTCGGTCTTTACGGTGTATTTTCCGGTGAACAGCAACGGTACATTCCGGCGCAGAATATCAGCATATTCTGCAAAGGTCGGTTTGACCTCGGGTGAGGCGAAATTGACCGGCAAGCCTCCTCCGATGTCCAATCTGATGATTTGCTGCTCACCCTTACGCGCGTTGATTTCCTCGGCCACAGCCACCAGTTCACCAATGCCTTGAGCCATCAGTTCCAACGGGCAACCCTGAGATCCGGCATGTGTGTGTATCGAGGTCAGCCAAGGGTATTTCAGGTAGTAGCCTATCAGCCGTTCGCGATTACCTTCATCGCCAATGGGATAACCAAATTTCGACGTGCTCGTTGCCGTGCTGGTCGAAGAAATCGCGCCGGACCCGATCTGCGGGTTGATACGAAACCCAATGACCGCCTCGGAGCTGGGGTAGTCTTCAATCAGTTCCGCAACTCGCTCCAACTCTTGTTCGTTGTCCAGATTGAACGCGATGGAATGTTTGAGGCATTGCCGCAGATCGTCCAACGTCTTGGCCGGTGAATCGAAGATAATCTTGGATATATCGAACCCTGCAGATTGGGCCATCGTCAATTCCCCGGGGCTGGCCACTTCGGCGCCGATACCGCAATGTGAAATCTTCATCAGCACATGGCGCAACGAATTCGCCTTGACTGCAAATGTATGCTGGAAATTATCAGGAAAAGCCGCAATCAAATCGTCGATAGATTTCGCGAGCCCATCCAGATCCATGAAACCGACGGCTGTTGTCTCACTGCTCAGAAGCCGGTTCCTAATTGCACGTTGCAGGATTTGGTGTTCGCGATTCATTTGATTATTGCTCCAATTCAATGTCTTGGATGGTTGCGGATCGTACCTAAGAATACGGCGGCCCAACCGGACCGCCGTATTTAGCTTTGGCGCACTACTGCCCCAGCGCCACACCTTCACGGCGGGGATCTGCCGCGCCGATGAGCTGGCCGTCCTTAATCAGAATGGCATGTAGGCCGCTGTTGAGATCACCTGCATTGACTTCATGGCCTTTGCCTTCAAGCGTGTCGACAAAATCAGCTGCCGCAGTCTCCTGCTCGACCTCCATGCTTGATCCGTTGCGATGGCCAAAGTGGCCGGTCTCGATGGCGTCCTGAGGATCCATGTCCCAATCTAGGATTGCGATGATGGTTTTGGCCACGTAGTTGATAATCCGGCTGCCCCCGGGCGAACCGATCAGCAGATAGGGTTCACCATCCTTCATCACGATGGTCGGCGACATCGAACTGCGCGGACGTTTGCCACCCTCGACCCGGTTCGCCACCCAGCGATCGCCATCTTTGGGCACGCGGTCAAAATCGGTCAGTTCGTTGTTCAGCAGAAAGCCCCGCACAAAGACACGGCTGCCAAAGAAGGTTTCAATCGTCGTGGTCATCGACAGAGCATTGCCATACTGATCCCGGATAACGATGTGGCTGGTTCCGGGACGATCGGGATTCTGTGATGGTGCAAACAGGGCGCTATGATCGCGCGGCGGTTCACCAGCCTGACGCTTGTCACTGGCTTCCTCCGGGTCGATCATCTCAGAACGCAGCTTCAGGTAGTCTTTGTCCAACAGACCCTTGACCGGCACGTCAACAAAATCGCTGTCTGCCATGTAAAGCGCGCGGTCGGCATAGGCCAGCTTGGCCGCCTCAGCATAGAGATGCGCCAGTTCGGCGTTCCAACCAGTTCCTTTGAGGTCAAAATTGCCGAGGATGCCCAAAATCTGCCCGATGGTCAGCCCCCCTGAAGTCGGCGGGCCCATGCCGCAGACGTCATACTCACGGTATTCAGCACAGACAGCAGGACGAATCTTGACGCGATAGGCGGCCATATCCTCTAGCGTGATGTTGTTTTCCACCTTCGACGTGGCATCAACGGCAGCCACGATATCTTCGGCAATCGGGCCATGATAGAAGGCGTTCGCACCCTGTTCGGCCAGAATACGCAGGGTTTCTGCGAATTCCGGATTTTTCAACAGCGTGCCGTCGGTCAACGGGCTGCCATCTTCGTTAAAGAAGTACTCTTTGGCGCCGGGGAAAACATCCAATAAACGTTCGCGGTCAATGGTGGATTGGATCGAATTGGCCATTCGCGGTGACACTTCGAACCCGCTTTCGGCCTGCTCAATGGTCGACTGGAACAACGAAGCCCAATCCTTTTTGCCATACAGGTTATGGGTCACTTCCATCAGGCGCAATATTCCAGGAACACCCACAGCTTGACCGCCAGATATGGCTTCACCGAAAGGCATCTTTTCACCTTCGGCATTCAGGAAACGTTCAGGCGTGGCTTTTTCCGGGGCGGATTCGCGCGCATCAAAGGTGTTCAACGTCTTTGAGGACGCGTCCCAATACAGCATGAACGCGCCACCGCCAATGCCCGACGATTGCGGTTCGACGAGGTTCAGCATCAATTGCACTGCGATCATCGCATCCGCCGCAGTTCCGCCCGCGGCCAGCACGTCATATCCGGCTTTCGCCGCAACCGGGTTGGCTGCGGATACCATGAACTCGGTACCGGTAACCGAGTCCTTATCTTCCCATCCGTAACCGTATTCCGGCGCTGGATCCTGCGCGTAGGCGGCGCCCGCAATGGCCCCAATGGACAGAGCGGCAATGGTGCTTGCAAATGGTCTCATCACAAAACCTCCGGGTGATGATTGGTGAAATTGCTTCTCGCTTCACTTTACAACTATAGCGAAGCGTTGATCAAAATGGCGTTAGGTTCCGCTCGTCTTCGTTAGCGCACGACATATACGGACACGGTTGAGTGTCTGACGACTCTTGCTGCGTTTGGGCCCAGGAGGTAGTCTTTGAGGTCTGGTTTGTGTGCGCCGATGACGATGAGGTCCGAGCCTGCGCCTTCTGCGGTTTTCAGGATTTCCTGATAGGCGCTGCCGGTGGCGACGACGTGGCGGACCTTGGCGTTGCGCTCGGCGCCCAATGT
>NZ_FNNP01000008.1 GCF_900106805.1 Ruegeria halocynthiae
GACTCTGTCCGTTTCGTCAATTCGCTGAACTAGCGGTTTAAGCCGCAGGTTCGGTGTAAACTCTTCGTTCAGCCAGAAACTTCGCAACAGATCCTTATCATCTCCTGCATCCCGGCATAGTCCCGGCGCAGCGCGGCTTTCAGCTCAGGATTCGGTAGCAATCTTAAAGATCCGGGCTTGGCATTTTCGTAGTTGGCCCAGGCCGTTTTGAAGAAGACGGATTTATGGTGCGCAACCTGATCCAACAAGTCGATCTGTTCGATAGCGCGAGAATGGGTTTCATGTGTGATCAGCTGGGCCATATCGTAATAATTGCGCGACATGCGGTCAGCCAGATGTTTGGTGACGTCCTGATAATAGAGCATATGCAGGATCGTTGCTTTTTCCCAGAATGTGCGCTCAACGCCCAAGACCTTCACATTAACGTCGCCTGCGCCCAGCAAGTCTGGAAAGGGTGTTGTCACGTTAACTGTTCTTCGGTTGCTCACGCCAGACGTTGATCGTAGGTGATTTTGATGAAATCATCGCCGATCAGCTACAAGGGCACATCCGGATTTCCTGCTTGCAACTCGGACGAACCGTACCGTACTGCGTGGATATCGAACACAAACAGATGAATGCCTTCCCAGCCCATCGCGACCTGAAGAATGCCGTGCAGTTCACGCAGTGTCGTCGATTCCGATACCAAAACACGCCGCCAGATCATCGGGCTGATCCCCAAAAGGCGGACTTTCAGTTGGTAGGCTTGCGGAGCGGCGGACATCCAAAATCCTTGCCAACATCAATCCCGAAAGACAACTGCCCCACACTTTGCGGTACTCTCCAACTACGAAGATCTTTGCGACAGAACCCTTGTACTTCGTAGGGACCCAACTGCTCATGCTTCCCAGCTATCACGCTGGTTTCATGGAGTGATTCCTCAAGCCGATTTGTGCAACGAGGTCGTGTAGGTGCCCTGTAAGTTTACCTAGAAGATTTTTTCATTCGATTATTTGCGAAAGCTCGACAGCGCACTGTCAATGACGGGACGACCCAAGGTTTGGCTTAATTCATCTGACAAGTCGGCCGCAGCGACGTTGGTGCACATGACAATGATGGCCTCCACATCGGATTTAGCTACCTCGCAGATCATCGTTTTTATCACTGATTTGGGGATCGCAGCGAAGTCATGGCTCATACTCCCGCCGTAGTTTCGCCACGCTGAAACTTCGAAGCCTTCTGCATCATAGTTGCGGTTTATTTGTCGCGCGACGTCAGCCGTATAAGGCGTCACCATACCGATCCTTTTGATCCTGCGCTGCGACAATTCTTCGTTGATTTGCAAGACTGTTGTGGTTGTTGGCACTCCGGTTTCGGCTGTGACCCGCTTGGCAAAGACGGTGTCGTGCACAAACTCCAGCCAACTGGCGGATGTCCCGCCCCAGACGATTTTGTCGACATTCGCATCACACAACAGCTTGGCCGCCGCGACTTGGCCGTCCAACGCAAATTGCGCCTGTGAAGCAGGGTCAAGGGGCACGTCGAGGACAGGTAGGCGGTTTACATGCACCTGCACGTCAGGTTGCCGTGCCGCCAAGGGCTCCATCACCACGTTCGAAGAGGGGATCAGCAATCCGAGGCGCGTCATACGATGGATGTCCGCGCAGATATGCCGCCATCGACAGTATAGACCGTGCCGGTTGTGTAGCCCGCTCTGTCAGAGGCCAGAAACGCCACAAGGTCGGAAATTTCGCTGCAATGGGCTGGGCGCCCCAAGGGGTATCCTGACGCCAGTTCTTGATAACGTTCCGCATCGCCGAGATCTTTTTCGGCCCATTTCTTGAGCATGTTATAGATCCGGTCCGTGTTCACCGGGCCGGGATTGATCCCAACCACACGCATGTTGTCATCCAACGCGTAGCCGCCCAAAGCACGGGTAAACCCCATCAGGCTAATGTTGCCCGTGGCTCCGGCGATATAGTCGCGGTCCAGAACTTCACCACCGTTTCCGATGATGTTGATGATAACCCCACCGCCGGCGTCCTTCATCTTAGTGTAGAATAGGCGGCACATATTGATGTAGCCGAAGACCTTCAAATCAAAGCCCGCGCGCCAAGCGTCTTCATCCACATCCCACAAATCGCCGCTGGGGATGGCCCCTGCGTTGTTGACCAGAATGTCAACGTCGGTGATGGCCTGCGCTAATTTTTTAGGTGTACCCTGTGTCATTAGGTCAAACGGATGTAACGTGACGGAGACATTGTGTGAGCCGATGATCCGAGCCTTCAAGTCTTCCAGTTTGTCTGCGCTGCGTGCTGTGAGGTGCAAATTCACCCCCTCCGCCGCAAGTGTTTCTGCGATATGTTCGCCAATGCCCATTGACGCGCCAGTGATGAGGGCTGTCCTGCCATCAAGGTTTAATTCCATGTATGCGGTCCTTTTGGGTTAAAGTCTCAAATCGCGCGCCATTTGAAGAGCGTCGTCCGCCAGGATCATCACGTGATCCCGCATTGCACTTTGCGCGATGTCAGGCTGACGGAGGGCAAGGGCTTCGGCGATTTGTTTGTGTTCAGACGGACTGTCTTGCTTGCGCCTGGGATAAAAGGTGATTTGGCGGCGATATGGGGTGAGGCGTTTGTCAGCGGCTCTGATCTGCTCGATTAAGGCCTGATTATTCGTCGCTGCCCAGATCGCACTGTGAAAAACGTTGTTTGCTTCGAAGTAGTCCCGGGCATCACCAGTTCGGGCCAAAAAACCGCATTGATCATGTGCAATCTGGATGGCCGCCATCTGCGCGTCCGTGGCACGGGTTGCGGCGAGACGCGCAGCGAAAGCTTCAAGTTCCGAGACGACCTCAAAAAGATCGACAATCTGCGCCATAGTTGGGTGGCTCACCGTAGCTCCTGAACGAGGCCGAATGGTCACGAGTCCGGCGGCAGCCAATTTGCGAAGGGCTTCACGGATCGGCGTGCGGGAACAGGTTACTTCTGGTCCGGCTTTCCCACAGCGGGCTTAGGTCTGACGAATTTCAAGCCGAACGTCTTAGTCAGATCAGTCAAACCAATAGAGTTTTTGCAGATCAATTTGACCAGTTTAGTGGGCGCCAACCCCGTCACCCTTCAACTCGTCATCAGGTTCGAGGTGAATTACAAAGACAGAACCCGGATACAAGAGCTCCAATTCTTCCTCGATGTCATTGCATATATCGTGTGCTGCGCTGACTGGCATTGTGCCGTCCACAACAAGATGAAACTCGACGAAGATGACATTTGCGGATCTGCGTCCTTTGAGGTCGTGGTACTCTAAGGCTGCGCCGAGATTTGCTTCGATTGCATCAGAAACGGTCTGCAAGTCATGATCCGAAAGGGTCACATCCATCAGTCCATCGACAGACGCCCGAATGACTTTCCAGCCCTCCCACAAGATGTTCAACGCAACAAGAATTGCCAGGATCGGGTCGAGGATCAACCAGCCGGTGGCAAGCGCCAGTATCAGACCTGAGATCACACCAACTGAGGTCATGACATCTGTGAAAACGTGCCGGGAGCTTGCCTCCAATGCAGGCGAACCCTCGCGCCTGCCGATTTTGAGCAATAGGTAGGCCCATGCGCCATTCACGCCCGTTGCAATGACATTGACGGCAATTCCAAGAAGTGGTGCATCCTCAAGATGCGGGTTTGGGAGCGCCAGCACAGCTTCTCTGATGATCAAGAACGCCGCCAACACAATCAGTACGCCCTCGGCGACGGCGGAAAGATACTCGGCCTTTTTGTGACCGAATGGGTGGTTTTTGTCAGGGGGTATATTGGAAATCCGAACTGCAAAATACGCCAGCAGCGCCGCAACGACATTTACAGTAGATTCCATTGCGTCTGACAACAACGCCACCGAGCCCGTCAGCCACCAGGCCAGCAGTTTCAGGGCCAGAACCGCGAGGGATATTGGTATGGTCCAAAAAGCGATTTTTTGTGTCATTCCGTCACGACCCTCAGTCAATCGTTACAAATAATCCTGGGAACAGATGAGCGACCGTACTTAACACGTAAGACAGGACTAGTGTAATAATGAATAGGGCCACTGGGTCGGTCATGCATGACCGGCTGTAGTGAATGGCGCCAGCACCATAGTGCCATACATCCGGACCCGATGGTTACATACGACTAGCATCTGTGATTACACAGCACGAAGGGAGACACACATGTCGAAGTTCATCAAAAGAACAACTGTCCATGGGGTTGCTGCACTCGTTATCTGCTGTATCGCGGCAACCGGACACGCGCAATCGGCAGGCGAAGAGATGTCGTTCTTCATCACTAGCGTCGGCAAGGGCGACGGTGCCAATCTAGGCGGCCTCGAAGGAGCCGATGCTCATTGTAATGCGCTTGCCTCCGCGACCGGTTCTTCCAAGACTTTTGCGGCCTATCTGAGCACCTCAATGTCCATTGATCGCAGCACCGACCCAATGACCATTACCAATGGCGTTTCTGCACGCGACCGGATCGGATCGGGTCCGTGGTATAATGCCAACGGAGAGTTCATCGCCAACAATGTTGAGGACCTGCATAGCGACAGCGTGAACATTAATCTACAGACCGCGCTCGACGAAAATGGCAACCCTGTCAATGGGCGTGGCAGTCAGCCGAACAAACATGACATTTTGACCGGCTCCGATTCTGCGGGATACTTCTCTACGGCAGGTGGTGACACAACATGCAGTAACTGGACTTCGAACAGCGAGGATGGATCTGCGATTGTCGGGCATCATGACCGTATCGGTCTCAACGATGCCCGAAACATGGTGTCCTGGAACTCATCGCACGGCTCGCGCGGTTGCGGAGAGGAACATCTGCCACGTTCAGGCGGGGCAGGTCTGTTTTATTGCTTCGCAACGGACTAATCGGGCAGCATTGGTGCGCGTGACGCCCGCATTGAACCTGACATTACCAAGTCAGTTTGGGGGATCGCGTTTTGGAAGCGGTTTTTGGGCGGAAATAGTCTAAATGCCGCTTCGTTGCGAGTTTACTAAATTGCAATGCTTGGGTGAGAAGGTTCAGTTTGGGCTGCTTCAAGTCACTTAAGTGCAAGTCAGCGAACGGCGCATCCGAGGAGGATACTGGACATTGCAATGTTTGGCCGGTTCCCGAAAGTCGACATTGCCGTGGGCGACACTGAACCCAAAGGTGTTCATGTTGCATTGTGAATTAGCGGCAGCGACAAATCAGGGTGAAGTCGTCAACGTTGTGGGGAGCGGTTCGAATTGACCCTGCGACGTGCTGATGTCAAGCGGCGAACGTAGCCATACTGCGATCTTGGAAACTGTTATTTTTATTGGCCGCTTTGTTTGCAATTTCAGGCGGTTCTCACCGTCCAGAATTGGTTTTCGCATAACTGCAAAGCAGATCGACATGTCGATCCAACCAATCTTCGTCCAGGGCCTCGTGACGTATGAGCTTGCGAAAATAAGGTGCAGCGACTGCTAGTTCTATGAGCTGGTCAACCGGAACGTCGTCGGTGATCTCACCGCGACCGATTGCGGCTGCAAATACTGCTTCTACACTTGCGAACCTGTCTTTCATGAATTCAGTTATCACTAACCGCGCCTCTTCGTCGGTGGACGCAGCAGCGACCACTTGAGGTGCGATTTGGCCCCATGGTGTGTCATTCAAGGCTCCCATCAGTACTCCGAGCAACCAGCGCAGGTCAGATCGCATCGGGCCATCGGTTTTGGGCGGTATGTTCGGCGGTGTTGCGATGCGCCTGAACGCTGCATCACGCAGACAACGCGCATCTGGCCAGTGCCTGTAAAGTGTGCTGCGCGAAATGCCAGTTGCCTTTGAAACTGCGCCATGAGTTACGTGCAGCACGCCCTCATCCACTAGTATCCTTTGCGCCGCATCAAGCGCGGCCTGCCGTGTGGCGATCAGCCTAGGATCTTCTTTCAACCGCCCCTCCTATAGAACACATTGTTGCGCAGTAGAGCATTTTGTACTAAAAATATGGCCAGCTAAAAGCTAAAGCTCAATACTCAATTCCGCGAACACGTCTTGTCAAAATGGGAGCGTATCAATGTTCAAAGTGGCAGCAACCCCGCTGGCGGTACTCTTATCGATGGGCGCGACAACCGCGTTGTCCGAGAGTGGCACTTACGAGCTGGATCCTGGACACAGCCAGGTTTTGTTCAGCTACAACCACATCGGGTTCTCAGAAACGTTTGGAATGTTCTCAGGTTTTAGCGGCGAGATAGATTTCAACGAAGATGATCCGTCTGCGTCATCTGTCACAGTGTCTATGCCTGTAAAATCCATGATCACGGGCTGGGACGCCCGTCTGCAACACTTCATGTCCGATGACTTTTTCAGCGCGAGTGACGATGACGTGGTCACTTTCGCCTCAACCAGCATTGAAGTGACCGGGGACAATTCCGCGAATATTTCTGGCGACCTGACCATGAATGGCGTCACCAAACCTGTTGTTCTGGAAACAACGCTTAACAAGTCAGCGCCATACCCTTTTGGCGAAAAGGAGGGCACGCCGACCTTGGGGCTGGCAGCCACGGCGACTATCGTGCGGTCTGAATTCGGACTTGGGGCCTTTGCACCAGCGGTGAGCGACGAAATAGCGGTCTTGATCAATGTCGAAGCGTTAAAGGCTGAATGATGTGTGCAAGGGAACTGATATGGTGCCGAGCGCTCATTCTTAACTTTTGACCGGCTGACAACAAAATGAATGTGTTCCTGAATCTACTGGCGGCTGCCGCGACAACGGTGGCATTGACGTGCCCGCTGGCATTCGCACAAGCGCGCTCCTTGCCGGAGCGCACCTCGCCCAGTCCCGAAACGACAAGCGGAGTACCCCATACACAGATTGGTGTCGAAATTGATGTCGATTTGGCCCAGCTATTGCTGGAGCGAGTTGCGCAATTCCCAGGTGTCACACTTGGCCCGACACGCATATCGCTTCCTGGCGCAATTGGTTTTCAGCTTGATCCCGACATGTTGTTGTCCCAACCGAGCTCTATCGTTGGTGGGTTTGAGTTTGCTCATATGCATCCTGATGGCAGCTTGCACGCTTCGCTGCACCCTGCAATGGCGCGACGGGCAATTGAGGCTGGCTGGGCCGTAGGACACCCTTGGGCCAATCAACGTCCCGGATGGAGTGGCTTTGTCATGATCTATACTCCGGCCACACCAGAAGAGCTGGATGTCGTCATCGATCTGGTGGAAAGTTCGTACACCTTCATCACCGGCAACACCTTGGGCTAAACGCCTACCTGCTGACATTGCCGTTGCCAACTAATGCGCAAGTCAGTCAGTAATCAGTCTTACCGGAATTTCAGGTGATCTATGTTCCACTGTTCCGGACGGGCATGATCCAGAGATGTGGCGCACCCATAATGAGTGCAACTAGGATGTATATGGCGACCCATCCTCGTAACTTGTCAAAACCACATACCCCCAGTAGGTATTGGTATGTTTCGCCTGGTCCTGTCGATACTTCTAGTTGTTGCATTCTCTGGCGCATCCGCAGCGTCCGCGAAGCATGGCTTGACCCATGGATCGGATCATTCTGGTCATAATGCTCAAATGGCGGGCGACGGTCCGTTGGCTGATGCCGAAAAAGCTGCTGCGGATTGTTGCGACACCAGTAGCGGCATGGGTTCAACATCCTGTTTTGGTGATTTTGTCGCCACGGCGGGGATTTCGCCGATTGCTCCATTGGTGATCTCAGTGGGTGGTGTGACGCACGCTGGTTCCGATTTTTCGAGCCTCGCACTGGGTGTCCCCACCGGTCCTCCGAAAGCCTGAATGGCTACGGGCGCTCGCCCGCAATCCGTTCAAATTTCACTTCAAAGGACCGACAGACATGATCACACGTCGTTACTTCACAGCACTGTCTGCAACTGCTCTCATCGCGACCGCTCTTCCCGTTCGTGCAGGCACCCCAATGCACGTGCTCAGCTCACCAGGTTGCGGATGTTGTCACGCATGGGCCGACTTGGCTCGCGCACGTGGCTACGCCGTTACCGTTGAGGAACTGACCGACCCCGAGGCACAGAAGTCAGCGCGGGGTATCCCGTTGAACCTCGCATCCTGTCACACCATAGAAGCCGATGGTTATGTCATTGAAGGCCATGTGCCGTTTGAAGCACTGGAAGCCGTGTTGAAGGATCGGCCTGACATCACAGGGCTTGCTGTTCCCGGCATGCCAATGGGCTCCCCTGGTATGGGCGACGATCCGTCCGCCCGCTATGACGTCATTGCATTTGGGGGAAAGGCTGGATCCGGAACGGTGTACTACCGCGCGGGCACCGCGCAGCCGTTCAACACCTGATGGCTGGGCGCACAACACTATTGGTCACCGGTGGCCTTGCGCTCGCCGGTTTCACCGTAGCATTCGTTCTGGCCCAGCCCACCAAAGCGGTCGGTCTATTGACACCGGATGACGCCGAATTGGTCGCCATTGGCCAAATAATTTACGCGGAACAATGTGCTGCCTGCCACGGAGCACGCCTGGAAGGACAGCCAAACTGGCGGATACGCGGCGAGGATGGTTTGCTACCGGCACCTCCGCATGACGCCACAGGGCATACGTGGCACCACGATGATGAAACGCTTTTCACCCTGACCAAATTTGGCCTGGCCGGGCTGATAGAGAATGCGCCCGCAACTGGTATGCCGGTCTATGAAGGAGTGCTCAGCGATGACGAAATCATTGCGGTGCTATCCTTTATCAAATCAACCTGGTCCGATGACCTTCGTGAGTATCATGACGAACTGAATACCCAGTCCGAATAGGAAACAACTCAGATGATCAAACAAACTCTTTTCGGTTTGGCCGTTGCAATGGCTCCGATGCTTGCGGCTGCGCATTCAAAGTCTGAAGCAACGACACCGGCTGACGGCGCGACTGTCACGAACGCGCCGGAGATTTCCATGCGGTTCGATGATCCGATGCGCATCATTTCGATTACGCTGACCTCCCCAGATGGCGACGTCGAAATTGAACGCGAGACAGGTATGGACCCCGCCACAGAATTCCGGGCCATGCCGTTGGAAGAGCTTGCACCGGGAAGCTACCGCTTCGACTGGCGAGGTATGGCGTCAGACGGTCACCCGATGCAGGGCAGCTTCTCTTTCACGGTCGCTGAGTGACCGGACTGGCCCCCATTGACGGTGTTGTCGTCTTGGCCATTTTGGCGAAAGCACTTGGCTACGGCGCGGCGCTGCTGGCGATGGGCAGCATCCTGTTCACCGTTCTCTTTGCCACGCGCGCCGAGGCGTCCGTTTTGCGCCTTGCACGTCACCTCGCGGTCGGCGCGGCGCTTCTCGGTCTCGCCGTTCTGGCTCTACGTTTCGGCATCAGAGCGGCGCGGATATCCGGAATGGGCTTTGAGGGCGCGACGGACCCAATGATGCTTGGCATTGTCTGGGACAGCCCGCTTGGCACCGCTGCGATTTGGCGAGGGGTGGGTGAACTCGCGATATTGGCAATCCTGCTCCCCCGCGTAGGGCAGTGGGTCGCTTTGGCGGGCAGCCTTGCCATAGCGATTTCCTTTGCTCAGGTGGGACACTCGCTTGGAGAGCCCAGGGCGCCTCTCGCAGTCTTACTGTTTCTTCATCTTCTGGCAGTCGCCTTTTGGGTTGGCGCTCTTCTGCCCTTGCACAAAGCGGCGCTCACTCCCACTGGGGCCGATCTACTGCACCATTTTGGCAATGTCGCTGCTTACGGAGTTGCCGTCCTGATTGTTGCTGGCGCAGCACTCGCATGGCTGCTTTCGGGCTCTGTGGTCGCCTTGTTCGGAACGGCCTATGGATTGGTACTTTTGGCCAAGGTCGTGATCGTTTCTGCCCTTCTTGGCCTGGCGGCGCTGAACAAGCTGAGATTTGTTCCGGCTCTCAGGGCTGAGAAGCGTGGCGCGGAAATTGCTCTCCGGCGGTCGATTTCAATGGAGATGTTGGCTGTTGTCCTGATCCTGTTTGCAACGGCGACGCTAACCAGTGTGACGACACCTCCTATCAATCTCTGACGGCCTATGGTCCGAAGCAGGAGCTGCAAATCCTTGTTACGAATGTCCGCTTGGGGCTGACTACGGTCCTTTGGAGTGAAAATGCGGATGGCCGCAAAGTCCGCGAACTGTGAGTCCGCCCACCCTCTGATCTTGCAGTCGCAGCGAATGGCCGGCCTGACGGGCCGCACCGTGGCATGCCTATCGGTGATTGAATGGCAGGTTTGGGCCGTTCGTAAGGTCTGTGTGATGTGGGGCAATGGGCAATGCTGCACCGGCTCTGATGGCCGCGAAGAGCCCAGAGTAACGGATGCCGCAACATGCATGAATACCGGCTTTTGGTCACACAGTAGCCAAACACAAAAATTGGTTTTCAGATCGTAAGTTCTATGGTGATCTATTCTGTCCCAGCTTCATCTATCCAAAAGGAAAGAGGGTTTGCCTTTACACCATCCAACATCCTCAACACTTCCGCCTTCCATCCCGCTTTGGTCTGTAATGCCAATTGGGACGGTGGTCGGTGGTTTGGTTCGAGAATGGCATATTCATAACTGAGCGGTTTCGTGAAGGGTAAGAAAACCACTTTGCCATTCGAGAAGTTAAGCTCACGTTCGGTCGCAACAGTCAGCGGATCAACGATACTGCAACACTGTCCTGAACTCACAAAGGGGATTAGTGGCAGAAAGTACTGGCAGATTACTGTCGGATTGTATTCAGCGGCGACATTTTCAAACTCCTGCCGGATTTTTCGTTGAAACGGGTGTGAAGGATGCAGACCTCCCATTGGCGTTCCATCCAGGTCCGATAAAGTCAGGCTCTGGCGCGAAGAAAGCGGATGTTCGCGATCGATGGCGCAGAAGCAATCTGCCCGGATAAGCTCTGCCGAGTACTGGGGTTCCCGAAACTGTTTCACGAGTTCAGCGTAATTCAATCGATCCCGCCCACAGGTTTTCAAAAGATGACGTACGAAAAGAAGCAGCGTGATCGTCGCCTAGGCGGCTGCTACATTGAAAGTGATTTCCCAAATCGCCATTTCAGTTTCTCCACACTTGTTACGTTTCGGACCTGTACAAACTAATCTTCAATTCAGGCATGTGGTGGTTTTGCGCGTTCGCTTACCTTGACGAAAAACTGTGACCGGAAGGCTTTCAATCGAGTTTCTTGCGGTGGTATTTCGCGTGCTCCTCAAGAGCTTCCGCGTGCTCCTCGAGCCAAGCTCGTTTCCGATCTTCCTTGGTCGCGACAAGTTCAGAAATACGCTTGTCCAGAGCGTCGGTAAGCGAATCTTTAATCAGTGCGTCCACGTGTGTTTTCTCCATCTGCTCGAGGACGGTGAGCAGCGCGGCTGCGCGCTTCACGGCGTCGAGCGGGAGGTCGGTTCGCAGCGACAGGCAAAGAAAAAGGTTTGAGACCTGGTTTGATAGTTTTTTTGGCAGGCGTTTTCGGAAATAGAAAATACGGCCACGGCGCATGAGGTAGGGGCCGGCATGGTAACGGTGTTTGCGCAACCGACTGCTGTGTCGATTTTTGGCTGGCTGTGTCACATCGGATTTTCCGGAGGCTCTGTTGCCCCTTATTTTCCTGTCTTTTCTGGAAAAGGTGGCTGGGGTGGTAGGATTCGAACCTACGATACACAGTACCAAAAACTGCTGCCTTACCACTTGGCTACACCCCAACGATGAGCGGCTATCTACGACTGTTGCTTTCGGGGTTCAAGGGCTTTTTTGGACAAAAATGATATCGATCTGAAAATTATTTCGATAGCGGTCTGGCGGTAAGTGCTGCGCCGTGTTGGCGATGTGAACGATCAGGGTTGAGCTGGTTTCCAAGGTGTAAAAATAGGTAACGTTCAAAGAGTTCATAGCTAAAATCGTCTGCCCGCAATGCCCATTGCTTCGACCATCTGCGATTGCGTTTCAATTGCACTAAAAGATGTGTAAATTATTGATAAATATTGGTAAATAAGGTTCTTGCCAGTTGCATTTATCCGTTTGCAGGCATAGCTAACAATTGTCCGCTATCCAGACAAAAAGGAACAAGCGATGAAACTGAATCCGCAAGTCGTCGAAGCGCTGAACAAGCAGATCAACAACGAGCTTCATGCCTCATACACCTATTTGGCGATGTCAGCCTATTTCGAGGCTCAGGACCTGCCCGGTTTCGCCAGTTGGTTCCGCGGCCATTCCGCTGAAGAGGATACACATGCGATGCGTATTTTCGACTTTATCGCCAAGCGTGGCGCCCGGATAAATCTGGATGGGATCGCCAAGCCGCAAACGGAATATGAATCGCCTGTTGATGTTCTCGAACAGGCGCTGGCGCAAGAGCAGACTGTCACGGCGCAGATCAACGCTCTGTTCGAACTGGCGCATGAGGTCAAGGAATACAGCACGCAAAATATGCTGAACTGGTTTCTGGCCGAGCAAATAGAAGAAGAAGACCTGTTCACGTCGATTCTGGATAAGGCCAAGGCGGCCAGCGGTGATCGCTGGAATCTCTTGCTGCTGGATCAAGAACTGGCCAAGCGTGGCGGCGGTCAGTCTGAGGCGTAAACGGCGAAGCAACCGGGTACAGGGGGCGTCAGTTACTCTCGAATCTCAGAAGGCTCGACCCCCCAAAGATTGTTCTTGAGGGTCCAGCCACGATAGCCTCCAGCCGAGACGCGACACCAATCGGGCGTGCATTTTTCCAGCCGGGCGACAACTCCGGTTTCGAAATGCGCATTCACCGGCGATTTTGGATCGGGCGTGGCGTAAACCGGTAGCAAGTCGGATTCGATGAGAACTGTCCGCACGCCTGAAAGCAGCGCGTAGTGCACCCAGCCCCCGGCACCGTCGCGGTCCTGGACTTTGCGCCAGTTTCCGTATTCGGCTGTGATCTGCAATGGCATGCCGCGTCTCTTGAACACCCAGTCGATTCGATGCGTCAGTGAGGGACCACGCCGGACATTGCCTTCAGCTGCTTTCATCGAGACATATCGGGGAAGTGGCAGATTCGTCACCGGGCCGCGCTTTTCCTGCGCGGATGCGGTCATGGTGCCGAACGCGAGAAGAAATATCGAGATCAACGCCACAAGATGGCGGTTCACTGAAAAACTAGCACTCACTGCCTGTCTGCTCTTATGCCTGTAGTTCGTGTGTAAAAAAGGTTGAGACGATGCCCAAGGGGTTCTTGTGCCCCGTGTAATCCTGCGCCACGATGACATGACGCGCGGCTGTTTGCAAAGCAGTAGGAGGGTCGAAGTGCCAAGAGAACGTCTGAGTGTTGTCGTTACGCGACGGTTGCCTGAAGCGGTGGAAACCCGGTTGAGCGAGCTTTTTGATGTAAAGCTACGTGACAATGATGCCCCCATGACACGCGAAGAACTTACCGCCGCCATGAAAGAGGCAGATGTATTGGTTCCAACCATCACCGATATCATTGATGGCGGTATTCTGGGACAGGCAGGCGAGAATTTGCGCCTGATTGCGAATTATGGTGCTGGGGTCGACAATATTGATGTAGCGACGGCGCGGCAGCGGGGCATTCTGGTTTCGAACACGCCGGGTGTGTTGACCGACGATACAGCAGATATGACGATGGCTCTTATCCTTGCGGTCACACGGCGTATCCCCGAGGGGTTGGGCGTGATGCAAAAAGGTGATTGGACCGGTTGGGCACCAACCGCCTTATTGGGCGGTCGGGTAGGTGGGCGCCGATTGGGTATTCTCGGTATGGGCCGGATCGGGCAGGCCGTTGCGCGCCGAGCAAGCGCGTTTGGAATGCAGGTGCATTACCACAATCGCCGCCGCTTGCGCCCGGAAGTCGAGCAAGAGTTGGAAGCGACCTATTGGGACAGCCTGGATCAGATGGTGGCACGGATGGACGTCATCTCGATCAACTGTCCGTCGACGCCTTCGACCTTTCACCTGATGAATGCGCGGCGGTTGAAATTGATGAAACCCTCGGCGGTGATCGTGAACACTTCTCGAGGTGAAGTATTAGACGAAAACGCGCTGACCCGGATGATCCGTGCGGGGGGAATCGCTGGCGCGGGTCTGGATGTTTATGAACAGGGCACGAATGTAAATCCTCGCCTTCGACAACTGCCAAATGTGGTGCTGTTGCCGCATATGAGCTCGGCCACGCTGGAAGGTCGGATCGAGATGGGTGAGAAGGTAATCATTAATATCAAAACCTTCGAGGATGGTCATCGCCCGCCCGATCAGGTTGTACCTGCGATGCTATAGGCTGTTTTGCCTGAACGAAGAGGGATGGGATGGTGCAGGCAGCTGCTTTGCCGCGAAATGAAGCCGGGATCAAAACGGTTGTAGGAATACTGAAGCAAAGTTTCGGGGACCGTCTGCAGGCCAGTGCTGCGATCCGTGAGCAACATGGGCATACTACGACGTGGATCGAAAACCAGAGCCCGGATGCGGTTGTCTTTCCACATTCCACCGAAGAAGTGGCAGATATCGTCAAAACCTGTGCGGCGCATAAAGTGCCGGTTATCCCCTTTGGTACCGGCACCTCGCTTGAGGGGCACGTGAATGCGCCTGCTGGCGGCATATCTGTCGATCTGAGCCAGATGAACAAAATACTTGCGGTCAATGTTGGCGATCTGGATTGCGTCGTACAGCCAGGTGTCACCCGTGCCGATCTAAATACCCATCTGCGAGATCAGGGATTGTTCTTTCCTATCGACCCTGGTGCGAATGCTTCGCTAGGTGGCATGGCCGCGACACGCGCATCCGGCACCAACGCGGTTCGCTACGGGACGATGAAAGACAATGTGCTCAGCCTGGAGGCGGTGATGCCGGATGGGCAAGTGATCCGCACCGGACATCGGGCCCGCAAGTCCTCGGCCGGGTATGATCTGACACGCCTGTTGATTGGTGCCGAGGGTACACTGGGCATTATCACCGAAATCACGCTGCGTTTGCACGGCATTCCCGAGGCCATCAGCTCAGCCCGCTGTTCATTCCCCACAGTGGATGCGGCGTGCCAGGCGGTGATGATGACCATTCAATATGGCATTCCTGTTGCCCGGATCGAGTTGCTGGATCAGATGTCGGTCAAAGCGGCAAATGCCTATTCGGGGTTGGCCCTGCCCGAAACGCCTCTGTTGCTGCTAGAGTTTCATGGCTCTGACAGCGGGGCCGTCGAACAGGCCGAAACCTTTGGGCAGATCGCGGAAGAGTTCGGCGGGACCGAATTCACCGCGACCTCAACAACAGAAGAGCGCAACAAGCTTTGGCAAGCACGGCACGATATGTATTGGGCCAGCCTGCAGTTGCGCCCGGGTGCGCAGGGGATTTCTACGGATGTTTGTGTTCCGATCTCGCGTTTGGCCGACTGCGTGACGGCTGCGCAGGACAAAACCGCCGAGTTGGGATTACTGGCCCCGATTGTGGGCCATGTCGGAGATGGTAATTTCCATACTCTGTTGTTGATCGACATGGACGACGCGACCGAGGTTTCAGGCGCAGAGGAATTTGTGGGATGGCTGAACGATCTTGCAATCTCGATGGAGGGTACCTGCACCGGAGAGCATGGGATCGGGCAAGGAAAACGCCCCTATCTGGTGAAAGAACTTGGCGCTGCGACCACCTATATGGCGGTGATCAAAGCTGCGCTGGATCCTGACAACATCATGAATCCGGGAAAGATTCTTTCGCTTCCAGATTGAATGCCGACGAACAGATAATTCCAAAAATCTGTCATACCCGCGCCCCAATTTTATGGAACTGAATCTCTTCAGAGCAGTAATTGATTCTGAGGTTGATTTATGGGCGCGCTGCGTTTCATTGGGTTTTTGCTGATCGCGGCGATTGTTGTCGCGGGTCTTGACTATTACCAACAGGACAAAAAGCACGACGGCACATTGTCCTTTGGCAGTTACATCGACACGATCAATGATCGGTTCGGTGTTTTTCAGGCCGAGAAAGTTGCAAAACAGACCGAACGTGAACGCAAGAAAAGCTGGGACGCTGGCGCAAAATCATATCTGCCAACACCGCCAGAAGGATGGGCCAGATACGATCTGACAGATACCCAGAGCAAACCGGTTCAGAAGGCATTGTCCGAGCTTGAGCTTTCCCCGCTAATCAGCTCCATTTCCAGTCAGGAGGAATTGTTCCGCCTGACGAATGAAGGGCGGGATGGTCTGATACGTAAACTGGCTCGGTCAGGGTATGTTTATGAAAAAGATGGTGAAATCGCCTGGTTTGACATCACTTTGAAGCCCAAGAAGGCACGCAACACAATGGTTGGGTTGGCGCTGGGGAGACAGGCCGACGTTATGAATGCGATGGAGGTCTCTGATGGATTTGCAGTCATTGATGGAGTGGCGTTTGCAGAAGTGACCGGGGGTTTGTCTGGCGGTGTTCAAGAAAGCGACATTCGTAAGATCAAAGGCCGCATCGGATTTGATGAAGAAGTCGTGCTGCGTCTGCACACCAACGGAAACGATGCAACAATCCGGCAGTTTCTGAAAACAGTCGATCTGGCGGGACTGAATGCACTGTTGGAATTCCCCTCGGTCGCGACAGGGCAAGATATTTATGTGCCACTTAAGGAACAACCTGAAATGGCCGATAAAATGCTGACCCTCTATGGCAAGATGATTGCCATGCAGGACAAGGTAACACAGCAGAAAATCGAAAATATGGATATTGGCGCGATGATGCTGAATACGCTGACTGCGACAGATTTCAACGCAGAAGGTCTGGCGGACATCACAGGCGGCAAGGTTTTCGAGAATCAGGACAATTTGCAGATGGCCTACGGAAAGGCGCTTGAGATGATTTTGCTCTCGGATCAGCGCCAGGCCGATGCTGAGCCCTCTGGGTCGGGTGGCGGTCTGATCAAGGGTTTTCTGCAGAAACTTCCCGTTTTCGGAGCGTTAAGCGGAGGTGGAGAGGTTGCTTCAGCAGCAAATGCAGGTGGCTCCAACGTCCGTGTTCGAAAAGGAAGCGAAAGCTCGTCCTGCGCGGTAACTGGCAGAACCAAACGCTGTACGTTCGGCAAAAACTGATCGGATTATTACGCGCAAACAACGGCCGGCATCAATTGCGGGTCGTTTTTCTATTATCACTGGTCGGATGAATGTCGCGCCGGGCCCCGCAAATGCGCCATATGGTGGCAGCTGAATTCAAGGGGAGACGCCCGGTTATGAAAACCCAAGTCAAAGCACTGGTCGTTGGCGGCGGCGCCGTTGGGACCTCGATTGCCTATCATCTGGCCAAAGCGGGCTGGGATGATGTGATGTTGATCGAACGGGACGAGTTGACGTCCGGATCGACATGGCACGCGGCGGGTCTGCTGCCGCTTTTCAACATGTCCTACGCGACGACGCACATCCACAAGTACTCGGTCGACTTTTACAAGCAACTTGAAGAAGAGACCGGCCTGAACGCGGGCTTTGCTGTCGTTGGCAACCTGCGTATGGCGCAGACGCAAGAGCGTATGGACGAATACATGCTTTATGCGTCTACTGCAGAAACCTGCGATGTGGCGTACGAATGGCTATCCCCGGACCAGATCAAGGAACGCTGGCCGCTGATCGAAACCTCGGACCTGAAAGGCGCGATCTATCACACCGAGGATGGCTATATTAACCCCGCCGACGTGACACAGGCGATGGCCAAAGGTGCGCGCCAGCGCGGTGTTGATATTGTGCGCAAGATGCAGGCCGACGCCTTCCATTGGAATGGCACCCACTGGGAAGTCACCTGCACCAAGATGGTCGAGAAGGGCGGCAACCTCATCCCTTCGGACGAGCAGGTGGTTATCACCGCCGAACATGTCGTCACCGCATCGGGCAACCACGCGCAGCGCACGGCTAAGATGCTGGGCATCAAGATGCCCGCGATCCCGGTCGAACATACCTTCATCGTCATGGATAAAGACCCCGAGTTGGTCAAATGGCGTGAGGCGGGTAATCCTGAACACCCTGTTGTGCGAGATGCCGACAACGAATCCTACGCTCGTGAAGAACGCGGTGGCTGGATTCTGGGCATTTACGAACACGGCGCGCCCGCGCAGTTCGAACACGGTGTTCCGGACAGCTTCCGTGCTGACCTGTTTCCGCTGGATCTGGACCGGATTGCGGATCAGTACATGGCGATGGCCGAACGCGTTCCTTCGTGCGCCGAATCCGGCCTGAAGGACGATTTCAACGGCCCGATCTGCTACACACCCGACGGCAATCCGCTGGTTGGTCCCGCTCCGGGCTTGCGCAACATGTGGCTGGCCGAGGGGTTCTCGTTTGGCATCACCGCTGCGGGCGGTACCGGCTACTATCTGGCACAGATGATGGTCGATGGCGAAGCCGAGATCGACATGGCTTCGCTGGACCCCAAACGTTACAGCAGCAACTGGATGACCACCGAGTTCGCGGCACGCAAGAACGAAGAGTGCTATGAGCACGTCTACATCCTGCACCACCCCGACGAAGAACGTGCAGCCTGCCGCCCACTGCGGACTGTTCCAGCTTATGACCGCCAGAAAGCGCGTGGCGCACAGTTCGGCTGGGTTAACGGCTGGGAACGTCCCAACTATTTTGGACCGCTTGACGCGCCAGATAACTTTGACAATGAAAGCCGGAGCTTCCGCCGTGGCGGCTGGTGGCAATATGCTGTCGAAGAGGCCAAGTCGATCCGCGAAGGCGTTGGCCTGATCGACGCATCGGCCTTTACCAAGCACGTCGTCAAAGGCCCCGGTGCGACCCAGTTCCTGGATTGGTTCACCTGCAACAAGCTGCCCAAGATCGGTCGCATCAACCTGACCTATGCGCTGACCTCACACGGCACCACCCGCACCGAATACACCATCGTCCGTATTGGTGAGAACAACTACTACATCGTCTCTGCCGGGGCATGGACCGAGTATGACGCCGACTATCTGCGGAAGGCGGCCGAGGACAAGATGGAGGAGTTCGGCTATATCGAGATCCAGGACGTAACCACCCAGTGGGGCGTATTCGCCATCGCCGGTCCCAAGTCGCGTGACGTTCTGAAAGAGGTTATCAAAGACGCGGATCCGGAAACTGCGCTGTCCAACAAACGCTTCCCATGGCTGTCGGCGCGCCAGATCGAATTGGGCATGTGCCCGGTGAACGCGATCCGTGTGGCCTATACCGGTGAGCTGGGCTGGGAACTGCACCATCCGATCGAGATGCAGAACTACCTGTTCGACCTGCTGGAAAAAGCCGGTGAGAAGCACGGTATGAAGCTGGTTGGAGCGCGCGCGCAGAACTGGCTGCGTCAGGAGAAATCCTATCGTGCCTTTGGCACCGAACTGGGCCGCGACGCGACCCCGCTGGAGGCCGATCTGCCGCGCTTTGTCGACCTGTCCAAGGATTTTTATGGCAAGGCGAAGCTGGAAGAGACAGGTGTTCGCGTGAAGTGCTGCACCCTGTTGATCGATGGGCCGGACGATGCCGACCCGTGGGGCCGTGAGGTGCTATACACACCGGAAGGTGAACGCGTGGGCCGTCTGACTTCGGGCGGTTACTCGGTAGCCTTCGAGAAATCCATCGGCATGGGCTATGTAAAGCCCGAGCAGGCGGTTGAAGGCACCAAGCTGCAGGTCAAAATTCAGGATAAGTTGTGGGATGCGGTCGTGACCTGCGACAGCCCCTATGATCCGAAGAATGAGACCATCCGTAAAGACGGCTGATATAAAATAACGAGGCGGTACTTATCAGTACCGCCTTAAAAAGCCCGCCTCTGGTGGGTTTTTTAGACGTTCAATTCATCAAAGCAATCCAAAGCTTTCGCCGCATACATCATGGATGGACCGCCACCCATCTGCACGGCCATAGCCAGAACGTCCGAAACTTCATCGCGCGTGGCGCCTGCTTTGACCAACGCTTCGGAATGCAGAGTAATGCAAGGCTCACACCGAATGGCGATCGACATGCCTAACGCAATAAACTCCTTAGTTTTGTAATCCAGTGTCCCGCCTTCCTTGACCGATTTTCCCAAGGCCCCAAATGCGCGCGTGGTATCGGGAATGGCACCGTTAAGATTACGCAAACTACTACGCGTTCCATTCAGTGAATCCTGCCAGCTCATATCAACATCCCTTCAAATACATATGATAAATTGCATATGAATGATGGAAGGCGGGGCAGACTTTGATCCTGATCAGATTTCAGCTTTTTTGCGCGACGAATGCCAAGTTATTGGCGGGCATTTCAACGACCTCGATCGGTTCGAGGGCGTGATCCTTCAGCACCGCCAGTATCTGAGCATCGTCCTTGTAACCAATTTCCGAGTCTTTTTGAACCAATGCATCGTGAAACCGCTGGTCACCATCGCTGGTCAATCGCCCATCACGCTTGAAGGGGCCGTATAGCACCAGACGTCCATTTGCATTCAGAACATACGCGGCCTCGGCAATAAGGGTCTCTGCCTCGGGCAAACTGATCAGGTGCAGGAGATTGATCAGCACCACCAGATCCTGTCGGGCAATGGTCTTGTGCCAGTCCGGCGCGGTTGCATTCAGATGAACCGCCGAAGAGATGTTGGGTAGATCCCTGGTATAGGCATCTATACTTGCACGCCGCTCGACGGTGACTTCGCTAGGTTGCCAGTGCAAACCGGGCATCCGTCGGGCGAAACCCGAGATATGTTGCCCGGTACCGCTGGCCAGTTCCAAGGCGCGGCCTGATGGCGGGGCGGTTCGTTCCAGAAGATCGCACAGCACCGCCGCATTTCGGCTCGCAGCCGGGGCGATGAGCTTATCGCCTTCTCCTTCGGTGGCGACGCTGGCATTTGGTGGCAGTTTGCGCGCGGTCATCGATGCAATCTGTCGGGTGACAGTGCCTGCACGGTTGCCGCATCCAGCCGAGGGGCATTGCCGGTTGCAAGATCGGCCACCAGTTGCGCCGCGGCTGGCGCAGTCTGAAACCCGTATCCCCCCTGAGCGGCTGACCAAATGAATGATGAGTCGCTCGGATCGGGCCCAAGCACCAGCGTACCATCGGCGACAAAACTCCGTAGTCCCGCCCAATTGGTTTCCACCCGTGTCACGGGTTCGGTAACCATATCTTCGTATCGCGCCAATCCTTCGGCGAGAACCATGTCGTCAGCATAGGCGTCATGAGGTGTGGTCGGGTCCGACTCGCAAGGAGAGACCAGCAGCTTGCCTGCATCGGGCTTGGCATACCAGGTCTCGCCCACCCCCAACATCATGGGCCAGTTTCGTAAGTCATGGCCCCCCGGTGCAGGAAGGCGAGCCATAGACCGACGATAGGGTGTGATCCCAATCGGTGTGATCCCTGCCAGCCGGGCCACGTCGTCGACCCAAGCACCAGCAGCGTTTACCAGGTTGCGTGCTTCGAATGTCTCAGAGGTATCGACGATCCAGTGATCGGATTTACGTAAGCCTCTGACCTTCTGCCGGGTCAGAACCGAACCGCCATTTCGCCGGATGACCCGGGCAAAGTCTTGCATCACCCGATCCGTATCGATGTCAAAGGCGCTGTTGCTGATGCCTGCGTAACCAACTGTGTCAGGATTCAGAATCGGGATGTGGCCCGAGGCGTCCTCTAGCGTAATCCGCTGTACCCCCAGGTCGCTGGCATCCTTTTCAAACAACTCCCCCTGATCCTGTCCGCCTACCAGCACCAAACCGCGTGGAGTCAGGTAGGCGTTTGTTTCAAAGAACTCGGCGCTTGCTTCGTTCAGGGTCTTGACCGAGGCCGGGCCGTAGCCTTTCTCGAACAGTGCGGCAGAGCGACCTGATGTGTGATATCCCAGCGCGTCTTCAGCCTCTAACACGGTGACTATGCCGTATTCGGACAGGCGAGCGCCCGCACTCAGCCCGGCAATGCCCCCACCGATAATCAGGAAATCAATCATGGATGTTCTCTTGTCTTTCGCCGTCAGCGCAGTGGAGTGTTAGGTCGGTGATCGAGTCTTGGGTCGACCATGCCATGGGTCTTACCGAACGAAAAGGTTCAAGCGAACAACAATGGAAACTTGATCGGATGCGGTCAGCCTGCTTTTAGTGCAAACAACGCAAGATTCGGAGATGAACGTGAACTCGGCAGAAATTCACCCGATGGCGACGGGGCACATTCCGTCATATGTCACCCAGGCGGACGGGAGTGATTACCTCTTCACCTTTATGGTCGTGTTCACGATCGGCTTGGTTGTGCTGATTGGGGTCGCGTATTTCACGCTGCATTCGATCCCGGAAAAAATGGCACATGAAAACAATCACCCGCAATTCCAATTGGTTGGGATATTGGCGCTTTTAGCCTTGTTTACCCACAATGGGATATTCTGGATCGCGGCAATTCTGGTTGCTGGCTTCCAGTTCCCAGATTTTGCTGCTCCGCTGCGATCGATTGCGGATGCCATTCGATCATTGGCACCGGGTCAAGACAAAGAAGTGGTTCCTGATCCACCTGAACCGGAAATAGAACTCGAACCATCTGAACCGGCAGCGCAGGGGCACTGAACCATGATTGAGACGATGCTGTGTGCACTGATCACCGTGCTTCCCGATTATCTGTTCCGTCGCTTTGTTCAAGGCAAACGGATTGGGCATGAGATCACCCTATTCACCATGTGGTACGAATTGCGCTGGGGGCTGACGACCTGCGCTATTCTGGCGCTGACTGTGATCACCACTTTGTTCTACTTCCATCCGGCCAGCAAAACAGCGGCCTCATATTTCCGAACTGTTACGATCTTGCCGCAACTTGGGGGCCGCGTGTCCGAAGTGTATGTTCGCAACAATGAACATGTGAACGCGGGTCAGCCGATTTTCCGGATCGAAGATTTCACCCAAACCGCACTGGTCGAGGCGGCACATGCACAGATCGCTCAGGTTCAGGCTTCGCTGAAGGTAGCCGAGACCGATTTGGCCGAGGCCGAAGCTGGTATTGCAGGTGCCAAGGCCGCATTGGATCAGGGGCTTGAAGATCTTGAACGTAACACCACGTTGCGCGACGAAGGATCCAGCGCCGTACGGCTGGCCGAAATTGACCGGTTGGAGAACCTTGTAGCTGAACGCGAGGCACAGCTCACAGCGGCCACATCGCGGCGGGCGGCCGTGGTGCAGCAGATCGAAGAACTGATCCCGGCCCAGCTTGCTAGTGCTAACGCCCAGCTTGATGCGGCTTTGACCGAGTTGGACAAGACCATTGTCAGTGCAGGCGTGACCGGCCGTATTGAGCAATTTGGCCTTCAGGTCGGGGATTACGTCAGCCCTCTGTTGCGGCCGGCTGGCATTTTGGTGCCGTCATCGTCGGGGCACGACCGGTTTCAGGCCGCGTTCAACCAACTTTCGGCGCAAGTGATCAAACCGGGCATGATCGGCGAGCTTGGTTGCATGACCAAACCTTTCACTGTGATTCCTGTTGTTGTCGTCGAAGTGCAGGATGTGATCCCTTCGGGACAGATAAGGCCGTCCGATGAATTGCGGGATGTGCAGGCCAATACCAAACCGGGTTCGATCCTTGTGTATCTTGAACCGCTCTACAAAAGCATGGCGGATGACGTGCCGCCGGGCAGCAACTGTCTGGCGAATATCTACACCGACAACCATGCCAAGCTGGAAGACGAAAACCTTGGGTTCTGGGAGAAATCATTCCTGCATGTTGTGGACACCATTGGGGTTGTCCATGCCGCAGGTTTGCGCCTGCGTCTGATCCTGATGCCGGTAAACACGCTGGTGCTGAGTGGGCACTAATTTCAGCGTACTATTACCGTCGCCATTACAGCGGGTCAGTCGCCAGAGGAGCTGGCCCGCAGGCACAGGGAATTGAAACCCGCGTGGAATTAGTTGCCTGCAGGCACATGCAGTCTGGTCGCTGGTAAAGCTGGCCGCGCAAATGCCGCTCGTTGCCCTTGCAAGATTGGGTCTGACCAAGGGTAGCTTTGCGGGACGAAGCTGACTTTGACAAAGCTGCAGCCGTGGCGGTAACAAAGCTGGCACAATATTCAACCTAGAGCTTGACCAACACAATGGCGCAATTTGAAATTAGGCTAATGTTTGAGTGGGGAGGACCTTGTTTGTGGGGTATGAATGAGGCGACGAAATCCGCCTTTGGCGGCTATTCAAGCTTAGAGAATACCTTGCCGTTGTCGGAAGGTATAAAGGCCAAACTAGTTGAACTAACAGAAATTCACGATAGAGCGTTAGACTGGGCAGATCCCTGTGGACCCAGTCTCTGGTCAAAGGAGGACTTTGACAACTTCGAGACCGAAGCATGCGGCGTTTTGAAAGCAATTCAAGCGGAACTAGATGACCGGTTTCTGGTTTGGTACGAGCCGATAGGTGAGGCAGAGGAACCGTAGGTTTGGGCTCAATGCAGACCTCGGAGGCGGTGCAGCATCCAAACCCTGAGTAGCACTTAGCGCTGCGAGTTCGGCCCAAAGCCGACATTGGGCACCCCGTCTGAATGCTGCATTCGCAGCCCGCTTTGCAGCCATTCGCTGCGGGAGCAAAAAACAGAACCGCCGCTGTTCACAGTTTGCGGACTTTACTTACATTCCCTACCAGCGCACCAAGGGCAGCTTATCCATCGTTGTGACCGGTGCAAGAACACATAGCCTAGTTCTGGCAGCTAAATTTACCCGTCAACAGGTGAAATCGGAGCGCCATCTATTCATTCAAAAGGATGAATTCGGCATGCACACTGCCCTCGATGACCCGCATCGCATTGGGGAGATCATTGTTTTCCAATTTCATGATCGCGTCCAACTGACTGAACCCAAAGTCGTTCCATCGTTTCTGCAACCGCTTACGTAAAGTTAGCTCATGACAGGTAATCATTGCTGCCAGGTCAAAAAACTGGTGAAGCCGCTTCCATGGTGAGTCCTTAAGAAGTAGGTAGTTCCCTTCGACCAGTAGGATGCGAGTGTTTCGGTCGATCAGACGGGCGCCGGCTCGGGACAACTCCATCGTTCTGTCAAATACTGGCACTGCCACGTCCGCGGTTAGATAAGTCGATGCCAACCGATTCAAGGTCACCTCCAAGCCCTCTACGTCAAATGTATCGGGCGCGCCTTTTCTTTGGGAACGGCCCAATTGAGCCAGAATCGCATCATCAAAATGGAACCCATCCATCGGGACAATTTGTACTTTTTGATCATGAGATTTCCGGAGTTCATTTTGCAATAGCTCTGCCAAGGTGGATTTGCCGCTGCCGGGCGCGCCTGCAAGTGCAACGATGATACGTGACCCCGTTGCGCGCGCTGCAATTTCGACGGCAAGCTCTTTCAGCACAACCGTGTTTTGCGGATGGGTCATGTGATGTCCAGCATAGTGTAGGTGACCTGATCCAAGTGTATTTTCCTTTAGGTGGAATATGTTTTCAGAGCAGCATAGGTGCCATCGCTCCAGATCAGGTTCAGCCAACGCGAAAAAGCGTCAGAAAACCGTGTATGGTCTGACAGATTGCCGTAAGTTTGATGCATATCCAGCCAGGCAGAAGGGCGTGATTTCGCGCGCAGAGCGGCCTTATTCAACTGGTCCCAATGTGGATCATTTGAATCAATGATCGTACCGTCTTCGCGAATACCTGCGCACATGCGGGCCCACAGGGCCTCAACCAGCGCCAGTCCTTCAACGGGGCCACCGGAGGCAAGTGCATCCCGCAATATTGGCAAAACAAAACCGGGATGCCGGGATGAGCCATCAAAGGCCACTCGGCGCGTGGTGTCGCGGATCTTGGGGTTCGAAAATCTCTTTTCAACCAAGGTAAGGTAATCCTGCGGGGTGGTCCCCTCCACGGCTTCCACATAGGGCAATATTTCCTGGGTCTGGACGTTGTGGAAGAACGCGCGCGTCAGCGGGTCAGCCATGCAATCGGTGATCGTCTTGATGCCCAGTATTTCACCCGCGTTGGCCAATACTTGATGTCCTGCATTCAGAATACGGATCTTCATGCTTTCATGAGCGTGCACATTGTCAATTATCGTGACCTCTGCCCGTTCCCATGGCGGACGACCTGCGCAAAACTGGTCTTCTATGACCCATTGGCGATAGTTTTCATGGGTGACGGGCGCATGATCGTCGATTCCGAGCCGTCTGATTGAGGACAGCTCCGCATCGCCTGTTGCGGGAACAATGCAGTCAACCATTGCATTGGGGAAGCGGGCGGTTTGGTCGATCCACTGGGCAAGGTCCGGATCTGTCAATCGCGCCAGTTCAACAACGGTACGTCGCAATACGTCGCCATTGTTCTGAAGGTTGTCGCAGCTTTGGCCGGTAAAGGGCGGATATCCGGCATTACGTCTGGCGCGATAGGCCGCGATCATCGCACCGAACGCGGTGACGGGGCGGTCAGGGTTGGTAATGTCGTGCGCGATGTCAGGATGATCGACCTCAAGCCCGCCCGCCTCAGATTGATAATAACCGCCTTCGGTGACCGTCAGGGACACGATGCGGATGCATGGGTTAGACATCACAGCGATCAGGGGGGCGTTTTCAGGGTGGACTTCAACAAAATCGATCATCGACCCGATGACCTCGACCGACGCGCTGTCAGGGTCCAGCTCAACCAGGGTTGTCAGGCAATCCTGCTGCACCAATCGCGCGCGCATTGCCGCATCGCTGGGGCGCACTCCGGCACCAATGATGGCCCAATCAAAGGCCAGACCTTGCTGCATGAGACGGTGCAAATACCACGCCTGATGCGCGCGGTGGAAGTTTCCCAAACCGATATGGACGATGCCGGGGCTGAGTTTTGTGCGGTCGTAGCTCGGGGTTGAGACGCCGTCTGGCAAATCGCCAAGCGTCGCATCCGAGAGTTCCACAGCGGGCATACCATTTGTTTGATGCATCATCAGCTCATCCAGTTTCCGCCGTCGACATTGTAAGTCTGCGCCACGACGTATGAGGCATCATCGCTGGCAAGAAACACGGCCATTCCGGTAAGATCCTCGGCCTGACCCATCCGCCCGAAAGGCACTGCTTCAGCGACCTCTTTTTTCTTTTGACCCGGGGCTTTGCCTTCGTATTTGGCAAAGAAAGCATCGACGCCGTCCCAGTGTTCGCCGTCCACAACGCCGGGCGCGATGGCGTTCACGTTAATACCGTGCTGGATCAGGTTCAGCCCGGCCGATTGCGTCAATGAGATGACGGCCGCCTTGCTGGCGCAATAAACCGCCACAAGGCTTTCGCCGCGCCGCCCGGCCTGACTCGCCATGTTGATGATACGCCCGTTGATGCCGCTTTCGATCATATGCTTGGCGACCGCCTGTAGGGTGAAAAGCGTGCCGCTGAAATTGACGTCAAAGATGCGGGCGTAATCTGCGCGCGTGATCTCAACGACCGGCGCCGCGGAAAACAGCGCGGCGTTGTTGATCAAAATATCGATCCGGCCGAATGCATCTATGGTGGCTGCGACACCCGCATCAATGCTGGTCTGACTGGTCACATCCATCTGCACCGCTACTGCTGCTTGACCCATGTCAGCAGCGGCCGTCTTGGCACGATCCAGATCAATATCGGCAATCGCGACCCGCGCGCCTTCGGCCACATAGGCTTTGGCAAAGGCCAACCCGATACCACGTGCCGCACCGGTGATTAGCGCTGATTTTCCAGCCAGTCGCATCATGCGATCCGCAACCCGTCAGCATCAAAGCGATGAATTTCGTCAACCCTTGGCGCCAAATGAATGGTATCGCCGTGCTTTAGGTTCACATCGCCGATGGCACGGACCGTCAATGTCTCGGCCAAGCCGGTATTGTGAATGTGAAAGAACGTGTCAGAACCAAGATGTTCAGCCACGCCCACTGTCCCCTGCCATTGACCGCCACTTTCGACGACATCGATGTGTTCGGGACGCACACCAATGGTATGGGCGTTGTGTTTTGCGGCCTCGCCTCCGGTCATCAGGTTCATCTTGGGCGACCCGATGAAACCCGCTACAAATGTATTGCGTGGGGTATGATAGAGCTCCAGCGGGGTGCCCACTTGTTCAATTACACCGGCCTGCAACACAACGATCTTGTCGGCCATCGTCATGGCTTCGACTTGATCATGGGTCACGTAGACCATCGTTGTTTCCAGACGTTTGTGCAGTTCACTGATTTCAAGACGCATACCGACTCGCAGTGCGGCATCGAGGTTTGACAACGGCTCATCGAACAGGAACGCTGCCGGATCACGGACAATGGCGCGACCAATGGCGACCCGCTGACGCTGACCCCCTGATAACTGCCCCGGACGACGGTCCAGATAGTCGGTCAGGTTCAGAACTGATGCGGCCCGTTCGACCCGCTTGGTAATCTCAACCTGATTCAGTTTGGCCATCCGCAACGGAAAGGCGATGTTCTTACGCACTGACATATGCGGGTAGAGCGCATAGGATTGGAACACCATCGCAAGACCGCGTTTTGCAGGCACAACATCTGTTGCATCCTGACCGTCGATCTCAATATGACCTGTCGTTATGTCCTCAAGCCCTGCAATCAGACGCAGGAGTGTTGATTTCCCACAGCCCGAGGGGCCGACGAAAACAGTGAACTCTCCGTCCTGAATGATCAGGTCCAAGGGCGGGATGACTTGTACATCGCCAAAGCTCTTGGTCACTTGTTTGAGTTGTATCTGTCCCATAGTACAGGTTCCCTATTTCACCGCGCCAAACGTCAAGCCGCGGACCAGTTGTTTCTGGCTGAACCAGCCAAGGATGAGGATTGGAGTGATGGCCATAGTCGAGGCCGCGCTGAGTTTTGCGAAAAACAGGCCTTCGGGGCTGGAGTAACTGGCAATGAAGGCCGTCAGCGGGGCCGCATTGGCCGCCGTCAGGTTGAGTGTCCAGAACGCTTCGTTCCACGCAAGGATGAAGTTCAGAAGGATCGTGGACGCAATACCGGGGATTGCCATTGGGGTCAGCACATAGAGGATTTCCTCTTTCAGCGTTGCACCGTCCATACGCGCGGCTTCAAGGATTTCGCCGGGGATTTCCTTGAAGTAGGTGTATAGCATCCAGACGATAATCGGCAGGTTGATGAGCATCAGCACAACCACCAGACCTCCACGGGTGTCGAGCAGATCGAACTGAACGAAAATCAGCGAGATCGGGTAAAGCACACCTACTGCGGGCAGCATTTTGGTCGAGAGCATCCACAACAGGACGTCTTTGGTCCGTTTGGAGGGTACAAAGGCCATGGACCAGGCTGCGGGAATTGCCACAAGGATGCCAAGTATTGTGGACCCGCCGGCAATGATCACCGAATTCCACAGGAACTTCATATAGTCAGACCGTTCCTGCACGAGCGCATAGTTTTCCAGCGTCCAGTCAAAGGCAAAGAACAGCGGTGGATCGTTGATCGCCTGTGCCTCGGTCTTGAAGCTGGTCAGGATGGTCCAGTAGATCGGAAAAAAGATAATCAGGCCAATTGTCCAGGCGGCAGCGGTGGTGATCATCTTGCGTTGTTTTGTGACAGTGCGTGACATGTGATCAACCCCTTCAGGCGTCCAGATTTTTGCCGACGATGCGCATCAGAAAGATGGCGACTATGTTGGCAAGGATGATGGCGTAAACACCGCCAGCAGAGCCCAGCCCGATATTCTGGCTGTCGATGACACGCTGGAAAATCAGGTAGGTGAGGGTTCGGGTGCCGAAAGCGCCGCCTGTGGTCACGAAAATCTCGGCAAAGATCGACAATAGAAAGATCGTCTGGATCAGAACAACGATGGTGATGGCGCGGGCCAGATGCGGCAGCACAATAAACCAAAAACGTTTCAGCACGGGTGCGCCGTCCATTTCAGCCGCTTCAAGTTGTTCGCTATCAAGTGACTGAATGGCTGTCAGAAGAATGAGTGTGGCAAATGGCAACCACTGCCAGGAAACGATCATGATAATCGAGCTTAGCGATGCGTCTTGCAGCCAGGCCACCGGTTCGGCCCCAAAGAACCGCCAGAGATGGGCGAAGATACCATTGACCGGGTCCATCAGCATATTTTTCCAAACCAACGCAGACACGGTAGGCATGACAAAAAACGGTGCAATTACAAGGATGCGAACAACGCCTTGACCCCACATCGGCTGATCCAGAAGGATCGCCAGCAATATGCCGAGCACGAGTGTGATCAACAGCACGCCACCCACCATCACAAGCGTTGTTTGCACAGAGGGCCAGAAGGAACTGGACGACAGGAACCGGGAATAGTTCGCAAACCCAACCCAATCCAGTCCTCGGTCAATGCTGTCACCGCGTAGGGGCAGGTATTTGGTGAACGAGAACCACAAGGTCATGATCAGGGGGACCAGCATCCAACCCAAAAGCAGGACCACTGCGGGTGCCATCATAAAGCGGGCGGCGGATCTGGAGGCTTTGGTGGCCATTGGACGGTCCTCTCCTGTGGACGGGTGTACCGAACTGGATCGTAACAAAGGTAATTTTGAAAGTCGTGGGGATCGGGGGGCAGCGGATGCGCCCCCTGATATCAGGACGCTTAGCGGTAACCTGCGGCTTCCATTGCGTCGTTTGTAATGGCCTGAGCTTTCTCAAGCGCTTCTTCGATGGTCTGCTGACCAGCATAAGCGGCTGAGAATTCCTGGCTTACTTCGGTTGCGATGCCTGCAAATTCCGGGATTGCCGCGAACTGAATGCCAACATAGGGGCTTGGTTCCACGGTGGAATCATTCGGATCAGCCGACAGGATCGAGTCGAGCGTCATCTGAGCGAACGGGACAGCCTGATAGTTTGGGTTTTCATACAGGGACGTCCGCGCGCCCGGAGGGACATTGGCCCAGCCTTCATTCTCGGCGACCAGATCGATATAGCCCGTCGAGGTTGCCCATTCGATGAATTGCTTGGCTTCTGCCTCCTGCTGGGTGCCAGCCGGAATTGCCAATGCCCATGCCCACAGCCAGTTTGACCGCTTGCCCAGACCTGTGTCGGGCGCAAGTGCAAAGCCAACGCTGTCAGCAACTGTGGAATCGTCACCGGTTACGAAAGACGCCGCAACAGTCGCGTCGATCCACATGCCGCACTTGCCTTGATTGAACAGCGACAGGTTTTCGTTGAACCCATTAGTCGCGTATCCAGTCGGACCGGAGGCATCCATCATGTTCTTGTAGAAAGTAAGCGTATTGGCCCATGGCTCTGTGTCGAACTGCGCGTTCCAGTCCATGTCGAACCAACGTGCGCCGAACGAGTTGGACATAGCAGTGATGAACGCACCACCTTCGCCCCAACCAGCCTTACCACGCAGGCAGATGCCGTTGATGTCAGCGTCGCGGTCGGTCATTGCAGCGGCAGCTTCAGCGATAAAGTCCCATGTTGGCGCGTCCGGCATCTCGAGGCCCGCAGCCTCCATCAGGTCCGTACGGTACATGATCATCGAACTTTCACCATAAAACGGTGCCGCATAGAGCGTTCCGTCATGGGAAAGGCCACCTGCCATTGCAGGCAGGATGTCACCAACATTGTAGTCTTCGGACAGATCGTCCAGCGGAACCAGCCACCCGTTCGAGCCCCAGATCGGGGTTTCGTACATGCCGATTGTCATGATGTCGAACGCCCCACCTTTGGTGGTGATGTCGGTCGTGACACGCTGGCGCAGTACGTTTTCTTCCAGTGTGACCCACTCGACTGCGATGCCGGTATCTTCGGTAAATTTGTCGGTATAACCCTGCATACGGATCATGTCGCCATTATTAACTGTGGCGATTGTGATCGTTGCGGAAGGGTCGGCTGCGAAAGCACCAGTTGCTGTAATCAGCGATAGCGCAGTTGCAGCACAAAGCGTGCTCTTCAAGGACATCCGGTTTCCTCCCTGATTGGATGTTGTGCAACAAGGCTAATCGGATAAGCAACGCGGCGTCAATGTAAATTTTACGCGCGTAAAGTTATTCGGAGTCTACGCGGAGTCCCGCAAAATCAACTTCCCCTCAAGTCTCGTGCTTTTCCAAGGTGATACCTGCCCCTCAATCGCTGTGAAAAGTGCCTCGGCCGCGGTCTGAGATACCGCGTCGTAGTTGTGTGAAATCGTCGTAAGCGGCGGGCAAGTATAGCGCGAATGGGGGTGACCGTCTTGTCCGGCGACCCGAATCGCGCAGTCGTCGCCACGCCCTACGCGGATATTTTTTTCATAACAGGCGGTCAGCAGGCCAATTGCCAATCGATCATTGCTGCACAAGATCGTATTGGTCGAAAAGCGCCCCTGATCCAGCACCTCATGCCCGCCTAGGCGACCAATTTCTTCGAACCCCCAACCTTCACCTTCAACAGAAATGACGTCCGGAGAATGACCGAATTCCTCCATCGCATTCAGATAGCTTTGACGACGCCGGTGCGCGTTCGGGTTTGCGGGGGTTTTCATCTCAAAAAAGCAGGGCGGTTCGCCCGTCCTGCACAAGTAGTCTGTGATATGGGCTGTGAACTGAAAGTTATCAGAGCCTACAAAAGCAAGACCAATCTCATCGACGCTACTGTCGAAAATCAAAGTGGGGACGTCTTCGCAAAACTTTTCCAGTGCCTTCCGGTCCGACGCGCGCCCCAGTGGAGCCAACAGGACACCAGCGGGTTTGAGAGACCGGAGCGTCTCCAGAACCTCGACCTCAAATGCGGGATCCCCGTGTGAGCTGAACAGTGTTGGGCGATACCCTGCGGCGATACATCTTTGTTCAAGGTTTCGCGCAATCTCCGCAAAATAGGGATCCGACAATAGGGGCACCACAACCCCAACATTCTTTGTCAACTTCCGATTCTGGTTCATCGCATAGATGTTGGGGCGATAATCATACTGCTCTAATGCAGCCTCAATCCGCGTACGTGTGCTGGCTCGGACACTGGCTGGGTCATTGAAATACTTCGAGACTGTAGGACGAGAGATACCACTCATTCGGGCAAATTCTTCCATGTTTCGAATTTTATCGTCCGCCATCACTGGTCGCTCCGTCACATTTCTGCGTTAAGAATTGAATTTTCCGCAATTGTATAATTTCTTGTCGCGCGCAAAAAAGCAACTTTTCGCTGAGCATCGTTCTATACGTTCCGGACCCAGTGTATGACGGCAATCGGGAAGTATCCAAAGTGGCCTTCTGGGTCACATAAGGGGGCTGTTTCTTGCTGATCGCACCTCAAAAACATTCCACGTTCTTAGGGAAGCTAACAATAGTCATCCTCATCGTGTGTGGCAGCAAGGGAGTAAGCAATGAGGCGCACCAAAAGACACTGCAAGCAAAAAACCCACACCGAAATTTTCGCAATTTAACTTTACAGCAAACCAGAACTTCGAAGGCGGCTTTGGACAAATAGTTGCCGTTTGTTCGAACCGCAGCATTGGTTGAAGTGGACTCGCAGCCGACATTCGGTCATTTCACTCAGGCAATTGACGGGCACCTGTGGGTCAAGGTCGGCAAGGGGCTTCGACCTGCCGAATACGCCTGCAGCATCTAGGCAGAACGGCAAGAGCGGATTAGGGTTCAAAAGCGAGAAAAAAAGGCCCACAAAAAAACATGCGGGCCTCGTTGATGATTTTGGGGTCAGGTCTTACTGCGGTATTTCACCTTCCAGACCTTCGACGTAGAAGTTCATGCCAGCCAGCGTGCCGTCATCTGCGGTCTCGCCATCGGCCAGCCAGTCGCTGCCGTCTTGCTTTTTCAGCGGACCGGTGAAGGCGTGATAGCTGCCATCGGCAAGCGCCGCCTTGAGGGCCAGGGCTTCTTCCTTGACGTCAGCCGGAACCGCATCCGAGATTTCTCCGATCTCAACCATGCCCGGGCCAATGCCGTCCCAGGTGTTGGCGGTTGACCAAGTGCCATCCGCGACAGCCTGAACCCGCGCGATGTAGTAGGGTGCCCAATTGTCGATGATTGAGCTGACGCGAGGCATCGGAGCGTATTCGCCCATGTCCGACGCTTGACCGAAGGTAATCACGTTGCCAGCCTCTTGTGCGGCGGCCTGAGGTGCGGTCGAGTCGGTGTGCTGCAGGATCACATCGGCGCCTTGTTCGATCAGAACGGTGGCAGCGTCAGCCTCTTTTGCCGGATCGAACCAGGTGTAGGCCCAGACAATTTTGAATTCGACGTCGGGGTTCACCTTCTTGGCGTGGATATAAGCCGAGTTTATGCCTCGGATCACCTCGGGGATTGGGTAAGAACCAATATAGCCGATGGTGTTCGATTTGGTCATTTTACCGGCTATGTGACCCTGAACCGCGCGACCTTCGTAGAAGCGGGCCGAGTAGACCGAGACGTTGTCGGCGGTCTTATAACCGGTCGCGTGTTCAAATTTCACATCCGGGAATTTCTTGGCCACGTTGATGGTCGGATCCATGTAGCCGAACGAGGTGGTGAAGATCAGATCGGCGCCATCCAGAGCCATCTGCGTCATCACACGTTCCGCATCTGGACCCTCGGGCACTGATTCAACGAATACGGTTTCAACCTTATCGCCAAAGTGTTCCTCAACGGCCAAACGGCCCTTGTTGTGTTCATAGGTCCAGCCACCATCGCCCACAGGGCCGACATAGACGAAACCGACTTTGGTTTTGTCCTGCGCTACAGCACCGGTCGCCAGACCCAGCGCTATCGTAGCCGTTGTCAGAAGTGATTTGAATTTCATGTAGTTACTCCCCAAGTTGGTTCAGTTGGCCCCGTCTAATGCGAGGCGTGGAAAATCCGGCCTAGTGATGCAGGTGCGCTGCTTTTGTCGGCCGAAAGGATCACAAGCACAAGGATCGTGATGATATAGGGCGACATTGCCAGATACTCGACTGGAATGGCAACGCCTGCCGCCTGCAAATTAAGCTGCAACACGGTGATGCCGCCGAACAAGTAGGCACCCAACAGGACACGCCACGGCTTCCAGCTGGCGAACACCACCAGTGCCAGAGCGATCCAACCGACACCAGCAGTCATGCCCTCGGTCCACTGTGGAACTCGGATCAGGCTGATATAGGCGCCACCCAGCCCGGCACATGCGCCACCGAACATAATTGCCATGATGCGGATCTTGATGACTTTGTAACCCAAGGCATGTGCTGCATCGTGGTTTTCGCCCACCGCGCGTAGGATCAAGCCGATACGCGTGTACTTCAGCACTGCCCAGACGGCAGCAATGAGAGCGATCCCCAGATATAAGATCGGGTCGTGCTGGAACAGGATCGGACCGATCACCGGGATGTCGCTAATGAATGGGATGTTAATTTCACCCATGCTGGGCGGTTTGACGCCCACATAGCTTTGACCCAACAATGCGCTGAATCCCAAACCAAATAACGTCAGCGCAAGTCCGCTTGCCACCTGATTGGCCAGCGCCACCTGCGTTAGCAGGACAAACAGCAGCGATAGTATCGCGCCGCCAATAGCGGCGGCGATGAAACCCAGCCATGGTGAGCCGGTCTCGACCGAAATCGCAAAACCGCTGATCGCACCAATGATCATCATGCCTTCAACGCCGAGGTTTAGAACACCTGCCTTTTCGACGACCAGTTCGCCGATCGCGGCCAAAAGCAGGGGGGTTGCGGCCACCATCAACGAGGCGACCAGAAGTACGGGATTGATTTCACCTAGGTCCATGGGTCACGCTACCTCGCTACGGGCCGCACGGATGCGGTAGTTGGTCAAAAGATCGAAGGCCAGCAGGAAGAACAGCAGCATCCCCTGGAAAACCTGAATGGCTGCGGCGGGCAGACCCAGCTGAGATTGCGCGATTTCACCACCGATATATGTCAGCGCCATCAACCCGCCTGCCAGCAGAATGCCCACCGGGTGCAAACGGCCCAAAAAGGCAACGATGATCGCGGTAAAGCCATAGCCCACGTTGAAGTCGATGCTGACCTGACCCGAAGGACCCGTTACTTCGAACATCCCTGCCAGCCCGGCCAGTGCACCGGATATGCCCAGACAAAACAGTATCAGTCGCGCCGGATTTACACCCGCGAACTTTGCGGCACGCGGCGCCTCGCCAGTCAGCCGGATGTGAAAGCCCAGCATGTGTCGGTTCAGCAGCACGTATGAGAAGATCACTGCAATAAATGCCGCAACCACCCCCCAGTGCATTCCCGACCCTGCGATCAGTTCAGCGTTATGCGCACTTTCATAAGACTGCAAATTGCGTGATCCGGGAAACCCGAACCCCTCGGGGTTCTTCAGCAAACCCAATGATACCGAAGCCAGAAACTGCTCGGCCACATAGACCAGCATCAGCGACACAAGAATTTCGTTGGTGCCAAACCTGACCTTCAGAAAGGCCGGGATCATCGCCCACAGCCAGCCCCCGAAAGCACCGGCCAGTACCATGATCGGAAAGATGTACCACGCATCCAGAGGATAAAAGGCCAGACCTGCACCCGCGCCAAAGATGGCACCCATGATGTACTGTCCCTCGGCACCGATATTCCAGATGCCTGCGCGAAAGCCCAAAGACAGGCCAATCGCGATCAGCACCAGCGGCGCGCCTTTCACCAGCAATTGCGGGCGGTAATAAAAGGCAAACTCACCGAACAGCGGTTCCCAGAAAATCGTTCCGATTGCCTCAACCGGGTTCTTACCCAGAAGTGCGAATAGAATGCCGCCAAAGATCATAGTTGCAATCACCGCAACCAAAGGGGTCGCGTATGACCACGCCTTCGACGGCTGAGGCCGTTTCTCCAACACAATCATCTGCGCATCCCCCCGTTTTTTTCATCTTTTTGTAAATACTCTCGCCGAAGGCGGATTTGGCGGTCAAACATGCGCCACCTCCATGCCATGTGCGCCACCCATCATCAGGCCGATTTCATCAACCGTCAGACCAATGGTTGTACGCGGGGCACTTAGCCGCCCTTCGTTTAGCGCGGCAAAACTGTCTGAAATCTCCATCAGCTCATCCAGATCCTGACTTATGCAGACCACCGCTGTACCTTTGGCTGCGAGGTCAAGAATGGCCTGCCGGATCGAGGCCGCCGCAGCAGCATCCACGCCCCATGTCGGCTGGTTCACCACCAGTACGTCAGGGTTTTGCAACACCTCGCGTCCGATCACGAATTTCTGCAGGTTCCCACCGGAAAGCGACCTTGCCGCATTCTCGGGACCTGGTGTGCGCACATCGAACTCTTCGATGATTTTCTCAGCGAAGCCTTTGGTTTCGTTCCATTTTAGAAATCCGTTGCTCTCCAACCCTTCGCGAACCGATCCAGTCAGCAAAGCATTTTCAGTCAGGCTCATGTCTGGCGCGGCAGCGTGGCCCAGCCGTTCTTCGGGTGCGGTCAGCACGCCCAGCTTGCGGCGAGCGGTGGGCCCCTTCTTGCCAATGGCTTGTCCGTTGAACTTGATTGCGTCGGCAGCGGTTGGAATCTCACCGGACAACACGCCCAGAAGTTCGTCCTGACCATTACCGGCGACGCCGCCGATGCCCAGAACTTCGCCTTTGCGAACCGTCATATGAACGTTCTTCAACGCAGTGCCAAATTCAGAAGGTGATGGGACCGAGAGGCCACTTACATCCAATGCAACTTCACCAAACTCACGCCCCGAGCGTTCCGGAGTTTGAAGGGTCGAGCCCACCATCATCTCGGCCATATCCCTGGCCGAGGTTTCGGCGGGTATGCACTCGCCAACATTCTGACCAAGACGCAGGATCGTGGCATGGTCGCATAGCGTCCTGATCTCTTCGAGCTTGTGCGAGATGTACAGGATCGAAGTGCCTTCGGAGCGCAACTTATTCAGCGTTTCAAAAAGGATATCGACTTCCTGCGGGGTCAGGACCGAAGTCGGTTCATCCATGATCAACAGCTTGGGATCCTGTAACAGGCAGCGGATGATCTCGACCCGCTGGCGCTCACCAGCCGACAGATCGCCCACGATGCGGAAGGGGTCCAGCGGCAGCCCGTAGGTTTCCGAAACCTCGCGGATGCGCGAGGCCAGATCGCCCATTGGCGGTGGGTTCTCCATCCCCAGCGCGATATTCTCGGCGACATTCAGGGCGTCGAACAGCGAGAAATGCTGGAATACCATCGCGATACCGTCAGCCCGTGCCGCGCGCGGTTCGGGCGGGGCAAAGGCCTGGCCACGCAACAACATGGTGCCGCTGTCCGGCTTCACCAACCCGTAGATCATTTTAACAAGCGTGGATTTTCCAGCGCCGTTTTCGCCCAGAAGGGCGTGAACTTCGCCTTCTCCGATGTCAAAAGACACCTGATCATTGGCCACGACGCCGGGGTAGGCTTTGGTCAGCCCTTGCAAACTCAGAAGTGGAGTGGTCACGCGCTCAGGTCCTTCTTCAATTCGTTTTGTCGGGCCGGGTGCAGAACTTGTGCTGCGACACCAACGGCGATCATTTGTGGGTGTTTGCCCAGGGACGGGTCGCCAATCGGGCATGTGATACGGGCTATTCTTTCAGGCGAATGCCCGAGGGCGGCAAGCCGCGATCGGAACCGCGCCCATTTCGTAGCCGAACCAATCAAACCCGCAAAGCGGAAATCGTGTGAAAGCAATCTGTTGCACAGTTCCAAGTCCAGTGTATGAGAGTAAGTCAGCACAAGATGCTCTGCGTCACGCGGTGCATGCCGAACCAGTTCGGCTGGTTTGACTGTCGGTATACTTGTTACACCGGCCGGAATAGTTTCAGGGAACCTTTCCGGCCCGGTGTCGACCCATGTGATTGCCAGATCAGGCAGAGGCGACAGAACGTCAACCAGCGCTCGACCGACATGACCCGCACCCCAAATCCAAAGATTGCGGGCCGGTTTGTGAACCGGTTCTATCATCCACCCGTCAAGCAACTGCGGCTCGGGCGTCAGGCCCTGACCGCGGGCCTGAGCCAGCAATCTCTTAACCGCCAGAGGCATTTCGGTGTTCGACGCTGATCGTGCAACAACGGTGTCATCCAAGCTGTCGACCGCATCGAGATCATAGATTTCGCTTAGCAGGGTCACTGCCCCGCCGCAGCACTGGCCCAGATCAGGGCCAAGCGCATGTTGTGTCTGGCGGGCGTGTGCAGTCTGGGATCGCGCAGCCTTAGCTGCCTGAAATTCCAGCGTGCCGCCGCCTATAGTGCCCGATTGCCCGTTCTTCCAAACCAGCATTGCAGCACCAACTTCGCGGGGGGACGATCCCTTGATTGCGGCGATGACCACGCGAGCCACATTGCCGTGGGTTTTGACCGCCTCCCTCAAAGCCTCAAGGTCAAATCCCATCAGATGTCTCCCTTCATCCTTCGGACGCCGCGCCAGACCTCTTCAGCCGTGGCTGGCGCATCCAACGCAGGATAGCTGTCCCCGCAGGCGGCCACGGCATTCGACAGTGCCAGCCAAGCGGATATGCCCAACATGAACGGTGGTTCCCCTACTGCCTTTGAGCGATAGATCGTGTCCTCTCGATTCTCGCCATTCCAAAGCGCGACATTGAAAATGTCAGGCCGGTCCGAGCAGGCAGGGATCTTATAGGTCGACGGCGCGTGCGTGCGCAGATTGCCCTTATCGTCCCAGACCAACTCTTCGGTCGTCAACCAGCCTGCGCCTTGCACGTAACCGCCTTCGACCTGTCCAATATCCAGCGCTGGGTTCAGCGACGCGCCTGCGTCATGCAGAATATCCGTGCGCAAGATGCGATTTTCACCCGTCAGGGTATCGACGGCCACCTCGGTGATTGACGCGCCATATGCGAAATAGAAAAACGGTCGACCGCGCCCTTTGATCCGATCCCATTCGATCTTGGGTGTCTTGTAGAATCCGGTTGCCGACAGGCTGATGCGGCCCTGATAGGCCAGTGCAGCCGCCTCGGCGAAAGCATAACGTTCCTCGCCGACCGAAACATGGCCATCCGCGAATACCACTGAGGACGGATCTGCCTGATGCCGCTCGGCCAGATAGTCAGCCATCCGGTCACGGATCGTGTCACATGCGGCCTTCACCGCCATGCCGTTCAGATCACTGCCTGAAGATGCCGCCGTGGCCGAGGTGTTGGGCACTTTGGCTGTATCGGTTGCGGTGATCTTAACCATTTCAAGTGGGATGCCGAACCGCGAGGCCGCGACCTGTGCCACTTTCTGGAACAACCCCTGACCCATCTCGGTACCGCCATGGTTCAAATGAACCGAGCCGTCCTGATAGACGTGCACCAATGCTCCGGCCTGATTTAGGTGGGTCAGCGTGAAGGAGATGCCGAACTTGACCGGAGAGAACGCGATGCCCCTCTTGATCACTGTGTTTTCGGCGTTCCATTTCTCAATAGAAGCTTTTCGAGCGGCATAATCGCTGGATTTAAGCAGTGCCTCGGTCATGCCGTGCAACTCGAAATCGCTGACTTCCATGCCGTAGGGCGTGGTGTTGCCGCCTGAGGGCAGGGGACGAACCGGGGCATAGCCGGTTTCCACCGCTCCCCGGCTGGTCAGATCTTCGTGCGGATCGGGCTGCCCCAGAGGTTTCTCTGCCGGAGCGCGTTCCGCAACCGGATGAGCCGGTTCATAATAGTTTCGGCGGCGCAATTCGACTGGATCAAGGTCTAACGCTTGTGCGGCGTGATCCATCAACCGCTCGATCCCGACCATGCCCTGCGGGCCTCCAAAGCCACGATAGGCAGTGGCGGATTGGGTGTTGGTTTTCAGCCGATGGCTCTCGATCCGGGCATTTGGCAGCAGATAGGCATTGTCTGAATGCAACATCGCCCGGTCCGCGACGGGCAGGGACAGATCCTGCGCCCACCCGCAGATGGCGTGGTGCAGGAATGAGACGCCCTGAATATGACCATTCTCATCAAACCCGGCGCGATAGGCAATTCGAAATGCGTGGCGTTTGCCGGTGATGATCATGTCGTCATCGCGATCATAGCGCATTTTGCAGGCTTTACCGGTGATACGGGCCGCTATGGCACAGCCAACGGCCAAAGCATTGCCCTGGCTTTCCTTACCTCCAAACCCTCCGCCCATACGGCGGGTTTCCACGCGCACGGCGTGCATGGGAACACCCAACGCATCCGCCACTTTGTGCTGAATCTCGGTCGGATGTTGGGTCGAAGAATGCACAAGCATATCCGCACCTTCGTTTGGTACGGCCAGCGCAGCCTGTCCTTCCAGATAGAAATGCTCTTGCCCGCCAAGTTCGAAGCTGCCCTCGATCACGTGCGCTGAACCAGCAATGGCCGCATCCGCATCACCCTTGGTATAGATGCGGGGGCCTTCTTCGAACCGGCTGTCGGCGGCAAGGGCGTCTTCGACCGTCAGGATCGGTGTCTCTTCTGCATATTCGATCTTGCCCAGTCGCGCCGCCTTGCGGGCCGCCAAATGGCTTGTTGCGACGACAAGAAAAACGGGTTGGCCGATGTAATTGACGGTGCCGTCCGATAGCAACGGTTCGTCATGAATCGACGGCGAGACATCGTTGGAAAAGGGAAGGTCCTCGGCCGTCATTACCAGCACGACGCCTTCGGCAGCTTGCACCGCCGACAGGTCCATAGATGTGATCCTGCCTTTGGCGATCGGGCTGACACCAAACGCCAGATGCAATGTACCCTTCGGCGTCGGGATATCATCCACATACCGTGCCGACCCGGAAACATGCAGAGGTGCGGCGTCATGCGGGAGAGGTTTGGTCACACTCATGCCGACACCTCCAATACGTTGGTCACCTCGCCCTGATCCTCCAGAAAATACCGCTCGAGCAGCGCTTTGGCAGTCTCCAGCCGATAAGTGGCCGAGGCGCGCATGTCCGTCATCGGCGTGTAGTCCGTTGCGAACGCGGGTTGCGCGGCTTTGATGGTCTGGTGTGTCCATGGTTTGCCAACCAGCGCGTCTTCGACATGCCTTGCGCGTTTCGGGATTCCGGCCATGCCGCCAAATGCAATGCGAGCATCTTTAATCACACCTTCTGCAACCGTGATGTTGAAGCATCCGCAGACCGCCGAGATGTCTTGATCGAACCGCTTGCTAAGCTTGTAGGTCTTCAGTCGGTCAACCTGACGCGGAATACTGACGGCCTCGACAAATTCACCAGAGGTGCGATCTTGCTTGCCATAGTCGATAAAGAATTCTTCCAGTTTGATCGCGCGGCGATCATCTCCTTTGCGCAGGTGAAGCGTGGCACCCAGCGCGATCAGCGCGGGCGGGTTGTCTCCGATAGGTGAGCCGTTGGCGATATTGCCGCCAACGGTGGCCGCGTGGCGGACCTGAACGCTGGCATAGCGGCGGATCATCTCGGCATACGAGGGGTGCAGATCGGCCAGTGCATCGCCCATGCGGTTCATGTCGACCATGGCGCCGAAACGGATTTCATCATCCGTCACCTTGATATCTTTGAGATCGTCGCAGCGGTTCAGGAAAATAACCGTGTCGAGGTTACGCAGTTGCTTGGTGACCCAAAGTCCGACGTCAGTAGCACCTGCAACCAACGTGGCATTGGGGTGTTTGGCATAAACAGAAGCAAGCTCATCCGAGGATTCCGGTAACATCGGCGAAGATACCCGTGATGCCACGGGTGTGTCTCTGACCCAGACCGGAACGGGTTTATCCTCGGCAGCCTGAGCTGCGCGAACAATCGGAGCGTAACCAGTGCAGCGGCACAGATTACCGGCAAGCTGTGTGTCGTGATCCGTCGCGCCATTGGTGTGGCCTGCGACCATCGACATGACAAAACCTGGGGTGCAAAAACCGCATTGCGAACCATGCAGATCGACCATGGCCTGTTGTACCGGGTGCGCCTCACCATTCGGGCCCGATGCGCCCTCGACCGTGCGTACGGCTTTGCCATGTAATTGCGGCAGGAACAGAATGCAGGCGTTCAGCGCTTTGTGACCGCCTTCATCTGTCACCATAACGGTGCAGGCTCCGCAATCGCCCTCGTTGCAGCCTTCTTTGGTACCGGTCAGACCGCGATCCTCGCGCAGCCAATCCAGCAGGGTCACTGTTGGATCAACATCCGCCAGCTCCACAGTCTCTCCGTTCAGAAGAAACGTGATATTCATGTGTGAAACCCGTCGCGTTACCCGGTTGCGCCCTTTGGGTGCTCTCCTTCGATGCGACGTAGAAAGAGTAGCGGGCGTATAGCTTGCCGTTAGATGTTAGAAACAGCATGGGCAATCTGGCAAGAAAAACTGCCCCTGTGATGTACCATTAAGCGTTAATGGCGGTGTATTGTCGCATCGACTTTCCATTCACCCGATTGAAAGTAAAGTACTTTTCCAAATTGTGCGCATACAAGTGCTGAAGCACCTTCAGAAATATCCGAATAATCAGTGGTGATTGTTTTGTCGAATCTGCGGGGCAGGTTCGTGCTTTTGCATTCTCGATTGCTGGGATAGCTTGCCGATATGAGCAGCAATCCCCGATTCATCCATCTCCGCGTACACACCGAATATTCCCTGCTGGAAGGCGCCGTCCGGCTGAAAAAGCTGCCGGGTCTTTGCGAGAAAATAGAGATGCCCGCCGTTGCTGTCACGGACACGAACAGCATGTTTTCGGCGCTGGAGTTTTCCGTGACCGCCAGCGGGGCAGGGGTGCAGCCGATCATTGGTTGTCAGGTTGATCTGACCTATCTGCAGGCGCAACCGGGTGAAAAGCCCAAGGCGCCCGCGCCGCTTGTACTGCTGGCACAATCTGAGGTCGGGTATGAGAACCTGATGAAGCTCAGTTCCTGCCTTTATGTGGACAAGGGTGGGCAATTGCCGCAGGTCACCATGGAAGAACTGGCGGATCGGTCTGAGGGTCTGATCTGTTTGACCGGCGGGCCGGATGGTCCTGTTGGGATGCTTCTGCAACAGGGTCAGCGCCCGGCGGCAGATGTATTGGTGGATCGACTGGCCCGGATGTTCCCAGATCGCCTGTATGTCGAATTGCAGCGCCACCCTGGCGAGGACGGCCAGCCCGAGGCTGAACGCCTGACCGAGCGTGGGCATGTCGAGATGGCCTATGCCAAGAATCTGCCGCTGGTTGCCACCAATGACGTCTACTTCCCGACCTCAGATATGTACGAGGCGCATGACGCGCTGATCTGCATCGCTGAGGGGGCCTATGTAGATCAGCAGGAAGGCCGCCGCCGCCTGACGGCACAGCACTATTTCAAGTCGCAGCAGGAAATGGTGACCCTGTTCGCCGACTTGCCCGAAGCGATTAAGAACACGGTCGAGATCGCCAAGCGGTGCGCCTTCATGGCCTACAGGCGAGATCCGATCCTGCCGAAATTCGCCGATGACGAGGTCGCGGAACTGCGGCGTATCGCAAATGAAGGCCTGCAGAAGCGTTTGGCCGTGATCCCTCACGCGGTGACCCCAGAAGAGTATCAGGAGCGGCTGGAATTCGAACTCGACATCATCGAAGGCATGGGTTTCCCCGGCTATTTCCTGATTGTCGCCGACTTTATCCAATGGTCGAAGGATCAGGATATTCCGGTTGGACCGGGCCGGGGCTCGGGCGCGGGGTCCTTGGTGGCCTATGCATTGACGATCACCGACCTTGACCCGTTGCGCTATTCGTTGCTGTTCGAACGATTCCTGAACCCAGAACGGGTCTCGATGCCCGATTTCGATATCGACTTTTGCATGGATCGCCGCGAAGAGGTGATCCGTTACGTGCAGCAGAAATACGGGCGCGACAAGGTAGGGCAAATCATCACTTTTGGTGCGTTGCTTTCGAAGGCTGCTGTGCGCGATATCGGGCGAGTGCTGCAGATGCCCTATGGGCAGGTTGACCGTTTGTCCAAGATGATCCCGGTTGAAGGCGTGAAACCCGTTTCCATCGAAAAAGCACTAAAGGATGAGCCGCGCCTGCGCGAAGAGGCACGCAATGAAGAGGTTGTCGAGCGTCTGCTCACCTATGGCCAACAGGTCGAAGGGTTGCTGCGGAATGCTTCGACCCACGCGGCTGGGGTGGTGATCGGGGACCGGCCGCTGGACGCGCTGGTGCCGCTCTATCAGGACCCGCGATCCGATATGCCCGCAACCCAGTTCAATATGAAATGGGTCGAGCAGGCCGGTTTGGTCAAGTTTGACTTTCTGGGTCTGAAAACGCTGACCGTGATTCAAAACGCAATGGATTTGATCTTCAAATCCGGGCGCGATCTGCACATCGCCGCCGACGGTACCGAACTTTACGAACCGGCCGAAGGCGCCAAGAACCAGATCAACGCCATCCCGTTGGATGATGAAGAGACGTACAAGCTCTATTCGGCGGCCAAAACGGTTGCGGTGTTCCAGGTGGAATCTTCGGGCATGATGGATGCGCTCAAGCGGATGAAGCCGGATTGCATCGAGGATATCATTGCTCTCGTCGCGCTGTACCGTCCGGGCCCGATGGAGAACATCCCCAAGTTCTGCGAGGTCAAAAACAAGCTGAGCGAACGGGACACGCTGCACCCTTCCATCGACCATATCCTTGACGAAACCCAAGGCATCATTGTCTACCAGGAACAGGTGATGCAGATCGCTCAGGAAATGGCGGGCTATAGCCTTGGCGGTGCGGATTTGCTGCGCCGCGCGATGGGTAAGAAAATCCAAGAGGCGATGGATGCCGAACGCCCCAAATTCCTCAAAGGTGCCGCCGAGAATGACGTGGACGAGGCCAAGGCGACTGAGGTCTGGAACCTGCTGGATAAGTTCGCCAACTATGGCTTCAACAAATCCCACGCGGCGGCCTATGCGGTGGTCAGCTATCAAACCGGCTGGCTGAAGGCGAACCACCCGGTTGAGTTTATGGCAGGTGTCATGAATTGCGATATCCACCTGACCGACAAGCTGGCTGTATACTTTGAAGAGGTCCGCAAAGGGCTGGAGCTGCCTTACGTACCACCGTGTGTGAACCGGTCTCAGTCCACTTTTGATGTCGATGCCGGGCACTTGGTTTATGCGCTGGGCGCGCTCAAGAACGTGGGCGTAGAGGCAATGAATCTGATCGTCGACGGACGTGGCGAGAAGCCCTTCGTCAATCTGTTCGATTTTGCCCGCCGGGTTGACCTGAAGAAAGTCGGCAAGCGCCCATTAGAGATGCTGGCGCGCGCCGGGGCCTTCGATCAGCTCGATAAGAACCGTCGTCGTGTGTTCGAAAGTCTGGACCCGTTGGTGCAGTATTCGGCTGCCATTCATGACCAGAAGAATTCGAACCAGGTGTCGCTGTTTGGTGAAGCAGGGGATGACTTGCCGGAACCCCGCCTGTCACCCGCGTCCGATTGGCTGCCCGCCGAACGCCTGAGCGAAGAGTTCAAGGCCATCGGGTTTTATCTATCCGGCCATCCGCTGGACGATTATATGCCTGCATTGAAGCGCAAACAGGTGTTGACGCTGGATCAGGTGACTGAAAAGGCACGCTCTGGCCCGTTTATCGCCAAAATGGCCGGTGTCGTCGCCGGCCGGCAGGAACGAAAATCAGCGCGCGGCAATCGGTTCGCCTTTGCACAGCTCTCAGACCCTACAGGCGCATACGAGGTTACGCTGTTCTCGGATACACTGGAGAAATCGCGCGAGTTTCTGGAAACTGGCTCGCAAGTAGTTCTGACCGCCGAGGCAACGATGGAGGCGGATCAGCTCAAGCTGTTGGGCCGCTCTGTTGGTCCCGTCGACGTGGTGGTAGCCGAGGCAGGGGCCACGGGTCTGCGTGTATTTGTCGAGGATTCCAAAGTTTTACCAAGCATGGCAAAGGTGCTGGAAGATGCAGAAACCTCGGCCAAAAGGGCCGCGAAAGGACCGGTTTATGTCTGCCTGTTCGATCCGGGCCTGCCGGGTGAGGTCGAGATGGATCTGGGGCGAAACTTCGCGATCAACCCGGAGATCAAAGGCGCGTTGAAGTCGCTTGAGGGGATATCGGAGATCGAAGAAGTCTGATCCCGCACCGCATTGTTGCCACATGCGGCCAGCCCGGCTAGGCTGGGTGAACATCCTTAAAAGTCATTTCACAGGAGGGCTCCGAAATGACAAGTTCAGGTAGTGTTTTCAAGATATTTACATTGGCGATGGCATGTTCATTGGCACTGACCTCGGCCGGACACGCGGACGATAAGAAAAAGAAAAATACTCTGACCGGCGCATTGGTCGGCGCTGGCGTTGGTGCGCTGGTTGGCGACGGCAAAGGAGCGGCGATCGGCGGTGTGGCCGGAGCGATTATCGGACATAACTGGAAGTGAACGCGATGCAACTTTATCATTTCAAATCTACCGTCTGCGCTGCGTTACTGGCTGCTCCGACATTTGCTTTGGCGGATGAGGATGCCGACCAGATGGTGCAGGACGCCTTGCCCGTGATGCACTATACCTGTGCCTCAATCGCCGAAGAGGCGGATGGCGACGAAGAATTTGTCGTGATCGTTGTTCGGAAGATGACGGCCCTGTCGCTCCATAATCGCCAGATCAATATCGAAGATCACGCAGCCACTGACGAGGAAAAGGCCCAATTGCGCGAAGCTTTCATCGCTGCGCTGTCCGAGGGCTGCGCTGCAGACAAGAACGCGCTTCTGGGCGGTGTGGTCGATAACGCGGTGAAATCGACGCTGGGGTTGTGATTTACTAGGTCGTTGGTGGCGAAAGGGTGCCGACAGGGCATCGAATGAGCCCCCAGCCTTTATCCACTCCATTCGACTTGAGACCAGAGACAAGATGATCAGACAGGAAGAGCAGGTTTGGCACTTTTGGGTCTAACCAGATATCAGGACCCCCCAGTGCCTCGGGCACAACCACAAGCGCTTTCTCTTGATTGCTTCTGGGAAGGTATGTCTTTCCATAGCGGTTGCTCAGCGGCGACCTAACATCACCTTCTGGCCCCAACACGTCATAATTCCCCACGGATCGTTTGTTACCCACATTCAAAAGATAATATGGTTCAGGCGTTGTGAGGTAGGATTCAGTGGAATCAATAAGCGTCAACGGATGAAATACCGTTTCACGCAGATCGAATTGCTCCAGAATGCCTTTGGCTGTTTCAGAGACCAACGGCCAACCTCCGCCGCTGATAAACGGAGCTGTGTAGTACTCTGCCTTGGAATTGTAGTGCCAAACATCCCCCACCTGTTCGGCGGTCAGGATCTCTCCACTTTTCCAAGCTTGTGATGCTTGCCGCAGAACACTCTTAGACCACTCAACTCTCTCGGCAGGCTGTCTGGCTCGCCAATTGTCAGTGTACTCTCTACGCGAAACACCCTGTATCACATTGATATTGTTGACTGTCGTGGCAATCCACACGCAAGGCGCGTCGCTGTCATCATTCGCCATCAATCAGCCCTCAGTAATGCGGTGGGCGTTCGTCGCCGAGCACAACCCCGCCCGAGCCTTCCTGCGCCCGCTCACCCTCGCGCTGCAGCAACATCTCGACGCGGCGGGTCAGGCGGTCGATCTCGGCCTGTTGGCTTGTGACGACCGTATTCAGATCTTCAACCGTGCGTGTCAGATGGGCGATCTGTTCTTCCAGATGCTGCATGGGGCTCTCCTTTTGTGCGTCTCTTAGCGACCCCGGCAGCCCATGACCAGTGAAACCCCGCCTTGCCCCGATGCAGGCCATGGGATAGACCGCGCGCGGAACACTAAGCCCCAAGGACGCCCCAAATGGCCAAGCCCAAGAAACAGCCCCGCCCCAAGGCCGTAACGCCAAAAGGGTTCCGCGACTATTTCGGCGAGGAAGTCACGCAGCGCACTGAGATGCTGCGGAAGATTGCGGGTGTCTATCATCGTTACGGGTTTGATGCGTTGGAGAGCAGCGCGGTTGAAACCGTCGAGGCGCTGGGCAAATTTCTTCCAGACGTGGATCGCCCGAACGAAGGCGTGTTTGCGTGGCAGGAAGTTGATGAAAACGACAAGGGCGATTGGATGGCCCTGCGCTATGACCTGACCGCGCCTTTGGCCCGCGTTTACGCGCAGCACCGCAACGACTTGCCGACGCCTTATCGCCGCTATGCGATGGGTCCGGTCTGGCGCAACGAAAAGCCGGGGCCGGGGCGGTATCGTCAGTTTTATCAGTGTGATGCAGATACGGTTGGCACGGCTTCGATGGCTGCCGACGCTGAAATTTGCGCGATGCTGTCGGATACTCTGGAGACCGTCGGCATTCCCCGGGGCGACTATTTGGTGCGGGTGAATAACCGTAAGGTTTTGAATGGAATTCTTGAAGGTTTGACTGCCGATAACGACAAAGCACGTTCGTTGCCAACCAGTTTTCCCGAAATGTTGGATACAAAAGTGACCGACTTAGAGTTCATTGATCCGGATGCGGTTCTTCGCACTATCGACAAGTTTGACAAAGTTGGCGCTGGCGGTGTCTTGGAGTTGTTAACTACTGGTCGGAAAGATCAATCGGGAGCCTTCATTGATGGGGTTGGTCTCTCAGAGGAAGATGCCTCTCGAGTTGTGCGGTTCATGCAGTCGAAAGGCAAAGACAACAGAGAGACTTTGTCGAACCTAAAAAGCCTGATGGGTGAAGAGAGCTTGGCTGCCCACAAGGAACATGGCGTTTACAATGCTGGCCTAGAGGGGATTGAGGAACTCGAAGCAATAGCCAATTTGCTCGAAGCCCAAGGATATGGTCCTGACCGCATTGTTATCGACCCATCGGTCGTTCGTGGCCTCGGCTACTACACCGGACCGGTCTACGAGGCCGAGCTGACCTTTGAAATCTTCGACGAAAAAGGGCGCAAGCGGCAGTTCGGCTCTGTCGCAGGCGGCGGTCGCTATGACGATCTGGTCAAACGCTTTACCGGGCAGGAAGTGCCCGCGACTGGAATCTCCATCGGTGTTGACCGCTTGCTGGCCGCTTTGCGCGAAAAGGGTCGGATCGCGGCGCAAGCCACTGGTCCCGTGGTTGTGACCGTGATGGATCGCGACCGCATGGCAGATTATCAGGCCATGGTGGCTGAGCTGCGCAATGCAGGTATCCGGGCCGAGGTTTATCTGGGCAATCCCAAGAACTTTGGCAACCAGTTGAAATACGCGGACAAGCGGAACTCTCCCATCGCTGTGATCGAAGGCGGTGATGAAAAAGACAAGGGCATCGTGCAGATCAAAGACCTGATCCTAGGCGCCAAGATCGCCGAAAGCGCCACGCTTGAGGAATGGAAAGAACGCCCCAGCCAGTTTGAAGTGCCGCGTGGTGATCTGGTCGCTAAGGTGCGTGAAATTCTGGACAATCAGGACTAGGCCATGCCCAACCGTTCCCAGATACAGGCCCGCGCTGCGATGATGCGTGTCCGGTTCGAGGCTGCGGGCGCGCATGTGGTGGATACACCTCTGCTGCAATCGGCCGGAATGCTGCTGGACCTTTATGGTGAGGATATCCGCGCCCGCGCCTATGTCACCTCGGACGCATTGCGGGGCGAGCAGATGCTACGTCCGGATTTCACTCTGCCGGTTGTGCAGATGCACATGTCTGAAGGGGCGGAGCCTGCGCGATATACCTATTCGGGAGAGGTGTTCCGCCGTCAGGAACATGATCCGGACCGGGCCAATGAGTATATTCAGGTCGGTTATGAGGTGTTTGACCGCGAGGATCCTGCCGGGGCCGATGCCGAGGTGTTCTCGTTGTTTGCGTTGCAACTGCGCGGTCTCCCCCTGCGGGCGGCGACGGGCGATATCGGTATTCTGACCGCTGCCGTGGCAGGGCTGAAGACAACCGATCGTCGCAAGGTCGCACTGATGCGGCATCTCTGGAGGCCACGTCGGTTCCGTGTACTGCTGGACCGTTATGCCGGACGTAAACAGGGCCCCGAGGATCGCGATGCGCTGCTGGATGCGGATGATCCTCTGTCGATCGATGCACCGCTGATTGGTAAGCGCCGCGCGCCCGAAATCCTTGAGCGGATCGAGGCGTTGCGTGAAGACCGTGCCGCGCCGCCGATCTCGGATTATGAATTGGCCGGGCTCGAGACGTTGCTGAACGTGCGCGAAACCATGCCTTTCGCATTGGAACAACTGCGCGATGTGGCCGTCGACTTGCCGCAGATCACTCCAGCTCTGGATCGACTGGAGGCTCGGATCGCGGCCTTGCAGGCGCGAGGGGTGGATGTAAACCGGCTGGATTTCGAAGCCTCGTACGGCCGGACTTCGATGGAATATTACGACGGTTTTGTCTTTGGTTTCTATGCTGAAGGTCGTCCTGATCTGCCGCCCGTGGCAACCGGCGGGCGCTATGATGCGCTGACCCGACAGTTGGGTGATGGCTCTGAGATCCCGGCCATCGGCGGTGTGATCCGCCCAGACTTGATGCTGGAGATTGAGGAGAGTGCGCAATGGGCCTGAAGTTGGGCGTGCCCTCGAAGGGTCGGTTGATGGACAAGACCTTCGCGTGGTTCGAAAAGTGCGGTATTACCCTGTCGCGCAGTGGGTCGGATCGCGAATATGCGGGCAAGGTCGAGGGGATTGAAGGTGTCTCGCTGATCTTGCTGTCCGCCGGGGAGATACCGCGCGAGCTTGCCGCCGGGCGTATTCATCTGGGTGTGACCGGCATTGATCTGGTGCACGAGAAACTACCGCGCTGGGAACAGCAGGTTGAAGAGGTCGCACCGCTGGGGTTTGGCAAGGCTGACCTGATCATCGCAACGCCTGCCTGCTGGGTCGACGTGGAGACGCTGGATGATCTGGACGCGGCAGCGGCAGGCTTTCGCAAGGCGCACGGGCACCGGCTGCGTATCGCCACCAAGTATCACCGTCTGGTCCGCGAATTCCTGACGGACGCAGGCGTTGCCGACTACACGCTAGTCGACAGCCAGGGCGCGACCGAGGGCACGGTGGTGAATGAAACTGCCGAGGCGATTGCTGATATCACCTCGACTGGCGAGACGCTCAGGGCGAACCACCTGAAGATTCTGTCGGATGGGTTGATCCTGCAATCGCAGGCGACCTTATGGCGCAGCCGTGTCGCGAAATACGATGCGGGCGAAAAAGCGGTTCTGAACGAGCTTATGGAGCGGTTGATCTAAAGCACCCCGATTTCCGCGAGGGCGCGGTTCAGATCGTCAGGCAGGGCATCGTCCTGCGCGCGCCCTTTGGGCAAATCGGGGGGCGTGTCCTCGGGTTTGAGATACCGCCAGCCTTGAAAAGGGCGTTTCAGGGCAGCTTGTGTGCGGATCACCTCAGGGTCGAGGATAATGGCGCAGCGACGGATGCCATCCTCACCGCGAACCTCGTCTAACCGCAGGATACGCTGGCGGCATTGGACCACGCCTTTGATCACCCAATAGATTGATCCGCCCTTCAGAATCTCGGCGTCGCGCTTTGGCCACATGCGGGTAACATGGCGCGGTAAATTATCATCGAAGCGCAGGCGATGTGTCTCTTGCCAGTCGATGAGATCGTCGACACTGTCTGTTCCGACAGAGAGTTTTATGAGGTTTATGTACTTATCCACAGCTTTCCCACAGAGTCGTCCCGAGGCAGGTCTTTATATTGTAGCTTTCGTACAATCGCTATCAAGGTGTTGTGGTTAAGATGTGATTTGAGGTAATCTGGGTGCCTCTTTCAGCACAGGGAATCACCAATGAGCCGCTTTGCCGCCCCCATCGCCGAGCAGATCTGGGACATGAAATACCGTTTCAAACAGGCGGATGGTACGCCCATCGACCAGACAATCGAAGACAGCTGGCGGCGGATCGCCCGTGATTTGGCACGTGTTGAAGAAGATCCGGGGCATTGGGAAGAAAAATTCTATGGGGCGCTGGAGGATTTCAGATACCTGCCCGCAGGCCGCATAACGGCCGGGGCCGGGACGGCACGCCAGGTGACCCTGTTCAACTGCTTTGTGATGGGCACGGTCCCCGACAGCATGGGCGGCATTTTTGACATGCTGAAAGAGGCCGCGCTGACCATGCAACAGGGGGGAGGGATCGGCTATGACTTCTCGACCATTCGCCCTCGTGGGGCGGATGTGAAGGGTGTTGCGGCGGATGCCTCGGGCCCCCTGAGTTTTATGGATGTGTGGGATGCGATGTGCCGGACGATCATGTCGGCCGGGTCGCGTCGTGGTGCGATGATGGCGACGATGCGCTGTGATCACCCAGATATTGAGCAGTTTATCACTGCAAAATCCGATCCGGCCCGCCTGCGCATGTTCAATATGTCTGTGCTGGTGACTGATCCATTCATGGAAGCGGTCAAGGCGGATGGATCGTGGGATTTGGTTTTCGGGAACAAAGTCTTTCAAACCGTTCAGGCACGCGATCTTTGGAACAAGATCATGCAGGCGACCTATGATTATGCCGAGCCGGGTGTGATCTTCATCGACCGTATCAACAAGGCCAACAACCTGAGCTACGTCGAAACTATTGCCGCGACGAATCCATGCGGAGAACAACCTCTGCCGCCCTACGGTGCCTGCTTGCTGGGCTCGATTAACCTTGCACGTCTGGTGGCAGAACCATTCGAAGATGCAGCTCATCTGGATGAGGCCGCATTGCAGGACCTTGTCGCCACGGCGGTTCGCATGATGGATAACGTCGTTGACGCATCCAAGTTCCCATTGCCAGAGCAGGCCGCGGAAGCGCAGGCCAAGCGACGCATTGGGCTGGGCGTGACAGGGCTTGCCGATGCTTTGCTCATGCTGGGCCTGCGCTATGGTTCGGACGAGGCGGCGCGTCAAACCGAGCGCTGGTTGCATAGTATTGCCCGCGCCGCGTATCTGGCGTCGGTGGATTTGGCAAAGGAGAAGGGGGCGTTCCCACTGTTTGATGCCGAGAAATTCCTGGCCAGCGGTACCATGCTGCAGATGGATGACGATGTGCGCGACGCGATCCGTGATCACGGCATCCGCAATGCGCTGCTGACTTCGATCGCACCGACGGGAACGATTTCTCTTTACGCAGGCAACGTGTCTTCGGGGATCGAGCCCGTCTTCGCCTATGCTTACACGCGCAAAGTGTTGCAGAAAGACGGCTCTCGCACCGAAGAAGAGGTGGTTGATTACGCCGTTCAGATGTGGCGCGACAAGTTTGGCGATAAGGAACTGCCGGATTATTTTGTCAATGCACAGACATTAGCCCCGTCGGATCACGTCAGAATGCAGGCTGCGGCGCAGAAATGGATCGACAGTTCGATCTCGAAGACGATCAACTGCCCCGAGGACATTAGCTTTGCGGAGTTCAAAGATGTTTACATGCAGGCTTGGGATCAGGGCTGCAAAGGATGTACAACCTATCGCCCGAATGACGTGACCGGGTCGGTTCTTTCGGTTTCTGAAAGTGCGGATACCGCGCCGGGCGAAAGCGCTGACGCCCCGCACGAAGTGGATGGTGGCGAGGTGGTCTACATGTCCGAACCGCTGGACCGCCCGCAATCGCTGGAGGGGTCAACCTACAAGCTGAAATGGCCCGATAGCGAGCACGCAATCTATCTGACGATCAATGATATCGTGATAGGCGGTCGGCGTCGTCCCTTTGAAGTATTCATCAACTCGAAGAACATGGAACACTACGCGTGGACCTTGGCCCTGACACGGATGATCTCGGCTGTGTTCCGGCGTGGTGGAGATGTGTCCTTCGTGGTCGAAGAGCTCAAGGCTGTATTCGATCCGCGCGGCGGGGCCTGGGTTAAGGGCAAATACATACCATCCATTCTTGCTGCGATCGGCGGAGTGATAGAGCAACACATGGTTGCCATAGGATTTCTTGAAGGCGAAGGGATGGGTCTGAAATCGGACCCTCAGGCGCAGGTGGTAAACTTGGACACTCCACGCGGCAAGGCGTGCCCGTCCTGTGGCCAGTTCGACATGGTGATGATCGAAGGTTGCATGACCTGTCGCAGTTGTGGTCATTCGAAGTGTGGTTAGCTGGTATAAAATGTATCTTTGTTGTTGTGGCGTTTCATAGGACATGACCTAAACGTTTCAATAGATCATTTTGGCTGGTGATATGAGAATACGGCCTCGGATTTCTTCCGGGGCCGTTCGCTAGTCTAAAAAGGACAGACGAATGAGATGGTACTGGGCTGACGACATTATCAGGCTTTGATACAAGGGGCGGGAAACAGCCATTCGCTGCGGGTGCGATGACCGCATGGCGTAACGCTGAAAGCAGTCGTTCACTCTGACTTCAGCGATGCCGAGACGGCTAGCCATAGACGGTCTCTAGATCTCCCATTTCTCCTCATCCGCCCAAAAACGCTTCTTCCGCCCTCTCAAGGAGTGCCGCATAGTACCACTATCGATGGTGGACACTGAGCCTCCGCCAAACGCAGGGGTTAGGTAGGGTTCAACGGACGTTTACGTTCAACCTGACGCCGAGGAGTGATTTAGGTTTGCTAAAATTGAGCATTGATCCGCAAAAACCTCCAAGCGAAGGCGAACGCGCCGCCCGTCGTGGCTACTTGCGTCAAGATGATTTTTCCGCGCGCCGCATCTACTCATTGCTTCTTGAACGCTCGTTCGCCTGGGTTGGATGGGCGGATCGAGATGCAGGTGTTCTGGATGATCTTGTCCTAGGTACTACTGACGGCGTTTTGGCGCACCAGATTAAGAGTTCAAAGAACCCTCAAGGTATAGGCGTAACGGCACTGCTCTTGGGAAGAGGTGAAGAGGTCAAGCGGCTCGCATCATCCTTTCTAATGCTTCGAAAGCAATTTCCAGATGAAAAACTGCGGCTGATCTATGTAACCGACGATCCTCTCACCAAAAATGATTGCTTGTTGAAGGATGAGGACGAAGCATCCACTGAGCAGTTCATGCGAGACTGGAATGCCAACCGTTTCCTATTTGAGAAATTAAAAAACACCAAATGGAAACCGCTACTTGATCAGCTGCGTCAGGTTTCGGAACTAAATGAATCGGAGTTTGTCGACTTCTTCACCTGTTTTGAAGTGGTCGCCGGAAATTCCGTTTCGCGTTTGGTCCCATCTTCTGACGATGTTCAGGTCGAGCAACAAATCCTAGATCTGCGTGACAGAATTCCGGCATTGATCGTGGAAAACGATCACAAGAGCCGATGGTCGCGGCAAGAGCTCCTTCAAGCACTCAACTGGCCTGATAGCTACCGGCTTCGTTTTGACCACCGGTTTCCGCTAGGGAATTTTGTCCAAAAGAACGAACAAACGGAAGCCGAACTGCAAACGGCAATTGATAACTGTTCGTCCGGGTATCTTGGGTTAGTTGGCCCGCCCGGCTCTGGGAAATCGACGTTACTTCAGCGAGCCCTCAAAGGAAAACCTGGCGTTCAAGTGCTTCGTTACCTCGCATTCGTACCCGGTAGCGCTCAGGGGCAGGGACGCGGGGAAGCAGACAACTTTTTTGACGACCTGAACGCTCAGTTTTCGGAAATCCTCGGCGGGAGTAAACGGCTGTTTGAAACTAGTCGGCTCGGACGCCAACGTGCCTTTGAAGGTTCTTTGCTCCGTGCGGGCAAGGAGTTCAGCGAGAACGGCACCAGATTCATTGTTGTGGTCGACGGATTGGATCACATTCCAAGGGAAGAGATGCCCGATAGGTCTCTTCTCTCCGCGTTGCCGTTACCCGATACTGTGCCGGATGGTGTCGTGTTTGTGTTGGGAACGCAGCGGATCGATCTATCAGACATGCCCGTAGCGGTGAGGAACCAAGCTAGCAAAAAAGGGCGGCAAGTCAGCGTGCAGCCTCTGAACTTCGGCGCTACAAAACGTATGTCCGATCAACTCGGTCTTCCAATTGAAATAGACCGACGATCGGTTCATGACGTCGGGCAAGGGCACCCCTTGGTCACTCGATATTTGGTCGAACTTCTCCGACAAGACCCCACCAAAGCGGATGAGCTGCTAGGCGGGGCCTTCGTGTTCGACGGCGATCTCGAAAAGGTCTACGAAACCGCTTGGCTTGGCGCGTCGTCTTCCGACGGTGCCACGCTCGTTCAGCAAGTCTTGCTCTTGATCGCTTTTGCCCAGGGAGGGATCGAGCCAGACCTTCTTGCATCAGCCACCTGCGACGAAGCCGTGGAAACGGCGCTCAAATACGCGGGTCACCTGCTTCAGAAAAGTCGCGATGATTGGGACGTATTCCACAACAGTTTTCGCCTTTTCTTGAGAGGAAAGGCTGTACTCCGTTTTGGAAAACCGGACGAAGCCTTCCGCGCTCCAAAGGTCTACTCAACTCTCGCGGAACTCTCTGGGAGAGCAATGAAATCCAGCCCACAGAGATGGCTCGCATTTCGATATCTTTTTCTTGCCGGTGAACATGGGCGAGCACTGGCGATGTCGGGGCGGCAATTTTTTGTCCAACAGTATCTGGATGGACGGTCTCCATACGATGTTCACGGGGATATCTCTGATGCCTATCGGTTGGTCGAGAATGACCGTGATCCGGAAAAACTCTTTGATCTCATGCTTGCCGACGATGAGGTATCTCGCCGGTCTGAAGTTTTTGAGGGCGTCGACCCGCTGATCGATGCCTACCTTGCGGCGGGGCTTTTTGATACGGCGATTGAGCAGTTGCGTCACACCCATCCGGCAGGGAAGGAATGGCTGGTGGTGGATGCCCTCCTCGAACAAGGGCGGCTCGATCAAGCAAGGGATTTGTTCGAAGAGGCTGACCTTTTCGGGGGAGCATTCGCCAGTTTGAATGTGCATACCCGAGGCGAAGACCGAGCCGCATTAGAGTGGGCGCGACGAGCCGTGCGCTTCATGGATCGTTCCTCGCTTGTCACAACCCTGAAGGACTACCTGACGGGGCTGCAGCACGAAAATCGTCATTCTCCTCACGAGGCTGATCTCGAAGAGGTCACAGAGCACTTGCGGTACTGCCTTGCTCGGGCTTCGGTCGAGCTCACAGAGTACCCAAATGTAGACGAACTCCTGGCTTTCTGGGCTGTAGACGAAAACGCAATACCGCTGCTCCGTTTGGAGCACGCGGAAAACCTGTTCGCCGGTGGCGATGCGGAAAGCGGGTTGCAAGTTCTGAAGACTCTCACCGAATGTTCTTCGTTTCAGGACTTGCATTCCTCTTGGCATCTCTCTGCCGCTCGAATGGCATTCCGTGCCGGTGATCAGGCGCTTGCGCGATCGATCGCGAAGCTGTTGTCGCCCAAGCCACTCGACCACGAGCGATACCAGTTGTTTGAGGCAATTGGTCCAGCCAGCGTGGAGTTGGTGTCAGTTGCGTCCTTGTTCTCGGCGCTCGATATGCCTCTGCCGGACATCGTGACGCCCAAAGAGCGCCTTTTCAGGGGTGCGCAACACCACTTGATTGAGTTGGGCCGTCAACTTGGCGCAGCCCGCACACGTGGTTCCCTCCAATTTGGCGAGGTTTCTCGCGTCACATCAGAAGCGATGCAGTTCCTCGCGTCGGCAAGGCGAACCAACGACGACGACTGGTCTGTCGGTCATCTGATGCCGACCCTGGCGGCGCAGATTGCGTTGGCACTCATAGAATTGATCAAGCAGGCCAAAGCAGACTACACGCCGTTGGTTCGCGCGTATGATCAACTTATCCTGCAAGAAGGAACGGCGTTTCGTTGGTGGCTTGATTTTCGCCGGAAACTGATCCTTGGTCTCTTCAACTTGGATGGTGATCGCGAACGCGCGATCGAACGCTTGAACGCCGCGCTCCAGGATATCCGAGCCGATGATCCGCAAGAAGCGCTTTCAGAGAAAGTTGAGTTCGCAATCGCCTGCGCGGAAGTTGACGATATTGAAACCGCACAGGCGATCTTGCGAGGTCTCCGGTCGGAAGCTCTCGGTTCGTATCGACCCGCAAAGAAAGATGGTGACTACGAACTTTGGACCGACGTGTTGGCGCTTGCGAACCAGGATGATCCCTCCAATCGAAAATCCCGTTCTCTTGTTGCGGTTCGCCTCGTTGATGGGCTGCAGAACACTAGCGGATATGACAAAGCGGCGCGAATGGCGCAACAGGTGCTTTTTGAAGCATCGGTTCCAGACGCAACTATGGCTTGGAGCGCAGTGCAATGGGCCATGGATTGTGGAGCATTCTCGTGGTTCGGTCTTCTTGACTCCTGCCTGCATGGCTTGGTCGTCAGGAGCCCGGAAAAGGCGAATGTCGCATTGCTGGTGTGGTGCAATCTTGCACTGCCATGGCTTCATGATGGCTGGAGGAGTACGACTGAAACGGGTGCCTTCCTTGAAAGGTTATTCCGGGTTGCACCTCGCGAACAACTCGACGGTCTAGAAGAAGTAGTTGTCCGCGCGATCGGAACAAACGCTCCACCCTACGTCAAGACCACGCTCCTTCGAATAGTCGAAGACGCTGCGAAAAAACGCAATGGTGGGAGGCTGGCGGAAACCGCCAGAAACAGGTGGCAATCCGAGGAGAAATCCGGAGATGATGAAAACCCCGACAACCGAGACTACGGTCACTTGGTGGACTTCGAGCAAATCTCCGTCGAGATCGAACACGAGGCCCAATACCATAAGAAAAGAAACGAAAACTGGCACATTGACGGGATCAGCTATGGCCTACGGAAAGCCATCATTCGGGTGATTGGGGCTGCGACATGGGCAGAGACGGATAGCTTCCTAGGAAAACACCCGAAGGTCGCAAAAGACTGGGAAATCGCGAAGGCCTTTGCGGAAAAAGCAGTTCAAGCAGACAGGAACGAACGTGCCATAGAAATCCTAAAACCGTTCAAAGGTGATCTAGAGACCGGATGGAGTTGGCCTAGCAGCCGCGGTCGTTTCCGGCATCACCAGATTAGGCACATCGTTGGGGAGAGCGATGTACACAACGCCGCGCTCCACGATTTCGTCGAAGACATTGCGGCGACCAAGTATGGTGTCTCAACAACTTTGTGGTCGATCGATGAGATTTTCCCGCTCCTTTTTGAAACGGTGCCATGGGCCGGATTGTGGAACCGTTTGGAGGACAACATTCGGGTGGGACGAGATTTCCAGGCCGGGAGCGATCTGCCTCTCTCCGACACGCTGAAAGACGACGATGAACTTGTCGTCAAGCTAGTGGAAATGGCCTTGGAAATGGGGGCGACCGACCTAGCACTTCAGACGGCTAATCTGGTCCGCGATCTCTTGGATCAGGGGCGAGCATCTGTCGTCGAATTGCTCTTGCGAAGGCTGCTCGGTGAAGGTGGCGAAAAACGAATGCGCGCCATGGACTTGTTGGTGCAATCACAGGAGAACAGTGATATCCGGCGAGCTTTTCAGGCTGATCTCGCAGGCTTGGTGAGCGATCCGGACGTTGGTGTTTCAGCGTCTGCCTTTTTCTTGGGTTCGAAGTGGCGACAACCCTTGCAGTTGCCTTCAACTGAACTGCCGCCCTTCTATTCATTGGAGTTCGCGCTGAACGACAGGGCTAGCGGGGCAGCTTTGCGTGACGAACACTCGCACGCGCTGTTGCTGGACGATCCACTAGGCTGGACCGAACACTGGATGCGCCTTGTCGAAATGCTGGAGGATTTCTCCGGTGTCTCAACCATCAAGATCCGACTTCGAGTGGCACGGTTGATCGACTCGTGGGGTGGTTTCCAGACGTTTGGGCATGATGCCTCAAAGCGACAAGAGGCGAAGCTATCTCGAGTTGACATGAAGCTGACGTATCGACGCCCGCACTCAGAGGTAACAATTCGAGCACTTCGCCATGTCGTCCGTGAGCTTTGGTTCGCGGATCATATCAGTTTTGACCAAGTACGCTTGATTCTCCATGAATTACACTGTGATCCGGATCGCGCGAAACTCCCGACTATCGAAGAGAGGCCATCCACACTGCCCTGGCCAGATATTCCTCGGCATCTTTGGGGGGACAAGCTGAATAAGTGGTTGGAAAATGTTGCCCTAGATATCGCAGAAGCAGATCCGTTTTTTGGAATTGTGATCGGGGAGTTCCGAGAGTGGGAGGCAAAGGATTCGCGAGATGCCTTGATTGTTGAGCAATTGATGTGTGACAGGCTGGAGTTTCCGGTAGTGCCGAGCCTTGATGACGCGCTCTCCAAACTCGGTCGTGTTGTGCGCCTCGGATATTTGGTCGCTCTGGACACAAGCAAATCTCAGAAGCCAGACCCAGTGTGCCGTTTTTTGCCACATCAGCTCGACCTGACGCCGTCGCAAGTTCTCGTTCTCAATCCTGAGGTTGCAAAGCTACTGAATTGGCACAGCATCACCAATGATCCTTACGTGTACTATGATGGCGATGGAGATTGGTGCGCCAAGACGATTGTTTGGCGTGATGGCTTGTGTCAATCCATCGACGACGATGGGCGCTATGCGAACGGTCAAATGGTGACTTTGTCAAAGAAAGGTCGGGCGGCATACGAGCAATATTTCGGCCCGATCTCTATCAAATCCCACTCGTGGCGACGCACTGAAAAATCTGACGAGAAGCGTACCCAAGATATTTGGAGGTTCGCAGTATCCAGCCAATAGGTGGAGCATTTACCGCGTCTTACCTGCGTCGGACCTGATATTGAGTTGGCATACCAATGCTGGGCGATGCACGAACGGCTGGACCGGTGACGCTGTGCTGCGGCGTGGGGCGCGTCCATCGAGGTCTCCTTTGGGCCGTCACCACTTGCGCCAGCTCAAGCCCATGGTTGCGGCAATGGCTTCGGGACAGCCAGCTTGCACTCGGGCTCGATATGCGCGCACCGAAACGCCGTTCTCAAGCGCCGTTTTCTCCCATTCATCATCCGGATTGGGTGATATGTCTCGCGTGCCTTCAGTCGCAGCCCTCTCCCCTGACCAGCCGCGCCTGAGGCGTGCTTTGAATGTGCTGAAAGCTATCCCGTTTTCTTCGGCGACTGGCCAAGCTGGTAGACCATTGTCCAATTCGGCCAGACTATCTCTTTTCCGATTTTCAAATGCGCCTCGATCGAATGGAAACTCGACATGCTCGCACCGAACTGTCCAAAGCTTGGTGCCATCCTCGGCATCCACCAAATCAACAACACTGGAATCCGCGAGCGGTAGCGGTGCGAGACCGTAGCGACTGCAAAGCCACCAGGCATCTTCGTGACTGGCAGCTTTTCCGATAACCTTTCCGCCTAACGGCGCTACCAAATGAATCACGTTTTATCTCCCTCTAACTATCCGCCTGACTGCCGGGTGACGAGTATCATTTCATCTCACCTAATCACCGCGATCAGGCGATAAAAGATGCCAACGGCAGCTTATGCGACGCCGCAGTGCGGCAACGAAAGCGCCAGGCAATGACGGCTTAGGGCCGCCCTCGTGATCAGCTACTATTGGGGCAGGGGGCTTTGCTGCAACGGCACCGAAGTCGGCAGCGAGCCCTTTCTGTTTGAACACTGCCGACTTGCAGTCCACCAGTTTCGTGGACGACTGTAGCAACACCAGTGTTAACCTGATTGAGGCCCTCCATTGCGGAAGGTGAAGTAAATAGGGGTCAACTTGAAGCCTTTTCTCAAAACCTTGACGCGTCAGCGCAATAAAACTGAGCCACAGATTGCCAGATTGGTTCCACACGCAGCGTACAAACACGCTCAACTGAAAGGGACCAAGACATGAAAAAGACACTGATTACATCCGTCACCGCATTCGCCATTATCCTGAGTGCCGGAACGTCCACGGCTGGTCCGTTGCGTGACCATAGCCAACGAGGGTTTGCGCAGAAAGTTCACTCATCAGTTTCGCAAACAGTCAATCACGCTGATGGGATGGCCGATATCCGCCGTCATCGCGAAGATGATCCGCAACCCCTTCTGAATACAATTAACATCGACGATTGGACTTGTGGTTACGGTGATACACAAAGGCCTCCAATCATACCCAGGATATGCCCCAGAGTTCCGCCAGGATGATGCGTTGCCTTTCGGGAATGGATTGAAGGGGGTGGGATAATGACTGACGCCCTCAGCGCGGGAAATGGCTTCATGCACACGTTGCCTGCTAACCCCAGTCTTGTCTGTAGTGTCGCCAGAGAAGCCTTTAGGGCGACCGGGGGTTTTGTCCGCGATGTGTGAGTTCGACAGAGCCGGGAGTTCGCACTTGCAGCAAATGACCGCAAAGCGGGCTGCGACCGCAGAATCTTGCCTGGGTGCTCAGTGTCCGGAATGGGCCGCCCGCGAGAGCGGCCCGTTGACTTTAGATCTCTATCGCTTCGGCGATTGCTAGGGCATCCTCGAGTTCGACGCCGAGATACCGGACTGTACTGTCCATCTTAGTATGGCCAAGCAGAAGCTGAACAGCGCGTAGGTTTCCGGTCTTCTTGTAGATCTAAGTGCCCTTGGTTCTCCTCATGGAATGGGTGCCGTAGGCGCTTGCTTCGAGGCCGATCGACGTGACCCAATCGCGGACAATCCGTGCATATTGGCGTGTCGAGATGTACAGGCGTTCATGAAGTCGGCCGGGCCAAAGGTACTCCGAACCGACCATCAGCTCATCTTCCATCCACTTCTCAACAGAGGCACGTGTGCCCTCTGATATCTCAAAGCGCACGGGTTTCTGCGTCTTGCTTTGAAGGACCGAAGCCCGTTCCTTAATCTGACCCGATGACATGACATCGGCGACCTTCATCTTCACCAGATCGCAGCCGCGAAGCTTACTGTCGATTGCCATGTTGAAGAGCGCAAGATCGCGATGATTTTCGGCAAGCTCGAGGCGAACTCGGATTGCCCAGACATGTTTTGGTTTCAGTGGTCGCTTCTTGCCGACGATACGCCCTTTGTTCCAGGCAGGGCGAAGTGCGCGAATGGCAGGTAAATTTGGTGTTTCCATGACTGATCCTCCGATCCGCCATGCCCTCCCAAAACGACAACCCGACGTTGACCGGAGCATTTTATCACGACACGCTGCGCTGCCTCCGAGGTCCACTCTGAGCCCAGTTTGACCGATGCTGCGGGCAGGTCGAATGGCCGCTTTGATTACGACTACCGAAGCCTTCGGCTGCCAGATACATAAACACCGATGACCTCAACAACTATTTCGATTTGATCCGCATCCATTTGAATCGGGACATCAGGACCAACAAAGGTGAAGGTGCGCTTCTCACCCGGTTGAAGGTTGCCATTGATATTGGGCGTGCTGAACCGATGCGTTTCCTCAAATCCGCCTTCTGCCAAACGCGTGTCACTGTTTGAGCCAAAATAGAGGACTCCATAGCGGAAGGATTCAACAGCTTCTTTCGTTCCATTGGCAACAGAGCATTGAAACAGCTTGAAGTTCTTTTCTTGTGACGCGAACTGGCCGGATAGAAAATTGCAATCAGTCACTAAAACATCCTGCCTCAAGAGCGGCGGAGCCATATAGGTCAAACTGCATTCTTCCTCATCGCTTTGACCAGCCGCTACAGGAGGAAGACACCTGGAAAAATCTCGCAACGAACTCTGCGCCAATGCTGGCGAAGGTGCTGCCAAGGACATGATCAGCAGGATAGCGCAGTGCAGTTCAAAACTTCGAATGCAATTCATATAGTCAACCTTATGCGTCAGTAAGACCAAGCTCAATCGTAGGCTGCATCACCGAATCCGACATTCGCCGATCTGAACTGGGCGGCAGCTTTGTCCGCGATCTGTGAATTCGAACCAGACCAGATTTTGCGCTTGCAGCGAATGACCGCAAAGCGGGCTGCGACCGCAGAATCTTGCCTGGGTGCTCAGTGTCCGGAATGGGCCGCTTGCCCCAACGATAAACTTACCGATTTCGCCTTGCGCTTAGGGCAGCAAAGTCCGACATCGGCAAGAGATAAGCGGAGTCGTTCAAGTGCCCAAGGCTGTTCTGTATCGCATGGACCTACCGAACTATACATGTGGTTATGGGACGGCAGCCCGCGATCTACTGCGGCAACAGAACTTTGAGATTAAAGAACACATCTTGCGGAAACGGCGGGAAACCGATGCGTTCAAAGACATGCACCACATTGCTACAACACCTCTCATCTTCATTGATGGGGTAAAGGTCGGTGGCTTCACCGATCTGAAGAAATATCTCAAAGCTAAAAAACCGAAATCTAAGTGCTTCTGGAAACGTTGATCTGATATGATCAATGCCCGCAAAGCACCGTACGTCTACCCGGCGATCATCGGTCTTCAGTTGACCTGTTGATACGCTCAAACTCCTCAGGTGGCAGGATTACATGTCGCTGACCATCCTCTCTCACGATGAAAACCGGCTCTCGCTCCGCAACCCTCAAGATCGCTTCCAGATTTGCCTGAAGTTGCGTGATCGTGATGTCATCCTTACTGCTATGCCAGAATTGAGCGACCGCATCGCAAATGACGTCCTTGGCGTAGTCCTCCACTGACAACTCTGATCGGCGCGCCAAGGACTGCAATTCAGCGAAAACTACGTCTGGAATGTCGGGAAGCTCGAGATCGGCCATATCACGTCACTCGCATCGCACAGGTTTTGCACGTCTAAACGATACCAAAGCGATGCCGCTCAGAATTTGGCAAACGGCGGCCTGTTGTCGGATCGAACAATTTTCCGGTTTCGGTATACATAATTCTCGCATGTTCGTTGATTTCTTCGACGCTGCCAGGGAGCGGGTTTGACCCGTCTTCCTTGCGTAACTTCGCGGGCCCTCCACGCACCGGTACCTCAAACAGAGTTCCATCTTTTCGGATCGCCCAGCCATAGAATGAAAGCTGCGCATTCAGTCTGGAAAGCGCGAGGTGGCGTCTGAACATCGAACCAAGACCCGCGCCGGGAATACCGTTCACTTCAGCTAGGCGCGATCTGGCAATCCCGCTCATCTGCGCAAACTGTTCTGAATCGGCTTCGATCTTGCCGTCAGGGTACGCATCAAACATGTGAACATCCTCAGAATAAAGCCTTCCCCACAATATGATACGATAAGTCCGTAGACGATTAAACATCTTTCTTGCCGTTTCAAGGGATGAGAAATCGGTTCACAGCAGATGATTTCGGGAACAACCTGAGATCAGCCCGCAAGGCGCAAGGCTACTCGCAAGAGAGCTTTGCCCATGCGGTGGATCTGGACCGGACATATATTGGTGGAATTGAGCGCGGGGAGAGAAATCCCGGTCTCAAAACCGTCATCAAAATAGCCGACGCTCTGAATCTTGATGTCGCGGACCTCTTCCGGTTGAAAGATTAAGCCGCGCCTTCCTGGAGCCGGCATGTCTACATCGGCTTCCAAAAGTAAATCAGCTGCTACCAACTCCTCTTTCTCGGCACCTCTCGTGGTCTCAGAGACAGTGCCGTGCGGCAGCCCCGGGTTGTGGTCGTCTGAGCTCACAACGCATCGAGGGCGTGACCGCCGCAAGGCATTTCCCTCGTCCAGAAACGTCTGTTTCACCACTTAAGTTAATAACAGAATTGAACATTCACGTAGTGCGCTCCTAACGTAAGTTAATAATCAAAACTAATATTGAAAATCAGTTATTTACGGGGTGTTTGGGGCCGGATTTTCTCTTGATTGTCCGGCGGAGATGTCCCTAGAATCGGGGGTGTTGGAACGTTCGTTTCAGCACCAGCGCAATAGCCAGTCCCGGACGGAGGCCACGAGCCGTGGATGCCAACAAAATGCGCCAGCAGATTGTGAAACTGCATCTCGGGATGGCTCAGACCACAATCACCGAGCTCGCAGAGAGCATCGGGTATAGTCGTTCGGCGGTGTCGAATGTGCTTGCCGGACGCAGGCGATCGGCGGAGATCGAAGCAGCCGTAGCCGAGCGCACGGGATTTCGTGTCGAAGACCTGTGGCCAGTGGCTGCCTCTGGAAAGAAGGGGGATATGAAACGATGATCTAGAAAATAGAAAAGCCCCGAGAGCGGACTCTCAGGGGCCTTCAGGTCGATTGGTACCCGACAAGCAGAAGGTCTCTCGAATCCCCTCAAAAGTCAAGTCTGGCGGCCGGGTCTTTTGACCCGATGGGTCGTGCTCGGCCGCTTTCCACAATCCGACAAGAGGAAATTGTGTGGTTCACTCTGATCATATTGGTCAGGGAATGATCCCGCACAACATCAGAACACATGGAAAAAGAAATCTTCAAAGCCCCGCTGGACAGCCGTTCAACGTGTAATCTGTCTGAGCGCTCGCGAGGGCGCACATATGTTGAAACAGGCGCATTTCGACCCCACGGGGGCGAAAGTCAGAAAGTCGTCTTCGACAGCCTTGGTGAGTTTGATGCCTTCACCACGACATCAGCGCTGTATCCTGTGGCTGACATGGTCGAGCAGCCGCCTGCCATTGAATACATCGATGCCGATGGTCGTAAGCGTAGCAAAAGAGTGGATCAACTTTATACCTTCGCTGATGGGAGCAAGTATGCTGCCGAGATCAAACCGGCAGCGCGCGCCAGAGCGCAGAACCTTGAGGAGCAGCTGGGTTATGTCGCGGCAGCGATGCCCGATGACTTTGCGGATAATCTGGTACTGATCACTGAGGAAAACTACGACCAGTGGGAGGCGCTGAATGCACGGCGCCTGTTTGCGTATAGGCGTGAGGATGATCCGGAAGCGGCTGCGATAATTGCAGAGCTTGCGGCTGAGATCGATCTGCCGGTCACGATCCGCGAGCTGATTGCGAGAGCGGCAATTGGCGGCAGGGCCTGGCCGGAAATCTTCAAAGCGATCTATGCCGGTGTCCTGCGTCCAATACAGGACGGGGTTATCGACCTGGACATGCTGGTCGAGGGAGGCGTGCAATGACTGACATCATTCGTCTCGAGCCCTATTCGCAGGTTCAGCAAGGTGGCATCCCGGGTCTTCTCGTGGAGCAAGGGCCGTTAGGTGTCATCATCAGTCGTTGGAGTGAAGGAGAAATTGTCTTTGATGAGCTAACCTATGATGAGATCAACAAAGGTCTGAAGACCGGTCATATCACCATTCGTGATGGCTATCACAGTGAAGAGGCCGTCCTGCAGCGCGTGCAGTTTGCCGATCAGATTGTCACCCATCTGCCTGCAAAACAGCGCTCAACGGTCTTCTTCCGCCAGGCCTGGTGTGATCTCTTTCTGGATGCTGAAGCACGCGGAGAGATTGGCCGCTACTGGAAAGATGTGGAGATCTGGATTCGGAGTGTGGCGCCGGAAATCACGGTGCAGATTCCACAGCCTGATAAGGATGCCGGGAAGTGCAAATATGGAGGAAAGAAGCGGTCAAGCAACGAGATTGACCCGCCAGGTTCTTCGGCCTTGCTGCGTTGGGTCCGCGCTTATGAGGCTAGTGGTCGGTGCGTTCTAGCGCTCATAGACAAACGCTATCTTGCGGGACGGACGAAGGTCAAATTTGGTCCGGAGAGCGCTGCCCTGCTTCGCAAATGCGCGGATCGATATGCAAGTTTCAAGCGCCCGTCGAAGAAGAGTGTCATTCGCCAGACCAAACGGGCCTTCCGACTGGCGAATGCGTATCGAGTCGATCGCGGCCTGCCGCCTTTGGCCATTCCCGCAGAAAGTACAATCTACAGGGAGATATGTCGTCTTGAGCCCTATCATGTGATGTGCCAGCGCCAGGGGCTGGAAGCGGCCAACCGACATTTTGCAATCATCGGCGAGGGTCTGAACGTCCTGCGTCCCGGAGAGCGGCTGGAAATTGATGAGTGGAAGGTCGATCTGATCACCTTCTTCGCCGAGGCCGGTGTCTTCGGTCATCTGACCGAGGAGCAGATCAAAGCGCTGCCGAAAGGGCGGCGCTGGATTTATGTAGTGATTGATGTGCGAACGCGGCTGATCCTTTCGGTGAAGGTCTGCGCGTCGCCAAACACTGAAGATGCGATTGCAGCACTGGACTTGGCAACCCGGGATAAGGGGGATCTGGCCCGTCTCTTTGGCTGCGCGCTTCCAGACTGGCCGGGTACCGGTTTTGAAACTGTTGCTTCGGATCAGGGCGCGGCCTTTGCGAACTTTGACTTCCGGGGCGCGGTAACCGACCTACGGGGAACGGTTATGTTCCCGCCAGCGGGCGTGCCCAAGCTTCGCGGACATATCGAGCGCTGCTTCAGGACCTTCGGTGTAGAGTTGATGGAATGTCTGAGTGCGCGCACCTATTCGAACATCGTCGAAAAAGGTGACTTCATACCTGAAGACTATGCTGCACTTGCTGATGACGAGTTGACCCGGATCCTGGTTCGCTTTGTTGTCGATGTTTACAACAACAAGCCGCACGGAGGCATCGGAGGTCAGACACCGCTGAATTGCTGGCGGGAGTTGTGTTCAACCGTTGGCAAGCCCCGCCCTCCGAGCCGGGTTGAGCGCCTCGGCGCCTTCGGTCGGAAATATACCCGGAGCATTTCCGGGCGCGGGGTTCGGTTTGCGGGCATCTTCTACACCTGTGAGATGGTCCGGCACCATTTCCTGTCCAATCCCGATCTCGAGGTTGAGATCCGGGTGGATCATCAGGACCTTGGTCTGATTGAGGTCAAACTCGATGGTGTCTGGGTTGTCGCCCGCCCCCTGGCAAAAGGGTTTGATGGTCTGTCGCTGGATCTGTGGACCGAGGCCTGCAGCAATCTGCGCCGCCGTTTTGAGGCGGAGGCAGAACTGACGCAAGATATCATTGATCAGGCATTCGCAGACTTCTCGGAGGAGGATCGCGCTGCCTCTCAACGGCTCGGGCTCTCAGCGCTTGCTCCGACAAAAGCCGATGTTGAGCGCAATCGGGAGCATCTCTGGCTTGGACTGGAGGTCGTGGCGGGCATTACCCCCTCGGTTTCCAGGAAAAAACGAGGTCTCCTTGATGGTGTGATTGCCAGGGCGGAGGTGGCGCCACGACAGCTGCCGGAGAACACTCCCGGGGAGGACGACGCGGAGAAGACCATGCCGGTCTCGCGTCCGCGCTGGCGCATGGAGGACGGGCAATGACGCAATTGTCCCGTGAGGAGGTCAGCCACATCGTGGCTGACCTTGAACACCGCTTTATCGCCCATGATCCTTACCTGGAACTCCGGGATCAGATCGATGATATTCTCTACCGACGCAAAGCGCATACAGCTGCTGGCAGGGTGACGGCGCAGCGCGGCATTGTTGTCATTGGCAATGCTGGTGCCGGTAAGAGTTTTGGCATCGAGCACCTTCTGCAGAAGCATCCGCATGTGGCTTATGGAAAGCCATATCTACAGGCGTTGACTGTGCGTCTGGCGTCAGAAGCTACGATCAAAGGTGTTGGTCTCGATACGCTCAAAGCATATGGATATGAGAGCAAAGGATCGCGAACAGGGCATTCGATCTGGCGGCAGGTGATGCATCAGGCGCGCTCCCATAAAACGCTGTTCTTACACTTTGACGAGGCGCAGCATATCCTTCGGACCAAGTCGAAGTCTGAATTTGACCAGGTGATGCTGGTCTGGAAATCGTGCCTGGAATACGCTGAGTGGCCGGTCAGCCTAATCCTCAGTGGCACCTGCGAACTGCTGGATCTGATCAACCGGGATGAACAGCTCAGCCGAAGGTTTGAGCCCGTGCATTTTGCGCCGATGAGCTATGCCGCCCATGGGCATGAGGTGATCGGCGTGCTGGGTGCCTATCTCGATGCGGCAAAACTGTCGCGCGGCAAGACGCTTGAGACATCGGCATTCGCGCGACGACTGCTACATGCGGCCCGCTACGAGTTCGGGTCGAAAATTGGGCTGATCATATCGGCTATCAAATTGGCATTGCGCAATGGGAACCAAACCCTTGAACAAAGTCACTTCGCGGGGGCCTATCGGAAACAGAAGCGCTGCGTTGATGCATTGAACCCATTCATTGCTGAGAATTTCCGCTCCATTAAGACGGGCCAGCTTCTCAGCGGTGCAGAGCTGGAGATAGCGCCAGCAATCAAGAGGGGGGCTGCATAATGCAAGTGTTGCCGATCCTTGTTCCTTTGATGCCGGGGGAGACCCCGGCATCATTCGCATCCCGGCTTGCCTGGGCGAATGGTCTTTCCTTTGCCTCGGAGTTCTGCACCGATCAGGGCTTTACGCTTCAGGCTATCGCAGACGGCGATGAACGGGCCCTTTCGATCCTTGCCCGTCTCGGCGGAGTGGAACTTGCTCAACTGATGCGTGGTGTTGTTTGCAAAGTGTCTACCGGGCAGTACCGGCTGGCCGGGCAGCTTATCGAGAAACGCTGGATCACGCGCAGGCGTCTGCGGTTCTGTCCGGAGTGTGTCGCGGACGACATCAGCGCAGACACTGGCGGTGGCGCGGCCCAGAAATGCGCCTGGCATGTGCCCTCGATCGGGACATGCCTTCACCACCAGGTCAGGTTGTATGACGACGACAGCTATTCGCACAGCCGTGGTCCCCATGATTTTGCCGGGCGAATCCGCGATCTCAATCTGGGCACAGATCAGTTGAGAGAGCTGGTTGCAGCTCAGGTCTCAACAGGTCTGGAAGACTATCTCACCCGCCGGTTGGCGGGTGAACAACAGGGCACATGGCTCGATAATATCGGGTTCGGCGCGGTTGCACTTGGCGCTGAGATCTTCGGAGTTGTTGATCTGTTTGGTATCGATGCAAAGCTGAAGCATTTATCCGATAATGAGAAGCGTCGTGCAGGTGCGCGGGGTTTTGAGTTCCTGTCCGAAGGCGAGAAAGGGCTGTTTCGCCTGCTGAGGCGTCTGCATCGTGAGGCCGGTTCTCCCATATCACTTTCGCGTAGAAACTACGGCTGCCTGTTCAGCTGGCTTGAGCAGTCTCATGCAGAGCAATACGAGCCGTTGCGAGATCTTGTCAGAAAGTTCTTCGTCGAAACTTATCCCATTGGAAAAGGCGAGCTGGTGCTTGGCAAACCCTGTGCAACCCGTCGTGTCCACAGTGTTGAAACCTTGCGGCGGGATCTGGGGTTGGGGCGTCGTCAGACAATTGAACTGCTTGGTGCAAACGGGTTTCTAAGACCGGATCCTCAGGCAGGTAATTCTGCGAAAGGTGTTGTGCGCGATGCACAGGCATTGGCGCCGCTGGTCAAAAGCTTTACCAGGGCGATCTGTCAGGTAGCGGCTCAGAAAAAGATCAATGCTCCCAGGGCGCAGTTTGGTGCTCTGGTTGCAGGCGGGATCATCAGACCCATCGCGGGCTCCCCTGTCGGGCGACCATACTACGATGAAGGGCAACTCGATGCGTTTCTCGCCAGTATCGCCCCATGCGCAACGGTGGCAAAAGCGGATGGGCTCGTCGGTATTCAGTCCGTCTGTCGTAAAGCTGTTGCTGGTGCAGTCGATGTGGTGCGACTGATCCAGAATGGCGAACTGAAGACTGTTGTCAGGGATATCGAACAAGACGGGTATTTGTCTGTGCTTCTGGACCCGGCAGAGGTCGCTGAGGCATTGCGTTTGATCAGACCGGACGGATACCTGCGATCAACTCTGGCGGAGTTCTTTGGGATCAATGCATCTGCGGTCCGATATCTGGTGGACAAAAGATATCTGGAGCTGGTTCGGGCGCGTCACCCGATTTCCCGAAAGTCGGTCCAGGTAGTGCCGTATGGCGCCGTCGATCAATTTCTCCAACGGTATATTCCCGGAAAGCACTATGCTGAGTTTCGTGGGGGCAGCACCCGGAAAGTCAGCGACCAGCTCATAAAGGAGCGGGTTCCGTTTATCCAAATGCCGGAAGAGTGTAGTGGGCGCATATTCAGGCGGAGTGAGGTGACCTCCGGCGTAGAAGAGCTGGCCAATCGCCTGCCGTTCTCGCATGATGAAATTGCCTGGCCGGAGTTGTGAAGGTGTTGAGATGAGTAGAGAAAGCAAGTTCCTGAGTCTGGTGCTTCGGCACAAACCTGAAGAGATCGGTCTTCAGCTTGATAAGCACGGGTGGGTCCGTGTTGATGATTTGCTGCGGAAGCTGAAGAGAGCCAACCGCAAGCTAAGCCGCGACGAACTCACTCAGCTTGTCGAAAGCAACGATAAGAAACGCTTCACCCTGTCTGATGATGGTCAGCGCATTAGAGCAGCCCAAGGCCATTCAGTTGATGTGGATCTGGGGCTGGAGTCGCAATGCCCGCCTGATGAACTGTACCATGGCACCGCCAGCGCCAATTTGGACGCAATATTTTCCGACGGGTTGAACCCCGGACGCCGTAAGCAGGTCCACCTTTCATTGGACCCTGATACAGCCGAGCGCGTCGGCCAGCGACACGGAAAACCAGTTGTATTACGTGTCGAGGCGCAACGCATGTATGAGGACGGTTTTGAGTTCTTTCGTGCCGACAACGGTGTCTGGCTCACAGACAAAGTGCCCGCGACCTATCTGGGGTTCGGTATGATCGCTGAACGGTAACAGAGCACATGATTACTGGAAAACTGGTCGGACTGGTTGCATTCGAGTGGAGCTGAAGATGCCGGCTTTCACTTTGTGTCGTTGAAGCAGATCCTCCGAGACCAGCGACTTTCAATTAGTTGCAGGCAGGTGGTTCCCTGAAAAAATCGATAGACTTTTTCTCATCTCCATGTGCGTTCTAATTTGATCGCCGTTTGGTCAGCCGACTTTACGCTGGCCTCACCGATCTTCCCACGCCTTCAACTCATCCGAAGATAACGGTTCAAGAAAATCTGGCGTGGCTCCAACCTTTCCCTCCAACACGCCGAGCTTGAAATCATATTGTGGAATTGCAACCAGCCTCACAGCAGGCTTTGTTCCTATTGTTATCACAACGTCCTCTCCGGCTAGCGCTGCGTCGATGAGTTCCGGCAACTGGTTCTTCGCCTTTTGTATTGTGAATAGCATGGCAACTCCCCTTATTCGCTAACTTTGCCAATCTTGTAGGCAGTTTCAACCACACTCAGTTTTGTCCTTGTTTCTCAGATATCCAACATCGGTTCATCCCGAACCAGCCATTGGTTATCCGCGTAGCGAATTTTGACTCAGAGCACAGAACGGACGTCCCCGGGTTTGATCACTCCTACTGCCGACTCCTGAGAAGAGGCAATAATACACACGCATAAGCCACCTATGGATTTACATCTAAGAAGCTTACGTTGGAACGGAGGTCACTAAATTCGAGCCTGGCTTCAACTCTCCACCTGTAAACAATTGTACATGATCCAAAATTCTTTTCAGTTTTTTGCTATTAGGCCTGTCGGTACAAGTCATCACTACAAACAAGGCGAATTTTGGCTTGGAGCGTTTCTCTGCCCCTGTTTCGCCGATGACAAGGAGGAAAGAAATGTTCAAGATTTCAGCCGGTCTCGGGTGCGTATTTGCTGCGGCAATCACCGCTTCGGCGGCCCAGGCAAACGAATGCGGTGAAGTATCACTGATGCAGGCCGATTGGGGGTCAGCGCAAATTGTGACCGCGGTCTCGAAGTTTCTGATGGAGCAAGGCTATGGTTGCGAAGTGACCACGGTTCCGCTCTCGGGCAACCCTGCGCTGGCATCCGTATCCGAGACCGGAGAGCCCGATATTCTGACTGAACTCTGGACAAACGGCGCGCCGGCTTACCAAGGGCTGGTTGACTCAGGTGCGATCATTCCGGTGACCGAAGTTCTGTCAGATGGCGGTGTCGAAGGGTTCTTTGTTCCGAACTACCTTGTGGAGGCGCATCCGGAACTGGCAACAATCGAAGGCATCGCAGCCAACCCCGAACTCGTCGGAAATCGCTTTCACAACTGCCCCGAGGGATGGACCTGTCTGAATGTCAGTACCAACCTGCTGAAGGCAGGTGGGTTGATTGATGCAGGCATTGATAACTTTATACATGGATCAGGCGAAACCCTTGCGGCTTCGATCGCGGCCGCCTACGAAAACAAAGAGCCGTGGTTCGGCTTCTATTGGGCACCGACATCGGTATTGGGCAAATACCCGATGACCCTGGTCGAAATGGGCCCCCATGACCCTGAAAAGCATGCCTGCAACATCACGGCGGAATGCGAGACGCCAGCAATGAGCGCCTTCCCCCGCAGCGAAGTGGTTACAGTTCTTTCCAAGGAATTCATGGCCGAAAACGCAGAAATCTCTGAACTGATGACAAATCTGTCCTTCACCAACGCACAGATGGGCGAAACGCTGGCATGGGTCGAGGACAACAATGCCTCCTACGATGAAGGTGCTGTGCACTTTCTGACGACCTACAAGGATGTCTGGGGGGCGTGGCTTAACGATGCTGCGCGCGACAAACTTTCCGCATTGCTGCAGTAAACTGCACGAACAGGGGCATCCTCAGTGATGCCCCTAACGCACTGAAGAAGATCGGAAAGTGGGATAAATGGCCTTCTATGACAAGTTATTCAGCGCATTGGGTTTGAGCGAATGGTGTGGCACGCCAGACGATAAAGCGCCTCTTTCGCTGGCGGACCTTGCGGCGCAAGCAGGAGGAGAAGAGGCCTCTGGGCCGCTCATTCCAATTCCCTCGTTTGATAATCTGCACGAAAGCTGCAACCGCATATGGCAGTCGCGCGATGTAACCAACGGGATCGAAGAAGGGTTTCTGGCAGCCAAACCGGTCCTGAAAACCGTTCTGGACCCGATCACACAGCCATTGAGCTGGATATTGGATGGCGCACTTTGGCTGTTTGAAGCGACGCCATGGTTCATCATGGTCCCGCTTCTGGTGGCGATTTCCTGGTACGCGTCGCGTTCGCGCCCTGTGACGATCTTCGTCGCCGTCTCGATTATGCTGCTGGCCGTCGTAGACCACTACGATGTGGCGATGCAGACTCTGTCGATCATCTTTGTATGTACGACGATATCGGTGCTGTTCGGTGTACCCATTGGCATTGCCATGTCGAAATCTGACCGATTGCAAAAAAGCGTGGTTCCGTTACTCGACCTGCTGCAGACCCTGCCGACCTTCGTGTACCTGATCCCTCTGATTTTCTTGTTCTCGGTCACGGAATCCAAACTCTACGGGATTGCAATCATCCTTTACGCGATTGTCCCTGTGATCCGCCTGACCGATCTGGGCATCCGGCTTGTCGACAGGGACGTGATTGAGGCGGCCAATGCCTTTGGCATGACAGATCGCCAGAAACTGTTGCGGGTGCAACTCCCTTTGGCGTTGCCCAATATCATGGCCGGAATAAACCAGACCATCATGATGAGCCTTGCCATGGTCGTGATCGCCTCCCTGGTGTCGGCACCCGGTCTGGGCGTGAACGTGTTGCGCGGTATCCGGAACCTTGAACTGGGTGTGGGCATCGTCGCTGGCATCGGCATCGTGCTGCTCGCAGTGATCCTTGATCGCGTGTCCAAAGCAGCTCTCACACGGGTCGATAAAACCCAAGTCAAACACTAAGGAGCCTGTTCGATGACACAACCAATGGTCAGCCTGTCCGGGCTCTATAAAATCTTTGGCACCCGCGACAAGGACGTGTTGCAGCATGTCAAAGGAGGCATGGGCAAGGAAGAATTGTTGGCACGGCACGGGCACGTATTGGGTCTCAACAACATCAACGTCGATATGCAGGCGGGCGAAATCACAGTTGTCATGGGCCTGTCAGGCTCGGGCAAATCCACGCTGATCCGCCACCTGAACCGATTGATCGAACCCACTGCGGGCGAGATCATCGTGCAGGGTGAGGATGTGATGCAACTGTCCGAGGACGGGTTGCGCCATGCTCGACAGGAAAAGATGTCGATGGTGTTCCAGAAGTTCGCGTTATTGCCGCACAAGACCGTGCTGAAGAACGCAGGCATGCCGCTCTCGGTGCGCGGCGAGGACGAGGCGACTTGCGACCGTGAAGCCGCCAAGTGGCTGGATCGCGTGGGTCTGAGCGGGTTCGAGAACCATTATCCAGCGCAATTGTCCGGTGGGATGCAACAGCGTGTGGGCATTGCCCGGGCGCTGACCGCGAACACACCGATCATGCTGATGGACGAGGCTTTCTCGGCTCTTGACCCACTGATCCGAACCGACATGCAGGACCTGCTGCTCGAGCTGCAAAAAGAGCTGCACAAGACCATCATCTTCATCACTCACGATCTAGATGAGGCGTTGAAGCTGGCCGATCACCTTGTGATCCTTAAAGACGGCTTTGTCGTGCAGCAGGGCGAGCCGCAGCATATTCTGTTGAACCCCAACGATCCTTACATCGAAGACTTCGTGAGCGACATCAACCGAGCACGGGTTCTGCGGGTCCGCTCGATCATGACCCCGCTGGACGGTGGCCAAGTGCCAGAAGATGCCCATGGCGAAGTGGACGTGAACGACACGCTCGAAAGCATGATCGCGCGGTCCGGCGGGGATACGTCACACGCCTATGTCGTCAAGGATGGGGAGAAGACAGTCGGCTCACTGGATATGACTGAACTGGTTCGCGCACTCGTCCCTCGCGTCGCATCCGAAGCAGGCGCACGTCAGTCCTGACGCGCGCTGACGACAAAGCTGGAATTCATCAGATCAGGCCCGAAATAGCCGCATGGTTGGGTCGGCTTCGATCTGTTCGAACAGCCAGTCAACAAACGTATCGAGCTTTGGGTTGGGTGCACGTTCTTTTTGCGTCGCCAGATACCAGCTGCCTGGCTCGGGCACCGAAATATCAAACGGTTTGACCAGGCGCTCCCTTTCAAGGTCACGCGTGCAAAACGGTGCTCTTGCGACGCTGATACCGTGATTTTTTAGAACAGCTTCACGGACCAGCGGGTAATTGTCGAAAACAGAGCCAAATTTCATCGTTTCGCGATCTAAGCCCGCCGCATCCAACCAGCAGTCCCAGTCATCCGGCTCATTCCATGTGTTTGGGACACTCAGCAACAGGAAATTTCTTAGCTCTTCCAGCGGCATTCCACCGCTTGCGGCTTTCAAGGCCTCCGGAGCACATACCGGGTAGATATCCGTTTCGAACAAGGGGCTATAGTCAAACCGTTTGTCAAATGGTGGCGCGTTGAACACGCCCACATCGAACCGGTGCATGTCATAATCACCGTCTTCAAAGGTAGAGACGATGCGCACGCGTGTGTCCGGATTATCCTGAAGAAAGTCTGCCAATCTGGGCTGTAACCACATTGTATTGAAACTTGCGTAGGACTGAACGAGCAACACGTCCGGTTCCTCAGGTGTCTGGATGCGCCGAGTGGCTTTGATGATTCCCTGAATGTGTTCGCGTATTGGCGGGTAATATTGCTCGCCAGCCGGTGTTAGCTCGACCGAACGGCTTGTGCGTTCCAGTAGTTTAACACCGATTGTTGTTTCTAATGCTTTGACCTGGTGGCTGACTGCCGCATGCGTCACACAAATCTCGTCAGCGGCCTTTCGGAAACTCTTGTGACGCGCCACCGCCTCAAAAGCGCGCAGTGAAACCAGCGTGGGCATGTGAGTGGTCATTGCTGCATCTCCTCGATGAAATCAATTCTGCTTACCCTCAAGCAGAGTTATCCGACGACGGGCGCGAATATAGCAGGGTATTGATACTCTTTTTCATAACCTGTCAGGGGGTAGCACGCAATTCGCGGTGCGATGTGATCGGTTAGAATTTCTTGATGAAAGGAAATTTCTTTCAATTCTTCAACTGGGTGAGAAATGCCAGATTAGCAGATAGAGATGTTATGGGATTCCACCTTCATGCCACCACTTTCACCTTCGCCAAATGCATATGGCTATCCGTTGCTGATTAAACACTTGCTGGCCGGATCCCAGCTCGCGTCAGCCAGCCAAGAGATCGTCAGCGGCACCGAAATGCGACTGAGCTACGCGGACTTGGGCAAACGCGTGCGCCAACTTGCCAATTCTTTAAAGGCGAGCGGGATACATGAGGGCATGCGCGTCGGTGTCATGGATTGGGATACGCACCGTTATCTTGAGTGTTTTTTCGCGATCCCGATGATGGGCGCGTCCCTTTTCACGATCAACGTGCGTCTGTCTCCTGCTCAGGTTCTTTATACGATCAACCATGGGCAACCGGATCTGATCATCGTGCACCGCGATTTCATGCCGCTCATTGAGGGTATCAAATCGGGCTTTGATCGGGACATCATCATCGTGCCGATTGGAGACGGAGAAGGGTATGAAGAGTGGATAGGCGAGGCCCCAGGCTGCTTTGACTTCCCGGACTTCGATGAAAACCAAACGGCAACCCTGTTTTATACGACCGGGACCACCGGCAATCCCAAGGGGGTGAGCTATTCACACCGGCAGTTGGTCCTTCACACATTGGGCTTGATCGCAGGTTTCGGCGCATGGCCCGGGAATGCCGGATTTCATCGCGGCGACGTCTACATGCCGCTGACGCCCTTGTTTCACGTCCACGGCTGGGGATTTCCATATGCCGCAACGATGCTGGGGCTGCGTCAGGTCTATCCCGGTCGATATGACCCTGACACAATCTTGCGATTGATTGCAGACGAAAACGTCACCTTTTCACACTGCGTGCCCACGGTTCTGTCAATGGTGCTCGACCATCCGGGCTGCCCACAAATTGACCTGGACAGATGGAAAGTGATCATTGGCGGGGCCGCTTTGCCGCGAGGCCTGCAGGACCGCGCCGCGGCGGCAGGCATATCCTTGCATGCGGCCTATGGGATGTCCGAAACCTGTCCGTTTCTGACGGTGGCCGATTTGTCCAGCAATGACCCCGAGATGCAGGCGCAAACCGGCTTTCCCGGCCCTCTTGTCGACCTTCGTGTTGTGACACCGGATATGCAGGACGTCCCACATGACGGCGAAACAACCGGCGAAGTTGTTGCTCGGGCTCCCTGGTTGACACAAGGCTATCTGGATAATGCGCAAGCCTCGGATGAGCTTTGGGACGGTGGGTATCTGCATACCGGGGATGTTGGGTATATCCGCGAGAATGGATCGTTGCAGATTACTGACCGCCTCAAGGATGTGATTAAGACCGGCGGCGAATGGATATCCTCACTGGCCCTGGAAAACATAGCATCGTTTTGCAGCGGCGTTGAGGACGTCGCAGCAATCGGGCTGCCGCACGCGAAATGGGGCGAAAGGCCAGTGTTGGTCGCTCAAGCCGCAAAGGATGCCGACCCGGATATTGTGCGCTTGAGAGTCATGGAAGAAATCCAGTCGCGGGTTGACGCAGGCGAGATCTCAAAATGGGCAGTTCCAGACGAGATAATCTTTGTCGCCCGCCTACCTAAAACCAGCGTCGGCAAGCTCGACAAGAAACTCGTGCGGAAAGATATTTCAACGCGCTCGGACTTTAAATCATGACAGACAAACAACGCCGTATTCAGGCGCTTATTCAATCCATTGTCACCTATCTGCAGGCTCACAGAGCTGCCACGCGCGGCGTTGATCTGACGTTGGACAAGCTGGCAGCCATGGACCTGAAGGGTGAGAGGCTCATTGATTTACCTCCCCAAGGAACCCGGCACGATGAGGTTCTGAAGAACGCCATCGCCGGGATTGTCGCCCCCGAATTGCAAGAAATCGCACGTTGTCTGAAAGCTGCCAAAGAGGATCTGGCCTGGCGCGAAGACAACGCCCAATTCTATCCACCTGATGCCGATTTGGGCGAAGGATATGCAAAGTGTAACCTGCATACTTTGCTGATTGGGCCGGACGCATGTGGGCATCATCATCCCGATTTCAGCCTTGGCATTTTCATGTTGGGTCCACGGACGCTGTATCGGGACCACAACCACGATGCGCCAGAGCTTTATCTGAACCTGTCCGAGAAATCTGGTTGGCGGTTTGGCACTCGCGATTGGCAGGATTATCCGGCTGGATCACTTATATGGAACGCAGCTGGCGAGCCCCATGCCACCCGGGTCTATGACCAGCCGTTCATCTCGGTCTTTGTCTGGCTCGAGAACGTGAATTCACCCTGCAATGTAATCCACTTCGACGATTGGGCAGAGATCGAACAAGATCTTGCCAAACAGTCCAATTGAGGTTTCCAAACATGATTTCCATTAAACACACCGAGGGTGTCGCTTTCATTGAGCTGAATGCCCCGCCAGTGAACGCTCTTGGCCTGAAGATGCGGCAGGCGCTTTCCTCGGCCATCCACGAGTTGGACGCCGATGAACAGGTCAAAGCTATCGTTCTATGCTCGGCTCTGCCGCTCTTTTGCGGCGGCGCTGACATCGCTGAGTTTCGTACAGGGGCAGTCTGGGACAAGCCGGACCTGCCAGACCTGTGTGTAACGATTGAAACCAGCAAGAAACCTATTATCGCCGCGATAGCAGGTCCCGCTATGGGTGGCGCGCTGGAGATTGCGCTTGCCTGTGATTACCGTGTCGCCACGCCGGATGCGGTGATGGGCCTACCTGAGATCAAACTGGGGCTGCTGCCTGGTGCCGGCGGCACCCAGCGACTACCCCGGATTGCCGGGCTGGAAGCGGCAACGCAAATGATCCTCTCGGGTGATCCCGTGAAAGGCGAATATGCCCTGTCTTGCGGGCTGGTCGACGCACTGTTTGAAAACAACCAGGATTTTCGCGCGCATGTTTTGGGTTTTGCCACCCGTGTCAGCCATGAGGGCGATCCAAAACGCAGTTGTGCGGATATGACCGTCACACACCCTGATCCGAAGGGATATCTGACGGGTTTCCGAGACCAGATAGCGCACACGTCCAAAAACCTTGTCGCCCCTGAACGATGTTTGGTGTCCATCGAGACCGCGTGCGAAATGCCGCTGGCCGAGGGGTTGGCACAAGAGAAGGCGGGTTTCGCTGAACTGCTCGACACACCTCAATCGCGCGCGGGGCGGCATCTGTTCTTTGCAGAGCGTGAATGCACCAAGGTTCCCGGCGTTACCCGTGCTGACCAACCACGTAGCATTTCATCGGTCGCCGTGATCGGTGCCGGAACAATGGGGCGCGGCATTGCCATCGCCTTTCTGCAGGCGGGGTATCCGGTCACGCTTCTGGAAACCACACAAACTGCGCTGGAACAGGGGCTGGATCAGGTCAGGGAGCATTTCCAACGCGCGGCCCAAAAAGGGCGGCTTAGTGCCAATCGGGCAGAGGCAATCGCCGCCAACGCCACTGGGACGCTTAGCTATGCAGACCTTGCGAAGGCCGACCTGATCATTGAAGCGGCGTTTGAAAGCATGAATGTCAAACGCCAGATTTTCGAAGCGTTGGGCCAGCACGCTAAACCCGGCGCGATACTGGCCTCAAACACATCGACGTTGGATCTTGATGAAATAGCTGCGGTCACGTCCCGTCCGGAGGATGTGATTGGTCTCCATTTCTTCAGCCCGGCGAACGTCATGCGCTTGCTAGAGGTGGTGCGGGGCGCCAAGACCGCTCCCGATGTCATTGCAACGGCAATCATGGTCGCAAAGAAGATCCGAAAGCTCCCTGTCACGGTTGGCGTGTGCTACGGCTTTGTTGGAAACCGGATGCTGGAACCATACTTCCGCGAAGGATCCCGTCTGCTTCTAGAGGGGGCGACACCGAAACAGGTGGATAACGTCCTTGAAGGCTTCGGCATGGCCATGGGCATTCATGCGATGGCAGATCTGGCCGGAGTCGATGTGGGCGCACGCGTGCGTCAGGAACGGCGTAGTGAAATCGCGCATGACCCGACATACCAGGCTGTGCAGGACAGGTTGTTTGAACTAGGCCGACTGGGTCAGAAAACCGGGCGAGGAAGCTATGTCTACGAGGGGCGGACACGGGTCGAAGACCCTGAGATTGTTCAAATCAGTGCCCATTTGGCGGACTTGCATGGCGTGAAGCGCAGGGAAATCGACGATCAGGAAATCCTTGAACGTTGTCTGTTCCCCCTGATCAACGAGGGCTTCTTGATCCTTGAAGAGGGCATTGCAACGCGCCCGGGTGATTGCGACCTGATCTGGGCCAATGGCTATGGCTTTCCGAACTGGCGCGGCGGCCCAATGCACTATGCCGACGAGATTGGATTAAGCCAGATTCTGGGGCGCATGAACCACTATCGGCAGTCGCTTGGCGCCTATGGCGAGATGTGGTTCACGCCTGCGCCTTTGTTGGAAGAACTCGCAACCTCGGGCGTGACACTTACCGCGTATTTTGATGCCAAAAAGGAAAAATCATGAGAGAAGCCGTTGTCGTCTCAACCGCCCGAACCCCGATTGGGGTTGCCTTCAAGGGTGCGCTGAACAACATTAAATCCCCTACCATGATGGGGCACGCCATTCAGCACGCTGTTGAACGTGCAGGCGTGGACCCCGGTACGATCGAAGATGTCGTGATCGGATCGGTCCTTACGGCGGGGACAGCAGGCATGAATGTCGCTCGTTTGTCGGCGCTGGCGGCGGGCCTTCCCAATACGGTGGCAGGACAGACGATCGACAGGCAATGTTCCTCCGGGTTGATGGCCATTGCGACGGCTGCAAAGCAGGTCATTGTGGATGGTCAGAATGTCGCCGTGGCAGGCGGGCAGGAAAATATTTCCACCCTGCAGAATGCCTATCTGAAATGGGCGGGCGATGAGAAAGATCCAAACGTTATCGCCCAATCTGAACATGCTTATATGCCGATGCTGATGACGGCGGAAAATGTGGCGCAGGCATATGGGATCAGTCGTGACGCCCAGGATGAATATGCTGCACTTTCCCAAGGTCGGACGGCCCGGGCTCAGGCTGCTGGCGCCTTTGATGACGAGATTGTCCCGATCACTGCGATAAAGCGGGTCAAGAATCGCGAAACCGGAGAGGAAGCCCTGGAAGAAGTGACCTTGTCAAAAGACGAAGGCAACAGGCCGGGTACGACGGCCGAAACACTTGGCCAGCTGAACCCGGTTGTCGAAGGAGGCGTGATCACTGCCGGAAACGCAAGCCAGCTTTCTGACGGTGCCTCGGCTTGTGTGCTCATGGAAGGCAAAATGGCTGAGCAGCGGGGCCTCACACCGCTAGGTATTTATCGCGGCATGGCTGTTGCAGGAAACGAACCGGAAGAGATGGGTGTCGGCCCGATCTATGCCATTCCAAAGCTGCTGAAGAATGCAGGTCTTCGCATCGAAGACATCGGCCTTTGGGAGCTTAACGAAGCCTTTGCCTGCCAGGTTCTGTATTGCCGCGACCATCTTGGGATCGATCCCGAAATCTACAACGTGAACGGCGGTGCGATATCGATTGGCCACCCCTATGGTATGACAGGCGCGAGACAAGTCGGGCACGCTCTGCTTGAGGGGAGGCGTCGTGGTGTAAAATACGTGGTTACGTCCATGTGTGTTGGCGGAGGCATGGGGGCCGCAGCGTTGTTCGAAGTCACCTGAACCCACTGAAATGAGTTCAAGCAGAGCGTTATGTGGTTGAGACATTGACATTCTGTCATCTGCGAAGGTCGACATCTGCATGTGCCGCATTTCATGTCACCCGGAATTGGTGATACCTCCTGACGTGTTATGACCAATGTTACGCCAACGATCCTTTCCACGGTTTCCAGCCAGTTTGTCGATGACTGGCTGGCGGCGCTGCGTGCCCTGTGCCCAGAGGCGCAGATGGCGGCGCTGCTTAGCCGGTCCGGTCTGAACGCGGATACGCGCTCGCCGAATGGTCGCGTCACGCTGGATCAGATCGTTTGCCTCTATCAACTTGCCGCAGTTGAGACCGGTGATGAGATGATGGGGCTTTGGAGCAGACCCGTCCGGCCAAGGGCTCTACAACACCTTCTGACGACTGTCAGAGAGGCCACGTCTCTGTCATCGGCTCTTTACCGGTTTTCGACCTTCTGGAACTTGCTGTTGGATGATTATCAGTTTGTTCTGGATGACGCTGAAGGCGCGTTGGTGCTTACCCTGAAACCACAAGGCGAAGTGCCGCTTCAGCGGTTTGGACATATGCTGATCCTCAAACTTGCCCACGGGCTCATGTCTTGGCTGGCAGGGCATGAGGTTCCGGTTAAGGCCGTTGATTTCGCGTTTGATCGCCCGGACTTTGATCAGGATTACGCGATTATCTTTCCTGCACCACTGCGGTTTGGCCAACCCGCCACCGCCATCGCGTTTGATCCGAATGTAATGGGCCCTGTGCAGACACGAAGCACAGCTGATCTTGACCGGTTTTTGCAAAACGCGCCGCGAGACTGGATTTTTACCTCTTCCCGCGAACACACCCAATCGCTGCGGGTGCGCACGTATCTGGGTCAGACAGGTTGGGATTCGGCGACCTTGACACAGACAGCATCCGCAATGCACATGACCCCGCGCACCCTGATCCGCAGGCTACACTCGGATGGCACGTCGTTTCAGGCCATAAAGGATGCCCTGCGGCGCGACATCGCAATCCGCGACCTGCAGGCGGGGCGCAAAAGCGTTGAGGCCATCGCACTTGATGTCGGATTTTCCTCGGCAGCCAATTTTCACCGGGCCTTTCAACGCTGGACCGGCAGCACCCCCAGTTCGTATCGCAGGACGAATATCTGAGACGCGCTTTTTGTCACTTTTGGACAATACCCTGTCACCACGCGAGATAGAGTGAAGAAGTTTCTCCTGCTAAATATTGCGCAATACATGGCGTTCTCACCTGGTTCTCCTCTAGAAGCTTGACCCGCTGCCTGCTCAGCAGCTGCTGATGTGTGGCGTCATGTGAAAAGAGCCGCTCACAAAAGGACCGACCAATGTCAGACAAACTCGCCACCATACTCCAAGCCGCACGTGACCATGCCGAGCAGGTCATCTTGCCCAATGTGGACGCCTGGAACGCCGCAAAGAAGTGGCCCCGTGATGCGTCTGACAAGGCCGGAGCCGCTGGCCTGACGGGGCTCTACGCCCCCGAGGAGTTTGGTGGTCAGGGCTTGCTGCTGTCAGAAGGTATTCAGGTCTATGAACAACTGGGACTGGGCGATGGCGCCTATGCCTTTGCCCTGTCGATGCATAACATCTGTACCTTCGCGGGCTGCGGCTATGGCACAGATACCTTCAAGGAAACATGGGCGCGGGATCTGACCTCGGGCCGCAAGCTGGCGAACTTTGCACTGACCGAACCGCAATCGGGGTCGGACGCAACAAACATGTATTCGCGCGCCGTGATCAATGATGACGGCACTTGGACGATCAGCGGTGCGAAGGCATGGGTCAGCTTGGCGACCGAGGCTGACATCTATTTCACCGTGGTCAAAACCAGTGACACACCCGGCCACAAGGATATGGCGATGATTGCCATCCCGGCCGACACTCCGGGCCTCAGCTTTGGTCCGCTCTACGATACCCCATCCTACAACTTCCTGCCTCTGGCCGAGATGTACATGGACAAGGTCGTGGTGAGCGAAGACAACATCATCCTGCCAATCGGTCAGGGCTTGCAAGGCTCGCTCATGGCGATCGATATCGCCCGTGTGTCGATTGCGTCAGGATGCTGTGGATTGATGCAAGCTGCCTTGGATACGGCTCTGTCCTATTCCAAGAACCGCAAGATGTTTGGCGGCAAGAACCTCGATCTGGACGGGATCCAGTGGATGCTGGGCGAGGTTGCAACCGATCTTGAAGCCTCCAAGCTGCTTTATCGCAAAGCGGCAGAATCCCTTGGCACACCCGAAGGCCCTCTGATGGCCGCTCATGCCAAACGGTTTGTGCCAGATGCCGCCGTGAAGGCTGCGAACACCTGCACGCAAGTGTTGGGCGGCATGGGGCTGTTGCAGCCTTATGGACTGGATCGTTTGTCCCGTCTTGCACAAATGCTGCGGATTGTGGACGGGACGACAGAAATCAGCCGCGTGGTCATCGGGCGGGCCCTACAAAAACGAGCAGCGACATTGTCTGATCTGCCAGTACCGAAAGGATTTGGTGAGGCCGGCTGAACATCCCACCCACCGGTGAAGCGGAGCCGACCTGAAAATCTCCTCAGAGATCGGTAAAATCGAAACACCGGCCGCGCATATGCGGCCGGTTACTCGAGATTGCATACCTTGGTGCCACTGCAGCGAATTCACCCTTTGTCCGCGCAGCTGACTATTAGTAATGTTTTGTCGAACGGCGGCTCGCCGGATCATTGATAAGGCGCTTCTATTCAGATTGTCGGTTCGGTCTCTTGAGCAACCGAGTGGGGATTTGCCTTTAAAGGGGTGCGACGAGGCAATCGGTCGCTCCATGAAAAGAAGGTAGTTCATTACGAATTTTTTGGTCAGTATACCGTGCCGCTGTGATATGAGTGATTTGAATTAAAAAGGTTTATCATGTGTGGATAGGTAATGTCAGATGGAGCGCCACAGTTGTGAAAACCAACAACAGTTTGCAATTTGACCAGCTTAGATTGCAATTTTGACCACTAAAGATTTGCCATCGCACTTTTCCAGCGGTGGCATTTTTTTGTTCACTTGGTGAGCCATTCCCAGAAAAGCTTGTGCCGGTTTGGTAGCTCGAGCACACTTTGGCTTCCCTTGAGCAGTCCGCCTTGCATCCTGAATGTAGTTCCTCACAGAGTTCCCGTTGAACCCGTTAGTATGTTGCTGCGGAGAATGGCCGAATTCTCAGGTGGCTAAGGCCATTGATTTCCCGGTGTCGCTGCGCGGGTTCAGTGCTGCATACAATCGATTCAGAACGGCGGGGGACAACTGATGGGTTTGCGGTCTCTCTCCCTGACCACAGCACTCGGTCTAAGCGCAATCCTGCTGACAGCAACGGCCGTTTCCGCGCAAGGCGTCTCGCCTGGTGATTTGCAGCGCATCGGCAACGAAATTCTTCAGCAGCAAACCCAGCAGACCGAAGAACAGGAACAACGCCGCCGGGAATTTGAAGAACGTGAGGATGTGGTACAGGACCAGACCGCTGGAGAGGAGCTCTATGTTCCTCCCCCGGGTGGCCCCTGCTTTGAGATCCGCAGTATTGATCTCGAAGGTTTTGAGGCATTCAAAAGTGAGCCCGAAGGCTATCGCGATCTGATTGGCACCTGTGCGACGGCAGCAGACATCGCTGAGGTGCTGAACCAGATCAACACATTTTATCAGCAGCTGGGGTTCATCACGACCCGCGCTTATGTGCCGGAACAGGATATCGCAGACGGGTCTCTGGCGATCACCATCGTGCCGGGCCGCATCGAAGGCTATGTCTACGGCACCGGCCAGCCAGCGGATGCACGTGGTGACCTTCTGAACCTGCGCGATCTGGAACAGGGGTTAGAGAATATTAACGCACCCCGGTCGGCCAGCGGACAGTTCCAGCTCGTGCCCGGAGAAATACCTGGTGGGTCCTTCATTCAGGTTGACGTGCAAGACCGACGCCCATGGTACTTGGATTTCCAATTCGACAATTCCGGTTTTGAGTCCACCGGCCGGATCAAAGGCACCAGCACATTTGGACTCGATAACGGGTTAAACCTCAATGACCAGCTGCGGATCGGAATCACCACCACTCCATTTGAGGAGCGCGGGGAGCGCTATTCGGATTCTGTTTCTGTCAACTGGGGCTTGCCGGTAGGCAACTGGCTGTTCAATGCGGATTTTGGAGCGAGCGACTATCGCTTCATCACTCAAGGCATCAACCAGTCCTTTGTCACAGAAGGACGCAGCCAGTACCTGATCCTGCTGACTGAGCGACTGTTGATGCGGAACCAGACATCGAAGGTCTATGCCTACGGTGATCTGAAGCTGAACAGAACCAAAACCTCGATCAACGATATCGAGATCACCAGTCAGCGCCAGCGCCTCACAGTTGCCTCGCTTGGCCTTCGGGGCGAAAGCACCATCGGGCAGGGTCGGCTGTTCTGGAACATAGGCCTAAAGGCCGGACTCGATGCGCTGGGAGCTGACATTCCGGAACGGAGCGTCATCGATCAGGATTTCCGACTGGTAAAACTCCGCGCTGATTTCTCTACTCCGATTGGGAAAAGCGGTTTGACCTATCGGGGTACGTTGGCCGGGCAATACTCGGACGATATCCTACCCGGCATTGAGCAGTTCGGTATTGGCGGATGGAGCACGGTTCGGGGCTTTCACGACAATAGCCTTTATGGCGATACCGGAATCTATCTCCGCAATACTGTCGAATGGGGTGCTTACAAAGCACCCAGATTTGAGGTTCGCATGAATGCTGGCCTTGATCTTGGGTATATCAAGCCGTCGGCGCTGCGACGCTGGTCACAGGACCATCTGGCAGGAGTTAGTCTAGGTGCGGATGTCATCATGAACAGTCAGGTCACTTTGCAGATGCAGGTGGCGCACGCGTTAAGCCGACCTGAGGATTCCACACCCAACACCAATCCAGCTTTCGAGTCCGACAAGACCGTTGGGTATGTCAGTCTGAGGTTGCAATTCTGATGAGATTTCTGGCCGTTCAAAGTAATTTGGGAAGTGTTGTCCATGCGTAGACGTGTTTTTGAAAAAGTCGTTTCTTCAATTCTGACGCTGGCGCTGACGATACAACCCGCCCTGCTGCATGCGCAGAACATCCAACCTGTGAACCCAAGTACAGGTCCGCGTCCGCATGTCGACCAGTCTCTGAACGGCACCGCCGTAATCAACATCTCGACCCCGAATGGCGCGGGTGTCAGCCACGATGTCTACACCGACTTTCAGGCGGATGACCTGATCCTGAACAACTCGGCGACGATCACGAATACGCAATTGGGCGGTGTGATTGAAGGCAACGGAAACTTGACGCCGGGACAAGAGGCTAATCTGTGGATTGGCGAGGTCGTCGGCGGCAATCAAACCCAGCTGAACGGTATTTTGGAGGTGGCCGGGAAGCGTATGGACGTTGTGGTCGCCAACGAGTTTGGTATCACCTGCAACGGCTGCGGGTTCATCAACACCGGTCGTGCGACCCTGACAACCGGCAAACCGCAGTTTGCTGGCAATGGCGCTCTCACAGGGTTTGATGTCCGCCGAGGCACGGTAACAATCGGTGCCGGAGGTCTGAACCCGGAAAACCGGATAGGTCTGAGCGACACCAGCCGCGTCGATGTGATTGCACGAGCGGCCGCGATCTACGGCAAGATGCGCGCGGATCAGCTCAATGTCGTCGCGGGTGCCAATCAGGTGGACTATAACTGGTCCTACGATCCTGAGACCGGCGCCGTAACAGGGATCACCGAGCAGGCCGGTGAAGGGGCTGCCCCGGCTCTGGCGGTGGATGTCGCTGCTTTGGGTGGCATGTATGCCAACGCAATCCGTTTGATTGCCACCGAAAATGGCGTGGGCGTGCGACTGAATGGGGATATGGCGTCCTCAACCAACATTGCGCAGCGGGCTGATGGGCAGCTTACGTTGGGCGCTCCTGCTGGTGGTCATACACCGCAGATCCGTGCCGGCGGGCGCGTCCAGGTCCGCAACCAGGGTCCGATCCTTCTGGAAGGTGCGATCACCTCCGAGAGCGGTGATTTGATCGACATCAGAACCAGCAATGGCGACCTGATTTTCAATGGTCAGGCGGCGGGCGGTGCGATCCGTTTGGAAAGCGCGGGGATGCTGAACATCTCCGGCGCGATTGTTGCGCGCGAGGTGTTTGCGGCTGCATCAACTGGCAGCTCTGTGGGGCTGGACGGCAACTCCGAAGTCTTCGCGCAGTCCATTGATGTTGATGCGCTGACACAGCTGACCTTCGATGGCAAGGCGGCCGCCCTTGAGATGGCTTCTCTGACGGCCGGAACCGAGCTCGTAACAGGTGCAAGTTCGGAATTGGTTGCGGAGTCTGTGGTTCTCAACGGTGATGACGCTCGGATTGAAGGCCAGGTCCAGGCGCTTGAAGAGCTGACCATTGAGGCGACAGACGGGTTGGTTACTCACACGGGATCGTCACGGGGGCAATCTGTCACGGTAACCGGTGACGAGATCCGGGCAAGCGACGAATCCCAGATCGCAGCTGTCGAAAGCCTGTCGGTGACAGCTCAGGATCAGGCGATCATCGATGGCAATCTAATTTCCGGGCAACAAGCTGATCTTTCGGTGACAGCAGGGGATCTCGACCTCCAAGGGCAGATCAATGCGCGAAACACCAATGTAGCGGTGTCCGGACAAACCAGCTTAGGCGCAGATGCGCTGGCGGTCGGTCAATCCGTTCTGGAGTTTCAGTCGGGTTCGCTGAACGGCGGGCTGAATGCGTCACATTTTGATCAACTGCGTGCAGGTGATGGTCTTGCAGTCACGTTGGATACTGGTGGATTGTCTGTCGGTGCATCAGAACAGGTGGAGTTTGACGGAGATCTCCTGCTCGATTTTGGTGGTGATCTGGAAAACCGGGGCACGATCAAGGCGAGCGGCGATCTTCAACTGCGCAGCGGCTCTGATCTGAGCAACCGCGGCGGCCTGCTGAAGTCCGGTGACACAATGCAGCTGGTTGCCCGCGATGGCACCGTCCTCAACCAGTCCGGCCGCATCGAAGCGGACGGTGGCCTCGCTATCGAAGCGGAAACGTTTGACAACCGGTTCGACAGCATAGTGACTGAACCCTCACAGTCGGGTGTGGAGATATTTGCGGGAACTCCGGACAATAAGACAGCCAGCCGAAGGGTTTCGACAAACCCGGCCGACCTGGAACTGGAAAGCTGTTACACCAGCTCTAGAAACAACTCACCTACTCCTAGCAGCTCAAGCTGGGCGTCTGCCAGCGCGAGGTTTGAAATCGGTGGGTTGTTCACTGACGCGAATGGCAACCCAATCAACGGTGGTGAAGGCTCGGCAGGTCATATGCTACTTCATGCACTCGCAGGTTGTGCCGCCGCTGAAGCCACCGATGCGGACTGTGCGGCGGGCGCGGCAGGTGGAATTGCGCAGAGTATTTTTGTAGGTACGGATCCTGCGCTCGCAGGGCTGTCAGACTATGAGATTCAAAAACGTGCGGAGCTATTTGGTGCCGTCGCAGGCCTGCTCGCATCTGGGGGCAATGCTGACAATGTTGTCGCTGCGGCGGCAGTTGCTCAATCCGCAGCGTTGAATAATTACCTGTCACATACAGAAGCCGCCTTACGTTCTGATCTTGTTGACAAGCTATTGAGTGAAGAATGCCAGTCGGGAGGCTGCGAAGAAGACCTCAGCAAGCTCCGAGAGCTGAACGAACTGGACCTGCAACGTGACGCAGACTTTGCTGCCGCTTGTGGCGCTGGCAGCGCTTCAGCTGAATGTCGTAGCGAGCTGACCAAGCTTCAGGATGCCTTTGAAAGCTACGAAGGGGCCTACAGATCACGCGAAGTTCTGGCTGACGGTACGCTCGGTGAATATCTCGACGTCGCCTCGAAATTCGGGACGTACAGAAGTGAAGCGATGTCGAAGGCTGCCCGTGAAGCTCTCATCGAGATGCCTATGGATTCAGCAAAGGGCGTAGTCGACCTGGTCGAGATTTCTGCTCTTGCGCTGACAGGTGACGAGACAGCACAACAACAGCTGAAGTTGGTTGCTAGCCAAACCTGGGACTTGATCAAAGACCCCATTGGGACAACTCAAAACCAGATAAAAGCCGATCTTGAAAAAGCTGATCGCCTTGAGGCGCAGGGCAAGATTCATGAAGCCAACAAGCTGCGCAGCAAGGTGTTCATCAGCGGATAGCCGATACGATGAGAAAGCCTTTGACGCGGCGTGTCGACTTGCGGGACTTCAAGTGTTGAAGTCGGTATGGTCAGACAGCGTTGCGATCGCTCGCCAAGCTTGGCCGGAGTTACGAGGCAATGGTGGGCATGGTCTGGCCAATCTCAAAGAGGTGTTAGGGCTTCAATTCAGGCACCATGATGCTGGAGAAGATGCACGTGCTGCGGCCGAAGTTACATTGAAAGCAGAAGCATCAATGGGGCGAAAAATCAGGATACTGAGTACTTCGCAGCAGTTGGTCTTTGATTTTCAGTGATGCGAGAGGGCGACTTCGTGGCCCATAAGGCATCAAAACAACCATCAGCGCAAACAGAGGGCTCAATATTCAAGAGAAACCGTACATAGGTTCAATGTACATGCTATGTGTATTTTCTGGACATCAAAGAGTAACATTTGAAGATGTGTCTCGGTTAAGGCTATGATTCGCATGCAAAAAGTACTTATAAAATGGGCAAACTATGGGTCATTTTACAGTTAAAAACGAGGATGATGGGGTGCGATGAACTAAGTTTCGGAGGTGGAGAGCATTTTGCAGGATCTTCAATACTGAAAATTCGAAACCTTAGAAACAAAATGAAACAGTATGTATGCCAAGATAATTGTCTACTTTACTAACTTAGACGATCACGGTGGGTGAGTATAACTTTGTGGGCAGCCAGGTTGCGCGGTTTTGGATGCCAAAGCTTTTGAAGCAGACTTTTTCACAATGCGCTACAGAGCATTAGCCAGAAAGGCGGAGACCCCAAATATCGCAGCGTTTCTGTCTAATGCGGACTGAGGTCATTGAAAGCGTTGCGGGTTTGAATTGGCTTTGCATCTTTGTTGGCACAATAATCAGAACTGATTTCGCGTGATCAGGACACTCTGCCTGAGGCATTCCGGCTTCTTCGTGGCACGGGCGATCCTCTGGTTGATGCAGGTATTCTGTTTTAGGCAAGCACCCAGGGCAACGGGCGGTAACTATGCGGATTTCCAGACTATTATCCGACCTGTCTCCACGATAGGTTTGGTGCATCGCATTCTGGAGGTCTCGGTTGGAATCCTTGCTTGTCCTCGTTGGCCTGATTGTTCTGGCCATTCCTGTTTCGATCATCGCACTGCTGATTGGCCAGTCGCGGTTGCGCAAACGTGTGGATCAACTCGAGCAGCAACTTGCCGGGCAATTTCCGGAAGGTGCCATCGAGACGGCCAAACCATCAAGGCCTGAGCCGACGACTGCCCAAGTCAAACGCGCTCCTTGGGTGGCGGCAAAGACTACGGCTGCCTCGGATGAAAGCCAATTGGAGGTACCGCAAACCCCGGATGCCGGCACGCCCCCTGCAACCATCGTTTTTCGTGAGGAAAGAATTGCCGCATTGGGTGTGTGGCTGCGCGAGAACTGGTTCTACGCCATATCGGCGTTATCGCTGGCTTTGGCCGGAATTTTTCTGGTGCAATACGGGGCGGAGAACGGCCTGTTGCCCCCCACGGCGCGGGTTATCGCGGCGCTGGTCTTTGGTGCGCTGCTGATCGGTTCAGGGGAAGTGATCCGTCGTCGGTTCGGCGATGATGAGAAAGCATCCTCCGCCTATCTCCCATCAGTTTTCTCGGGTGCCGGACTGGTGACCCTGTTCGGAGGTGTTCTGGCCGCGCGTCAGCTCTATGATCTGATCGGACCCGAGGGGGCCTTGGCTGGTATGGTCGTCATTGCGCTGTTCGGGCTAGTTCTGGGCTGGTTTCACGGTCCGCTGCTGGCGGCTGTGGGATTGATCGGGGCCTTTGCTGCCCCCTTTGTTGTCGGCGGGTCCTCGGATGATCCAAGCTGGCTCTATGGCTATTTCTTTATCATCGCGGTGTTGGGGCTGGGCATTGATACGGTCCGGCGCTGGGCTTGGATATCTGTTTTGACGCTTGCGGGCGCATATGGGGCGGTGCTTCTACTGGTGCTGTCGTCTCCATCAACCGAGCCCGAATACCTGACCTGCATCACAGCCCTTGCGCTTATTGCCATCGCGATCCCTGCGCGGCGAAGCTGGCCAAGTCACGCAGGCCCAATGATCACTGAGATCATCCAGCATCGGAAAGGAGACCCATGGCCTGAATTTCCGACCCGGCTGGCCTTTGGCGCGGTTCTCGTTTCGTCGGTGATCCTGGCCCTGCACTGGCCGGATTCGGGCGGCGAGTTCTGGCTTGGTGTTTCATTGCTCACTGGTCTGGTATTGGCGTTGATCCTCTGGGCCAAAGACGCGCGCGCCCTGCAGGATGCGACTGTGCTGCCTGCGCTGGGACTGATCTGGTTTGTTCTGGTGCATGGGTTGGACGACGGCGCGGTGCTGCATCGCTTTGCCCAAACATATGCCGAAACTGCCGAGGCCGATTTTCCCTGGAGCGTCACGATTCTGGTCATATTGGGTGCTTTGATCTCATTGCTTGCGGCATGGCGATCCTTTCAGACCGGGCGCTATGGCGTGGTCTGGGCTGGGGGGGCTGCCATATTCGCACCGGTCATGGCCATCGCGCTTGAGGTCGGTTGGCGGCCTGCCGAGGTGATTGGGGCATATCCGTGGGCATTGCACGCCATCGCTCTTGGTGCAGTGATGGTTGTTCTGGCCGAACGGTTTGCGCGGATTGACGGAGAGAACCGGATGCGTCCCGCTCTGGCGACTTTATCCGCGCTGTCCTGCCTCAGTTTTGCGTGCATCATCGTCCTCAGCTCTGCCGCGTTGACGGTGGCTTTGGTGGTCATGATTGTTGTGGCCGCTGCTCTGGATCGGCGCTTTGAACTGCCCCCGATGAGTTGGTTCATCTGGGCGGGCGTCTTCACGGTGACAGTGCGTCTGGTGTTGAATCCGGGGCTGGAGTGGGCCGACAGTGCTCCTCTTGCCGAAATGACACTGGTCTACGCCGCGTCAGTCATCGGATTTGTCGTGGGATGGGTTCTGTTGAAACCTCTGAATCGCCCGGTCGCTGCACTGCTGCTGGAAAGCGCGGCATGGGCCACTGCGGGGATATTGCTCTCGCTTCTGTTGCTGCGCTGGCTGGAAAGCTTCGGAGAAGGCGGTGCGACAGACAGCCACTGGGGTTTGGGCCTGCTGGCGATCATCTGGTTGCTGCTGGCGTTCGCCCAAGTACAGCGGTTCGAACTGGGGGGTAAGCTGAATTATGTGCGCTACCTGCTGGCGGCCTTTTTTGCTGCGCATGGCATGATCCGTCTTGCGCAGGCCTTGTCTGAGGCCAATCCGCTCTTCAATCCGTTTTCTGACCCGGTTCTGGGTCCGCCGATCCTCAACACGCTTGCAATCGCCTATCTGCTGCCTGCGCTGGTCATCAGTTTCTCGGCCTGGCGTGTTGTCACTCGGCCCGTTCTGCTGAAACAGATCAGCTTTGGTGTTGCAGGTGTTTTGTCGGCGATCTGGTTGGGTCTGACGATCCGCCATGTCTGGCAGGGCGCAGGTGGTATGTATGAGGGCAACGGCGTCACTCAGCCCGAGCTTTACACCTATACAATCACTCTGCTGGCGATTGGGGCGGCGCTGTTTTACCAGTCACTCGCCCGCCAGTCGGGTCTGATGCGCAAGGCAGGTCTTGCGGTGATCGGCCTTGCTGTCGCCAAGGTCTTTCTGATTGACATAGCAGGTCTTGGCGGGTTGATCCGGGTATTCTCTCTGCTCGCTCTGGGGTTGGCGCTGGCGGGGCTTGCGTGGCTCAACCGCTGGGCCACGTTGCGCCATTCGCCGCACGAGGCGGAACCTCTGGACCATTAGGCGTGGGCGTCCTATAAGCCCGCCATGCATGACCAGTTGGCCATCATTATACGAATTATATCCCCGGCGCTCTGATATCGCGAGACGCCGGGCAAAGGTGCTTGAGTTATCGCACTGACCGCTTCGATCCATATACGACAAGATCATCCTGAGGACGCCCCCAATGTGCGCCGACACGACCCAAACACCTGATTACAAAGACACGCTGAACCTGCCCAAAACCGATTTTCCAATGCGCGCTGGCCTGCCCAAGCGCGAGCCCGCGTGGCTGGAACGCTGGGAAGAGATCGGCGTCTACGATCGCTTGCGCGAGAAAGAGGGCCGTAAGCCTTTTACCCTGCATGATGGCCCTCCTTATGCGAACGGCCATTTGCATATCGGCCACGCGCTGAACAAAACCATCAAGGACATGATCGTGCGGTCCCATCAGATGATGGGTTTTGATGCGCGTTATGTGCCGGGATGGGATTGCCACGGCCTGCCGATCGAATGGAAGATCGAGGAACAATACCGCAAGAAGGGCAAGAACAAGGACGAGGTGAACGTTGTCGACTTCCGTCAGGAGTGCCGCAAGTTCGCCGAGGGCTGGATCGACGTGCAGCGCGAAGAATTCAAGCGCCTGGGCATCACCGGAAACTGGCCCGACCCCTACATCACTATGGACTTTCATGCCGAGTCAGTGATCGCGGACGAGTTCATGAAATTCCTGATGAACGGCACGCTTTATCAAGGCTCGAAACCCGTGATGTGGTCGCCCATCGAGAAAACCGCTCTGGCCGAGGCTGAGGTTGAGTATCACGACAAGGAAAGCTTCACCATATGGGTGAAGTTCAAGGTCGTGAACGCAGGTGATCTGGATGGCGCTTTTGTAGTGATCTGGACGACGACGCCATGGACCATGCCTTCGAATAAGGCGGTCGTTTACGGCAAGGACATCTCTTACGGTCTGTACGAAGTCACCGGCGCGCCGGATGAGTGCTGGGCAAGTGTTGGCGACAAATTCCTGCTGGCCGACAATCTGGCCGCTGATGTTCTGGGTCGTGCGCGTCTGAACGATGATCAATGGAACCGCGTGCGTGACGTAACTGCTGCTGAGCTGGAAGGCGTCGGGCTTGCTCACCCGCTGGCTGGAGCCGAGGGTGGCAACAGTGAGTGGGACGACATCCGCGATTTCCGCGCCGCTGAGTTCGTGACCGATACCGAAGGAACTGGGTTCGTTCACTGCGCTCCCTCTCACGGGATGGAGGAATTCGAACTCTACCGTGATCTGGGCATGTTGGAGCAGGTCATCACCTATAACGTGATGGACGATGGCTCTTTCCGCACCGATCTGCCGTTTTTTGGAGGTAAGTACATCCTGTCCCGCAAGGGCGGTGAGGGTGACGCCAACAAGGCCGTCATCGACAAGCTGGCCGAGGTCGGCGGGCTGCTGGCGCGTGGCAAGATCAAGCACAGCTATCCGCATTCGTGGCGCTCGAAGGCTCCGATCATCTATCGCAACACGCCGCAATGGTTTGCATCCGTTGACCGCAAGCTGGACGATGGCATGGGCCAGATGGGTGACACCATCCGCGAACGGGCCCTGCGCTCGATCGACGAGCTGGTGAAGTGGACCCCGCAGACCGGCCGCAACCGTCTGTATTCCATGATCGAGGCCCGACCGGACTGGGTTCTGTCGCGCCAGCGCGCCTGGGGCGTACCGCTCACCTGCTTCACCAAGAAAGGCGCCTTGCCCACCGACGCGGGTTACCTGCTGCGCAACGCAGACCTCAACGCCCGCATCAAAGCGGCGTTCGAGAAGGATGGCGCGGATATCTGGTACACCGACGGGTTCAAAGAAAAGATCCTTGATGGCATCGCCAACCCTGATGACTACGATCAGGTGTTCGACGTTCTGGACGTGTGGTTTGACTCGGGCTCAACCCATGCTTTCGTTCTGCGTGACCGAGAGGACGGAACCGAAGACGGTATCGCCGATGTCTACATGGAAGGCACCGACCAGCACCGTGGTTGGTTCCATTCTTCGATGTTGCAGGCCTGCGGCACCAAGGGGCGTGCGCCTTATCGCAATGTGGTGACCCATGGCTTTACGCTGGATGCCAAGGGCAACAAGATGTCCAAATCGCTGGGCAATACCATCGTGCCCGAAAAGGTCATCGAACAATACGGTGCCGACATCCTGCGCCTATGGGTGGCACAGACCGACTACACCGCCGATCAGCGGATCGGGCCAGAGATCCTGAAAGGCACAGCCGACAGCTATCGACGCCTGCGCAACACTATGCGGTTCATGCTGGGCTCATTGGCTGACTTCACCGAGGCAGACCGGGTTGCGCCCGTGGACATGCCGCGTTTGGAACGCTGGGTGCTCAGCCGTCTGGCAGAGTTGGATGAGCAGGTACGCAAAGGCTATGCGTCCTTCGACTTCCAGGGTGTGTTCAGCGCCGTGTTCACCTTTGCCACCGTTGACCTGTCGTCCTTCTACTTTGACGTCCGCAAGGATGCACTGTACTGCGACGGTGACAGCGAACGCCGCCGCGCTGCGCGAACGGTTTTGGATATCTTGTTCCACCGCCTGACAACATGGTTGGCCCCGGTTCTGGTGTTCACCATGGAAGAGGTCTGGTTAGAGCGGTTCCCGGGCGACGACAGTTCGGTTCATTTGGTGGACTTCCCTGAAACACCTGCGGATTGGCGCAATGCCGAGCTTGAGGCAGGCATGGCCAAGATCCGTCGTGTTCGCCGCGCCGTGACGGCCGCGCTGGAAATTCAACGTCAGGACAAGGTGATTGGGTCCAGTCTGGAAGCAGCGCCAATTGTTCATGTCGAAGATAGCGAAACCCGTGATCTGCTGGCAACCTTTGACGTCGATGACATGTGCATCACCTCGGGCCTGAGCGTCACAGGCGACCCGGCCCCGGCGGAAGCTTTCCGTGTACCGGAAATCGAAGGCGTCGCTGTGGTGTTCGAAAAGGCCCTGGGTGACAAATGCCAGCGATGCTGGAAGATTCTGCCCGATGTTGGCCTGCACGCTCAACCCGGCGTGTGTGGGCGCTGCAACGAAGCGCTGAATTGAGCTGAACCCCGGCTGATCCTTCAGCCGGGGTTTTTTCTTGGCTTGCGCAGGGTGTTGCGATCTGAAAGCCTGCATTCATGCCGATGATCGCCGTAGATACCCAGTTTGGACGCCTTGGCGTTGAAGAGATCGACGGGGCCATTACGCGCCTCGTGTGGGGCGGAGCAGATGACACCCCGGATACGCCGTTGCTGAATGAAGCTGCAGCACAATTGCGGGCTTATGATCAGGGGCGGCTAACGCAGTTCGACCTGCCATATTCCGTAGCTGGATCAGAGTTTCTGCGCCAGGTCTGCGATATAATGTTCGCCATTCCCTTCGGCGATACCTTAACCTATGGCGATATCGCAAAACAATTAGACCAGCCTGCACAACCTGTTGGCCAGGCCTGCGGTGCCAACCCGATACCCGTCATCATCCCGTGCCATCGCGTGTTGTCTGCGACCGGTCTGGGGGGCTTTTCCGGCGATGGCGGAGTAGAGACCAAAGTGGCACTGCTGCGTCACGAAGGCGCGGCCAGCCTGTTGATCTGATCTGCACTTATCTGTTGCAATCGGTGAAGCGCGGCCCCAACCTATATAGAATAGTGAATTTGAAGGACCGAATTGAATGACCGGCCAGACAGATCCCGCCGCCCGCAAGAAAGCCATCATTGATCATTTGATGACTTTGGAGGAACAGGAATTGGCGACCGCACAGGCGCATTACGATGCATTTCTGAAGGATTCGCAACTGGATGACCGGGAAGGGCATGACAAGGATGATATCGCGGCCTCGCGCGAAAACGCCGATCTGGCGGCTGCCTTCGATGCGCCCGTTCATGCCCATCACGCGAAGATAGACGTGATCGAGAACACCGATTTCACCGTCACCGACACAGTGCAGCCAGGGGCTGTGATCAAGTTCAACAATCGACGCTTTGTCGTGTGCGTCTCAACCACTCGGTTTGAGGTGGACGGCAAAACTTACATGGGAATTTCGACCCAAAGCCCGATCTATCTGGCCATGGTCGGCCTGCAGCAAGGCGATGTGTTCACCCACAACGGGACTGAATTTGAGGTTCAGGAAGTCTTGTAATCCCGGGCCTTGCGCGCCGGAATGATCTGCTGTGCAATTCCTGCCGAGACAAGATACAAGCTGGTGATTACGAGGCCCCAATGGGCCCAGCTTTCGGGGTGAAAGTCGACCCAAGCAGCCCAACCAGCAAAGAAGGTCCATGCAAACGCTATCGGCAATGACAGGCTGCGCCAACGTTCGGTCCTGACCGGGTGAATGAACTTGAGCGGCAGGAACATAGCCACCGAGAGCAATGTGACCAGCAACAGAATGATCCAGAAATTAGGTTCGAGCGCGAAGATCACGATAACGAACATGTTCCAGCATCCGGGAAAGCCTGAGAACGAGTTGTCCTTGGTTTTCATACGCGTATCGGCAAAATACATCGCGCTGGTGAAGGTGATGACAATGATCGCGAACCAGCCGGTCCATCCATCCATCAGCCCTGATTTGAACAGGGCGAAGGCGGGGATGAATACATAGGTCAGATAGTCGATGATCAGATCCAGAAGCACCCCGTCAAACTCAGAGGCGTTTTTCTTGACTTGATAGTGCCGCGCCAGAGGGCCGTCGATGCCATCCACGATGAACGAAACCACCAGCCAGAGATACATTAGGCTCCATTTCTCTTCGACGGCGGCCAACATGGCCAGCATCGCAAAAACGGCGCCTGTGGCAGTGAATAGATGAACGGAAAGCGCTTTGAATCTAAGTGTCATGGTGGTGTCATGTACGATGCTCGGCGCAGATGCAAAGCAAAAAGTTCGTTGACAGGGGTTTGGTTCAGGCTTTGGGGTGCGTGCGATTGTAGACATCCATCAGCCGGGCCGTATCGACTGCTGTATAGGTCTGAGTGGTCGAGAGCGAGGCGTGGCCCAAAAGTTCCTGGATCGCGCGCAGGTCGCCACCGGCCGACAGTAAATGGGTGGCAAAGCTGTGACGCATCGCGTGCGGAGTGGCAGTGGCCGGTAGTCCGAGTTGCATCCGCGCCTTTGCAACCACTGCCTGAATGATCCCCGGATTGAGCGGACCGCCACGCGCACCGCGAAAAAGTGCAGCACCAGAAGACTGAGGGTGCGGGCATAGCCGGAGATAGCGGTCAACTGCAGAACGGGCTGCGGGAAGGACCGGAACAATTCGTTCTTTGTCACCCTTTCCCGATATACGTAGCGTATCCGGCAAGGGGGCATCTGAACCGGTCAGCGAGAGAGCCTCGGAGATGCGTAATCCGCACCCGTAAAGGAGTGTCACAACCGCGACATCCCGTGCAGCCACCCAGTCGGATGACGACTGCAGCTCGACCGTTTCTATCATCTCGCGGGCGGCGTCTTCAGCCAGAGGGCGGGGCAGTTTCTTGGTGAATTTGGGTGCGCGTGTGGACAGGACGGCGGTCGGCTCGAACCCTTCGCGCTCGGCCAACCAACGATAGAAGGTTTTGACCGCAGACAGTTTGCGCGCCAGCGATCGTGCGCCTACGTCCGAATTACGCTGATCCGCCATCCAGGCGCGCATATCCGAGACTGTGATACGCTCTAACGCGGCCAACCCTTGCCGTTCGCTGTGATGCAGGGTCATGAAGGACAGGAATTCTGTGACGTCTCCGCGATAGGCATTGAGCGTATTTTCAGACCGCCCCGATAGCGCCTTCAGACTGTCCAGCCAATGCTGCAGCGCGTCGCGGCAGGCTGGGGAGATCAGGTTCACGACAGCCAGTGACGCATCGAGCGTTCAAATACGCCAGCAAAGAAGGTAAGAAGATCTGTTCCGAGCTGAGGTGAGAAATGTCTTGGGTCGCAAGCACCCATGACAATCATACCGGGTAGACGGCCGGTGCCCAGATCCAGTTTCAAACAAGCCTCAGATCGCAACTGGTCAGCTTGTTCGCCGTAGACTTGGGGATTGGGATGACGAATTTCGCGCAGAGTAACTTCACGGGGTTGGCCGTTGCGGTCAGAGGTCAGGTAGCTGTCAATAAAGCCGGGTTCTGCAACTGTTAGAACACCGCCAAGCTGATTCACCACCGGGTCGTCACGCACAACCGTGGTTTCAAGCACCAGAGTGATATGATCGACGCGCAGGATTTCAGCCACATCGTTACCGAGCGCACGCAGGAAATCTTCGAACACAGTAGGTTCCAGCAGGCGCAGAATGGCGCGATGCACCTGATTGGTGCCTGCCAGATTCTCGTAGGCCGCCGCTATGACCGAACGATGTGTATCCTCAAGGCGATCCAGTCTCGCCTCAAGCCGCTGCATGGCGATGCCGCGCAGGTCGATGACATTGTCACCCCGCGCCTGTTCGTTGGCCGCCACCAGCGCCTGCATCAGGTCTTTGTCATCCAGCACGGCGTCAGGCTCGGCCAGAATCGCTGCGCGGAGGTTATCCTTGAGTTTAGGTTCGCTGCTCATGTCCCGTCCGGTCGTTTTTTTGTTTTGCGAGCTTATACCACGGGTCGCCGGAATTGCCTTGGAAAAAATGCAAGTGGAAGGCGAATTTCGTTTGTGTTGTAGCGGGGGCTCCCGCCTGCCATGCGCTGATCAAAGATCAGCTTTGGCAGTTGGGCCGGGCGCGGCGCCTGACGGCACCGCGCGGTGGAGCCAGAGGTCAGAGGATTTTCTGACCTGTCTTGGCCCAGTCGGCCAGAAAGATTTCCAGGCCTTTGTCGGTCAGCGGGTGATCGGCCAGTTTCTTGATCACGCCCGGAGGTGCTGTGATCACGTCAGCACCAATGCGGGCACTGTCGGTTACGTGGTTCACCGTGCGGATCGAGGCGGCGAGGATTTCGGTTTCAAACCCATAGTTGTCATAGACCTGACGAATATCGGCGATCAGGTCCATGCCATCGAGGTTGATATCGTCCAGACGACCGATGAAAGGTGAGATGAAGGTCGCGCCTGCTTTGGCCGCAAGAAGCGCCTGATTTGTCGAGAAGCACAGTGTCACGTTGACCATCTGCCCTTCGTCGGTCAGTGTCTTGCAGGTTTTTAGGCCGGCCCATGTCAACGGCACTTTGACAGCGATATTCGATGCGATCTTGGCCAGTTTGCGACCTTCGGCGATCATGTCATCGGCCTCGGTGGCGACCACCTCGGCGGACACCGGACCTTCGACCAGATCGCAGATCTCTTTGGTCACTTCAAGAATGTCGCGGCCCGATTTCAGGATCAGCGAGGGGTTGGTGGTTACGCCGTCCACCATGCCCAGATCGTTCAGTTCGGCGATGGCGTCGATCTCGGCAGTGTCTACGAAGAATTTCATGAGGGCAGTCCTTTGATGGGTTGGCCTTAGTCGCGGATGGCTTTACCTCAAAGAAACCCATGCTGAAACCCCCTGCTAAGGATATGCGTTGAGCACTCAGGAGTATTTCGATCACGGAGAGCTGGTGGCGGTTCTAACCACGCAGCCCTTGGACCGGACGCTGGATTACAAAGCGCCCGAGTGCGGGTGCTTTCTGGGGGCGTATGTCGAGGTGCCATTAGGCCCACGCAAGGTGCTGGGTGTGGTCTGGGGATCGGGGCAGGGGGGCTTTGATCTTGCCAAGGCGCGCTCGGTGATCCGAGTGCTGGAAGTCGCGCCAATGCGCGAAGAGATGCGTTTGTTTCTGAGTAAGGTGGCTGACTACACGTTGACCCCGATGCCCGCGATGCTGCGTCTGGCTACGCGCGCTCCTGGGCTTGGTGATCCGCCGTCGATGCGTAAGATTTACCGGCTGGGGAACGCTCAGCCAGATCGGATGACTGACGCGCGGACCCGTGTGCTGGAAGTTCTACGGGATTATGGCGGATTGGCGTTCACGCTAAAGGAACTGGCAGAGCAGGCTGGTGTGACATCCTCGGTCGTCAAGGGGCTGGTCAAACAGGGAGCGGTTCGCGAAGAAGACAGTCCGCGTGATTTGCCCTATCCGCATCTGGATCCGGATCTGCCGGGCAAAGAACTGACCGAAGATCAGGCGGCGGCGGTTGCTCGGCTACAGGCCGGGCAGCGCACTGGCGACTACGGCACGGCGCTGTTGAAAGGTGTTACCGGCTCGGGCAAGACCGAGGTCTATCTGGAAGCGGTCGCCGAGGCGCTACGGATGGGACGGCAGGCATTGGTCTTGCTGCCCGAGATTGCGCTGACTGCGGAATTCCTGACAAGGGTCGAAGCCCGGTTCGGTGCCAGCCCCGCCGAATGGCATTCGGGGGCAACAATGACGGAACGCCGCCGGGTTTGGCGGATGGTCGGGCAGGGCGATGCACAACTGGTTGTCGGTGCCCGGTCAGCTCTGTTCCTGCCATTCCGTAATCTGGGGTTGGTGGTTGTCGATGAGGAGCACGACACCTCGTACAAGCAAGAAGACGGCGTGCATTACAGCGCGCGGGATATGGCGGTGTTGCGATCCTCGATCTGCGGAGGGCGGGTGGTGCTGGCCAGCGCGACACCTTCGCTGGAGAGCTGGGCCAATGCCGAGGCAGGGAAATACGAGCGCATCGACCTGACGGCGCGCTTTGGCGCCGCGGTGTTGCCCGAGATGAAGCCCATCGATATGCGGGCCGAGCAGATGCAGCCAGGGACGTGGATTTCCCCCTCGCTGCGGCAGGCAGTGCGGCAGCGGATCGAAAAGGGCGAGCAATCGCTGCTGTTCATCAATCGTCGCGGCTATGCACCGGTGACTTTATGCCGGGCCTGCGGGGAACAGATCGCCTGTGACCACTGTGATGCGCGGATGGTTGAACACCGGTTCCTGAAACGACTGATGTGCCACCAATGCGGTGAGACCAAGCCGATGCCTGAAATCTGCCCCTCTTGCGGGGTCGAGGGCAAGTTGGCCCCGGTCGGGCCGGGGATCGAACGGCTGGCGGAAGAGGCCGAGGTGACTTTTCCCGAAGCAAAGATCGCAATGCTCAGCTCGGACCTGTTCGGTTCAGCCCGGGCATTGAAAGCCAAGATCGAAGAGATTGCACAGGGCGATGCGGATATCATCATTGGCACTCAGCTGGTGGCGAAAGGGCACAACTTTCCCAAGCTTACGCTGGTTGGTGTGATTGATGCCGACCTCAGTTTGCACGGAGCCGACCTGCGCGCTGCAGAGCGGACGTTCCAGTTGATGCGGCAGGTTGCTGGACGGGCAGGGCGGTCGGACAAACCCGGGCAGGCGCTGTTGCAGACCTTTCAGCCAGAACATCCCGTCATTCGGGCGATTCTGTCGGGCGATGAAGAGGGGTTCTGGAAGGCTGAAGCCGCAGGCAGGCAGGCGGCAGGCGTACCGCCTTATGGTCGTATGGCTGGGATTGTCCTGTCCGGCCCCGAAGTTGGCCCGGTCTTTGACATCGGCAACGCCATGGCCCGCAATGATGCGCCGTTGCGCGACGTCGGTGCGCAGGTTTTTGGACCGGCCCCTGCACCGATAGCGCGAATACGTGGGCGTCACCGTGTGCGGCTGCTGGTCAAGGCGCCCAAAGGTGCGCCGATACAGGACGCAATCGCCCGCTGGATTGCCCCACTGAAGCTGAAAGGCGATATCCGCCTAACCGTGGATATCGACCCGCAGAGCTTCTACTGACCCTGCATCAGCGCAGAGCCAATGTGCGCCAACCGCTTTCCTCTCGCCAAAAGCGACAAACCGGCGTAGATCACCCTCATGCTGAAATCCATGCCTCTGTCAGAGGCGCAGAGTCTTCCGCTCTGGCGCCGTCCCATGACTCTCCTGTTCGTGATGGCGCTGACCATGCCGATCGCGTTCAACGCGTGGAGTGCTTTGTTGAACAATTTTGTCATCGAGGCAGCGAATTTTGATGGGGCCGACATTGGCCTGCTGCATACGGTGCGCGAAATTCCGGGGTTTCTGGCCATAGGCGTAATTGCTGTGATCCTGTTTATCCGCGAGCAGGTTCTGGCCATGATTTCATTGATGATGCTGGGTGTGGCGACCGCAGTGACAGCGTGGTTCCCAAGTCTTGGGGGGCTGCTGTTCGTGACCTTTTTCAGTTCGATCGGATTTCACTACTACGAAACGGTAAACCAGTCGTTGCAACTGCAATGGTTGCCCAAGGAACGCGCGCCGCAGGTGCTGGGCTGGTTGGTGGCGATGGGCTCGGCCGCGACGGCCGTGGTCTATGGGCTGATCGTGCTGACATGGGACCGGTTCGATCTGTCCTATAATTTTGTGTTCATGGCCGCCGGTGGCGCGACCGCTTTGTTGGCCTTGTTTTGTCTGTTCGCCTATCCTCAATTCGATGCGCCGACACCTCAGACCAAGAAGATCGTGCTGCGCAAACGCTATTGGCTTTATTACGCGCTGCAATTCATGGCTGGCGCACGGCGGCAGATTTTCATTGTCTTCGCGGGCTTCATGATGGTTGAGAAATTCGGGTTTGAGGTGCACGAACTGACCAGCCTCTACCTGATTAACCTGATGATCAATATGGTTGCTGCCCCTATGCTGGGCAAAGCGGTGGCCACGTTTGGTGAACGCCGTACGCTGATTTTCGAGTATACGGGCCTCGCCATCGTATTTGCGGCCTATGGCGGTATCTATTGGTTCGGTTGGGGTGTTCTGTTGGCGGCGACACTTTATGTGTTTGATCATGTTCTGTTCGCTTTGGCGCTGGCGCTAAAGACCTATTTTCAGAAAATCGCCGACCCCGCGGATATTGCGCCCACGGCTGCTGTGGCCTTTACTATCAACCATATCGCCGCTGTGTTCCTGCCCGCACTCTTGGGTCTGCTTTGGGTGGTTTCACCTGCCGCCGTATTCGGCCTGGCCGCTGCCATGGCGATGATCTCTCTGGGTCTTTCGCTTTTGATCCCGCGGCATCCTGAGCCGGGGAACGAAACGATCCTGACTAAATACGCCCCTGCGCCCGCTGAATAGTCGCCAGCGCTTGACCTTGGCGCCGCGCGGTCCTACGCGCAGAGGCGACTTAGACAGGAGGTCCCAATGCCCACTTTCACCGCGCTGACCACTCTGCCCGGCAAAACTGCAGCCGATGGTCTTGGCGAGGCGATGGAGCGCCTTTACCCAGAACCCACCGGCGTTGGTGTGTTCGAGGTCGAGGATGGTTCGGGCCTGTGGGAGGTCGGAGGCTATTTCACCGAAGCCCCGGATGAGACCGCCCTTGCCGTTCTGGCCGCTGCATTCGAAGCTAAGCCCTTTGTGGTTTCAGAATTGCCTGAAACCGATTGGGTCGCGCATGTGCGCCGTGAACTGGCCCCGGTCGAAGCGGGCCGTTTCTTTGTCTATGGCAGTCATGACGTTGGTAAGCTGCCCGAAGGGCGCATTCCGCTTCTGATCGAGGCCGCGATGGCTTTTGGTACTGGCCATCATGGAACTACCCTGGGCTGCCTCAAGGCTTTGGATCACCTTCTGGATGAAGGTTTCACCGCCTCCAAGATCGCCGATATCGGGTGTGGTACTGCCGTTCTGGCCATGGCCGCCGCGCGGGTCTGGGAGGGTGATATTATCGCCAGCGACATAGATGAGGTCGCTGTTGACGTGGCCGAGGCCAACCTGAAAGCAAACGGTATGGCGGATGCGGTTCACTGTGTCGAAGCTGCAGGATTCGACCATCCGGACCTGAAGGAACATGCGCCTTACGACCTGATATTTGCCAATATTCTCAAAGGGCCGCTTGTTGCTCTGTCGCCCGAGATATCCGCGAATCTGCGCGCGGGAGGGCAGGCGATCTTGTCGGGAATCCTTAATGAGCAGGCTAATGATGTGGTATCTGTTTATCTCCAAAATGGCTTTAATCTTGCCCGTAGAGATGAGATTGGTGAATGGACGACGCTAATCTTAAGCAATCACGGCTGAATTTAGGCCATTTGCGGGAGATTTGTGGATTTTCGCCACGTTTTTGTCGCATTCTCTAATTACCGTCACTGAATGCAATCCGGGGGGGCGGTTTTCGGAGGCTGCCATGACAGGAAAACAACTTGAATTCGATCAGCGCGTCACGCGTCTGAACAAAAAGCATCACAAACTCAACCGGGGCTATCGTGCTACGATGCGGTCGGATGGGTTGGTAGTGATGAAACCGCAGCGGGTTCGATCGGCGATTCCTGCAAAGGTATTGCTGCTCTGTCTGGTAGGGTTCTTTGCATTCAAGGGGTTCTTGCTATCCCATCTTGGCCCCTCTGCTTACGACACACGTGTCGAAAGCCTCAATCAGGGGACTTCGGTCGAAAAAGCTGGCGCCTGGATCATGCAGGCCGATCCGGTGACCGTATTACTGTCGACACAGTTGAACAAGGTTCTGTTCTAACAAGGCACTTTGCATCCTTCTGAGAAGAAAAAAACACCGCGTGCCTTGTGGCAAGCGGTGTTTCTGTTTGCCCCGCAGGGAGGAGGGCGGGGCGTATGAGTGATGTACCGCTATCTTTAGCGGCGGCCTTCGGCGACAAAGTCAATGTCGCCACGGCACAGACCGATATCGTCCAGTTCGCGGTCGGTCAGACCGCTCAGCGCGTTGCGGGTTGCGCGGGCGTCATTCCATTCGACAACGGCGTTTACGACCGATGCAAAAATTGCGCCGATACGGCCGACGAGGCCGAATGAGCCAGTGGTGGTGCGGGTGGTGTCCAGTGCAGCCATATCCTGTTTCCTTCTGGTTTGTGTTAAACTCTGATCTTGCGATCTGAGCGGCATTTAGTGATGTGTTTTGCTCCGCGCAAGCGCAGAAATTGCATGTGTCCTATGCATTTTTTGCAAGGCTCAAAATCACTGAAAACCCCTTAAATCATTGATTAAATTCTGCTTAGAAAAGCGTCGAAAACGTACCTGATACTGTCGCAAACAGACCGGAGTAACACGAGTGCGACACAGGTGTCGGTTTTAGACTTCAAACCGATTTCCATGGATAATGTTCACGCTTCGTGCTAGTCGAGGAAAAAAGATTACACAAACCAGAGCAGGCCGAGACAAATTATGCGAATTCTGGGCATTGATCCGGGGCTTAGGACTCTGGGATGGGGCGTCATCGAATCGCATGGCAGCCGCCTGAGCCACGTTGCCAACGGATTGTGCAAATCGGACGGAGACGATCTGGGTGAGCGACTGCTATCGCTCCACAATCAGATCGTCGAAGTCATTGCTGAGCACAATCCAGATCAAGCAGCCATTGAACAGACCTTCGTCAACAAAGACGGGGCGGGCACACTTAAGCTGGGTCAGGCGCGCGGCGTTGCGCTGTTAACGCTGGCACAGGCGGGCTTGCCGGTGGGGGAATATGCTCCCAACCGGGTGAAGAAAACCGTGGTGGGCGTCGGGCATGCCGAAAAAGAGCAGGTTCTGCATATGGTAAAGCTGCAGCTACCGGGCTGTTCTCCCAAGGGGGCGGACGCCGCGGATGCTTTGGCGATTGCAATTTGCCATTCCTACTATGGGGCCGCACCGCAGGCACGGATGAAAGAGGTACGCATATGATTGGCAAACTCACCGGACGTCTGGATTACCGCGCGGCGGATCACGTGCTGATTGATGTGCGCGGGGTCGGCTATATCGTCTATTGCTCGGACCGGACCATGGCGGCCCTGCCAGGGGTAGGTGAGGCAATGTCAATCTACACGGACATGGTCGTACGCGAAGATCTGATGCAGTTGTACGGTTTCCTGTCGCTGGTGGAAAAGGAATGGCATCGGCTTTTGTGCTCGGTGCAAGGCGTCGGGGCGAAAGTGTCGCTGGCGATCCTCAGCGCGCTGGGGCCGGATGGGGTTAGCCGGGCGATCGCCTTGGGCGACTGGGGTGCGGTCAAGGCCGCAAAAGGCGTGGGGCCAAAGACCGCGCAAAGGATCGTACTTGATCTGAAGGACAAAGCCCCCGGCGTTATGGCCATGGGTGGCACCGTGACCGAAGCGTTGGATGGTCCAGCGCTTGAAGTGGTCGAGCCGGGTGAACCCGCGTCTGTGCCGAAGAGTGTGGCCAGACAGGTATCGGGAACTGCGGCGGCCTCGGCTGGGGCATTGTCGGCGTTGGCCAATCTGGGCTACGGCCCGTCGGAAGCGGCCTCAGCCGTGGCCGAAGCAGCGGCTAACCTGCCTGATGCGGGCGAGGCCGATCTGATCCGTGCTGCGCTGAAACTGCTGGCTCCGAAAGGGTAACTGAATGGTAGATGCTGATCCGGCCCTGCGCCCCGAGCCGATGCCCGAAGACAATGACCGTGCATTGCGCCCGCAAGGCCTCGATGAATTTATTGGCCAAGCCGAAGCGCGCGCCAACCTTCGCATTTTCATCCAGTCTGCCCGACAGCGAGGCGAGGCGATGGATCATACCTTGTTCCATGGCCCCCCAGGATTGGGGAAAACAACACTGGCCCAAATCATAGCGCGCGAATTGGGCGTGAATTTCCGCATGACTTCTGGGCCGGTTCTGGCCAAGGCGGGTGATCTTGCGGCGATCCTGACCAATCTGGAAGCGCGGGATGTGTTGTTCATAGACGAGATTCACCGACTGAATCCGGCTGTGGAAGAGGTACTTTATCCCGCGATGGAGGATTTCGAGCTGGATCTGGTGATCGGCGAAGGCCCCGCGGCACGGACGGTTCGGATCGAATTGCAGCCCTTTACACTGGTAGGGGCGACGACGCGAATGGGGCTTCTGACAACTCCGCTGCGTGACCGTTTCGGGATCCCGACGCGGTTGCAGTTCTACACTGTTGATGAGTTGCATGAGATCGTTACCCGAAATGCTCGCAAACTGGGTGCGCCCGCTGACGATGAAGGTGCGCGCGAGATTGCGCGGCGGTCTCGCGGAACGCCTCGGATCGCGGGGCGGTTGCTGCGGCGCGTGGTGGACTTTGCCATTGTCGAAGGCGATGGGCGGATCACACGCGATCTGGCGGATGGTGCATTGACCCGGCTGGGGGTGGATCATCTGGGGCTGGATGGGGCCGACCGTCGGTACCTAAAGCTGATCGCCGAAAACTATGCCGGTGGACCGGTGGGGATCGAGACACTTTCGGCAGCCTTGTCCGAGAGTCGGGATTCCTTGGAAGAGGTGATCGAACCCTATCTGTTGCAGCAGGGTTTAATCCAGCGCACGCCGCGCGGTCGGATGCTGGCACAGAAGGCATGGACCCATTTGGGAATGGCTGCGCCTAAGGGGCGGAGTGATCTGTTTGGTTGAAGCCGCGCGCCAGAAATTCTAAGCCTTCGGCGAGAGTATTTTCGGAAAGATGAAGGGCCAAGTGTGACTCCGCAAGAGATCGAAGTACTGTTCACCCGCGAAAGCGGAGAGTTTTTGTTTGCGCGTTGGGGAAGACCCATTGTGCCGATCGTGTTTGGTGTCGAGGATGAAACACTGGCCACTGTCAAAGGTGCGTTCGAGGCGGTCGTAACGCTCGCAGGGCACAAGATGGCCGAGACGGATCCGGAATTGGGCGCCAATTGCATGGTGTTCTTTTTTCGCGACTGGCAGGAACTGCTTGAGGTTCCTGATTTGGATCGCCTGGTCCCGGACCTCGCGCCTTTGGTAAAGCGCCTGATTGCGGCCAAAGCCAATCAGTACCGGATCTTTCGGTTCGAAGAAGATGGCGCTATTCGCGCGGCATTTGTGTTTCTGTGTATGGATAAGGACCTTTCAGAAATTCCGGCTGAAACTCTGGCGCTCAGCCAGGTGGTGCAGACCATGCTTCTGTGGTCGGATACAGCATTCCGAACTGCGTCGCCTCTGGCGATTGCGGGTGACGCCACGATCTTGCGGCCCGATATTGCCGCGCTGATCCGTGCCGCCTACGATCCGGTCCTGCCGGGTGCCGCGCAGGACAGCTCTCATGCGTTGCGCCTGTTTGCCAGATTGGAGCCACCGCAATGAAACACCACTACCCGGTTCGCGTGTATTACGAAGACACCGACATGGGCGGGGTGGTCTATCATGCGAACTATTTGAAATTCATAGAACGCGCCCGGTCCGATTGGGTGCGCAAGCTGGGTAATGATCAGAACGCGATGCGAGATGCGGGCATCGTCTGGGTGGTTCGGCGGATCGAGGCGGATTATCTGGCTGCGGCACGGTTCGAAGATGAGTTGGTGGTAGAAACCGAGATGGTCTCGCTTTCGGGTGCACGGCTAACCATGTCGCAATTGGTCAGACGTGGTGAAACCGAGATATTCCGCGCCGTAGTGACGGCGGTTTGCATGAACGCACAGGGCAAACCGGTGCGCCTTCCGGCAGAGATTCGCGCATTGATGTAACATTTTCACCCTCTGGGGTGGTTCTGTTGGCTTTTCATATCCATCTGCGTTAGCGTTTGGCAAAACAAGGCCAAACGGCCATCAGGCAAAACTAAAGAGCAGGTTCATGGAAGCTGAAACGCTGGCGCTGGCGCAGGAGATCGACTTCTCCATGTGGGGGCTGTTTGCCCGTGCAACATTTATCGTCAAGGTGGTGATGCTGATCCTTGTGGTCGCATCAATCTGGTCTTGGGCGATCATCATTCAAAAACTGATCAACTACCGCGCGGCGCGACGCGAGGCGCAGGTATTTGATGAATCCTTCTGGTCGGGCAACCCTCTGGACGAGCTGTTCGAAAAGATCGGAACGCAGCCGGATGGCAGTTCTGAGAAGATTTTTGCGGCCGGGATGATCGAATGGCGTCGCTCACACCGAACGGATGGTGGTTTGATTGCCGGGGCGACAGCCCGGATCGATCGTTCAATGGATGTAGCGATCGCGAAAGAGGCGGAAGGGCTGCAAAAAGGACTGTCCATTTTGGCCACTGTTGGTTCGACGGCACCGTTCATTGGTCTGTTCGGCACCGTCTGGGGCATCATGAATGCCTTTATTGAGATTGCGGAACAGCAAAACACCAACCTTGCCGTTGTGGCCCCAGGGATTGCCGAGGCTTTGCTCGCAACGGGTCTGGGCCTGCTGGCTGCGATCCCGGCGGTGATTTTCTACAATAAACTCAGCGCGGACAGCGACCGGATCGTTGGCGGCTACGAGGCCTTCGCCGATGAGTTCGCCACCATCCTCTCGCGTCAGCTGGACAGCTGACGATGGGTGCGGCGGTTCAGCAATCCTCGGGCGATAACGGGCGCAGGCGCGGACGGCGACGCGGACGCGCACAACCGATGGCTGAGATCAACGTGACGCCTTTCGTGGATGTAATGTTAGTGCTGCTGATCATCTTTATGGTGGCGGCGCCTTTGCTGACCGTTGGCGTGCCTGTTGATCTGCCAAAGACGGCAGCCAGTGCCTTGCCCGGTGACAACGAAGAACCTTTGACGGTTACGCTGACGGCAGATGGACGGGTGCAGATCCAGACAACAGATGTTCTGCGCGATGAGTTGATCGGCAAGCTGCGCGCGATTGCGGCTGAACGCAGCAGTGACCGCGTGTTCCTGCGCGCGGATGGGGCCATTCCCTATGCACAGGTCATGCAGGTGATGGGCGCGCTGAATGCGGGCGGGTTTTCCAACGTGGGCCTGGTGACCGACACCGGCGGGCCGACGCTGGACGATGGGTGAGAGTGAGGTTGCGCGGTGGAGACCGGCACCAAGATTTCAGCAATTGCGCATGTCAGCTTGATAAGCTGGGCGCTTTTCGGCGGGACCTTCCGGTCCGAGCCTTTGCCGATGGCCGTGCAGGATGTCTCAGTGATTTCAGCTGAGCAGTTTGCGGCCATGACCGCACAGCGGGAAGCACCCGAGCTGCCGACTGACCCGGCTGAGCTGCAACCACCTGCTGAGCCTGATGAGATCGACACCCCGGACCCCACACCGGAAGAGCTGCCAGAGCCAGAGCCCGTCACCCAGCCGGAACCCGAACCCGAGCCCGAGGTTGAACCAGAGACAGTAGAAATATCTCCTGAACCTGAACTGATCGAACAACCACCGACGCTTGAGGAGCCCGAGCCCGAGGTGGCAGCGCTGCCGGTTCCTCCGGGACCCGAGGCAGAACCGAATCCGGCGGACAAAATCGCGCCTGAACAGGTTGCCCCTCCACCGCCCGAAGCCAAGCCGGATGACATCGAGACCCCGGCGGTCTCTTTGGATGAAGGGGCGGAAACCCAGCAGGAGCAGCAAGATCAGACAGCACTCGAAGAGACCGCGCCTGAAATTGTGACCGAGGCGGAAGAGGTCGATAATCCGGCCCCCCGGACATCCCCCCGCCCTCGTGTACGCCCGAACCGCCCAGCACCAACACCTGAACCCGAGATTACCGAAACAACGGAACCTGCTCCAACAGAGCCTGCGCAAAACGAGCAAGCGATCAACGACGCGCTAGCCGAAGCGCTTGGCAATGGAACCGAACCATCCGGCCCACCGCTGACCAGCGGAGAAAAGGATGGCTTGCGCGTTGCCGTTTCACAATGCTGGAATGTCGGGTCGCTTTCGACGGATGCGCTCAAAACTGTTGTTGTTGTCGCGTTTTCCCTGACACGGGATGGAAAAGTGGTCGATGGCAGTCTGCGAATGGTGAACAGTTCCGGTGGCTCGGACGCTTCGGCTAAACAGGCTTACCAAACTGCACGGCGCGCGATATTGCGCTGTGTGAGGGATGGATATGACCTGCCTGCTGACAAATACGCGCAGTGGAAAGATATTGAGATTACATTCAATCCCGAGAGGATGCGGATCAAATGATGAAACTTCTGACCAGCCTCTTAGTTGGCCTTACCCTACTTTCGACTTCGGCCTATGCCCAAAGTGGCCCGCTACGCCTGGAAATCGATGAAGGGATCATCGAGCCAATGCCGTTTGCGGTTCCTAATTTCGTGCCCGATGGACCATCGGCGGCACAGTATGCGCAGGATATCTCGCGAGTGGTCGTGTCGGATTTGACAGGAACAGGTTTGTTTCGCGAAATCTCATCCGATGCCTTCATCAGTCGGGTCAGCAGTTTTGAAGCTGAGGTGCAGTTTCCCGATTGGAAGGCGATCAATGCGCAGGCGCTGGTGACGGGGGCGGTCAACGTATCGGGCAAGCGCCTGACAGTCCGGTTCCGGGTTTGGGATGTATTCTCGGGGCAGGAACTGGGGAATGGTCTGCAATTTGCGGGCACAACAGATGGTTGGCGTCGGATGGCGCATAAGGTTGCGGATCAGGTCTATACACGGATCACAGGTGAAGGCGCTTACTTCGACAGCCGCGTGGCGTTCGTATCGGAAAGTGGCCCCAAGGATCAGCGGCGCAAACGACTGGCGATCATGGATTATGACGGTGCGAATGTACAATACCTGACCGACAGCGCGGCGATTGTGTTGGCCCCTCGGTTTTCGCCTACCGGTGACCAGTTGCTCTATACCAGCTACGAGACCGGCCAGCCGCGTATCTATGTTCTGGATGTCGGCCGCGTGAAGCGGCAAGAGCTGAAAACGCAGGAAGGCACGATGAGCTTCTCACCGCGCTTCTCGCCGGATGGCCGCTCGATCGTGTATTCACTGACCCAAGGTGGAAACACCGATCTGTGGAAGATGGATCTGGCGTCGGGGCAAAGCGTGCGGCTGACCAATACGCCTGCAATTGAAACCGCGCCAAGTTATTCTCCGGATGGCAGCCGGATCGTGTTTGAAAGCGACCGTTCGGGCACCCCGCAGCTGTATATCATGCCCGCCAATGGGGGTGAGGCGACACGGATCAGTTTCGGACAGGGGCGCTATGGCACGCCGGTCTGGTCACCGCGTGGTGATTTGATTGCCTTTACCAAACAAAACAAAGGCCGGTTCCATATCGGTGTCATGCGCACGGATGGCAGCGAAGAGCGTCTTCTGACCGCATCGTTCTTGGACGAAGGGCCCACATGGTCACCGAACGGGCGGGTCATTATGTTCACCAGAGAAACGCAGGGGGCGAGCGGTCGATCGACGCTCTATTCCGTGGATATTTCTGGCCGCAACCTGCGCCCTGTTCGGACGCCAGATGGCGGTAGTGACCCGTCCTGGGGGCCACTTCAGAATTGATCGGAACAGACGGTGGGTAAAGTTCACAACAAACCCGCAATGTGATAGAAACGCGGCAATAAACAACGAAACACGAGGCACTTGAAATGAAACTATTGAGCAAAGTCGTGGCTATCGGGGCGCTGACCCTGATCGCTGCCTGTTCCAATAATGATCCGTCGGCTCTGGGCGGAGGCGCTGGTGGCAACGGTGCTCTGGTCCCGGGTTCTCCTAATGATCCGCGCTCGCCGGCATATTTCCAGCAAACTGTTGGCGATCGGGTTCTGTTCTTGGTCGATCAATCCACATTGTCACCACAGGCTCAGACGATCTTGCAGGGACAGGCGGATTGGCTTTTGGCCAACCCGGATTTTGTCGCCAAGATCGAAGGCCACGCGGACGAGCAGGGCACACGCGAATATAACCTCGCATTGGGGGCCCGTCGGGCAAACGCGGCGCGGGAATATCTGATCTCGCGCGGAGTTGCAGGCAACCGGCTGACCACCGTCAGCTATGGCAAGGAGCGCCCGATCGAAATTTGCAGCACCGAGGATTGCTATTCCAAGAACCGCCGCGCGGTGACGGTGCTAACCGGTTCAACCTTGGGGTAAGATGATGCGAATTGCAGGTTTGGTTCTGGCGGCGGTTATGGCCGTCGCTGGCGTGGCTCAGGCACAGGATCAGCAGACGCTGGCGGATATCCGTCAGGAACTGACAGTGCTGCATGTGGAAATCCAGCGTCTCAAGCGCGAATTTTCAACCACCGGCTCGCCCGCCCCGAACTTGTCCGGCAGTTCGGTACTGGAGCGTGTCGATGCCATCGAGGCCGAGTTGCAACGTCTGACCCGTCAGACCGAGCAGTTGGACCAGCGGGTGCAGAATGTCGTCACCGATGGCACCAATCGTATTGGCGATCTTGAGTTTCGTCTGGTTGAGCTTGAAGGCGGTGATCTGAGCGCTCTGGACGAAACCTCGACGCTGGGTGGTGAGACGCTGACGGATGTGGCTGTGGCCCCGTCGCCTACACCAACACAACCATCGATCACGGACCAGAGTGAGCTTGCCGTGGGTGAGCAGGCCGATTTTGACGCTGCCTCACAGGCGTTGGCGGAGGGAGATTTCCAAACTGCAGCCAACCTGTTTACGCAGTTTGACCAATCTTATCCTGGCAGCCCGCTGGCAAGCCAAGCCAATCTGCGGCGCGGACAGGCGCTGAAAGGGGTCGGCGATACACGCGAAGCGGCGCGTGCATTTCTGGCCAGTTTTACCGGCGATTCCGAAGGGCCTCTGGCGCCCGAGGCGCTGTTTGAACTGGGCGCGGCGCTTGGACGCCTGGGCCAAACGGATCAGGCCTGCATAACGCTGGGTGAAGTTGGTGTGCGGTTCCCGGCGTCGGCACCAGCGGCTTCGGCCACGCAGGAAATGGCAACGCTGGGCTGTTCTTGACCTCTGACGCCGATACGCTTCGGTCTGAACTTCGGGCGCACCTACCTGACCCTCTGCCGCGCCGTCTGGGTGTGGCAGTGTCCGGAGGCAGCGATTCGACGGCGCTGCTGCGGCTGTTGGCGGACATTGGGCAGCAAGAGCAGATCGAGCTGTTTGCAGCAACCGTTGATCATGGCCTCCGATCCGAATCCGCCTCAGAAGCTTTGACCGTTTCTGCGCTGGCGCAACGCTTGGGTATTCCGCATGAAACGCTGAACTGGCAGGGGTGGGACGGAGCCGGCAACCTGCAGGATCAGGCCCGGCGCGCGCGGTATCGGTTGTTGGTCGCTTGGGCCGAGGCGAAAGGGATTGAGGCAATTGCATTGGGTCATACAGCGGATGATCAGGCCGAAACTGTTCTTATGCGGCTGGCCCGTTCTGCCGGAGTCTCCGGGCTGTCTGCCATGGCGCCCGCCCGCAAGGAACATGGGATCACGCTGCTGCGCCCCATGCTGGCGTTGTCGCGGGCACAACTGCGCACTTATCTGACCGCACAGGGTATCTCCTGGATCGACGACCCCTCGAATCAGGACCAGCGCTTTGACCGGATCAAGGCGCGTCGGGCGCTTTCCGGGCTGGATCAGATCGGCATCACGGCAGAAACACTGTCACGGGTAGCTGATAATTTGGCCCAAGCGCGTGAAGCATTGGCGCAGTACACGCAAGACTCTGCCGCTCGGCTCATGCGGGTTATGGATGGCGATCTGCGCATTGATCGCCACGGGTTTGATGCTTTGCCCAAAGAAATCCGGCGCCGCCTTGTTGTCGCATCTGTCTCGTGGATCGCAGGTGCCGAATATCCGCCCCGTCGCAAAGCGGTGGATCAGGTATTGGAGGCCATATCGTCCGGCCAGGCAACTACGCTAGGTGGCTGCATTCTGATTCCCGAAGGAAAAAACACTTGGATTTGCAGAGAGCTAAACGCCGTCAGGCACGAAACGACGCAACCGGCGGAACTTTGGGATCGGCGGTGGAGAGTGACCGGCCCAGAAGCCCTGGGCGCAGAAATCCACGCGCTGGGTGAGGATGGCATTCTGCAGTTGGAAGACTGGCGCTTGGCAGGAAAACCCCGTGCAGCTTTGTTATCGACCCCTGCAGTGTGGGTCAGAGGCTCGATGGTGGCCGCGCCCCTTGCTGGATTCGCAAATGATTGGAAGGCGGAAATGCGATCCGAGAGAGCCGACTTTGCCGCCGTGATTTTATCGCATTGAACATGCCACAATCCTCTCTATTTTAAAGAACAACCCCGGCGGACCCCAACCGTCGAAACCTTTCGGGAGATTTTCCTTGGGCAACGCTCGTAACATCGCCTTCTGGGTCGTTCTGTTTCTGCTGATCCTTGCACTGTTCAACCTGTTCAGCGGACCCAGCGGATCGCTTCAGAACAATGAACGCACCTATTCCGATTTTGTCAGCGCTGTAGAAAGCGGCGAAGTCAAGAAAGTGACGCTGGATGGTGAGCAGATTCGCTATTCCACTCAAAGTGGCGCAAACTATGTAACCATCAAACCTACTGACGCTGAAGTCACCAGGCTGCTGATTGACAAAAACATCCCCGTTGAGGCGGTGAAACAGCAGCAGTCCGGGTTCCAGTCCTTCCTGATCACGCTGCTGCCTTTCCTGTTGCTGATCGGTGTCTGGGTCTATTTTATGAACCGGATGCAAGGTGGCGGCAAAGGCGGCGCGATGGGTTTTGGCAAGTCCAAGGCCAAGATGCTGACCGAAAAGCACGGGCGCGTGACCTTTGATGATGTCGCAGGCATCGACGAGGCCAAGGAAGAGCTGGAAGAAATTGTGGAATTCCTGCGTAATCCGCAGAAATTCAGCCGTCTTGGCGGCAAGATTCCCAAGGGCGCGCTGCTTGTTGGCCCTCCGGGTACTGGTAAAACGTTGCTGGCCCGTGCCATTGCGGGCGAGGCGGGTGTGCCATTCTTCACCATCTCGGGCTCGGATTTTGTTGAAATGTTCGTCGGCGTCGGTGCATCCCGTGTGCGCGACATGTTCGAACAGGCCAAGAAGAATGCACCCTGCATCGTCTTCATCGACGAGATCGACGCCGTGGGTCGCCATCGTGGCGCGGGTTACGGCGGCGGTAATGATGAACGCGAACAGACTCTCAACCAATTGCTGGTTGAGATGGACGGGTTCGAAGCCAATGAGGGCGTGATCATTCTGGCCGCCACCAACCGTAAGGACGTTCTGGACCCTGCGCTGCTGCGTCCGGGCCGGTTCGACCGTAACGTGACCGTCGGCAACCCCGACATCAAAGGCCGTGAGAAGATTTTGGGCGTTCATGCCCGCAAGACACCTCTGGGCCCTGACGTTGATTTGCGGATCATCGCACGCGGGACACCCGGTTTTTCGGGTGCCGATCTGGCGAACCTTGTGAACGAGGCAGCCCTGATGGCAGCCCGTGTGGGCCGTCGCTTTGTCACAATGGAAGATTTTGAGAATGCCAAGGACAAGGTGATGATGGGGGCCGAACGCCGCTCGATGGTGCTGACCCAGGACCAGAAGGAAAAAACGGCGTATCACGAGGCGGGTCATGCCGTTGTCGGCCTGTCCCTGCCTCTATGTGATCCGGTCTACAAGGCGACAATTATTCCGCGCGGTGGCGCGCTGGGGATGGTGGTTTCGCTGCCCGAAATGGATCGCTTGAACTATCACCGCGATGAGTGCGAGCAAAAGCTAGCCATGACCATGGCCGGTAAGGCCGCAGAGGTCATCAAATACGGTGAAGACCATGTGTCGAACGGCCCTGCCGGTGACATCATGCAAGCCAGCCAGTTGGCGCGGGCTATGGTGATGCGCTGGGGCATGTCCGATAAGGTCGGCAATATAGATTATGCCGAGGCGCATGATGGGTACTCTGGCAATACTGCTGGTTTCTCGGTTTCAGCTCACACCAAAGAGCTGATCGAGGAAGAGGTCAAACGCCTTATCCAGCAGGGGTATGAACGTGCACACGATATCCTGACCGAACAAAACGAAGGCTGGGAACGTCTGGCGCAAGGGCTGCTTGAATATGAAACCCTGACCGGGGAAGAGATCAAGCGAGTCATAAATGGTGACCCACCCACCGAAAGCGATGACGAAGGCGACAGCCCGGATGAAGGCAGCGCGCCCAGCGTGACGGCCATTCCGAAGACAAAGGCCAAGAAATCACCGCCTGACGGCGAGATGGAGCCCGAACCCACAGCGTAAATCTAAAGAAACCCGGGCCTAGCCCGGGTTTTCTTATGCTGTTCATTTCTTGCCCACCAAGTCTACAGTTCAGATCGTTCGACAGATGAAAGGGGTGATTATGCCAGTGCTGTGCGAAACTGAGTATCAGGCCGAGGTCGTCTGGTTGGGGCATGTGCCGGTGGGGCAGTCTCTGCGCGCCGAGGCCGTCGAATCCCTGAACCTGGGCTTCTCGGGCGACAGTGGCGCGCGCCACGAGGGCATCAACCGTGCATCCTGTGTGCGCGTCAAAAACCTTTATCCGCAAGGAACAGAAATCCGAAACGTGCGTCAGTTGTCGGTTCTTTCTGCTGAAGAAATGAATGCCATCGCCGCCGAAATGGAATTGGAGCGGTTGGATCCCGTTCACCTCGGGGTCAGTATCGTATTGCGAGGTATTCCGGATTTCACCCATGTACCGCCGTCATCGCGCCTGCAGGCGAAAGAAGGTTTGACGCTGACGATCGATATGGAAAACCGTCCTTGTGTCCTGCCCGGACGTGAAATCGAGTCTGACAGTCCGGGCTACGGAGCAACCTTCAAGCCTGCCGCGAAAGGCAGGCGCGGCGTCACGGCCTGGGTCGAGCGTCCGGGTCAACTTAGTCTAGGTGACACACTGAAACTGTTCGTTCCGGATCAACGTCCCTGGGCACCATAAGGCCCGGCGTTTCTCATTGAAGACCCGGGAAATGACCCGACGCCGTTTCACGGCATGATTATGTCGGAATCCATATCCTTCAATTCGGTGTACAATTGTATGGATTGCACAGCGCCGGCGCCCCGCGTCGGTTTTGCACGGCATTCAATCAGGGACCCTGCCCAATGAGCTACAAATCCGACATCGAAATCGCCCGCGAGGCGAACAAGAAGCCGATTCAGGAAATCGGCGCCAAAATCGGCATC
>NZ_FNNP01000017.1 GCF_900106805.1 Ruegeria halocynthiae
TCTTTCTCATCTCCACTCCTTGGCGGTTACGATGAGCCAGAAACCCTCTCTTATCAAATCGACCTAAACTGTCCCATTGGTGCTGACGTCAGACAATTCAGGAGCAATGCAATCCCACAATGGCTCGTCGAGGCTAACGCAGACGTTCGCTCCTTCTAAATCTGAGAACACCAAATGCAAGAAGTTTGCAACGGATTCCAAAAAAATCCGACATGTCAATTGTCGCCACCCATAATGTGCAAAAGTATGCAATTTAGAACGTTACTTTTGACGCGTTCTTAACTCTCTATTATATCTGATAAGTATCGCTTATCACTTGTAATTGATTTTGCCTGGAAATGAGCTCAGAATGGGCACATGAAGCCACCAGCCGCATATCTCCCCGCCGCTGCCCCTGCCCTGTCCGCAGCGGATCAGGAGGCACTCACCGACCTCTATGTGCGCGGCACACCGGAAAACACGCTGAGGGCTTATGAGCGCGACCTGCTCTATATCACCGCCTGGAAATCCGCGCGCTTTGGCACGGCGCTGGACTGGCCCGAAACGGAGGCCTCAGCTCTGGCCTTTATCCTCGATCACGCCCGCGATCTCAGCGAGGCCGCCCCTGATGACCGAGCGCGCGAGACCGCAGAGGCACTGATCACGCAAGGGCTGCGCAAGTCACTGGCCTGCCACGCGCCCTCGACCCTGGACCGGCGCATCGCCTCCTGGCTGGCGTTTCATCGGATGAAGAACCTGAACAGCCCCTTCGGCGCGCCCCAGGTGAAACAGGCCCGGGCCAAGGCCCGCCGTGCCGCCGCCCGGCCCCCTGCCCCGAAGTCACAACATCCGATCACCCGCGATGTTCTGGAACAACTTCTGGCCACCTGCCGCGGCAGCCGCCGCGATTGCCGCGACCGCGCCATCCTGATGCTGGGCTGGGCCAGCGGTGGCCGCCGCCGGTCTGAGATCATCGGGCTGATGCGCGAGGATGTGGCGCTGAAAGAGTTTGATGCCAAGGGGGTGGTTTGGATCTCAATGCTTGAGACCAAGACCACCGCCAAGGGCGAGACGCCCCGGCTGGTGCTCAAGGGCCGCGCCGCAGAGGCGCTGATCCATTGGATCGACGTGGGCGGGATTGAGGATGGAGCCCTCTTCCGCCCTGTCTCCAAGGCTGACCGGGTTCTGAAACGACGCCTCAGCCCGGATGCGATCTACCAGATCGTCCGGCACCGGCTGACACTGGCGGGCCTGCCGGACGGGTTCGCCTCGCCGCACGGGTTGCGCTCGGGCTTCCTGACCCAGGCTGCGCTCGACGGTGCCCCAATCCAAGCCGCCATGCGCCTCTCCCTGCACCGCTCCATGGCTCAGGCACAGAAGTACTATGATGACGTCGATATCGCAGAAAACCCGGCAACGGACTTGCTGGGATAGACCGTTCCTAAATGAAGAAGGCGGTAACCCGTGGGTTACCGCCTTCTAGATATCAAACCTGAGCAAGAGTAACCCGTGGGTTACTACTCGTTCAAAACAGCTTCGAATGCTTCAATCGCTCTCTGAAGTTTGGACCGATCAATCGAAGTAAAGTCTTGGCCAGACAAAATCCTACACTCTCCTTTTCGAGCAGTGATTTTTGAAGCCCCGACGTGGAACTCGTATTTTACGCTCTCGGGTTTTTCACGAGGCATGCCCCTAGTTGTCTCAACCTCATGACCCGCCAAGAAAGCGTCAAGCATCTCGTTTTGCTGACTGGCTGTCGAAGCGCCCGCCAATGTGTCTCTTAATCCATCAGCAGAATCTGAAGACGCTCGTAGTTTCCGCGCTACCTCAACGCCAAGGTTTCTGGAGACGGCCTTTGGAAACGGCAATGCGCCTTCAAGCTCATTGAGCAGATAGACAAAACTTCGAATATAAGAACGCTTCATCTTATGTAGGGCCGAATACAGTCTACCAACCAAAGCTTCTGCATCCCCTGCCCCCAAATCTGCGTCTTTGGAAGCAAGGATCGCCACTTGTGCCATCTCAGCAAAAGTCAGATCCTCCCGAACAACGTTCTCTTCAACCATGTCGATATAGAGATCAATTCGGTCACTCTGGGACTCGGCAACTCGGGCCGTAACGCTGGAGAAGCGCTCATCACCCGTTTCTTCAAAAAGTTGCTTAAGAGCAGTTAATCGTCTCCAACCCTTCTTGAGCTGGAAGCGACCATCTGAATCCTTATAGATCTCTATGGGCTCCTTCTGACCTCGTTCCTGAATTGAAGCCTTGAGTTCATCCATCTCGTCAGAACTCGCAACGGCTGATAATTCCAAACGATCTCGTGGCAGATCAGAAGTGTGAATTTCATTTATTCCAACGGCAACCAGCACTCGCCCTTCATCCCGAGCTTTACGATATTCCTTGGCATCCGAGGCATTTTGCCGTCGCTGCTCCACGCGATTTTCAGTACTTTCATTCAAACTGCTTGCTGTCTCGCGTACAGCGGCTCCCATCGGGCCTACTTCGCGGCGGCGGGCTTTCTTGAGATCTTTGTCATCAATCGGAGTGAAGCCGAATTTATTACCACTCATTCTACACGCTCCTCAACTTTAGTACGCGCTTCCCAGGCCCGCAGGACGACATCTTTAAACTCGCCATACGCGTTATCAAAAGACTGACGCGCCCTTTTCCAAGTATCCCGAGTCATCTGCCTGTAGTCCTGCTCGTAGACAGACATTTGGAATCTACCTGACTGCTCGACCGCACGCGTCATCTCGATGGGGTTCTGACAGACGTCTGCTCCGAAAACATTTTTGAAGGCATCCATCATCGCGACATGCAGAGAATTGCTGGACTCAAAGCGGGTCATGAGAACTCTTATGTCATCGAACCTCTTTGGAAGTGTGATGCCGGCGTCCTGAGCAATACGATCGAACCCATTGGTTATATCTTCCAAGGCATCACCCAACTGACCGAGATAACTCGTGGTGCTGTCATACTCCCAGTATCCTGGGCCAGAGGGAATATAGAGAATGTCAGCGGCAAAGGCCGCATTCAAAGACTGGTATCCAATTGCCGGCGGGCAATCGAAAATAATCAAATCGTACTGGTCGTCTGGTAACTCATCGAGGTATCTGGCGACGCACCCAAAAAAGCTCCATGCCTTATGAATGGATCTGTACTGAGCCGAAGCAAACTCAACGAAGGCAGCGTTTGCACAGCTCGGTATGATATCGATTGTCGACCATGACGTCCTTTGAATGAAATCTTGCACACGCTGTGCGGCAATCGACTGGACGTCTTCTGGCAACTCGTCAGCGGTGGGGTAGGGGCAGTCCGCCGGATCATCATATTCGTCGGCGATCCGGTTTGCCTCACGGCAAAGATCGCGACACATAATGCCCCAGACAGTATTCCACTCTCTAACTTCAGACAGACCCATTGAATGCGTGAGTGTCGCTTGGGGGTCGAAGTCCACCACCAGTACACGGTAACCATCAAGCGCGGCCGCATTCGCCAAGTGCTGAGCGACCACAGTTTTACCGACACCACCCTTAAAGTTCGAAACCGCAACTCTCATTGCCCGACCCACTGGCCTTTGGGGCAGAAGGCTTTTACCTCTAAATCTCAGGCGGCGCCTCAACTCGTTTATCTCAGCCAGAGAAAACCATCTTTGCCGCCCATCATCTTCTGTCGCGCCTTGCGGAAGAGACAGATCGTCAGCCAACTTTTTTCTCAAAGTGTCCGCCGGGACATCAAACATGAACTGGCTAATTTCCCAGATCGAAAATGGTCGAAGCACTTTCTCGTCCGCGGGTGAGAAAGTAGCGCGGCGGACGGCAGCCTGTTGGGCCAGGCTTCGTTCGTTCATCGTTTGAAGGTCGGTGTGGTCTCGCATTGTGCTGCTCTTGTTATACTATGGATGCCTCTTAATAACGCGATTTTAAAAAACTACAAAACGTAAAGAATAGAAATTCCGCTTTTTGCCGCTGATTCGACTAAAAACGGGAGGCCACCCTGGAGCTGCGCTATGTTTTGGTGACAGATTGAGTGGGGTTACCAGATATAGGGTGACACTTGACCTCCATTATGGTGACACTAGAATGTCACCTATAACCAATTAACCGAATTTTCTTTTGATTTTGATTAAGGGATTGGTCATCCTGCTTTTAGAAGTCCGTTGACAAACTACGGGATTTCATCACACTAAACCCAATTGATGGAATCGGTCAGCGAAGCCGATCCACTCGAGGCACAGTGGCAGTATCAAAATGGAAATAAAACGATTTACAGGAAATCAAGCCGGATCTCAGAAGTACGATCTGTTAACCGCAATCTCTGTTGCGGGGTTGAGCGGAACGACGGGATTTCAATGTTCGATGATGCGGCTCATTGCGTTGATAACCGCCCGATATAACTGGCGTGCTGATGAGCTGACGGTCGGGCAAAAGGAAATGGCCCGTCTCTGGTCCGTAGATGAACGAACCGTCAAGCGAGAAATCAAGCGGTTGACAGATTACAAAATACTTCTCCAGCTTAGGCCTGGGGTTAGAGGGCGCGTTGCAGCGTACCGACTTAACTACGCGGAAATTTACCGTCTGAGCGAACCGGTTTGGAAAAATGTTGGTTCTGATTTTTCAACTCGTATGGAAACGCAAGCGCCAAAACCAACCGAAAAGATCGTACATGTTCAGTTTGGTCAAGATAAACCCGTAGCGGTTGAACATGAGGAGCATGACCACCAGGATCCGTGGAGCAGGGCGCTCCAACGCTTATCAGAGTCTGAAACGTTGTTGTTCAAGAGCTGGTATCGCGATCTCCAACTTGTTGAAACGCGTGATCAGACGATCACATTGCGTGCGCCTAGCAAGTTCATTGCGCAGTACATTCAGTCACACCATTTGAAACCGTTGCTCGGAGCGATCCAGCTTGAGTTTGGGCGAATTCAAAAGGTTTGCTTACTTGACTAGCCATCTTGAATACAAAGCTTGAATTCTGCGCCTTGACAACAATCAATACGCTGATTTCAGCCGTTGAGGTCCGTCTCGAACACTCCAATGGTATTCAGAATGTCATCGAACAAGGGGGGGGCCCCGATTATCATCTCCTGCATTCCGGCATAGTCCCGGCGCAGCGCAGCTTTCAGCTCAGGATTTGGTAGCAATCTTAAAGATCCGGGCTTGGCATGCTCGTAGTTGGCCCAGGCCGCTTTGAAGAAGACGGACTTATGGTGTGCAACCTGATCCAGCAAGTCGATCTGTTCGATAGCGCGAGGATGGGTTTCGTGTGTGATCAACTGGGCCATATCATAATAATGGCGCGACATGCGGTCAGTCAGAGGTTTGGTGACGTCCTGATGATAGAGCATATGCAGGATCGTTGCTTTTTCCCAAAATGTGCGCTCAACGCCCAAGACCTTCACATCAACGTCGCCCGAGCTCAGCAGGTCTGGAAAGGCCTGATTTACATATGGCGAAATCCTGCGAGACTCTGCTGGAAGGTGAACTCCACGGGCGCCAAATTCGAACCGCACCACCGGTTGGATGTAACCACTGGTCGCATTTGTCATGGATGGGTAAGCGAAGAGCAGGGTTTGTTGATCATCAGGATCGACCGACAGGGAAAAGTCCTGGTCCAGCGCGGCGCCAAACTTGATTTTGGTTTCTTTCAGAAGCGGACCAGCGACTACTTTGGTGGCCGTATCCTGAAGCTCCTGCAACAGTTGCTTTTGTTTTTTGCCGGAAAGGGCAGGGTGCTCGGGGTCACGTTCGCCCTCGAACCCAAGTTGCGCCCGGTCGAGGGACAGATCCACGTCTTCCGAGAACCGATGGATGATGTCGTAGGCCTTGGATAGCGATGTCCCACCTTTGAAGATCAAGTGAGCGCCAAAAGAGGGCAGGGCGAATAGATGTTTTAGTGACCAGCAAACCCAGAAATCCTTCTCGACGATTGCTTTGGACAGGCCAAGCTGGGCGGCCGTTTCCTGAAACGCTTCCTCACGGTTCTTTGGAGTATCGTTGGCAAACTGGTCCACGATCAGTTCCGCGCCACAATTTGCTGCACTACAGGATGCATCCAGGCCGGCACATACCTGCTTTGTTTTGCGAGCAATGCCCGGTCCTTGCTATCCAGATTGCGGGCCAGCGTGTCGACAACCCGGCTATCCACCCGGTTTTTGCCGACATAACGCAACGCTTGAAATACGGTGCCGGTTTTCTGACCCGCACCAACTAGCGTTTTGGATGATGCGTTCCGAAACTGGATGACTTGTCGACCAACTGTCTTGGTGCGGGTCGGGCCGTCGGTCATATAAATAGGCTTGGATGGCACCTGGGTTGACAGCCCCAACTGGTTGGCTGCCATGGCAGGGGAGGGCTGTAGAACCTGATTATCCTTACGTGCAATCGCTTTGGCAATGTCATCGGCAGACGGAGACAACAGCCCTAAACGGGCGCTCTTTCTTGGATAGTCGTAAAGCCCACGCGTCAACCGCCGGATCACCCCTTGATCCGCCAAACGCGACAATGCCTGATCCACGCTTGCGCGGGAGCCGATATCCAGAAAGTCCAGTGGCGCAAAGATTGCCCCCCGGCCTTTTCCGATGATGCGTTGTCTGATCGATGAAGTAATCATAGCTTTCTCCTTGTCAGAAAATATAGTACTTTTTTCTGACTTTCAAGTTATGGGAAAACCGAGGTGACTTTGTAAGTAGGGCGGGAAGCGGAAGTTCGCTGCAGGCGCGAAACTTAATCGCGTAAGCGGCCAAAGCAGACACTCGGCCTTATTCAGTCCTATCTATTCTGGATTGCTGACCGTCCCCTAGAAGTGAAATCTTCATGGACTTCACGAATTCCGGCAATGCAGCATCACTTCGAATGCAGCGATTGGTCAATCAGCGCCCAATTTGCCCATTTCCCGTTCTGCTACAGTAGTGCTTTGATCGCTCAAAAATTATTTTGACTCAATGCAGCTTTTCGCATCGTCGGGTAGATGTTGTGAGGAAACAAAAAATTGCAATTGATCTCCAAGGTGTTGCCATATCTGCTCACTGTACTCTGACTGTGTTTCTACCAAGCGGACCATATTGATTGTCAGGGGCTGCGCGGGCAGCACGTCATCAAGGCGCACAAGCAGGCCCTGTGCGAGCGGGCCGGCAACCAGTGAGTGGGGCAACCACGCAACACCGATTTCATTCAGAGAATATTGCAGCATGGCAAGCGTCAGAGCGGTTTCAGCTCTGGGTAACGCAGTGACGCCTGTGGGCAAACGCGGGGCGACCATCCGGGAAAAGACCTGCCCAAGAAATACTTCGGGCGGGTAACTGATTGTTGGAATTACCGCGTCAGTTGCTTTGCTGCGCATTGCAGGCGCACAGACTGGCAGCAAAAAATCTGAACCAATTGTCCTGGCTTCGAAGGCGTTTCCAGGGCCGGGCATTTTGCCATCGGGAATCGCGTACATGATCGCAAAATCAACTTCTTTCGAGATTAGCAGCAAGAGGCATTCGTCCTGGTTCCCGGACCGCACGCACACAGAAGCATCGCCATTTTCCGTCAATGCGTACACAACCTTTGGCGAAACGGTTGTAGTCAATGCATGTTGGCAGACAAAGGAAAGTGAGTTGCCGGCCTGATCACTCGCAGTCTTCAAAGTATGTCGCAGTTTGTGTAACCGCGAGCTGAGTTCACGCAATTCGAGTTCCAGTGCCTGCACACCTGGCATCAGAGATACGGGCTTCCGGCGGCGGTCGAACAGGGTCGTGCCGATATTGTCTTCGATAAGGCGCACCCGGCGTGTAAAGGCAGATTGGGTCAGCAACCGCTTGTCAGCAGCGCGCGCCAATGAGCCGCTATCAAGTACGGCCAATATGTCATCAATCCATTCAAGGCGCATGAAATGCAGATAACGCAGCCTCAAGTAATATGCAACTCTTGCAATATAGGTGCAAAATTTCGAATTTGAATACAGGTATGGAGGGAATTAAGTTGACGTAAATCAATATTAGGAGCTCTCACATGCATCTTGCCCGCTTCCCTCGCCTGCACCTAGCTCATCTTCCGACGCCGCTTGAGCCGATGAAACGTCTGTCAAAAGAGCTGGGTGTCGAAATCTGGATCAAGCGGGACGACTGCACCGGCATGTCAACTGGGGGCAACAAGACCCGCAAGCTTGAATTCCTGATGGCAGAGGCCGAAGCGCAGGGTGCAGATATGGTAATGACTCAGGGGGCTACGCAAACCAATCACGGCCGACAGACCGCAGCGTTTGCCGCCAAGCTTGGGCTCGATTGTCATATCCTTCTGGAAGATCGCACAGGGTATGAAGATGCCAACTACAACACCAATGGCAATGTGCTGCTTGATCATCTGCATGGCGCGACCACGGAAAAGTTTGCCGGTGGCCATGACATGCCGGGCGAGATGGAGAAAGCAGCCAACAAGAAACGGGCAGAGGGACGCAATGTCTATGTCATTCCAGGCGGCGGATCGAACCCGACTGGGGCGCTCGGCTATGTGAATGCCGCTTTTGAGATTATAGGTCAGGCTAATGACAGCGGTTTGAGAATTGATCGACTGGTGCATGCAACCGGCTCTTCGGGAACACAGGCAGGGCTTGTTGCGGGCATGTGCGCAATGAATGCTCAGGTGTCCGTGCTGGGCATCGGCACAAGGGCGCCGCAACCCAAACAGGAACAAATGGTTTTTGACCTTGCCTGCAAGACTGCCGTGAAGCTGGGGTGCGCAGATGTGGTCAAGCGCGAAGACGTGATGGCCAATACTGACTATGTCGGCAAGGGCTATGGCCTGCCGACAAAAAGCGGCATCGAGGCGATCCAGATGTTTGCCGAACTGGAGGGCATCCTTCTGGATCCGTGCTACTCGGCCAAGGGTGCAGCGGGTTTGATCGATCTTGCGCGCAAGGGTGAGTTTAAAGATGAGCGGGTCGTGTTCCTGCACACCGGGGGCGCGGCAGCTCTCGGAGGGTATGACTTTGCCTTTGATCATCAAAACCGCTGGGTAACTGTCTGAGCCATGGCGCTGCGTCCGGTCGGCATTCTTGGTGGCATGGGGCCCGAAGCGACCATCCTCCTCCAGAACAAGCTGGTGAAGGCGGTGCCTGCGAGTGATGACCGTGACCACATCCCGCTGTTGATCGACATGAACCCGCAAGTACCGTCGCGGATTGCGCATTTGATCGCAGGCAACGGAGAAAATCCCGGGCCGACGCTGACGGCAATGGCACGTCGTCTCCAGGCTGCCGGAGCCTTGGCGCTGGCGATGCCGTGCAACACCGCACACCACTATGCCAAAGCAATCACAGGTGCGGTGAGTATCCCGCTGTTGAACATGGTCGAACTGACGGCTGATCATGCAGTCAGAACGATTGGCCACGGGGGGTGTGTCGGTATGCTTGCTTCGCCCGCGGTGCGGCGCACACGTTTGTTCGAAGATGCACTGTCGGCGCGAGGGCTTTCTGTCGTCTGGCCCGCAGATGATGAAGGAATGCTGTCAGCAATCCGCAGCATCAAAGTAAGCGGCCCTTGTGGTGATGCGCGCGAAACATTGCGGATTGCTTCGCATGAACTTGTTGCGGCAGGCGTAGACCTGCAAATTGTTGCATGTTCGGAATTCTCGCTAATTGCTGACAGTGTGGTGGCGGACACCAATGTTATCGACACGATTGACCTGCTGGTCGCCGGGATCTGTGAGTTTTCTCAGGCGAGTCAACTTGGTGAGGCAGAATAGCGAGGACTATTATTCCTTGGGACGATATGGGTTTGGGAAACAGGCTGGTTGGCTCAAAATCGATCCCAAAACTGGCGGGCAGTTTGATCAAAGATCGTCGGATTGGAAAAGGCAGAAATCGTGAGCGTCGCACACCAAGTGTCATCGCCGATAGGCACCAGCAGTCCCGCGTCAAGTTCAACAGATATCGCGGTTTCAGGCATCCAAGCGAAACCACTTCCAGCCATCAGGCGCCGTTTGATGGTCTCAACCAAACTATCGACATAGATCGTCTCAGCATTCAGCGGTTTCCGATCTATGGTATTTTCAACAACCATGCCCAGAAATGACGAGCGGTCATAGGCCAGATATGGAATTGGCGGGCCATCCTGTATTGCCAGGTTCCACCCCATGGTGCGCGCCGATTCAGTCGCAGCCACCGGCACCAGACGATCCTTCAACATATCCCTCCGCTCGAATGAAGCCTCGTCAATCATCGGCGAGACCGAGTGGTGATAATAGCACAACAGGATGTCGACTGCGCCTTCCACCAAAAGATCGCAGCAGGTGCTTAAGGAATCGGACAGTACACGCGTGCGCAAATCGGGGATTTGCAGTTGCAACTCTTCGATCCGGGCGGCCAGATAATTGACCGCAATGGTGTGAAGCACCGAAAATCGAATGAATCGACTGTCCCCCCTGTCAGCATCCCGCAGTGATTGACGTGATTCTGACAACTGCGAAATCGCAGCCAAGGCAACGGGCAGAAACTGTTGTCCCGCCTCTGTCAGTTGCACCGGATATGTGGCCCGGTTGACCAGTGGCAGGCCGACCCAACTCTCCAATGCTTTGATTCTACGACTGAATGCAGATTGTGTTATGTTACGTTCGTCGGACGCACGGGTGAAGTTCAGCGTTCGGGCAAGGCACTCAAAATCACGCAGCCAGTTCAGATCCAATGGAAGTTCCTACATGTCAAAGGGTGCATTGGCCAAGCATACCTATAACTATGCATAAAACGAATAGTTTGATGAAATGTTCGAATTGGCCCTCAGAAAACCTCATGATCTAGACTTCCTGGCAGGGCATAGCGGTTTGAGCCTTCTTCAGCCTTCCGTCTGCAGTCGCAGCCCGAGACAATTTGGAACGATCCTATCGCGCGATAGGAAATCGAATGACTAAAGAACGACGCCAAAACACGGCGCAAATCAACAGAGGAGACCATCATGAGAACGAATCTGACGACACTGGGCCTTGCGGCTGCGGTTGGCATCTATGCAATGCCTGCTTTTGCAGCCGAAGAGGTCAAGATCGGTGTGCCGTCCTGGACCGGGGCGCAAGCAATTGCGCATCTTCTGGGGGCGGTTGTTGAGACGCGCATCGGAGGTACGGTGGAGTATGTGCCGGGGAATAACGCCACTATTTTCCAGGCAATGGATCAGGGTAAGGGCGACATCGACGTGCATCCCGATGTGTGGCTGCCTAATCAAGAGAGCTTTACCAAGAAATATGTAGATGAGGCCGGAACGGTAACCCTGTCCTCAAATCCATACGAAGGCAATCAGGGTTTTTGCGTCAGTCAGAACTTTGGCCAGGCCAACAACATCACTGACATCGCTGATTTGGGTCGTCCGGACGTCGCTGCACTGATGGATAGCGACGGCAATGGTAAGGGCGAAATGTGGATCGGCGCGCCAGGTTGGGCGTCGGCGAATGTGAACGAGGTTAAAACCCGGGACTACGGCCTGCTTGATTTCATCGAGCCGGTGCGTGCTGAAGAAAGTGTGAAGACCGCGCGTATCAAGGATAGTATCGCTAAAGGAGAAGGATATGCCTTCTATTGCTATAAACCGCACGCGGTTTGGTACATGTTCGACGTCCAGATGTTGAGTGAACCGACATTTGACCCCGCGAAATACGTGATGGTTCAGCCATCTGATGATCCGGATTGGTATAACAATTCCAGTGTAGCCACCAAAGACGCGCTAAAGAACGTTCAGATCGCCTGGTCCAATACCCTCCCAGATCGCTCTCCGGCGATCGCCGATTTTTTTGCGAATTTCCAAGTGACGGCTGATGACGTCAGCGGGTTCGCTTACGAAATCAGCGGGAAGGGGCGTGATCCGGCAGAGGTCGCCCGCGAATGGGTCGACGCCAATCCTGATCGTGTGGACGCCTGGTTGGGCCTCTGATCTCGCTCAAGGAACACGGTGGCGCCGTTTCATGGCGCCACCCGAACGCTGACCTCTGGGGGACCTATGAGCGACAATGCCGTTATCGAAATTTCGAATGTTTGGAAGATTTTCGGAGGCAAGCCCGAAGTAGCGCTGCAGGCGATCCGGGATCAGGGGCTTAGCAAGGCTCAGGTGTTGGCCGAATACAACTGTGTTGTTGGTGTTGCTGATGTCAGCCTGTCGGTAAATCGGGGCGAAATCTTTTGCATTATGGGCCTTTCCGGAAGCGGTAAATCTACTCTGGTCCGCCATTTCAATCGGCTGCTTGAACCCACCGATGGGAAGATCGAGATTGAAGGCACCGATGTCATGGCCTTGGGGCCAAAAGAGCTTCAGCAGTTTCGCAACAACAAGATTGGCATGGTGTTTCAGAACTTCGCGCTCATGCCGCACCGGTCGGTGCTGGATAATGTCGCGATGCCACTTGAAATCCGCCAAGTCAGCAAAAATGAGCGGATGCGCCAGGCTGCCGCAATTCTGGATATTGTCGAGCTTGGTGCCTGGGGATCGAAATTTGCGCACGAGCTGTCAGGCGGCATGCAACAGCGTGTAGGTTTGGCCCGGGCGTTGGCGGCTAACCCGGATGTGTTGTTGATGGACGAACCATTCTCAGCGTTGGACCCGCTGATCCGTCGGCAATTGCAGGATGAATTTATCCGGCTGAGCAAGATCCTGAAGAAGACCACGATTTTTATCACCCATGATTTGGACGAAGCGGTTCGCATCGGCAACCGGATCGCAATCATGCGTGATGGTAAGGTAGTGCAGATTGGAACGGCCGAAGACATTGTCATGAACCCGGCCGACGATTACGTCGCCGATTTTGTTGCGGGCATTTCCCGGCTCAAAGTGGTGCGCGCTCACGCTGTCATGCAGCCCATACCCGAACACATAGCAGCCCATGGCCCGCTGGCGTCCGATGCCCCACGCGTCAACGAGGGTGAAAACCTCAGTACGCTGATCAATCTGGCGATCGACAACAGCAGTGCCATTCTGGTGGAGGACGGTGGCGTTGATGTCGGCGTGATTACCCGTGCCGATCTGCTGCGTACCGTGATCGAAGGGACCGAAGTGTCATGAATACCTCTGATGTGAACCCGCTGGAAGATACCGAAAGCGAAGCAGCCCTCGCCTATGCCGAAGAGCGCCGCGATAACATTCGAACCTTTGTCCGCACCAGCCCTGACTACTACATCCGCAATTTCGATAAGATCGGTGCCTCGTCCCGCTTCACGCCGACCTTCAACCTGATGGCGGGGCTGTTTGGTCCGGTGTGGTTTGGCGCACGCGGACTCTGGTCTTGGGCGCTGCCCTTTCTGATCCTAGAAACAATTGCTTTTGTGCAGATTGCCCGTGGTCTGTTTGGTGATCTTGCTGCTGACGCAATGGCGCGCATCGCTTCGATCGAAGGCACGCTGGAGTTGCGCAGACAGCAACTCGCAGCCGCGATAGAGAACCAATCGGACAAGATTGATGTCTATCGCCGCACTGTCGAATCTCTTGAGGATAACATTGGCGGCATCCGTGCCGAGGCCGAGGCGTTAGCCGCCGAAGGCCCGTCAATTGTTTTGACAGGCCTTATCATCCTGCTGATCGTGAAGGCCGTGCAGTCACAAGTGGCCAACTGGGCGCTGGAGGCCCGTTTCTCTGACTGGCTGTCGGATCGATCGATCCGCTCTGCCATGCCGGTATCGCAAATCGTGTTCAGCGCGATCTTCATGGCGCTGATCGTTGCGGCAGCGATGATGCACTACAGTTTCCCGGGCCGGTTTTCGCTCCTCAGCCAATTTCCCACAGACCCGAACCTCCGCCTGACCGGCATCACCTGGGTAGAAGAATTCATCGCATGGTGCGTGCGCAACAGCGAAGCCTTCTTTGATGCTCTGACATTCGGAATCCGCGGGTTGCTCGACGCTCTGGAAGTCATTCTGGTCCAGACGCCGTGGATCGTGATTGCCAGCCTGATCATATTGCTGACGTGGCTGACTGCTGGCATCAGCACGGCAATATATTCGGGGGCATTTCTGGCCTATATGGGCTTGTTGGGATTCTGGGAAGGCGCCATGACCACGCTGGCTTTGTTGGGGACGGCCGCATGTTTGTCGATCATCATCGGCATACCACTTGGCATGTTCGCCGCCCGCCGCCCAAGGTTTTATGCCTTTATCCAACCCATCATGGATTTCATGCAAACCATGCCCGCATTTGTCTTTATGGTGCCAGTGATCGCGTTTTTTGGCGTCGGCAAACCGGCGGCTGTTGTGGTTACGATGATCTTTGGCGGCACACCGGTAGTGCGCCTGACTGTTCTTGGCCTGCGCGGGGTGCCCGAAAGCGTGCGCGAAGCAGCGATCAGCTTTGGAGCCAACAAGTGGTATCTGCTCACCAAGGTCGACCTGCCGCTCGCTAGTCCGTCGATCCGGGCAGGGATAAACCAGACTATCATGTTGTCGCTGGCGATGGTGGTTGTGGCGTCATTGATTGGCGCCAAAGGGCTGGGCGAAGATGTGCTGGAAGCCTTGCAATATGCCAATGTGGGCCAGGGCATCCTCGCTGGGTTTGCGATCCTGTTCTGTGCAATGATCCTTGATCGCATCGTACAAGGCGGTCGCAAATGACGCCGATTGTATTTGTCCATGGATTTTTGGGCGGCAGTCGGCAGTGGCAGAAGCAAGCCGAAGACCTGTCAGGTTTCGACGTCATCGCGCTGGATCTACCAGGATATGGCAAGAATGCACGACTTGATGCGTTGGACAGTATAGCCGGGTATGCTGACTGGGCGCTAAATGAATTGACAGCGCGCGGTATCCAACAGTTCCACCTGATCGGCCACTCGATGGGCGGGATGGTTGTGCAGGAAATGGTCGCCCGTGCACCCGGGCGCATCGAACGTTTGGTGCTTTATGGCACCGGCGCGTTGGGGGTGTTGCCAGGCCGGTTCGAGACCATTGGAACCTCAAAACGCCGAGCCCGTGCCGACGGGCCGCAGGCCACAGCCAGACGAATTGCGGCATCCTGGTTTCTTGAGCGGGAAAAAGACGCAGCATATGAAGATTGCGCCGTAATCGCCGAACAATGCAGCCTGCAGTCAATACTCACCGGGCTCGATGCGATGGAAGGCTGGAGTGGGGAGGAACGCTTAGCGGGTATCGAAATCAAAACACTGGTTATCTGGGGTGACAGGGATCGCACCTATCCCTGGAGTCAGACCGAGCAATTGTGGCAATCCATTCCCGACGCCAACCTGGCTGTGATACCAGAGTGCGCTCACGCGACGCATCTGGAAAAGCCCGGGCTGTTCAACAGGGTTCTGATCGATTTCTGTGCAGATTGACGAGTTTCCGACCTCAAAATTTAGTTCAAATTCGGTCGGCGGTAACATTGAGACGAATGTCTGAGGTGGCTGCGTTGCCGTCATCGGTTTATTAAGAAGCTACTATGTACACGAATGGCAGTCTTGCGAAAACTGCGTTGCAGCGCGAATGGGTACGCTCAATGTCCGGAAAGGGCCGGTGTTCAGATTTGTCAGGTTTGAGGCAGACGGTATTCTGCACTGCCTCGAAGCTTAGCTTAGAAATTTGTTACACGTTCAGGCTATGCGGGTCTCTCTTCTTTTTGTGACTACAATTGCGGCAAGGACAAATGCGCAAGCAATGGCTTGAGGCGTTGTTATTGCCTCGCCAAAGGCAAAAAAACCCACTGCAAACATTGTGGGCAATTCTATGCTGCCAGCAATCGCAGTCTGGGAGGCTCCGATCATTGGTGAGCAGACAGTGTAAATAAGCTGAGGGACAAGCGCAGTGACTAGACCTATTCCAACAATCAATAGCCAGTCGGACGGGTTCTGCGGAAGTAACTCAGTCATTTCAGCAGTCAAAACAAGCGGTGCAAGACCGATTATGGAGCCAAGGGAAACTGACGCGATACGTGCCAGTGGCGCGATCCGAGACAGCCGATGCACCAGTACGCAAATGCCAAATCCAAATCCAAACGGAGCCGCAAGTGCGATCAGCAGCGTTGGTATATGCTCTTTGGATGCGGATGCGGGTGATCCTGCAATGATTGCTGCCATCACGATCAGACCAGAGGCCAACAAAGCGCGACGCGTGGGTGCATCAGCGAACAAAACCCAAGCGATCACAAGAGTGAACACAGGATAAGTCATATAGAGAACGCCCACGGTCGATGCGGGTAGCGTCTCTAGCGCCGTCACGTACCCGATCCATCCAAGTCCCATCACCGCACCTGCTGACAGACCCCAGGCAATCACGCGCCATGCTTTTCGGAGTGAGATTAGAACTGGAAGGAGCAGGATTGCCGCAACTATGTAACGATAGAATGCAACTGCATAAGGTGCGATGCCCTGCTCAGTCAGCGCGCGGCTAAAGTACGGAACCAGCCCAAAGCAAACGGATGCAAAAAGAACACCCAGCATTGCTAGGACATAAGGAATGGCTGGCTTTTCTTGCGTCGAAGTATTTGTCATGTACCGGAGCTATCATGCGATTGCGGATCTGTCTTTAGCGGGTTTCTGAAAGGTCGAATGGTCTCATGATCAGGGATTGCCTGCGCAGGCACTACGGTATTCTGCAATGCGGGTTGCCGTCGCTATATCGAAGACAGCCGCTGGCTGGTCAATCTGGGCCAGGGTCGAAATTAGCAAATACCAATTCATATTGCGTTAAGTCACTCAGGTATTGCCAAAGTAAATTACGGGTATTCAAGACTTCTTCTGGAGGATCTCTATCATCAGATGCTGGAGCAGGATGATCGTCTTCGCGTCACGAATGTCACCGCTTTCAATCATTTTCATCGCTTCAGAAAGGGGAACCTCCAAAACCTCAATGTCCTCTCCTTCATCAGACTTTCCACCGCCGTTGGCGACTTTATCCGATGCTGAATAGACACCTTTGAAAAAGGAAAGATACTCGGTGACGGAACCAGGGCTCATGTAGACGTCGAACAAATGCGTCAGAGTTGACGTTTGAAATCCCGTCTCTTCGAGCAGTTCAGCGCGCATCCGACCATCGGCGTCCGATCCTTCCAGCAGTCCGGCAGGTGCCTCTATCAGGGCTTCTATCCCACCATTCAGAAACACCGGCAGCCTGAATTGACGGGTCAACAGCACGCAAATCGTTTCGGGATTAAACAAAAGGCAAGTTGCGCCATTGCCCCGGTCGTAGGTTTCACGAGTCTGGCGCTGCCATTCGCCGTTTCGGCGACGCAGTTCGAATTCGTATTTCGTCAGGATCCCCCAGTTGTCCGATAGGACCTCACTTGAGATTGGCCGAAACATCCGTTTTCACCTTTCGATCGCGTCTGTGATGCGCATGCTCAACTCGAACTGCGGCACCGTAGGTTCAGCGCCTATTGCTTGAAGAAATGCGCGTAAATCATCCGACCTCCCATCGACATTTAACAGGCGCAAGTTGTGGCCCCGTTGGCAGGCTTTGATCAAAGACTGGGCGATCCCCTCGCAACGGCGGTCCTTTCGGACCCCAATCTGGGCAATTGTTCGCGTTTCAGGAATTACAACGGCGTAACCTGCAAGACCGCGGGTGTCTGAAACGGTCCAACATTGCACATCACTGGCAACCGCCTCAATCGCGTCGAAACTATTTTGCCAGGATGGCAGCACCTCTGCCAACGCGTGTGCCTCACCTTTGGCTTCTGCCCATAGCGTTTTTCGCACTTCATGTCTGGGTGATCCCGGCAAAGACGGCAGTTCGTAGCACTCAAGCTGTCGCGTGAATTCCATCCCTATGGCAGCATAAAGATCGAACGCTCTTTTGTTACTTGTCAGAACTTCGGTTTGGAAATTGGTGATGCCTTCGTTTTTTAAGCCAACCAAACAGTCTTCGGCAAGTTGACGGGCCAACCCCTGACGCCTGAACTCAGGACATGTTCCGCTTGAGATCAGATAAGCATGGTTGCCGCGCACAGACATCAACCAGATTGCTGCTGTATCCCCTCCGATGATGGCAACCCGTGAGGCCGCACGGCTCCACCCGCGCTGCTGCATCATAAGGGCGAACATCCGTTCCGACAGTTCCATCGGCACCGCATAATCCGAAAATGCCTTGTTCATGGCATTGCGCAAGGCATCAACAGAGACGTGTTCGGCGGTCGTGATCTTAGCCTTCATCGTTACCAACTTTTGTCACCTAAGAATAATGGACGCTGGGGAGGATCAGCGTGGTCCATACCGATGTCTTTCTTCATATGACTCGACCAATATTGAATGTCTTCTGGTTGGGGACACCGTCTTGGAGAGATTAGGGAATTAACATTGAACAAAGCCAGTAGTCGTTTCAATAGCAGCGGCATGGTCATTTCCCCCTCCCATTCGATGGGCTGATGATTTATGCTGATCAGCGCAGGAAAATATGCGACAAACAAATCAGTATTGGTTGGAAGGCATAAGGGTTGTTTATGGTTGATCGAGCCAACCTGCCTCCGCTGGCCGCGATCCGGGTCTTTGAAGAGGCCGCGCGATGCAAGAATTTCACGCTAGCGGCAGACAAGCTTGGGATGACCCAAGCGGCCGTCAGCTATCAAATCAAGATCCTCGAGGAACGCGTTGGCGCACCGCTGTTCATACGTGAAGCCCGTGGCGTATCGCTGTCAGATATTGGGGGTGCATTTGCTGAGAAAGCCACCGAAGCCCTCAACATCCTGAGCGATGCCTTTGCCGAGGCTAAGGGTATTTCGCAACAGACATTGGCCATAAGTGTCATTCCGACATTCGCCACCAATTTCCTGGCGCAAAAACTGGGCGGGTTTCAGATGGAAAACCCGAATATCGCGGTTCGAGTTGAAGTCAGCGAAAGCCTGGTTGATTTCTCAGCCAGCGGTTTTGACGTGGCTGTACGCGGCGGGCAAGGAAACTGGCGCGGGCTGGCAAGCCATCTTTTGATTCCAACCCGCTTTACCCCGATGCTTAGCCCAGACTTGGCCGATACGATCGGGGGCATCCACAGGCCTGAGGATCTTTTGCGGCTGCATATACTCTCGCCCGCAGATCCGTGGTGGAACCGTTGGATAGCAGCAGCCGGATTAGAGGGTACTGATCTGACCGGCGAAGTCCGGCAACATTTTGGTCCTCAGGTATTGGAAGCCAGCGCCGCGATTGCTGGGCAAGGTGTTGCTATGCTGACACCCGCTTTTTTCCAAGATGAGTTGACAAGCGGGCGGTTGATACAGCCGTTCGGTCTGACGTGTGAGGATGGGTCGGGGTACTGGCTGGTCTTTCCCGAAAGCCATCGACATTCGCAGAAGATCAGAACATTCAGGAAATGGTTGGACATAGAAACACAGGACTGGCGTTCTTGATCAGGGCGATTACTTAGTCCAAGGGCGGCAGCCTGGGTTCGAAGACGAATGATTTCACGATCGAAGTGTTCGTTTCCGCCCGGTCATGAAAAGGCAGAAGAATCTCGTCCAACTCTGCCACATCTTTCAGCAGCAGCCGGGCAACGTAACAATCGTCACCGGTAACCCGGTCGCAGGACGAAAAACGGGGCTGTTCCTCGATCATCTTCTCAACGTTGTGCAATTGCCCGCTGCGTGGTTTGATCCGGACAAGAGCCTGAATTGTATAACCAAAGCGGCGTAGGTCTATCTGTGCACCAAACCCGGCAATGAACCCGTGGTGTTGCAGGCTGCGCAGACGTTCACCGACAGCCGGACCAGTGAGGCCGACCGCCTTACCAATTTCGGACAGGCGCGTACGGCCATCAGATTCGAGGATCTCCACAATTTGGCGGTCCGTTTGATCCAGTTCTTTCGACATGAAGGAAGACTACCCAAAAGGGCATCGATGCAAAAGAAGTTTCAGAAAACTGCCATCGAAAGGGTTGGGACAATCGAACGTCATTCCCCTTAGGATTCTGACAACGATAGACAGGAGTTTCCCATGAACATTCAAAGAATCGCGGCGTTCAGCCAAGGATTAGAGGGCGGCAACCCGGCAGGGGTTGTGCTTCTGGAGAACGCGGTCAGTGAAGACGAGATGGCGCGCGTCGCGTCCGACGTCGGGTATTCAGAGACTGCTTTTGCCGTGGCGCAAGATGATGGGGGCAAAAAATGGAGGGTGCGGTACTTCTCACCGGAATCTGAGGTGCCTTTCTGCGGCCATGCCACAATCGCCCTTGGCGCCGCATTGGGTGAACAAAACGGTGAAGGCACATATACACTCGTTCTGAACGAAGCCACAATTACTGTGGATGTCGCTGCCACGCCAGAAGGCATGTTCGCCACTCTTTCATCGCCGCCTACGAAAAGTCGTTCTACGACAGAGGGCGAGGCTGAGGATGTGCTGGCGCTTTTTGACCTGACGTCAGAGGATCTCGATCCTCGACTGCCGCCGGCGCATATTCACGGTGGTGCCAGCCACATCGTGCTGCCTCTGAAAGACCGCGCGCGGCTCGCTGCGATGGACTATGATCTCGACGAAGGTCGCGCGGTGATGCGCAAGCATGATCTGGTGACAGTGATGTTGGTGTACATCGAGGAAAACCAATCCTTCGTCGTGCGCAATGCTTTTGCATCGGGCGGTGTATTAGAGGATCCGGCCACTGGTGCCGCCGCTGCGGCCTTTGCCGGTTACCTGCGCGACAGCCAATGGCCCCATGGCGGCAGCTTCACTATTCGCCAGGGCGAAGACATGGGTAGCCCGTCTTTGATCAAAGTCACATTGGACAATACGAAAGGCGCATCTGTACAGGTCTCGGGCAGGACGCGGGATATCCTATGAACAGCCTGCCCGGCATCATCCAAACTTACATCGATGCCTACAATCGGATGGATGTGGCGGCCATGTTGGCTTGTCTTTCGGACGACGTCACATTTTCCAACATCTCCGGTGGGGAAGTCACGGCTGAAACCTCTGGCAAACAGGCATTTGCAGAACTGGCAAATCTCGGCGTTCAGGCCTTTGCGAGTCGTCACCAAAAGGTCGTGAATGTCATATCCGTCGTAGATACCACGTTGATCGAAGTCGACTATTCTGCCGTGGTTTCCGTCGATCTGCCCAACGGATGGAAAGCAGGACAGAATTTGCAGTTTCGTGGTGGGTTGGCATTTCGCATCGCAGGCGGATTGGTAGTCAGTATCGTCGATCAAAGCGGACACAGCGAAAAAACAGGCTGATGTCGGGCAATCTCGTTTTGTTGGTCCTCACAAAAAACTCCAATTAACCGACTGTGGCCTTCATGGCGACTTGGAAACGGAGCAAAATATGATCACTCGATTATCCCCAAAGAAACTGCGCGCTGTGCCAGAGCAATATCAGGGTATTTATGTGCATGGCACTCAGATCTCGGCGCCGAAGACACTGGTCTGTCTTTCAGGACAGATTGGTGTCTCACCCGATGGCGAGACTCGTGTAGGGTTTGAGCAGCAATGCTATCAGGCGATGAGCAATGTCGAAGCGCTTCTTGCCGATGTCGGATTGAGTACCGCTGACATTCTGCGTGTCATCTACTATGTGACTGACGCAAAATTTCTGCCGGCCCTGTCCAATGCTCGTCAAACTCGTTGGAACCAAGGGCATGCTCCTGCTGTCACCACGTTAGTTGTGGCTTGTTTGGCGGCACCCGATCTTCTTGTCGAGATCGAGGTGACCGCTGCGCGATAACCGTGATGCCAGATCAGATATGGGCACTTGTTATGTTTGCCTTGGTAGCCACGGGCTCTCCAGGTGGTGCAACCACGCTCGCCACCGCATCTGGTGCGCGGTTTGGATATGGACGCAGTGTTCCACTGTTCCTTGGTATGGCGCTTGCGCTTGCCGGGTTGGTGGGTGTGTCCGGGGCCGGTCTGGCCAAGACACTTCAAACAGCACCTGTTCTGGAAATGAGCGTAAAGGCCGTCGGTTCCATGTATCTGATTTGGCTTGCCGCCAGAATTGGGCTGGCCGGTCCTCCTTTGCCAATGCAGTCTGATGAGGAAACCCCAATAAGTCTTGTGGGCGGCGTCATGCTTCTCATGATAAACCCGAAAGCCTGGGCTATGGCATTGGGTGTTGCCTCGTCGTTTTCCAAGCTGGCCAGCGGCCCCTTGTTGCTGGGTGGCCTATTGGCCCTGGTGTTCGCTCTTTCGGCATATCTGTCGCTAACCTTATGGGCGCTGGCTGGCGGCCTGGCTGCGCGCGCGCTGAGCGCCGATTGGCATTGGCATTTGTTCAACGGCACTATGGCCGTCCTGCTAACCGCTTCAATCCTGCAGTTGTGGGTTTGAGATGTTGCCTGCAGATCAAGTTACATATCCGTATTGACATCATAGATGTTATTATGACATCAATAGTGTCATTATGTATGACTCGACAAACCTCTACAACTTCATTCGGCTTGTCCGCCCGCTGTACAAGGTTCTGGAAAATGCTGTTGCACGTGAATTGGATGGCACCGGGCTGACCGTTACGGAACGGGCAGTGCTGGAGAGACTCCATGATCATGGACCACTGTCTGTTCCACGGATTGCTGACCGACTAATCGCTCCGCGGCAGTTTGTTCAGAAGACTGCGAATGCGCTGATTGAAAAGGGATTTGTCGAGCGCCGCCAAAACACTGCGCATCGCCGCTCAAAGCTCTTGGTACTGTCAGCAAGTGGGGCTGAATTGATAGAAACTGTTTTGGCACGCGAGGCGATCAACATCGCGAGCGTTTCAGAATGCTTGTCCCCCGAAGAGATCGCGACCGCAATGCGCGTCACAGAAGTGATAATTGAAGGGTTTGCCGAAAAGGAGACGAAGGATGACTGAAGTTTTGGAGGGAGAGTGCCTTTGTGGTGCCGTTAAGTACCGCGTAATTGCTGCTCCAATCATATCGGGCGCTTGCTACTGCCGTGACTGCCAGAAGACATCTGGCGGTGCGGAGGCCCATGGAATGATGTTTCCTGCATCGGCGGTGACCGTTGTACAGGGCACACCAACAACATTCGGGCGCAAGGTCGACAGCGGTAACGATGTATTTCGGCAGTTTTGTCCGGATTGCGGAGTGTACGTCATATCCTGGAATAATGCAGCGCCAGAATACAAAGCAATCAAAGTCGGAACGCTGAAGGATCCATCGGTTTATCAAAGCCAGGGCAGCCTATGGGTTTCTTCAGCTCAATCCTGGCACCACCCTGACCCGAAGTTGCCGCAACATTCAAAGATGCCATGCGTCGCGGAGCTGTCGACGGCTCAGTAAGAACCTGGCACCCTCTTTGTTGTTATGGCCGCGGAATAAATTCGAAGGATTCTGTAAAGCCGTGAGCCGTTAACCAGCGCCGAAGAAACGACGCATGAGTTTGAATACCCACTGATTTAGCGTACGCGGCGAAAGTCTGCAATGCGGGCTGCGACCGCAGCATAGAAACAATAGGTTGGATGTCGGCTCTGGGTCGGCCAAGTGATCAGCTACTATCGGGGCAGGGAGCTTTACTGCCACGGCAATGGATTCGGCGTCGAGCCCAAAGTGCCGGATGCTGCACCCAGCACTAATGGCAGCGGCGCGCAGTTTCCCTTCATTAAGGAACTTTGACGATCCGTAAGAACTTCTCGTACCGCTCGGTGATCGGAATTTCTTGGCTTGAATAGATGACATACCCATCTGTGAGTGCGGACTCCACCTCTCTGATAAGAGCAAGTACCTGCTCGTTGGTCAGGATCGCATTCAGCTCAGACAAAACCAACTTCTCAGAGCGCTGATGTGAACTGCGGATGTTTGCAGCCAAATCAGTTAATTCCGAGCGGAGCATCTCAACATCACTATCACGGATGCGCGCTTCCCACTTGGTAAGGTGGTAGATGATGTTGAACGGCGAAAAGTTGAATGCTCCGATACCGCAACACTCCTTTTCGCAAATAGTTTCGCAGGTTTTGCAAAGCGCAGCAAAGGCTGGGGGCAGTTGAATTTCGATCATGTGTTGGACACTGCACAGAATTTACTGATGACAACAAGGGCGGGTTTCAGTCATTGGTCCACCCAATGCAAGCGGCAGGTTTGTCCGCAGACTCCCAGTTGGTTGTCGGCTCGATTTTGCGCTCGCAGCGAACGGCCTGTGTGGATAGCTCCTGCATAGCAAGACATT
>NZ_FNNP01000004.1 GCF_900106805.1 Ruegeria halocynthiae
ACATTGGGCGCCGAGCGCAACGCCAAGGTCCGCCACGTCGTCGCCACCGGCAGCGCCTATCAGGAAATCCTGAAAACCGCAGAAGGCGCAGGCTCCGACCTCATCGTCATCGGTGCACACAAACCAGACCTCAAAGACTACCTCCTGGGCCCAAACGCAGCAAGAGTCGTCAGACACTCAACTGTGTCCGTATATGTCGTGCGTTAACGAAGACGAGCAGAAAGTGTTGAACATTGCAAAAGGTACAAGGCTAGGCCTGTGGGCTTAAAATGCAGCTGCATAGGTTCCTGATGACAGACGGCCAGTTGATCGGCGTTGCGAAGACCATGCCCTGGGACAGTAAGTCTTAACCCAATAGGGGTCGCCCAGCATATGTCAGGGGCAATCTTTTTCGCTTGCTTTGTCAGAGTACTCGTCCGATAGGGCGATATGTTCAAAAGCCGCGCGATAACCTTCATTCTGATCACACTTATGATCGACGCCATCGGCATCGGCATCGTGTTCCCCATCATGCCTGACTTGATGGATCGTGTGGGGGCGGGTGACACCGGGCAAGGGGCCTTTTGGGGCGGGCTGTTGATGGCGGCCTATGCTGGGGCATTGTTCCTGTGCGGACCCATCGTCGGCAGCATCTCGGACGCGGTTGGCCGCAGGCCCATCCTGATCGCGGCACTGATCATGCTGGCGCTGGATTATGTGATCATGGCACTGGCCGACAATTTCTGGCTGCTTCTTTTCGGGCGGACGTTAGCCGGGCTGGCGGGTGCGACCTATATCACCGCGACGGCCTATATTGCCGACATATCCTCACCAACCGAAAAAGCCGCAAATTTTGGCCTGATCGGTGCGGCATTCGGGATCGGGTTTGTGCTTGGTCCGGCCATCGGTGGTATTGCAGCCGAGATCAGCATCACCGCACCGTTCTGGATCGCGGCGGTTTTGTCGGCGGCGAATGCGATGTTTGGCGTATATGCTTTGCCCGAAAGCCTGACTCCGGAAAAACGCCGCCCCTTTGGCAAGCGTGATCTGAACCCGCTTAAATCGATCTTTGACGCGTTCCGGTTTCCGGGGCTGGCCGTGCCGCTGTTGTGCATTTTTATCTTTGAATTCGCAAACATGGTCTATCCAACCCTTTGGGCCTACTGGATTCGTGAGGTTTTTGGCTGGTCAACGCTTTATATCGGCCTGTCTCTGGCCGCGTACGGTGTGCTGTTGGCGTTCGTGCAGGCTGGTCTGATGCCGATCTTTATTCGGTGGATCGGGGATTACCGAACCCTGTTGCTGGGGATGGCATCGGCGCTGATCGGGATGATTGGCTTTGGATTTACTGCGACGGTTACGGCGCTCGTTATCTTTATTCTGCTGGCTGCGTTGTCTGATCTGGTTCCTGCATTGATCACGGCAATGGCTTCAAATCAGGCGGATGAAGACCGGCAGGGCCTGGTGCAGGGGGTTATCGCGTCACTGTCTTCTGTCGCGGCGGTTCTGTCCCCGTTGGTGATGACCGTTATCTTTCAAGCTTCGGTCGATGGTGAAGGGACCTATCTGCCGGGTGCACCATTCTTCTTCTCAGCCGCCATGGTGTTGGTGATGATGCCTTTTGTGTTTCGTCTGCGCGGTCATGCGTCATCCTGAAAACAAACGCACCCGCAGCAAGCTGCGAGTGTGTTGAATTCATAGCAGGTCATACGTGGTTACTGGATTTCGCCCATGCAGAGGTATTTGATCTCAAGGAAATCCTCAGTCCCGTATTTTGATCCCTCACGGCCTAGACCAGATTGCTTGACGCCGCCAAAGGGTGCGACCTCGGTCGAGATCAGGCCAGTGTTGACGCCGACCATGCCCGATTCCAGCGCTTCGGCCACGCGCCAGACGCGCGCCAGATCGCGGCTGTAGAAATACGAGGCCAGACCGAATTCGCTGTCATTAGCCATGGCAACAACATCGTCTTCTTCCTCGAATTTGAACAGAGGGGCGACGGGGCCAAAGGTTTCATCCTTCGCCACCACCATATCGCGGGTCACACCCGTCAGAACGGTGGGTTCAAAGAAGGTACCGCCCAGACCCGAGCGTTTGCCCCCCAGTGTAACAGTCGCGCCCTTGGATACCGCGTCCGAGATGTGTTCCTCGACCTTGGCAACCGCCGCGTCGTTGATCAGAGGGCCCGTTGTGATGCCGTCGCCGAACCCGTCACCCACGTTCAGGGCCTTGGTTTTCTCGGCCAGCTTGGTAGCGAATTCGTCATAGACGCCCGCCTGCACATAAATGCGGTTGGCGCAGACACAGGTCTGACCGTTATTGCGGAACTTGGCGATCATCGCACCGTCAACTGCGGCGTCTACATCGGCGTCATCGAACACGATGAAGGGCGCATTGCCGCCCAGCTCAAGCGACATCTTCTTGATGGTGCCCGCAGCCTGACGCATAAGAATCTGACCTACACGGGTCGAGCCGGTAAAGGTGATCTTGGCAACCTTGTCATTGGTGCAAAGTTCATTGCCGACGCCTGAACTGTCGGTGCCGGGGATCACGTTGAACACGCCCGCCGGGATGCCCGCGCGTTCGCCCAGCACCGCCATGGCGATGGCTGACAGCGGCGTCAGCGTTGCAGGGCGCGCCACGAAGGTACAGCCCACTGCCAGCGCCGGACCAACCTTGCGCGCGATCATCGCGTTGGGGAAGTTCCATGGCGTGATCGAACCCACTACGCCTACAGGTTGCTTTAGCACAACGATGCGCTTGTCACGCTGGTGGCCAGGAATGATGTCACCATAGATGCGTTTAGCTTCTTCCGCGAACCATTCGATGAATGACGCACCATAAAGGACTTCGCCACGGGCCTCTGCCCAGGGCTTGCCCATTTCGGCGGTCAGGATGGTGGCAAGATCGTCGGCATTATCGACCATCAGATCGAACCATTTGCGCAAGATCGCTGCGCGTTCCTTACCCGTCTGTGCAGCCCATTCTTTCTTCGCTGCATAAGCCGCGTCGATCGTGCTGGCGGTGCCTTCGATGTCGATGTCGGTTACGTTGGCGATCAGATCACCGGTGGCCGGGTTATGGACAGGGAAAGTCGCGCCACCCTCAACCCATTCGCCGTTGATATAGGCGCGGGTCTCCAGAAGGCTGGGGTCTTTCAGCTCCAGCTTGGTCACTTTGGTATCCAGCATGTTCAGGCTCCTTTGGCAGCGTCGACCGAAGCTTCAAGGATATCCATGGCCTCGGCGAAGATTTCATCCTGTACCGTCAGCGGTGCAAGGAATCGAATTACGTTTCCATATACGCCACATGTCAGCAGGATCAATCCACGCTTCAGGGCCTCGGCGCGCACGGCGTTGGCCATATCTGGGTTCGGGGCGCTGCCGTCAGCGGTATTGAACTCGGTTGCGATCATGAAGCCCGGGCCGCGAATATCGACGATTTCAGGTGTGCGGGCGCGGATCGATTCCAGGCGCTGTTTCAAACGCGATCCCAGCTCATTGGCGCGTGCGCAAAGGTTTTCTTCCTCGATCACATCCATCACTGCATGGGCAGCGGCGATTCCCAACGGGTTGCCGCCATAGGTGCCACCCAGACCTCCGGGATGGGCTGCATCCATCAAATCGGCGCGCCCGGTAACAGCAGCCAAAGGCAAACCGCCTGCCAGACCTTTGGCCATTGTCGTGATGTCTGCGGACACATCATAGGCGTCCATGGCAAACAGGTTGCCGGTGCGAGCAAAGCCAGTCTGAACCTCATCAGCGATCAGAACGATGCCGTGTTCGTCGCACAACGCGCGCAGGCCGCGCATCAGTTCGGCGGGGGCAGGGTAGAAGCCACCTTCGCCCTGAACCGGCTCAATGATGATCGCAGCAACGCGGCCCGGGTCGAGATCGGCCTTGAACAGCTTGATCAGTGCGCCCAGCGATTCTTCGGTTGATGTGCCGTGCAGTTCGACGGGAAAGGGCACGTGATAGGTGTCGGGCATCATCGCGCCGAAACCAGCCTTGTAGGGCTGTACTTTTCCGGTCAGCGACATGCCCATGAAGGTCCGGCCGTGGAATGCGCCGCCAAAGGCGATTACGGCCGGGCGTCCGGTGGCAGCACGTGCGATCTTGACTGCGTTTTCAACCGCTTCGGCGCCAGTGGTGACAAAGACTGTTTTCTTGGTGAAATCACCCGGCACATTTTCGTTCAGGCGTTCGGCCAGGCGGATGTAGTTTTCGTAGGGCAGAACCTGATGGCAGGTATGGGTGAAGTTCGCAGCCTGTTTTTGCACCGCCTCCATGACCTTGGGGTGGCAGTGCCCGGTATTCACAACGGCGATACCTGCGGCGAAATCGATATAGCGCTTGCCCTCTACATCCCAAACCTCGGAGTTCTTGGCGCGCTCGACATAGATCTGCGTCTGCATCCCTACGCCCTGTGCGATCGAGGTGTTACGGCGTTCAGCAATCTGAGCGTTCAGCATCTTGCGACCTTTCCGGTTATCGGGCGCTGCGCCCGTATGTTTGACCGCGCGACTGTAGTAGCTGCGCCTGCAAGCGAAAGCCTGTTTCTTGTGATTCATAAGCCATTGATTTACCGTCCTGGGACTATTGAAGTGTTGCGGATATTGAACATGAAGAACACCAGTCAAGAGGATCTGACCCTCGGGCTGCGCTTGCGAACCCTGCGCGAACGGGCGGGCCTGTCGCAGCGGGCGCTGGCCAAGAAGTCGGATGTTCCGAACTCGACCATCTCGCTGATCGAGTCGGGCAAGATGAACCCATCGGTCGGCGCGCTCAGGCGGATATTGCAGGGGATACCAATTGGCATGTCCGATTTCTTCTCATTCGAGATTGAGCCCGAGCAAACCGTGTTCTACGCCGCAGAAAATCTGACTGAGATCGGCAAGGGCGGGCTGTCGCTGCGGCAGGTGGGTTCGAACCTGCATGGCCGCGCAATGATGATCCTGCAGGAAACCTATGAGTTGGGGGCTGATACGGGTCGGGTGATGTACGTGCATGAGGCCGAAGAGGGCGGCATTGTCATCTCGGGCCGGGTCGAAGTGACGGTGGGCGATCAACGCAAGGTGCTGGGGCCGGGCGACGCCTATTACTTTGACAGTCGCACGCCACATCGGTTCCGTCAGGTTGGGCCCGAAGTTTGCCGGGTTGTCAGCGCCTGCACACCGCCGACTTTCTGAGTATCGGTGCGAAATATCAGCACTATGCATCATAGTGTTGCAATATTGGGCAGCCTGATCCACAGTATGGTGCATAATGCGGGAATGTCCCTGCATATCTCACCGGGCGATCCCAGCCCAATTCGGAGAATACCGGAATGAATAAGAAGCCAGCCACTCTGCCACGTGGCTATCGCACCTGCACCGCTTCGCTTGCTGTCGCCGACGTTCCCGCAGCGCTGCAGTTCTATGAGCGTGCGTTTGATGCAAAGGTCCAAGCCCATGACGCGGATGAAGCCCCCGGGTTTGCCTCGATCAAGATCGGCAACTCAATGCTGTTTGTCACCGCCGGATGGGGTGCGCATGGCCCTGCCGTACCGGGCACAGTCACACCGGTCGGGCATCACATGTATGTCGAAGATACCGATGCCACCCTCGCGACCGCGCTGGATAATGGTGCCAGCCTGATCGCCGATGCGACCGATACCTATTGGGGCGAACGCTGCGCCACGATTGCTGATCCTTTCGGCCATGTCTGGACGTTGGCGACGCGTGTTGAAAACCTCAAACCAGCGGATATCAGTGAACGGCGCAAAGCGCTGCTGGATGCCGCTCAGACCGAGGCTGCATGAACGACGCCCCGCTTCCAACTTTTACGATTCGCCAAAACGATCTGGCCATCCTCGCGGCTGAAAACCGCATCGGGGACTATCCTGTCGCCGTGCGTACTGCGCGCGAGGTGGTCAGCGGTGGCTTTGCCAACCAGTCAGCCCATCCCAACACCTGGACAGTCTATTTTCTGGTCGATGGCCAGTGGGCGCTGGTGGAGTCCACCCGTGGTCTGCGACGGGAGTGGTCCAGCCTCGATCGGTTGGAAAAGTGGCTGCGCAGTTGCGGGTTCCGGTTCTTCTGGGTCCGCAACGACATCGATTTTGTGGAACCGCAGGCAGAAGATACCGCCGAGGAAGAGGCCGTATGAGGGCAGTGGCCTCTGAATTCCATGGCCTGAGGACAGCAGGCTTGCACGAACACACGGTTTTATGTTCCGATGAAGAACGCCGGATCACAACGGCGGTCGCAATCGGCAAGAAAAAGAGAAGAAAAACGAAATGACCCCCTTTGCGATAACCGGAATCCAGATGCATGTCGGTGCGTTGCAGTCGAATGTCGACGCGATGCTGCATAGGATCGACATTATGATGGCGCGGTTCCCCTGGACTCAGATGGCGTTGTTCAGCGAACTTGCCCCTTATGGCCCGCTCGACCGTTTTGCGCAGCCCTTTCCCAATGATGATCTGTCGCGCTTTCAGGATGCGGCGCGGCGTTACGGAATTTGGCTGATCCCCGGCTCGATGTTTGAAAAACGCGAAGACGGGCGCGTTTTCAATACCTCGGTGGTGATCAACCCGGATGGTGAGATTGTATCGAAGTACTCTAAGATGTTTCCGTTCAAACCCTATGAACAGAACATCGCTTCGGGCACGGATTTCTGTATTTTCGACGTCCCGGATGTGGGCCGTTTTGGCCTGTCGATCTGCTATGACATCTGGTTCCCCGAAACCACACGCCACCTGACCTCGCAAGGGGTCGAGGTTCTGCTGCATCCGGTCCTGACCGGCACCACCGACCGCGAGGCCGAGCTGTCGATCGCCAAAGCCACCGCTGCACAGTTTCAGTGTTACGTGTTCGACGTGAACGGCCTAGCTGCCGGTGGCGTTGGCCGATCGCTGGTCGTTGACCCATCGGCTACCGTGCTTCACCAGTCGGCGGGACAAGAGGACATCTTCCCGATTGAGATCGATCTCGATCAGGTTCGGCGCCAACGCGAGGTCGGGCTGAAAGGTTTGGGGCAGGTTCTCAAAAGCTTCCGCGACCGCGAGGCGGACTTCCCTGTTTACGACCGTACCAGCGGCGCGGATGCCTATCTACACACGCTAGGCCCGCTGCGCATCCCGCAGAAAGGCGACGTTGCAGGCGTCGCTGCATCCGACCCCAGAACGGCGCTGGGATATAGTGAAGACGCCGAAACCAAGCCCGATAATCTTTATCTCTACAAAGGGCGCTCTGGCACAGACTGATCCCGAAGCAGCTTTTCGGTATCGGCAGAAAGGACACATTTCATGCACGGCATTTCCGATAGCGAAAAGCTCCACACTATCTCGGATTACTACAGCGCCTCGCAACTGAGGGCAGACCGGTGGAGCGCGTTACGGGAAACAGCCGAATCTCTGGATCAGAGTGCAAGCGATAAGGATCGGGACCGCGCACGGCAGTTGCTTCAGGCGCTGGCCCCGATCGAGATGTATTTTGCCTTTCCGGGTGGGTCGGCCTTCGACTATTTGCGCCGGTTGCTGGATCACGGCAATTTTGCGGATTTCTCAACAGCTGTACGCCGGGTATCGCGGGCGCTCACCTCGGGCGCGTATCGTCGGCGCTCGATCCCGCTGATTGCGGATGAGACCGAAGTTGATGAGTTCGAGGATGAGTCTACCCAAAGCCATGAGGCCCGCGCTTTGGGGCGGCCTTATTTTGAGGTGATGATCGTCGACAATGTCAACGAACATCAGGAGCGCTTTCTGCAATCCAGCCTGCAACGGATGCGCCGCAGCGAAGATCCGTTCATTTACGAAACTGTGGTGGTTCCCAGTGTCGAGGACGCGCTGATCGGGGTTCTGTTCAACCAGAATATTCAGGCGGTCATTGTCCGTCCGGGTCAAAGCCTGAAGTCCAAGAATGAAACCAACGTTTTGGGCCGCTATATCAGCCTTTATGGTGAGGGCGCTGATCTTGATACGCTGTCACCCTCAGAATACGGGCCTGAAACCTGCCGTCGGATCGGAATGTTGCGCCCGGAACTGGATGCCTACCTGATTACCGACCGCTCTGCCGAGGATATTGCGGGTCTGGATCTGGGTCTGTGCCGGCGTGTGTTTTACAACCAAGAAGATTTTCTGGAACTGCACCTCAATATCCTGCGCGGGGTGCAGCGGCGCTATAAAACGCCGTTCTTTACGGCCCTCAAGGAATACTCAAAGCAGCCGACCGGTGTGTTCCATGCCATGCCCATCAGCCGCGGCAAATCCATCACCCGCAGTCACTGGATTCAGGATATGGGGGCGTTCTACGGTTCGAACATCTTCATGGCGGAAACATCAGCCACTTCGGGCGGATTGGATTCCCTGCTGGAACCCAGAGGCCCGATCAAAGAGGCGCAAGAGGCCGCCGCCCGAGCATTCGGCTCAAAACAGACCTTCTTTGCCACCAATGGAACATCGACCTGCAACAAGATCGTCGTTCAGGCGCTGGTCCGACCCGGCGACATTGTTCTGGTTGATCGTGATTGCCACAAATCGCATCACTACGGCATGGTGCTGGCGGGGGCGAGCGTGGTCTATATGGACAGCTATCCGCTGCACGAATACTCGATGTACGGCGCGGTCCCGATCCGCGAGATCAAGCACAAGCTGCTGGCCTTGCGGGCCGCGGGAAAGCTTGACCGGGTGCGGATGGTGCTGCTGACCAACTGCACCTTCGATGGCATTGTCTACAACGTACAACGGGTGACGCAGGAATGTCTGGCGATCAAGAAGGATCTGGTTTTCCTGTGGGATGAGGCGTGGTTCGCCTATGCAAGATTTGCACCCAATTCCCGTGTGCGGACGGCTATGCGGTCGGCCAATATTTTGCGCGAACAATTCCGTACAACCGAACAAGCCGAAGCTTACGAGGCTCAACAAGCGACTCTCGAAGGCGCGGACGATGAGGTATGGTTGAACACACGCCTGATTGCGCCCCCCGATGCACGGGTCCGGGTCTATGCCACGCAATCAACGCATAAGACGCTGACATCCTTGCGGCAGGGCTCGATGATCCACGTCAATGACCAACAGTTCAAAGGTTCAGTGGAAGAGGCCTTTCATGAGGCCTACATGACCCATACCTCGACCTCGCCGAACTATCAGATTATCGCCTCGCTGGATGTAGGTCGCAGACAGGTCGAGATTGAAGGCTATGAATTCGTCCAGCGGCAGGTCGAAAGTGCGATGGCGATCCGCCGGGCGGTGTCGACCCATCCGCTTCTCAAAAAGTACTTCAGGCTGGTTACGGCGGGTGACATGATCCCTGAGGAATATCGTGAAAGTGGCATGACCAGCTATTTCGATCCCGATCAGGGTTGGGCCGATGTCTGGGATTGCTGGGCCAAGGACGAGTTTGTTCTGGATGCCACCCGCATCACCCTGCATGTGGGCGCGACGGGCTGGGATGGCGATACGTTCAAGACCAAGATCTTGATGGATAAATACGGCATCCAGATCAACAAGACCTCGCGCAATACCGTGCTGTTCATGACCAATATCGGCACCACGCGTAGCTCGGTCGCTTATCTGATCGAGGTGCTGGTCGAGATCGCCAAAGAACTGGACGATCTGATGGACGACGCGTCGAAGATGGAAAAACGGGCTTTTGACAAGCGCGTCAGCAACCTGATCGAACACGTCCCGCCTTTGCCCGATTTCAGTCGGTTCCACGATGCGTTCCGCTGTGAAGCAGATACCGAAGCTGGTGACATTCGCACGGCGTTTTTCTTGTCTTATGACGAAGACAATTGCGATTACGTCGAGCCCGACAAAGACATGCTGGAACGCCTGGAAGCTGGGGAAGAGATGGTCTCGGCCACCTTCGTGATCCCCTATCCGCCGGGCTTTCCAATTCTGGTGCCGGGGCAAGTGATCAGCCCCGAAATTCTGAAATTCATGCAGGAACTGGATGTTTCGGAAATTCACGGATTCCGCGCCGACCTGGGTCTGCGCATTTTTAGCGAAGACGCTTTGAAATCAGTGAAGAACCCCTAAGGGGTCAGGGAGGACAACAAATATGCCAAAAAAGGTACTGAAGAACATCTCGGAGATCCGCCGGTATTTTCACACCAACAAGGACCCGATCTATTTTGTATCGGCGACCAATTTTAACCTGTTGGGGCTGGATGAATGGGTGATGAATTTCACCTATATCTGCTACATGGATTGCTTTGACGGACGACACCCGAACGTGTTCGTGCCTTCCGAAATGCCGCATGATGAGTTCCAGTCAATCGAAGACATCAACAACTATCTGCTGCAGCACAAAGAGGTCATCGATCTGGTCAAACGGCGCGGTGGCAAACCAAAATTCGTTTTCCTGATGTTTGATGAAACGACAGAGAAACTGGTCAAGGAACTGGGCGGTCAGCTGTGGTTCCCCAAGGCCAAGCTGCGCACAAAATGCGACAACAAGATCGAAACCGTCCGTATCGGCAACAAAGCGGGCGTGCCTTCGGTGCCCAACACGCTGAGCGTGGTCAAAAGCTATGACCATCTTCAGAAGATCTGCAACAAGGCCGGGCTGGGCCACGATCTTGTGCTGCAATCGGCCTTTGGCGACAGCGGTCACACAACTTTCTTCATCAAGTCTGAGGCTGACTTCAATAAACACAAGGATGAAATCGTCGGCGAGGGCGAAATCAAGATCATGAAGCGCATCGATTGTCGCGGCGCAGCGATCGAGGCCTGTGCGACCTCGGAAGGCACAATTGTTGGCCCGCTGATGACCGAGTTGGTGGGTTTCAATGAACTCACCCCTTATCGCGGCGGTTGGTGCGGGAATGAAATCTTCTCAACCGCGTTCCCTCCGAAAGCCCGCGAACAGGCGCGGCAATTGACCTTCCAGTTCGGTGAGGAATTGCGCAAATCCGGCTATCGCGGCTATTTCGAACTCGACTTCCTGATCGACAAGAAAACCGACGAGCTGTGGTTGGGTGAGCTGAACCCCCGCATCACCGGCGCCAGCTCGATGACCAACCATGCGGCCTTTGCCCATGCGGACGCGCCGCTGTTTCTGTTCCACTTGCTGGAATTTGCGAAGAAGCCATTCGAGCTGGATGTCGAGGAACTGAATGCCCGTTGGGCCGACCCGGACATGATCGACAGCTGGTCACAGATGGTGATCAAACACACCGATGACAGCGTGGATCGTATCACTCACGCTCCGCAATCGGGCATCTACAAGATGCTGGAAGATGGCCGCGTGGTGTTCGACCGGTTTGACTATCACCGCCGCGCGGTGGGTGAGAATGAGGCATTCTTCCTGCGTATCTCAAATGTCGGTGATTACCGCTACGAAGGTGCTGATCTGGGCATACTTGTGACGCGTGGGCGGTCGATGACCAAAGGTTTCAAGTTGACGGACAAGTCCAAAAAGTGGATTCACGGCATCACGTCGGCCTATACGGCTGAACCTCTGCCCGCTGCGCAGCCGATGGAAGACCCTGCGTTCAAAATTATGTAGAAAGCTCCATGGCGCTTGTTTTTCGCTCAATCGACGAGGCGCAGCCCGGTCCCAAACTGGCCGGGCTGTTTGCCGAATACTGGCCCGCCTACCGCAAATGGTGGGCGCAAGAGGGGTATTCGGCCCGCCCGACCTATCGCGAATGCCTGCGCGCCTTGCAACAGCACATGCCCGAGATCCTGCCGCTATATGAAGAGGTGGTCGAACTTGTCGGCGGCAGCGACAGCCAGGCACGGTTTCTCAGCTTCTATTGCCCGCCGAAGTATTTGTCGGGATGCAGTCAGGCGATCTGGCGCGGCAAGACGCCGTTTCTGGTGCGCAACTATGACTATCACCCAAAAACATTTGATGCGGCGCTGCTGAAAACCTGCTGGGACGGTCGCGGCGTGATCGGGATGAGCGATGGCGTTCTGGGGCTGCTTGATGGGATCAACGATACCGGTCTGACCGTTTCGCTCACCTTCGGTGGTCGGCGCGAGGTGGGCGACGGGTTTGGCGTTCCGTTGATCCTGCGCTATGTCCTGCAAACCTGCGAGACAACGGCCGAGGCGGTCGACTGCCTGTGCCGCATCCCCTGCCATATGAGCTATAACGTCACCATTCTGGATGCCAAGTATAACCACAGCACGGTTTACCTTGCGCCCGACCGGCACCCGCAAATCTCGGATCTGCCCGTGGCGACAAACCATCAGGGCCATGTCGAATGGTCGACACATGCACGCTTTACGGCCACCGTGGAACGTGAGCGTTTTCTGCTTAACCGCCTAAACCAGCACCCGGAGAGCGAAAAGCGCTTCATCGATGCCTTCCTGCGCCCGCCACTTTATTCCACCGCGTTCAAATCGGGTTTCGGTACGCTCTATACGGCGATCTATCGGCCTGCGAAGAAGCAACTGCAACTGCGTTGGCCCGGCGCGAACTGGGATCTGTCTTTCGACAGCTTCAACGAAGATGAACTGAGCTTGTTGTTGCCGGAGAATCCCGAACCCGCGGTCTGAGATCGCTTAATTGCGCGTGTCTCGGGCAGGGCAGCGAAGAACATGGATTGCTGGCACCCGTCAAATACCTTGCTCTTGGACAGGTGACGCAATAGTTGGGGCGCGTCGCGCGCCGGTATCAGAGATGATCCGGCGGGATTGATATCACACATGTTTAGACCCATTTGGACCTGATACAGCATGACCGGCACTTCCCAGAATTGGCAGAAATTCCTACCTTACATCGCCACCGCACTTGTTATGGTTCTGATTTGGGCTTGGTACCTGACCGATCTCGGGGTCGGGAACATCTATCATTACGATGAGTTTTACACCTACGACCGCAGCTCCGGGTTTGCCCGGAATGGCGATTGGCTGGCGGTTTACTCAAACAACGAGCCAAGCCTGAAGAAGCCACCCATGCAATACTGGATGTCGGCGCTGCTTATGCAATTTGGGGTGTCCGACATTCTTGCCCTGCGCCTTCCGTCGATGATTTTTGCGCTGGCCGCGTTGATGGCGACCGCATTGCTGGCGCGGGTAATGATCCCGCGAAGCCCATGGGCAATGCTGCCTTCGGTGCTGTTGGTGGCCAGTTCGCTTCAGTTCTGGCAACATGCCACATCCGCGATGCTGGACACCGGCGCGGTGTTTTTCTCGACGCTCAGTATTGCGGCCCTGCTTGCAGCAATTGAGAAGCCGAAATACTGGCCCTATTTCGGCGCGACCATCGTTCTGGCCGCTTTGCAGAAAAGCCCGACACCGCTGGCCTTTCTGGCACTGGCGTTGCTGACGTTGAAAATCACCAACAGATGGCAGGCAGAACCCTTCAGCGACGTCTGGCGGAACAGAACCTTTCGACGGACGCTCAAATTCGCCATACCACTGGCCTTTGCCTGGCCGATCCTGCAAGAGCTTCGCTTTCTCTTTGATGGCTCGCTGGATGGCAACATCAAAGGGGAAATGCTGGACCGCTTCCGCCCGTCCCTCAGTGATCGTGGGTTTGGAAAGCTCTACGATCTTGTAATCGCGGGGGACCCCTGGCCTCGATTGTTGGGGTTTGTTGCCATTTGCGCACTTCCTTTCGTGCAACAGCGTCCCAGACTTCTGGCCGCGACTGGTATTGCGGTTTTCTTCGTCATTATGATGTGGGCTGCCGCAGGGAAGGTATACGCAAGATACACGCTGCTTATACTGCCGATGCTGATGGTGGCAGCAACGGGTTTGCTGTTTTCGGTCAAGCGCCTGCGCTGGGCCGGAATGGGGGCTGCGCTGGGCCTGTGTTTCCTTTCGGGTGGCGTGTTCTATGACCGCGCGGCCACAGATCTGGGCAAGGGCAGGGTGCGACTGGGTGTGCCCGAGGCAGAGATTCTGGCACCGCTCGGCGCGAAGTTGCAATCGGATGAAACGCTGCTGGTCTGCGCATATGACCGAAAGATGCGTGTCCCGCCCGGGGCCGCTTCGGTGTTCGCCTCAAATGGCAGGCCGTTCATCTACCTCAGACGACTGCAATTGCAGAAATATCTGGACAGGTTTGGCTATTCTTCCGGTCCGTTGCGGGGGCTGTGCACCGAAGCCGAACTTTCTGAGCTGGCGCCAGGGCTTGTCGGACTGGCGACAGAGCCGACAGCGGTCGACGGTTTGGTCTATTGGTCGGCAACCGGTGTAAGGGATCCGTCAGACTAGGCAAAATCACGCGATCCAGAAGGTAACTATGTGCAATGCTGCGGTTTGCGGTACGGTCGCCACTTGAATTTCTATCGTTGATCAATCAAAAGCCACTGTGACGGAAACAAACGAAGTTTATCGCGATGCATGTTGATCATGATGCCAATGCTGACAATCGACCTACTGTGTCGGTCGTGATTCCCATGCATAATGAGCAAGGGGCAGTGTCCGGTCTTGTGCAGGGCATTAGTGCCGCTGCCTCGGAACTGCCTGCGTTCGAGATTATCGCGGTGGATGACGGCTCGACCGATGGCACCTACGAGGCGCTGAAGGAGATGCAGAAAGACTGCCCGCAGCTGCGCATCCTGCAGCACAGGATCGCTGGCGGCCAAAGTGCGGCTGTTCATTCCGGGGTTAAAGCGGCGCGTGCCAATATCTGTTGCACGCTGGATGGCGATGGCCAGAACCCCCCCGAAGAGCTGCCAAAGATCTGGGCGCCGCTGGTATCGGGGGATGATGCCTCGATCGGGCTTGTGGCGGGGCAACGGGTTGGCCGGAAAGATACCGCGTCGAAAAAGCTTGCCTCGCGCTTTGCGAATGCGCTGCGAGGCTGGATGCTGAAGGACGGCACACGCGACACAGGTTGCGGGTTCAAGGCGTTCCGGACACAGGCGTTTCTTGATCTGCCGTTTTTTAACCATATGCACCGTTACCTTCCTGCCCTGTTCAAAGCCTATGGCTGGAATATTGCGCTGGTTGACGTCGCGCATCAGCAGCGCTTGTCGGGCGAATCCAAATACACCAATTTCGGGCGGGCCATGGTCGGTATCTGGGATCTGTTCGGTGTTGTCTGGCTGACCCGTCGCGCGAAATCCGTCTCGGCAAAGGAGGCGTCCCGGTCATGAAGGAAACCATTCTCGAAATTTTTCATGTCGATAGCCCGACCGAGGCGCTTTGGGTATTTATCGGTCTGGCCGGGCAATTGATGTTCAGCGCCCGTTTCATCGTTCAATGGATCACATCCGAGCGCGCGAAGAAGTCCGTCATTCCGATCGCATTCTGGTATCTGTCGATCGGTGGCGGGCTTATCCTACTCAGCTATGCGATCTACCGTCGTGACCCGGTGTTTATTCTGGGCCAATCGATGGGCTTGTCGATTTACCTGCGCAACATCTTCCTGATTCGCGCCGAAAACCGCTGAACGCTTAAGGCGCCCTTAGAAAACTTGCCACCTACCGAATGCCTGCCGGCTGCACCCGCTCAGCGGGTCGTGGCCTATGAAGCCTTGTGTGAACAACTCCTTCTTGTTTCTGGGATTTTTATGTTAGTATCGCGCGAATAGATATTCATATTTGTATTCGGAGGTTGTTTTCTCTTGCCCGATACCTCACCCAGACTGTTCAAGCTGCGCCCTCTAGAAAAGAAAGATCTCGAATCCGTCACTCACTGGTTTCAGGATTTGAATGACCTCGCCCTGTTTGACCGGGCCTTGCGCATTCCACCAAATCAGATGCAGACCGAGCAGATATGGGAGGATGTGATCAGCTCTTCACGTGATTGTGACAAGTGCTGGTTCGTGATCGAATCCGGCAGTGGTGATCTGGTTGGAATGATCGGGCTTGAGGCGATCTCGAACATCAACCGCGATGCGGTGGTTCCGGTGTTCGTTGACAAATCCATCCGACGCCAGGGCGTGGCGGTACGGGCGGTTGCCCTGATGCTGGACTTCGCATTCCGGCAGCTAGGACTAAACCGGATTACCTCATATTACCGATCCGATAACCACAGCAGCCGCGATCTGATCAGCCGTGTGGGCTGCAAGATCGAGGGCACCATGCGTCAAGCCTGGTTCGCGGACGGGCAGTTCCACGATATGGTCGTTGTTGGCATGTTACAGCAGGATTGGAAGGTGCGCCGGCAGGTACTGGAACAGGAGCTGGGTCCGGAAACGGTGGTTGGTTTTGATGCCTCCGGTTGGTCATGGCCCCCTGACGCAGGTGCAGAAACCTGAAATGTTGCGAATTTTGAGTTATTTTTTGTTAAAACAGCCTTGTCGGATTCGACAAGACAACCCAATCGAGTATTGCCAGTGAACACGACCGGTTCGGACCCTTCAATCAAACAGAAACTCGGGGCGGTGCTATTCGCCGATGTCGTCGGGTATTCCCGCCTGATGAGCGAGAACGAGATGGATACGTATAATGCGTTGAAGTCATTGTTATCGCAGCTAGAGGCGACCTGCTCAAAATATCAGGGCAAGATCATCGAGGTGCGCGGCGACGGCATTCTCGTTCTGTTTGACACTGCCACCAGCGCGGTTGAATTCAGCATCGAGCTGCACCGGATCGCGGCGCAGCACAATAGTGACCGTCTAGAGCACGAGCAGATCAAATTCCGCGCCGGCGTTCATATGGGTGAGGTGCTGTTGGACGAACGTGGCATCCACGGCGACAACGTAAACATCGCCGCGCGCCTGCAAGAGATCGCCGAACCCGAGCGGGTGTATGTCAGCGCCGCTGTCTATGACCAGATTCGCAACCGCCTGCGCTATGGGTACGAATTCCTTGGGTCCAAACAACTCAAGAACATCCTGTCTCCGGTGGCTACCTACTGTGTTCGTACCGAGGTTGAAGGCGCCACCATGGCTGCCACCCTGCGCCCTGAAATGCAGCTTGAGGTTCTGGAACGGCCCGATATCCCATCGGTTGCCATATTGCCTTTTGCCAGTCAGGGTGGGGATGAGGATGACAGCTGGGTCGCTGAAGGGCTGACTGATGACATCATCATGAATCTGTCCAAGTTCCGGAATCTGTTCATCATTGCCCGGAATTCCTCGTTCTTCTTCAAAACCCAGTCGATGGCGCCGCAAGAGGCCGCACGGCGTTTGAATGTTCGATATATCGCACGGGGCAGCGTGCGCCGCTCGTCCAGCCGCATCCGGATCACGGCCGAGCTGATCGACGCCAACACCGAACGCACCATCTGGGGTGAGCGGTTTGATCGCAAGCTCGACGATATCTTCGACATTCTGGACGAGGTGACGGAATGTATTGTCGCAGCCACCGCCGTGATGATCGAGTCGCACGAAAAGCAGCGCATGGTACAGACGGTGCCATCAGATTTGCGGGCCTATGGCTCGGTTCTGCAGGGGCAGCATCATATCTTCAAATACACGCGCAACGACAATCGCAAAGCGCAGCATTGCTATGAATCCGCGCTCGAACGCGATGAGGGATATGCAAGGGCCGCAGCGGCCCTGTCACGTACACTCAACATCGATTGGCGCTATTCCTGGACCGAAGACCCAAGCAGCGCACTGGACAGGGCCCTGTCGCTGGCCCAGCGCGCGGTAGAGCTCGACCCTACAGATGCGCGCGGTTTTGGAGAGCTGGGATATGTCCAGCTCTATCGCAAAGAATTTGATTCCGCGATCGAGTCCTACAAACGTGCGCTGCAGTTGAACCCCAATGACGCGGACATGCATTCGGATTACGCTGATGCGTTGGCCCATTGGGGCGACAATGACACCGCTATCCAACACCTGCAGCAGGCGATGCGCCTGAATCCTTACTTCCCCGATCAGTATCTCTGGCATCTGGGCGGCGCTTACTACAACCTCAAGCGCTATGACGATGTAATTTCGTGCGTGAACAAGATGAATAATCCCACCGAAGGGCAACGGGTCCTGGCCGCCAGCTATGCGCATAAGGGCGAATTGGATATGGCGCGTCAAATCGCCGACAAACATCGCGCGGTGCATCCCAATTTCTCACTGTCGCGCTGGGCAAAGGTTCAGCCGGACCGCCTGTCCGACGATACCCAGCATTTTGTCGAGGGTTTAAAAAAGGCCGGGTTCTGAGCAAAAACTGGTTGGTGCAATCCCCTTGCCAAAAGCTGTGTGGGCCCAAATGTAACACGCGGTGCAGCTGACGCTCGCAATACGAGCATTTAAGCAGATTCTGGCGTGAGCGTGGTTACTTGGCCGGGTGGTCGCGCGCAGCAAAATCGTCATTCGTCGAATCTCTTGAAACGAATTGGCAAATTCGTGATAGCTCCAGATCATGGCATCGACATCCGCGCAAAACCGCCCCTCTATCCCTTACGCATTTGCGGTTGCTGGTGTTCTTTGTGCCTCAATCTGTTTTGGGCTAGTTCCCTACTTTAGCCGCAGCCTGACTGAGCAAGGCATCGCACCCTATGCAGTTGCATTTTACCGCTACATAGTTGCAGCATTTTTTCTGCTGCCCGTTCTCATCTTGCACCGAAAAGAATGGCGAGAGATCATTTGGGGCCTGTCAGCCGGAGCCGTAATGGGACTTGGCTGGATTGGATATGTAACGGCATTGGAGAAGTTGCCCACGTCGACGGTGGGTGTGCTGTACATGACGTACCCGGTGTTCACTCTGATCATCGCCTGGGTCGTATTTGCAGATGCTCCCACGCGGCGTGCATTGTTGGCTTCCGGCCTGATCGTGGTGGCGGCTTTCATTGCTGGCGCGCCCGGGTCAGTCCCAACAGAGCATCTAACTACGCTGCTGATATCTCTTGCCGCACCATTCGGTTTTGGTTTCGGAATCTGCGTCCTAGTGCATCGGTTGTCACGGATAGCGCCGTTGGCGCGTATTGCGTCAGTTTCTCTGGGGTCTGTCCTGGGACTCGCACCGCTCATTCTCGGCGCCGACGTCCAAGAGCTTCTCCCAAGAGATCAATCCGATTGGTTTCTCATTATGGGTATTGGACTTGTCACGGCATTTGTACCCCAGCTTATCTACACGATCTGCTCACCGGTCATCGGAGCATCTCAAACAGCGGTGGTCGGAAGTATCGAGTTACCCACGATGTTTGCCGTGGGGTTTCTCGCCTTTGGTGAAGCGATCACTTTGCCTCAAACTTTTGCATGTGCGCTAGTATTGGGCGCAATCACGATAACAAAAAGTCGAAAGACACACACCGTCTCGACTGTGATATCGAAATCACCGAAGCGGTAGCATGGGTTAAACCCGATCATTGAGGTGTTGCTGATCACACACCTGCAGGTACGTGATCAGCAACATTGCTCGCATGAGGTATGGCTTGCTTGCGCGCCCCTCATTCGTACTCAGTCGGTCCTATTCGCCGCGCGCCTTTGCGCCGCTCACTTTGGCCCCGCTGACCTTGGCGCCGGACACCTTGGCCCCGCTGACTTTCGCACCCGAAACCTTCGCTCCACTGACTTTTGCTCCGGATACCTTGGCTCCGGCCATCATCGGGGCGTCGTATTCGAAATAGACGTCCAGCAGCACTTCTTCGATCTGACCAGCCGCGATATCCATGCGGAGGGTATAATCAGCCTGATCGTAGTTCCAGACACGAATATCGCTGGCAATCTGGTAGTCTGCCGCAGCCACGCCCGAGACCGATGGGTTCATCGGTGCGCGCGCGGTTTGCTGCGTGGTATCACTCCCAGCGCTATCCAGTTTGAACCCGTAGGGCAGGTTGCCGCCCGTGGCACTTTCGCCGTGACCGTGGACCAGAAAAATCGTCGGTTCGGGCATCTCGTAATAGGTGCCGTCGTAGGCGAAGCCGTAAATCCGGGCCAGCCGTGCATCGCCTCCGAACTGGTCGCCGATAAAATTATTTACGCCGCGACCCCTCCTGCGGTCATCCTGTTCGATGAACAGTTGCTCTTTGTGCCGGTTCGCGGTCTGCTGCCAATATGTGTTCTTGAACTGGCGGCCTCGGCGGATATAGACAAACGAGTCGTGCGAGACCTTCTTGCGCTTGTCGAATTTGAACTTGGCGTCGGCCGTTTTGACCACCTTGTAGATACCGGACTTTTCGTTTGCCGCATCACCAACCTGGACCAGAACCCTGTCGTCTTCCCGAACAGCCACACCGTCAATCTTGGTAAATTTTGTATCAAAATTATAGTTGTCGGCGACCTCTTCAGCCAGGCGAACTGAGCGTTGTTTCAATTTCAGATCGCTTAACTCTCGCCCAAACAATAATACCTCGGAAAAACTGAGTAAGGACTCAGACATATCACTTTCTCCCTATCGGGGGTCGACGGAGCCATGGGCCTCGCCTGTCCCAGTTTGCGCATTCAGTGCGCGTCGATTGTCAAATTATCACCCCGTGCGGATAAACTGACATAAAATGGCGGCAAAAACAAAGACTTTAAGGTTCTTTCACCTCGGGCGACAATGTACGTACCGAAGCCGCATGGCTGGACCCGTCCGGCTTGGTTAGCCGAGGCCCCGGCCGCGTCAGTCCGATCTCGCGCATTCGGAAATTGCTTTCGATGATCTGCCGGAACGCACCGCCGGTTATCTCCTGATCAACCACGACCAGCGCGCGTTCGACACCGAAATAACTCAGCAAGTCGGCATCCAGCTTTTCCCACGCGTCCGCCAGGTAAGAGCCAAGTAAATCCCGCGCTTCAATCAACGCGACGCGAAAGCCCTCGGGATTGGCTGCGTAATGCTCGTCGAACAGGTCCTGCATGATCGCGTTATATTCTTCGGTCCCTTCCAGCTCGTCGGACAGGTCCTCCATCTCTGGGTTGATCACGCCATGGGCGACCAGCCTTTCGTGATAGATATCGACCAGAATATCAAACATTGCGCCGGTTAGCGGTTCCGAAAGCGCGTGCTCACTGGACCACCCATGCGAGAATTCGGACAGGGTGCGGTCATTTGCGGCAATGCGGATCTGGGCATTCTGCGAAAGCTCGGCAAAGCGGCTAAGTCGATTATAGGTATAGAGATTTCCGCGCGTATTCTTCAGCACCTCATCTACCACCGAGCCGAAATGCAACGAGGCCAGCAACGCCACCATATCAGCCGCTGATTCATGGAACCCGTAATACTCGCCCGTGGCGTCATCCTCGGATGGTAAGCCGATGACGCTGTAGATGATGGCATGTCCGATTTCATGCGCCACCACGTCAAAGTTCAGGCTGTAGGGCCGGTATTCGTCACCATGTTCACGGGTGCCGCCGGTTTCCAGAAAGCCCCAGCCTATGTGTGCGTTATCGAGTCCGGGTAGCAGCGACAGCTCCAGCCGTTCGAAATCACGTTCAAAATGCCACGGGATCGAACGGCCGAAATACCCCTCCCACACATCCATGGTAAAATGGGCCGATCCGAACAGATGTGCAGCCTCAAACGCCGGATCGTCGGGATCGATATGGATGAAATTGCCGAACTCGTCCGGCTCGGGTGGGGGCAGGATATAGCCGTCCCAGGCGGGCAGATACATCTGGGGGCCATCTTCGCCCTCGATCATCGCGCCATAAGGGGTCGTCTTGTCGATCGGGTACATCGCATACATACGCGGCCCCGAAGGCCCCGGCCCGATTGTGCCTTGCGGAGCCGAAATTTCAACCAGTTCGGGTTTCAAGCCCGGTTCCAGATACGGCGATTGCGGATAGAGCAAGAACCGCGTGCCCGGAGTTTCATTTTCCGAGTAGTCGGGCCAGATCGTCAATGTTTCCTCCCGTTATCCGTCCGGCTGAATGCCCGACATTACATCGGGCTGCTGATCAGCCGGGTTGAAGTCCAAATGGCAAAACAAGAATTCTGCTTCGATCAGATCGACAAAGGCATCACGCCCCTCAAGACCCAACCCTATTGCATATGATTCAAGATCATCCGGCATCGCTCGGTCAAGGCGTGTTTCAAAATACCACATCAGTGATTGCGTTCTGTTCGCCGTGACATTGGCGTTGTCTGGTTCCAAAAGCTGCTCGGCCTTGCGCTGGGCACGCGCACGCAAGGTGCCATAGTCGCCCGAGTGCCGAAGCTCGGCCAACAATGCGTCATCCAGATCGTCGGCCAGCGCCCCGACTGCAATATCAATGCGTGACCTGTCGGCCAGCATCGCCTCGTATTGTGTAAGGCTCAGGTCATTTTCCTGCAGCCATTGTAATAGATCGGCGTGGCGGGGCAGCCGGGCCTCTCGCCGATGCTCGGCCATCTGCCGCAGCAAGGCTTGTTTATCGGGTTCGCGGCCTTGCCTGTGGGTCTTGTCCTTCGACAGCAGACTTAGCGCAGCGCGGTCACGCAGACGGTTATAAAGCGCCGGGTCAAGCCGCAACTCATCCACCAGCGCCCGTGCGCCGCTTTCCTGTCGTGTGGTTTCGGTGTCGACCCGGGTGCAGAGTTCGCGCCAGGCCAGCGTGCGCTCGACGCGCTGAGGAACTGGTGTGACAGCGCCCGCCGCCAAATACCGGGCCATTTCAGCCAGCATCGCCCGCGCGTCATCGCCTTTGGCGTCAACCCGACCCTTGGGCAGCCAGCGTTGAAAGCCTTCCAGATCGGGTTGCCCTGCCATGATCCGGTCCCAGACCCGATCCCGGTAGTTAAGTTCCTTGGCGGTACGCAGCAGCGCAGAGCCCGCCGCAGTCCCTAGTTGACCTTCAGTCTGTGCCTGCTCGATCGTAGCGCGGATCGATACCATCGGCTCACTCAGTGGAGGAAACCCAAGTTCGGCAGGGCCGTGCAGAACCGCCACTTCGTCATCGTCTTCAATCGCACCGCTCAGGTAATCCTCGAATATCTGCCCGATCCCGATCATGCCGAAATCGGCCAGCTCCGCGGCGCGCAATGCACCCATGCTGGCACTGCCAAAGACTGGTATGCCCTGCTCCATCGCCCAGAGGATTTCCTTGTGCCAGACCGAAGGCACCCCGTCGAAATAGCCATCAATAATCCCGATCGCGCGGGGTTGGCCCCGCACCGCACGATACACGTCGCCCTGCTGAACCGGAGGCAGGATCGTTGCGTCAAAGTATTTCCGAACCACTTCGGCCTGCAGCGTGGGCCCGACAAAGACAACCGCACTCATGACGTCACCGCCTGCGCCCGGGGTCCGGCGATGAAATCGAGGTCGTCATGGGGGGCTTCAAGTCCCGGTATCACGGCGCGAACTACGGCAATGTCGATCTCGGGCCGCGACAGATCGACGGTCACGACCTGATCCATACCCACCGATGCGAGATGGGTCAGCAATAGCGACAAATCTTCGGAGAACGATTCGGTTACATAGGTCGGGCACGAGGAGAAATCGTCGGTCGCAGGCGAACCATCGATCAAGTCGTGAACGTATCGGCTACGCCAGCTCCGCGCGCTGTCGGAGAACTCCTCGGGGTCCAGATCATCCCGTGCACCCGAGATATAAGTCAGCCGGGTTTGCGCTGCCTCGGTCAATGCGCGCAGCAATGCGATGGCGCGATCCGGATGGCAGCCATCTCCAATGCCGATATGGCCCGCCGCTCCACCTATTTCACCGATCGCGCAGCGAAAGCTGGCGATGCCGATATCCGATGTCGTGTCCCATATCCCAAGTTCGAGCCCCGCCGCCGAAAACCGATCCATCGCCTGACGGCAACGGGGATCATCCACCGTTGCCGGGTCGACCCGTGGCGTTGCGCCCTGATGATGCCAAAGTGTGGTCGCGTCACGCTCGATCAGCTCGCAGATCGCATGGCAGCTGGCTTCGATTACATCATTGCCCGAGGCCAACCCGTTGGTGGTTCTCGGAAACGCCCGCTGCCCGCCCACCGGCGATGTGGTGTAATCGGTATCCACCATCTCATAAGGCACCCAACAGGTCTGGTCTGATGGCAGGACGCGCCCCTGCACCCACAACATCGCGCGGTGCGGGTCAAATTGCCCGCCAGTCACACGGGGCAGACGGTCGATATCTACCACGCGATCCTGTGCCAGATCGGCGAAACTGGACAAGCGCAGCGGCAGTTCGATCCGTTCTGCGTGCCATGATTCAATCGCCTCCATCACGCCCGATGCCTGAGCTGCGCTCAGCGATAGCCCCTTGCCCAGAGAAACAGCGACCGAGCGTGAGTTCGGACGCGTCACCATGACAGTCGGCAATCCAACCCGGTCCAGCCCGGTCAGATTGGCGATACGGCTGATGCCCATTTGCTTGAGAAACGGTTTGACGATGGCAAGGGTCTCTTCCGGGTCGCGCAGCCGGTGGGTATCCAGCACATAAGTCTTTTGCGAAATTCCGGGCATTCAAATGACCTTGGCAAATATCTGATAAACCAACCAAACCCGACAGGCGGATCAGGTCGGCATCAGGATGAGGGATCATTGCGAACGGGTCAACAGCGATGCTGCCGAGCGATCCGTACTTGAAAGAACCGCGCACTGCCGTTAAACGAGCTTCCGCGTCGCCTCAATAGCTCAGCTGGTAGAGCAGGTCCTTCGTAAGGACAAGGTCGGGGGTTCGAGTCCCTCTTGAGGCACCACTATTCTATTTAACTATTAGTTTCAGAACGGAAATTACTTCCGGTCGGTTAACGCCTTTTATCTAAGCAAGATGTTCTTTTCAGTTATGGTGAAGGCAACGCGCCTAACCGGCAGGCACACACGCGTAGTCTTGGCTTTGCAAACGGTCCAGCAGCGCCGCAAGGCTATCGCGATAGTGGTTGCGGGTTTCGCGCTGGTCATTCTTGCCAATTACCTGCCTTAGCCAAAGAAAAAGCCGCCCCGTAAGGCGGCAGTTCTTCAAGCGAGGGGGTGCTTTGGGTTATTGGGCCGCCATCGGCATCCGCGCGATCTGACAACGCTGCCACAGAGCCGAGAGCGCACCGATCAGTTGGTCGATATCCTCATCCGTGTGAACCGGAGACGGCGTGATGCGCAGACGTTCGGTGCCTTTGGGAACTGTGGGATAGTTGATGGGCTGGATGTAGATGCCGAACTCCTCCAGCAGCGTGTCCGAGATGAACTTGCACTTCACCGGGTCGCCGACCATCACCGGGATGATGTGACTGGGGTTGGGTAGATGTGGAATACCCTCGGCATCTAGCCGCGCACGAACTTGGGCCACACGGGTTTGTTGCAGGTCACGTTCGGCTTTGGACTGTTTTAGATGCCGGATAGAGGCCGCAGCCCCGGCGGCAATCGAAGGCGGAAGGGCGGTGGTAAAGATGAACCCGCTGGCGAAGCTACGTACAAAATCGCAAAGCGCCGCCGAGGCTGCGATATAGCCACCAACAACGCCAAACGCTTTACCCAGAGTGCCCTCGATCACGGTCAAACGATCCATCAGTCCTTCGCGTTCGGCTATGCCACCGCCGCGCGGGCCGTATAGGCCAACCGCATGGACCTCATCCAGATAGGTCATCGCACCATACTTGTCGGCCAGATCGCAAATCTCTTTGATCGGCGCGATATCACCGTCCATCGAATAGACAGATTCGAACGCGATCATTTTGGGGGCCTCCGGGTCGGCGGCAGCCAGTTTCGCCTCAAGGTCTTCCAGATCGTTGTGCTTCCAGATCACTTTTTGCGCGCGTGAGTGGCGTATACCTTCGATCATCGAGGCGTGGTTCAGCGCGTCGGAAAATACGATCAGGCCGGGGATTTTAGCTGCTAGCGTCCCAAGAGCGGCCCAGTTCGACACATAGCCGGACGTGAAAAGCAACGCCGCCTCTTTGCCGTGCAGATCGGCCAGCTCGGTTTCCAGCAACACATGGTCATGTGTGGTTCCGGAAATGTTACGCGTCCCACCCGCGCCCGCACCGCAACGGTTCAACGCGTCATGCATGGCTTCAATCACGGTTGGATGCTGGCCCATACCCAGGTAGTCATTCGAGCACCAGATGCGAACGTCTCGCTGCACAGAACCATCGGTTTGTCGTGCATTTGGGAATGCACCACAACGGCGTTGCAGGTCGATGAAAACACGGTAATTTCCTTCGTCACGCAAAGTGTCGAGGCTCTGAGTAAAAAATTGCTCGTAGTCCATCTTACTTGCTCCCCGGAATACTGGCTTTGGGCTGAAGATAGGTCAGCGGACAATCCCGCAACATGACAATTGTCAAGTTCACGGAACATAATACTATGGTGCATATCTGCCGGCTCTGTCATAGCGTGGGACAGGGATGGACCAACCGAGCGTTTGCGCCGGCAGGAAGTAACAGGGGTATTTTCTTGTCTCACGAAGCACAAAAGGCGATCGCACGGCAGTCGCTGCTGCTGCGCAGTTTACCGGAACAGCATGTGGAAACCTTGCTGAGCCACGCGATCTGGCGCCAATATGACCGCGGTGAGACGATTTTCCTGCAGGAGGAAACGGCGCGGGCCATCCACGTCGTGCTTGAGGGTTGGGTCAAACTGTTTCGCATGACCCCCACCGGTGCCGAAGCGGTGGTGAGCGTCTTTACCCGTGGCGACAGTTTTGGCGAAGCCGTGGCGCTGCGCAATGTTCCCTACCCGGTCTCGGCCGAGGCGGTATCGGCCTGCGATGTCATGCATATCCCCAGCCCGATCCTGATTTCGTTGATGAAGGAAGATCCCGAAATCGGTATCTCGATCCTGGCCGCGACTTTCACCCATCTGCATTCTCTGGTGGCACAGCTTGAACAGCTCAAGGCGCAGACAGGCGCGCAGCGCGTGGCAGAGTTTTTGTTGAATCTTTGCGACAGTGATAAGGGCGGGTGCGATGTCGCTCTGCCTTACGACAAGATGCTGATTGCAGGCCGTCTGGGCATGAAACCCGAAAGCCTGAGCCGGGCGTTTTCAAGGCTCAAGGCGGTGGGGGTCAAGATCAACCGCAACCATGCCGAAATCTCGGATATCGCTTTGTTGCGGGATTATGCGGAAAGCGATCCGGCGGAAAACTGGGGGCGGTAACCCGGCATTCCTGCCGGGTCGGTGTGTTTCAGACGGTTGCGCCCTTGCGGCGAATAGCAGTGCCCAGACTGCCAGCGCAGACCCCAACAATGATTGCGATCGACAACGCCATCGCTCCAACGTGGGAAAATTGCCACCCAGCAAATAGCATGGGTGCGATCAGACCAACCAGACCGCCCATCAGGGCGCCCAGCCAATATTGGCGCGTCATCATGCCCAGTGCCAGACCCAGAATGCCGGGCAGGCCCAAGACATTGCCACCGATGGTTCCAAGTAACTCTAACATCTCTGCCCCACCTTAATCCGAGCTTTTGTTCAGGAACGAGCGGATATCGTCCCCTGACGCGGCTGCGTGTTTCTGTAGAACCTCACCATCCACTGCTTCCGAGATCTTCTGGTAGGTTTCCAGATAGTCGGGCGGCAGGCTGTGCGCGATGCCCTGATGGCAGTCGATGCAGGTCATTCCAGTGTCAATCGCGCGCTGATGTTCGCTGGCGGCGCGGGTTTCCTGAAGGGTGAAATCCATATAGTCAAAGTTGTGACAGTTGCGGCATTCGCGGCTGTCGGATTCCTTCATCTTCTTCCATACGGCAGAGGCCATGGCGAGACGATGATCCTCATACTTCTCTGGCGTGCTGATTGTACCGGCAAGTTCGTGATAAACGTCCTTCACGGCCATGATCTTGGCTTTGATCTTGTGGTTCCACTCGTCCGGGACGTGACAATCTGAACAGATCGCGCGCACGCCCGAGTGGTTGTTGTAGTGGATCGTCTCGCGGTATTCGCCAAGGTTCGTTTCCATCGTGTGACACGAGGTGCAGAACTCTTCCGTATTCGTCAGCTCCAGCGCCCAGTGGAACCCACCCCAGAACAGGATGCCTGCCAGAAATCCGGCCAGCAGGATGAAACCGACGCTGAGGACGGCAATCGGGCTCCAGAACCAGGTCCAGAGGCGCCGGATGAGCCCTTGTTTTTCTTGGGAGTCGGACATGTCGCGCTCTCCTTTTCGACCTGAGTTCAGTTCCCGGAGGAAGGTTCAAAAGTATTATCGACCAGTGGCAGCGCATCGGCTTGCGGTACGTGACACTGATTGCAGAAGTACCGTGTGCCCGCGATCTGATCCAACTCTCGCCCTTCGCGGTCCAGATAGTGGGTCATCGACAGTGTTGGCGCGTTGCGCTCACCGGCTTTGGTCCAGTCGTGGCACGACAGGCACTGATTGGTGCGCAGATCGATCTGGTATTGCTCGATCGAGTGCGGGACCAGCGGTGGCTGCTGGCGATAGTTGCGCTGCATACGGCCTTCGACGGTGCGATGCACCTGATCCACAATGGCAGGTTCATCCACCTCGGCGCCGCGTAGGCTGGTGACCCCGGCGGATTGCGCAAGGGCCAGGCCACCGAGGAGCAGCGGCGGGATCAGGGCAAGGCCCATAAGGATCGGCTTTTTCATTGTCTCACTCCTTCAAAAAGGTCTTGAGGCGCGCGACTGGGGCGCGGCGGTTGGTTCCGATGGCGCGACGCTCAGGGCGTCGAACCGATGGGTGAATTTGAAAACGTCTTCGGCGCAGATATCGATACAGCGGCCGCAATTGGAGCAATCGGGCGACAGGATCAGCGGGGTGTCGTCGCCTTTGCCTTTCAACGCGGGCGAGATGACGTGGTTTTCCGGGCAGACGGCATAGCAGTCCATGCAATCGTCGCAGGCGCTGCGGCTCGCAGCGCTGACCCGCAGCAGCGCTTTGCTGCCCACCAGACCGTAGAACGCGCCCACGGGGCAAATATGACCGCACCATCCGTGGCGTGAGACAAACAGGTCGAACAGGAAGATCGCGGCGACCATCGCCCAGACAAATCCCATGCCAAATACCAGCCCGCGATGCAGCATGGTGATCGGGTTGACCAATTCCCACGCAATTGCGCCGGTCAGGCCAGATACGATCAGGACGGTCGCCATGATCCAGAGGCGTGTTCCACGTTTGGGCTGCCATCCCTTTTGCAGACCCAGCTTGCGATGCAGCCAATGCGCGCCGTCTGTGACGGGGTTGATCGGGCAGACCCATGAACAATAGACGCGGCCTCCGATCAGAGCATAAGTCACAAGTACGATGGCCGCGCCGATGGCCGCAGTCAGTTCGGGCCAGTGTCCGGCGATCAGGCTTTGCAGAAAGACAAATGGGTCAGTCAGCGGCAGTACACCCAGTGTCAGCGACCCGGCCAAAGTGCCCTGCACGATCCAGATTCCGAACCATGGCCCGAGCAAAAACAACATCAGAAAGCACAACTGGCTGGTGCGTCGCAACAGCAGGTATTTATGGGCACCCAGCCAGCCTTTGGTGGCAATGGCCTCTTGCCCGAGCGGCATACGAGTGCGGGCGGTCATTGGGTGACCTCCGGCAATTGGAAACTGGGCTCAAACCCACCCGGAGCGACAAGGTTATCCGTCCCCGGACCCGGCAAGCGGTCAGGTAGATCAATGATGCCTTCGACAAGGGGGGAACCCTTGGCCTCTTTCTCTTCCCAACCTTTGCGATAGTGGTCTGCGCTGCTGCCACGAGCCAGACGGGCAGGCAGTACCTTGATCGCGGCCTCGGGCAGAACGCAGCTTTTTTCGCACATACCACAACCGGTGCAGTGATCGGCGTGAACGGTTGGGATAAAGATCGCGTGGTGACCCGAGCGCGCGTTGTGCTCGACTTCCAGCGTGATGGCTTCGTCGATGACGGGGCAGACGCGATAGCAGACATCGCAGCGCAGGCCGAGGAAGTTCAGGCAGTTTTCCTGATCGACCAGAACGGCCACACCCATCTTGGCGTCGTCGATGTTGTCCAATCCGGGGTCCAGCGCCCCTGTCGGGCAAGCCGCGACGCAGGGGATGTCGTCACACATCTCGCAGGGAACATCGCGCGCGGTGAAATACGGTGTTCCAGTGGCCACCGCATCGACACCCAGTTCCGCCAGTTTCAGCGTGTCATAGGGGCACTCCCGCACGCACAGACCGCAGCGGATACAGGCGGACAGAAAGTCATTTTCCAGCAAGGCACCGGGGGGCCGCAACGCTTCGGCTGGCAACGCCCGTGCGTCCCGCGCCAGCCAGGCCAGCACCGAACCGGCTGCCACGCAGCCGCCCGCTGCGCGCGCCGAGTCCTGCAGGAACCGACGCCGCTGCGGCGAGAGGGGTGTGCCAACACGAGACATGGGGACGACCTTTGCCTTGCCAGCCTGTTACGCGCGCTCGACCTTGCAGGCGCATTTCTTGAAGTCGGTCTCTTTCGACAGTGGGCATGTCGCGTCCAACGTCAGCTTGTTGGTTAACTGGCTCTCATCGAACCATGGCATGTACACAAGTCCACGCGGCACTTTGTTCCGGCCCCGGGTTTCGACCCGGCTGGCGACCTCACCGCGACGAGTGGACAGTACGATTTCCTGTCCCCGGCGCAGGCCACGGTCGCGGGCGTCTTCTGGGTGCATGTAGACCACAGCGGCAGGATAGGCGCGGTGCAATTCAGGCACACGGCGGGTCATAGAACCCGAGTGCCAGTGTTCCAGAACACGCCCGGTGCAAAGCCACAGATCGTACTCTCCATCCGGCTCCTCGGCGGCGGGTTCGTATGGGGCAAAGATGATTTTGGCCTTGCCGTCCTTATGGCCATAGAACTTCACCTCAGAACCTTCGGGTACGTAAGGATCATAGCCTTCGCGGAAGCGATAGAGCGTCTCTTTGCCGTCCACGACCGGCCAGCGCATGCCGCGCGCCTGGTGGTACATTTCGAACGGCGCCAGATCGTGTGCGTGGCCGCGACCGAACTCGGCATACTCCTCGAACAGGCCCTTCTGCACGTAGTAGCCAAAGTGCTCGGACTCGTCATTGTCGAACCCTTCGGCGGTTTCCGACAGCGGGAATTTGTCGATCGTGCCGTTGGCGAATAGTACGTCATACATGGTCTTGCCGCGATGTTCGGGCATGGTGGCCAGCAGTTCCTCGCCCCAAACCTCTTCAACGGTGAAGCGTTTTGAGAACTCCATCAACTGCCAGAGGTCAGATTTCGCCTCACCCGGGGCTTTCACCTGCTGGCGCCAGAACTGCGTGCGACGCTCGGCGTTGCCATAGGCGCCTTCCTTCTCGACCCACATAGCGGTGGGCAGGATCAGGTCGGCGGACAGGGCGGTGACGGTCGGATAAGGATCGGACACGGCGATGAAGTTTTCCGGGTTGCGATAGCCGGGGTAACCTTCTTCGTTGATGTTGGGTGCGGCCTGCATGTTGTTGGTGCATTGCACCCAGTAGGCGTTCAGATCGCCGTCTTTCAGTTTGCGGTGCTGCAATACGGCGTGGAAGCCGGGTTTGGGCGGGATGGTGCCTGCAGGGATTTTCCACGCGGTCTCGCAAATCTCGCGGTGCTTGTCGTTTGCTACGACCATATCGGCGGGCAGGCGGTGGGCAAAGGTACCAACCTCACGCGCGGTCCCACAGGCCGAAGGTTGGCCGGTCAACGAGAAGGGCGAGTTGCCCGGTTCAGATATTTTTCCGACCAGCAGGTGCACATTGTACATCAGCGAGTTCGCCCATGATCCACGTGTGTGCTGATTGAAGCCCATGGTCCAAAGGCTCATCACCTTGCGGTTTGGATCGGCATATTGCTGGGCCAGACGCTCGAGCTGAGAGGCGGGAACGCCGGACAGTTCAGAGGTGTATTCCAGCGTGTATTTTGAAACCGCCTCGGCATATTCCTCAAAGCTGATCGGTTCCATCTTACCCGAATTCGGGTTTTCGGCCTCTTGCTGCAGCGGGTGACTGTCGCGCAGGCCATAACCGATATCGGTGGCGGTCTTGGTGATGTTGACGTGTTTGTTGACGAAATCTTCGTTCACCGCGCCGTTCTGAATGATGTAGTTGGCGATATAATTCAGAATCGCCAGGTCGGTTTGCGGCGCAAAGACCATGCCATTGTCGGCCAGCTCGAACGAGCGGTGTTCATAGGTCGACAGCACATGCACCTCGGCCCCCGGTTTGGTCAGACGCGTGTCGGTCAGGCGCGACCACAGGATGGGGTGCATCTCGGCCATGTTCGAACCCCACAGTACGAACGTATCGGCATGTTCAAAATCATCATAGCAGCCCATCGGCTCATCAATGCCGAATGTACGCATGAAGCCGACTACTGCAGAGGCCATGCAGTGGCGTGCGTTCGGATCGATGTTGTTGGAACGGAAACCGGCTTTCATCATCTTGGCAGCGGCATAGCCCTCCCAGACGGTCCACTGGCCCGAGCCGAACATGCCCACACTGGTTGGCCCCTTCTTGGCAAGGGCTTCTTTCCATTTGGTGGCCATAACGTCGAAGGCTTCGTCCCAGCTGACAGGCTCGAATTCACCGTTCTTGTCGTATTCGCCATTGGTCTTGCGCAACATCGGCGTGGTCAGGCGGTCTTTGCCGTACATGATCTTGGACAGGAAATAACCCTTGATACAGTTCAGCCCTCGGTTCACCGGCGCGTCGGGGTCGCCCTGGGTGGCGACCACGCGTCCGTCCTTGGTGCCGATAAGAACCGAGCATCCGGTGCCGCAGAACCGGCAGGCGGCTTTGTCCCAGCGGATGTCCGGGTTTCCGGCCTGAGCGTTGGCTTGCCCGGTTGCAAGGGGAAGACCAGCGGCCGAGGCCGTTGCGGCGGCGGCAGTCGACTTCAGGAAGGTCCGACGGGATTCAGAGATGGTCATGACAAGGGTCTCCGGCTTTAGATCTGGCGAGAAGCGTTGAGGTGCGGACGGGTCTCCGCGAGGTCTTCAAAATGATGATAGGTCAAGGTCAGAGAGATCACACCCGGGATCTGGTGTAGATCCGTGATCGTCTCGGACGCCATTTTTTCAGGCGTATCCTCAACCACAACGACAAGGCGGCCATCTTCGGTCGCCGCATGAACTTCGGCCCCGTCTGTACCCGCAATCGCATCTTTGGCGCTCTGCGTGGTTTCGGGGGTTACATGGACGAGGCAACCACAAATATTCATAGAGTAACCTCATTCGTTGGTGGGGTGTGGCGTTCAAAGCTGACGGATCCGGCAGGGCAGGCGCTGGCGCAGGCACCGCAGCCGGTGCAGGTATCGGCATCGAGTACGGGTTCCGCGCGACCACCGGTTTGCAACCGAAAGCGGATGGCGCCGTGTTCGCAGTTGTCCTGACAGATCCGGCAACTGACACCATTCATCGACAGGCATGATGCGGCGACCTTGGCGCGCCAAGGCCAGGCCTCGACTTGCTCGGGGTTGAGCGCACCGGTTGGGCAGGCGCTGGCGCAGTCGCCGCAGAATGTGCAGGGACCTGCATCCAGTTGCACAACGGGCCAACCCTGTGAATCGAATTTGATGATATCTTCGGGGCAGGCCTCGCGGCATTCATCGCAACGTGTGCACAGATCAAGAAACTCGTCCGCATCTGCCCCAGGAGGGCGGATGGACGTCTGATCATTGCGCGACACCTTTCCCTTAAGAAATGCGCGGCGGCTTGCTAGCTTATTCATGCGCTTGCTACCTTGTGCGAAACGGGCAGAGGTCGGGCCTACCCTGAGTCGGGTTTTAGTGTACCTCGAACCTTAGAATATTGACCTATGTCATTTTCCGAGCTGATATTTTTCCCGGAAATGTAAAAATCATGCATAAAACATGCATTATTTCAAAAGTTTGGGTTGCTCGGAGGGTAAAAGGGCGAGGTCACATAAGATGTAACGGCAGGCTCAGGCGCGCTTTTCACCGATCGACGTGACGCCCAGAACGGACAGCACCCGGGCCTCGATCTGCTTGGCGTTCATACCGGCAACGGCGTACATGTCCGCAGGGCTGGCCTGATCAATAAAGGTATCCGGCAGCACCATCGAGCGATATTTGAGACCCTGATCGAACACACCTTCATCCGACAGAAGCTGCGCCACATGGCTGCCAAAACCGCCAACCGCGCCTTCCTCGATCGTGATCAGTGCTTCGTGGTTCGCGGCCAGCTGTAGAATCAGATCCCGATCAAGCGGCTTGGCAAAGCGGGCATCGGCAATGGTCGGATTGATCCCTTTGGCCGCCAGTGATTCCGCAGCTTTGCGCACTTCGGCTAACCTCGTGCCAAAGGACAGCAGTGCCACACGCGCGCCGGACTGGATCATACGGCCCTTGCCAATTTGTAGCACCTCGCCGCGATCAGGCAGATCCACACCGACCCCCTCACCCCGAGGATAACGAAATGCGATGGGGCCATCGTCATGGGCGGCGGCGGTGGCTATCATATGCATCAGCTCGGCCTCGTCCGCAGCGGCCATGACCACCATGCCCGGTAGGTTGGCGAGATAGGCGATATCGAATGACCCGGCATGTGTGGCACCATCCGCACCCACCAGACCGGCTCGGTCGATGGCGAAGCGGACTGGCAGTCGCTGGATCGCCACGTCATGTACAACCTGATCGTAGCCTCGTTGAAGGAAGGTAGAATACATCGCGCAGAAGGGCTTCATCCCTCCGGCCGCCAGGGCGGCGGAAAAGGTCACGCCATGCTGTTCAGCAATTGCCACGTCGAAACAGCGTGACGGGTATCTCTCGGCAAACAGGTTCAGCCCAGTGCCATCCGGCATCGCAGCCGTCACCGCCACGATCTTGTCATCCTGTGCAGCTGCTTCGGCCAGCGCCTTACCGAATACTGACGTGTAGGAGGGCGCATTCGAGGGCGTCTTTTTCTGTTCGCCCGTCACAACGTCGAATTTCGCCGTCGCATGACCCTTGTCCCGGGCCTGCTCCGCCGGCGCATAGCCCTTGCCCTTCTTGGTCAACACATGGATCAGGATAGGTCCGGAGGCTTTGGACTTAACTGCCCGCAGTACCGGCAGCAACTGATCCAGATCGTGCCCGTCGATCGGCCCAAGGTAGGAAAAACCCAGTTCTTCAAACAGTGTTCCACCCATCGCCATGCCTTTCAGCATATCTTTGGCCCGCTTGGCGCCTTCACGGAAGGGCTCGGGTAGCAGGGAAACCGCCCCTTTGGCGGCGGCTTTGAGATCGTGGAACGGTTCCTCAGCGTAGATACGCGACAGATAGGTCGACAGCGCGCCAACCGGTGGTGCAATGCTCATCTCGTTGTCATTCAGGATGACGATCAGGCGTTTGCCGAGATGCCCGGCGTTGTTCATCGCCTCAAAGGCCATGCCCGCCGACATTGATCCGTCACCGATGACCGCAATTGCATCGCCCAAACCTTCGGGCGTTACACCACCCAGATCGCGGGCCACGGCAAATCCCAGTGCGGCACTGATCGAGGTCGAGCTATGCGCAGCGCCAAACGGGTCATAGGGGCTTTCGCTGCGTTTGGTGAAGCCGCTCAGACCATCTTTCATGCGCAGGCTGCGAATGCGATCGCGACGCTCGGTCAGGATCTTGTGCGGATAGCATTGATGGCCCACGTCCCAGATAATCTTGTCGCGCGGTGTATCGAACACGGCGTGCAGGGCGGTGGTCAGTTCGACGACACCCAGCCCGGCGCCCAGGTGCCCGCCGGTGACGGACACGGCCGAGATCGTCTCGGCCCGCAATTCGTGCGCCAGTTGGTGCAACTGCACGTCCGAGAACTGTTTGAGGTCCGCAGGGCGGTTCACAAGATCCAGCAGAGGGGTATGCGGACGGTCGGTTGTCATCTGTAGCGCGTTCCTTGCGGCTTAGCTGTCCCGGGCAATAACGAAGCGGGCGGCGTCCTTCAAGGTTTCAGCCTGCGTTCCGTACCCATCCAATGCAGAACAAGCCTGATCCACCAGTTCCGCCGCGCGGGATTTCGCTGCGTCCAGACCCAGATGCGAGACAAAAGTGGCCTTGCCCGCTTGGGTGTCCTTCTGCAGGCGTTTGCCCGCTAATTCGGCATCGCCTTCGATATCCAAGATGTCATCGGCGATTTGAAAAGCAAGGCCAAGAGCTTGGGCATATTGGCGCAAGGGTCCTGTGTCTGCGTGCGCAAGCCGTGCACCCGCACAGACAGACCAGTCGATCAGCGCGCCGGTCTTGCCTGCTTGTAATCGGGTTATTTCTTCCAATGTCAGAGGTGACGCTGCCGTCTCGGCCGCGATATCCAGCGCCTGGCCCAGTACCATACCCTGTGCGCCACTCGCTTTGGCCAGTGTCAGGGCCATCTCAGCACGAATTTCGCCAGTACCGACTTCGGCATTGGTGCAAAGTTCAAAGGCCAAAGTCTGCAAGGCATCTCCGGCCAGAACTGCGGTGCCGTCATCCCATTTCACATGTACCGTCGGGCGTCCGCGCCGCATTTCGTCGTTGTCCATGCAGGGCAGGTCGTCATGGACCAGAGAATAGGCGTGTAATGCTTCGATCCCCGTCGCGGGCCAGATTGCCTGTGCCGGACCAACCCCATGCATCCGCGCGCTTTCCAGAACAAGAAACCCACGCAGCCGTTTTCCGCCGCACGTGGCATAGGCCATTGCATGGGTTATATCCAGATCGTCCAGCGCGCCCAGAACCAGATCAAAGTGATTCTGAATCCGTGCGGCATCCTGCACCAGTCTTTCACGAAACATTTACTGACCTTCGACAGGTGTCGTCCCGGTCGGCTGCCCATCTGCGTCCAGAGTGATCGCGGCAACCTTTTCCTCGGCCCGCTTCAACTCGTCTTCGCAGCGTTTCTTCAACTTCGCGCCACGTTCATACAGCGCGATCGACTGGTCCAGCGCGACATCGCCGCGTTCCAGCTGGCCCACCACGACCTCAAGCTCTTTCATCGCCTGTTCGAACGTCATCTGATCAACTGGGGTATCGGTCATCGTGCTGCCTTTATCAGTTCTTCCACATGGGCGCGTGTCGCCTCGGCCAGTGCGTTCAGATCATACCCACCTTCCAAAGTCGAGATGATACGGCCCCCACAAACTTCATCGGCGATCTTACACAGCTCTGACGTGATCCAGGCAAAATCGCCCGTGGACCAGTTGAGATTGGCCAACGGGTCATCCTGGTGTGCATCGAACCCTGCTGAAATGATGATCAGGTCCGGATTGAACGCCCGCAGACGTGGAAAGGCCTTTGTTTCATAGGCTGCCCGCATCTCCGCTCCGCCTGTGCCTGGGGCCAAAGGTATGTTCAGAACCGTCTCATAAGCGCCAGTTTCGTCAGGACGGCCAGAACCGGGCCACAATGGCATTTGCTGACTGGTGATCACCAAGGCGCGCTTCTCATCCCACAACAGGTTCTGCGTGCCATTGCCGTGGTGCACGTCGAAATCCACCACCGCCACGCGGCTCAACCCGTGATGATCCAGCGCGTGCTTGGCGGCCAGCGCGGCATTCCCGAACAGACAGAACCCCATGGCCGTCTCGGTCTCGGCATGATGCCCAGGTGGTCGTATGGCACAAAACGCATTCGGCACCTCGCCACCCAGAACCAGATCAACCGCCCGCACAACCGCACCCGCGGCACGATAGGCCGCATCAACCGACCCGGTCGACATAAACGTGTCTCCGTCGATTTGCTTGAACCCCTCCGGGGGCCGGCTGTCGAGGATACCATTAATGTGGTTTTGCGGATGTACCCGCAGCAGATCGTCATCCGCCGCCAAAGGGGCCGTTACGCGCTGCAAATCCAAATCTTCCAGTGCATGAAGGATATGTTCCAACCGTGCCACACGTTCCGGATGCCCCTCCGGAGTCACGTGATTTAGACAATCTGCATGGGTCAAAAGGGCGGTTTTCATCGGGGTCCCAACTTCATCTGGCTAAAAATACCTTCGCCGAAGGCATAAGATCGCCGCGCAGCGGCTTAATCAATCCGGTGCCAGCATATAGCCCGCACCACGTACGGTCTGCAGATACCGAGGCTGTTTCGGATCCTGCTCCAGCTTTCGACGCAGGCGGGTTATTTGTACATCCACCGCACGTTCCTGCGCCTGACCCTTGTCACGACCCAAATCCTCGACAAGCTTGGCGCGGCTGATCGGTTCACCGGGCTGGGCCGAGAAAATCTTCATCAGCTGGCTTTCAGTCGCAGTAAGACGCACCGGGTCCTCACCCTGCCACATCTCACCCCGCTCGATATCATAGCGAATTGGCCCAAGATGCAGAATCTTCGCCACCGCGTCCTGAGCAGGCGTTTCCGGCATCCGGCGTAAAATGGCATTGATTCTGAGCAACAGCTCCTTTGGCTCAAACGGTTTGGCCAGATAATCATCTGCGCCTGCCTCCAACCCGGCAATCCGATGCTCGGTTTCGCCCTTGGCCGTCAGCAGCAGGATCGGGGTGGAATGCGTTTCGCGCAAGGCCCGCGTCAGGCTTACGCCGTCCTCACCGGGCATCATAACATCCAGCACGATCAAATCGAAATCCAACCCCGACAACACCCGACGCGCATGTGCTGCATCCCGCGCGGATGTCACCAGGAATCCACTGCGCATCAGGAATTTCTTGAGCAGATCGCGAATGCGCTCGTCATCGTCGACGATCAGAAGATGGGCGTCCATTTCGCTCATGAAGTCGTATCCCGCAGTTTTGCATATGCACGACGCATATCAACATCCATCATTGCTTCAAGCACTTTACGAAACCCCGCTACCGCCTCGGGACCTGCATCTTTGTAGGCCGTACGCATCCGGGCGCGCTGGGCGTCGGACAGTTTGGCCTCTAGTGCCTGACCCTTTTCAGTCAGAAATAGGTGGCGTTCGCGTTTGTCCACTGTTCCGACCCGGCTTTCGACTAGGCCGTCTTCGATCAAGCTACGCAGAACGCGGTTCAGCGATTGTTTGGTGACACCCAATATAGCCAACAGATTGTTGACCGTCGTCCCCGGCGCTCGGTTGATGAAATGGATGGCTCGATGATGGGCACGGCCATAGGCCAATTCGGTCAGGATACGGTCGGGATCAGCGGTAAAGCCGCGATAGGCAAAAAACATGGCCTCGATGCCCTGCCTCAGTTGCTCATCTGTCAGAAACAACAGGCTTTCTCCGCCAAAGACCGGGGCGGGACGGATGTCGGACATGTCAGACCTCATTACTCAATATAGCCTGACTTTATGTCAGCGTTATTGACATTCCAAGAGTGCACAGGTATCGAATCGCAGTTTTTGCGCAACATTATGTCCGATGCGGACCTAACTGGCGCAACATTCTGAAATATAGCACGGTTCAGGAGAATTCACATGGCAGGGTATGACGATCGCGATGGTGTCATCTGGATGGATGGTGAATTGGTGCCATGGCGTGAGGCCAATGTGCACATTCTGTCCCACGCGATGCACTATGCGTCCTCGGTGTTCGAGGGTGAGCGCGCCTATAATGGCAAAATCTTCAAAAGCCGCGCGCATTCCGAACGCCTGATTGCTTCGGCCGAGGCGCTGGATATGCCAATGCCTTACAGCGTTGACCAGATCGAAGCTGCCAAGGAAGAGGCGCTGAAAGCCAGCGGTTTGCAAGATGCTTATGTACGCGCGCTGGTCTGGCGCGGATCGGGCGAGGACATGGGTGTGGCTTCTGCCAAGAACCCAGTTCGGATGGCCATCGCGGTCTGGCCCTGGGGTGCCTATTACGGCGACGCCAAGATGCAGGGCGCCAAGCTGGACATCGCAGAATGGAAACGCCCGAGCCCGGAAACCATCCCGGTACATGCCAAGGCAGCGGGTCTCTATATGATCTGCACCATTTCCAAACATAAGGCCGAGGCCAAGGGGTGCTCGGACGCTTTGTTCATGGATTTTAATGGCAATGTGGCCGAGGCGACGGGTGCCAATGTCTTTTTTGTCAAGGATGGCGAGGTGCATACCCCTCTGGCCGATTGCTTCCTGAATGGTATCACCCGCCAGACGGTCATTCAGATGCTGAAAGACAAGGGCGTCACCGTTCACGAACGCCGGATCAGACCCGAAGAGATGGCGGATTTCGAACAGTGTTGGCTGACCGGCACAGCGGCCGAAGTCACGCCGGTCGGGCAAATCGGTGACTACACGTTTGAAGTTGGCGATCTGACACGCGAAATCGCCGAAGACTACGAAAAGCTGGTCCGCGCGTAAGTTAATATCGTTTCGAACCCCCGCTCAGGCGGGGGTTTTGATTGCAGATCGTGTAAATGTGTATGCAGATCGTCCCACGATATGGACGTTCCTGCACGAGACCGTATTCTTGATCTATGTTGGATCTTCTCAGCGATATTCTCACCCGCCTGTCTTTGCGCGGTACGTTTTACTTTCGCACATCATTTACCCCTCCGTTCGGGATACAGGTGCCCGGATTTGAGAACGTGGCCCGCTTTCACTTTGTTCAACGCGGTGAACTGAAGGTTCATCTGTCTGCAACTGGCGAGACGCTGCGGTTAAGGCAGGGCGATCTGATCCTGATCCCCCACGGCGCGCCACACGCGTTGTTGTGTAACGAGGTCAAACCGTATGATGCTCTGCCGCTTGAGCAGGTGTTGGAACAGTCCGGTTATACTGGCGATGGCGTGCTGGTCTATGGCGGGGCGGAAGAAGAGCGTGATACGCAGCTGATCTGCGGCCATTTTTCGTTTACGGGACCCGCCGGGCGAAACGGAACCGGGCATATGCTGATTGACAGATTGCCACCTTTCATACTGATCGAAAATTACGGTGAGGACGCGGGCGCCTGGATCGAGGCGACCTTGCGTATGATCGGATCTGAAGTGTCCGGTGCCCGCATTGGCGGCGATCTGATTGCATTGAAACTGTCCGAGGTGCTGTTTGCGCAGGCGATCCGGGCCTATCTTGAACATCAAAGCCCCGATGATGCCGCGCTAGCCGGGTTCGCTGATCCGCGCGTCTCAAGGGCACTGACGGCGTTTCATCAATCTCCGGCGCAGGAATGGAGCGTCGCAACGCTCGCGCGCGAGGCGGCAATGTCACGCACTGCATTTGCCCAGCTTTTTGCCCAGAAGATGGGAACTACCCCAATGCAGTACCTGACCGATTGGCGGATGCAGATCGCCTGCCATGGGTTGACCGAAAGCCGTTGGAACGTGGCAGATGCTGCTGCCGAAGTGGGGTACGCCTCTGAGGCTGCGTTTTCTCGCGTCTTCAAGAAGCAGGTCGGTCTGTCGCCCGCCGCATATCGCGCAATGCACTGATCGTGCAACAATTCGAACGAACTGCAAGGTTTGGTAAACGATCTGGACTACTACGTTCAGCACATCGCTCCTATTCTTTGATCATCACTGATTGAAGAAAGGAAGCTGAAATGTCCCTGCGTTTTGTCACCCGCTCTGTACATGCGTATCTCGACTATCCGGTTGCGATTGCGCTGATGGTATTGCCTTTTGTTCTGGGGCTTGGCCAGTCCAACCCGATGGCGCTCTGGCTGTCCGTGGTTACGGGAGTGGCCGCCTTCGTGTTGACCGTTTTGACAGATCATCATCTCGGAATTTGGCGGGTGCTACCTTACAAGTTCCACCTCGCCGTAGACCTTCTAGTCGGCATCACGTTCCTGATGGCGCCCAGCCTGTTCGGATTCTCGGGAATTGATGCGCTGTTTTACTGGTTGAACGGGGCCGCAGTTGTCGTGGTTATCTCGCTCAGCGCGCCGGAAAAGGGCGTTATGGTCTGACCGAACACCAGATCTGCAAATCACTGATGGGCCGTGCGGAATTCTGGATGGCCCCTTCATATCACGCTCTAACAAAGCAATTTGTGCCGTATGGGCTGGCTATGATTTAGCAGATTTTCAGGCTTGAAAATTCCGACAAAAACCATCAGATATAACGCAACGCCAGATGACGAACATCAAGCATCAGGTTCCGGGGCGATCTGTGGGCTTAGCAATTGCAGATGTGAAGGCCTGCCATCGTCCCGGAAACGACCAATGGGAGGCCGCGCTTGCGCGAACGTTTCGAAGAATTGATGGCCGACTCTTGCTGCGCTTCGCGTGATTGCGACGCACTGACATCGGACGTCGCAGCCTATTTCGACCACAAAACCTGTAATGCCGAGCGCTGTCGGGCACTTGAAGAGAGCGCAGCCGCAAAGCCACAGCCTGTCAGGCGCAATTCAACGCGCGCGCTGCATGAGGGCAGCTTGCGGGATTAGAAATCGACGCCGCGCTGGGCTTTGATACCGGCCTGAAACGGGTGTTTTTCTTCGGTCATCTCTGTCACCAAATCCGCATAGTCGCGTAAGGCCTGCGGGGCATCCCGACCGGTCAGGAATACGCTGGTTTTATCTGAGCGCGCCTGAAGCCCCTCAATAACAGTCTCTACTGAAATGTATTCGTAACGCAGGGCGATGTTGATTTCGTCCAGAACAACCAGATCGTATTCGCCGCTATTCATCAGATCACACGCTTTGTTAAAAGCCGCGGTCGCAGCAGCGATGTCGCGGTCTCGGTCCTGCGTGTCCCAGGTAAAGCCTTCGCCCATTGTGTGCCAGGTGACGAGATCGCGTTCTTCAAAGAACCGGCGCTCACCCGTTTTCCATTTGCCCTTGATGAACTGAACCACGGCCACCTTCTGACCCCAGCCCAAGGCCCGGATCACAACACCAAAGGCAGCCGAGGATTTGCCTTTGCCTTTGCCGGTGTTGATCAGTACCAGCCCCCGGCCGGGATCAACTGCTTCCGAGACTTTCTTACGGTGCTTGGTCTGCACCTCTTGCATCTTCTCTTTGTGATTCTGTGCGTCGCTCATCAGGAAACCTCATCGGAGTATCGCGCCCCAAACTAGGGGAAGTTTGCAAAAGGTAAAGTCACGCTTTGGGGTCAGTAACGGACCGCGCCTTGGTTCGATCCAGACCAAGCTGACGCTCGCGCAGGATCACCACGACGTTGCCGGCAATCACAAGCGCCGCACCGCCCAGCATCACCAGGGTTGGAAGCTCATCGAACCAAATATAGCCGATGATGATGGCGAACAGCATTGTTGTGTAATCATAGGGAGCCAACATTGAGGCTTGGCCAAACTTGTACGAGGATGTCACCAGAATCTGTGCTACTCCGCCGATCAAACCGATTGTCACCAGCAATGCGGCTTGTTCCCAGCTTGGGATAACCCAGCCCCAAAAGACCGTCAGACCCGAAAGCAAGGTCGCGGTGAGAGAGAAATAGAATACGATCGCAGCGGGGTGATCCACCTGCACCAATTGGCGAATATGTATCTGTACAAAGGCGCGCGCAACGGTTGCTGCCAGTACGCACAGCGCGCCGATTGTTGCAGCTGTCTCAGCGTTTCCCGATCCAAGTCGCGGCCAGATCATGATCACTACGCCGACAAGGCCAAGCGCAACAGCACCGATACGGATCATGCGTATCCGCTCACCCAGCATGAACGCAGCCAGAATCAGCGTAAAAATGGGGGTGGCGTAGCCTATGGCCGTGACCTCGGGTAACGGCAACAGGCTGAGGCCGGTAAAGGTCAAACCCATGGCCGAGGTGCCTAAAACGCCGCGCCAGAAATGGCCCATGGGCTTTTTGGCGATAAAGCCTTGCGCCAGTTCTCCGCGCCAGATCAGCCAGGCGATGATGACCGGAATAGCGAATAGCGAGCGAAAAAACACCATTTCCCCAGGTGGGAAATCCGCTGAAAGTGCCTTGACCAAAGCGGACATAACCGTGAACAGCACAAGCGCACCGAGTTTCAGCGCCACGGCAAGCGCCGGACGATGCGATGTTAAGGATTTCGCCATGGCGCGACCCTGCGCTTTTGTGTGCAAAAGATCAACAGGTCGAGAGGCTTGCGTCAGAGATTCGCCCAATCAGGTGGAAGCGGAGTGTCAATCTCTTTGGACAGGTCTTGCAGAAACCGGATCATGCGCGCCGAACGCTCTTTAGCAACGACCTTGCCCTTGGTGGTAAGCATAACGTTGGGAAGCTTGAGTAGCTTGATCTTCCAGTGATCGATCGAGAACCGTTGATCATCCATTGGTCGAGAGTCACCGAATGGATCGGTCGTGTCATACAGCGCTCGTCCCAATGCGCCCGACACAGAGAATGTGCGCGCAATGCCAATCGCACCAAGTGCATCCAGGCGATCCGCATCCCGAAGGATACAAGCCTCAGGCGTTTCAGGGTCGATATTGGCGGAATAGCTGTGCGCCGCAATGGCGTGTTGCGTGGCGCGAGTTTCAACTTCGGTAAAGCCAAGTTCAGCAAGAATAGGCTCTGATTTAGTGGCCGATTGTTGTGAGGCCAGATGCCGGTTTGGATCGTCTTTGGGTAAGTTGACCAAATCGTGCAGATAACTTGCTGCCAACAAGACGCGCTGGTTGCTGTGCACATCTGCTATTGCCTGAGCGTTCAGCCAAACCCGATCAAGATGTGCAAGATCATGCGCCGGATCGATCAGCATTCGCTGCGTGACGACCGCCCGAAGCCTTGCACGCAGATCAGCCAATCTGTCCACGGTTCTCGCCAATCTGGCCCCGGTGCAAAAGCAGGTGATCGAGGATCACGCAGGCCATCATCGCTTCGCCTACAGGCACGGCGCGGATACCTACGCAAGGGTCGTGGCGTCCTTTAGTGATAATCTCGGTCTCTTCGCCGGATTTGGTGATTGTCTTGCGTGAGGTCAGGATAGACGAGGTGGGTTTGACCGCAAAGCGGACTACAACATCCTGTCCGGTGGAAATTCCGCCCAAAATGCCTCCCGAGTGGTTCGAGCTGTATTGCGGGCCATTCTGACCCATAAAGATTTCATCCGCATTGGCATCACCGGTCAATTCTGCAGCCGCCATACCCTCGCCTATTTCCACGCCCTTGACGGCGTTAATCGACATCATCGCAGCCGCAAGATCAGTGTCTAACTTGGCGTAAATTGGTGCTCCCAGCCCAGCGGGGACACCGCGTGCGACAACCTCGACAACCGCGCCGACCGAGTTCCCTGATTTACGCAAGTCATCGAGATAAACTGCCCAATCCTCAGCGGACTTGGCGTCCGGTGTCCAGAATGGATTCTGTTCGATCTGCGACCAGTCGAAATTAGAGCGATCAATTTTGTGAGGACCGATCTGGGTCATATAACCGGTGATCTGCACATTCGGGGCGATCTGCTTGATCGCCTCGCGCGCCAACCCTCCGGCGGCGACGCGCGATGCGGTTTCGCGTGCTGAACTGCGCCCGCCACCGCGATAATCACGGATCCCGTATTTCTGCCAATAAGTGATATCGGCATGGCCTGGACGGAACTTGTCCACGATGTCGCCGTAGTCTTTCGAACGCTGATCGGTGTTTTCGATCAGCAACTGAACGGGCGTACCGGTGGTCTGACCTTCGAAAACCCCAGACAGGATTTTTATCTGATCCGGCTCGCGCCGCTGGGTAGTGAATTTGTTCTGACCTGGTTTGCGCTTGTCCAGCCAGTGCTGAATCATGGCCTCATCAACCTCAACACCCGGAGGGCAGCCATCGACGGTGGCCCCCAAGGCAGGACCGTGGCTTTCACCCCAGGTGGTGACGCGGAAAAGGTGTCCAAAGCTGTTCATCGACATGGGGCGTGCTCCTTTGCGGAATGTGATTAGCGGGCGTAGGGCTTGGCCTCAAGCGGATTTGCGGTCGGGGTGCGATCCCCGACCGCTTGCAGTTACGCCGCAGCGGCGATGTGCGCGCGGGTTTCGGTGACTTTCAGTGCGGCCTGCGCGGCCTCTCGCCCCTTCTGCACAAAGTGATCCCGGTAGATGGCGTTGTGGTGGTCGGTTTCCTGATACTGATGCGGGGTCAGCGAGACTGACAGGACCGGGACACCGGTGTCCATACCCGCACGCATCAGTCCATCGACCACGGCCTGAGCAACGAAGTCGTGCCGGTAGATGCCTCCATCTACCACAAAGGCCGAACAGGCGATGGCTGCGTACCGGCCGGTTTGAGCCAGATCACGCGCGATCAGCGGCATTTCAAACGCGCCGGGGGCGTCGAAAATGTCGACCTGATCGGCGGGGATGAGCTCCAGAAACCCATCCAGCGCGCGATCCACGATATCAGAATGCCAATTAGCTTTGACGAAAGCATAGCGGGTGTGTGTCATCATGATCTCCTTTCAGTTTGGTGGCCGGATGGCGGTTGCGAAACTGGTTTCCACTTTCGCTGCCAGCACGGCATGACACTTCACCCAAGGCGATCACGAGCAGTCGCACCGTATCACCGGTGCGGCTTGCACGTTCTCTTTCATCCGGACTGTAACCGTCGGCTCTGGCCTCTCACCAGATCTGCTGACACCTTTCCATGGTTCCACGATCAATCCGAAAACCGGTTCCCACTTTTCGGATCGTGGAGACGGCGAGGCCGCTCGCGGGCTTACGGTTCAAGCCCGCATACCGCCGGTGGGGAATTTCGCCCCGCCCTGAGAACGAGCCGGACCTTGCCAAGCGGACACGGTTTCTGCAAGAGGATTCCGCAGGAGGACCAACATGCACCCCAACCCAGCCTTTCGGGCCGAAGCCAGGTCACGCCATATCGATTTTGCCCGTGACCGCGCCTTTGGTGTTCTGGCGGTGTCGACGCCGAATGCGCCATTGCTAAGCCACGTTCCATTCTTGCTGAGCAAGGATGCCGCATGGGCGGATCTGCATCTGGTGCGATCAAACCCGATCGTGCGCCTGTTGAAGCAGCCGCAATCGGCGCAGATCGCCGTTTCGGGGCCGGATGGATACATCTCGCCCGATTGGTATGGGGTCGATGATCAAGTCCCGACCTGGAACTATGTGGCGGTGCATCTGACTGGCGTTCTCGAAATGCGCCCCGCCGAAGAACTGCGAAGCCTGTTGGATCAACAGGCCGCTGATTTCGAGAACCGTCTGTTGCCAAAGCCGCCATGGCTGGCGTCGAAGATGACACCGGATGCGCTGGAACGGATGATGCGGATGATCGTGCCATGCCGCCTGAATATCTCTGACATCAATGGCACCTGGAAACTGAATCAGAACAAGTCTGATGCCGCGCGCCAAAGCGCCGCCGATCACGTGCAATCCGCTGGAATTGGCACTGAGGTCCCGAAATTGGCCTCTCTCATGCGCGAGGCCATCAGTTAAGAGGCACCTGTTTTACTGCGCCGTAAAGGTGGTAAGATAGGCGGCAATATCATCCGCTCCTTTCTTCAGCTTTACACTCATGTTCGGACGGGCAGTTTCATCGTTCAGATACTCTTTGATGAAACCAACGGGATCCTGGGAATAGGCGGCGATGTTTTCTTCTGTCCAAACCAGCCCATCCTGACCGGCGCGGATCATGTCATCGGTAAACATGCCGATGGGCAGACGCTCGCTTCCGTTTAGATAGTCGTTCTCAGTCCCGGCGACTCGACCAACCACGCCATAGAGATTCGGCCCTGTGATACCGCCTTTGACCAAAACTTCGCCATCTTTGATGATCGCGTGACAGGATGAACACCTGTTATAGAGCTGCTCGCCCTTCGCCGGATCGCCGGCCGCAATGGCTTGCGCTGAGGTCAAAAGCGAAATGAGAACTGCGATTGCTGCAATCTTTGGCATTGGAAAGCTCCGGCTGAGAGGTGATCTGTTTTGGCCTTTCAAGTATTCCCGTTAAAAGTTCAATCTGTTTTTTGCTGTACTCTAAGATTCTGAAATATCTATTTTATATTAATAATTTAAATGTGACGTAATCGCGTTAAATTAGAAATTTAGGAGGTCAAACTGTGACGGAATTTCGGGTAATATCAGCCATTCCATCATGGCGCGCGCTTAGTTCGGCCTAGGCCTCGACGGAGGCCGGCAGATGCCGAATCACACCCTCTCTGTGTCTCGCCAGTGAGATGCCCTGAGGGGCAAAATTCTGCATTAGATATTGAAATTATACCCCTTCACCGTGACATGATTGCTTAGATGCGGCGTATTGCGCGTTTAAGACCGCTGGACGAACTCTATTCTCCCCGATAGATACCCCCTCTAAGACGCCGCAGTCCATGCGGTGCGCGAGCTATATGCCCGTTCGCGGGCGCCAGACAATTCGGAGATAACCTCGTGTCCCACGCTGAAGACCACGAAGGCACCCGCAGAGATTTCCTCTACTACGTCGCTGGCGGCGCAGGTGTCGTTGCGACGGGGGCTGCCGTTTGGCCCCTGGTGAATCAAATGAATCCCTCGGCAGACGTTCAGGCGCTGTCCTCGATCCGCCAGGATGTCAGTGGGGTTGAGCCGGGCACGCAGCTCACCGTGAAGTGGCTGGGTAAGCCTGTGTTCATCCGCCACCGTACCGGTGCTGAAATTCAGGAAGCACAAGAGCAAGATGCCGAAGGCGTCGATGCATTGCCCGATCCGCTGGCGCGCAATTTCAACCTGAACGCCGACGCACCGGCCACTGACGCAAACCGCGTTCTGCCTTCACCCGAAGGCGAAGCACCCGGAGCGTGGATCGTGCAGATGGGCGTTTGCACCCATCTGGGCTGTGTTCCGCTGGGCGACGCCGGAGATTTCGGCGGCTGGTTCTGTCCCTGCCACGGCTCGCACTACGATTTGTCCGGCCGTATCCGCAAAGGCCCTGCGCCTGAAAACCTGCCCATTCCGCCTGTCGAATGGGTTGACGCCACCACCATCAAACTCGGCTAAGGGAGACCCAACTTATGTCCGGCATTCCCCACGATCACTATGAGCCGAAGACAAATGGAGAGAAGTGGCTGAACAGCCGTCTGCCCATCGTCGGCCTGCTTTATGACACCCTGATGATTCCCACCCCCAAGAACCTGAACTGGTGGTGGATCTGGGGCATCGTTCTGGCGTTCTGCCTGGCGTTGCAGATTGTAACCGGCATCGTTCTGGTGATGCACTACACCCCGCATGTTGATCTGGCCTTTGCCAGCATCGAGCACATCATGCGCAACGTGAATGGTGGCTATATGCTGCGCTACATTCACATGAATGGCGCGTCGCTGTTCTTTGTTGCGGTTTACATCCACATCTTCCGCGGCCTGTTCTACGGTTCGTACAAAGCCCCGCGTGAGATCACGTGGATCATCGGGATGCTGATCTACCTGATGATGATGGGCACCGCCTTCATGGGCTATGTTCTGCCCTGGGGTCAGATGTCCTTTTGGGGTGCGACTGTGATCACCGGCCTGTTTGGCGCCATCCCATTTGTTGGTGAAGCGATCCAGACCTGGCTGCTGGGCGGACCCGCGGTGGACAACGCCACGCTGAACCGCTTCTTCTCGCTGCACTACCTGCTGCCCTTCGTGATTGCGGCGCTGGTGATCGTGCATATCTGGGCCTTCCACACCACCGGCAACAACAACCCCACGGGTGTTGATGTCCGCAAAGGTTCGAAAGCCGAGGCCGAGAAAGACACCCTGCCGTTTTGGCCCTACTTCGTGATCAAGGATTTGTTCGCGCTGGCTGTCATTCTGGTCGTGTTCTGGGCCATCGTCGGCTACATGCCGAACTATCTGGGTCACCCGGACAACTACATCGAAGCCAACCCGCTGGTTACGCCTGCGCATATCGTTCCCGAATGGTACTTCCTGCCATTCTACGCGATCCTGCGGGCCTTCACCGGTGAGGTCTGGGTTGTGCAGTTCGCCAGCTTCATCACCGGCGGTATTGTCGACGCCAAGTTCTTTGGTGTTCTGGCGATGTTCGGCGCGATCCTGGCAATGGCTCTGGCGCCTTGGCTGGACACATCAACCGTGCGTTCGGGTAAATACCGCCCGATGTTCAAGTGGTGGTTTTATCTGCTGATCGTCGACTTCTTTGCCTTGATGTGGCTGGGTGCGATGCCCGCGGAAGAGCCCTATGCGACCTTCTCGCTTATCGCGTCCGCCTACTGGTTCGCCTATTTCTTCGTGATCCTGCCGATCCTGGGTGTCATCGAGAAACCCGAGGCCCAGCCGGAAACCATCGAAGAAGACTTCAACGCGCATTATGGCAAGGCTGACGCCGACGCCACGCCGGCCGAGTAAGAGGGACAAAGACCAATGTTCAAGAAACTTGCAATCGGAGCCGCGTTCGCCCTGGCCCTTGCACCCGCCTCGACCTTTGCGGCAGGTGGCGGTGAGCAACACATCGAAGACTTTGACTTTTCGTTCGAAGGGCCGTTTGGCACCTGGGATCAGAACCAACTTCAGCGCGGTCTGCAGATCTATACCGAGGTCTGCGCGGCTTGCCATGGTCTGCGGTACATACCTCTTCGGACGTTGGAAGACCTGGGATATTCGGAAGAACAGGTCATCACCTACGCAGCCGACAATTTCGAGGTGTTCGATCCCGAGCTGGACGATTTCCGCCCGGCCATTCCAACCGACCACTTCCCGGCCAACAACGGTGTTGGTGCACCTGACTTGAGCCTGATGGCCAAGGCGCGTGCGGGCTTCCACGGGCCTTACGGTCTGGGCATCAACCAGTTGGTCAAAGGCATGGGTGGTGCAGAGTATATTGCTTCGCTTCTGGATGGCTATACCGGCCATGAGAAAGAAGAAGCAGGCACGATCCTGTACGAAAACACCGCCTTCCCGGGTGGTTGGATTTCGATGGCACCGCCTCTGTCCGACGAGCAGGTTGATTTTGCTGACGGTCACTCCAACTCCGTTGAGCACATGTCCGAAGATGTTGCGGCCTTCCTGATGTGGACGGCGGAACCGAAGATGATGGATCGCAAGAATGCCGGTTTTGTCGGCGTCCTGTTCCTGACGGTCCTGTCGGTGCTGCTATACTTGGTGAACAAGCGCCTGTGGGCACCTCACAAAGGCAAAGCCCGCAAGGACTAAGATCCATTGAATTCGAAAAACAAAGAACCCCCGCACCTGGTCGGTTGCGGGAGTTTTTCTTTGCGAGGTTGGGCAGAAGGGGCCAGCCCCTTCTTGGCCTGCGGCCAATTCAACCCCGAGATATTTTTAGCCAGATGAAGGGCGGATCAGGCCTGGAGTTGGCGAGAGGTCTGTCCTGTGATCTTCGTCGTCACGATCCGACCCTCTTGCTGCGGAGTGTCGAATGACACTTCGGTGAACTGTTCGGTCCGGCCCATATGGGGGTTTTCCATCAATATATTGTGGACTTTGCCGACCTGGACTGAAAGGTGCTTGGCGACCTGCTCCTCTCCCTTTGTGCGCAAGCGGGCTGCGCGGTCCTTAATGACGTTCCCGTTCACCTGTTGCGGGATGCGAGCGGCCGGAGTGCCTTCGCGTTTTGAATAGGGAAATACGTGTAGCCACGTCAGATCGCAGTCTTCGATCAGTTTCAGTGAACTCTCGAAATGCGCTTCCGTCTCGGTTGGAAACCCCGCAATAATATCGGCACCAAATGTCATCTCTGGGCGCAGCTTGCGCACCTCTTCGGTAAAGCAGATGGCATCATCGCGCAGGTGGCGACGCTTCATCCGCTTCAGGATCAGATCATCGCCATGTTGTAATGACAAATGCAGATGGGGCATCAGGCGCGGCTCGGTTGCGATGGCTCGCATCAGGTTCTCATCCACTTCAATCGAATCGATCGAACTGATCCGCAGGCGCGGGAGATCGGGCACCAGCCTAAGAATGCGCATAACGAGATCGCCCAGTTTCGGAACCGCAGGCAGGTCAGCGCCCCACGAGGTGAGGTCGACGCCGGTGAGCACGACCTCATTATAGCCCTTGTCGACAAGTCGTTTGATCTGATCCACCACAACACCCGCCGGGACGCTGCGCGAGTTGCCGCGGCCATAGGGGATGATGCAGAAGGTACAGCGGTGGTCGCAGCCGTTCTGTACTTGTACATAGGCTCGTGAGCGGGTGCCGAAGCCATCTATCAGATGTCCGGCGGTTTCGGTGACTGACATGATGTCGTCCACCTGTACGGCCTCGGTTTGCCCGATGAAATCTGCGGCCATCCCTTGCCAGGTTTCGGGCTGCATCTTTTCAGTGTTTCCAATCACCACATCGACCTCATCCATCCGGGAAAAGGTATCGGGTTCCGTCTGCGCAGCGCAGCCCGTGACGATCAGCCGGGCGTCGGGATTTTCGCGCCGTAACCTTCGAATCTCCTGCCGCGCCTTGCGCACGGCCTCTGCCGTTACAGCGCAGGTGTTTACGATCACCGCATCGCCCAATCCCGCCTGCTGCGACAGCTCTTTCATCGCTTCGGTCTCATAGGCGTTCAGACGGCAGCCCAGAGTGCTGAACTTTGGCGGGTTCATTCCAGAGACCTCAGAAATTCAGGAGTCAGCGTTCCCGAAAAGACATGGGCCGTGGCCCCGGTCATCCAAACCCCATCATCTTGCCAGTCGATCCAGATCGTGCCTCCGTCAAGATCCACTTGCACCTTGCGTCCGGTCAAGCCACGTCGGGCGGCCGCAACAGCAGTGGCGCAGGACGACGATCCCGAAGCCAGCGTAATCCCCACACCCCGCTCCCACACGCGCATACGAATGTGATCAGGTCCGGTAATCTGCGCGACCTGTACATTGGTGCGCGCAGGATAGAGCGGATGGTATTCATAGCGCGCACCGAATTCTTCCAGCGGGATGGCTTCGGCGTTATCCACAAAGAAGGTACAATGTGGATTGCCCATGCCAGTTGCTGTTGGGGCGCCCTCGATTGGCAGCTCGAGCGTGTCGACCTCTTCTGCCAGAGGGATCTCATGCCAAAGAAGCTGCGGAGCGCCCATGTTGATCGATGTCAGCCCATCGCCTGCGTCGCGCGCCAACAGAGTGCCGCGTTCGGTGGTCAGTGTCAGTTCGGGCTTACCCGTCTCTTCCATCAGAAACCGCGCAATGCATCGCGTGGCATTGCCACAGGCAGCCGAGGTTGACCCGTCGGAATTGAAGAACACCAGATGAGCGTCCGACTCTCCGTTCTCGATGACTGCGAGTTGGTCGAATCCCACACCGAACCGGCGGTGACCGATCCCTTTGGCCAATGCCGGAGCTATTGGCATGGAATGCGCGCGCGCATCCACGATGACAAAGTCATTGCCTAGCCCATGCATCTTCATAAAGGGCAAACCGGTATCATTAATGCGTTGCATGGCGGGCATATAACTCTGGTCGCAACATGAATCCAGCCCGAGATGAAGAATCCTCAAAAAAGGGGTTGACCCCTCTGCGCCACCTGCCTAATTAGGCCGCCTATCGGGACGCTGGACTTGTTTGAAACAAAGGCGAACCGAGGTGCAACTTAGGGCTTGAACCTGGCTGGGAACATACCTTACTGAGCACCACGGATCGAGAAGATCCAACAAAAGAGTGGGCCGTTAGCTCAGTTGGTAGAGCAACTGACTTTTAATCAGTGGGTCGCAGGTTCGAATCCTGCACGGCTCACCACTTTTTCTATTAAAATCAAGGTGATGCGAAGCTATCACTTCAGATGGCATCCGAGCCGTTGGTATTCCGGAAGCAATACGGAAGCACTGTGACAAAGATTGAAGTGTGCCTATTAGACCACAATGAGGGCGCTTTACTTCTAGTGTGTCGCAGACGGCCACCAAGCAGACCTTCGCTGCAGGTGCAAATTCAACCTATCACGCACAAGTTCTCAATAAAATCTCAAGCGGTTGAATTATGTTAGCGAACACGCAACAGACAGCGAACATTCCCCATTGCGCACTGTAGCAACCAAGTAGAAATGTCACTCGGCCTGCAAAATAGAAATGTCACCACAGGGCGCGACGGTAGCATAGCCTGACAGGGCGGAGACCTCAAATATCGCAGGGCTGCAAAGCCTTGCGGGGAGTTTGGTTGGCAACGTTCCTCAGCCTAATGGCTGCGGCTGGTTCGAGACCTAATAGTCTCTTCCATTCGGTTCCATTGATCTGGTGCCGAGATCGATTGCTGGCATTTGATACGAAGCTCGCGTCCTTCTGCGATCAGCTGTCTTGCTTCATCGTATCTGTGTTGGGAGATCAATATGGCAGAAAGTTCTTCCAGCACGCTGTTGTAGCCACCTGGTGCTTCCAGGGGGTTGGCGCGATGCGGATCTAATTTGCTTTTCAGCTGTGCTTCCAGATCTTTCGGGCGTCCCAACAGAGCTCTAACCTCCGCCAGATTTTTCTCTCTGGTTTGGTCCACTATCTTAAGCGTGATGCCGAGCTGGCGCCGGAGTGTAACAGCTTCGTTCAGATTGGCTTCCGCCTCTTCCAGATTGCCTTCTTGCATTTCGAAGTTAGCGAGCGCTGCCAGCAATTCGACAACCATAAGTTTTTCAACATCTGAAGAGCGTGAAATCCTGCTTAGGGTCCGATTTATTACGCTTCTTGCTTCATCAAATTTTGATTGTTCAGTGAGCACCCATGCATAGTCATTTGCGCGCTTGACATGCAATTCATCGAGCGGCTGTAACAGATCCAGTTCGAAAGCTTGTTTGAACAACAGTTCTGCGGCCTCAAAGTTCTCGGGGAAGTCCAGATTATCGCAGGCTTCATGGGCACGTTCCGACAACTCCATCGATTGCAATTTTGGGTCTGGCATCTGTTTGTAATTTCTTGAATTATTATCGTATCTGTCAGGGCACCTACCCTCTGCTATTGCCCCTGAGCGTTCAGTTTGACCCGCAGTAATTCTCGGAAAGCTCCGCGTTCTTCGCTGTCGATCCTTCCGTCGTCATTTTGATCCATCTTTAGAACTACAGAGTCTGTGAAGTTGGAAAACTCACCTTCTGAAACGGCACCATCCAGATTGTAGTCCAAATTGAGCGTCGGGAGCATCGGAATAAAGTCGTGGGGTTTCCGAGTATACTGGGCAGATATTGACTCATGATAGGTTTTGAGTTCGTCGAGCGTAACGGAACGGTCACCATTTGAGTCGGCGCGCATAAATTCTTCTGTGTGTTCCCTGACGATCTGCTCCACTTGTTCAGACGTTGGTCTTAACCTTACCCCATTGGCGTCAATTGAAATCTGTGCCTTGTACAAGAACGCAGGTCTAAGCTCTTCCTCTGTTATAATGTAATCGCCGTTCAAATCTCTTTTGATCTTGTTTGAGAGAAGCTGAGCCCACCCCCCTGAATTGTGGATTGCAGCTAGTAACTCAAAGTCTGCTTCTGAGATCCCGGGCTTGTCGTCTATATCGTTGCGGAAGAACTTGAATAGGACCTCCTGTTTCAGATCCGCCACGTTGCTGTGCCGTCCAGCCCAACCGGAAATTTCCAGCGCAAGCTGAAGATCATCGTCATATGAGGCCGCCAAACCCTCGGTGGAGAAACTAAGCAGTATGGAAGCTCCGAGTCCGAAATTAATCAAAAGGTTGCGCATATTTAAGCACTCATGTCGTTAAGTAAATTCTCTTCGATGGCTACTAAGAAAGTGTACAATTTTGATGGCGAGCGCTTTGGATAAACCGGCAGACCTACTGGCGTCCGCGTGTTGGATACGGGAAAGACCAAGAGGGAAGCGCTTCTAAGGCCCAGAAGTATCACCACCGCATAGATCACTTGAAGATGATCCCGGCCGAGGTGAAGTTCGTCGGAACAACTCCCCTTCTCGGACCGCTAAAGCTCGATTGGGCGGTTTTGATCCTGTGGTGGCTGGACCGGAATCCGGGCCTAAGGCGTGCGAAATGAAAGACGAATGGCTGGAAGACCTGCGCCGCGATTGCGCGGCACAGAACACACCTTTGCTGACCGAAGAGTCTTTCGACTGAGCCGAGATAGGCTCAGGCTATCTTTTCCGCCATCCGAACTTCATTGACCGTGAGGTCTGCAAGCATTCGCATTGCCCACGAAAGCGCGCCAGAGGTCAGCAAGAAAATTTCCGGAACAACCACCCATTCGCCGACCCAGACACCCCCAGAACGCTCATGTTGGTGCAGAGTAAGCTCTCCGATTTGCTCCGATCTTTGGCGCCCCAGCCTTGCAACGGCTTCGGCAAATTCGCTGGTCCGTTGGTTGCGCTTATGGTGCATCGAGGACGACGCACCCTTGCCGTTTTCATGGCATTCGCAAATCTCGCCGATGTCGCTGGATGAGAGCAGGTTAATGTTGTGTGCGATCTTGCAGATCGACGCACAGAGCCCGCCGAGCGCAGAGGCAATATCGGCAACGCCATCACGTGCATTCTGCCAATGTGGTTCGGCTGCGTTTAACCCAAGCGCCTCAGCCATACCGGCCTTTACCTCGGCCCCTTTTCCATTTTCGTAGTTGGACAGATCGCCCAAGGGTCCGCCGACCTGAACCAGCACCCCGCGCCTTTCCGCTTCGGTGATCACCTCGCGACGACGCAAAAGCTCTGCGCGCCAGACCTCAAACTTGGTCCGGAGCAGCATTGGGATCGCGTGTTGCCCGTTGGTGCGCCCGATCATCCGGGTTTCTGGATGCGCCTCGATCAGACCCGTCAGGGAGGACACGAGTTGATCGAGGTCGCTTAATGCGGTCGCCAGACCGAGCTTCATTTGCACCGCAAGCGCTGTGTCCATGATGTCTTGTGTCGTGCTTTTGAAATGGACGAACTTGGCGAGATCCTTTCCGACGTGTTCGCGCAGCTGCCGAACCAATCCTACTATGGGCCGTCCGACCAGCCCCATGTCCTGCCGCAAACGCTCCTGATCAAGCTTTCCGATACAAAACCCGTCCAGTGCAGCGACAGCTTCATTCGGCACGAGACCCGCATCACTTTGCACACGCGCCAGCGTTTGTTCCACTTTGATCCATGCAGAGATTGTCGATGATTCCGACCAGATGCGGCGCATATCTGTGCTGGAAAAGCTACCTTGCATGAGCTGCCATTCAAGCATCGCCCAACCCTCCTTGCGCCAGTTTGCGTTCTTTCATGATGCCGCGAATGCGGAAGGCAATGGCCCCGGCACCAAGGATCAGGAAAGCAAGCGCGATTGGGCGTTCAACGAAAATCAGCGCACCGCCATCTGACATCAGCAGCGATTGCCGGAATGTCTCTTCTGCGCCTTTGGCCAGAACGAAGGAGATCACGAAGGCCGCAATGTTGAAGTCATATTTGCGCATCAGCCAGCCGACAAAACCGGCACAGGTCATCACTGTCACATCGAACATCGAGCCGCGTGCCGAATAGGCCGCAACAAAGGCCGTCATGAAGATCAACGGATAGAGCACATTGGTCGGGATTTTAAGGATTAGTCGGGCTACTTGCGTGGCACCAAAATATCCAATTAGGCCGTAGGCGAAAATACCGAGCATCCCGCAGGCAAAGAGCTTGTAGACAAGTTCCTTGTCGGTCAGGAACAGCGTCGGTCCGACTTGGATGCCATGGATCAGGAACACGCCCAAAAGGATCGCGCCAATGGTCGAGCCTGGAATACCCAAAGTCAGCAACGGAGCCATGGACGGTCCGGACACCGCGTTGTTGGCGGCTTCTGGCGCGGCCACACCTTCCAATGCGCCATTGCCCCATTGTTCAGGGTTTTTTGCGCGGCGCTTACCTTCTCCATAGGAGATGAAAGCAGCGATCGCTGACCCCAAACCCGGCAGCAGACCAATGCCAGCACCAATAAATCCACCGCGCACAGCATGGGGCAGACACGGTTTGTATTCCTCCCATGTCAGATCATTGCCGTCAGCAGAGCTTTCGTTTTCCTTGGTTTCGCCAGTCGCTTTGCGCCGCTCTTCAAGTTGCGCAAAGACTTCGCCCAAGACAAAGACACCAATCATCAGCGGCACCAAGCCGATCCCGTTGGAAAGATCGAACGAGCCGAACGTGTAGCGCTCTTCGCTGGAAATCGGATCGAGTCCAACCATTGCCACCAGAATACCCAGGAGTGCGGAGGCCAGACCTTTGACGATGGACTTTCCGATCACCGAGCCGATCACCACAAAGGCAGCAAAGTAGATGGCAAAGGTTTCTGGTGGCCCCAGCTTCAGCGCAATTGCCGCGATGAACCCCACGCCAACAACCAACAGAATGTCGCCCATGAGATCGCCGATCACGGATGAAATCGTGGCAACCTTCATTGCTTTTCCCGCTTTGCCAGCGCGGGCCAGTGGATAGCCGTCGATCTGTGTCGCGGCACTGGCGGCGGTGCCAGGCGTATTGAACAGGATCGCGGCGATAGAACCGCCATAGCGTCCGGACTTTCCGATCACATAAAGAAAGGCGAGCGCAAAGAGCGGCGACATATAGAAGGTGATGGGCAGCAGCATCGCGATTGCCGCTGATGCAGTCAGACCAGGCGTTGCACCCACGATCATGCCCACAGCAGCGGCAAGAACGATGGCAAAGAGCAGCATTGGGTCGGTGATGACCGAAAGAAGGGCGGGAAAAATTTCCATGAGACTTACCCCTGTATCCAGCTGAGCAGGTCGAACACTTCGCCGTAGGGCGGGAAGACACCAAGCAGCACAAAAAAGATGAGGTGGAAAACCAGCGGGCAGATGACCACGGATACCGCAAGGCCGATCCAGCTCCGCACACCGAACATATAAAGCACGATGGGAGCCACGATGGCCGTGGGCAGCAAGTAGCCAAACCAGCGGAATGATTGTTGGTAGATCAACGCGATGATGAACAGCACGATGATCTGAACGGTCGCGCCGCTATCCGCGCGGGCAGTTGCGACATCTCCCACCTGACTCGACGCACCCACCAGCAAGAGGCCAGACAACCCCAGAAGAGCGACGGAGGCCGCAAAGGGCACAATCCCGGCCCATGTGTCGCCGGGCGATGCAGCGGGCACCTGCCACGCGCCCCAAATGGCCACGAGTGAAACGACGGCCAGCACGAGACCTTCGGCATAAGTGCGCATGTCATCCTCCCTGAATAATGCATGGACGGAAAAAAGCCGGGGGCGTTATGCCACCGGCCATGAAGACTTAGTTGGTCAGACTCTCGACCAATGGAGCGGCGTCCTCTTTCATAGAGCTCAGCGTTGCCTTGGCATCCGCGCCGTTCTGATAGACCGGACCAGTGCCGCGCGACGCCAGCAATTCAGCGAACTCAGGCTTTGCTGCGATCTGTTCCAGCGCTGTTTCCATCGCCGCGACCACCTCAGCAGGCGTGCCCTTTGGAGCGAAAACAATCACCGGCGAGGAGACTGCGGCAAACGGAATGCCCAACTCTCCAAAAGCAGGCACATCCTTCATGATCCCGTCGCGTTCTTGGCTGTTGACAGCCAGAGCACGCAATTGATCTTCGAACCCGGCCAGCTGTTGAACGCCCAGAAAGCCGAAGTCAGCTTGTGAACCGATCAGAGCGGCGCGGGTTGGCCCGCCCCCTTTGAACGGCACATCCTGCGCTTCGATACCGTTGTTGGCCAGAAAACCCAGGCCGCCAACATGGTGGAAACCACCGCGACCTGAATGCGCCCAACGAAGCGAGCCAGGATCAGCTTTGGCCGCATCGATCACGTCCTGAACGGACTGGAACGGGCTGTCTTTAGGGACCATCAACGAGGTTTGCAATTTGCCGACCTGCGCGACGAACTCAAAGCTGTCCAGTGCATCAATATCCGTGTCGCGGGTCATGGTGGACAGCAAGAATGAGCCACCAGAGGTCATCATCATGGTGTACCCATCGGGCCGCGCTCCGACCACAGAATTGGCTCCATTCAAGCCACCTGAGCCGGGTTTGTTCACGACCACAACCGGGACATCCAAAATGCCTTCAGCGGCGGCCGAGATGGCGCGAGCATAGGCGTCCGTGCCGCCGCCTGCCTTGTAGGGCACAACCAGGTTGATCGGGCGTTTGGGCCAGTCAGCCGCAAAGCTGGCCGTGGCTGTTGCCACAAGGGCGATGCCTGCCAGTGCGGCAGAAATGAGTGTTCTGCGTTTCATAGAGTCCTCCCTAATTTCTCTCCTGATCTCACCTAGCAGATGATAGTAATTGCGAAAAATGCAAAGATGTTTAGTTTACTTGCAAAAAATGTAAGTGATGGTGGCGAACATGAGCATCAAAGCGCTTCGTGCATTCAGAGCTACGCTGTCTGAGGGATCACTCGCAGCAGCAGCAAATATACTGCACCTTTCGCAACCAGCGGTGAGCCGTTTGATTTCTGGCCTTGAGGGAGAGTTGCGGCTTGATCTCTTTGACCGCAGTGGCCGCAACCTCACTCCAACACCCGAGGGGCTTGCGTTTTACCGAGAAGCCGGCCGCATCCTCAACAATCTGGATGAGATCCCCGGCATTGCCGCCGAGATCCGCGCTGGCCGCACCCAGAACCTTAGGATTGTCGCCATGCCGCGTATCGCTCGCGCACTGGCTTCCCCTGCTGTTGGTCAATTTGTTAGGGCAAACCCGGATACCAATGTCAGTCTCGATGTGCGCGCCCGCAGGGAAGCCGGGAAGTGGCTGGCCGGTCGGGAATATGACGTGGGTATTGGCGCGCTGCCCGTCGAACACCCGGATATCCAAACCGAGCTGCTATTGCGCGTGAGGGCGCAGGCTATTGTCCCGGTTGGTCATCCGCTTGCCCAAGCGAAAGAAGTGTCTATGGACGACTTAAGAGATCTCCCAATTATTCGTCTAATGCACGGGTTGCTTTTACGCGATCAGCTCGATGATATGTTCCGCTCGGCAGGTGTACTCCCAAAGCAAACTTGTGAGGTTGCATCGTCCTCGCTGGCCTGCGCGCTGGTAGCAGACGGCGGTGGAATCACGATCGCAGATGAACTGGTAGCCACAAACGTAGACCAGGCGCGCATCCGTACTGTTCCGGTCACGCCAGAGCGTTGGATGTCTTTCGGACTTCTGTTTCCGTTACATTCAGAACCAAATGATGCACGTGACGAGTTTGTTGCTGTGCTGAAAGCGCATGTTGCAAAACTTGCGGCGTTAAGTCGATCGATAGAGCTGGCCTTCCAACAGGCTCACTGAATCGCAGAAACACTTCAGCCGTCATGTTTCTCGTTGCTTTCGATGTGGGGCGCGTTGATTTGCTGCCATGGGGCTTACTGCGGTGTTTGACCGGCTCCGATAGTGCGCGGCATGGAAAGTGTAAGAGGCTCTATTTTTCAACAGCGATAAATTTAACGCATCGAATTCGACGTGTAACTGCTTGGTATTGCATTTTTCTTTGTGGCTTGCGTAGCATTAGCAAACGATGCTGCGTGTAGTCCATCGCTGGATCGAAGCACCGGAGGCAATTTTGGCAGAGCGCGCTCAGAAAAGGTCAACGCTCAAACAGTTAGAGGTTCCGAGTAACCTCGCTGGCAAGCCTGCTGGCATCTTTTTCCTGCTGAATGAGATTGAGCGTCAAAAGGCACGAGCGAAACCGGATAAAGATACTGGCCCGCTCGAATTAAAGCCATTCTGGCTTACGGATGAATTTGTCTTTCTCTAGAGCGCTTGTGATCCAGACCACGCCACTGACACCCTTTCTGGGATGATGTATCCGTAAGACGGTAATCACTTTTACCACTCGTTAACCAATTATTCGGCATGGTCGAACGAATGATACGTTAATCAGGTGCTGCGATGAAAAGCCAATTGATTGACCAGCTGAATCAGGTGTTAGGCAGTGATCCTAAGCGGTTCGGCAAGCTAGTGAAGCACGATGGTCAGAACGGCTTTTTGGAAGATGCTATGCAGGGTTTGAGGGATCTGGACGCGCGCATCCCGACCCCAGCACTATCACCGAACCAGCTAAATCACAGCTCAGACGGGCTGGGTAATGCCACTAGACCAATTTCAGGCTTTCCGCTTTCTCCGAATAAGCGCAAAAAATCCGAGGCCACCGATGAGCAGGGGGGCGCCTGCTGGGAGTGGTACGGGTGAAACTTGACCCAAAGTACCCAGGTCTTGTTCGATGCCGTCGACAAATACACGCGCCAATCTTGTCGACATGAACAAGCGTGAACCAGTCGCAGAATTCACCGTATCATAGTCGGTTTGGTCGATTAAGCGGCTGCTGAAGTACAGTGTTCCCGAATCGCTGTTGGAATAATAATAACCTAACAATTCTAACAGACCTGTCAGGCTGTGTTCCGCTACTTCACTTGGTTGAAATGGAGCATTGGTTCCGTCCCAAGAAGCATTTGTCGCAAGCCCAAAGTGGAAACTCTCCGATAGAACCTCATGATCCCTTGGGCCTGTACGTATGTTCTTTGCGCTTGTGGAATTACCGATTGATAAAGAGTCATAGTAGTACCCGTCCCTAGACCCTTGCGCGTATACTGTAGACCAACTCAAATGATTGTTTGAGTAATTGCTGTCTTCTGGTCCATTGGTAGTCGGCGCTGTTTGGCGTAAGGTCGTCAGAGATGTAGGTTCAACAGCGGATGATGCATTGTCGGGTCTGCTGGTGTATTCCAGATATGTATTCTGTCCTGATCCAATGATAGTTCGTGTGTCAAGCAGATCAGTATCTATGGTAAACGAAGCAGTTCCGCTTGCTGATATCGCTGCAGCGCGACTGTCGTCGATAGTGCTGCCATTGGAATAAGTTCTTACAAAATACTCTTCTGCTCTAGTCACTCCTGTAATTTCGACTTCAAATGTGACTGTTGCTGCAAATGTCGCTGCGGGCATTATGAGCGCAGCTATTGCTACTAGCGAAACTCTACTAACCATTACCCATCTCCCACTCACTAACACGAATTGAGTTCCTGATTTTGTAAGACTAACAAAAAAACTGATTCCATCAAAATCTCACAGGGTTGAGCTAACCGATAGGCGGATCACTTTCTGGCAACGAAGGCCTCACCGGACACTCCCCATTTCTAGCGGGCTGAAATTGACGGGGTTCTGTGCTAAGATGCGAAGGTTGCTCTGCGTGAGCATCAAGGGGAGAAACCCACCGTCTCACAAATGATTGAGAGTGAAGGTGGTGAGGGGCTGGATGAGGGGGTCTTAGCCAGCCCCTCTCTCTTGAGGGGGATTTACGGAGTGGTAGTGTTGTTCCGTTGAACTCAATCTATCTTGTAGGGGCCTTGTCTGAAAATTGGGGGATTCCCGTAGACCCTATCTTTTCTTATCGCAGACATAATTCAAACACGTGGCACCAATACCAAGCAGATACGGCGCGTCATGATAGGATTTGCGATTTCAAAGAGGGGGTACGAGTTCGGCGCGTCGTACCTCCAGCCATCAAAGCCGTTGCCCATGGTATTGGCTGCACCGTGCCAGTAGTTTTGCAGTGAGAGTTGTGTTTTCTCGTTTAGAAATATCGCTACCGATGCAACGAAGTCCACCAGCCTCAATCCTCTGATGCATTCCAACGAGTCGCGACGATTTTGTATCACTCGACAAACACTTCTCACGCCGAACTTCTTTGACATCGGCGTCCAGTTGCTCTTCAGTCAATCTGGGCTCCACCCAAGTGTAGTGTGCCTTCGATTCTTATAAATGTGCTCCCAACTTCTGCAAGCGATTGTTAAGCTTGAATATTTAGACCTCCAAGTTCTTTCAGCTCGACCAAAAGCTTCGGATCGTGTTTTGCTATTTCAGTCTCCAGTGCTCTTAGGCATCCCTCCAAGGTTCCTGTCGTGAGCCTTCGATAAACTTCATCGGACATGCCCGCAGTCGCCCTGGAAGTCTCCAAATAGACACGATGGCGAAAATCCTCATCTTCCTCGTCCACCTTGCGGACCAGCCGCACTAGTCCAACTTCTGGGAATTCACCAGCCACGAAAGACCCAGATGCGCCTGCTTCAAACTGAGGGCACCAATCGGGTTCCCCGCCACCGGCCATCTTCTCCAGTTTTCCAATTCTTGTTCGAATGCTCATTTCGCTGCACCTATCGGGTCACAGTGAGGACGCTGTTCTCCTAGTGCGTCGCGGACACATGGCCACTGAGTTGCCGTTTGCTGCGGTTGCAGCCTGGGAATCAATCTGCGTCCGCTCTTGTTCAAAGTGGGCTTTGCGACGGAGGAAACTTTCTTGACTCTATGCTGGGTAAGAACCACAAGAGAGCATTGGGAAAATTTACTCGTCGTCGCGATGCTGCCGACTTCGATGACCCAATGGCCTTCAGAATGACTGTAGCATGTACCCAAGCTTAGGAACGGGTTTCGCTAGGGTGTTCGGAACGAACTCGTCACTCGCAAACATTCGCAATTGTCTCCTGATAATTTCCAAACGATGTGCGACACATGAAAGAAGGCTATACATGGTCACTAGATGGCTCATAAAATGCGTGCCTGATGCCCTATAGATCCGGCACCAGACACCGCTTTAACTGGTTTGCATTAAAAAGTACGCGCGGTATTTCGCGTTTAATCCCCACAATCTTGGTGCTGCTTTCGGGAACGCAATTTTCAGGTCAAGTAGCGCCTGCGAACGCCCAAGTGGCTGGCAATGCGGACGGATTGGTTTGTGAAGAAGGTTACGAGTACAAGGGCGGATCATGCCACAAGGAAAATGTACCTGAAAACGCGCATTTGACCGGCAGTTTCTATGGTCCAGGCTGGGTGTGCAACCATGGTTTCAAGCGTGTGGAGGATCGATGTGAGGAGGTAGAAGTTCCGGAAAACGCCTACCTTGCTTCAACGGGAGACCGCTGGAAGTGCGCTCGTTTGTTTCGACGTGTCGAAGAAAAATGTGAAGAGGTGTTTGTGCCCAAAAACGGGTTCATCGAAACCCGATTTGGCGCGCAGGAAACACATTGCGACTGGGGTTTTCGCAAAGAGGGCCGGGATTGTGTCGAAATAGAAGTCCCCGAAAACGGGCGCTTATCTGATCGGAGAAGCGCGGATGGCTGGGTGTGCCTTAGAGGATTCAAAGCAACGGAAGCTGGCTGCGTCTTTGTGACAGTTCCTGAGAACGCATACCTCGCGTCTGACACCTATTCAGGATGGAAATGCGAGCGTGGTTTCCGCGCGAACCAAGACAAATGCACGGCATTCATCGTCCCATCAAACGCTCATTTGAACCGAAGAGGTGATGGATGGGAATGCAATCAACCTTTTAATCTCCAGAATGATACATGCGCCGAAAATTTGCCGCGGCAATAGGCTGTTGGAATTCGCCGTCGCACTGGCATAGCCGGAAGGATCGCATTGTGAAACATAACTCGATTGACGAAAATCTGGGCAAAAGGCTCAAAGCCGAAAGAGTTCGCCGCCTAACTTACGGAATCAAATATTTTATCGCGTCAGTGGTGTTCGTAGCGACGGTTTTTGTGGTGTTCCTCTGATGCGCAATAGAGCCCCTAAAATCAGTCTTCAGAGCGCAAAGGCTTCAGTTCTTGGTAGGGAACAGCGAGAATTTCAAGACCGCAGTGTTCGAACATCGCGGAATGCTGACGTATCTGGAGTTATCGAAGTAGAGTTCGGAAAGTATATGATAAAAGCCGGAATTCTGAGTGGTAACAGCGTTGCACGAGCGTTCCCCAAGCCACCCGCTAAAACGCAAGCCATGATTGCCGATGCAGTTGGCGAAACACCGGAAATCGCTATCGAAGCATTGAAAAAAATCTTGGAAGAACGTGACAGGAAGCGCAGTGTGCAACGCCGTTTAGAGAGAAACTCCGGCACGCTTGTTCCCAGCGAAAGAGAATACACAGAAGCCATGCGCCAAGTCAGGTTTACACCTGCGCAGGTTACTATGCTCAGAGCACTTTCAATCGCAGGGAAGGAAGGTCTGACAATTGGTCAACTATCTCAGGCAGCCGGTTACAATTCGCGCGAGACATCCATTAAGGTCTTCAAAAAAGCAGGGCTATTGATCGCGGAATATCTGGAGCTCGATCTTCCCGAAACCGGATCGGAACAGAATGATGGCGCTGCTCAGATCGTGGCCTTCTCTCATATCGAAAGTGACGGTGAGCCAGCGACTTGGATCATGCATCAGGAACTGCGCGGCGCTGTTCGTTCGGTACTTTGATGTACAGTCCAGCGCCCGCATTTGAGAGTAAATCCGAACCGTGCCAAATGCACGAATGGTTGCACAGGTAGCTTATGCTGGAGAAAAGATCATGCCCGCGTAAATTGATCTATGTGCCTGTAAAACGTACAAAAACACTTGATCGGAATAAAGTTCTGACGCTTACCGAGGATATTCTGAAGAACGGCTAGACCACACCGATCCAATTACGCGCTGGCAACAAGAGAGTTGTGCTGATCGAAGGCCTCCACCGATTGGAGGCCATTCGTGCCCTTGGCGGTGACACAATTGAAGCCTATCTAGTACGCGCCAGACTACACTGATAGTTCCTTGGAACCGGCAGCTCCCCGATCAAAGCAACCGAGTGCGGCTGCAGCGATCAAATGGTTGAGGAACGGCGGTAAGGGCAAGGAAAAGGTTCAGTCCTCCATTCGTGCGTTTACAACCATCGATGCCGCGGGAGTCATCGAAGCCATTCGTTTGTCAATTATCCCTTGCGAAAGCAATGGCAGGTCGATCTCACCGCATGCCCTTGTCATATGTTGGGGGCGTAACATCAAAGAAATAACAGCGCTTGAGAAGGGGTCCAAAGGGTTCAAGAGCAAAACCACTCTAAACTGTCCCATTGGTGCTGACGTCAGACAAATCCCAACGCTTTCCTACGACGTAAGCAATCCTGATATTTTGGTTGCTCCAACCTGCAATAACGAAAGGAACTGCGTCAAACCACCCAAATCGTGACGCTGAGTCGGCGCGTGAACGGACAACGTGGCCGCGAGCCGGTTGTTTTCATCTAACACAGGCACAGCTACTGCGGTCATCCCAGGCATGAATTCTTCGTCGTCAGTTGAGTACCCTCTTCGCGCAATATTTATGACTTCGACACGTAGAGCTTCAGGATCAGTTATTGTACTTTCGGTGTTTGGATTAAACTTACCGGCAGAAAGAAACCCGTCCAGCGTGTTCTGACGAAGCGTAGAAAGATACATCTTTCCGCTGGCGGTGCAGTGAAACGGAACCTGTGTTCCAATTGGCAATTGAATTCTCAGGGGCCATTTCGTTTCCACACGGTCCAGATAGATCATGCCCTCTCGGTCTGGGATGGCGAGGTTGCAGGTTTCACCAATTTCATCTGCAACGCCTCTTAGGATCGCAAGGCGGGCCGTGCGCAGGTGTTCTGACGACACTGTGTTTACTGAAAGCAGTCGCAATCGCGGCCCAGGTCCATAGGATCGACCGTCAAGATCACGTTGAAGAAACCCTTCACCCTCGGCTGTTTGCAGCAGACGATGAATCGTCGGCTTTGCCAGACCCAATGCTTCGATCAGGTCCGACGGTTTGACTGCAACACCACGCTTGGCGACCTCTTCTAAGATTAGCAGTAATCTCAGATTAGTCGGAATCTGGGTTTCTTTTTGTGGTGCGTCCGCATTGGCCATTCCGCTACATTCTAGTTGTTTGGCAACAGGATCAAGGCCAGATCGGGCACCAGAGACACCAAAATCCACACAGATAGCAGCGCCACAAGGTATGGCACCGTATAACGCAGTAGTCGGAAGTACGGGACACCCGTCACGCCTGATGCGACATAGAGGTTCAGACCGTAAGGTGGGGTGATGAACCCGATGGACGCACCTACCAGAAAGATCACCGAGAAATGGATCGGATCTACACCTACGGACGCCGCAATCGGCGCGAGGATCGGCGCAAGGATAATCGTCACCGGTAGGCTTTCAAGCACCATGCCTGAGAAGAAGACGATGACCATCGACGTAAACAGAACCGCGTAATATCCACCCATCGAGGTCACGAAATCCCCAATGGTTTGTTGCGCACCCAGCAGCGACAGGATCTGCTGCATGACGACCGAGATCGCGATCAGCGGCGCAAGAATGCCTGTGATCTGGGCTGAGCGGATCACAATCGACGGGATCTCAGGGATGGTAAAGCCTTCGACCACCAGCATCTCGGCAAAACTCTTCTCGGTGGGAGGGATGTCGTCGCGGGCCCCCATGATGCGGTTGATCGGATAGCTGACCAACCCTGCGATTACGCAGAAACCTACGGTGACCCCCGCAGCCTCGGTTGGAGAGAATTTACCAGTATAGATACCCCAAAGCACCAACCCGATAGCAAAGAACCCAAGCCAGGCGCCAAAGGCGGTTTTGAGGATACGGTTTAGTTGAAGCGGGATCAGATGGCCCCAGCCGTTCATGCGGCAGATGATCCAGCAGGCGAATTGCATGCCGATCACCATCAACGCCCCGGGCAGGATCCCGGCCACGAACAACTCGGAAATCGGTAGGTTCATCAGGAAGCCGTAGACGATGAAGATGATTGATGGTGGGATGATGATTCCGACAGTACCGCCCGCCGCTGCCGTGGCAGCGCTGAACCGTTCGTCATAGCCACCCTTAACCATCTCGGGGTGTAGCATCGATCCGATTGTCGCAGTTGTTGCGGAATTTGATCCGGAAATCGCGGCAAACAGCCCGCATGCCCCAAGAGAGGCCATAGCCAGCCCACCACGTATCCAGCCCAGACAGGAATAGGCAAAATCGCTCAACCGCCGTGCGATACCCGATTTGTTGATCAGGTCACCGGTCAGGATGAACAGTGGCATCGCCAGCAAAGCAAAACCCTTGTTAAAGACGTTCAACAGTTCCGCGCCCATATTATCGAGTGTCAGGCCCAGAACGAACGAGCAGCCGATCACCCAGTACCCAATGACCAACAAGACCGGCACGCCCAGCATGAACAGGAATGTCACGCCGAGCGATATCAATGTAACCCAGGTTCCGTCTGTCATCAGTCTGCCCCTATCACAGCCTGCTTGATCAGCGGCTCTCCGGTTTTCCAGTTGTGCAAATCATCGGCCAGATTTTGAAATACGCGGCCGACCATCAGGAAGAAGGACAGCGGTGCTGCCAGCAGGAACCACCACTGCATGATGTTGTCGGTCCCAAGAACGATCTGGAAGTTTGATGCCGACAAGGCAACCAAACGCGTCGTGGTCACGATCACGATGACTGCAAAGATGAACCACAACACAGCGTCCAGAAACAGGCACGCCAATTGTCCGCCGCGCGGCATTGCGGTGCGAAATTCGCTGAAACTCAGGTGCGTACGCAGGCGCACGTTGTACGAGGCCCCAAACCAGGCCATCACCATAAACAGAAGCGGTGGAATGGTTGTGGACCAGGGCTCTTGATCATTAAAGACAAAGCGGTCGATCACGCCCCAGAATATGATTAGCGCGATGGCGAGATAGGAATACACCATGACCGAACGCTCGAAATGGCGTTCGATGATGGGCACCTTGCGATAGATCAGCATGACAAGAAGGCCGCCGAGTGCCGCAACAACCGTGCCAACAACCCATGCTGCGTCAGATTCCAAAGCAGATTGAATCTCGAATGAATCCAGGCTGAGTAATGCGCTGAAAATCGCGCCAATATCTGCCGCTAAAGACATGAACCCCGTCCTCCCAGTCGGTGTTTTGTGGAACCGGCCCACGAAGGGCCGGTTCGTTATTCTAGATCAGGCCCCGCCTTTCCACCAACGGCGGGGTTCAACGTTTTCGGCACGGGTATCCGCCGGTATTTCACGCGCGATGTCGTAGATCTCTTGATAGGTGTCGATACCGCCGGCCCATTTGTTCAACCGCTCGCGCCATTGCGCCCAGGGTTCCGGATTGTGGTTCGGGGCACACATCTCTTCGGCCAGTTTGATCTGATCGTCCGCCAGGAAAGCTGGGCGCACACCATTTTCGGCGAAAATGGTATTGGGCAGCTGCGGGTCAGAGAACCCGACGGTGTTCATCAACGCCGCCTCATTGGCACCCTGAATAAGCGCCTGCGTGAAATAGGACGATTCCATAACTGCGTCCTGCAGCTCTCCGCTCAGACCGTCAAAGACCTTGGCGGACATCGACGTATGTTCTGTTCCGCAGAAGAACTTGAGGTTCACCGATTGAGAGACCACGGGCGACATGTTGGCGTAAGCCACAGCCGATGCCCAGGTTTCGGCCCCATCAATCAAACCAGTTTTAAGGGCGTCCAGCGTTTCTTCCCAAGCCACCGGCACCGGGTTCAGATTTAGCAGCTGCATGGCGATCCGACCCAGCTGCGTCCCGGTCACACGGTTTTTGGTGCCGAACAGCTCTTCCAGCTTGGTCACCGTCGGCTTATCTGAGAAGGTCGAACCCATCTGCAGACCGCGCAATTCGCAATGGGTGAACAGGAATTTCAGCCCGTGGCGCTTTTCAAGCGGGTCACGCAGGATGCGCTGGCTCGCCGGGCTATAGAAGAAGTGATACTGCGCCGCCCGGCTGGGGAACATATAGGCATAGTCCAACACGTTCAGATAAGGCGCTCCTCCGGCAGAGTTCTGGGTCGACGCTGCATAGATGTCGACGATTCCCTGCTGGGTTTTTTCAACACAGCTCAACTGGCCACAGATCTGATTGTCGCCAATGAACTCGATGCGAATCTCGCCGTCTGTGCGCTCTTCCAGATCGCGGGCGAATTCAATCGCACCTGCGCGTTCGATCAGCAGGTTCCGAGTGTTGAACCCCGACGCTCCGAATTTCAGCGTGTGTTTCGCCTCTTTCGAAAACCGCTTTTCATAGGTCGATTCAGCCGCATGTGCCAAGTTTGCAAGACTCATCGCCCCACCAAACCCTCCGGCCGCCAAGAGTGTCGAGCTCATGCCATAGCGCCCGGCCACACGGAAAAAATCCCGTCTTGAGATGCCACTTAACTTTTGTCCAATCTCCATTGCTTACCTCCCTGATCACAATTAATGAGACGTTTTGTATCAAAAAAGGCTAGTATAGTTCTGGCAATTTGCATAGAGTTTTTTTCAACAACCTTGGAAGGAGATCGTCATGGAGGTAGATTATGCAGTCGTCGGAGCCGGATCTTCGGGCTGTGTCATTGCCAATCGCCTGAGTGCCGATCCCAACACCAAAGTCGCTTTGTTCGAGGCTGGCGGACCCGACACCAACCCTTGGATTCATATCCCCGTTGGCTATTTTAAAACGATGCACAACCCGTCGGTTGACTGGTGCTACCGCACCGAGCCTGATCCTGGTCTGAACGGGCGATCCATTGACTGGCCACGTGGCAAAGTACTCGGTGGATCGTCCTCCCTGAACGGTCTTCTTTATGTACGTGGACAGCAAGAGGACTATGACCGCTGGCGCCAAATGGGGAATGTCGGCTGGGGCTGGGATGATGTGTTGCCCCTGTTTAAGCGCAGCGAGGATCAGGAACGAGGCGAGGACGAATTCCACGGAATCGGAGGCCCTCTTGCGGTTTCCAACATGCGCATTCAACGCCCCATATGCGATGCTTGGGTCGTCGCGGCGCAGACGGCTGGTTATCCCTTCAATCCCGATTACAACGGGGCCAATCAGGAAGGTGTTGGATACTTTCAACTGACCACACGAAATGGTCGCCGCTGCAGTGCTGCGGTTGCCTACCTCAAGCCAATTCGCAGCCGACCAAACCTGAACATCGTGACCCGCGCGTTGGTAACTCGGATCGAAATGGACGGAAAGAAAGCTACCGGGCTTCTCTATCGCGATCGATCGGGCAAAGTGAAGTCCGTCAAAGTGCGGCGCGAGATTATCCTGTCCGGTGGCGCTATCAACTCCCCTCAGATTTTGATGTTGTCGGGTATCGGCGATCCGGATCATCTGAAGGCCAACGGCGTCGAACCCATTCATTCTTTGCCCGGTGTCGGCAAGGGCCTGCAGGATCACCTTCAGGCACGCCTTGTTTTCAAGTGCAATGAACCGACTTTGAATGACGAAGTACGAAGCTTGTTCAATCAGGCTCGCATAGCATTGAAGTATGCAATGTTTCGAGCAGGGCCGATGACGATGGCGGCCAGTCTGGCCACCGGGTTCCTAAAAACCCGTCCTGAGGTCCAGTCACCAGACATACAATTCCACGTTCAACCGTGGTCTGCTGACAGCCCAGGAGAGGGCGTCCATCCGTTTTCAGCGTTCACAATGTCCGTCTGTCAACTTAGACCGGAAAGCCGCGGAGAACTGCGTCTGGATGGCCCTGACCCAAGCAGCTACGTCAAGATTATTCCAAATTACCTGTCGACTGAATCAGATTGCAGAACCCTCGTAGACGGCGTGAACATCGCGCGCGACATCGCCCGGCATGATCCCTTAGCTTCTAAAATTTCAGAAGAATTCCGCCCAACATCGGATCTGTCTCGCGATGATTACGAAGGTACATTGGATTGGGCGCGTTCGAATTCTGTCTCGATCTATCACCCGACCGGAACTTGCGCGATGGGTACCTCTGAAACCGCCGTTGTGGACCCAAGTCTGAAGGTTAAAGGTATCGAGAACCTTCGCGTCGCCGATTGTTCAATCATGCCCGAAATCGTCAGCGGCAACACCAACGCGCCTGCCATCATGATTGGCGAAAAGGCCAGTGAATTGCTTTGCGCAAAAAAGTGACTTTGACCACTATGTTTCACAATACTAGTCCGACATACGGCAAATTCGGATACTACTGCATTGGGTTAGAGGTGCGTCTTTAATATCAAAGCAATACTTCCGACGTGGTTCCCGTTATCATCTATTTCGCAAAAATCCGATCTACATAATTGAGACCGCCGCGAAGGTTCACTTAACCTGCGCCCTGCAGAATGTGCAGGTCTGCTTCGAGGCCAAGGCGGCCATTTCTCTTGGCGAGACAAACGGCAGAAAAGTCCCGCTGTGTGTGAGTTCGCATGTCGCGTAACTTCGCGGATGCAGCGACTGCCTCCTCTGACGGGCCGCACCCCAGCGCCCGGGTACTGTAGCGAGTGACCGCTCTTGGCCGAGACTACCATCAATTGATTTAAGACCGAGTGTTTACGTCGAGTAAGAATGCTTAGATCTTGGCGAGCCATGGCCGTCGAATGATGGTTTCTCTTTTGAATTGCTAAGTGTCCGGTACTCGGTAGGCGATTGTCCGTAGACCCGTTGGAATGCACGATAGAAATTTGAACGTGCCAAAAACCCTGATTGAGTGGCGATGTTGGCAACGCTTTCATCAGTCTGTGTAAGCAACCGGGCCGCATGCGCCAAACGAAACTCGTTCACGTATTGCGACATGTTGGTTCCCTGCGTTCTGTTGACAGCAGACGACACGGTGCGGGCCGGAAGGCTCAGGCGCTTGGCAAGCCGTTGGACCGTAATATTGGGGTCCAAAAAAAGCTGTTGTTCATACATCAATGCCTGCAGTAGATCCACGACTTCTTCGTCTTCAGTATTGGCTACTGGCGCTGGGTTCGACACCGCGTTAGCTTTGGAAAACATCAATGGGAGCGTGATTGACGTCGCAAGAAGCAGAAAGATCAACGGAACAGTTCCGTAAGAAATCAGCATTGAGGCATTGGCGCCTTTGTTGACGGCAAAGTCGATTGCGATCGCGCTATCCAAAACAAGTACAAAGACGAGAAATCCAATGCCGCGCAAAAGCCAGTTGGAAAGGGTCTGCGTGACATCGACCCGTGCTTGACTCAGTGCGTCGGGCCCCTTTCGCCAAAGTATGAAGAGAGCGATGCAATAATACGAATAACTGGCACTGATTACCCAATCCAGACTTCTCAGGTCGCTAGCCAAAAGCAGATACAACCCGATTAAAATGAAAGGCGCACCCAGGTGCATCATGACGATCTTGGCGACGTCGTGCCTTTCGACAGTCAAGGATGCAAAGCTCAGATAAAGGAGTGGCCCGAGAAACAAGGGCAACGTGCGTTGCAGCGGGATCAACTCCTCGACTCCATAGCCAAACCGCAGACCGACCAACAGGGATGAAACGGCGCCCACCCCAAAGAAGGCCGAGAACAACATGTTGGCCGGACGAAAGCCCAGATCCAGCCGCCAGGCCAGCATGGCAAGCACACCGCAAAGCAACGCTGTCGCCAGCGGCAAGGGGAAACTGATCAACCCGGGGCTGTCCATTTGTCCTCTTTCTATTGCGATCTGTCCTCGATCAGGATCAAGGACAGGTATAGGCAGTGCATAGCATTGTTTCAAACAAACCTACGGCTCAGCTTTGACTTATCTTGAACGATGACCGGAGCTTTCGATGAGACACTCTTCTTACCTTCTTGCTGGATTCTTAGCTATGTGCGCAGCCATGGCTTTTGCTCAACCCTATTGGCCAGCAATGACAGAACTGAAAGTCGCCGACGTTGAGGGAGAACGCGATCTGTCCGGATTTATTTGGTATCCAACCAAAGCAACTGGGCCGGAGACTTACGACTTCGAAAGCGAAGTGTGGGTGGGAACAAAAGTTGTGAAAGATGCCACACCAGCGACGAGCCGGTTCCCACTTGTTGTTTTATCTCATGGTATGTTTGGCAACGCCTACAATCAGGCGTGGCTTGCCGGGGCCCTAGCGCGCCGCGGTTACATTGTGGCCGCCGTCAGCCATCCTGGTACATCAACCTGGTCCCGCGACCCCGATCTGACTCGGCAACTATGGGAGCGGCCAAAAGACATTTCCCGTGTCATAGACCATGCGACTGGCGCATCTGATTTTTCGCAATATGTCGATTCAGACAGGATCTATATGGCGGGACACTCTCTGGGTGGGTTCACGGCTGTTGCCTTGGCCGGCGCGCGCTACGACGCGGCTGGATTAGGTCAGTTTTGCGACACTCAGCCAGACGAGCTGGCCTGTGGCATCCTTTCGGATTGGAAAATCGCACAAACACCTGAAGATCGCGCTCAAATGGAGGCCGATTTGTCCGACCACCGGATCAGAGCATTTGCAGTTTTTGATCTTGGCGGAACACAAAGCTTTTCCGAAGCGAGTCTTCGTCAAATCGACCGCCCCATGCTTGTCTTTGGGGCGCCAATTATGAATTCGGGTTTGACGCTCGACATTGAATCCCGCGCGTTGATAGCTGCCCTACCAGAGAGCAATTCGCGCTATATCGAGCCGAAGACGTTATCGCATTTTGATTTCCTGGGTCGCTGCAAGCCCGGAGGTTATGAGCTTTTGGCGAAAGAAGAACCGGGAGACGAAATCATCTGCTCAGATGGCGGCACGGCTCGCGCTGCCAAGCATGAGATGATCATCGACGCTGTTACAGATTTCTTTTCGAATTCATAACCGTGCGGAGACGGAATAGTCTGGCGAATCCAGCCTTCCGCCTTCGCCATTACCTGCTGTCATGATCGCATAAACCAGTTTAGGCGACACCACCGTCGACAACTTGATCGGGATATCGTTCCGCCCAATCTGACAAAAACTCGGATACGGCATCCTGGCTTGCCAGTTCTATGGCACGGCGCGGAAGAGCGACGCCTTCACGCAATGCCAGACTCAGGCACAGAGTATAGTCGCGGTCTAATCGCTGCGGGCAGTTCTCCGATCCATGAATGATTGTCGACAGAAGTGTCCCTCCATAGCCGTTCACATGTGTCAGGTCTGGCTTTAGCGACAGAAGGTACTCCATGACGTCTGGCAAGCCTTCCCATCCGGCAACCTGCACCGGTGTCAATCCTTCGGTATCTGGACGGTCATATTCGACTCCTGCGGCGACCAACCGTCGAACGTGATCCAGTTTGCCCGGGATATGCAGGATCATTCGGATGATATTGCGGTATGCATCAGGTATCTTGTCTGGATCAAGGGTGCCCGGCGGCTGAACGTCATCGGCAACGGTACTGAATGTAATTTCGATTTCACTCAAGGCTGTATCTGCGCCGCGTTCTTCAAGCATCCTCGCCAAACTGGCATTTCCAAACACCCGCGCATAGGCATAGGGCGTTGTGTCCTTGAACGGGCGGTTCAGATCGGCGCCGTTTTCAAGCAGCAGCTCCACCATCTCAGGTGAGGACATCCTGCGCGCCGCCTGGTGCAGCGCGGGAACGACCCAAGGAGCTTCGCCGCCAATATGCGTCCCGTCAAATTCATCTACTTTGGCCCCATGATCGAGAAGCATCTGAACAGCCGTTGTGTCATCGAAATCCATCGCGCGCAGCAATGCGTTTGTCCCCTTCGGGTCGGCGCCATGATCCAGTAGCAGTTGCAACCCCTTGTGATGACCCAGCTCGGTTGAGTGATAAAGACTCTCGCCGTCGTTCGGATTTGCGCCGTTCTCCAGCAGCCATTGCCCAAGAATCATATTGTCCGAATGCCCTATGGCGAAGTAGAGCGGTGATAGCTTGTAGTCATTGCCATGATAGACTGGCGCGCCGAGATCAATGTCAGCACCAGCTTCCAATACTGCGTTTGCGATATCAAGCATGTCTTGGGACCGCTCAGGCGCGTGATGGATCCACTTGGATCGGGCAAGGATTGTCAAAGGAGGCGCCAGATCGCCAATGAGCTGCGTCGCCAGTTTTGGTGTTTGTTCGAGAAATTCCAACACATCCGCCTTGCGATAAAGAGCCAGGCAAAGCCCGATATCTCCGTCTGCCAGATCTTGTGTGTCAGCCAGCAGCTGACTAACTGCGGTGAAGTGACCCTGAGCGAGGGCCAGTTTCAGGCGCTGCCGTTTGGCGGCATTGTCCATGCCTAGCAGTTCGGCTGCGAACTTTAGGGCAGGCCAGGACGGAAAACTGTTCTCGCGCGCAATTACATGCAAATAGTCCGAGTGCCTGAGAGCTGTTGCCTCCGGTCGAGGTGGGTAGTTTGCGATGCGTTGACGGGCACGCAATTCGCCTGCTTCATAGGCTTTGCGAAGTGCTTTGGCGTCGCGGCGCAGTTGGTCCAGGGATTTTGTCATCGGTGTCCTCATTTTTGGCTCGATGGTCCGCTGAATCCGAGCTTGAGACATACCGAAATAAGGCTGTCGTTTTGTTGAAAGAGATGCCGATGACAGCTTTCCGCGGACCTGGAGGCTTTCCCTAGAAGCATCCTCAACATAGCCATTCGAAGCAACACCAGCAAGATCGGCGTGAGCGGATGACACTGGTGCGAATGACCGCAAAACGAAAGCTGCGGCGACTGACCAGGTCGTCGATGTAGGCTCTGGGTCGAGAGAGCTGCGTCAAAGAGCGCCGTCCGCTTGCAATCTCGCTACTACGAAACTGGTCATGTTGGCGCATCGTTTGCCGCCAAATGGGAAGATTGCTTCGAAGCCACCCCTGATCCGGTGTTCGATTGTAATCCGCAATCGATGTCGGGCGCGAAAGAGGCGTGTTTTTACGGTTATCGGGTTGATCTGAAGTTCGCTTGCGATGGCAAGGATACTCATATCTTCTGCTTCGCGCAGCAGAAACGGCAGTCGCAGATGGGGTGGCAGATCGGAAACGGCAGTTTCAAGCAAGTCTCTCAATTGCGCGCGCCCAAGCGTTGCGTCGGGCAGTTCGGAGCTTTGTCCGGGGAACATAATCACCCTGGGTGTGCTGATTTCGTCCACCGTGTCGTACTCTTCAGAAACAGGCGCCCGTCTGCGCTGCATACGCGACGTGTTGATCACGATCCGGGTGATCCAGGTGGAAAAACGGGCCTGCTCACGAAAACCCTTCAATTTGCTGAACGCAGAAAGATAAGCGTCCTGCAGCGCTTCTTCTGCCTCGGCGTCACTGTCAACAATACCCCGGGCAACGCGAAACAGGCGGGGGTTCAGGCGACGGATAAGTTCCCTAACCGCCAGCTCGCTTCCTTCACGTGCGGCACTTACAAGCTCAGCTTCCGACTTGGCCACATTGCTGGATGCTTGTTGCCTGAGGCTTGTTTGGATCTTCATGATCAGTCCTCCCTGCGAACGATGCCTTCCGAAAGGATCTTCTGTACCAAAGGCAAAGCTGCCAGGACATCTTCCGAAACATCACTCTCATCGTGTGAACTTCCCTCCCAGCCGGAGTCGCCAGGGGTTCCAACTACTATGCGACCAACCATCGCCGCCATTTCGTGTGGTAGGCAGTAGTAGTCATATACGCCTGGTGCGGTCAGGGTGACTTCAAAATACTCATCCGGAAGCAAAAAGTCACTGTCCCACGGTTCGGCCGCACTGGGAATACGTCGCCTTCGATCATAGTTTGCCGGATGAAAGGTGGTCGCCGTATGACTGTTGCCGGGATCGCGATTGATGAACCGGATGGTGGTGCCCGGAGACACCGCAAGCCCAATAGGATCATACCAGATGCGTTCGCCGCGCGGGCTGCCGCGCATCTCAATCGTGGCGACCGGATGCGCTAGCGCGATCCGGGAGCCAGCGACGGCGGCGGCTGCACATCCCCCAAGCCATACAGCATGACGTCGCGTACAGATCATTCAGCCAGGCGATCTTTTGCGTTTTCATCGTGAAACAGAACGATATGTGCGTGTGGCTTATCCACACCAGGGTGCCCGGCATTATAGTATATATCTGTTGAACTGACTGTGTGTGAGCCAATGTTCAGACCGTCAAATGACGTCCCGTTTTGCAGATCATCAAGGGGGGTCATGTAGACCGTGGCTGACAGTCGGCCGTCACGATCATAGGCGAGGAACGGACCAGCGGGCAATGTGGCCGGATCCACGAAAAGCGTTCCCAGACCAGGGATGAACTCGGGCAAGGGGAGAACGTCGCTCACTTTTACATAAGGATCACCGGCTGGCGCATTGGCGAGAGCTTGTTCATCGTGAGCTTTGGCAGCTGGAGCAGCAGCGACGATAAATCCAAAAACAATTACGGTTTTTCTAAGCATGGTTAGGTTCTTTCCAAGGTTTTCACCAGGTGCGCATTCGTGCGCTCCTGGTTCTTTGGATGCAGGAAACGAGGAAAGGTTCCTGAAAATCGACGAACTCATGCAAAAAAGATTGGGAATGCGCTGAAGGGTGGCTTTGCCAGCTATGTTTGAATTCATTCACTTCCGGATTATGCGCTCGCAGCGTATGTCCCCTTCGACGTGCAAATCCGCAGCGCATCTGAGGTCTGGTGCGAGCCCAAACCTTCAAATGCCGCGCATTTCAGCAATGTCTCAATTATAATGTTGATTTGAGCAAGCAATGGTTGTCGCGAATAACCCATCGACCAATAGTGGAACTCCGAACAACATAAACTTTGCAACGGAACCGTCAGATGAGGCTGCTCATGCGAATTTCCAGCAAATCATCGTCTGACGGTCCTGAAACCAAGTCCCAGATCTCATGGTTCGACCAGCCTCTCAATGCATCAATAGATCGAAATGAGATCTGTGCCGCTTCAGATCAGCATTTCTATCTGTGACCCCGGGAAACGCGACACCATTGTGGTCGCGTCAGAAACGGGCATTAGGCACAGGGCGGTTGATAATCCATCGGCCAGTGCGGCTTGTGGGGCGGATACGGATGCTGCCTTGTGGGTTGGATTCTTGCCCTGAGGATTCAGGATGTGGCCCTGATTGCCGCGTAATATAGTTCCTGCGGGGGCAGAGGTTGCGACCGCCCGGTCCTGGACTCTGATCCGTTTGGCAATGGTGCCATCTGGTCCTGACAGCCCGATGCGCCAGAGCTCGCCACTGTTGCGCCGACCCAGGGCTGCGATTTCGCCCATATCCACCAGCACGTCCTGCAGATCGAAAGACCGCAGCAATGCGGCGATCCGGTCTGTAATCGCCCCTTGCGCGATTCCGTTCAGGGTGATAGCCGAGCGCCCGCGATGCGGCAACCGGATTGCATCGATGTCGACGCTGACCTCATCCCACCCGATTAGATGTCGCACCCGGTCTATCTCGGCCTGCGACGCGCCGTTCGCCAATGCCAGCCAGAGCGGTTGTACCGTAGGATCAAACGCGCCGTCCGAGGCGGTGTGCAGGGCCGAACACAGGCTCAGCACGTTCAAAAGCTCGGGGTCTGGAGAGGTCAGAATGCCGGTTTGGTTTAGTCTGCTGATCTCTGATTCAGGGCGGTAGAGGCTGAATACATCCTCAAGCCGGTTCAGCTCGGCTTCGACCGCGGCAAAGATCGGTGCGGCCTCGGTCGGGGAAAGACCTTCGAGGCGCAGGCTGGCAGGGGCACCCAGCGCGATGCCGGCCCATTGGGCAGAGGCCGGTGCAGCACGTGCAGAAACGGCGGCACAGGCGGCTGAAATGGTTAGAAAACGGCGGCGTGTCAGGAGGGTCATGCGGGTGTCTCCAGGATCAGGTCCAGATCGACGGGGCCAAGCACCTCGGCCTCGGGGACCTCAGACATGGGCAAAGCGGTGCCGCCATATTTCAGGATGAAGTCTTTGGCCTCAGACGGATCGGCAAAGGGCACCACCTCGCGTGCGCCCATGCCGCCTGCGACGTCGGCCCCAACGACAAAGGTTGCACCATCGGCGGCGATCCAGTTGGAGATGCCCGGTTGTCTCCAACTGGGTGCGATGCCCATGTCGCTGACATAGACGGCGGTGATTTCGGCGTCGCGTTCTGGGCTTTTCAGATAGGCCAGCATGTCGCGTACTTGTGCGAAGAACAGCGGTGCGGGATAGCCTTCCAGATGGATCTGTCCCTTTGGCCCGCCATGTTCGGCGATGTTCATCTGGCAGAAATAGCTCAGCGCATTTGGGGTCAGATCAACAGGGTCGGGGGCTTCGGCAACCTCTTCCTTGCAGGCCGCCAGCGAGACCAGAGCGATCAGGGCAAGGTGTTTCATGGCTCAACCCTCCGGAAGGCTGCGCGGGCGAGGGCAAAGCCCAGCACCGGCCAGATCAGCAGTGAGGCGGGCGCGGCCCAGACCGGCAGCGCTTGCGCAGCGCCGGTCATGCCGGATGCCATGGCTACACCTTCGGTCGCGGCGATGTTCCACAAACGGAAAGCGTCGGCCGGGTTGGCCACCATCACCCATGGAAAGACGGATTGGGTGAAGCTGCCGCCCTTGTCCATGACGACGGCCCCCAACAGGCCCAAGTCATAGAGAACGACAAAAACCAGCCAGAGCCCGGCCGACAAGCCTGCCGCCGCCGTGGCCCCCTTTGCCATAGCCGACAGCAGGTATCCAAGCGCCAGAAAGACAGCGCCCAGCAGGATCGAGGTAAGGATGAGGCGCGCCAAAGCCATCAGGCTTTCTGGACCAGCGCCGCCAAACCATGCGGCCACCGCGCCTGCGGTGCCGAAACCAACTGTCATAGCAAACGCCAAAGCGGCCAGATGCGCGGTGAACTTGCCCAGTAGAATCTCTCCGCGCCCGGCCGGGTAAGACAGCAGCAGCGACAGGCTGCCGCGATCCACGTCACCGGCGATGGCATCAAAGGCGATCATTAGCGCGAGCAGGGGCGCAAGATAGACCGACAGCGTGGTCATCGACGCGACCGAGACGGTCAGCATGTCGACCCCCAGCGTACCGGTGGGTGCACTGCCCGCAAAGGTCAGTGCCAAGGCGAACAGAACCATGATCAGCGTCGCAACCAGCAGCCAGCGGTTGCGGCGCAGGATCAGCATTTCGGTGCGGGTGATGGCGAGGAAGCGGGTCATTGCAAATCCTCCTGTGCATAGTGGCGATAAAGGTCCTCCAGCTTGGGCGGGGTCATTTCGACATCCGCCACCGCGTCGCCCAACCCGGCGATCCGGCGCAGGGCCTCCATCTTGTCTTCTGGTGTGCAGAGCAATTCAACGGATGCCCCATTGATCCGGTTGCCGCCCAGTTCAGCGGCCAAAGCATCCGGATTGGCGCTGGCGCGTACCTTCAGGCGGATTGGCAGACCCGCCAGCGCCGAGAGGTTGTTCAACGTGTCGTCGGCGACCATCTGGCCCTTGCGCATGATCGCGATCCGGTCGGTGCGGGCCTCAACCTCGGTCAGCGCATGGGAGGCAATCAGCACCGCAGTGCCTTGGGCAGCCAGCTCGTCGATGATAGCGTACAGATCCTGCCGCGAGATCGGGTCCAGGCCCGATGTAGGCTCATCCAGCAACGCCACTTTCGGCTGGCCCAGCAGCACCTGCGCCAGACCCAGACGTTGCCGCATCCCCTTGGAATAGGTGCCGATCCGGCGATCCAATGCGTCGCTCAGACCAACGCGCTCCAGCAGGCCGGGCACATCCGCTTTTGATCCGGACAGTTTCGCGAACAGCGTCAACTGCTCGCGACCTGTCAGCGCGGGATGGAACGATACCGCCTCGGGCAGATACGCCGTCTCGCGCCGCGCCTGTGCGCTGCCGGGGGTGGCGTCTCCGATCCGAATGGCTCCGCCTTCAATCGGGATTAGGCCAAGGATGGACTTGATCAGGGTCGATTTGCCCGCGCCGTTATGACCCAGCAGCGCAACGCGCTGACCGGGGGCAAGGGACAGGGTGATATCGTCAAGAACGCGGGTTTTCCCTCGGTCCTTAATGACTTGGGTAATACTCAGGGCCTTATCCGTCATGAGGCACCTTTTTCATAGCTGGAGGTTCAGGGGCTTGCATCAATGGGTTGCTGTCCATCACACCGCCCGGCAACAGGGCCGGGAAAGCCGATTGCGACCAGCGCACCAGTTGCACGGCAGGCGAGCCGAGCAACAATTTGGCTGCGGGTTGGGTCCACAGCACATGGTCCATACTGTCATTGGGGCGATAGGGGGCGTCGGCAATACCGTCGCCATCCACATCATAAGCGGCGAAATCGGACCAGTAATTGCCGCGTCCGTCTTCGGACCACTCGACCCATTTGGTCGAGACGTATTTCACCTGCGTCCGGTTGCCGATGAACGCGTTGCCAACGATATGGTTGCGTTCGCTGCCAGCGGTAAAGTGGATGCCGATGCCGCACCCTTCGAACCAGTTATCGGTGAATTCATTCTTGTTGGAGTTATAGAGGAAGGTGCATTTTTCCTTGGCACCTATCACCACGTTGCCGGTGATGACGCTCTTGTTGGCGTAGTTCAGCATCACGCCATGCTCGCGGTCATCAATCGATACGTTGTCGGTGATTTTGACGTTGGTTGTGAACATCACCGCATAGCCCAGATCGTTCCCGATCGAGACATTATTGCTGACGACCGAATTGTCCGCATACATGTAGTGCACGGCAAAACGCAGATCGCGGAACAAGTTGCCGGTAAAGGTGTTTTTCTTGGACGAGTTCACAAAGATCCCGTCGCGGCCATAGCGGATGTCATTGTCCTCAACCACCGCACCCGGCGCGTTCCAGACATAGACACCGTTGCCACGCGCGTTCATGTGACGATCCTGTCGTCCTTCGATCCGATTGCGCCGCACGATGCTGTCCTTGGCCCCGTGGATGTCGACGCCATAGAGATTGCCCAACAGCACGTTATCCTCGACCACGGGCGCTTTGGCCGTTTTGGTCAGCTGGATGCCACTGTCGATCCCATCATGGCTTGAGCCCGAGCCGATCACCGTCAGACCGCGCACGGTCACGCCCGGCCCAGTCACCGTGATGACGCTGCCGTCGCCTTGTCCGTCAATAGTGGCCAGTCCCAACCCGTCGATGGTGACGGGCCGGTCCAGAACCAGTGTTTCGGTGTAGATACCGGGGCCCAGGCGGAGGGTGTCTCCATCCGCCGCCTGCGCCAGTATTTCATTGATGGCCCCCGCCCGGTTGGGCACATCCCAATCCGCCGCCCAAAGGGGCGAGCCGAGCAGGAGCGGTATGAGCAGGGGCCAACGCATGGGTTATGCTCCCTGCGGTTCGACCAGCATCCGGCCGCGCATTTCCATGTGCAGCGCGTGGCAGAACCACTGGCAATAGAACCAGTGCACGCCCGGACGGTCAGCGGTGAAGGTGACCGAAGCGGTCGCCATCGGTGCAACTTCCATCGCGATGCCGTAGTTGCCCAGGCAGAAGCCGTGGGTCACATCGTCCACGTCATCCAGGTTGGTGATGTAAACCGTCACCTCGTCACCCTGTTTGACGGTGAACTTCTCAAGGCTGAAGGTCGGGGCCTGCGAAGTCATGTAGACCCGCACCTTGTTGCCGTCCCGGATCGGTTCTTCGGCACCTTCTTCCAGATCGATGCCATCGGCCTCGGCCTGTTTACGGGCGTCTTCCCACGTGATGTCGTTGCGATCCCAGATGTTGACTGGGTTGACGATATCGGCACGCACCATGATCGAGTCATGCGGCTCGGCAAAGGTCGGACCGTCGTGAACCACCTTCATCTCGTTGGATGAGATGTCGATCAGCTGTTCGTTCTCAGGCTTCAGCGGACCCGTGTTCAAGAACCGGTCTTTCGAGAACTTGTTCATCGAAATCAGCCATTTGCCGTCGGCCTCCTTGGTTTCACCCATGGTGGTCGAGTTGTGGCCCGGCTGATAGTGCACATCGACCTTCGAGATGATCGGGTCCACATCTGCGCCACCGTAAGCCTCGATTGCTTTATCAAGGTTCCACTTCACGATCTGACTGTCGAGGAACAGCGTGGTGAACGCATTACCCTGACCGTCATAGGCGGTGTGAAGCGGGCCAAGACCCAGCTGCGGCTCACCCACGATGGCTGAGCGCGGATCGGCGTCGCTTTCGAACAGGGCGTCCAGCTTGGTGACGTCCATGATCGATACGGTCGGCGACAGCTTACCGTTGATGCAGACATGCTTGCCGTCAGGCGCGGTGTTGATGCCGTGCGGTGAGTTCGGGATCGGGATGTAACGGGTGTACTTCTTGTTCTGACCCTTACGGCCGTCCAGAACCTTGACGCCTTTCAGCTCCTGATAGTCACCGGCTTCAATCCCTGCTTCGATTTCGGCGAGGTTGAAGACAACAACGTGGTCCAGTTCGTTCTCGGTCATCTCGGCCAGGTTCATACCCATTTCCGAGTTGTACGAGGTCGAATAGGCGTATTTGCCCTGATAGTCGCAGTCGGTGTTGTCGAGGTTACCCGACACGATCACCTGCCATGCCACTTCCATGGTGTCGCCGTCCAGCGCGGTGAAGATGTTCACGTATTGCGACGGATCGTCCAGCACGGTGCCGTCATTGACCAGCGGAGTTTCATCTTCACCATTGGCAAAGACATAGCCGGTGCGCGGGAACTTCTGCGGACGCAGACCGTGGATCGCCTTAGCGTTCGGGATCTCGGTGATCTTGTCGCATTTCATCACGTCGCAGCGCACGCGGGCAACGCGGGTGTTGGCCTTGTCATTCATGAACAGGTAACGACCATCATAGGTGCCGTCGGTGAACGACATGTGCGGGTGGTGAAGGTCGCCGTTGTCATAGGTTTTCATCCCGCGCTTGGCGAGGAATTCCTTGGTTTCTGGCAGCAGACCATCGGTCATGATCTTCAGCGACTCGTTGGTCTGACCCCAACCGGTGGCCGAGCAGCGGTTGAAGACCGGCACCCGCATCAGTTCGCGCATGGACGGGAAGCCCAGGATGCGCAACTCGCCGGTCTGACCCGAGGACCAGAAGCCATAGTACTCGTCCAGCTCGCCGGGCTGTAGATTGGCGTTAGCCGCAGCGCTGGCCTGTTTCGCGGTCATCAGGGTCGAGCCCAGACCGGTTCCGGCCAGCACGGCGCCGGTTGCGGTTGCGCCCAGCATTCCGCGGCGTGTGATGTTCAGTTTGTTGTCATGTTCCGACATGATCGTTCCTCCTTTTAGGAAACGGTTTTCGGTTTGGCGTTCGGATGGTTCGCCGGTGGTTGTCCGAGTGGGGTCTTGAGATCGACCGACCCTGTCTTGGCCCGCCGCTTAAGCTGGCGGATAACGACGGGACATTTGTCCTCGGACTGGTAGAGCACCTGACAATGCAGGCAGGTGACGCACTCGTTCGGATTGATCTCACCGGTGGGGTGGATCGCCTGAACGGGGCATTCATTGGCGCAGGTCTGACAGGGCGTGCCGCAGTCCTTGTAGCGGCGCAGCCAGTCGAACATGCGCATTCGGGCCGGGATCGCCAGCGCTCCGCCCAGCGGGCAAAGATAGCGGCAATAGAACCGCTCAATGAACAGTCCGATCCCCAGCAAGAGCAGCGCAAAGACCACGAAAGGCCAGTCGCGCATGAATTTCAGAATGATCGCGGTCTTGAAGGGCTCGATCTCGGCATATTTCTCGGCCAGCGGGATCGAGACAAAGCTGAGGCCGAAGAGACCCAGGAAGATCATGTATTTCGCAGGCCAGAGGCGTTCGTTCAGGCCCCAGGGCAGGGTCCATTGCGGCACGCGAAATGCCCGCGCGATCTTGTTGGTCAGCTCCTGCAATGCACCAAACGGACACAGCCAGCCGCAATAGGCCCCACGCCCCCAGAACAGCAGCGCGGCGGCGACGGCGAACCACTGGATGAAGACCAGCGGGTCCAACAGGAAAGCATCCCAACTGAACCCGGTGCGCAAGCTGCCTGCCAGCGCCATCAGGTTCACCACGCTCAGCTGGGCATTGGCATACCAGCCGATGAAGAACAGGGTCATGGTCAGATAACCGATGCGGAACCAGTAGAAGAACCTTGCATTCATCGTGGCGTGGAACTGGAAGAAGAAGGTCGCGCTCAGAACCAGCAGCATGACGCCAAGGACACCAATTTCGAAGGTGCGATCCTTCCAGATGCGCTTCCAAAGGGCGGCCTTGGCCGCGGCTTCGCCCGTGGCATCGTCTACGACAGCCGGGGCGGCAACAGGCAGCAGATACTGCTCGGGCAGTTTGTATCCCAGATCGAATGTCAGGAACGTCTTCTCAACCGCACCCACAGCCCGTTGCACCAACAATTGCAGGCGGAACGGCTCGGCTGGATCAAACTCCGCCTCAGCGGGGATTTTGAAGATATCCAGTTCGGTGAAGCTGGGCGCATCCGGGGCTGCGACCTTGCCAAGGCGTTCCTGTTGTTTGTCAAAGAACCGCACCGAATTGTCGCCCTGGATCAACTGAATCCGGTCGAAAATGCCACCGCGCACATAACCCGAGCCCTTGAAGCTGTAAGTGCCGCGACCCAGCACCAGAATGGCCTGTTCACCTTCGTCCAGCCACTCGGTCAGGTTCTGATATTCAGCCTCGCCCAACAGGGACTTGCCGATCGACGGCACCGAGACCAGCGCCATATGCATGTCGATGAAGGTGTCATCCGGCTCGCCCGGCTCAGGCCGCTTGATGGCGCGCTGATCACCCGTGGCCTCAAAAGCTGCGTTGACCTGACCGACATCCAGTGTCAGCCGCCGCACCGAACCGTCTCCCGACAGCGTGCTCCAGTCGTAAACGGCATCCTGCGCCATATCGACTTCGCGCTTCGGCCCGTCCGCCTGTAGCGGAGACAAGCCGCCCAGACCAAGTGCACGGGCGACCTTGATCCCACCACGCACAAGGCTGTCATCGATCACCATGATCGTCACGGTTGCGCCCGAGATGATGTCGAGGTCATGCCCCTCGCCACCCATCTCAGTTTCGACCTTCAGATCGAGACCGGTGTAGCCTTCGGTCAGCTCGACCATACGCGCATTGGGAATGCCGATCAGCACGATCGGTTCCGAGTGTTTGACCAGTTGCACGCCGGTCAGAATCGCATCGTCATCGATAGCGGCGACCACGTGGATCGGCTTGCCGGAATACCCGGTGGTGCCGACGAAATCTGATGTCAGGAAAGCCCAGGCAACCGTCTCGCCTCCCTTCAGAACGGGGGCAACGGGCACATCCTCGCGCACCGGACCAAAGGCATCGGCGCCAGGGGCCAGATCGGCGGGTTCAAGCTCGGGCAGGAAACTGGCGAGGCTGTCGGCCTGTGCGCTAAGCGCCATCAGACAGGACAGAACAAGGGCCAGCAGAAATTGGGTTGCGCGACTTACGACCACGGCGCACCTCCGATCACTTGGGTGGGTGCCATGGACGCGCGCAGGGCGCGTTCAGATTCTTTATGGGTTGCGAGCGGGGGCCCCCGGGTTTCGGGCCACAGCCTGTTTGAGTTGTACAACTCAAAAGATTCGCTGAATTCGCAGCGTACAAATTGCACAATTCCCGCCCGCGTCAGCTGAGGAAGATCCGGAACCGGTGCTGCGATGGTGAGCGCGCACAGCGCGCAGTCAGCGCATTTCGGGCAGGGCGCAGTCGGGTCAGAGGTTTCATCTTCAAGGTCAACCTCGACCCAGACCGCGCCCGCCTCCGAGCAGATCTCCATCCATACACTTTGTCCGGGACTCGCCAGCGCCGGACCAAGCGTCTGCAACAACAGAAGGACAATGCCTGCCAACCCAGTTGCCGCGCGAAACGCACGGGCAGATAGGTTGTGCAAAGGGACTAGCGCAGGCATGGAGACTCCGACTCGGGAAGTTATGCCTGCGTTTTAGGGGATTTGTCGGGGGGGATACTTGACTTAGATCAGGTACGGGGAATTTCTGATTTTACAGTTATAAATCAACCGTCTGCCTCATCCATCAATCCGCGCACCCAACGCCCTGTCAACCAGGCAGCAGGCACGCCCAATGGGATCGCCCACATGATCGCGGGTACTGGTCCAATGGCGCCGAAACCCACGCTGTGCAGGATCAGGCCAGCCAGAAACAGGTTGATCGCCACGGTCAAAGCCGTCGCAGGATAAAGCAAGATGGCCAATTTCCAGACCGGCCATCTGCCCTCAGTGGCTGGTGCCTTCTGAGAAGGTGATCTTGTTCCAGACATTGTACTTTCCTGAAGGTTTGCGCATTGGAAGGCGGCGGACCTCTTCCAGTGTTTTTGCATCATAGATGATCACCGCGCCGTCATCTTCCCAGATCGAAACCAGTGCGTGACTGCCGTCCTTGGTGAACTCCACATGGGCCACGGTCTTGCCCGGTGCAGGGCGTAAAGTCTTCACGATTTCAAGGCTTTGCTTGTCGATAACATGCATGGCGTCCTTGTTTGGTCCGAAGAAGACATCGGCCCAGACATACGGCGAATTCTCGTGGCTGCGCATGAAGAAACCGGGTCCTTCAGTCTTGATCCGCTTGACGGTTTCCCATGTTTCCATGTCGATCACCGACACCGTGCCATCGGTCAGATGCGGCGTCGCCATCACGGTCGTGTCGCCATGTTTCCACGTAATCCCCGAGCCTAAGTGAGGCATCCCCGGCAGGTCCAGGTCTGCCACTTTCTGACCGATGACAAGATCGATCACCTGGCCGCCCTTGCCATCACGCGATGCGCCCATCACGTATTCATAGCTCTGGTCAAAGAAGAAATCATCCAGATAATCGGGCGTGGTGATCTTGCGCACTGGGAAGGGATTCGGATTCTTGAACTGGCCTTCGATGCGGAAGTCATGCCCAAGCCCGAATTGCGGCGGGTTGTCCCCGTAGAAGACCTCCCAGATCTCGGGCACATCTTTCAGCGCCAGAACAAAGCTCTCACGCGGGGGCGCCTGGTACACGGCCGAGACGCGGCTGGGGTTTCCCTTTTTACTTTTGATTTCAATGACCTTGGCAACCGAGAGGTCCTCGGTCGACAGCAGGGTCAGCGAGTTCGGCAGGTAATTCGCCACGGCCACCCATTTGCCATCGCCGGACATGGCAATGTTGCGGCTGTTCAGGCCTGCGCGCACGCGGCCCACCTGTTTCAGCGCCCAGATGTCATATTTCTGCACCCAGCCATCGCGGGACATGATGAAGACATATCGCCCGTCCGGACTGAACTTTGGGCCACCGTGCACTGCAAACGGCGTTTCAAACCGGTCGAGCACTTCGAACGTATCTCCGTCCAGAACGCTGACATGATGATCGCCGGTCTCAACAGCCAGCGTGATGTTCATCGGGTCACTGTCCCAGACGGGCGCATCTACAGATACATAATCTTCGTCCAAAGTGCGGCTGGCCATGATATCGGCTTCGCCCCATTCAGGGTTACTCTCCAGCGGAGATTTCAGCCAGCCCGCCAGTTCCTCGATCTGCAGCGCGTCGAGTTCATGGGCAAACGCAGGCATCTGAGTTGCTGTGCGACCCTCGGCGATGACGGCGGCCACGCGGGGGCCACGCATGCGCTTCAGAGCCTCGGGGATCAACGCCGGACCGACGCCGCCCAGACGGTTTTCGCCGTGGCAGGATGCGCAGTGTTCTGCATAATCCGACGGGGCATCCGCCCAGGCGTCGCCGGTCAGCAACAGGGCACAGAGTACTCCGGTTTTCAGAGTGTCAAAAGAACTGGTGCGCCGGATCATGGCGTTTCCCCCGGAATGGCGTGACCTGCAGGCGTTCGCCTGCGTCATTGACGCCGATTTCTTGGTTTGACAGGTAGCAGGCCGGATCTTCGGCCCAAGGGTCGCCAGTGACCTGCAAAGCCCGGATACGGGTGTTGCCGCCACAGACGTCTTTCAACTGACAGGCCCCGCACCGCCCTTTGAGCGGGCGCGGACGGGTGCGCAGCATGGCCAGCATTTGATCATCGCCGGTCCAAAGTTCGGAAAACGGCGTCGTTTTTACATTGCCCACGGTATAATCCGACCAATAGGTGTCGGGATGCACCCGACCCAGATTGTCGATATTGGCCACACCCAGTCCGCTGGAATTACCACCCCAGGCCGCCAAGTGTTCGCGCACATGAGCCGCCTTTTCAGCGTCGAAGTTTGCGTGAACCCAATTCAGAAAATATCCGGCATCGGCATCGTTGTTGCCGGTCACGACGTCCAGCGGTCGCCCGCCCGAGGCAGCTTCCCATGCACGTTCCAGCAAAAGGTCTAATCCCTTGCGGGTGCGCAGATGTTCGGCATCCTCGCCCCGGTTCTTATCGCCGCGCCCGGCGTAGACAAGGTGGGACAGATAGAATTTGTCGACGCCCTCGTCATCACACAGCTGCAGCAGGTCGGGCAGATGATGCTGCGTGCCCTCGGTCAGGCAGAATCGCAAGCCGACCTTGATACCGCGCTTCTTGCATTCCCGCACGCCGCGCAAGGCGTCGGCAAAGGCGCCTTCGACGCCGCGGAACCAGTCATTCGTGGCCCCGATACCATCCAGAGAGATGCCGACGTAGTTGAACCCGACATCGGCAATCATGTCGGCGGATTCGTCGTAAATACGCGTGCCATTGGTCGACAGCGCCAGCATCGGCACCAGATCGCGCGCGCGTTTGGCGATGTCGAAGAAATCGAACCGGTCCAGCGGCTCCCCACCCGAGAGGATCAGGGCCGGGACGCGAAATTGACCCAGATCCTCAAGGGTTACCATGGCTTGCTCGTGGCTGAGCTCGCCGGGAAACGCAACATCCGCCGAAACGGTATAGCAATGGCGGCATTTCAGATTGCAGCGCCGTGTCAGGTTCCAGATCACCACTGGTTTCACCGGCCCTGGGCGGCGTTTGCGCACAGGGGTCGGTTTCACGAGGTGATGCATGTATTCGGTCAGGCGGAACATGTCTCAGCCTTTCTTTTTCAGGCGCAGCCCTGTCTTTTTCAGGATACGCGTGGAATAGAGGATGTCTTTCGCCTGACAGGCGTCGCCGAGGATGGCGGCAATCTCGGCACGTTTCTCCTCGACTTCAACACGGTCGGTGCCGTGAACCATGGCGAAAAGGTTGTAGGGCCAGTCAGGCAACGCACGCGGGCGTTCGTAGCAGTGGGTCACGAATGGCAAGGCGCCAATCTGGGCCCCCAGTTCGGCAATCCGGCTGTCTTCAACATCCCAGACGGTCATTCCGTTTGCCATCATCCCCAGCTTGTAATGGTTCGGAGCGGCGGCGATCCGGCGGATCACACCGCGCGATTTCAGTTTCGCCAGACGGTCCAGCAGGGCGCCCTCGTCTAACCCAAGGGTTTCGGCAACAACGGCATAAGGTGCGGGCACGAGCGGCAGGCCGCTTTGCAGCGCTTCGATGATGTGTCTGTCTGTCGCGTCGATCATGCTGCCACCCGGAAGCCGATAAAAAATTCCTGCAGTTTGGGGAAACGCAGAACCTTGATCCCCGTTTCCCGTTCGATGGCATCGGCCGTTGCAGCGATTCCTTCGGGTGTTTCGGTTGCCAGAACGAACCACATATTCAGCCGATGCGTGCGTTCATAATTATGCGCGACCTCCGGATATGCATTGACTTTGGTCAGGACCGGTTCGAAGTCATTGTCCGGCACTGCCATGGCGCACAGACAAAACGCCCCGCCCATTGCGGCGGCGTCAAAGAATGGTCCGAAACGTGTGATGATCCGCTGCTCTTTCATCCGGGCGAGCCGGTTCAGCAGGTCGTCTTCGGCAATTCCCAACTCTTGCGCTACGCTGGTAAAGGGATGCGCGGTCAGCGGCAGGTCGTCCTGCATTCGATTCAAGATCGCGCGGTCGGTTGCGTCTAGGGTCATGCTGCCGCCTCCTTCGGTTGGATCAGGGCGCCGGTCTGCTTGAAACAGCGTGTTGAGAACAGGACCTTGTGCCGTGTTCCTGCCAGTTCGCGCAGGGAAGAGGCGCCAGCCAGAATATCCAGTGCTTCGTTACGCGACCGGGCGTGGATCATGGAATAAAGGCGATAGGGCCAGACACCCTCGACCGGGCGGCGTTCGTAACAAAGGGTCACGCCGGGATGTGCTGCAAGCACGGGACCAGCGGTGGCGACCTGTTCGGCGGGTATATCCCAGACCACCATCGCATTGGCCGACCAGCCCAGCGCCCGGTGACGCACGATGACCCCGAGGCGCGAGATGATGCCCGCCCGGTGCAGTATGCGGATACGTTCCATCACGTCCGCTGCGTCCCGGCCCAACGTGTGTGCCAGAGCGGCAAAGGGCGTCTCTGTCAAAGTCAGGCCCGAGCTGAGCGCCTGCAGCAATGCGCGGTCTTCGGCTTGCATGGCCGAGCAATCCACCTTGCGAGGGCCGGGGACGTTGCGCGCATGTCCTGACATGCGAAAGCCCAGATCCACATTGAACGGGCGCACCAGGCGTAGGTCCAGAACCCGTAACCCAGAGCGCTGGCTGATGCGCGCCAGTGTTTCATCGACATGGGCGCGGTCCGGCCCCGTGGCGACGAACCAGAGATTCCAGTCATCCTCGCGCTGGTAGTTGTGGTTCACTCCCGGTTCGGCATCGATCATGGCGGCGACTTCTTCCAGCCGGTGTTCCGGAGCGGCAACCGCCGCCAACGTGCTGGCAGAAACCGCGCCAGGGGCGATTGTTGCGCCGACGCGGGTAATCCGCCCGGTGGTGCGCATACGACCCAGGCGATCGATCACCTCGGCTTCGTCCAGCCCCAGCGCGAGCGCCAATACCTGAAACGGACGCTCGGTCACGGGAAAGTCGCGCTGGAACTCGTCCAGCAGACGGCGGTCGATTGGATCGGTGATGTGGTTCATCGTCTCAAAGCCCCGTTCTGTGCGCGCGGGCGGTAAAGAAGATGCCGGATGGACTGTCTGCTTCGATCTCGCGCAGCTTCTCGAAGGTTCGGGTGTCATAGACCATGACCTTGTTGGCATCGCGTACGCTGATCCAGACCTCATGCCCGCGCGGCGTGAATTCCATATGCAGCACAGCCGGGCCGGGTTTGAATTCGTGAATGATTTCTTTGGTAACTGAATCAATCACCTGAATCGTGTCGTTCAGTGGGTGGGCGAAATTCACCCAGACTTGCCGACCGTCGGGGCGGGCCATAGCAAAGACCGGCTGGCCGTGGGTTTGGGTGCGCCCGGTCTCGATCAGGGTATCGGCATCAATCCACAGAACCTGCGGGTGGCCGACGGCAGGCAGGACAAATTCGCGCCCGGTCAGCGCCCAGCCTTCCAGATGAGGCATCTTGTAGACCGGCATTTCCTCTTGTCCGCGGCCGTAATCGGGCAGGACGCGGATGGGCTCGGGGGTTTCGTCCCAGAGGTCCAGCGCCGTCAGACCGTCCTCACCGAACAGGCCGGTGATGTAGGTGCGGCCATTGGCAGTGATCAGTGCGTCATAGGGGTTTTTGCCCATGTCAGGGATCTTAGTGATCTCGGGGCTGCCGTTGGCAAAGTCGGCGATCCATGTCTCGCCGGTATCCCACATGGTGAACACGAACCGTCGACCCGGCGCATCGACCAGGCCGATGGTTTTGCTGCCCGTGGGAATATCCGCGACCATCTCCAGCGTATCGGCATCAAAGACGCGCACACCGCCGGGTTCGTAGTTCGATACAGCCACCAGCTTGCCGTCATCCGAAATCGCGCCACCAATGGCGTTCCCTGCCTGCACGACACGGCTCTCGATCTGACGGGTGACGATATCGACCTTGGTCAGACCTCCATCACGACCGAACACGTAGGCGAAACGTTCGTCCGGCGAATAGACCAGCGAGGCATGGGACAGATCGCCCAACCCTTCGATCCGGGCCAAAGCGGCGCGGTCGGATTGATCGACCAGAAGGACTGAGCCCTTGGCGCGTTCGATCACCAACCCGAGGTCTCCGGTCGCGGTGGGTTCGGCATGTGCTGCTGTCATCATCAAGGTGGCGGCAAGGCCAAGGATGAGCTGTTTCATTGTGCCTCCGATTTCAGAAGATAGCGGGCGATCCATTCGGCCTCTTCCTGAGAGATCAGAGGCCTCCATGGGGGCATTGCGGTGTCAGGGATGCCATCAAGGATCACACCGGTAAGGACGTCAGCGTCGTAGTGTTCCAGCGTCTCGGCGCGCAGATCGGGGCCGAGCCCCCCTTTTAGCGATAACCCGTGACACGATCCGCAATCCTGATGCACAAGTCGCTTCAACGCGTTCGGATCCAGCGTGTCGGCGGCGAAGGCGGATGTGGCCAGTACAACGGCCGAGGTCAGAGCCACGCGAGCGGCCCAACCTGTACGCCCCGGCGCAGTCTCGGATTTCGCAGCACGCAGCCCCAATTGAATATGGGACAAGCTAGCCATGAGCTTGCTCCAAGATCAGGTCGAGCGTATTTTCGGCGTAAAGCGAGACGACCTGACCAATGATGAACAGTGTCGGCGCCTTCAGCTCGGCCTTTCGCACATCCGCCGCCAGCCGGTCCAGTTGGGAAACCAAGCGGTGCTCGTCGGGCGTGGTGGCTTGACTGATCGCCAGTACAGGGGTCGAGCCGGGCAGGTTTTCAGTCATCAGCCCGATGGCGATCTGGCCGATATTTGCGACGCCCATGTACACCACGAGGGTCGAATCCGGGTCAGCGAGGCGTTTCCAGTCGAGATCCAGAACTTTGTCGGCCTGACGATGGCCGGTGACATACTGAACCGAGGTCGCCAACCCGCGATGGGTCAGTGGTACACCGGTCGAGCTGGACGCGCCTTGTGCTGCGGTGATGCCGGGTGCGTATGCGACGGCAATGCCATGGGCGCTCAGATAGGCGGCTTCTTCCGAGCCACGGCCGAAGATCATCGGATCGCCCCCTTTCAGGCGGGCAACGGTGTGTCCGGCGCGGGCTTCTTCCAGCAGTATCTCATTGATGCGTTCCTGCGGTACTGTGTGGCATTTCGGAGCCTTACCAACCGGGATCAGCCGCGCGCCTTCGGCGTGCATGGCCAGAATTTCATCCGACACAAGACGGTCATAGACAACCACATCCGACGCTTGCAGCATCCGCAGGGCGCGCAGGGTCATCAGCTCAGGGTCGCCGGGGCCCGCACCAATCAGAAAAACGTTACCGCTCATGATAAAACTCGCTTGCTCTGAGTGTCGTCTGAGCCCGGTTTTTCCGGCAGGTCTTGTGTTCGAATCCGTTCGACATTCGGGACGTTGCTGGGTGAGCCGGGCGTGTCATGGGGGCAGACTGGCGCAATCGCAAACAAGCCTCCTTGACATAAGTTAAGGAGCGCGGGATTTGCGCCCGCGCCCCTTAAATCCTGCCAGTAGTTCTGCCTCGGCTCAGGGTTCGACTGTGATCATTGCGATCATGTTTTGCGTCTCCCAATGCGGACCGCACAGGTAATCCTGCGGACCGGGTGTTAGGAAGGTCAGATCAACCGATTCCTCGGGGAACAGACGGTCGCTTTCAGGTTCGCTGCCATCTTTCAACAGCACGCTGTGGCTGGTGCGTTTATCGACATTGACCCAACGAACCGTGGTACCTGCCTTCACCGTGAGTTCGGTGGGGCAGAAGTTGTACTTGTACATCAGCACCACTTCGGCGTCTTCGATCGAAGCCGAAGACTGGCCGAACAGCTCGACATATCGCTCTTCGGCTTCAGCACAGATGGCCGCAGTTTCATCGTCTGCGGCCAGGGTGGGTGTTGCCGCGAACAGCAACATCGCTGCAGGAAGAAGGCTTTGGGGTTTCATGGTCCATGTCTCCTTTCCAAAAAGGCAGGGGCCGGATGACCCGGCCCCGACCATTATTGCTTCACCACGTTGATGAAGGCCGCGTCGTCATCCATTGCCAGGCTGGTGTTCAGCGTCACGTGGTGGAATCGTGCGGCGGCAAAGTCGTCGTGGATCGCAAATCCGACCGTGTAGGTCTGACCCGGCTCCAGTGGCACGTCACCCGGCGCGCCCGAGTTCAGTGGCCGTGAGAACACAACCGTCCACATACCAGCATCAAGGCTGGCTGAGGCTGCGATTTCGCCCTCATTGACCACACGTTGCTCCAGCAAATAGCCGTTGGTGGCGCTGCCATCGGCATAGACACGCATCAGGTCGAGATAGGTACCATCCTTAAGATACTGTGCGATCTCCTCCTCGGCTTTCAGCTTGTCCCAGCCACCCAGCGCTTTGCCGCGACGGCCTTTGACTTCGACATCGGTGCGGCTTTCGCTGATGTATTTGGTCACGGTGTCCTGTGCGGTCACGCGTCCCGCCACATCGGCGTTGCCTGCGATGGCGTCTGCCTCCGGGGCGAAGGGCATATAGGTGTTGTCGGCGTGGCACGAAGCCCAGCAACCCACCTGATCCCCCATCTCGATCCCGGTGCCGGTGATCATCATGGCAACCTTGATCTGGTTGTCAGGGTCCATTTTGCCGCCATCGACAAACGGTGCAGGATTATGCCCCGCATCCGGCCATTGCAGACGAACATAGAGATTCTGATCGTCATGCGCGGCCTGTACGGTTGCATCGATCACACCACGCTTGCCAGGGATCGGCGTTGGTTCCAGCTCACCACCTGCAACGATCTTGTTGCCGATGGTGTCCAGCTCTTTGGCATGACAGGTGGTGCATTGGTCGCCACCTTTGGTCAGCGGGCGTGCGCCACCGTGGAATTTGCCGTTTTGAACCCATTCAAACGAAGCCTGACCGGGGTAAAACAGCTTCAGATCCGCTGTGGCCACCGCGTTCCAGTCAATGTCCGAGCCGACATCGCTGCCACCTCCACCGCCTGAGGGTGCTGCGGCATCTTCACCGCTGGCTGCGGCGCGCTCTTCGGCCACGGCCGCATCCACAGCCGCAGCAATCTGAGCCTGCACGGCCTCATGCTGCGCCTGCTTGGCGGCCTTTTCTGTCGCGGCTTCAGCGGCTTCTTTGGCTTCGATCCGTTCCAGGCTGGCCATGTATTCTGGCGGGATCTCACGGATAAAGTCCGGGTTCGGCGCTTCAAGTTTCTCCAGATACTCTTCGTCGGCCCGGTCGCGGGCATCCGAGTGAGCAATCCCCTTGTGACAGTCGATACAGGTTTGACCGACGGTCATCGCGTTCATGTGTTGCTGACGCGCGCGGGGCTTCTGAAATTCGGGCATCATCGATTCGAAATCGTGACAGTTGCGGCACTCGCGCGAGTCGCTGGATTTCATCCGTTCCCACTCGTTCATCGCCAGATGCACGCGCTTGGCCTCGAACTTCTCGCGCGTGTTGATGGTGCCGACCATCTTGCCATACAGTTCCTTGGACGCCTTGATCTTGCGGATGATCTTGTGGGTCCAGTCTTTGGGCACGTGGCAGTCGGAACAGACCGCACCGACGCCTGAACGGTTCACATCGTGAATCGTGCCGGTGTATTCTTCAAAAACAAAATCTCGCATCTCGTGACACGAGATACAGAAATCCTTGGTGTTGGTGGCTTCCATGGCGGTGTTGAAACCACCCCAGAAAACGATGCCGGCGACAAAGGCCGCCGCGATACCGGCCACAGGCATTCCCCAAAGGAAATACCGGCGCCAGATCGGTTTTTTCTTATCCGGTTCGGAGGTCATATCCGGGCTCCGTTTTGGCTGTCAGTCTGGCCTTGTGTGGCAGGCCGGTGAATTTGGCTTATGGGTCAAACGAGGAAAGGGCGGGCGAGGGGCCCGCCCTTTCCGGAGTTGGCTGCGAACCCGTCAGGTGACGTGATTCGACCGGTTGTAGACGTTGAACTTACCGGTCGGAGCAAAGAGCCCCTCGATGCGACCGATTTCTTCCAGCGTCTTGGCGTCGAAAATCACGATCTGACCATTGGGCTCCAGCGAGTCAGACAGGTTCCACTTGGATACCCAGACCTCGGTGCCATCCGCGTTGAACTCGAAGTGAACGGCAGCACTGCCTTCGTCTTCGGTGATCTGGATGGTTTTCACGATCTCGCCGGTCTCTTTCGAGATGACCTGCACTGATTGCTGCACTTCCGGTTCCGGATGTTTGGTCTGGTCAGCCCAGATGTAGTCCGAGTTCGGATGGGTGCGGACAAACAGGCCGGGGCCGTCGGTTTCCACTTCGTAGCAGACCTTCCAGGCATCATCTGGGCGGTTCTCGGGGTCATTCCCCCAGACCGTCACTGTGCCGACGCCAAGGTGTGTCGTGCCAGCAACCGGGCCACAATTCGGGTCGATCCAGTTGGCGCCCGGGCCGGGGTGCGGCAGGGCGGCAGTGTCGATCATCGCTTCCAGCTTGTGGGTTTCGGTGTCGACAACAACCATCTTGTTCGACGCGTTCGCGGCGATCTGGAAGTACCGGCCTGTCGGGTCAAAGAACCCGTCATGCAGGAATTTGGCGCTGTCGATCTTGTCGATCCGCAGGTTATCCAGGTCGGTATAATCGACCTGCCACAGCTGACCCAGTTCTTTCACGGCAACGATCCAGGTGGGTTCGTTCGGGGTAGTGTAGATGGCGGCAACGCGGGCTTCTTCCACGTAATCTCCGTCCACGTTCACACCGCGGGTCGACACAACCTTGACCGGTTCCATGGTCTGGGCGTCAACGATTGCAAAGTGCGGCGGCCAGTAGCCCCCACCGATGACGTATTTACCATCGCCGGAAACGGCAACGTCGCGTGCGTCATAGGCAATCTTGACTTCAGATACCAACATCTTGTCCGGCGTCTGCCAGAGGTCGATTTTGGTCATCTTGCCGTCGCGGCCCATCGTGTACCAGAAGCGACCGGGTTGTTCCGGCTCTTCCAACGCGTGGTGTTCCGACGCTTTCAGAACGTGCACCGCATATCCGGTTGGGATGTGTGTCAGCACCTCTTTGGTGTCGCCGTCGATCACGGCCACTTTGCCCACATCACGCTCGATTACGACAAAGAAGTTTTCCCAGTTGCGGCCGTGCAGCGGCTCGGTCGGGTAGTCGGCTTCTTCGACATAGACTTTGCGGGTCGCCATCATCTGTTCCAGCGACATTTCTGGCGGCTTGGGCGGCTCCATCATGATGTATGTCGCCATGTCCTTGATTTCCTGCTCGGTCATGATGTCCGAGAAGTTGTTCATCCCGCCTTCGGTACCCCAGGCGATAATCTTTTCAAGGCGCTCTTGGCCCAGTTGCAAAGTGCCGCCTTCGGTCACTGTGCCGTCGGTTGCGGTGTTCTTCCAATGAGGTTCAAGGTTCTTACCTGTTGCCCCTTTGCGCAGAACGCCGTGGCAACCCGCACATTGTTCAAAATAAAGCTGCTTGGACGATTCAAAGGCTTCATCGCTTAATGTTGGCTCTTGGGCGAAAACTGGTGCAGCTGCTGAGCCCAGCAGCATCGCCAAGCCAACACCAAGTGTGCGGCTGGCTTTCGTGTAGCTGATTCCAAGTGACATGATCACTCTCCATATGCTTGGTGAGGCAGGTCGAAGCCTGAAACATTGGCGCCGAGTACTCCTTGACGAAAGTCAACGGAAAGGCCGCAATCTGGGGATTGAAGGGTTGAATCGGGTTATAAAAAACAAGAAAAAACCTGTGTTTCAGGGTCATGTTTTCCTCGACGCTTGATTTCGGTTAAGTCCTGCATGAGTCGGCTTTGCTAGACCGGGCTCAATAGTCACCGAGGCCGGGGAGAGCGCGCATGTCGGCAATGATCGCACGGGTACTGGGCGAGGGATTTCGCGTTTTTTTCCTGTCAGCCGGTTTGTATGGCTTGTTCGCGGGTGGCATCTGGGGCGTGTGGTTGGCGACGCAGACCGGGATGATCGGATTCGAAGATCCGACCTACGCCATGAGCCCGCCGATGTGGCACGCCCACGAAATGATCTTTGGATATGCCACGGCCGCTCTTGGTGGGTTCTTCCTGACTGCAGTTCCCAGCTGGACGGGCACGCCAGAGGCGCGGGCGCAATTTATCATGATGGCTGCGGGCCTGTGGCTGGCCGGTCGGATAGCGATGTGGTTTTCGGGCGCGCTATCGCCGGGTCTGGTTGCTGTAGTTGATCTGGCCTTTGTGCCAACCCTGGCCGCAAAGATTGCAAGCCAGCTGATCCGACGCCCCAAACCGCAGAACATGATTTTCCTGCTGTTGCTCTGCTATATCTGGGTTGCCAACCTGTTGACCCATCTGGAATGGGTTGGTGTGACCCGCGATACATTGGATATCGGATTGCGTGCCGGATTGCTCGCGTTGTGCAGCATGATCGCGATACTTGGCGGGCGCATCACACCGGCCTTCACCAGAAACGCGATGAAGCGGGCAGGAGAGCCTGAATCCGCTTGGCCGGTATCGGTTGCGTCCTTCGACAAGGCCGGGATGGCGTTGGCGCTGATGCTGCCGCTGTGCGCGCTGATCTTCGGCCTGAGTCCGATTGCGGGTGGGGTCGCCCTGATGCTGGGGGGCGTACAGATCCTGCGCATGGCACGCTGGCGCGCGCGCTGGGCGCTGCGCCAGCCGATCCTGATTGCCCTGCATCTGGGTCTGGGTATGCTGGCGCTCGGGCTGATCCTGTGGGGGCTGGCGGTTCTAGGTATCGGCAGCGAAATCGGAGCCTTGCACGTTCTGGGCATAGGCTGCGTCGGGGGTATGACCCTTGCCGTGATGAGTCGGGCCGCCCTTGGCCATAGTGGCCGCGCTCTTGTTGCCCCACCGCCCATGGTGGTCGCTTACGGGTTGATGGCGATTGCGGCTGTTCTGCGCTGGGTCGGCTCTGTACTCAGCGAGGGGTATCTGGTCGCGATGCTGGTTTCGGACGGGCTGTGGATCAGTGCGTTGGCCCTGTATTTGATTGCGATGTGGTCTGCCCTCGTTAGCCCGAAGGCGGTCGCGTCCTAGGCTCAGATCCTGTCGATCAGCGGTTGGTCATTCTTCAGGTGCCGGCGGACCATGTGGCTTGCCTGCTTGCCTTTGGTCGGAATGTGACGTGCAGAACCCGGCGCGTGGCCCGGCAAGCCCAGCTCGGGGAAAAGTTCGATGATTTCAGCCCGCGCCTTTGCCCCGACACTCTTGAGGGCTTCGGGTCCGGTGAACAGACTTTCCGAAGGCGCGCCTTCGGCTGTAATGATTTCGTGGCGATCAAACAGCATATGATAATAGGTCACGCCATTAGCCGAGTCATCGACGGTTATACCCGGTACGCCGACCAGCTTGTTCGCGGGAATCAACACTTCTTGCGCGTTGAACATACGGACCGCAATGGTCGAGCGGACCAGCATCCGGTGTTGCGGCGAAACCTTCAGATCGCGAAGTGGCAGGCCAGCCCCCAAGGCGCCGGCCCTAATGGTAATGGGCCGCAGGCGCGGTGCCGCGGCCAGTTCGGCGCCAGTCAGACTACGCGCCCCAATCCAGCGAATGGGCTGTGGGCCAAGATCGGCAGTCAACACCAGATCACCTTTGGCAAGGGTTTCGATGGGCTTGTCACCTTCGGGCGTTGCGATCATCGTTCCCGCGGCAAAACAAGGGACGTCAACAATTGCGCCAGGGTCTGTCGTATCGGGCGCATTGTCCGGCGTTACGTTTGATCGAACGAATGAGTATGCGGTTCCGGGTGTCAGTGGTTCGGACGTGATGTACCCGACAAGATTGCCCTCGACCTCGACGCGGAACACATCAATGGTTCCACCACTCGGATTGGTCAGGCTATAGGATTCCTCAAGGTAGATTGCGCCCGAGTCAAAGGTCACCGAACCGTCCAGATTGGTTACTACACCGTTCTGGGTCAGGTCGTCTCCAACCTCGTTGTTGAAGCGGTCACCGTTGAAATCGGTACCGTTATCAGGATCGCCGTTTACAAGGGTACCACCAGCGGCATCCTCGACATCAAAGACACGTCGGTCGGTATCTGGATCATAGCTACCACTTAGTGTGATCGTTCCGGTGGAGAACCCTGTAAAGCTGACCGATATGACCCCCGGCGCATAGCCGATATATGAATAGTTCGCCATGTCTTACACCTTCACTCGTCCTGATAATCGGCAGCGCCGCACTATTTCCACTAAATCTGTATATATAACCAGGCATCGAAAACAAAGTTTCAAGGCGATTTCAGGACATTTTGTTGTTTCTGACGTTTTTTTTAGCCGTCAGCGATAGCTTCCAGCCTTACTTGATGAGGCTTGACTTTCGTTAAGGCACTTCACGCGTTCTGACGTCATTTTGCTCACACCAACAAAGCGGCGCAAAGGAGAGCGCAATGCGAGACGTCATGACAAAGAGCATGGCCCGCAATATATTTTATGGCGGGTCATTGTTCTTCATTCTAATCTTTCTGGCCCTATCGGCCCATTCCCATTGGTACATCGTCAATTCTGAGAACTCGGCGAAGCTTGATGAAAGTGTGGTTCGGGGCAAACACATCTGGGAAAAACACGCCTGTATCAACTGTCACACAATCATGGGTGAAGGTGCCTACTTTGCGCCCGAGCTTGCAAATGTGATGACACGTTGGGATGTCCTGGACGACCCGGAATCGGCCTTTGAATCCCTCAAGGGCTGGATGGAGGCGCAGCCAACCGGCATTCCCGGTCGCCGGCAGATGCCCAATTTCAACCTCAGCGACGACGAGATCCGTGATCTGGCGAACTTCCTGATCTGGACGGACAACATCGACGCTCAGGGCTGGCCGCCCAACGAGGCAGGCTGAGAAAGGGAACGGAGCAATGAAATACGAATCCCAAAAAATTGCCTATGCCTACTTTGCGGTAGCTATGGCCCTGTTCGCGATACAGGTGATCGGCGGCCTTCTGGCCGGTTTCATCTATGTATTCCCGAATTTCCTGAGCGAGCTTTTGCCGTTCAACATCGTGCGGATGCTGCACACTAACTCACTCATCGTCTGGCTGATCCTTGGCTTCTTTGGGGCCGCATACTTCCTGATCCCGGAAGAGGCGGAACGCGAGATCCACTCGACCAAGCTGGCCTATCTGCAGCTGATCATTCTTGTGGTCGGTACGTTGGGCGTGGTTGTCACCTATGTGTTCAACCTGTTCGAGGGCAACTGGCTGCTGGGCAAAGAAGGGCGCGAGTTCCTTGAGCAGCCCAAATGGGTCAAGATGGGTATTGTCGTGGCCGCGCTGATCTTCCTTTACAACGTGTCTATGACTGTTCTGAAGGGCAAGAAGACCGCCATCACCAACATCTTGTTGCTGGGTCTTTGGGGTCTGGCGCTGTTGTTCCTGTTTGCCTTCTACAACCCGGGCAACCTCGCCCTGGACAAACAATACTGGTGGTATGTTGTCCACCTTTGGGTTGAAGGCGTGTGGGAACTGATCATGGCCTCGATCCTGGCCTATCTGATGCTGAAGCTAACCGGTGTGGACCGCGAGGTTGTCGAGAAATGGCTCTATGTCATCGTCGCAGCCGCGCTGTTCTCGGGTATCCTTGGAACGGGCCACCATTACTACTGGATCGGTACACCCGCATACTGGCAGTGGATCGGGTCGATCTTCTCAAGCCTTGAGGTGATCCCGTTCTTCGCGATGATGGCCTTTGCCTTCGTCATGGTCTGGAAGGGCCGTCGTGACCACCCCAACAAGGCTGCACTGCTGTGGTCGCTGGGTTGTGCCACGTTGGCCTTCTTCGGTGCTGGTGTCTGGGGCTTCCTGCACACACTGCACGGGGTGAACTATTATACCCACGGCACGCAGATCACCGCGGCTCACGGTCACCTGGCTTTCTATGGTGCCTATGTATGCCTCAATCTGGCGATCTTCACTTATGCGATGCCGATCCTGAAGAACCGCGATCCGTATAATCAGGTTCTGAACATGGGCAGTTTCTGGCTGATGACCAGCGGCATGGTCTTCATGACCTTCGTGCTGACCTTTGCCGGTACCGTGCAAACGCACATGCAGCGTGTTGTAGGTGACTACTTCATGGATGTGCAGGATCAGGTTGCCATCTTCTACTGGATGCGCCTTGGATCTGGTGTGGTCGTGGTTCTTGGTGCGCTGTTGTTCATCTACTCGATCTGGGTTCCCCGGAAAGAGATTATTGAGCCCGGCGCAGCCGAAACCCCTGCGGAGTAATGGATATGGATGGCTCCATACAACTGGGTAAGGGGGCGGCTGACGCCCCCTTCTACCTGCCCCAGGGCGACGAATGCGATGTGTTCGCCGCCGCTTATTCCAACAACCTGCCGGTTCTGCTGAAAGGTCCGACGGGCTGTGGCAAGACGCGCTTTGTCGCCCACATGGCCGCCAGCCTTGGCCGCCCCCTTTACACCGTGGCTTGCCACGACGATCTGGCCGCCGCCGACCTGATCGGCCGCTACCTGCTGAAGGGCGGAGAAACCGTCTGGGTCGATGGCCCCCTGACCCGCGCGGTGCGCGAAGGCGCGATCTGCTACCTCGACGAGGTGGTCGAAGCCCGCAAGGACGTCACCGTCGTGCTGCACCCGCTGACTGACGATCGGCGCATCCTGCCGATCGACCGCACCGGCGAAGAGCTTGAGGCCGCGCCCGGTTTCATGCTGGTGGCCTCGTACAACCCCGGCTACCAGAACATACTGAAAACCCTGAAACCCTCGACCCGACAGCGCTTTATCTCGCTGGAATTCGATTTCCCATCGCCCGAGATGGAGGCCGAAGTCGTCGCCCAGGAAAGCGGGCTGGCGCTGGAGCGCTGCAAGCCGCTTGTGCGGTTGGCGGGCAAACTGCGCGGGCTCAAGGGTCAGGATCTTGAGGAAGGCGTTTCCACTCGTCTGGTCGTCTATGCCGCGACGCTGATCGCACAAGGCATGTCCACCGACCGCGCCATCCTTGCCGCTATGATCGAGCCTCTGACAGATGATGAGGATATCAAACGCGGGCTCCTCGATCTTGTCACGGCTGTCTTTGGGTGAGGCCGGCCGATGGTCAGGATCGATTTTGAGCCATGGGAACCCGAAGAAACGATCGGGAAACTGTGGCACACCCTTGCCAGTCGCCTCGATGCACCTGAGGTGCATGTTGGAGCCGCGGTCGACCTCTCAGAGGTCGCGGGGCGGCTGGCAGTCCTCTTCCGAGGGCTTGGGGGTAGTCCGGGCGTCGAGTTGCGCCCGGTCTCACCCGAGATTTCACGTCACCGCCTAAGCTGGCGCCGTCGTCTGGGGACCGAGGCCGAGATAATGCCCCGTGCCTCATTCGATGGTGAGGTTTTGCGCCTGCCGGACCGGCTGGCGGTCTTTCCTGCGCGCGAGGCAAATGGCGCGCTTTACGTTTGGCTGGCTGCCGCTGCTGCCCATGCCGGAGCCCGAATAGACGAAGACGATCCATTGCGCGCAGACCTGCGCGCGTTGAACGCCGCCCGACTTATGGTCGAGGCGTCACTGCGCAACGCGCCCGGTTTGCGTCCGCTATATGCTGAACTTTGCAAGGGCGTTCTGCATCACCGTGACGTTCCCGGTCTGCCACCTGTCGAGGCCGCGGTTGAAGAGCTCGTCCGCCACATGCTGGGCGATCCGGTACCGTTGTCGCCGAAAGCTGAGCAGCTGTTGGCACTGGATGATGACCTGACCGCCCCGCGCGGTTATCAGCATTTCCGTCCTGTCCCGTTGTGGCCCGAACTGCGCGCCGTCGGATTTTCCGAACATAACGAGGTCGAAAACCCCGATACCGAAGGCCCGCCCGAGGAATCCGGAGAGAAAACGCACCGCGCCCGCCGTCGCAAATCGGATCAGGCCGAGCGTCAGGATAGTCTTATCCTGCACAAGTTCGAGGCGATCCTCAGCTGGGCTGAGTTTCTGAATATCAACCGACGCATCGACGATGACGATCCCGACAATGCCAAAAAGGCCGCGGACGATCAGGAAGAGATCGGCCTGGGCCAGATCTCCAAGGCGCCGCCGACCAAGCTGAAACTGCATCTGGATCTCGCACCCGAAGATGTGAACCGAGAGCGTCTGTCAGGCCGCATTCTCTATCCCGAATGGGATGTGCGGACAGGGCGGTATTTGCCCGATCACGTCAACGTTCTGTTGTCTGATGCCGATATCCGTGAGGATGCAGCCGCGTTCGGAAAAGACCCCGCCACTGCGCGGCGCATCCGTGCTGTCAAGCGCCAGTTCGAAGCCTTGCGCCCGGGCCGCGTCATGACCCGCGGCCATCTGGATGGCGACCAACTGGATATTGAGGCCGCCGTTCGGGCACAGGTTGACCGCTGCGCGAATGGTGAAGGGACCGAGCGTGTCTGGATGCAATCCCGCCCTGAGGCCCGCGATCTGGCGGTCTCGATTCTGCTGGATGTCAGCCGCTCGACCGAAAGCGCCGTCACCGGCCGCGCTGTGATAGATATCGAACGCGAGGCGCTGGCCGCGCTTGCCTGGGGCCTGAATGCTTGCGGTGACGATTTCGCCATCCATGCGTTTAGCTCACTGAAACGCCAACGAGTCTACATCCAACGCTGCAAACGGTTTGATGAGCCGATGGGCGGATTGGTCGAACAACGTATCGCCTCGCTGCGGCCCGGCCACTACACAAGGCTGGGGGCAGCGATCCGCCATTGCTCGTCTGATCTGGCCAGCCAATCCCGCAAACGTCGGTTGCTTTTGGTGATCACTGACGGCAAACCCAATGATCTGGACCATTACGAGGGGCGTCACGGTATCGAAGACACCTGTATGGCCGTCCGTGAGGCGCGCCGGGCCGGGCAATCGGTTTTCGGCGTCACCATCGACAAGACCGGCAAAAGCTGGTTTCCCCGCATGTTCGGACAGGGTGGTTTCGCCGTCATCCCTGACCCGCACCGCCTGACCATGGCTTTGCCGCAGATCTATCGCCAGCTGGTCGGCGCATGAGCGACACCTCTCTCATCGACGAGCTTCCGGGCGAGTTGCTGATGTGGGTGCTCATCATTTCCGAACTGCTGGTGTTCGGCGCGGGTCTGATCGCCTTCATGGGTGTCCGGCTGACGGATCCGGCAGGCTTTGCAGAGGCGCAGTCGCATCTTTATCGCACAGGAGCCGCCTTCAACACGGCGGTGCTGGTAAGCTCGGGTTACCTCGCCGCGCTTGCCCTGTACTGGCGTCAGGCAGCACGTCGCGGCAAAGCACGTCTTGCACTGGTCGGGGCGGCGCTTCTGGGGTGTGTGTTCCTGATCATCAAGGGTGCCGAATACGCGGACAAGGCTGCGCAGGGGATCTCGTTCGAGTCCCACCCGTTTTTCATGTTCTATTACCTGCTGACCGGTTTTCACGCCGCCCATGTGCTGGCCGGGGTTGTTATCCTGCTATTCGTTGCCTGGCGCGATGATGCCCACAACATCGAAGCGGGCGCCCAGTTCTGGCACATGGTTGATCTGGTCTGGATCATGCTGTTCCCCGTGATTTACCTGCTGGGATGAGTGATATGCCAACCACTTCATCTGTTTCCCACCACTCTCGCAGGAGACACCCCAACGTGCTGACCCGCGCATGGCTCGGTCTGCTTGCACTGAGCGTTGCATCTGCTGTGCTGACTATGTTGCACGCGCCTGCGGCGCTGATCGGCGCGGGTATCCTGATCCTTGCATTGATCAAATCCCGGATCATCCTCGCGCGTTATCTTGATCTTTCGACCAGCCCGGCATGGCTGCGAGGCTTCACGATGGTGTTGACGGGATTTGCGATCGTGGTTTTTGCACTCTACCTGATGTGATCATCGATAAGTTTTTAGTCAACGTTGATCACACGACCCCGGACAAGCGACTCTGCGGCGGCGTCGGCCAGAACCTGCGCGCGCAACCCGTCCTCGATCCCGGGAGTGAGCGTCTCGGACCCATCCACCGCGGTAACGAAATGCACCACTTCGGCGCGGTAGGCAGCCTCGTAGCGCTCCAGAAAGAAATGCTGCGCTGGGGCCTTGCGAAAGCCTGAGGGCGTGGCGATTTCGACCGTGTTCTCCAGCATGTTTTCTGCACGCAACATGCCTTTCTCGCCATGCACCTCGATGCGTTGGTCATAGCCATAGCTGGCGCGGCGCGAATTAGAGATCTGGCAGATCTTGCCGCTGGCCGTGGTCAGGGTGACGGCTGCGGTGTCGACGTCTCCGGCCTTGCCGATCTCAGGATCAACCAGCGAAGATCCAACTGCGTAGACGCTGATCGGTTCTTCACCCAGCAGGAAACGGGCCATATCCAGATCGTGGATCATCATATCGCGGAACAACCCACCCGAACTTTTGATGTAACTGATCGGTGGGGGGGACGGATCGCGCGACAGGATGGTGACGATCTCGACATTTCCGATTTCTCCGTTGGAGATTCGGGATTGGATGTTGGCAAAGTTGGGATCAAATCGTCGGTTGAAGGCAGTCATGAAGGGGATGCCTGCAGCCTCGACCACTTTGATGCAATCGCGGATACGGTCGGCAGACATGTCCACCGGTTTCTCACAGAAGATCGCTTTGCCCGCCCGCGCCGCCTGATGGATCAGGTCGAAATGGGTGTCGGTTGGGGTTCCGATGACCACCGCATCAACATCCGCGCTTTCGATAAGGTCTTGTGCCGAGAGGACGTTTGCACCGGTTCTGTCGGCCAGCATTTGAGCTGGTTCCGCGAATGCGTCCGCTACTGCGCTAACCCGCGCGCCGTCGATCTGCCCGATCGAGCGCGCATGAACCTGCCCGATACGTCCGCAGCCCAGTAAACCGATATTCAGCATCTCATGCCCCCTTGAAGGCTTGCAGAACCCGGCGTGTCGCCTCAACAACCGGCTCATGCGTTTCTTTCAGAATCTGTACGCGGTCAAAACGTTCGGGATCGGCATTCACTGCCGTTCTCAGCGCCTGACCAAAGGCCATGCGCAGTTCGGTTCCGATGTTGAATTTGCAGATTTTTGACCCGCGTGCCAGTGCCGTACGCTGTGCGACCGGAACACCCGACCCACCGTGGATAACCAGCGGAACCTGGGTCACGGCTTCGATGGCGCGGATGCGGGCCTGGTCCAGACCGCCTTCTTTGTCTTGTTGCAGATGCACGTTGCCGACCGAGATCGCCATCGCGTCGACGTCGGTCTCACTGGCGAACTGTGCTGCCTCATCCGGGTCGGTCCCGTCCGATCCTTCACCGCCGGAATAGCCGACAAAACCAATCTCGCCTTCGCAGGAAACGCCAGCGGCATGGGCCATCTCGGCAATCGCGGCCGTCTCAGCGATGTTCTGCGCCAATGCTTTGCGCGAGCCGTCGAACATGACCGAGGTGAAGCCGCTGTCGATGGCGGTCCGGCATTCCTCATGGGTGTAGCCATGGTCCAGATGGGCCACCACAGGAACGCTGGCCGCTTCGGCCAGATGGCGGAACATCTTGCCCAGAACCGGCAGTGGCGTGTGTTCACGACAGGACGGCCCGGCCTGCAGAATAACGGGCACGTCTTCGGCTTCGGCGGCGGCCACATAAGCGCGCATATCCTCCCAACCCAGCGTCACCAACCCGGCCACGGCATAACCGTCGCGCAGCGCGGGTTGCAGGACGTCCGATAATGTCACAAGGCTCATTTGAACTTGGCCACCATGTCCATAATGCCCGGAATAGTATGCAGTTGGGCTGCGTGGGTCGGTTGGAAATACTGTTTCAGAGAACGCTGGCTGAGGCCGCCGAGGATGGTGAAATAATACATCTCATAACCCGGCAAAACTGCACAGGGGTGATAACCCTTGTCGATCATGATGGTTGAGCCATCCATGATGTGATAGGCATCGCCCGGTTTGTTGTCCTCGCGCTGCAGCATCTGAATGCCCGAGCCATAGTTGGGCCGAAAGCGGAAGTTATAGGTCTCGTCATGGCGGGTCTCGATCATCTCGCCATCGTCGCCTTTGCGGTCGGTGTCGTGCTTGTGGCTTGGAAAACCGGACCAGCCGCCCTGACCGACGGTGTAAAGCTCGGACACCAGAAGGCGGCCCACTTTGTCGTGATGGTTCGCACCGAGGATGTGTTTGATCTTGCGATGGGTTTTTGTGTCGTCCGAGCCATATTGTACCAGATCCAGCTCGGGCACGCGGACATCAAAGGGTTCGAGTACGCGGTCGAACTTCGCGCCTGCGATGAAGGTTTCGGTTTCGTTCGTTACGCAGGTGATGCGGACCTTGGCACCCACGGGCACATAGACACCCTCGGGATCGCCATCCCAAACGTCGATAGTGCGGTTGCCCAATTTGGAATAAACTGCACCATCCACGTCTACTTCGACGGTGCCGGTGGCGGGTACGATGCAGGTCTCATATCCGGGCACCGCATATTCGAACACCTCGCCCTTCTTCAGTTTGACGATGTTGAAATAGTTCAGCGGTACCAGATCATGGTCGGCATCGACGATGGGTTTGTTCTGGTTGTCATGGGGCGCGATATGCATCTGCGTCTCCTTTCAGGTATCCGTTGGACCCGGGTGTTGGGCCAGAAAGTCGTCAAGTTCAGGCGTGGTGGGCATGGCCCCGGCGCAGCCGGGCTTCGAGACGACAATGGACGCGCAGGCCGACCCGCGCAGTACCGCGCCGCGCATATCATGTCCCGCTGCGATCGAGGCCAACAGACCGGCCAGAAAACTGTCGCCGGCACCGTTGGGCTTCACCGCGGTGACCGGGTAGATGCCGGTGCGGATTTCTTGCCCATCGGTCAAGGTAATGGCCCCTTCGTGGCCCATCTTGTAGATCACCATTTTGCCTTTGGCGGCCAGCTCGCGGGCTTTGTCCAAACCCTTTTCGATGCCGCCTGCCATAAAGCCAAACTCTTCGTCATTGCCGACGATCAGGTCGCTTTCGTTGCCTGCACGGGTCAGGACCTCTGAGGCGATTTGCGGCGACGGCCAGCTATAGGGGCGGTAATCAATATCGAATATGACAGGCAGGCCAGCAGCGCGGGCGTTTTCAAACGCGCGGAACGTGGCGGAACGCGAAGGCTCTGCCGCAAATACCGTTCCCGCCGTGATCAGGGCAGAGAACGCGCTGTAGTCTACCGCATCCATGTCCGCCCCGGTCACCTGAAAATCGGCGGCGCCGTTGCGGTAGATGACGTTCTGGAAATCCTCGATGCAGCTTTCGTATACGGCCAAGGATGTACGCGCCTCGCCACCCACAGCGCGGACATATTGCGTTTCCACGCCATAATCCTGCAGTCTGTTCACGCAGAATCGTCCCACCGCATCATCCGAGACGGATGTGACCAAAGCCGCTTGCGACCCAAGTTTTACCAGCCCGGCACAAATATTGGCGCTCGATCCGCCCAGATCGGCGCGAAACTCTATTGCGTCCTCGCTTTTGGTCCCGATGGGGTTGGCGAACATGTCCATACCGGCCCGGCCAAACACGGCGAAGCGGTTGCCTTTTATGCCTTCGATCAGAGTCACGTGCGCCCCTCGGTATTGCCTGCCCGCGCAGTATCCAGCACCTCGGGATAGGGATAATTCAAACCCAGCAATTGCCGTATATCGGGGCTCGCCCGATCGAGGAATTCCTGTGGCAGCGCGGCGGGCATATCTTCCATCGGTTTGACCCATTTGGGCAGGTATTGGATCAGGATCGCGCTGCGGTCGTGATCGGCCTTGTTCGGCATCGCACAATGCCATGTCACGCCATAGAACAACGCGACATCACCGGGCTCACCGGTCATCTGCGCGCAGTTTTCATAGAACTTATCTTCGGGGGTCGGATAGCGCAGCTCTTTCTGCGATCCCGGCACATAGCCGGTCGCGCCGCTTTCTTGGGTGAATGGGTCCAGCAGGACCGAGACTTGCGCGTTCATCGGGAATGACCCGTTCAGGCCGACAGGATGCGTTTCGGGGCTGTGAAAGTCCCAATAGGGATAGTCTACATGGGGTTCTTGCCCCGGACCGCCCGGCAAGATGCGGTTGGCGGCGATCGAACCCATGATGAACTCGGTCCCCAAAAATTTCCGCAGAATCTTCATCAGAACCGGATGCGCGGCCATGCGGCAAAACACGTCGCCCTTCGCCAACAGGTTCCAGACCCGTCGTTGCAGGCTCAGTTTGCCATCTTCTTCAGCCGCCCCCTGAAAGTGGGTCACCTTCTCGGCAGCTTCCTCGGAATGTTCCATGACGATGGCTCGGGCCTCGGCGATTTCCTCGGGTGTAAACAGGCCCGAGATGCCAACAGCTCCGCCGCCGTTCAGCAGTTCATTGACGATGACGTCAGGATCGGCTGTTTCTGCTGTAAACCGTTTCATTATATGCCCTTACGCTGTTTTTCGCGGGTGGTTTCCCACTCGACATGCGCGTTGCGCACGTTTTCATCCGCCGAGGTGTGGGGCGTTCCGACCTCCCACCACGTATGGCCTTCAGTGGTCCAGCCGTCATAGGCGTCCACATCCATTACGATCACATAGGTCTTGTCGCTGGCTTTGGCGCGCTTGAACGCTTCGGCCAGTTCTGCCGGGTTCGCGACCTTTTCGCTGGTGGCACCCATCGAGGCCGCGTGTGCCGTGAAATCAACGCCGAACGGTTCCGGGATCGTCGGGCAGTCTGCCAGCAGGTTGTTGAAGCTCTCATTGCCTGTATTGTTTTGCAGCTTGTTGATAACGGCAAAGCCACCGTTATCCAGCACCAGTACGATCATCTTCTTGCGGCTCAGGACCGAGGAATAGATGTCCGAGTTCAGCATCATGTAAGAACCGTCACCGCAGAAGGTGATGGTGTCCTTGTCGGGTTCCCGCTCGGACTGGGCGATGCGCGCGCCCCAGGCGCCCGCGATCTCGTAGCCCATGCAGGAAAAGCCGAACTCGACATCAACCGTGCCGATATCCAGTGTGCGCCAGTTGGCGGTGACCTCGGCTGGAAGTCCCCCGGCAGCAGCGACCACCCGGTCGCGCGTGTCGCAAAGCTCGTTCACCACGCCGATGGCCTGAGCGTAGGAATTCGGGCGGTTTCCGTGGGACACATTCTCGGCCACATAGGCATCCCACTTGCGCCGTTCCTCTTGCGCCAGCGAGAGCCAATCTGATGAGGCGGTATAGTCAATTGCCTGTGTTAGAGCCCGGATCGACTTTTTTGCATCCCCAACAACCGGCAGAGACATGTGCTTGCCTGCATCATGGCGTGCCGCATTGATCGAGATGAACTGAGCGTCCTTGGCAAAAGCGGTCCATGAACCGGTGGTGAAATCCTGCAACCGAGTTCCTACAGCGACAATCACGTCCGCTTGCTCGGCAATCGCATTGGCACTGTCCGATCCGGTGACACCGATTGGACCGATATTCAGCGGATGAGTCGCCAGCATATTGGCGCGCCCTGCGATGGTTTCGACCACTGGGATCTGATGCTTTTCGGCAAAGTTGGTCAGTTCGGTGACAGCTTTGGAATACTGAACACCGCCACCTGCAATAATCATTGGGCGCTTCGCGCCTGCAATCGCGGCAGCCGCATCGGCGATTTCATCCGCATCAGGCGATTGGCGGCGAATGCGATGCACTTTCTTTTCAAAGAACTTCACAGGATAGTCATAGGTCCACCCCTGCACGTCCTGCGGTAGACCGAGGAAAGCAGGCCCGCAATCGCCCGGGTCCAGCATTGTCGCGATTGCGGCGGGAAGAGACTGAATCACTTGCGCCGGATGCGTGATGCGATCCCAGTATCGGCTGACCGGCTTGAACGCGTCATTTACGCCAAAGGTTGGATCGTTGTAGTTCTCCATCTGCTGCAGAACCGGGTCAGGCAGACGGGTGATGAACGTATCGCCGCACAGCATAAGCATCGGCAGGCGGTTGGCATGGGCCAGTCCGGCCGCGGTCAGCAGATTCGCAGTGCCGGGCCCCGCGCTGGCGGTGCAGAACATAAATCGCTGGCGCAGCCATTGCTTGGCATAGCCTGCTGCGGCGAATCCCATGCTCTGTTCATTCTGCCCTCGATACAGCGGCAGCTCCTCCCGGACCGAATTCAGCGCCTCACCCAGACAGGTCACATTGCCATGGCCGAAAATCCCGAAACCGCCGCCACATAGGCGATATTCCTGTCCATCGATCTCTATGAACTGGTTTGACAGCCAGCGAATGATCGCCTGCGCCGTTGTCATGTAAACGGTGTCGTGTTGCGCGGACATGTCTGCGGGCTCCTTTGGGAAATTTACGGTGCTGTGCCGAATGCAGCTTGCGAGAGTCCTATTCTCACGATACAAGTTTTGCAACCGGTTGCAAATGGTTTTCAAGAAAAAGCGGAGGAGGGCGTCGGAATGGCAGAAATCGGTATTGGCATTCTGGGCGGCGGATATATGGGCAAGGCCCATGCGGTCGCCATGTCCTCGGTCGGGGCGGTGTTCAACACTGCCTTGCGCCCGCGGTTAGAGATGGTGTGCGCGTCCTCACCGGAAAGCGCTGATCGATACCGTCAGGCCTATGGTTTCGCCCGTTCGACTGATGATTGGCGTGTGCTGGTGAATGACCCGAGGGTCGAGGCCATCGTGATCGCCACGCCTCAGGAAACGCATCGCGAGATCGCACTGGCGGCCTTTGCGCTGGGCAAGCCAGTTTTGTGCGAAAAGCCCTTGGGGGCGTCGATGGAAGATGGTGCCACCATGGTGGCCGCAGCGTCGGAATCAGGTCTGCCGAATATGGTTGGTTTCAACTATATTCGCACGCCCGCCAGCCAACACGCCCGCCGGTTGATCGCCGAAGGAGAGATCGGCGATATCACATGGTTTCGGGGCGAACACACGGAAGACTTCTATGCTGATCCACAGGCCCCCGCGACCTGGCGCACGACGGGAATGTCCAACGGGACAATGGGTGATCTGGCGCCGCATATGATCAATGCCGCGCTGGCGTTGATCGGGCCTATCACGCGCGTGATGGCCGAGGTTGAAACGGTTCACAAAAGCCGTCCGGGTGGTGAGGTGGACAATGATGATCACGCCCAGATGATGGTGCGCTTTGCAAACGGGGCGATGGGATCAATGTATTTCAGCCGCATCGCGACCGGGCGCAAGATGGGTTACGCGTATGAGATCAGCGGAACCAAAGGCGCGATCCGCTTTGATCAGGAAGATCAGAACGCCCTGTGGCTTTACCGCATGGATGGGCCTGAGGCCGAGCGTGGATTTCGCAAAATCCTGACCGGCCCGGCGCATCCCGATTATGAGCCGTTTTGCCAAGGCCCCGGCCATGGCACGGGCTATCAGGATCAGATTATCATCGAAGCGCGGGATTTCCTGCGCGCGATCGAAACTGGAAAACCGGTTTGGCCGACCTTCCGCGACGGGCACGAGGTCAACCGGATCGTTGCTGCGGCGCTGTCGTCGTCGGAGGATGAAAATTGGAAAAACATCGAAGATTTCTGAGCATCGGAGACAAGACAAGATGAGCATCAGAATTGGCAATGCGCCCTGTTCCTGGGGCGTGGAATTTGCGCAGGATCCGCGCAATCCGCATTGGAAAACCGTCCTCAGCGATTGTGCCGAGGCGGGGTATAAGGGTATCGAATTGGGCCCGGTGGGGTTCATGCCCGAGGACCCTGCGGTTCTGGCCGATGCGCTGACCGAGCATGATCTGGAACTGATCGGTGGTGTGGTGTTCCGCAACTATCACGACCCGGATGCGTGGGAAGATGTGCTCGATGCCACTCATCGCACCGCGCGCGCATTGAAAGCACATGGGGCGCAGCATCTGGTGCTGATCGATGCAATCTCACCCCGTCGCGCACCCACAGCTGGCCGCGCTGATGAGGCAGAACAGATGGATAAGGTCGAGTGGACGGCCTATCGCGACCGGATCACCGAAAGCGCACGCATCGGGTCCGAGGAATATGGGCTGACGGTGGGCATGCACGCCCATGCGGCAGGTTTCATGGACTTTGAACCTGAACTTATCCGTCTGCTGGAAGAGGTTGATGAAAACCTGCTGAAAATCTGCTTCGATACCGGGCATCACTCTTATGCAGGGTTCGATCCGGTTGGCTTCATGCAGCGTTACGTTGACCGGATCTCGTATATGCACTTCAAGGACATCTCACCGACGGTGAAGGCGGATGTCATCGCCAATCGGACAGGTTTCTACGATGCCTGCGGGCAGGGGATTTTCTGCAATCTGGGTGAAGGCGACGTGGACTTCCCGTCGGTCCGTCAGGTGCTTCTGGATGCAGGCTTCACCGGTTGGTGTACGGTTGAGCAGGATTGCGACCCAACGCTTGATCCCGATCCTGTAGGCGATGCGCGGAAGAATCGCGAATACCTTGAATCCATTGGTTTCAATTGAGGAGGCCAGACCATGACCAAGCTGAAATGGGGCATGATCGGTGGCGGCGAAGGCAGCCAGATCGGACCGGCGCACCGTCTGGGCGCGCTGGCGGACGGGCACTTCGAATTCACCGCCGGAGCGCTGGATCACAGGCCTGATGCCGGTCGCGAGTATGCGCAACGGTTGGGCATCGCGGCGGACCGTGCCTATGGCGATTGGACCGAGATGTTGGCCGGTGAGCGTGGTCGCGACGACCGGATAGATCTGGTCACGGTGGCGACACCAAACGCGACACATTTCGAGATTACTAAGGCCTTCCTTGAGGCAGGCTTTAACGTGCTGTGCGAAAAGCCCATGACCATGACCGTGGAAGAGGGCGAAGAGATCGTCAAAGTCGCCGAGAAATCCGGGAAGATTTGCGCGGTAAACTATTGCTATTCGGCCTACCCGATGGTGCGGCAGGCCCGGGCAATGGTACGCGCAGGTGAATTAGGCAAGGTTCGCTTGGTCGTCACCAATTTCAGTCACGGCCATCACGGCGATGCGACAGATGCCGACAATCCACGCGTGCGCTGGCGTTATGATCCTGCGATGGCGGGCGTCTCCGGGCAGTTCGCGGATTGTGGTATTCATGCAATGCACATGGCCGGGTTCATTGCCGATGACGAGGTTGAAACCCTGTCAGCAGATTTCGCATCAACCATCGGCAGCCGTGAGTTGGAAGATGATGCAATGGTCAATTTTCGGACTCAAAAAGGCGCGGTCGGTCGGCTCTGGACGTCCTCGGTGGCCATCGGTCGCCAGCATGGGTTCGATATTCAGGTGTTCGGAGAAACCGGTGGTCTGCGCTGGGCGTCAGAGCAGCCGAACCAATTGATATATACACCCGTTGGTGGGCGCGTGCAGATCATCGAGAAGGGTGAAGGCGGTTTGCACGAAGAAGCGCAGCGCCTCAGCCGTGTTGCCATTGCGCATCCCGAAGGGTTCCCTCTGGCGGTTGCCAATATCTATTGCGATCTGGCAGATGCGATTACAGGTGAAACCCGCGACGGGCTGCCCAATGCCGCAGACGGCGTGCGGTCGATGGCGGCGGTGCACACTGCGGTCGAATCTGCAAAACGGGGCAGCGCATGGATGGATGCGCGGCCGCCGATGTTCCGTTAACTTTAAGCGACGGGGCGCAACGTGCCCCGTTCCACAACCGAGCATGGGAAAATCCGAGCCTCAGGGTATCGGTCGGGTTCGTTCAGCGTTGCCACCATCAATTCGATCGACGAACTGACGATCTGGCGGATCGGCTGGTGAATGGTGGTGAGATCGATATTCTCCCACCGCGCCATTTCCATGTCATTCAGGCCGATTATGCCGATATCTTCGGGCACGTTCAGGCCGCTGTCCAGAATTGCGGACAAAACCCCGATGGACAACACGTCATCTCCGCAGAAATAGGCATCGGCCCGTTTAGATTGCAGCAATCGCAGCATTTCCCGGCGACCTGCATCGAACGAATATGCATCGGCAAACGAGCAGTTCACCCCGATATGTGGGTGCTGCTCCATTTCCGACATAAAACCCGCATGGCGATCCTGCGTTGATGTGGCGGCCTCGGGGCCGCCAAGGAAGGCCACCTTGTCATACCCGCGTGTAACCAGTTCACGCGCCGCCATGCGTCCGCATTCCACGTTGTCGATCCCCACCACATGCACCTGTGGCGACGAAGAGGACCGGCCAAAACTGTGAACCACCGGCACCCCTGCATCGCGAAAAGCTTTGGCAAAACCCGGCGGCAAAGTCGAAGACGCCACCACTACGCCATCAACCGAATACTGACGCAGCATCCGGACCGAGTTTTCCGGGTCTACCTCATCTGTCAGGTTCACCAGCAACGGGCGCAGACCCCGGTCTTGCAGTCCCCGGGTGAAAAGGTCGAAAACTTCCAGAAAAATAGGGTTGTGAAAGTTGTTCGACACCAGCCCAATGAGTTTGGTCCGCCCTGTCGTCAGCGATGATGCCAGCGCGTTAGGGCTGTATCCAAGCTCTCGCGCGGCCTTTTCGACCTTGCGGCGCATTTTGTCAGAAACCGAGGCCCCATCCGTGAAAGTGCGCGACACTGCGGACCGGGATACCCCCGCGCGTTCTGCAACCTCTTTCAATGTGACAGCCATATTCCGTCTGACCTTTCTAAGTGTTTAGCAGTCCTATTACCCGTATTCTCTGGCAGATACAGTATGAAACACTTCCGAGATGTTTTGCAACCGGTTGCAAAAAGATATCAGATATGCTCTAAATCGAGTCGGAGAGGTTCGGAGAAAAACCTCGTTCCGGGAAAACGATGTGTTTTGGGAGGACATTATGACTTCACTGACGAAGAAGCTGGCGCTGGCCGCTGTCGTCGCAGCGTCGCCGCTGATCGCAGCCACGAGCGCTGCGGCAGAGGGTGAGAAATATATTCTGGTTAGCCACGCACCAGATAGCGATAGCTGGTGGAATACCATCAAGAACGGCATCGCGCTGGCAGGCGATCAGATGGGTGTCGAGGTTGAGTATCGCAACCCGCCCACAGGCGATCTTGCCGATATGGCGCGGATCATAGATCAGGCGGCTGCCTCGGGTCCAAACGGGATCATCACGACGCTGGCCGACTATGACGTGCTGAGCGGTCCGATCAAATCGGCCGTGGATTCGGGTATTGACGTGATCATCATGAACACCGGGACCCCGGATCAGGCGCGCGAAGTTGGGGCGCTGATGTATGTCGGTCAGCCCGAATATGATGCGGGATACGCTGCGGGTGTACGGGCCAAAGGTGACGGAATCGGCTCGTTCCTGTGCGTGAACCACTATATCGTACAGCCTTCCAGCCAAGAGCGATGCCAGGGTTTCGCGGATGGTTTGGGGATCGAACTGGGTGATCAGATGATTGACGCCGGTCAGGACCCCGCCGAAATCAAGAACCGCGTCCTGGCCTATTTGTCGGCGAACCCGGATACCCAAGCGGTTCTGACATTGGGCCCAACATCTGCTGACCCGACCATTCTGGCACTCGAAGAAAATGGCATGGCCGGTGACATCTATTTCGGCACATTCGATCTGGGTGGCGAAATCGTCAAAGGCATCAAATCCGGCGTGATCCAGTGGGGCATCGATCAACAGCCCTTCCTGCAGGCCTACCTGCCGGTTGTTGTTATGACCAACTACCACCGCTATGGTGTTCTGCCCGGCAACAACATCAACTCGGGCCCCGGATTTGTAACCGCTGACGGTCTGACAAAAATCGAAGAATTTGCTGGCGAGTACCGCTAATTCTTGCAGCGCGGGCACCCTGAGCACGGGGTGCCCGCCCTGACTTTCAAACGCAAATTCACTGCTTAACTCGGAGGGGCGTTCTAATGAGCGAGTCTGCTCAAAACTCGGCTGTAACCGACGAACGGATCAAAGAGATTTCTCCGCTGCGCAAGGCGATGATCCGACCGGAACTTGGCGGAATGGTCGGCACGGTTGCCGTGTTCACCTTTTTCCTGCTCTTTGCTTTCGACAGCGGAATGTTCAACGCACAGGGCATGATGAACTGGTCGGTTGTATCGGCTCAATTCATGATTATCGCGGTCGGGGCGTGCCTTTTGATGATCGCGGGTGAGTTTGACCTGTCTGTCGGATCGATGATCGGTTTCTCTGGCATGATGATCGCAATATTCTCGGTCACGCTGGCCTGGCCGGTCTGGATGGCCATTATCGTCACCTTTGCGATGGCCGTTGCGATTGGCGCATTGAATGGCTGGATCGTGGTTCGCACGGGGCTGCCCAGCTTTATCGTGACATTGGCCTTTTTGTTCATTTTGCGGGGATTCACGATCTTTCTGCCGCAGGTCATCGAACGCAAAACGATCATCGGTGGCGTAAAAGACGTGGCTGAAGGCGACTGGCTGGCGCCAATCTTTGGGGGCAAGGTACTTCAGGGACTGTTCAGTTGGTTAGGTGATGCAGGAGTTATCGCGGTGTTCGAACGCGGTACGCGCCAGGGTCAGCCTGTTGTCGATGGTATCCCGATGCTGATCGTCTGGGCCATTGCGCTGGTTATCTTTGGTCATGTGCTGCTGACCAAAACCAAGTTCGGCAACTGGATTTTTGCGTCTGGCGGTGATGCCGAGGCTGCCCGAAATTCGGGTGTCCCTGTGAGCAGGGTTAAGATCCTGATGTTCATGTTCACCGCCTTCTGCGCCACTGTATTCGCGGTCTGTCAAGTTATGGAGTTTGGTTCCGCCGGGGCCGACCGTGGCTTGTTGAAGGAATTCGAGGCGATCATCGCGGTTGTCATTGGTGGTGCGCTTCTAACCGGAGGATATGGCTCGGTTCTGGGGGCTGCGCTGGGCGCGTTGATCTTTGGCGTGGTACAGCAGGGCCTGTTCTTTGCAGGTGTCGAAAGCTCACTGTTCCGGGTGTTCCTGGGTGTGATCCTTTTGGGCGCTGTGATCCTCAACACCTATATCCGCCGCATCATCACAGGGGAGCGTTGATATGAATCCCGAACATGCACCCATCATCCAGATGAAAAACATCGAAAAGCACTTTGGCAGCGTGATCGCGTTGGCAGGCGTGTCCGTAGATGTTTTCCCGGGCGAGTGTCACTGTCTTCTTGGCGACAACGGCGCTGGCAAATCAACCTTTATCAAAACCATGTCGGGTGTTCATCAACCCACTCATGGTGAGATTCTGTTCGAAGGTAAACCGATGCATTTCGCGGATCCGCGTGATGCAATCGAAGCCGGGATCGCAACCGTGCATCAGCATCTGGCGATGATCCCGCTGATGTCGGTCTCTCGTAATTTCTTCATGGGTAATGAGCCTGTTAAGAAAGTCGGGCCTATCCAGCTTTTCGATCATGATTATGCCAACAAGATCACGATGGAAGAAATGAAGAAGATGGGCATCAACCTGCGCGGACCCGATCAGGCGGTTGGCACGTTATCGGGCGGTGAGCGCCAAACGGTCGCCATTGCGCGTGCTGTGCATTTCGGGGCCAAGGTGCTGATCTTGGATGAGCCGACCTCAGCCCTTGGTGTGCGCCAAACAGCCAACGTGCTGGCCACCATCGACAAGGTGCGCAAGCAGGGCATTGCGGTTGTCTTCATCACCCACAACGTCCGACACGCGCTGGCGGTAGGGGATCGGTTCACGGTTCTGAACCGGGGCCAGACGCTGGGTACGGCGCAGCGCGGACAGATCACCCCGGAAGAGCTGCAGGACCTAATGGCCGGCGGACAGGAGATGGTTGCACTGGAAGGAAGCTTGGGCGGAACCGTCTGATCCAAATGCACCCCGCTGGTGAAGCTGGCGGGGTGACTATTTTTCTCAAAAAATAAAATGACCTCACCCAACCTAACGCCATAGCGTGAGACATAGGCCCGGTTCAGCAGCCGGTCATCTGACAACAGCCACATCCAGTCGTCGAAAGTGACGCGCATGGTGCCGTCCTTGATGGGCAGGTCGATCTTGTACTTCCAATTGAACGTATCACCTCGTTCAACACCGTTTGCTATGCCCAACACGCCAGGTGCGGAGCCGGTCCAGCTGTCTTCGCCTGTCTTGGTCAGGGTCCAGACCCGCTGCTCGGTCGCGCCGTCATCATAAACGAAATCCTCAACAAGCGTCAGTGTCTCACCGTCCCAGGTGCCATCAATGTCGACCGAGAAGCGGCGTGGCACGTTGCCCAGTACATCCTGAAACTGGCCATAGGCGACGGTCTTGCCTTCAAAGAACTCTTCTAGATTCAACTGGCGATCTGACAAGAAGGTCTTCGGCACACGCGGTTTAGCCGAGCAGGCGGCCAGCATTGCTAGCCCCAAAATAGCGACGACCGTAACAAGGCGGTGGCGGGCGATCACTGCAAAACCCTCAGGTCAGAGTCTGTATCGTGACCATTTGCACCATGCAGATCGGCCGACTTTACCTCGGGCGCCGGGCGCATAGTAGCGACCAGTTCGGCCACTTTGATCCCGAATTTGCGCATCTCGGATCGATTCATGATTGCCCCGTTCTCGGTCAGATACATCCAATCGGTCACATTCAGCGTATGTCCGCCCGCGTCTTCTGGCAGGATGATCCGATAATTCAGTTTTACGGTCGCGCCTGAGATCACGCCCTTGCCTTCGCCCACAATGTCATCTGCGGTTGCGATAAACGTGTTCCCGGTGCCCAGCGTCAGATACCATTTGCGGGACATCTGTTTGCCGTTGGAATAGGTGAAATACTCGGACAAGGTGCCGGTATTCCCGTTCCATTCACCCACCATGCTTGCGACAAAGCTGTTCGCCATCTTGCCATTCGGGCCATAGATCAGCCCCTCTGAGAGGATCTTGCCGTTCAGATGGTTCTTCAGCGAGAACTCAGGCCCGGTGCCGCCGTAGTCGGAGGGCGATTGAGACCGGAAGCCGAGGAAACGGTTCTTCAGGGCGAAAAGCGCAAAGATGGTGAGCAGACAAATCAGGAGCGTTTTCATTTGGCAGAGACCTCTGTCGGGAGTGTCAGGACCAAACCAAACGCTCCGAGTTTCAGGATGCAGGGCAGCATTGCATAGGCGAGGGTGAGTGTGTTCAAAGCCTCAGCTGAATTGGTCTGTCCGGGGGTGAAGCCGCTGCGTTCCAGCAGCGGCAGTGTGATGAAAGCGGCCAAAGCGAGCCCCAGCTTGCCCGCGAAGGACCAGATGCCAAACGCGGCAGATGCGTTTAGCCCAGCCCGAGTCAGAACGACCGAAAACATGGCGGGCAGAACTACCATATCCGCCCCAAGCGCCGCACCCGAAGCGAAGCAGATGATAGCGAACCCAGTTAAATTTCCAGGCGCAAGAAGGGCTGCCCCGATAAAGCCAAGAATGGCCAGCGGCATGGCAATTATCAGAGTCTGTTTTGGGCCAATCCGATTGCTAAGCCGTGCCCAGATCGGCACGCTGAGCCCCGCACTGAGGAAGAACAGGATCAGCAGTGGGCCGGCCTTGCCCGCTAGTTGCAGCCGGTCTTCGACAAAGAACAGAAACAAGGTCGAGGTGATCGCCACGGGCAGGCTGTTGACTAGCGCCAGCGTGAGCAGACGCAGCGCTCCGGCCTGTCCAAGCCCATCGAAGGACAGCCCTTGACCGGTGATTGGGGTGCGTCTCCACATTGGCAAAGTCACGACCAATGTCACCAAGGCCAGAATACCGAGGAACAGCCCAAAAGCCGGATATCCCTGCGCGCCAGCGCCAAGGGTTACAAACAGGGCAGGTGCTGCAGCGGCGATTATCACACCAGTCAGCTGCCCACCTTCTCGGAAGGCCGCCAAAGTCATCAACTCTTTCGGATTGACCTGCTTGGCCAGCGTCGCGCTGCGGCCATAGAGCAGGATCGTCCCGAGGCTGTAGGCCGAGAATAATAAGATCAGAATAGACACTAATACTGATATTTCAGCCCCTACCGGCAAGGTAAACAGCAAAGGAAACCCGATCGACAGACCTAGCGCGGCGGAGGCGGCGAACAAAGTCTGCCCACCGGGCCAGCGGTCAATCGCCCAGCCGATCAACGGGTCCTGCACCAGATCGACTAGTCGAATCACCAGCAGAATAGTGCCGATCACACCTAGCCCAATGCCGAGGTTCACGGCAGCAAAGCGTGGCAGATGGATGTATAGCGGGATACCCGCCGCAGCAAGCATCAGCGCATAGAGGCTGACACGGGGATACAGCATCAGTTGCCTCGCAATGACCGTGTAAATGCCGCCGACCGGGTATTGTCACCCAGAAAGATCGACATGAAGCTGCGTTTGATACCCGGATAAGACATGGTGCAGACTTTCTGCCCGTTCAGCCAGAATGCTACTTTGTCCGGCCCCTGTGAGATCGCAAGATAACGATCACCCTTGCTGACTGCGCCGAAACAGACCTCAAGCTGATTGCGCACAGGCGCGGCTCGCCCAATCCGCTTCATTTCGTCCAGTGTCGAGTTCACCAGAGCCTTCTTGGATATATTTCGGCGATAGCGCAGCTCGAGACCGAAATCCTGGCTCCAGTTCAGGGGCGTGCCGCCTTGGGTAAACAGTTGCGCATCATAAATGGGAAAGCCTAAATAGCGGAAGGTTGCTGTGCCGCGCAGCTCGGCATCGTTAAACGCACCAAAAACAGGCGAGGCTGAAAGTCCTCCGGGGGCGAACAGCATCAACGACACCAATATCGCCGCGAAATTGGGCCGAGGTAGGAACGGCCGGCTCTTTCTCAGAAATGCCATTGTCAGCTCCGATAATCTGCGGGGCGCTGGTGATGCGCTCAACCAAGTGCATTGCACTGGCAATCCCGTCTTCGTGAAAGCCGTGCCGGTTGTAAGCCCCGGCAAACCAGGTTCGATTCTGCCCCTGCATTTCACGGATCTGTCCTTGGGCGCGCAGGGCTGCTTTGTCGAAAATCGGATGGGCGAATTCAACCTCGTCGTAGATTTTATCCGCGGGAATGTCAGATGCGGCGTTCAGCGTCACAAATAGCGGATCGCTGTCAGGGATGTTCTGAAGCCGGTTCATCCAGTATGTGACCCCAACATTGCCGTTTTGTGACCGGTAGGTCCAACTGGACCAACAGGCGCGTCGCCGTGGCATCTGGCCAGGATCGCAGTGAAGGATGGCTTTGTTCGGTTGATACCTGATCGCACCAAGCGCGGCTTTTTCAGCCCCGGTCGCCGCTTCGCCCAGAATGGCAAGGGACTGGTCGGAATGGGTGGCCAGAATGATCTCGTCAAACAGTTTGGCCTCACCACCCGCGTGGACAGTAACGCCCAAGTCATGCCGTTCGATCCGCTGCACGGGTGAGCCGAGGCGGATGTCAGAGCCCCGCGCACGCAACGCGGCTTCGATCCGTCGGACATATTCGATGCTGCCACCTTTCACGGTGTACCATTGATGTTGATTGGCGCGGCCAGAGGCCAGCAGCGCGTGATTGCGGAAGAAATGAACGAGTGATCGGGCGGGGAATTGATCGACAAACTCCACCGGCGTTGACCAGATCGCGCCGCACATGGGCATCAGGTAATTGTGCCGGAACCAATGGCCAAGGCGGAGCTGATCCACCAGCTCTCCGATGGTGGTGTCATCATCCTGCGCGGCCTCGGGGGCCTCTTTGCCAAAGCGCAGGATGTCGGCGATCATCTTGTAATAGGCCGGGCGGGCCAGATTGCGTTTCTGCGCGGTCAGAGTGCGCAGGTTGTTCAGACCGTATTCGATGCGGCCATTGTCGATGGTTGCACCAAAGCTCATCTCGCTTTTCGTGACTGGTACGTTCAATTCGTCAAATAGCCGGGTCAGATAGGGGTAGGTGACGTAGTTGAACACGATGAACCCGGTATCGACCGGCTGATCGCCTTTGCGCCCCGCCATCACCGTGCGGGCGTGGCCACCCAGCCTGGGCTCGGCCTCGAACACCGTGATATCGTGATCTTCAGAAAGGTAATAAGCCGCAGAGAGACCTGAAATGCCTGCGCCGATTACTGCGATTTTCTTACGTACGCCCCGGGTTTCGTCGAACATTCCATCCTCGTTATTCGGCTTTTACAATAGGATACGCAGGGAATGGTCTATTGGATCAATCGAATTACAAGTTTTTTGCGAACACACTATGTCGAGAAGTCTGGCCGCCTGCTGTTTGCTTCGAAGGTCGGGTGTGATCCAGTGAAGCCAGCGGGCCGTAATGGTCTCAACAGCAGCACTAAGGCCGGTTATGAGCAGTTTTGACGGAAAGACCTATTGGATCATCGGTGCCAGCGAAGGGCTGGGCCGGGCGCTGGCCGAAGCGTTGAGCCGTCGAGGCGCGCATTTGATCCTGTCAGCGCGCAATGCGGCCCGGCTGGCTGAAATGTGTTACAAGTTGCCCAACGCCCGTGCTGTCCCATTTGATGTGACTGATCTGAATGCTGTCCGCCGCGCTGTGGCCGAGGTCGGCGCATTCGATGGGTTGGTCTATAATGCGGGCACCTATGACCCGATCAATACGGCCGATTGGAACACCGAATCCGCTCTGGCTATCTGTGACGTCAATTACTCGGGCGCTATACGTGTGCTTGGTGAAACGGTGCCTGCTCTCATTCATGAAGGGCGCGGAGATATAACCCTGATTGGATCATTGGCCGGATATCACGGTTTGCCCAATGCAATTTCATATGGGTCTAGTAAGGCCGCTTTGATCTCGCTGGCCGAAACGATGCGGCATGATCTGTCGGGTACTGGCGTCACTGTTCGGATCGTCAATCCCGGCTTCATCAAAACCCGTTTGACCGACAAGAACAGTTTCAACATGCCCATGTTGATGGCGCCCGAAGACGCTGCTGATCGGGTGGTTCGAGCCATGTCCCGTCGCCGTTTCCGCACGGATTTCCCGGCCCCGTTTTCTTGGGTTATGCGCCTGATCGATTATTTACCCGACATTTTAGTTTACCGAGGGAAGTAACCTTATCCGCAGGTTAGTCTCTGAATTATGCCCGCGTCATTTACATAAACATTCAACCGGTCGATACGATAATCCTGAGTGGCAATATCATCCGGACCCAATACACGCGACCGTTCGGGCAGCTCGGCTCGCATATTAGAGACCGGTTGGCCAATCGCGTCCGCAAACGGCTCACCCTTACAGAAGGCTAGATCGACAGGCGCATCTTCCGCTGCAGTCGTGGTGTTTTGCGGGGCAGGATCTTCAGAACAAGCAGCTAATAGGATCAGGATCGGTAAAAAACGGAACATTGGCGCAGGGCTTTCTGGTGATGTCGTTTCTGAAATATCAAATATTTAGCCAACCTGTCATGAAAGCGCAGTTGAAAAAACCCTGTATTTGACGCAGGGTCGGGCAAAACAGACAGGGAGATATGCACTATGCGAACCCGTGCAGCCGTTGCCGTTCAGGCAGGCAAACCTTTGGAAGTGATGGACGTGAACCTTGAAGGCCCCAAAGCGGGCGAGGTTCTGGTCGAAATCAAGGCGACAGGCATCTGTCACACCGATGAATTCACGCTGTCGGGCGCCGATCCCGAAGGCCTGTTTCCCGCCATTCTGGGCCACGAAGGCGCAGGCGTTGTGGTTGACGTCGGCCCCGGTGTCACCAGCCTGAAACCCGGCGATCACGTGATCCCACTCTACACACCCGAATGCCGCGAGTGTGAATATTGTCTGCATCCCAAGACCAACCTGTGTCAGGCAATCCGCGAAACCCAAGGTCGGGGCCTGATGCCGGACGGAACCTCGCGTTTTTCGACGCTGGATGGCGATCCGATCCTGCACTACATGGGCTGTTCGACCTTCGCGAACCACACGGTTTTGCCTGAAATCGCGCTGGCCAAAGTGCGTGAGGACGCACCCTTTGACAAAATCTGCTATATCGGCTGCGGAGTGACCACCGGCATCGGCGCGGTGATCAATACCGCCAAGGTGGAAATCGGCAGCCGTGCCATCGTGTTTGGTCTGGGTGGCATTGGCCTGAACGTCATTCAGGGTCTGCGCCTAGCTGGGGCAGATCAGATCGTTGGTGTCGACCTGAACCCATCGAAGGTCGAAATGGCCACCAGGTTCGGCATGACCGATTTCGTCAACCCATCCGAAGTTGAGGGCGATCTTGTCCCCTATCTGGTCAACCTGACCAAAGGCGGCGCGGATTACACCTTTGACGCCACCGGCAATGTTGGTGTGATGCGCACAGCTCTTGAGTCGGCGCATAAAGGCTGGGGTGAATCGATCATCATCGGCGTGGCACCTGCGGGTGCTGAAATTTCGACCCGCCCCTTCCAGCTGGTCACAGGCCGCTCATGGCGCGGCACCGCATTTGGTGGTGCGCGTGGTCGGACCGACGTCCCGAAAATCGTCGATTGGTACATGGACGGGAAGATTGAGATCGACCCAATGATCACCCACACCATGGGTCTGGATGACATCAACCATGGGTTTGACCTGATGCATAAGGGCGAAAGCATTCGGTCAGTTGTGGTTTACTAAGGCTCAAATCTGATTGAACAAGCTGGTAACGGCGCACTTCCCGGTGCGCCGTTTTCTTATTCTCCCGGTCGTGTCGCTCCGGTGTCCGACCGGGGTGATCTAACCCGTAAAACTGGGGTATTCGCCGAAGTTGTGTTCGACCGGCTCTCACGCCAAACCACGAAGACGCCTGAGGCAATGATGATACTTGCACCTACCGCGACCCAGATATCCGGGTGCTCGCCAAAGAATAGCACGCCGAAAATCGTGGCCCAGATGATCTGACTGTATTGGCTGGGGGCAACGACACCTGCGGGGGCGGCGCGGTAGGCGAGGATGATCAGGTGTTGCGCGATCACTGAGAGTACGCCCACCGCTGCCATCATCGTCAGGTGCAGCAGAGAGGGTGGTTGATAGACTGCCGGCTGTGCGATGCTCATGACGACAATGGCCAATAGCATCGGATAGAGGATCAGGACGGCCGAACGCTCTTCGTTCCCGATCTTGCGGACCAGAACCGAGGCGAACGCGCTGCAAAACGCTGCTGTCAGAGCGGCAAGATGCCCGAGCGTTATATCCGTCGCACCGGGGCGCAGGACGATCAGGACACCGATCAGGCCGACGCCTACTGCAGCCCATCTCTGAGCGCGGACTACTTCACCCAGAATCGGGATCGAAAGGACGGTGACGATCAGCGGGAAGGAAAATAGCAGCGAATACACCTCGGCCAGGGGCAGGACAGAGAAGGCATAGAATGCGCAGGACATCGCAGTGACCATCAACGCTGATCGCAGCAACACCAGCCATGGGTGGCGCGGCACGAAATTGCCTGTGGTTCGGTCAGCCAAAATGGTCACTGCCATAGGAACAAACGAAAACAGCGTGGCAAAGAATATGATCTGCAGCACCGAGTAAGTGCCACCCAGCACCTTGATCAACACATCATGGGTGGCAAAGACAGCAAAGCCCAAGAACGCAAAGGTTAGCCCACGAAGGGCGGAATTCTGAGCGCTCATGATAAAAGCCTCAATCATGGTTGGATCTGGGGTGTTTTGACCTGCTTAGACCCAAATTGATGCAACGGGTAGCCCTAATTTTACCGCTAACATCCCTTGGTGATCAGAGTTGTAGATTTTGCAATGCGCAGGAAACGGGTCGAATGCGCGGTAAGCGATTGTCATGATCTCTCAAAAACAAGGAGATACATCATGCACAAAATTTCAGCTTTGCCGACCGAACAGGTTCAGACCTATCGGATGGGTGCGCCCGACGGATATGGAAATCCACCTGAACGGGCGATATCTGACGGCGGGGGAAACCCCTGTCGCCATTGCCTGAAATATATTCCGGCGGGCAAAGAGATGCTGGTTTTGGCGCACCGGCCCTTTCCGGAAACTCAACCCTATGCGGAAACCGGCCCGATCTTTCTGTGTGCCGAACCTTGTGCGCGCTATGAGGATAAAGATGGGGTGCCCGAGACGCTGACCGACTCGGCGAACTACCTTATCAAAGGCTATGGATCGGACAATCGGATTGTTTATGGAACCGGCATCATAGCGCCCCAAGCGCAGTTGACGGAAGCGGTCGCGAACATATTTATCCGCCCGAATGTGGCCTATATCCACATCCGATCAGCGCTGAACAACTGCTATCATTCACGGATTGATCGCGCCTAAAGCTTGACTCGATGCATCCCGCGATGCGGTTGATCCGGGGTATCGGGCATCGGGTCATCCGCACGGCTGGAAGTCAGCGCCAGGAACACATCTTCCAGATCGGCCTCTTCGGTGCGTACATCTTGAATGCGGATACCGGCCTGACGCACCGCTTCCAACACCTGCTCGGCTGTGGTTTGGTTGCTGTGATACTGCAGCACAAGATCGCCGTTTTCACGTTGTACCGCAGAGACGTTTTCCGCCTTCGGCAGAGTTTGAATGGGGCTATCCGGCACGATCACCATGGTCCGGCTATCCATGCGGCCCAGCAGATTGGCCGTGCTGTCCTGCGCGATCTTTTCACCGTGATTGATGATGGCGATCTCGTCACACATTTCCTGCGCTTCTTCCAGATAATGCGTGGTGAGAATGATGGTCATACCCTGTTCGTTCAACTTGCGCACATTGGCCCACAGCATCTGCCGCAGTTCGATGTCTACGCCTGCGGTGGGTTCGTCCAGCACCAAAATCTTGGGATGGTGCACCAGTGCCTTGGCCAGCAGCAAACGCCGCCGCATCCCACCCGAAAGTGTGCGCGCGTAGGCTTCGGCTTTGTCGCCAAGGCCAACGAGGTCGAGGATCTCGTCACTCCGCCGATCTGACTTGGGAACGCCATACAGCCCTGCCTGAACCTCCAATGCGCCACGCGGGGAAAAGAACGGATCAAGGTTCAATTCCTGTGGCATCACGCCAATGGCCGCACGTGATTGTCGTGGGTTCCGATCCTGATCGAAACCCCAGATCGAGACACTGCCCGAGGTTTTGACAACCAAACCCGCCAGAATGTTGATTAGTGTCGATTTACCGGCACCGTTCGGGCCAAGCAGGCCGAACACCGAGCCCTGCGGCACAACCAGATCGATACCTTTCAGCGCCTGTTTCTCGGGCTGGCCCTTGCCGCCGCGATAGGTCTTGCGCAGTGCTTTGATCGTGATTGCCGCATCGGCCATGTGGCCCTTGCCCCCGGATTGCTCATCGCTCATAAACGCACCTAATACATGCCCGCGAGGCCGACAACCAAAGAAGGATCGCCAGCCGTGCCACTTGAAGCGCCTGAAACCAAGATTGTCGACAAATCCCGCGTCGCCTGCGATGGCGGCGAGGGTGCGCTGGGGCATCCGCGTGTCTGGTTGCAGATCCCCGAAGACACCGGTTGGGTCGAGTGCCCCTATTGCGATTGCAAGTATGTGCTGCGCGACGCGGCGGTCTCGAGCCAAGACACTTGAGGACAGTCAGGGCGGCAGGCAGTCGGTGCTGGCGAGGATAGACGATGCTGTTCACAGCCAAAACGATTGACCTCTCTGACGGCCAACCAATCGCCAACGGGACTGTGCGCAGTGTCTATGACTTTCCCGGCCAACCTGACCTTCTGATCAAAGTCTTTACCCGGTCCGGAGATCGCGTCTCTCACAGATTTGGTAAGCGTCTTGCGTGGAAGCTGTTCCCCGAAGCGCAATATCGCAGCACCCTGAAAGAACTGGAATGTGAGCTTCGCGTATCACTGAAGCTTGGGACAAATATTGAGCACTCACCCCTGTCCAGAATGTTGGGCGTGGTCCAGACCAGTCGCGGGGCTGGCGTGGTTGTAGAACGCATTGCCGGTCTGGATGGTGGTCTTGCGCCTAAGCTTTATGAAGTTTGCCGCAACGGATTGGACGATCCGGCGTTGGATGCGCTGAATGTATTCGTTGGACAAATGTTTGACCTGCATATCGTTGCGCGTGACGTCAAAAGCTCGAATATCGTCTATGGGACAAGGGGCGCTGGACCGGCCTGTTTCCTGATTGATGGATATGGGGAGCGTAACCTGATCCCATTGCGCAGCCTGTCCCGTCGTTTGAATGATCGTTCGCTAAACAAACAGTTCTCATTGATTGCGCAAAAAGCGGGTTTGACGTGGAATGCGGACCAGCGTGCGTTTTCGAATAGCTAGGACGTGAATTCGGAAAACACCCGAAAGAGCGGACTAATTGAATGTTGACTGGCCTCGTCTTTTTTCCAGCCGTTCTGTACAACTTGCCGCAACCCAGCGCAGGAGCCTCAAATGACCACGACCCAATTCGGAAAAGGCTGCCATCTGCATCTCATTGATGGATCGGCCTTTATCTTCCGCGCCTATCACGCGCTGCCGCCGTTGACGCGGAAATCGGACGGGTTGCCGATCGGGGCGGTCTCGGGTTTTTGCAACATGTTGCAGAAGTATGTTGAAGATAACGCGGGGCCGGACGCGCCTACGCATGTGGCGGTGATCTTCGACAAGGGGTCTCATACGTTCCGCAACGACCTCTATGATCTTTACAAGGCCAACCGCGAAGCGATGCCTGAGGATTTGCGCCCACAGATGCCTTTGACGCGCGAGGCGACGAAGGCGTTCAATATCGCCTGCAAAGAGCTTGAGGGTTACGAGGCCGACGACATTATTGCGACCCTGGCTGTTCAAGCCCGCGAGGCCGGGGGGCGTGTGACCATCGTGAGCTCGGACAAGGATCTTATGCAACTGGTTGGCGGCGGCGTCGAGATGCTCGATGCGATGAAGAACAAGCGCATCGACCGGGATGGGGTGATCGAGAAATTCGGCGTCGGGCCAGAGCGTGTTGTGGACGTGCAGGCTTTGGCCGGGGACAGCGTGGATAACGTACCGGGGGCTCCGGGAATCGGGGTCAAGACTGCGGCATTGTTGATCAATGAATATGGCGATCTGGAAACCCTTCTGGACCGCGCCGAAGAGATCAAGCAGCCCAAGCGCCGCCAGACATTGATTGACAAGCGTGATCAGATTGAACTGTCCAAGAAACTGGTTCAACTCGATGAGGAAACGCCGCTGGATTTCACGCTGGATGATCTAGAGGTGAAAGATCCTGAACCGGACACACTGCTGAGTTTTCTGGCCGAGATGGAGTTCCGTACGCTTACCAAGAGGATTGCTGACAAACTGGGGGCCGAGGCTCCGGTAATCGCGGACGCTCCTGCGCCCGCTGACGAACCCGAGGCTGAGGCGATTCCGTTCGATGCATCGAAATACGAGTGCGTGCGCTACGCAGCGGCTTTGCAGAAATGGATCGACCAGACTTATGAGCGGGGTTGGGTCGCAGTGGATACCGAAACCACCGGCCTAAATGAAATGATTGCCAATCTGGTCGGCATTTCACTTTGCGTTGAGCCGGGTGAGGCTTGTTATATTCCGCTGACGCACCGCGAGAGCGCGACGGACGATCTGTTCGGCTCAGATGCGCTGGCCGAGGGACAGATGCCTCTGGATGAGGCTCTAAACCTGCTGAAGCCGATGCTAGAGGACCCGTCGATCCTGAAGATCGGGCAGAACATGAAATATGATGCAAAGATATTCAGGCGCTATGGCGTCGACGTTGCCCCCATCGATGACACCATGCTGATGTCCTATGCGATGCATGGTGGCGAGCATGGGCATGGCATGGATACACTTTCTGAACGCTATCTCAGCCACACGCCAATCCCGATCAAACCCCTGTTGGGGTCAGGTAAGTCGGCGATCACCTTCGACAAGGTGCCGATTGACGAGGCCACGGCTTATGCGGCTGAGGATGCAGATATTACGCTGCGCCTGTGGAAGCTTTTCAAACCGCAGCTGCATCAGGTTCAGGTAACGACAGTTTATGAGACGCTCGAACGTCCGCTGGTCCCGGTTCTGGCCGAGATGGAGATGCACGGTATCAAGGTCGACCGCGATGTGCTGTCGCGCATGTCGAACGCTTTTGCCCAGAAAATGGCTGGGTTAGAGGCAGAAATCCACGAATTGGCCGGTGAGAATTTCAATGTTGGCTCTCCGGCTCAGTTGGGAGAAATCCTGTTCGAGAAGATGGGGCTTGAGGGAGGCAAGAAAGGCAAAACCGGGAAGTATTCGACCGGTGCCGACATTCTGGAAGACCTCGCGACCGAGCACGAGTTGCCGCGCCGGGTGTTGGACTGGCGGCAACTCAGCAAGTTGAAGTCGACCTACACCGACGCGCTGCAAACGCATATTAACCCGGATACGGGGCGGGTGCATACGTCCTATTCGATCACCGGGGCGAATACAGGGCGTCTGGCGTCGACCGATCCGAACCTGCAGAATATCCCGGTGCGCACCGAGGAAGGGCGCCGCATCCGCGAAGCATTTATTGCAGAGCCGGGCAATGTGCTGGTCAGCCTCGACTATAGTCAAATCGAGCTGCGGATACTGGCCCATATTGCCGATATTCCGACTCTGAAACAGGCATTTGCCGATGGGCTGGACATCCATGCCATGACGGCCTCGGAGATGTTCGATGTGCCTCTGGACGAGATGACACCGGATATCCGCCGTCAGGCCAAGGCGATCAACTTTGGTGTGATTTACGGCATCTCAGGCTTTGGTCTGGCGCGTAATCTGCGCATCCCCCGGGCTGATGCGCAGGGCTTCATCGATCGCTATTTCGAACGCTTCCCGGGTATCCGGCGCTATATGGACGACACAATCGCCTTTGCGAAGGAAAATGGTTATGTCCAGACTCTGTTTGGGCGCAAGATCCACACGCCTGAGATCAACGCCAAAGGCCCTCATGCCGGGTTCTCGCGCCGGGCGGCGATCAACGCGCCAATACAGGGGACGGCGGCAGATGTGATCAGGCGCGCCATGGTGCGGATGCCCGAGGCGATCAATGGGCTATCCGCCAAGATGCTGCTTCAGGTGCATGACGAATTGCTGTTCGAAGTGGCCGAAGATTCTGTGGAACAGGTGATTGGGGTGGCACGGGACATAATGGAAGGGGCAGCGGATCCGGCCGTAAAGTTGGATATCAAGCTGGTTGCGGATGCCGGGCAGGGGGCGAACTGGGCCGAGGCGCATTAGGGGCGGCGCTGCTCATCATGCCCTGCGGGCCCTCTTCGCAGCGGGTCAGGACTGAGGCCTGACCAGGCGCGCGATCATCCGTTTCACGGCCGGACCCAGTGTCAGGATCACAACAAACGCGATGGGCCAACAAAACGCCCATGAGGCCATCCAGTCGCCAAAGGTAGAAGGGCCGACGCCGATTGCCTTGACCGTGGCAATTCCGGTCACGACACACGACATCAGGCCTGACATGATCAGAGCGAACAAAGCATTTGCAAAACGTGCTGGTATCATCGGGTGTTGTCCTCAGTCTGGCCTGTCAATCATGTGCGTCGATTTATATGTGAATGCCAGCGCTGATACAGAGCCTATTGTCGCATCCAATGCAGTGAAGCCTCGGTTCGTGAGGTTGAGGGAGTGTACTCGGCGCTAACCCAGCCTGCGTAACCGCTGTGATCCATAGCGTCGAACAGCGCCGGGAAGTTGATATCGCCCCGCCCGGGTTCGGAACGATCCGGTGCGGCGCCGATCTGTGCATGAACAATACGGTCGCGATAGCGGCACCAGATCGACAGAGCATCGCCATGGATCATCTGGGCGTGAAAACTGTCATATTGCAGCCCGAGATTGGGTCGGTTCACCTGAACCAGTACTTCCGCTGCCAGACCATAATCATTCAAGAAGTATCCGGGTTGCGAAACCGGGTTGAGTGGCTCGATCGTAAAGCGCTGATGGGGTGCGAAATCAGCGGCCCATTGCAGGTTCCGGACAAAGCAGTCCAGGGCTTCGGACCCTTCGGCATACCCGGCCATAACGTGGATCAGGCCAGGGCGCAGAACTTCGGCGTAACGCATTACACGGCGGATATCGGACTGAAACCGTGCCGTGCAGTCCGGGACGGCGGCGTAACCCGGTTCACCCCCAGTATAGTTCGGGGGTGGCGCGTTGATCAGCGCCAGTTCGAGCCCGTTGGCCAGCAATGCACGATGGGTTTCTTTGGCGGCGATGTCGTAGGGAAACAGAACCTCGACGGCACTGAATCCGGCCTGTGCAGCCGCTTGAAACCGATCGAGATAAGGGAGCTCGTTGAACAGCAGCGAAAGATTGGCGGCAAAGCGAGGCATTGGGTTCAAGTCTCCTGTCGCGCAGAGCTTAACGGTCGATCTGGTTTGTTGAAAGAGACTGAAAACGACAGATTGTCGAAAATCGGCCAGATCATGAGCCTCGAATCAGAGACCTTTCGGGTATGAGGCGCCTCGGTGCAGGGGGGCCGTGTTAACTGAAGGTTTGAATACAATGGCAATGAGCCCTGACCCCGCGCGCGGGAACACCCTTGCTGTATCCGATGGGCGGCAAAACGCCTTCACCGGCAACACGTTGGCGGTGGCATCCATGCTGACATGGGCGGCAGGTTTCCCAGCGGCCGAGGTCCTGCTGCAGAGTTGGCCCCCAATTGCCTTGTTTGCGGCGCGCATGAGTTTGGCGGTGCTGGTCATGGTGCCGATCTGGGTGTTGCTTGATGGATCGGCACGGGTGTTGCGTGCTCGCTGGGGTCATGCCCTGTTCGTGGGTGGGTTAGGCATCGGAACGGGGATGTTTCTGATCCTTGTGGCGCAGAAACTGACCGATCCGATCACCGTTGCTATCATCGCCTCTTGCGCGCCGTTGATTGCGACGCTGTTGGAACTGGCGGCGGGGACGCGGCGGTTGCGGTGGAATTTTGCATTGGGCATAGCGATCTCGATCATCGGCGGCCTGATCGCGACCAGTGCGGTGGCCCCGGCGCAGCTGGGTCTTGGCGCAGCCTTTGCGGTAGTGTCGACCGCGCTTTTCTGTTGGGCCAGCATGGCAACGGCGCGCGATTTCCCCGAGCTCAGCCAATTAGGCCGCAGCACTATTACGCTGGCCGGAGGATTGTCGACTGCAGCCGTGCTGGTGCCGGTTGCAGGTTTTCTGGGGCTGGAGGTGATGCCCACGCGTCAGGTGGATGCAGCTCAGATGGGAATGTTGGTGTTCTATGCGCTTTTTTCACTGGGGTTGAGCCAGTTTTTCTTCATTGCATCGGTTGGTAAGCTGGGTGTGGCACTGGCCTCGTTCCATATCAATATTGCGCCGTTTTATGTGATGGTGATCATGATGTCGCTGGGCGAGGATTGGAATTGGACCCGCGCGCTGGGCGCTGGGCTTGTGGCGCTGGCGGTGGTGCTGGCGCAAGACCGCAAGCCGCGGCCAGTTCAATCCTTCAGTGCATCAGACGAAATCAGCGGAAAAAACTGACCGTCCGACCACACACCGAACCAGCCATCGTGATGTGTGCCGATCTCGACCAGTCGATAAAAGCTCTTGCGATCAATACGCGCTTCGAGATTGGCGCGGATCAATATGTAGGGCGATGGTTCATCCGTTTCTGTATCAAAGACAATGCGAATTGGATGATCAGGCCCAGCGATGGCTGTGTCGCCCACTCTGGTCGTGAAGGTCAGGCGCTGGGCTTCGCCCCCACTGTCCTGATTGAAATCAACGGCAATAAACGGCGCATCCTCAACGGTGATTCCCACTTTTTCGACTGGGGTGACCAGGAAGTACTTGTCCTTTTCCTTCTTAAGAATTGAGGAAAATAGCTTCACAAGCTCGATGCGGGTGATGGGAGACCCTAAATAACTCCATGAGCCATCTTTTGCGATCCGGATGTCCAGATCGCCGCAAAACGGAGGATTCCACAGGTGAACGGGCGGCAAACCTTGTGTTTTGGCCGCTTTGACCGAGGCTGCCAGACCATCTGGCGAGGGGGTCACGGGTTTTTGTCCGCTCATTGCTTTTGCCATTTCCTCTCAGCGCGATACACTTCAATCATAACAGTCCATGGAAGGGAACCTCATGTCCGAACCTGCCGACCTCGTGTCCGAGATCGAAGCGCTGGAAAACAAGCTGCAAGAGGCCAAAGCCTCGATCACCCGCCGCTTTATCGGGCAGGAGAAGGTCGTGGATCTTACCCTGACCGCGCTTTTGTGTGGTGGTCACGCGTTGTTGATCGGTTTGCCGGGCCTTGGAAAAACGCGATTGGTCGAGACGCTTTCGACCGTGATGGGTCTGCATGGCAACCGCATCCAGTTCACGCCCGATCTGATGCCTGCGGATATTTTGGGGTCCGAGGTTCTGGATACCGCCGAGGATGGCAGTCGCCATTTCCGCTTTATCCCCGGTCCGATTTTCTGCGAGTTGCTGATGGCGGATGAGATCAACCGCGCCAGCCCCCGAACCCAGTCGGCTTTGCTGCAGGCGATGCAGGAGCGAACAGTGACCGTTGCAGGTGAAGATCGCGAACTGGGCGTCCCCTTCCATGTGTTGGCGACGCAAAACCCGATTGAGCAAGAGGGCACCTATTCGCTGCCCGAAGCTCAGTTGGACCGTTTTCTGGTACAGGTCGATGTAGAATACCCCGACCGTCAAACCGAACGCGATATCCTGCTGGCCACTACGGGCGTCGAGGAAGATGAGGCGCATCAGATTTTCACTAAGGAAGAGCTGCTGGCGGCGCAGGTTTTATTGCGCAGGATGCCGGTGGGTGAATCGGTGGTGGAGCTGATCCTCGATCTGGTCCGTGCCTTCCGCCCGGACGAGGCCGGCGTGTCTGAGCGGGTGAAGGAAACCGTTGCCTGGGGCCCTGGCCCACGGGCAGCGCAGGCGTTGATGATGACCGTACGGGCTAATGCGATGCTGCAGGGGCGGCTGGCCCCCAATGCCGAGGATGTGCTGGAGATGGCCCGCCCGGTTCTCAGCCACCGTATGGCGCTGAACTTTGCGGCACGGGCACGGGGCGACAGCCTGTCTGACCTGATCGAGTTCACAGCCGCTGGTCTGGTTCGGACCGAGGCTGCGGCGTGAACGCCGCCCAGACCCTACGCGAACGATCTGAGGCCGAGGCGTCTCGGCTGCCGCCCCTGTTGGCGCGTGCCGAGCAGTTGGCGGGAACCGTATTACTGGGCGATCACGGGCGCAGACGCTCGGGTCTGGGGGATGATTTCTGGCAATATCGCCCGGCGCAGATCGGTGACAGTCGCCGGATGATTGACCACCGCCGCTCGGCGCGCGGTGATCAACAATTTGTCCGCGAGCGGGAATGGCAGATTGCGCAGTCGATCATGCTTTGGGTCGATCAGGGCGCGTCGATGCGGTTTGCTTCGGGCAAGGATCTGCCGACCAAAGCCGACCGCGCACGCCTGCTGGGTTTGTCGACGGCCATCCTGTTGGTGCGTGGCGGGGAACGCGTTGGCCTGACCGGCACCACCTTGCCGCCGCGCAGGGGCAATGCACAGATCATAAGGCTGGCGCAGGCTTGGTCTGAGGATACGCAGACAGACTATGCTCCACCTGAACACCGCGCCATGATCCCACATGCGCGTGCCGTGTTTATTTCAGATTTCCTTGGCCCGTTGGATGAGGTCGAATTGGCCCTCACCAAAGCCGCCGACCGCGGTGTGCGCGGCGTGTTGCTGCAGGTTCTGGACCCAAGTGAGGAATCCTTCCCCTATTCCGGACGCACTATCTTTGAAAGCGTCGGGGGCACCGCCCGGCATGAGACACTGAAAGCCGCAAACCTGCGGGATCGCTATCTGGATCGCCTCGCAAAGCGTAAGGATGCACTGACGCAGCTTTGCCGCGCGACCGGTTGGCAGATGGGCCTCCATCATACCGGGGATAGCGCGCAATCGGCTCTATTATGGCTCTATCGTGCCTTGGATGGGAGCGCGCAATGACGGTTCTGGCGGGCATCGGCTTTACTGCACCATGGGTTCTGTTGGGTCTTCTGACCCTGCCGATCCTGTGGCTGATCCTGCGCGCGGTCCCGCCTGCGCCGATCCGCCGCCTGTTCCCTGCCGTCACGTTGCTGCTGGGCCTAAAGGACGACGAAAGCGTCTCGGATCGCACACCATGGTGGCTGTTGCTGCTCAGGATGTTGGCGGCTGCGGCGATCATCATCGGGCTCGCAGGGCCGGTGCTGAACCCCTCGCGCGATGAAACCGGATCTGGTCCGCTGCTGCTGGTGCTGGATGCCAGCTGGGCCGGTGCGACGCGCTGGTCATCGACGCTGGATCAGATCGATTCCCAACTAACCGAGGCCGGTCGCGCCGGTCGCCCCGTTTCGATCCTGCGCCTGACCGAGCCCGAGCCCCCTGTGTTTCAGGCAGCCGAGGCCTGGCGAAGTCGTCTGCCGGGCCTGACCCCGATGCCATGGCAGCCAACGGAGGCGCAAATCGACCTGATCCTTGAAACGCTGGAGCAGGCGGCAGGCGGATTTGACACGCATTGGTTCAGTGATCGCCTCGACTATGATGGCCACGACCAGCTTGTCACTGCGCTGCAAGGGCGAGGGGACGTAACGGTATATCAGTCTTCATCCCCGGCAACGGCGATCCTGCCTGCCACCTATCAGGACGGAGCGATCCAGCTGAGCGTTTTGCGCGCCAATCCAGGCCCGGCCGAGACGGTCACCATTCTGGCGCAGGGCCGCGATCCGGCAGGCGCGATGCGGGTGTTGCAATCAACCGATCTCGAGTTCGAAAGCGGCTCTACTCAGTTGCAAATAGATCTTGCGCTGCCCTCGGAACTGCGCGCGCGTATCACCCGGTTTGAACTTCAGGGCCAGCGTTCGGCCGGGGCGGTGACGCTGACAGACGACAGTTTGCGGCGTCGCGAAGTGGCGCTGATTGCAGGCACGCTGAACCGCGAAGGGTTAGAGCTGTTGTCGCCCCTCCACTATCTGACACAGGTACTGGTCCCGACGGCCGATTTTGTTGATGGCGGACTGGCCGAAGTCCTGCCCGCCAACCCGGATGTGATCGTGTTGGCGGATGTGGCCAAACTGTCCGAGGTCGAGCAGGCAGAGGTCGTCGAGTGGGTCGAACAGGGTGGCCTTCTGCTACGATTTGCGGGCCCGCGCATGGCCGCCAGCGATCTGGGGCGAGATGCAGAAGATGTCTTGTTACCCGTGCGCCTGCGCAGCGGTGGCCGATCTGTCGGTGGCGCGATGAGCTGGGGTGAGGCCAAGGGTCTTGCGCCCTTCTCCGAAAGCTCTCCGTTCTATGGGCTGATGATCCCCGAGGATGTGACAGTGGCAACCCAAGTGATGGCTCAACCAGACCCTAATTTGGCGGATCGGGTGATTGCGTCGCTGTCTGACGGCACACCTCTGGTGACACGCAAACCGCTGGGTCTGGGGCAGGTGGTCCTGTTTCATGTGACTGCCGATGCGGAATGGTCCACCCTTCCATTATCAGGGCTGTTTGTCGAAATGCTGGACCGATTGGCCGTCGCATCTGCCGCCAAATCGCGGCAGGAGGCGCAGATGCAAGGCACCGTCTGGGAGCCGGTCCAGATATTGGATGGGTTTGGCACACTGATTGACGCCGGTACGTTGGCAGGGGTTGATGGAGTCGAACTGGTTTCAGGCCAGATCGGACCTAACCTGCGTCCGGGGCTCTATGAAAGCGGTAAGCAGAAACTGGCACGCAACGTCCTCTCTGATGATAGTGTGCTATCTCCGGCGGTCTGGCCAGCCGATGTCCCGATCAGAGGGCAGGAGATTAGCACCGAGACACCGTTGGAGGGTCTTTTATTGGCCCTCGCGCTGCTGCTGCTGACGGTCGATGTCATCGCGTCATTGGCTTTGTCGGGCCGTTTGGGCAAGGTTCAACCGATCGCCTTTATGCTGGTTGCGTTGCTGATTGCCCCTGATGCACGGGCGCAGACACCTGACGATACTGAATTTGCCCTGAACGCAACGCATGAACTGGTGCTGGCCCATGTTCTGACCGGGAATGCGCAGGTGGATGACATCGCGTTGGCCGGATTGCGTGGCCTTGTTCAGACGCTGCACTTCCGCACATCGGTAGAGCCCGCCGATCCCATAGGCGTTGATCTCGAGCGCGATGAGCTCGCGTTCTTCCCGCTGCTCTATTGGCCCATCACACCCGATCAACCGCAACCTTCGGCTGAGGCCTATGCCAAACTCAACGCCTATCTGCGGTCAGGTGGGATGATCCTATTTGACACGCGCGACGCGGATATCGCCGGTTTCGGAGCGTCCAGCCCCAATGGGCGCAAGCTGCAGCAACTGGCAGCGCCTCTGAATATCCCTTCGTTAGAGCCTGTTCCGCGCGACCACGTTCTGACCCGAGCTTTCTATCTGTTGCAGGATTTCCCTGGCCGCTATTCCGGTACCGAGGTCTGGGTCGAGGCCGCGCCGCCGGATGCCGAGCAGATCGAGGGGATGCCGTTCCGCAACCTCAACGACAACGTTACGCCCGTGGTGATCGGCGGCAATGACTGGGCCGGAGCTTGGGCTGTGGATCGCAACGGTCAGTCTTTGCTGCCCGTGGGTCGCGGCTATGCCGGAGAGCGACAACGAGAGCTGGCTAATCGCTTTGGCGTCAACTTGGTGATGCATGTGCTGACCGGAAACTACAAATCTGATCAGGTCCACGTACCCGCCCTACTGGACAGGTTGGGACAATGACTGGAACCGTCATCTTTGATCCGCTGATCCCGTGGCCCATTCTGGCCGCTGTGGCGCTTGTCGCCCTGTCGGGTGTCGTGCTGGCCCTTTGGCGTGGGCTGTCGGGTTGGGCTCTGCGGGGGTTGGCCGCTTTGGTTGTCCTTGCGGCACTCAGCGGTCCTGTTTATCAAGTCGAAGATCGCGCGCCGCTTACCGATATCGTGCTGATGATCGAGGATGAAAGCGCCAGCCAATCCCTGTCGGATCGCGCCGAACAGACCGCTCAGGCCGCAAACGACCTTGCGACTGAAATCGAGACCCGAGACAATACAGAACTGCGCCGTATTCAGATTGGTGACAGCGACGGCGATGAGGGCACGCAGGTCATGTCCGCGCTGAACGCGGCGCTTGCAGAAGAACCCCGTGCGCGGATTGCGGGCATCATCGTGGTTTCAGACGGCATCGTGCACGACGCAGACCAAGCTCCCGATCTACCCGCGCCTATGCATTTGCTACAGACTGGACGCGAAGGCGATTGGGATCGCCGCCTGATCGTGCGCAATGCGCCTGCATTTGCAATTATCGGAGAGCCTGTGACCCTTACTTTACGGGTCGAGGATACCGGGGCTGCGCCTGCCGGTGTTTCAAATGCGCCGCTCGAGATTTCGGTCGACGGGGGTGCGCCCGAGCAATTCACCATTCCAATCGGTCTGGACGTTGAGTTTCCGATCACCTTGCCGCATGGCGGGCGAAACGTCATCCAGTTCTCAGTTCCGCAAGCTGACGGTGAACTGACCGATCGCAACAACACTGCGTTGATCCAGATGAACGGTGTACGTGATCGCCTTCGCGTCCTGCTGGTTTCAGGCGAACCGCATCCGGGCGGGCGCACTTGGCGCAACCTGCTGAAATCTGACAGTTCGGTCGATCTGGTCCATTTCACCATCCTGCGGCCACCGGAAAAGCAGGATGGTGTGCCTGTTGATGAACTCTCGCTGATAGCCTTCCCAACGCGCGAGTTGTTTCTGGAAAAGATCAATGATTTCGACCTGATCATCTTTGACCGGTATAAGCGACGCGGCATCCTGCCCGCGATCTATCTGGACAATGTCGGCGACTATATCGTCAATGGCGGCGCCGTTCTGGTCGCCGCTGGCCCCGATTTCGCCACGGCTGACAGCCTGTTCCGATCTCCACTGGGGCCGGTTCTGCCCGCAAAACCCAGTGCGCGGGTTTATGAGGAACGCTTTGTTCCGATGGTCACAGATATGGGTCAGCGTCACCCGGTGACAACTGATTTGGGCGATTCAGAAACCTGGGGCGCGTGGCTGCGCCAAATTGACGTAAGTCAATTATCGGGTGAAATGCTCATGACAGGGGTAGATGACCGCCCGCTGCTGGTTTTGGACCGCGTGGGTGAGGGGCGTGTAGCAATGCTGGCCTCTGATCACGCCTGGTTGTGGAGCCGTGGATTCGAGGGTGGTGGCCCGCAACTGGAACTGCTGCGCAGGCTGGCCCATTGGATGATGAAAGAACCCGAGCTTGAAGAAGAGGCGCTGTGGGCTGAGGCGAACGGCCAATCCATGCGGATCATTCGCCAGACGCTTGAGGATAAAGTCGGTCCCGTGACCGTGACCCGACCCAACGGTGAGGTTCTGGACATCACGCTGAACGAAGTCTCCCCCGGCCGGTTCGAAGCGCAATACTTTGGTCGCGAGATTGGTCTCTATCGTTTGCAAGAGGGCGAGCATTCCGCCGTGATCGGCCTTGGCCCGGCGGCGCCCAGGGAATTCGAGCGCACTATCGCGACCGATGAGATCCTGAACCCGGTACTGGCCAGTCTGCGCGGCGGTACGATCCGTGTAGAAGAGGGCCTGCCCTCAGTCAGGAACGTCCGTGCGGGTCGACCGGCTGCGGGTCGGGGGTGGATCGGCCTGACCCCACGCAACGCCTATGAAACCCGCGATGTCACACAAGCCGGGCTGCTGCCACCCTGGCTGGTTTTGCTGCTTGCCGGCGGTTTCCTTCTGGCCGGATGGCTGCGCGAGGGGCGGCATTAGCACGGTTTAAGCACTTTTTCATGCTCTCTGGTGATGCTGTGGGTAAAGCATCGCGGGAACTAAATTGATGAGCCTTGCAGAAAAACTGGCACAGGAACGGCGGGCACGTCTGGCTGCCGAGCGACTGTTGCATCTGAAACAGGCTGAGCTTTCTGATGCCAACCGTAAACTGGGCCGCCATGCCATCGCGTTGACACGCCGAATCGACGAGACTCAGGCCGAGGTTGCGACAGTTCGCGATGAAAACGAGAAGGTCAAATCCGACCTGACCGTGGCTAATGCCAAGATCGAAGTGGCCGAACGCCGCCTATGGCACTCAATCCAGACGATCCCGGACGGGTTTGCTTTTTTTGATTGCTACAACACGCTGGTCGGTGCCAATGCCGCCTATTTAAGCGTGTTTGACGGGCTGGATGAGGTTGCCCCCGGCATCACCTATCCGCGCCTTCTGGAAATTCTCACATGCGAGGGCATCGTGGATATCGGACCGGATTCGGCCGAGGACTGGAAGGCCAGCATGTTGTGTCGCTGGGAGCAGTCGCATCCGGAACCGGTGGTGATCCAGCTGTGGAACGGTCAGTATATTCGCTTGATCGACCAGAGGGGTCATGGCGGAGATGTCCTGAGCCTTGCGCTGAACATCACCGCCTCGGTCCGGCATGAGGCTGAACTGAACGCCGCGCGCGAACGCGCCGAAGCCGCAAACCGTGCCAAATCCGCGTTTCTGGCCAATATGAGCCATGAGATCCGCACCCCGATGAATGGAATCGTGGGTATGACTGAACTGCTGACCGAAACGCCTCTGAATGAGGAACAAAGGCTCTATATCAGCACAATTCGCAATTCGGGTGAAGCTTTGCTGGTCATCATCAACGATGTTCTGGACTATTCCAAGATCGAGGCCGACAAACTTACGCTGCACCCCGAACAGTTCGACCTGGAGCGTTGCATTCTTGAAGTGGCGATGCTGCTGCAACCCAGTGTTCGCGACAAGGGGCTGACCCTGCTGGTGGATTATGACCTGTTTCTGCCGACGCTCTTTGTAGGCGATCCGGGGCGGATTCGTCAGGTTCTGACCAATCTGGTGGGCAATGCCGTAAAGTTCACCGCGCAGGGCCATGTATTGATCCGGGTGACCGGTGTGCCCGACACCGGTACGAAAAGCTGTGATATCCACGTGGCGATCGAGGATACCGGCATCGGCATTGAGCCGGACAAGGTTCCTCACATTTTCGGCGAGTTCAATCAGGTCGAAGATGCCCAGAACCGCCAGTTCGAAGGCACCGGGCTTGGATTGGCGATCACCAGACGTCTGATCACCATGATGGGCGGAACCGTCTGGGTCGAAAGTGAATCGGAAAGGGGGTCATGCTTTGGTTTCCGTATCTCATTGCCCACCGCAGAGGGACCGCAGCCTGTCCCTCCTGATCTGGCAGGACAACTGGGGCATGTTCTGATCGTCGAGGATATGGCGGTGAACCGCGCCATCCTGACCAAACAGCTGGGTCGGCTTGGGTCGCGGGCATTGACCTGCGCGACGGGGGCCGAGGCGCTGTCCGCTGTGGACGGCACCATTGATCTGGTCCTGTGTGATCACGACCTGCCGGATATGGACGGGTTGGAACTTGCCACCACGCTGCGCGATAAGGGATGGGCCGATCTGCCAATTGTAGTGATGTCCGCCAACCCCGGTGTGATTCATGCTGATCCGGCCCATCACCTGATTGATGGCGTGCTGCAAAAGCCCATCCCGCGGGCTGAGCTGTATTCCCGTCTGATGGCGTTGGATGCGCCCGTGTTCAAGCCTGACCGCAAGGATGAGCGCAGCGCTGAGTCCATACCTGATGCGCAAATTTGCCCGGATCAGAGACTGATGCGTGTCCTCGCCGCTGAGGACAATCGTACCAATCAGTTGATCCTCAAGAAAATGACCAAGGATTTAACTATTGATCTGAGATTCGTCTCTAACGGGATGGAAGCGATTGAAATATTTCCCGATTTTGAACCAGACCTGATTTTCATGGATATCTCGATGCCCAAAATGGATGGTAAGGAAGCAACCGGGGAAATTCGACGGCGCGAAATCGGAACCGATCGCCATGTTCCCATCGTGGCGCTGACAGCTCATGCGATGTCGGGGGATGATCAGGGCATTCTGGCGGCGGGACTGGATCATTACCTGACCAAGCCATTGCATAAAAAGTTGATCCACCAGATGATACTGGACCACCGCCCCGCTGAGGCTCAGCCGGTCAGTGCGGACGCAGAAGGGGTCGAATAGGATCGAACCATGTCAGAAGACCGAGGGTTTCGCCCCCGAGGATTGGGTGAGATTGCAATACGCTGCGCCGATATGGATGCGATGGTGCAATTCTACGAGACAGTCATCGGATTGCAGCGGATGCACGGCGGCTACAACAGCGCCATTACGTTCTTTCGGATTGCCGAGGGGGTTGGCGGCCATACGCAGGTACTTGCGCTCTTCGCTGATATGGCCGCACCAGGCTCGGGATCGGGTCCGACCGGCGAGGAAAACCCGGTTACCGGCAGGGCATCGGCCTTGCACCATATTGCCTTGTCTTTGCCATTTGCCGAGCAAGAGGCGGTCATGCGCTGGTATGACCGGATCAGTCAGCCCTATCGTGTTGAACGCTTCGGCTGGATCGGCTGGCGTGGAATCTTTACCCAAGACCCCGAGGGAAACACGGTCGAGATGGTGGCCTACGACCCTTCGATGCTTGATCGGGCCTGATAAGGGCGCACAAAGACAGGCTTGTTGTCCTCTGAAAGGTCGGCTTGGTATTCATACCCGCCACTGTCGAATTCCAATAGGCTGCGCGGATCAGTCAGTTGGTGCTGGATAATGTAGCGCGCCATCGCGCCGCGCGCTTTCTTGGCAAAAAAGCTGACAATCTTGGGGGTGCCGCCCTTGTCCTCCATAAAAACCGGGGTCACGACCGGAAGCTTAAGAGCATTCAGATCAACCGCACCAAAATACTCCTGACTTGCACAATTCACCAGAACCTTGCTCCCGATATCGGACGCTTGCGCGTTCAGCGCCTTGCTCAGCTGATCGCGCCAGTATTCATAGAGGTTCTTGCCGCGCCGGGTTTTCAGCTTGCTGCCCATCTCAAGCCGATAGGCCTGTATGGCATCCAGCGGGCGCAGTACGCCGTATAGGCCGGATAAGATGCGCAGGTGATCCTGTGCCCAGGCCATTTCGTCCGTATCCAGCGACGCCGCTTCGAGCCCCTGATAAGTATCACCAGCAAAAGCCAGCGCGGCGGGGCGCGTGTTTTCCGCCTCGGGTGCGTCTGAGAATACACGATACCTGTCGCGATTCAGACGAGCCAGATCATCGCTCAGATCCATAAGTTTCTTCAGATCGCCCAGTGTCAGATTGCGTGCGGTTTTTGACAGGCGGATTGCGTCGTCCTGAAAATCGGGCTGCGTGACCGCCACGTCTCGTTCTGCCCAATCCAGCCGTTTGGCCGGGGAAATCACTACCAGCATATCCGCCCTCGTTTCTTGCCTGTCGTTGGGTATCTAGCCCGCCTGTTGCAGCACGTCCAGAAACGCCGCCCCAAATCTTTCGTGACGACGGTCGCCCAGAACCTGTTCCATCGCCCGCGGGTCATCTGGGCGCAGTTGCGCCACCTTGGCCAGTTGCGAGGCCGTACAGCTCAGCGGTTTGTCGATCCCGTCAGGGCCACGCGACAATTGTGACTGAACCTCGAGCAACTGATCGTAGATGTCGCCCTGATTGCGGCCTGCAAGCTTGCGCCGCGCCGGATGCAGCTCTTCCACCGCGCCGGTCAGGACCTCAAGGAAGGTGGCGCCATAGCGTTCCAGTTTCTTGGCCCCGACGCCGCTGACCCGTGCCATATCGTCCAAATTCGCAGGTCGGGTTTCAGCCATCTCGATCAGGGTGCGATCAGGAAAGATGACATAAGCCGGAACCCGCGCTGCCTCGGCCAGTGCGCGACGCTTGGCCTTGAGCGCCGAAAGCAGTGGCGCATCCTCCTCGGACACCATCGCTTTGACTGCGGGTCGTCGGGTGGCTTTACGGATCGTATCCTTGCGCAGATTGATATGCGCTTCGCCCTTGAGGATGGGTTTGGCGGATTCAGTCATGCGCAGGGCCCCGTGACGCTCGGGGTCGGGACGGACCAGATCATGGCCCATCATCTGCCGAAAAATCGCCTGCCATTGTGGGCGCGACCAGTCCTTGCCAATGCCATAGGTCGACAGGGTGTCATGTCGCCGGGCGCGGATTTTGTCGGTCTCATTGGCAAGCAGGATATCGATCAGATGCCCCGCGCCGAACCATTCTTCGGTGCGCAGGATGGCAGACAGGGCCATGCGGACCGGTGTTGTGCCATCGAATATTTCAGGCGGGCTGTCGCAAAGATCGCATTTGCCACATGGGTCAGCCTGCTCACCAAAATACCCCAGCAAAGTCTGGCGACGACATTTCAGAGCCTCGGCTAACCCCAGCAACGCGTTGAGCCGGGCATGATCTGCCATACGCCGCTCAGGCGGGGCCAGCCCTTCGTCGATCTGTGATCGGCGCAGGCGGATGTCGTCAGGTCCAAACATGGTCAGGGTTTCGGCCGGGCCGCCATCGCGCCCGGCGCGTCCGATTTCCTGATAATAGGCCTCGATGGATTTGGGTAGGTCCGCATGGGCGACCCAGCGGATGTCCGGCTTGTCGATGCCCATTCCAAAAGCGACGGTGGCGACCACGATCAGACCATCCTCGCGTGCGAAACGAGTCTCAACGATGCGACGGTCGTCTGCCTCCATTCCGCCGTGGTAGTGGCAGGCCGAATGCCCTTCGGAACACAGAGCCTTGGCCAGCACCTCAGTCTTGTTGCGTGTGCCGCAATAGACGATGCCGGATTGGCCCTTGCGGGCGGCAGCAAAATCGAGGACCTGTTTGCGCGGCCCGTCCTTGGCGGTGAATGCCAGATGGATGTTGGGCCGATCGAAACCGCGCAGAAATTTGCGTGGTTCACTGCCGTCAAACAGCTTCTGAACAATCTCATCCTGTGTTTCCGCGTCTGCGGTCGCTGTAAAAGCAGCGAGCGGTACGTTCAACGCACGACGCAGTTCTCCGATCCGTAAGTAATCCGGGCGGAAATCGTGACCCCATTGGCTGACGCAATGCGCCTCGTCCACCGCGATCAGGCTGACATTAATCCGGCGCAGCATCCCGAGCGCAGACCCGGCGGCCAGACGCTCGGGCGCCATATAAAGCAGCTTGAGCCGCCCGGCTTCCAATGCCTCCCACACCGCATCGGTTTCCTCGGGGGTATTGCCAGAAGTTAGCGCGCCAGCCTCAACACCGGCCTCCTGCAATCCACGGACCTGATCACGCATCAGCGCGATTAGCGGAGAGATCACCACCGTTACCCCGTCGCGCAACAGCGCAGGAAGCTGAAAGCACAGGGATTTCCCGCCTCCGGTTGGCATGATGGCCAGCACGTTCTCACCCGTTGTCACGGCATCAACGATTTCCTCCTGCCCAGGGCGGAAGTCGTCGAATCCAAAGACATCTCGCAGCAAAGGCGCGGAGTCGAACATGTGCGGGGTGGCCCTGTTTTAAGGTCTATCTGCTCTTATGCAGGACCATCACATACTAAGAATCTCTGAACAAGAGGTCAGTAGAAATAGACCGCATTGTTGATCAGGACGATCCGCAGTGCATAAACACCGATCAGCACGACCAGAGGTGTCAGATCCAGACCGCCCATATTGGGCAGGATGCGGCGAATGGGGCCATAGATGGGCTCTAGGATGCGGTTCAGGCCGTACCAGATTTGTGCCACCAGTTGCTGGTGCAAATTGAGTACCTGAAAGTTGATCAGCCAGCTCATAATCACATGGGCGAGGATGATGAACCAGACGATGTCCAGGATCAGCAGCAGAATTTGGATCAGTGACAGCATGGGCGCTCCGTTCTTCGCGTTTGCCGAGACCTAAGCACACCCAAAGCAAAGAGCAAGCCTGTCCCAACACAACCCTTGCGAATTGCATCAAAGACCCGTCTTATGAAAGCAACGATAAACAGGGGCAGTGATGGCAGGGATTTCCAAGCGCAAGCGCATTTGGGGGTGGTGGTTTTTCGACTGGGCCAGCCAGCCCTACCACACGTTGTTGGTGACCTTTGTCTTTGGACCCTACTTCGCCGGGGCTGCAGCACAGTTCTACCTGAATTCTGGTCTGGAGATTGAGGCGGCCAAGGCGCAGGCACAGGTGGTTTGGGCCAACTGTATGACCATCATTGGCCTGCTTATCGCCTTTGGAGCCCCGTTACTGGGGGCCATGGCCGATGTCTCAGGCCGTCGTATCCCGTGGATTTTTGCCTTTTCGGTCATGTATGCGGTGGGTTCGGCTTCGTTGTGGTACATGATGCCGGACGGCTCGAACATGTGGCTGATGCTTTCGGCCTTTGGGTTGGGCTTTATCGGTGCCGAATACGCGCTGATCTTTATCAATTCGCAACTACCCGATCTGGGTGATGACACCGAAGTGGGTGAGATTTCGGGCTCGGGCTTTGCCTTTGGCTATTTCGGAGGGTTGTTGTCGCTGGCGATCATGCTGACCCTGTTTGTTGAACAGGCAAATGGCAAAACCTTGATCGGAATAGACCCGCTTTTTGGGCTGGACGCCGCAACCCGCGAAGGGACGCGTTTTGTCGGGCCCTTCACGGCGGGGTGGTTCATCCTGTTCATGGTGCCCTATTTCCTGTGGGTGCGCGATGATCCGAACGCGGACCGCAAAGGCAGCGTGGCTGAGGCGCTGCGTCTTCTGGGTAAATCCATTTCCAATCTGCGCCACCGCACCAGCCTCGCCACTTATCTGGGCGCGTCCATGTTTTATCGCGACGCTCTGAACGGGCTTTATACGTTTGGCGGGGTTTATGCGACGCTGGTCCTTGAGTGGGGACTGATCAAGATCGGTGTCTTCGGGATTGTCAGTGTTCTGGCCTCGGCTATTTTCGCGTGGATTGGCGGTAAGGTCGACAGAAAACACGGCCCTAAACCCGTCGTTCTGATTGCGATCTGGGTGCTGATCTTTGTCTGCATCACGGTGGTCTCGATGGACCGGACGCAGGTGTTCGGCATCACCGTGCCCGAAGGTTCGGGTCTGCCGGACATGGTGTTCTTTGGCTGCGGTATACTGATCGGTGGTATGGGGGGCATTCTGCAATCGGCAAGCCGGTCCTTGATGGTGCGCCATACCGACCCGCAAGCCCCTGTCGAAAGCTTTGGTCTTTATGGCTTGTCGGGCCGTGCCACCTCATTCGCGGCGCCGATGTTGATCGCACTCGCCACGACCGTGACCGGAAGTGCACGCCTGGGGGTGTCACCGGTCATTCTGTTGTTTATTCTGGGGTTATTCCTGATGCGCTGGGTCAGACCGGAAGGGGATCAGAGCAGATGATTTTATTACGTTTTTTGGCAATTCTGGCAGTCGTCACACTGGCGGGATCAGCCTCGGCCCAACCGCTGGCAAAACAGTTGTTCGGTGCTCAGAAAGCCAATTCCCAACAGAAACCGGCGGCTTTCGGCAGTTATTCGCGCGGATGTGCAGCCGGTTCAGTGCAATTGCCTGAAACCGGGCCCACATGGCAGGCTATGCGCCTGTCGCGCAATCGGAACTGGGGGCATCCGCAGGCGATCGACTATGTGCAGGATCTCAGCCGGTTTGCAGCGAAGCAACCGGGATGGAATGGTCTCTATGTCGGCGATATCAGCCAGCCGCGCGGGGGGCCGATGACCTCGGGGCATCGCAGTCACCAGTTGGGCCTTGATATCGATATCTGGATGCTGCCCGGCGACAACATGCGTCTCAGCCGCAAATCGCGCGAGAATATCTCGTCCATCTCGCTGCGCCGCGCGAACGGGGCTTATGTGAACGGCAACTGGACGAAACAGCACCATGCAGTCCTACGCGAAGCCGCCAAAGACAAGCGAGTTGCGCGCATATTCGTGTTCCCCGGCGCCAAGGTTCAGATGTGCAATGACGAGAAAGGTAACCGTGCCTATTTGCGCAAGATCAGGCCATGGTGGGGACACCACTATCACTTCCACGTCCGCCTCAAATGTCCAAAGGGTTCGCGTGGTTGCGTCAATCAGGATGCGCCGCCCAAGGGCGATGGCTGCGCCGAAGCGCAACAATGGGTGCGCAATATTTTGAATCCACCTCCGCCTGATCCGAATGCGCCGCCGCCCAAAAAACGGCGCGAATACCGTCTGGCCGATCTGCCTCAGCAATGCACTGCCGTTCTGCAGTCCAACTGATCGCCGCCCTGCTGCTGGCCAGTTCGGCCGGCGCTGTCGAAAGCAAGATGGCGAAGCATCTGGGTAGTTTCGTATGGCGCCACGGGGCTGACTGGTTCGGTGGTTTTTCGGCCATCCACGTCGCCGACAATGGTCGCGGCCTGATTGTGCTAAGTGATCGAGCGGTTCTCATCAAAGCGCAAGTTGACCGGGAAGGTGTACAGATCGTGCGTGCCACGGTGACAGGGCACTGGCCGGTTTTGTCCAGCAAAGGCCGCAATCTGCCCGGTTATGTCGGAGATTCCGAAGGGATCGCGATGGCACCCGATGGCGGCATGTATATCTCGTTCGAAGGTATCCATCGGGTGGCGTATTATCCGGCACCGGGTGCCAGGGCGCGGGTTCTGCCGCGCCCCAGGGCATTTAACGCATTCGAAGGTAATGGATCTTTCGAAGCTCTGGCGATTGATGACCAAGGATGGCTCTATGCGTTACCCGAGAAAAACCGGACCGAGAATGGCGCGATCCCTGTCTATCGCTGGAATGGTCGAACATGGTCCACGCCCTTTGTGCTGCCCGCACGCGGCAAGTTCTTGCCCGTTGCGGCTGATTTCGGTCCGGATGGTCGATTTTACCTGCTCGAACGTGCGGTATCCCTGACCGGGTTCCGCTCGCGTCTGCGGCGTTGGCACATCGGCGGCAACGGTCCAAATGCCGAAGAGGTCCTGTTTGAAACCGCCACCGGTACTCATGACAACCTCGAAGGTTTGTCTGTTTGGCGCGATGATCAGCACCGGTTGCGCGCCACCATGATCTCGGATGATAACTTTCTGGCGCTCCAACGTACCGAGGTGGTCGAGTATCTGCTGCCCGATTGACTCGGGTGACACAAAGGTCTAAACGCACGGCCTGCCTTGGGATGAGCCCTTGGCCAAGTCGCCGCTACCTTGTCAAAACGGGCATCTGAAAATGCAACGCAGCTTTATTCCCGGCATAATTGCCATGGCCGCCATTGTCGTGGCCTCAAACATTCTGGTCCAGTACCTGATCCTTGACGGTCTGTTGACCTGGGGTGCCTTCACCTATCCGCTCGCCTATCTGGTCACTGATATCACCAACCGCGTCTACGGCGCGGGCCCGGCCCGCAAGGTGGTGTTTGCCGGTTTTGTAGCGGGTGTCATCTGCTCGTTGATCGGCAGCCAGATCATGCTGCAGGGTGATGGGTTCACCTATGCCGCTGTGCCGCTGCGCGTGGCCGTGGCCTCAGGTATTGCCTTCCTTGTCGCGCAACTTTCGGACGTAACCGTGTTCAACGCCATGCGTGGCGGGCGCTGGTGGCGTGCGCCGCTGGCCTCGACCCTGGTGGGCTCTGCGCTGGATACGGTTGTGTTTTTTACCATCGCGTTTTCGGCTTCGGTCGCGATCTTTGGTGCCAATGCCGACGCAGCGATCAGCTGGGCGTGGGAGCCTGTACCCTTCATGCTGTCCGGTCCGATGGTGCCGCTTTGGGTCACGCTCGCCTTTGCGGATTGGCTGGTGAAGCTGGCGCTGGCCCTGATCGCCCTGATCCCGTTCAAGGTGATCGTTGCACGGCTGACCACGCAGCCTGCGTAAAAAATGCTTTGAGAATGGCGCATCTTGTGTCAGGCTCTAGGTTAACCGCAACAGATAGAAAAGGAGGTGATCCAGTGTCGAGAAAGAGATTGGAGAGAGGTGTCGGAACAACCGGGGGGATCGCCCGTTAGGGCAGCCCTTGGCGGAGCGCTCGCTCCGGCTGGTCGATTGATCTAACCGACCCCACCTCCTGAACTTTCGAAGGGCCGTCCCGCCGGGGCGGCCCTTTTTGTTTCCGCGCGCCGGCTGTAAGGTCCGCACCATGTTGCGCGTCACCGATGATATCACCCTGCAGGATTGGGAAATAACCGAAAGCTTTGTGCGTTCTTCGGGTCCCGGCGGGCAGAATGTGAACAAAGTCTCAACCGCCGTTGAGTTACGGTTCGAAGCAGCGCGTTCCCCCTCATTGCCCGAGCCTGTCAAAACGCGCTTGAAACGGTTGGCGGGGCGTCGCTGGACCAAGGACGGCGCAATCATAATCCAATGCGAGGAAACCCGCTCTCAGGCCCGGAACCGAGAACTTGCCCGTGCCCGTCTGGCCGAACTGATCAGCCGTGCGCTGGTCAAGCCAAAGCGCCGCATTGCGACGAAACCGACCTATGGCTCTGTCAAGCGGCGTCTGACCGCCAAAAAGGCGCGTTCGGATGTCAAAGCTCTGCGGGGGAAAGTTTCAGACGATTGAACTGGTATCTTTCAGGGCTGTTGTTACTCTGACCCGGTACAGCGCCAAGGGGGGCAAGAGCATGAGGTTAGAGGGAAAAACCGCGATCGTAACGGGCGGCGCGTCCGGCTTTGGCGCTGGGATCGTGGGGAAATTCGTGGCCGAAGGTGCCCGGGTTATGATTGCGGATATCAACGGAGATGCCGCGGCTGACCTCGCGGGCACTCTTGGATCAGGGGCGCTGTCGCAACCGGTTGATGTTTCCGACGCAGGCTCTGTGCAGAAGATGGCGGATGTGTTCATCCGGGCCCTCGGACCCCTCGACATTCTGGTCAACAATGCAGGCGTGACACACTTTCCGACGCCGTTGGAAGAGGTCGATGAGGATGAATTCGACCGAGTTTTCAAAGTGAATATGAAATCAGTCTACCTGACTGCCCGCGCCTTTGTTCCGCTCATGAAGACGCGTGGGGCCGGTGCGATCCTGAATGTGGCCTCGACCGCGGGCCTGTCTCCGCGGCCCAATCTCAACTGGTACAATGCCTCAAAAGGATGGATGATCACCGCAACCAAGACCATGGCGGTGGAACTTGCACCTTCCGGTGTGCGCGTGAACGCCATTTGCCCGGTTGCGGGTGAAACGCCCCTACTGAAATCCTTCATGGGCGAGGATACTCCGGAAATCCGCGCCAAATTCCTGTCAACTATCCCTCTGGGTCGCTTTTCAACCCCCGAAGACATGGGCAACGCCGCCTGTTTCTTGTGCTCGGACGAGGCCAGCATGATCACGGGCGCAGCGCTCGAAGTGGATGGTGGCCGATGCATCTGATCCGCCCCTTCATCTGGCAAAAAATACCTCCGCCGGAGGCAGTGCGCGTACGCGCACAATGCCCTCAAAGCACGAGGTCGTTATGATCCCCGGATCTGGAAACCTGATTACCGATGTCGCCGGTCTGAAGGTTGGCAATGCACAGGATGAGACCCTGAAATCGGGTGCCACCGTGCTGACAGCGGATCAGCCTTTTACTGCCTCGGTGCATGTGATGGGAGGTGCGCCGGGCACCCGGGAAACCGACCTTTTGGCGCCAGACAAATCCGTTGATCAGGTGGATGCAATTGTCCTGTCGGGCGGGTCGGCCTTTGGGTTGGATGCCTGCTCGGGTGTTTCGGACGCGATGCGGGCCGACGGCCGAGGATTTCAGGTCGGAGAGGCAATCGTACCCATTGTTCCCGGCGCGATTCTGTTCGACCTGCTTAACGGCGGTGACAAGAACTGGACTGAGAACCCCTATCGTGCGCTGGGCAAAGCGGCCTATCGCTCGGCCTCACAGCAATTTGATCTGGGCACTGCGGGCGCTGGCACCGGCGCTTTGGCGGCGATGCAAAAGGGTGGACTGGGGTCTGCCTCATTGGTGCTTGAAGATGGATTGACCGTCGGCGCTTTGGTGGCAGCCAACCCCTTGGGCAGTGTCACGACACCGGGCGATTGTCATTTCTGGGCGGCACCGTTCGAGATTGGGGCCGAGTTCGGTGGGCTCGGGCCAGACCCGGCTTCTGGTCTGGGGCGGGCTCATGTCAGCCGCAAAGCCAAAGCGATGCATTCGGCGCCGCCGGACAAGGCAAATACGACGATTGCCATTGTTGCAACTAACGTTGCCCTGTCCAAACCGCAGTGCCAGCGGCTGGCGGTGGCGGCCCATGATGGCATCGCCCGCGCGATCGTCCCGGCGCACACGCCAGGGGACGGAGATCTTGTGTTTGGGGTCAGCACCGGTGCGCGCAGTGTTGATGCGGGCGCTCTGGCGATGATTGGCCATGCGGCGTCGATCTGTTTGGCTCGGGCTATCGCTCGCGCTGTTTATCTGGCGTCGCCCGCCGCAGGTGATCTTCTGCCCTGTTGGTCGGACGTACATGACTTAAGTTAAGGACGACCCGAGTTTCGCTGTGACACAGTGCCGTCACGCGGCAATCTGCGCGTTGACTCTCTGCTGTGCCAGCGGTCCATTCGGTGCAGCCAATTTGTATCGGAGCTAAATGCTATGAATCGTATCCTCGCAACCGCAATTGTCGGCCTGCTGGCCCTTCCTGCTTATGCGGAAGGCGACGCCGAAGCCGGCAAGAAAACCTTCAATAAATGCAAATCCTGCCACCAAATCGTTGATCCGGCGGGTGAAGTGGTCGTCAAAGGCGGCAAGACCGGGCCGAACCTCTATGGTGTTGCTGGTCGTACTGCTGGGTCTGTCGAAGGGTTCAAATATGGCGACAGCATTGTTGCAGCGGGTGAAAACGGCTTGGTCTGGGACGAAGAGACCTTTGTCACCTATGCGCAGGACCCCAAAGCATTCCTGAAAGAATATCTGGGCGAAACCTCTGCCAAATCAAAAATGACCTTCAAACTGAAGAAGGGTGCCGAGGACGTTTACGCCTATATTATAAGCGTTTCGGGCGAATAAACTCATATTCCTGAATATAAATCAGGTGCAAAAAGGCCGCAGCCCCTGCGGCCTTTCGTGCGCTTGATCGAAGCCCCGATCAGCGTCACTTTGGAGGAAAACCGGTAGGCCTGCGCGAACCGGTGATCGCCAACGGGAGACGACAATGGGAATCTTGATCCCGGCCTGGGTTGACGGGGAATTGACGCCCGTCGACAAGCTGGAGGCCCATGAAAAGGGTCTGAGGCACAAGGCGGTGTCAGTCTTTGTCGTGCGCGGAACTCAGATTTTGCTGCAACGTCGGGCGATGGGCAAGTACCACACCCCCGGCTTGTGGGCGAATACCTGCTGCACGCATCCGGATTGGGAGGAAAGCGCTTCGCACTGCGCTGTGCGTCGCCTGAGCGAGGAAATGGGCATAACCGGGCTGTATCCCGAATACCGGCACCGGTTGGAATATCACGCCGATGTCGGCAATGGTCTGATCGAGAACGAGGTGGTTGACGTTTTCCTGGCCCATGTGCGTGGCCCGCTGGATATCGAGCCTAACCCGGACGAAGTTATGGATATTCGCTGGGTCGACTACCACGACTTGCTGGCTGAGGTGAAACGGCACCCGGACCGTTTTACGCCGTGGCTCAAGATTTATCTACACAACCACGCCGACACGATCTTTGGTCCTGATCTGATTATCTCAGCCAATTCGTAACCCTGCCTTGCAAGGCGCGCACAAGCGGAATACATCAACGCGTCATGGCCAAACCGAAGACAGACCCGAATTACAAAGTCATCGCCGAAAACCGGCGTGCGCGCTTCGATTATGCAATCGAGGAGGATCTTGAGTGCGGTCTTATGCTGGAAGGGTCCGAGGTCAAATCCCTGCGCGCAGGTGGGGCGAACATCGCCGAAAGCTATGCATCGGTCGATGATGGTGAGCTGTGGCTGGTCAACAGCTATGTCGCGCCTTACGAGCAGGCGAAGGTCTTCAAACACGAAGAACGTCGTCGCCGTAAGCTGCTGGTGTCGCGCAAGGAACTGTCAAACCTGTGGAACGCGACCCAGCGCAAGGGTATGACGCTGGTACCGCTGGTGCTGTACTTTAACCACAAAGGTCGGGCAAAGCTGAAGATCGGCATCGCCAAGGGTAAGAAGCTGCACGACAAGCGTGAAACGCAGGCCAAGCGGGATTGGTCACGGCAGAAGCAGCGCCTGATGAAGGACCACAGCTAAAAAGCCATGGTCGCCTGAACCGCCCGCTGCCAGCGCGCATAGGCGGCGTCTCGGTCTGCCTCAGCCTTCACAGGTTCAAACCGGCGATCCAGATCCCAGGTCTCGGCGAATCCTGCCTGATCCGGGTAGACACCTGCTTTCATCCCCGCCAGCCACGCGGCACCAAGCGCGGTGGTTTCCTGCATCACCGGGCGGTCGACCGGTGCCCCCAGAATGTCGGAAAGCCCCTGCATGGCCCAATCCGACGCGCTCATCCCGCCGTCGACTCGCAGGGTGACATCAGCCTCGGCGCCCCAATCGCCCTGCATCGCATGCCACAGGTCCCGGGTTTGGAACGCGATGCTTTCCAGCGTGGCCCGCGTGATCTCGGCGCGGCCGGAATTGCGGGTCAGGCCAAAGATCGCGCCTCGGCAATCGGGTTTCCAATAGGGTGCACCAAGCCCGGTGAAGGCAGGAACAAGAACAACATGCTGGTTCGGGTCAGCCTGCGCAGCCAGCTCGCCGCTTTGTGGCGCGGCCTCGATGATCTGCAATGCGTCGCGCAACCATTGCACGGCAGCACCCGCGATGAAGATCGAACCTTCAAGCGCATAGGTTTTCTGCCCGTCCAACTGATAGGCAATGGTGGTGAGTAGGCGATTCTTGGATTCTACTTGCTGCGCGCCAGTATTGAGCAGCGCAAAACAGCCCGTGCCATAGGTGGATTTCATCATACCGGGTTGGAAACAGGCCTGCCCAATCGTGGCGGCCTGCTGATCCCCGGCCACGCCAAGAATCGGAATGTCGCCGTCGAATAGTGAGGTTGATCCGAAATCTGCTGCACAATCCCGCACGTCAGGCAATAGAGCCTGCGGGATATCCAATAAGTCGCAAATCTCGCTGCTCCATTGCCCCTTGTGAATGTCAAACAGCAATGTGCGGGCCGCATTGGTGGCATCGGTGGCGTGCACACGGCCTTTTGTCAGTCGCCAGATCAAAAAGGTGTCGATGGTGCCGAACAGTAACTCTCCTGCGGCGGCGCGATCACGCGCGCCAGGAACGGTGTCCAGCAGCCATTTGACTTTGGTGCCTGAGAAGTACGGATCCAGCAGCAGGCCAGTCTGGGCAGTTACGTCATCCTCGCATCCCGCTTTGCGAAGACGTTCGCAGATTTTGGCGGTGCGGCGGTCCTGCCAGACGATCGCGTTGTGAATCGGGACCCCGGTGACGCGATCCCAGATGACAGAGGTTTCGCGTTGATTGGTGATCCCTATTCCGGCGATCTGGGCGGCGGAGACACCTGCTGATTCCATCACTTCGCGGCAGACCGTCAGAACACTGTCCCATATTTCTTCGGCGTCGTGCTCGACCCAGCCCTCTTGTGGGAAATGCTGGGTGAATTCACGCTGTGCTGTGCCTACGCGCTGCATTTGCGCGTCAAACAGGATCGCCCGAGACGATGTGGTGCCCTGATCGATTGCCATAATATAGGTCATGCCTGCGCCCCTCCCACTTTGGTTTTGCGGGACTTTAGCGCAAACACAAGCAAACGTGCCAGAGGGGAAATCAGGCTGGCGAAACCGGCAGATTGTCGATCAGCCGTACGCCTTCGACCAAGGCGGCCGCGAACAGGCGCGCCGGTCTGTCGGTAATTGGCAGGAGCTTCAGCGTTTCAGCGCAGCGCAGTTGCAAATACTCTACCTCGCTGAAACCGGCGGCCAATAGATCTGCCTGTGCCTGCGGAGCCACCACGTCAAACTCTTCGCCGTCCTCCAAAGCCTGAACTAGCGCGCGCATGACCCGGTGTTTTACGGCGGCGATGACCAGACCTTTTTCTGATAACCGCTGATTGCGCGACGACATTGCGAGCCCCGAGGATTCTCGGACCGTAGGGCACCCAATCACCTCGATAGGGATATCCAAATCTCGGGCCATCCGGCGGACAATCATAAGCTGCTGATAGTCCTTTTCGCCGAAATAGGCTCTATCCGCTTGCGTTTGCAGGAACAGTTTGGCGACAACAGTCGCCACCCCATCGAAATGACCCGGGCGAAATTCACCTTCCATGACATCGGTCAGGCCCGAGACCGAAACTGTGGTTGCGAACCCCTCTGGGTAAATCTCATCCGGGTCGGGGACGTAAATTGCGTCAATGTTGTAGGGCGCCAGCTTTCCCGCGTCTTCCTGTTCGGTGCGCGGATAGTTGGTAAGGTCCTCAGGGTTGTTGAACTGTTTGGGGTTTACAAAGATCGTCACGATCACCCGGTCGCAGTCCGCCTTCGCAGCTTCGGCCAGGGACAGATGCCCCTGATGCAGCGCGCCCATAGTGGGGACAACACCGATTACGTCTCTTTGCTGGCGCCATTCATGGGTCAGAGCGCGCAGGTCCGCCAACCGGCGCAAGATAGGCGCGGTCATGATTTGGATCCTGTGGCGGGTGCCGTATCGGCAAAGACATGTTCATCTGCCGGAAAGCTGCGCGCACGCACTTCAGCTGCGTATTCCGCAATGGCGGCCTCGGCCAGCGGTCCTAGATCAGCATATCGTTTGACGAATTTCGGTTTGAACGCGGTGAAAAAACCCAGCATGTCATCGACTACCAGAATTTGCCCGTCACACCCGACCGAGGCGCCGATTCCGATCGTGGGAATCGCAATTTCAGAAGTGATCCGATCAGCCAAATTTTGTGGAACCTTCTCTAACACCACGGAAAACGCTCCTGCATCGGTAACGGCGTGGGCATCGGCCAATACGGCTTGTGCCTGTTCGTCGCGACCCTGAACCTTGTAGCCCCCCAACGTGTTGATCGATTGTGGCGTCAGGCCGATATGCGCCATCACCGGGATACCGCGTTTGACGAGAAAGCGGATGGTTTCGGCCATTTCAACGCCGCCCTCCAGCTTGACCGCGCCCGCGCCGGTTTCGGACATCAGGCGTGCGGCGTTGCGAAAGGCCTGCGCCGGGTCATGTTCGTAGCTGGCGAAAGGCATGTCGACCACCATCATGGCATTGTCCAGACCACGGGCGACGGCCTGACCGTGCATGATCATCATCTCCATCGTCACCCCAAGGGTCGAGGTCAGGCCGTGCAGCACCATGCCGACGCTGTCTCCGACCAGAACAAAGTCGCAATGCGCATCCATCAACCGCGCCATCGGTGTCGTATAGGCGGTTAGACTAACCAGTGGATCGCCGCCTTTACGGCTGCGGATATCCTCGGCGTTCGGGGCTTTCTTGTGGGCGGTGGCGCTCATGCTCGCTCCTCGCGGGGTTCATGTTGCAGTGCGGCATAGCAGATGCGACAGGGCCGAAGGAACCCCGGTTGCGCGAACAATCCCTTGATTGACCTTTGGTTTGCGGGGACATTGGGCGCAGACCGGCCCATAACGCGCAGGGCCAGCCATTTTCAGTGGGGAGAGATTTTCATGACAAAGCAGCGCTTTCGCTTGTTCGCGTCGGCCCTGGCCCTTGGTGCCAGCCTGTTTGCAACGCAGGCCCTGGCCAAATCGGACATCATCATCGCCATGCAGCTTGAGCCGCCGCATCTGGATCCGACCAGCGCCGCAGCTCAGGCCATCGATTCGGTCGTTTACACCAATATCTTCGAAGGGCTGACCCGCTTCATGGGCGACGGATCGGTTGTACCGGGGCTGGCCGAAAGCTGGGAAATCTCAGAAGACGGTACCGTCTATACGTTCAAACTGCGCGACGGTGTGATCTTTCATGATGGCACCACAATGGATGCTGAGGACGTCAAGTTTTCTCTGGACCGTGCCACTGCCGAAGACAGCACCAATGCACAAAAGGCCCTGTTTGCGGGGATCGAGAGCGTCGAAGTTGTGGACCCCCTGACTGTTCAGGTGACGTTGAAGGACCCAAACGGCAATTTCCTTTTCAACCTTGCTTGGGGTGATGCGGTCATCGTTGCGCCTGAAAGTATCGAGAATATCAAGACCAACCCGGTTGGCACCGGGGCTTTCACCTTTGCCGATTGGGTGCAGGGGGATAGCATCACTCTGAATCGCAACCCTGACTATTGGGGCGATCAGCCCGCATTAGAGACTGCGACGTTCAAGTTCATCTCGGACCCAACCGCCGCCTTCGCCGCAATGATGGCGGAAGATGTGGACGTATTCGACAACTTTCCCGCGCCAGAGAACCTGCCACAGTTCGAGGCTGATCCGCGCTTTCAGGTCCTTGTCGGCTCGACCGAGGGTGAGACAATCCTGTCGACCAACAACAAACAGAAACCCTTTGATGATATCCTCGTCCGGCAGGCCCTGGCCCATGCCATCGACCGACAAGCCATCATCGACGGAGCAATGTTCGGCTATGGCACGCCCATTGGTACACATTTCGCACCACACAACCCGGCTTATATCGATTTGACCGGCAATTCAGCCTATGACCCGGAAAAAGCCAAGGCGCTTCTGGCAGAGGCCGGGTATCCCGATGGATTCGCGACCACCCTTCATCTACCGCCGCCATCCTATGCCCGGCGCGGAGGTGAGATCATCGCCGCCCAACTGGCCGAAGTTGGCATCAAAGCTGAGATCATCAATGTGGAATGGGCGCAATGGTTGGAAAGCGTGTTCAAAGGCAAGGAATTCGGTCTGACCATTGTCAGCCATACCGAGCCGATGGATATCGGCATCTATGCCCGGCCTGACTATTATTTCCAATATGAAAGCACCGATTTTCAGGCTTTGATGGACACGTTGAATTCCACCACAGACCCTGATGAGCGCACCCGCCTGCTGGGAGAGGCACAGCGTCTGATAGCAACTGATTACGTCAACGGGTATCTGTTTCAGCTTGCCAAGCTCGGCGTGGCCAAGGCTGGTGTTCAAGGCCTTTGGGAAAACGCGCCCACCGCAGCGATCGACCTGACTGCCATCAGCTGGGACGAATAGGCCTAAGGGAGGTCTGCGCATGGTCAGGTCATTCCTCGTCGCACTAATTCTCGCGGCGCAGATCTTAGTTATGCCTGCTCGGGCCGATTCATCGCTTGGGCAGGCGGTAGCGTTGTGGCTGCAAGGCGACGATATGCAGGCCCTTCCGATGCTCGCAGAACTTGCCGCTGAAGGTGACGTTGATGCGCGCTTGTTACTGGGACGGATTGAAACATCCGACCTGGGGCTTTCACCTTACCGGCAATCACTGGGACCCGAGCGATCGCGAAAGCTATTCCGTCAGAAAGATTGGTCGGCCTTTGGGCAGTCGTGGTTAACGGTCGAGGCGCGTGCTGGAAACGAGCTGGCGCAAGCCTTACAGCAGGCCAAGCGCCCGGAGCCCGATCTCGATCTGATCGCCAAGCTTAACGCCTTTGGTGAACATCAGGCCACCGACTATCCCACACGCATCGTCGCTCTCTATGGCGATGTGGACATGCGTGAGAAGTTGCTGGCCGACGATCAGGTCATGCAGGCCTTGAAACCTTACTTGACCTATCTGTCTCAAACCCCAGAACCACGCGGAGACGGTCTTGCTGCGCTGCGCCATATTCAACCTGAGCCGGTCGACGCAAGCTCGGATCAGGCGCTTGGCATGGCGGGTCTGCTGGCGCTTGGGTTGGGGTATGGTGATGTTTCTCCAGACAACCCATGGCGTGTATCGGTGGAAAGCTGGCTGATGTCCTCGGATTCGACCCGACCAATTGCGCAACTTTGCACCGAACATTGCGCCGATGACGCACCTGCCTGTGCTTTCGCATTTCTGGCTCTGACAGGCGGGTATTTCGAGGCCATCCGCATCGACAGCCCGCTTGAGACGGTAATCCCGCAAGAGGAATTTCTGGATAGCCCGCGTGCCCGACTGATGGTCCTGCGTCGCGCGGCGCTGGCGCGAACCGAGACCAACCTTGACTGGTTGTCCAGTACCGAGCCCGCCGCTGCGCTTTCGGCCTGTGCGATCAAACTGATCAACGAAGAGCGACAGGCCTACAAGTAGGTGCTGGACCCGTGCGATCCGCACACTTAACCTGTTACCTATGCTACGTTATGCCCTCAAACGTCTGCTTTCTTTGACCCTGAGTCTTGCCGTTGCCTCGGTTGTCATCTTTGCGGTGATCGAAGTCGCGCCTGGCGATCCGGCGTCGTTCATGCTGGGGGTGAACGCACAGGCTGATACGCTGGCCGCGCTGAGGGCCGAGTTGGGCCTCGATGTCTCGAAGGTTGAGCGGTATTTCAACTGGGTCGGCGGGATGTTGGTCGGGGATTTCGGTACATCCTACACCTATCGCACGCCGGTGTCGCAGATGATTGCGGATCGGTTATGGGTATCTTTGCCGCTGGCTTTGTATGCGCTGACCCTGTCCACGCTGATTGCCTTTCCCGCTGGAATTTATGCAGCCGCACGGCGCGGGAAACCGGGGGATGTAGCTGTCATGGGCGCGACGCAACTTGGGATTGCCGTGCCCAATTTCTGGTTTGCGATGATGCTGGTGCTGGTTTTTGCCATCAACCTGCGCTGGTTCAACGCCGGGGGTTTTGCGGGTTGGGAAGACGGTGTTTGGACCGGTCTGCATTCTCTGACCCTGCCAGCCATCGCCTTGGCCCTGCCGCAGGCGGCGATCCTTGCGCGGGTCATGAGATCGGCGCTGTTGGACATTCTGGCCGAAGATTTCATGCGCACCGCACGTGCGAAGGGCCTATCGCGTCGTCAGGCGCTCTGGCGTCACGGAGTGCGGAATGCTCTGATCCCGGTGCTAACCATTATCGGGCTGCAATTCTCATTCCTACTGGCAGGCTCGATCATCATCGAACAGGTGTTCTATCTGCCCGGCCTCGGGCGGCTGGTATTTCAGGCGATCTCAGCGCGCGATCTGATTGTGGTGGAATCTGTCGTCATGCTGCTGGTCTTCGCCGTCATTATGGTGAACTTTCTGGTCGATCTGGCCTACGCCGCCGTTGACCCAAGGCTGAGGAGCAGGACATGAACCGCAACCTGATCCTGGGTGCAGCGCTGTCGTCGCTGGTTCTGCTGGCGGCGCTCGTGTCGTTTGTCTGGACGCCCTTCAACCACGCAGCACTGGATATCCCGGCCAAGCTGCAACCGCCGAATGCACAGCACTGGTTTGGCACAGACCATTTCGGACGCGACATGTTCTCGATGATCATGGTGGGCGCACGCACGTCGATTGCGGTGGCACTGGTGGCTGTTGGGATTGGCATGGTGTTGGGCATCCCCATGGGCCTGACCGCTGCTGCACGCAAAGGATCATGGCTGGATGAGTTTATCATGCGCGGCAACGATGTGGTCTTTGCCTTTCCCTCACTGGTCATTGCCATCCTGATCACCGCGGTCTTTGGTGCCGGCGCCATTAACGCGATCATAGCAATCGGTATCTTCAACATTCCCGTCTTTGCCCGCATCACGCGGGGCGCGGCCCTGTCACTTTGGGAGCGTGAATTTATCCTCGCGGCCCGGGTGTCGGGTAAAGGCATTGCACGAATATCGGCCGAGCATATCCTGCCCAATGTTGCCAACCTGCTGATCGTTCAGGGCACTATCCAGTTCTCACTGGGTATTCTGGCCGAGGCGGGGCTGTCCTATGTCGGCCTTGGCGCGCAACCGCCCACACCAAGCTGGGGCAGAATGCTGGCTGACGCGCAAACAATGGTCAGTTTTGCCCCGCATTTGGCTCTGATTCCGGGTGTGGCGATCATTGTGACGGTGCTGGGTCTGAACCTTCTTGGAGATGGCTTGCGGGACTGGCTTGACCCTCGGATTAGGGTGGCGCGCGCATGAACTTACTTCAGATTAAAAACCTTTCCCTAGCCATACACGACACTCCAATCCTGAAACGGATCAACCTGTCGGTTGCAGCGGGGCAGATCGTGGCCGTGACCGGTGAGAGCGGTTCGGGTAAATCAATGATTGCCCTTGCCGTAATGCAGTTACTACCCAACGGGGCCGAGGTGGACGGGGAACTGCGGCTAGACGGTCAGAATCTGTTGAACCGGCCCGAGGCTGAGATGTGCGCGCTGCGGGGCGCTGCGATCGGTATGGTATTCCAGGAGCCGATGACCGCCCTGAACCCGGTGAAAACGATCGGCGACCAGGTGATGGAGACCATTCTGATCCACAAGGCCATGCCACCCGCCAAGGCGCGCGTGCGTGCCGAGGAGGTTTTGGCCCGTGTCGGATTACCAACCGATCGCTACCCGATGACCCGCTATCCGCACGAGTTGTCGGGCGGCCAGCGTCAGCGGGTGGTGATTGCAATGGCGATTGCGTTACGCCCCCGACTGTTGATCGCGGATGAACCAACGACGGCGTTGGATGTGACCACACAGGCGCAAATCCTCGATCTGCTCAAGGGGCTGGTGTCGGAATACGGTATGGGACTTTTGATGATCACCCACGATTTGGCGGTGGTTGCTGACATGGCGGATGAGATTGTGGTTATGCGGCATGGGGAAGTTGTTGAAACCGGCGTAACCGATCATCTTCTGCGCCACATGCAGCACGCTTATACCCGCATGTTGTTTGAGGCCTCTGGCCATCAAGTCAACCTGCCCGTGCCCCCGGAACCGCGCCCTTTGCTGGAAGTCGATAATGTTGTTCGGGACTACCGCCTGCCTCGAAAACGCTTGTTTGATGCGCCCGGTCATCATCGGGCAGTCAATCAGGTCAGCTTCACCCTGAACCGAGGTGAGCGATTGGGCTTGGTTGGCGAGTCAGGATGCGGGAAATCGACCCTAACACGGGCGATTTTGGGGCTAGAAGAGGTGCAAAACGGTCGAATATCACTGGATGGACAGCCCGTGTTCACAGGCCACAAACCCAATCTGGCAGTGCGCCGCAAGATGCAGGTAGTGTTTCAGGACCCCTACGGCAGCTTCAATCCCCGCCACCGCGTTGCGCGGCTGATCACCGAGCCGTTCCATCTGTTGGACACCTCGCCAACCGGGTCCGAACGGCAAGATCGTGTCGCCGAGATGCTCACCGCCGTGGGTCTCAGCCCGGATGACGCAAGCAGATTTATTCACGAATTCTCGGGCGGACAACGACAACGGATCGCCATTGCTCGTGCGCTGATCATTCGGCCTGAACTGATCCTGTTTGATGAAGCGGTCTCGGCCCTCGATGTCTCGGTTCGCGCCCAGATCCTCGACCTGCTGGCTGAGCTTTGTTCGATCTATGATCTGACATATCTGTTCATCAGCCATGACCTGAGCGTGGTTCGAACGATCACCGACAGAGTTTTAGTGATGCAAGATGGCCAAATTGTCGAGCAAGGTGAGACCGAGCAGGTATTTTCCCGACCGCAGCATCCTTACACGAGGACACTTATCGATGCAGCACCCAGCTTGCCAGAGATTGGACAGGGAGCCGCATGATCCAAAAGTTAATATTTAGAGCCTGATCTAGGAGTATCTGATGTCCAAACCCCTCTGGTTCGATCCCGCCCTTTGCCTGATTGGTGGTGAATGGAAAATGCCTGCATCAAGGCAAACCCTGACGCTGTTCAATCCCTCGGACGGCTCTGAAATCTGTCAGATCGCCCGAGGTGCCAAACCCGAAATAGACGCCGCAGTGCAGGCCGCCAGTGCTGCGCGCGACGGTAAATGGGGGCGCATGTCTGCGCTGGAAAGGGGGCGTATTCTTACCAGATTGGGACAACTGGTTCTGGAAGAAGTGGATGATCTGGCCCAGCTAGAGGCAATGGATGTTGGCAAGCCGCTGACCCAGGCGCGTGCTGATGCAGTTGCTTTGGCGCGATACTGCGAATTTTACGGTGGCGCGGCGGATAAGGTGATGGGCGAGACTATTCCTTATCTCGATGGCTATACGGTTTACACGCTGCGCGAACCGCATGGTGTGACCGGCCATATCGTGCCGTGGAACTATCCGATGCAGATCATTGGTCGTTCGGTCGGTGCGGCGCTGGCGATGGGCAATGCCTGCGTTCTGAAACCAGCGGAAGAGGCCTGCCTGACCGCTTTGGCCTTTGCACATCTCGCGCTTGACGCTGGTCTGCCGCCCGGAGCGTTGAACGTGGTGCCCGGGCTTGGGGCTGAAGCGGGCGCGGCTTTGTCATCTCATCCGGGCGTCGATCATATCTCATTCACCGGGTCGGTTGCCACGGGTGCGTTGGTGCAACAAGCCGCAGGACGGAATGTCGTCCCGGTGACGCTGGAATTGGGCGGGAAGTCCCCGCAGTTGGTCTTTGACGATGCTAATCTGGATGCGGCGCTGCCGTTTCTGGTGAATGCGGGCATTCAGAATGCGGGGCAGACCTGCTCGGCCTCGTCTCGCATTCTGGTGCAGAGGGGCGTCTATGAACAGGTCAAATCCCGTATGGCCGAAGCTTACGGCCAGCTGACTGTGGGGCCAGCGATGCAGGATCTGCGCGTCGGGCCGTTAATCTCGGAACGGCAAAAACAGATTGTTGGCGGGTTTTTGGAGAAGGGTGCCAATCTTTCCATCGCCGGTCAGGGGCAAATCGTCGACGACGCCCCTGAGAAAGGGGCATATGTCCAACCCACGCTCTTTGCGGACGCCCCGCCGGATCATGTGCTCGCGCAGGACGAAATCTTTGGCCCGGTACAGGTTCTGATACCGTTTGAAACTGAAAAACAGGCTCTCACTATAGCCAACTCAACCGAATATGGCCTTGTCGCAAGCGTCTGGACCCAGGACGGATCTCGCCAGATGCGGCTGGCAAAGGGGCTGCGATCGGGGCAAGTGTTCATCAACAACTACGGCGCCGGCGGCGGCGTTGAGCTGCCATTTGGCGGCACCGGTAAATCTGGTCACGGCCGTGAAAAGGGATTTGAGGCGCTTTATGGGTTCTCGCAACTCAAAACAGTGGCGGCCTATCACGGCTAGACGATGACTTCGATCGATTCCTGGGCGCCAACGCCAAAGACTCGCTTGTACCGTTCTATCTGATCCGCAGGTCCCATCGCCTTTTCCGGGTTGTCCGATAGTTTAACTGTCGGATTACCATTAGCCGCAACAGCCTTGCAGACCAGCGAAAACGGAGCCAGCGCGTCATTGGGTACCAGTTGGCGGAAATCATTGGTCAGTAGCGTACCCCAGCCGAAGGAAACGTTGGTCTGGTCCGCAAACTGGGCGTGCAATTCGCGGATCTTGTCCACGTCCAGCCCGTCCGAGAAAATAACCCTTTTCTGAGTTGGGTCTTCGCCGCGCGATTTCCACCAGTCTATGGCGATCTCGGCACCGGTCGCGGGATCGCCACTGTCAATCCGTATACCGGTCCAACCCGCCAGCCAGTTGGGCGCGCGCTCCAGAAACCCTTTGGTGCCATAGGTATCAGGCAGAATGATGCGCAGATTGCCGTCATGTTCGTCATGCCAGTCTCTGAGAACGTCATACGGCGCCTGTGCCAGTGTGGCGTCATCTTCGGCCAAAGCAGAATAGACCATAGGCAGTTCATGCGCGTTGGTACCGATGGCCTCGACCTCGCGCCGCATCGCAATCAGGCAGTTCGAGGTGCCGGTGAAAGCGGGGCCCAACCCTTCGATCATCGCCTGAACGCACCAGTCCTGCCAAAGGAACGAGTGCCGCCGCCGTGTGCCGAAATCCGCGATCCCCAGCCCTTCAACGGTGCGGAGCTGAGCGATCTTTTCCCAGACGCGTGTCATCGCCTGGGCATAAAGCACCTGAAGCTCGAAACGGCGCATTTCGTTCAGAACCGCCCGCGAACGCAATTCCATCAATACGGCCAATGCAGGAATCTCCCACAGCATGACTTCGTGCCATTTGCCTTCGAACGTTAGTTCGTACTGATCGCCCTTACGTTCGAGATGATAGGGTGGCAGGCGCAGGTTCTCGAACCACTCCATGAAATCGGGGCGGAACATCTGGCGTTTGCCATAAAAGGTGTTGCCCCGCAGAAAGGTGCCTTCCCCGCGGCTCAGGCTGAGTGAACGGATGTGATCCAACTGCTCACGCAGTTCGCCTTCATCGATCAATTTGGCCAACGGCACGTGATTCGACCGGTTGATCAGCGAGAACACCACATCGGTTTGGGGCTTATTTCGAAACACTGACTGGCACATCAGCAGTTTGTAGAAGTCTGTGTCGATCAATGACCGCACAATTGGGTCAATCTTCCATTTATGATTGTAGACCCGCGTCGCGATATCGACCATGGGGACCTCCTGCGATTTCCGTTGTTAGATCAATCGGAGCACGAAATGGCAAGAGTCGCGGAATTGGTAACAATGCCCACGACAAAACACATTGCGGGCTTATTGTAGGTTGCCTTCACGGTTTAGTGAGGGTGTGGGGATGGTAATAAAGGTTGAATTTGGTGAATGAGTCTCGCGTACGACTTTGACATTGTGGCGATTGCTCCGGACGAGGTTGATCCTGAGCATGGGCATACTGCGGTAACAGGGCGTCCCCCGGTGCGGGCGCAGTTTCGGAACATCAGAACTGCGGATGCTTTGCGGGGGGCATCTCCTAAGATTCGCAGGATATTTCAGGAATCCGGCTTTAGTCTGGATAGTGTCGGAGATGATCGCTCCTGCGATTATTATCGGCCTGAGGATGCGGAGGATCGCAATCTGATCCTGAGGCGGCTTTTTGCAAATATCCGGAACATGGGGGTTCAGGGCGAGTATAGTGGTGAATTCGATTTCCACCACTTTCTGGCCCATATCAGGACGGCAAAACCCGGCAATGTGATGCAGGCGGCACCCGTACGGCCTTTGCGACCGCCAAGCTCGGGGCCAGCGCATATCAGTCGCCGTACTGTTCCCGGACGTATAGGTTTCGCGCTGGGTCTGGCGGTGATCTTGTTTGTGCTGCTGAAACTGCTGGCGGCACATGGTGCCGCGCTGTAACCATCAAGCCAGCGTGACACCTGCATCACGCATGGCCTGCTCGGCGGCAGCCAGAGAGCCGCCCATATCGATGGCGCGGCACAGGTCGGTTCTGACCGTAACTTCGAACCCCTGTTGTGCTGCATCCACGGCTGAGTAATGCACACAGAAATCCGTCGCCAAGCCAACCAATGTCAGCTGTCTGATCCCGCGTGATTCCAGATAACCTTTCAGGCCGGTGGGCGTGGAATGATCATTCTCGAAAAACGCCGAATAGCTGTCGATAGCGCTGCGAAAGCCCTTGCGGATGATCAGATCGCCATCGGTGCGCAAATCCGGATGAAAGGCCGCGCCTTCACTGCCCTGCACACAGTGATCGGCCCACAACATCTGCGGACCATAGGGCATTTCGATCAATTCGAGCGGTGACTTGCCGGGATGTGAACTGGCGAATGAGGAATGGCCCGCCGGATGCCAGTCCTGGGTCAGGATCACCGCACCGAAATCGTCCATGATGGCGTTGATTGGGGCGACGATTTCATTTCCTCCGGCAACTGCCAGCGCACCACCGGGGCAGAAATCATTCTGAACATCAATAACGATCAGGGCATGGGACATAGCGACCTCCTTAAGTTGCGTTATCGGTATGGCGCGCCGCGTAGATCGTCAATGCGGTCTCTTGTGTGTTTTTGCTGGGGGCATTAGATCGCGCACATGTATACAATCGCTGCTCTATATCATTTCACGCGTTTTCCTGACCCTGACGCGCTGCGCCCTGCCTTGCAGGAGCTTTGCGGCGCGCATCTGGTCAAGGGCACCCTGCTTTTGGCGCAAGAAGGGATCAACGGCACCATCGCCGGACCCCGCGCCGGGATTGACGCTGTTCTGGCGCATATCCGCGCTCTGCCGGGATGCGCCGATCTGGATTGGAAAGAGGCGACCTCGGACCATCCGCCCTTTGGCAAGATGAAGGTGCGGTTGAAGAAAGAGATCGTCACCATGGGGCAACCCGACGTCGATCCTCGTGCCAGTGTCGGGAACTATGTCGAGCCTGAGGATTGGAACGCGTTGATCCGCTCGGAAGATGTGGTGGTGATCGACACGCGCAACGACTATGAAGTTGCGATCGGCACATTCGATGGCGCAATCGATCCTAACACAGCCAGTTTCCGCGAATTTCCGACCTGGTGGGAGGAGAACAAGGAGCGCTTTCACAACAAGCGCGTCGCGATGTTCTGCACCGGTGGTATCCGCTGTGAAAAATCCACCAACTTCCTGCTGGGGCAGGGGGTCGAGGATGTCTATCACCTGAAAGGTGGCATCCTGCGCTATCTGGAAGAGACGCCGCCCGAAGACAGTACGTGGCAGGGCGAATGCTTCGTTTTTGATAATCGCGTCTCGGTCGGTCATGGGTTGGTTGAAGGGCCACACAAGCTGTGCCATGGCTGCCGCCGCCCAATCCTGCCCGAAGATGTGAAACGCCCAGAATACGAGCATGGCGTGTCGTGCCATCGATGTATCGGCGAAACCTCAGAACAGGATAAAGCGCGCTTTCGCGAGCGGCAGAAACAAATCCAATTGGCCCGCGTAAGGGGCCAGGAACATTTGGGGTCTGATTGAAATCAGCTTGCGGGCCGCGCCGGAAACAGGCCTGATGCGATCAAATCAGTAAGACGGAGCGCAAATGTCGCACGAACCCAGAACTTTGGATGAATGGAAATCCACCTTGCTGGCTGCGTTCGGACTGGTCCTGGCCAGTTTTCTTGCCTGGTACGGCCTGTCGCGTCTGAACGAGAGCACCGCAGGGGATACAATCGGGACAACCGCATCAGTCGGATTGGTGATCTGGATGGTGTCGCAGTCCTACTACTATGTGACACAGGTGAAATCCCCGCGCCGGATGCTGTTTCTGATGGGGGTATCATTTATTCAGGTCGTTCCATTCCTGTTTGCCGCCGTTTACGGGGCTTTCGGGTACGAGGATCGTTGTGTCGTCGGGGCAAGCGGCCCTGCGGATATCCTGTATTTCTCGTACGTCACCTTTACGACCGTCGGGTACGGAGACATGTCCCCAACCGGATTGTGCCGCGGACTGGCGGTGGCCGAGGCAGTGACGGGCTATATCCTGCTGGGCATGTTTGTCGCGGCCGCTGTGGCGCTCTATGCGCGCAATCACGGTAAATAGACCGGTCTATTTGTTCTGATCAATCCAGCGCGACATCATTTGCTTGTCGCGGAAACACTCGGATGGGATCGGACGACGCTTGCCGCGCGAGATACGCTCGGCAAAGGTGACCTGCTTACCGGTCGGGTAGTTCGCAAAAGGCGACGGATCCTGCGGTTTATGGGCCGAAATCCAGTCTGACAGGGATTTGCGGTCATGCTGCGCCTCAACCGGAATCTCCAGTGCGGATTGTTGCGCAATGGCGCGGGCATAGCGCATCTGCCGATCCGTAACGGGCAGCAGGTGATAGTCGTTTGCGGGGCCGCCAAAAGCGGTATTTTGCGTGTTCTGGGCCATCGGGTGATCCTCTGACTGCATAGAACATAAGTAGAACATTAACCATTCTTTTCAAGGGAAAGCCCTTTGGAATCGGCGGGAACTTGCCAGAAACTGATTTTATTGACTGGTCAATCAATAAAATATAAGCCGGTTCGCAAAGCATTCTATCTCTTTGCTTAAAAGGGATATCCGACCAAAAAAGGAACCGGCATGAAGTTTCAGCCCAAGGCCAGCCACTTTATAAATGGCGAATATGTCGAAGATACCAGTGGCGCCCCTATCGACGTTATCTATCCAGCCACTGGCGAGATCATCGCGCGCCTGCATTCGGCCACCCCAGAGATCCTGGAACAGGCTCTAAACAGTGCAAAAGCGGCACAAGTGGCCTGGGCAGCCATGTCAGGAACCGAGCGGGGCCGGGTGCTGCGCCGTGCCGCCGACATCATGCGGGATCGCAACCATGAGCTTTCGATCATTGAAACGCATGACACCGGAAAACCCCTGCAGGAGACGCTGGTGGCAGACGCAACCAGCGGTGCGGATGCGTTGGAGTACTTTGGTGGACTGGCCGCCTCGCTGACGGGTGAACATATACCCTTGGGCGGCGGTGATTTCGTTTATACCATCCGCGAGGCACTGGGCGTCTGTGTGGGTATAGGCGCATGGAATTATCCAACGCAGATCGCTTGTTGGAAGGGTGCGCCGGCACTGGCCTGCGGCAACTCAATGGTTTTCAAACCGTCCGAGACCACACCGCTGTCAGCCTTGCAAGTGGCCGAGATTCTGATCGAGGCGGGTGCGCCCAAGGGCGTCTACAACGTGGTGCAGGGCTACGGGGATGTGGGGGCCAGCCTTGTGACCGACCTGCGTGTGGCCAAAGTCTCGCTTACCGGGTCGGTTCCTACGGGCCGCAAGGTCTATGCCGCCGCCGCCGGCAGCATGAAACATGTCACCATGGAATTGGGCGGCAAGTCCCCGATGATCGTGTTCGACGATGCCGATATAGATAACGCTGTCTCGGGCGCGATTTTGGGCAATTTCTATTCTTCAGGGCAGGTCTGTTCCAACGGCACGCGGGTGTTCGTGCAAAAGGGCATCAAAGAAGCGTTCCTTGCGCGCTTGTCTGAACGCCTGGCCACTGCGAAAATCGGTGATCCGATGGATGAAGAGGTCAACTTTGGCCCGATGGTCAGCGAAAACCAGATGAATATCGCTCTTGGCTACGTCGAAAAAGGCAAGGCCGAAGGCGCGCGTCTGGTTTTTGGCGGCGAACGGGTCAAAGGCGATGGCTTCTACATGCAACCTACGGTCTTTGCCGATGTCACCGACGCTATGACAATCGCACGTGAAGAGATTTTTGGCCCCGTGATGTCGGTGCTGGATTTCGACACCGAAGAAGAGGTGCTGGCCCGCGCCAATGACACCGAATTTGGTTTGGCCGCAGGTGTCTTTACCAGCGATCTGACCCGCGCCCACCGTATCGTAGCCGGATTCGAGGCCGGTACGTGCTATATCAACACCTATAACCTCGCCCCGGTTGAAGCTCCGTTCGGTGGGTCCAAGTTGTCTGGCGTGGGACGCGAAAACTCGAAACTTGCGATCAATCACTACAGCGAGATGAAAACAGTTTACGTCTCATTGAATGATGTTGAGGCGCCCTACTAATCAAAACCGGCCATTCAGAGCCTGTTCCCGACATTTCGCGTCGGGAACAGAGCATACCCTGACACATGGCTGTGGCTGACTTTCCTGAAAGCGTTTGGTTCGCAAACAGGAGATCAACCCATGAAGACCCACGCTCAGGCCGTCGTGATCGGAGGAGGATTGGTCGGCTGTTCGATCCTCTATCATCTGGCCAAACTTGGCTGGACTGATGTGGTTCTGCTGGAACGCGATGAGCTGACCTCGGGGTCAACTTGGCACGCGGCCGCCAATATTCACGGGCTGCACGACAACAACAACATCACACGCATCCAGCACTATACGATGAACCTGTACAAAGAGCTGGAGAAGGAAACCGGACAGGGTTGCGGCGTCTTTCAGTCCGGATCTCTGTATTTGGCCCAGACCAAAGACCGTGAGCACCAATTGCGGCTGCAGGAGGCCAAGGCGAAGTTCTATGGCCTGAATTTCCATGAGGTCAGCCGCGAGCAGGCGTGGGAACTACACCCGCTAGCACAGTTTGACGATATCCGCTGCATTATGTTCGAACCCGATGGTGGCAATGTCGATCCGTCGGGTGTGACCCACGCCTATGCTGCGGGCGCAAGAGCCATGGGGGCCACGATCGAGCGGTTTTGCCCCGTAATAGGGACTGAACAGCAGTCCGATGGGTCATGGATCGTGCGCACGGGAAAGGGCGACATTCGCACCCAATGGGTGGTGAATGCAGGTGGGCTGTGGGGGCGCGAGGTTGCCGCCCTGGCCGGGATCGAATTGCCACTGCAACCGACCGAGCACCAGTACTTTGTTACCGAAGCCATTGATGAGGTAGCAGCGCTTGGCCGCCGATTGCCCTCAATCGCCGATCGCGATGGCGAATACTACTTTCGGCAGGAAGGCAATGGGCTACTGATTGGCGCTTATGAGAAAGATATGCGGTTCTGGGCGGAAAACGGCACACCGCTGGATTTTGCCCATGACCTGTTTCCCGATGATCTGGACCGCATCATGGAAAACGTCATCCGCGCCACCGAACGGGTACCCGTCGCCGCCACCGCGGGCGTTAAACGGGTGATCAACGGACCGATGATTTGGTCTCCGGATTCCAATGCGATCTGGGGACCTGTTCCCGAGTTGCGAAATTATTTCTGTTGCACCGGCATCATTCCGGGCTTTTCGCAATCGGGTGGTCTGGGCCTGTTGTCGGCGCAATGGATGATCGAAGGTGAACCGCAATACGACATGTTTGCCTGGGATCTGGCCCGTTTCGGCGATTGGGCGGATAAGGCTTTCACCAAGGCGCGGGTCGAAGATGCCTATACTCACCGTTTTGCAATCCATTTCCCGAACGAGGAACGCAGCGCAGGCCGACCCACTCGTGTTAGACCCGCATATGAGATGCAAAAAGACATGGGCGCGGTCTTTGGCTTAAACTGCGGTTGGGAACATCCTCTGTGGTTCGCCAGCCAGCCCGGAACGTTGGAAACCAACGGCTTCACGCGCCAAAACTGGTGGGAACCCGTGGGCCACGAGGCGCGGATGTTGCGGGAAAATGTGGGCGTCATCGATATCTCGAACTTTGCCAACTATGTTGTCAAAGGGCCGGGTGCCCATAATTGGCTGGACCGATTGGTCGCCAACCGGGTACCGACCGAGGTCGGGCGATCCCGCCTGACGCCTGTGATCTCGGTCCGGGGTGGCGTAGCCGGGGATTTCACCATCACCAAGGTTGCGCAGGATGAATACATGATGATCGGCTCGGGCATGGCCGAGCGCTATCATCAACGCTTTTTCAACATGGTCGATTTACCCAGAGGCACCACCTTTGAGGTCGCCACCGACCGTATTGCGGGGTTCAACGTCGCAGGTCCCAAGGCGCGCGAGCTGCTGCAGCGGTTGACCAATGCCGACTTGTCCAACGATGGTTTCCGTTTCACGCGGTCTCGCACGATTGAGGTTGCCGACGTCACCTGCCTGGCCATTCGCGTCAGTTTCACCGGGGATCTAGGGTGGGAGCTTCACTGCGCTGAGACTGATCAAATCAGACTCTATTCGGCGCTTCTGGACGCTGCAAAAGCGTTGAACGGTGGCCCGGTCGGCGGCCGGGCACTGGGCGCGCTGCGCATTGAAAAGGGCTATGGCTCGTGGGGCCGCGAGTATTCTCAGGAATATTGGCCGCAAGAGGTCGGGCTGGATCGCCTAATCAAGCTGGATAAGGATTTTCTGCACAAGGATGCCTATATGACTGTCAAAGACAGACCAGCGCGCGAGGTACTCTCGATTTTCGAAATTGAAGCAGTTGACGCCGATGCCAGCGGAGGAGAGCCGATCTTTGCACCAGATGGTAGACCGGTGGGGCGTGTGACGTCCGGGGCATACGGGTATTCAGTGGGAAAATCGCTGGCAGTTGGCTTTGCTGATCCCAAGGTTGCCGGGCCGGGTGACATAGTAGAGGTCTACATCCTGGGTCGACCGCATAAGGCGCGGATTTGTACTGCGCCACCCTTCGATCCAGAAGGTTATCGCCTGCGCGGGACAAGCCCGATTGTTGCGGAGCAAGCCCAATGACCAATGCACTCAATCAAGTCATGGAATTCACACTGAACAGCGCTGTCGAGGATGTGCCTGCCTCGGCTCGGGATAATGCGGCGCTCTTGTTGTTGGATACGATCGGCGTTCTGATCGCAGCGGGCCCTATGCAGGCCGGTGGGATCGCCCGGGATACCGCCGCCCTGCTGTATGCCAGCGCAGAGCCTGAGTATAGCGCGCGGATGCTGTTTGACGGGCGCCGGGTCAGCCTGGCGGGCGCGGCCTATGCAACTGCAACACAGACCGACAATCTGGACGCGCATGACGGCTTTAACCCGGTCAAAGGACATATCGGGGTTGCCGTGGTCCCAGCGCTGGCAGCATTGGCCGAACAGTGCCCCGACTTGACCGGGCCCGAGGCGCTGACGACCATGATCGTCGGGTACGAGGTCGCGGGCCGGGCTGGTCTCGCGCTTCATGCGACTGTCAATGATTACCACACTTCGGGTGCCTGGAATGCGCTGGGCGTGGCTGCGATGGCGGCGCGTCTGCGCGGACAATCACCCGGGCAACTCCGACAGGCGCTTGGGATTGCCGAGTTTCACGGCCCCCGCAGCCAGATGATGCGCGAGATAGAAAACCCGACCATGCTGCACGATGGCTCTGGCTGGGGTGCGCTGGTGGGGCTGTCTGCCGCCGTTCTGGCCGAACGAGGTTTTACCGGTGCCCCTGCCATCACCATCGAAGCCATGCAGGTTGCGCCGTATTGGGCCGATCTGGGCAGCGTTTGGCAAATCGAACAGCAATATATCAAGCCCTATCCGATTTGCCGTTGGGCCCATGCCGCCATTGACGGCGTGCGATTGCTGATGGATCGGCACGGCCTATCGCATCAGCAGATCGCATCCATCCGCATCAACAGCTTCCACGAAGCGGCCTGTTTGTTCGCCAACCACCCCCAGACCACGTCTCAGGCGCAATACTCTTTGCCTTTTGCCGTTGCCGTTCAGGCTGTCAATGGCCGTATCGGGGTAGAACATATTTCGGGCGCAGGGCTGTCCAATCCTGAGGTGGCACAGGTGATGTCCCGAATCGAAGTTACGGAGAGGCAGCGCCATTCGGCCCGGTTTCCGGAAGGCAGATGGGCCGATGTCGCGATCGAGATTTCAGATGGCACAGTTTATGAATCCGGAGATCTAAACGCGCGAGGCGGTCCTGAACTGCCTCTGAGCCAGCAGGAGATCATCGATAAGTTCACCGAATTTGCAGCACCTGTCGTGGGCGGCAATCGAGCCGACAAGATTTGTACAGCTATCTTGAAGCTAACCCTGCCGGGAGCACGCTATTCCGATTTGTCCGACCTGTTGTACGACCCGCCTGCCGGTTGAAGGACGAACTTTTCAGTTTGTGTTTGCGCAAGATCTCCTTATTAGAGCCTATTCTTTCGCAGCAGAGCCATTCGATACTTCTTGAGATGGTTGAAATGTGTTGGATTACCTCATGGATCAGTTCGGATTGTGGGCTTGCACGATCTCAAGCATATCCGCGATTTGTCCGCGCGCGTTGGCGCTTTGCCGCAATAGTGCTGCGGCGTCCGCCAACGGCCTGCCCGGTTGTCGCTCAATTGGCTGGGTCAGGGTTGCTCTGATACGTGCCAGATTAGTGAAGACGTTTGTAACGCCTTCATCAGCATCATCGGAACCGGCAAGCCAGGAGTAGCGGTCGGCAGCCTCGGTCTTCCCAGCCTCCCGCAAGGTGAGTGCTGCGGCTTCGAAATCCTGAGTCTGCATCATGGCTTGCGCCCGCAACTGCAGAGCGGTGTCGGACTTATCATCGGCGATTTCCAATAGTGCCTGTCGTGGGCGGTCGTTCATCAGAGCCGCCCGCGCCCGTAGCTGCGCCCTCTCATAGCGAAGGCCCTGATCCTGGGGTCGGTCTGCCAGCGCGTGTGCCTGTGCTGAAAACCCGAGCTTGGCCAATCGATCTGCCAGCGACAGAGCTGTCTCAACCGCCAGTGCATTGCGCGCGCTGTCTCCCAATCCCAAAACATGTCGTAGAAAGGTGATATCGTCCGCTCGCTCTGCAAGCAGTTGATACACCTGATCACGTGACAGCCGCCATTCACCAGATTCACCGGCGTTTTCTAGACGTTTCAGCGCGCCGTCGAAATCTTGCGACAAAGCCATGGCCAATATGTGAGCGCGCGTCATCATTGGGCCAAGTTCCGAATTCCTGAACTCACGCGCGTAGCTCGCGGCCAAACCGAGGTCACGTGGTGATATTGCGCCCCTGTCCGACCACCGCTTCTGGATCAGGTGCGCAAGCGCCAGCGGTGCTTCGGTCGCGGCATCGGGGGCAGAGATTACGTCAATCAACAGCGATTCGGCCGTATCCGCCTCTCCTGCTGCATCCGCTATTCGGGCTTCGGTGAGCGTCACGTCGACTGGTTTGACTTCAAGCACGCGCTCCACTGCGCGCAATATGCGGCGCGATGCCTCCAGTCGGCCTGCTGAAACCAATATTTCGGCCAAATCCGAGCCAATCTGGTGCCTTAAATGTCGGGGAAGTCGGCCAAAACTGCGTTCGATTGCATTCAGGTCAGCTTCTGGCTGCAATGTTCCTTCAGTCAACAGCGCCCAGAAGGAGGCAAACCCATTACATCTTTGCTGCCCTTCGAATGGATTTGATGCGGGTACTGCCAAACCATCCATGACGGATGCGATCGCGGACAGTCTGCGCTGCTCTGCCGTAGTGTCCGGCAACAAAGCCAAAGCCTGAAGCGCTTCGGCCCCGAATCCGTAGTATGTATAGAGCTTCGCCAGTTTCAGCACCTGCACCCGATCAACCCGGTCAAACTCCTGAAACAGGCCAACCCGCAGCGCAGAAACTTGCATAGGAAGTGGCTGAGTGCCCGACCATGTTTCGAACGCCAACTCGCTGTCGGTGATACATTCGGGTTTGGCGTCAAGCTGCGGGATCGCAAGATTATTCAGCCCCTGAACGTCGTCCAGAACCGAAGACAATCGCAGATTCGGCGCCAACTCTTCCGCCGTCAACAGCGGGCCAAACCCATTCGAGTGCCTGCGCCCGACGCCCGCTAGTTCCAGATCGACAACCTCTCGGTCGGCGCTTTGCAATATGCGTGATGTCAAATGGTCTTCGAAATTCTGATGGCTTAAGCGCAGCAGGGGTAACGCCAGTTCGGTGGCCGGGATTTCAATCGGCAAAGGGTCGGACGCAGTGACGTTTTGGGACTGAAAGCTGTGCGTCGGCACCACCGTTTCTGCTTTGGGTATGAATTTTCCGGGGGTGATGTCTATGACGACCATAGTTTGACGATACAGAAATGCCGTGGCCACGCATTCGCAACCGAATGTCATCTCCAATGCCGCACCGGGTTCAGATTGTTTCAGCGATTTCAGACGATTCCCGGACAGGCGGTTGAAAACGGCTGTGGTATCATACGTGGCCTCATCAATAGCGATACTCAGGTGCGCACTGGTCTGGGTCTGATCCAGAACCCAGCCGGTGCCCGGGGGCACCTGCACCACTATGCGGGTGTATCCTTCATGCTCTCCCGATCGTACGCGCAAGGCCTGTGCGGAGGCGTTCGTGCCAATGGCAATCAGGATGAATGCGATTACCCGAATCATGCGGCAGCCTGTTTGAGTTCCTTAAGGGCGTCCTCAAGTTCGGAAAAGGTCGGGCGATTATGCGTTGGCGTGTTCTGACGACCAACTTCGATACACATGGCCGGGTTGTGGTTGTGCAAGTTTGCCACCAGAACTTCTTTGATGAGTTGATAAAAGTGGTTGTCTTCCTCAACGACTGCTTTCAGCTTGCCTGCAAAGGGTCCGACAAGCCCGTAGGCTAGAAAAACCCCCAGAAATGTTCCGACCAGCGCGCCACCGATCAGCTTGCCCAGCACCTCGGGGGGCTGATCGATCGAACCCATCGTCTTGATGACGCCCAGAACCGCAGCAACAATGCCCAGGGCGGGCAAGCCATCGGCGACGGTTTGCAGCGCGTGGCTGGAATGCATGGCGTGGTGAAAGTTCGCTTCCATGCGTTTCTCGAGAACCTCTTCTACCTGATGCGGATCGTCATAATTCATCGCCGCCGAGCGCATCGTGTCACAGATCAGGTCCACCACCTCTTTATCGGTCTGGATTCTGGGATAAGCCGAAAACAGCGTAGAGCTTTCGGGTTCTTCGATATGCTGTTCTACTTCGACCGGGTTTGCACGCGCGATCCGGATCAATGAAAAGAGCAGGCACAGCAAATCGCGATAATCCTCGGGCTTCCATTTTGGCCCCTTGAACACTTTGGCCATATCTTTGGCCGTGTGTTTCACGCCGCCCATATCATTGCTGATCAGAAAGGCGCCAACGGCGGCCCCGCCGATCATCATCATCTCGAAAGGTAAGGATTTCATGATGATCGTCATCTTACCCCCTGCGGCCAGATAACCGCCGAACACCATGACAAAAATGACGACAATTCCAATGAGTCCGATCATGAAGGGTCTCCGGCGTTTGAGGTATTTGGATGGTCGAACATGAGGCTCACTCCCGCGGGGCGTTTGCGTTGCGCCCCGCCATGATCACGCTGATTGTATAGGCAACTTCAGGGCTGAGACCGGCCATGACATTTGCCGCCGTGTCAGGCGGCATACGTGACAGGAAACCGGCAGCGAAAACCGCATCCATTGTCTCGAACAAGGCGGCGGCGTCCTTGGGTTTCATGTTCTGATAAACATCGGTCAGTTGTGTAAGATCGCTTTCGGCGGCCTGTTCCGCGATTGCCACCGTTTCGCGCAGCGCTTCTTCAGCCTCCTGCAGCATGGCGAGGCGGGAATCGATCGCCTCATTGGCGATATCCAGGGCCCGTTCGCGATCCAGGATCGTGTTTTCCCGCCGGTTTAGTTCATCCTCGCGACGTCGTAATTCTGTCAGCAAAAGCTGAAGATTCGCCGCACCTGTCTCCTGATCATTCGCATCAACCTGAGGGGGCGTCGTGGGTTCGGCGCCTCGGGCCAGTGCGGGGCCGGCTTCTAGTCCGATGCGAATGATGGCGGACCCGATCATCAACAGTGAAATGACTGTTAGAACGCCTCCGCGTGGACGACGATTGGGTCTGTTGGCCCCGGTACGGGTCATTGTGCCGCTCCGCCAGAAGTGGCGGCATGTCGAAAGAACATCAGACCTTCCGGTTTCTTTTGCGGTTGCTCGAGGGTGGTCTGCGTCGGTTCGACAGACGGCTCGGTGACGCCCTCTTCGGGTATCTCCAGCGGTGTGTCCTGAGGCGTTTCCTCGGCTTTGTCGAGGTCTGCAGCTTCCTCCTGCACAACATCGTGCATCGAAGCCATCATCAGTTCCAACCGCTGTGCGACCGTTTCCGCCCGCTCGGTCAACGCCTGCAGGGCGATCCCGGAATCGTCCGAAGCCTGGCGCGCATCATCAAGCGATTTTCGCAGTTCCTCTGCCTGTGCGGAAAGGACCGACACCGCGCCGCCGACGCCCTTCTCAAGATCGGTAAATCGCCGCAGGCGCCGCGCGAGAATGAAACAGTACAGCCCCGCCCCAAGCGCGCCCGCAACCAGTAGTATATCGGCAATCAGCTCCACCTTCGCCTCCTAGTTCAACACAAATTCCATCACGAGAACGTCGCGCACGCGCCCTTCGCCCACGACAATCCCGATCCGCCGGTGCAAGTGCCCACGGATGCGTATCAGAGCCAGCGGATCTTCGAGAACTGTCAGATCAATCGCGCGGAGATAGCTGTTCAAGACATCCATGATTCGCGGCTGCATCTTTTCGACTTCGGCGGCGTAGTCTGCATTCACCTCAAGCTGAGCGTGAAATTTCAAGTGCCGCGAATCTGCCGCTTTGACCGAGATGATTACTGCGGGAAGATCGACAAAACTTACGTCGGGCAATGCCGCAAAAGGCGCCTCTTGACCCTTCTTTTCCGTATCTTTCGAGACCTCGGCGTCTCCGAACGGAAGCAGGCCGGATGCGGTTATGAAATAGCCGCCTATGCCACCCGCAATGGCAAGAATCACGCCAAGCAACAGGCCCTTTTTCCCTGATTTCTTAGGGGCTTCTGCCTCTTCTACGGTTGCATCGGTCATGCCGTCCTCATCGATCTGTTCGGCATCTGTCATAACCCTGCAGGGACTAACCGATTGTTAAGGGCAATCGTCCAAACAGGAGCTGAGCCGAGCAGAATGTCGGTGAGTCGGAGGTGAGCGTGCAGCAGATCGGAACTGTCTGGGCAAGTTTGGACAGGCGCAAACAATTTATCGTGGCCGGTGCCGTGGCGCTGGTGTTTCTGGGCGTACTTGTGATGTCACGGATTGCCACTGCGCCTTCGATGACCCTGTTGTATGCGGGGCTGGAAAGCGGAGCAGCCGGAGATATCGTGCGCTCGCTCGATCAACGCGGGGTCCCGTATGAGATACGCGGAGGTTCGATCTACGTAACCGGTGCGCAACGGGATGAACTGCGCATGACGCTGGCCAGTGAAGGGCTGCCCGCAAACAGCAATCGCGGGTACGAGCTGCTGGATTCGCTCAGCGGGTTCGGGACCACATCGCAGATGTTCGATGCGGCCTATTGGCGGGCAAAGGAAGGTGAGCTGGCGCGTACAATTGTTGGCAGCGCCCATGTCAGTCAGGCCCGTGTGCATATCGCCAATGGCTCGTCCAATCCGTTTCAGCGCAGCGTTGCGCCGACCGCTTCGGTCTATTTGGTCGCTTCGGGGGCACAGATCACCGGCGAACAGGCGAAAGCCATTCGGTTCCTGGTGGCCTCAGCCGTCAGTGGATTGGCGCCGGAAAACGTTACTGTGGTCGATTCGAACGGTACTGTGATCGGAGCTCAGGAAACGGCCGTGGCTGCCGATACCGCTGATGACAAGGCGCGTCAGTTGCGCGAAAAAGTGTTGCGGTTGGTCGAAGCCCGGGTCGGCGCCGGCAACGCGGTGGTCGAGATCAGCGTGGATACGGTGACCGAAACCGAATCGATCCGCGAACGTCGCTTTGATCCCAAAGGACGCGTTGCGATCAGCACGGATGTCGAGGAAAGATCCGACAGCGCGCGCAACCAATCCGCAGATGTGACTGTGGCCTCTAACCTGCCGGATGGCGATGGGGCCGGCGGTGACGAATCCAATTCGAACGCCACCCAGACGCGCGAGCGTGTGAATTATGAGGTTTCCGAAACGGAACTCGAGGTGCATCGCGCACCGGGGGCCATCAAGCGTTTGACCGTTGCGGTGTTGGTCAACGGCGTGCGGACGGTGGATGCGACTGGTGCTGAAAGCTTTCAGCCCATGCCCCAGTCCGAACTTGATGCGCTGGAAGAGCTTGTTGCCTCGGCCGTTGGCTTTGATGCCGAACGTGGCGATGTGATTACTCTGAAATCGCTTGATCTGCCGGCGATCGAACCGCAGGGCACATTGGTGTCGGCGTCGATTTGGCAAAGGATTCATCTCGATGCGATGTCGCTGATCCAGATGATGGTTCTGGCACTGGTTTCCCTTGTTTTGGGTCTGTTTGTCATACGTCCGATCCTGACAAAATCTGCAGCACCGGCGCTGTTGCCAGCGGCCCCCTTGCCCGAGGTGGGCCCGGCACCTTACCTCACCGGAGAGATTGCGACCGGCGACACACAGGAATTCACATCGCTCCCAGACCCTGCGCAACCCAGTGTCCCGGCGATTGGCAGTGTGCGTGGTGAGGATCCCGTCGACCGCTTGCGCGCCATGATTGGCGACAAGCAGGAGGAAACGGTTGAAATCCTGCGCAGCTGGTTAGAGGACGGCGAGGAGAAGGTATGATGTCGATTGCCCATCTCCTTGAGGATTTTACAGCTCCGGCCAGCGGTGTCGCGGTGCATCTTCTGGATGAGGAAGCATTGGAAGAACAACGTCTTGCGGCGTTTGAACGAGGCTATGGCGCGGGCTGGGACGATGCGGTTCAGGCGCAGGAACAGGGGCGTGCGCAGCTTGGTTCAGATCTGTCAGCAACGCTATCGGATCTGTCCTTTACCTATCAGGAAGCTATGACCCGCATGACATTATCGCTGGAACCGATGTTTCAGAGCCTGGTTCAGGTTGTGTTACCGGAAACCTTCGAACGTGGCTTTGCCACCAGACTGGCAGAGCAGCTGGGTGAAATGGCGGGGGAACAGATCGGGCAGCCGATGCACCTGACAGTACCAGCAGGAACCTCCGAGCAGGTCGCGGCGCTTCTGCCGCAGGACATCTCTCCGCGTCTGCAACTGGTCGAAGACCCGTCTCTGCTACCGGGGCAGGCGCGCCTGCAGGTCGGCATCGCCCGGCGCGAGATGGATTGCGCCGCGCTGCTCAAATCCATCGCCACAGCGTTCGACGCATATCTGTTTGAAGCAAGAGAGGCTTTGTCAAATGAGTGATCCTCAACCTCCTAAACCCGAAAAACCAAACCCATTTGAAACGGTCCCTATCGAAGTTACGGTTTCGGTCGGGCGTGCGCGACCTCTGATCCGAGATCTGCTGAGTATGGGCGAGAATGCCGTGCTGACGCTGGACAAACGGATTGAGGATCCGGTGGATCTGTATGTCGGTGACCAACTGGTCGCGCGCGGTCTGCTGGAGGAGATGGAGGGCGACCAGGCCGGGCAACTGGCGGTGCGATTGACCGAGATTTCGGACCTGCAGAACGGGATCAGTTGATGCGCCATCTGATCTGGCTGGCGCTGCTGCTGGTCATTCCCTCCGGCGTTGCCGCACAGGAGCTGTCTTTGTCGCTGGGCGAGGGCGGGTCGATTTCGACCCGGACAATCCAGCTGATCTTGCTGATCACAGTGCTGAGTCTGGCACCCGGTCTGGCAATCATGATCACATGTTTCCCGTTTCTGATCACCGTATTGGCGATCCTGCGCCAGGGCCTCGGCCTGCAACAGTCGCCGCCCAACATGCTGATCGTCAGTCTGGCCCTGTTTCTGACCTATTTTATTATGGAGCCGGTTTTCACCGAGGCGTGGGAGGAGGGAATTCAGCCCATGGTCGCGGAAACGCTCGACGTGGAACCGGCGCTCGAACGTGCTTTGGTGCCGTTTCGCAGCTTCATGGCCGCGCGGCTGGACGCTGACACGTTTCATGCGATGGCGGCGTTGCGTCCGGATGGTGCCGCGATGCAGATGTCTCCCGATGCGCCGTTGTCCGTTCTGATGCCCTCGTTCATGCTGTCCGAAATCGCGCGGGCCTTTCAGATCGGATTTCTGATTTTCCTGCCCTTCCTGATCATCGATCTGGTCGTGGCAGCGGTGCTGATGTCGATGGGGATGATGATGGTGCCACCGGCCACAGTTGCATTGCCGTTCAAGCTGGCGTTTTTCGTGATCGCGGATGGCTGGGCTTTGGTTGCCAGCGCTTTGGTGCGCAGCTACATGCCCTGATCTATTGCCGGGTGATCTGCAGACGGGCGCGCAGGCCTTGGTCTCCGGCTTCGAAACTCAGCGTACCACCATGTTGCTCGGCAACGGTGCTTGCAATGGTCAGGCCCAACCCGAAACCGTCAGAGGATCCTGTGTTTGATCCGCGCTGAAACGGGGCCAAAAGCGCCTCGATATCCTCGACCGACATGTCGGTGCCCTTGTCCTCGACAATGATTGTGGCGGTTTGCGCGTCGGTCTCCAACGCAACTTCGGCGCGGCGACCATATTTCAGGGCATTGTCGATCAGATTGGTCAGGGCCCGTTTCAGGGAGATCGGCCGCCCCATTACCAGGATGCGCCGCGTTTCCGGCAGCGACCCGTGCCCTCGGCGCGACATGAAGACCGAAGGCGCGCCTTTGACCGCAACCGGTTCAACCGCTTTAAGCAACACGGGCCGGTCCATATCCTGATAATCAGCCACCAACGCCTCGACCAGTGAAGTCAGAGAGATTGGACGTGGCTCCTCGACGCTGAGTTCGGATCGTGTGTAGGTCAGCACGCTTTCGATCATGCCGGTCATCTGATCCACGTCCGCCTCAAGCTTTTCTCGCAGTTCGGCATCGTCAATCAAAGCCGCGCGTAGCCGGACGCGGGTTGCTGGCGTACCCAGATCGTGACTGACACCCGACAACACGATTGCGCGTTTCTCAAGCTGCGCACGCTCAGCCTCAAGGTGGTCATTCACGGCAGCCACGATATCACGCAACTCTTCCGGCCCATCCGCATCATAACTCTGTGGTCCTCCACGGCGTTTGCGATCACCAAGTGCCTGTGCAAAGCGCGTGAAGTTGTCCGAAACATTTCCAACCGAGGTCAACAGCGCTGCCAACGCGACAACTCCCAGCAAAATCGCGGGCAGTCGCAGATCAACCGGAGCGGCTTTGCACCCCCAGATATCTGTGCCATCGATCTGCTTCCAAACCCCACGTCCGTATTGCGCAATCAGGATCGGTTCGCTGCAATAGGTTGCCAACAGGCGCGTCAGATTACCCATCTTTTCGGGCCCGGTCTGATCGCTGCCCGATACAATATCTGATACCGGGTAAACGAGCTGATCTGACAGCACAGCCAAAGTCAGCTCACGCCCACTCAGTGGGGCCGAACTATCAGTCAGGATCGACAGGTTGGTGACAAAGCGGCGATCCGAAAACCCCGACATTTGCTGAAACTCACCTGTTTCTGCCAGAGCAGCGGCCGCAGCGGGTATGGGAGTGATCAATATGCCTGGAGGTGGCGCCATTCCGGTGCGTAGCTCTTCGTAGACGGTGAACCCGGCCACGAACGAGTTGGTCAGATACCGGTTCCAAGCCTGAGCCGATGCATACCACATCCCGGTTGATATCAGGCCTGCGGCAAAGGCCGTCAGCGTCCAAAGCCAACCATAACTGCGCAGACGCAGGGTCATGCGTCCTCATCCACCGAGACGTCGGCGGTAAAGAGATATCCAACCCCACGTTCGGTGCGCAGCATCTGAGGGTCTTTCGGATTGGTCTCGATTTTCGACCGCAACCGTCCCACCAGCATGTCGATGGCTCGACCCTGCGCTTCGGGTTTGTCGGCTTCACCGGTGACATCAAGTGCGGTGGCAATCTCATCCCGGGTCAACGGAATATGCGGATTTGCCAGCAGAACCTTCAGCAAGGCGGTTTCCCGTTGCGACAAAGAAACCAGATAGCCTTCGGGTGAATGCACTTCATCACTTTTGCCATCATAGACCCAACCATCAAAATGAAAGGTGCGGGTGCGGCGGCGATACGCCAGAGAAGAGGAGCGTTGTGCGCGTTGCATCACCGCGCGGACGCGAGCCAACAAAAGCTGTGGGTTGAACGGTTTGGCGATGTAGTCGTCTGCACCAACCTCATAACCCGCCATGCGTTGATGATCTGCTGACAGGGCAGAGACCAGAATAATAGGTACGTCCTGTTCGTGCCGCAGTCGGGCGCAGATCTCAACGCCATTTTCATCGCCAAGCATCACATCCAGCAGGATCAAATCGATCCGCCCCGAGGTCAGATGAGAACGTATTTCGCTTTCCGAACTGGCGGGCAGTGCGATGCACCCGTTCTGCTGAAAGAACTGGGTCATCATCGACCGCATCTCCGAATCGTCGTCCACCACCAGAAGTCGGGGAATGCCCACTCTGATCGTCCTCCTTATCATTCTCCGCCACCGCCCATTGTAACGAATGGAAACGGATTCAAGCCCAACGTAACACGCGGTAACAAAAGCGGTGAAAATTTCCACCTTGTCAGGATATTACTCTGCATTCTGCGTTGCCATGTGGCATTCCGTTAGCGCTATATCGAGCATGGCCGCCCTATGGGTGGCACCGAATTCTCAGGGAGGAGATCAATATGAAGCGTTTTGCATTTGCCACCGTTTCGACATTGGCCGTTGTGGCCGGGTCGTCCGTTGTGGCTGAACCGCAGGCCGAAGTTCTGCACTGGTGGACATCCGGTGGTGAGGCGAAATCGGTCGCGGTTCTGCAAGAAGAATTTGCCTCGAACGGCGGTACATGGACCGACATGCCCGTCGCTGGCGGTGGTGGCGATGCCGCGATGACTGCGCTGCGTGCCCGAGTTCTGGCTGGCAACGCACCGACTGCGGTTCAGCTGAAAGGCCCCGCCATTCAGGAATGGTACGAAGAGGGCGTTCTGGCTGACATTTCATCGGTGGCCGAAGCCGAAGGCTGGGCCGAGGTTCTGCCCGCGTCGATTGCAGGACACATGATGTGCGAGGGCACGTGGTGCGCCGCACCCGTGAACGTGCATCGCATCGACTGGATCTGGGCGAATGCCGACATTCTGGCCGCTAATGACATTGAAATGCCCTCCACTTGGGAAGAATTCAATGCAGCTGCCGAGAAACTGCAGGCCGCTGGTGTGATCCCGCTGGCCCATGGCGGTCAGTCCTGGCAGGACGCCACCGTTTTCGAAGCGGTAGCGCTGGGTCTGGGTGGCCCTGAGTTCTATCAGAAGGCCCTCGTTGATCTGGACCCCGAGGCGCTGACTTCGGATACGATGATTCAGGTCTTTGACCAGATGCGTACAATGCGCGGATACGTGGACGAGAACTTTTCTGGCCGCGACTGGAACCTTGCGACGGCCATGGTGATGAATGGCGAAGCTGCGTTCCAGATCATGGGTGACTGGGCCAAGGGTGAATTCCTGGCTGCCGGTAAAAAGCCCGGCGAAGATTTCCTGTGCGCCTCGACCCCCGGCGACGGTTATCTGTACAACGTCGACAGCTTTGCCATGTTCGAAGTGGAAGGTGACGACAACCGCGCCGGACAGGAACTGCTGGCCAAGCTGATCGTTGCGCCGAACTTCCAGGAAGTATTTAACCTGAACAAGGGTTCGATCCCGGCCCGGACCGATGTCGCGCTGGATGCGTTTGACATCTGTGCCAAGATTTCGGCCGAAGACATGGGTTCGACCTCGGCCGGTGGTTCACTGTTGCCGTCCTACGCCCATGGCATGGCGCTGCGTGGATCGCAGGCTGGTGCGATTACGGACGTTGTGACCGCGCATTTCAACTCAGATATGTCCTCGGCTGACGCGGTTCAGCAACTGGCGGACGCGGTAGCAAACAGCTACTGATCCAATACGCTCTGCCCCCTATAATGCGGGGCAGAGCATCTTTCCCCGGAGGCTAAAATGTCCGAATGGCTGGAAAACCACCTGCCCAAGGTGGTGCTGGCACCGTCGTTCATCGCCGTATTGATCTTTGTTTACGGATTTATCGGATGGACCGCATGGGTGTCGCTGACCCGATCGAAACTACTGCCGAAATACGAGATCCATGGCTTCATTCAGTATGAACGCCTGTTCGACTCGCCCCGCTGGGATACGGCAATCAACAACCTGTATATCTTTGGCGCGCTGTTCATCGTGATCGCGATGGTACTTGGCCTGCTGCTGGCCATCCTGCTGGATCAGAAAATCCGCGTCGAAGGGGCAATCCGCACGATTTACCTGTACCCGATGGCGCTGTCGATGATCGTGACTGGTACGGCGTGGAAGTGGATCCTGAACCCAGGGTTAGGCATTGAATCCATGGTTCAGGGCTGGGGGTTTCCGAATTTCGAATTCGACTGGCTGGTGAATCCGGATTACGCGATCTACACAATCGTCCTCGCTGCGATCTGGCAAAGCTCCGGCTTTGTGATGGCGCTGTTTCTGGCCGGGTTGCGGTCGGTGGACGGGGAAATCATTAAGGCCGCGCAGGTCGACGGTATCCCCACATGGCGTATCTATACGGCGATCATCATCCCCTCGATGGCTCCGATTTTCCTGTCCGCCTTCATCGTGCTCGCCCACCTTGCAATCAAGAGCTTTGATCTGGTCATCGCACTGACGGGTGGTGGTCCGGGTTACGCAACCGATCTGCCAGCCACCTACATGTACGCCATGGCGTTTTCGCGCGGCGACATCGGTCAGGCGGCTTCCTCCGCGATGATCATGATGCTCGTCGTCTTTGCCATCGTGGTTCCTTACCTTTACTCAGAATTGAGGGCGAAAAATGACTGATCTGTCGATGCCCCAAACCCAAACACGCAGCCAAAGCAACACAAGCAAAATTGCCTTGCGCTGGTTGCTCTACATCCTGCTGGGCCTGTTCGCGCTGTATTACCTGATGCCGCTCTTCGTGATGTTGACGACATCACTGAAAAGCCTTGAGGAAATCCGCACCGGGTCTCTGATTTCGCTGCCGCGAGAGGTCAGCTTTGACGCCTGGAAGACCGCATGGTCCGGGGCTTGTACCGGTATCCAATGTGAAGGCCTGCGGCCTTACTTCTGGAACTCGGTTCTGATCGCGGTGCCTGCAGTATTTTTGTCGACTTTGATAGGTGCGCTGAACGGTTATGTTGTTGCGCAGTGGCGGTTCAAGGGGGCCAACATCATCTTCTCGCTGATGCTGTTTGGCTGCTTCATCCCGTTCCAGGTTGTTTTGCTGCCGATGGCGCGATTGCTGGGCATGATGGGGATCGCCGGAACCATTCCGGGTCTGATCTTTGTCCATGTGATCTACGGGCTGGGTTTCACCACGCTGTTTTTCCGCAACTACTATGTCACCATTCCGGCCGAGCTGACCAAAGCAGCCCGTGTTGATGGGGCCGGGTTCATGCGGATTTTCTGGTCGATCTTCCTGCCGCTGTCGCTGCCCATCATCGTGGTGACCGTGATCTGGCAGTTCACGCAGATATGGAACGACTTCCTGTTCGGCGTGTCGTTCAGCCAGGCGGGCACGCAGCCCGTGACCGTGGCGCTCAACAACATCGTAAACTCCACCACCGGCGTCAAAGAGTACAACGTCGACATGGCCGCCGCGATCATCGCGGGGCTGCCGACGCTGTTCGTCTACGTCGTTGCCGGTAAGTATTTCATCCGCGGCCTGACCGCCGGTTCAGTGAAGGGATAAACTCATGGCTCCCATTCTCGACATCAACAAACTCTACAAGAATTACGGCCCAGTCGAAATTCTGAAAGACATCAACATCTCGATCGAACCGGGTGATTTCCTGGTGCTGGTTGGCCCTTCGGGTTGCGGTAAATCTACCCTGCTGAACTGCATTGCAGGGCTTGAGGAAATTACCGACGGCACGTTGGCGATCGGCGGCAAGGACATGACCCATGTCAGCCCCAAAGATCGTGATATCGCGATGGTATTCCAGTCCTATGCTCTCTACCCAACTATGTCGGTCGCCAAGAACATCACCTTCGGCATGAAAGTGCGTGGGGTTGATCAGGCTACGATGGATGCAAAGCTGAGAGATGTAGCCTCACTTTTGCAGATTGAGCCGCTGCTGCACCGCCGGCCCAGCCAGTTGTCGGGCGGTCAACGCCAGCGCGTAGCGATGGGACGGGCACTGGTACGCGATCCCAAGCTGTTCCTGTTCGACGAGCCATTGTCGAACCTTGACGCAAAGTTGCGGGTCGAGATGCGGACTGAGATCAAGAAGTTACACCAGACGCTGGACGCTTCGATTGTTTATGTCACCCATGACCAGATCGAAGCGATGACGCTGGCGACCAAGATCGTTGTCCTGAAAGGTGGTATCGTGCAGCAGATCGGAACACCGGCCGAGATCTATAACAACCCGGCCAACCTGTTTGTGGCAGATTTCATGGGCTCTCCGGCAATGAACCTGATCCCGGCGCAAGCGTCGAACAATGGGTCAGGCACCCAGATATCGATTGCGCGCGAATCCGGCGAAACACTGGTTTTGAACGATGCGCGGAACTTGTCGCTGCCGCAGGATGTCATTCTTGGTCTACGCCCGGAAGACATTGCCGAGGCCGGTTTCCGCGCCGGAGCGGGCGTGCAAGAGGCCGAATGCATGGTCGATATGGTCGAGCCCGCCGGGGCAGACACCTATGTCGTGTCGGAATTGGGAGGTAAACAGGTGACAGCGCGCCTACATGCCGAAACCAGCGCGCAGGCGGGAAAAACACTGAACCTAGCCTTTGACATGAGCAAAGTGTCCTACTTCGCCAAGGAAACCGGTGAACGGCTGAATTGACCCACGTCTTCTGACAAGGGATCGCCACTGTGCCGCCGCCGGGGATGGATCGGCGGCACAGTCGCTTTTGATACCGGGGACTAGCCGGTGTTTTTCAGATCCTTGATCAGCTGATTAAGATTGCCCTTTCGGGCATCCAGCATCGCGCCGATCTCGGTACGTTCGGTCAACAGCAGGTTCACGCCTTCGATGAACATGTTGTAGAACTTGCCGCTGCCGGATTTGTCGGAAACCAAAAAAGTCACCTCAAACGGCGATGAACCGCGCAGTTTGACCGAAGTTCTGACCTCATAACCGGTTTTGATCTTGCGGGCATTCCGTACAGAGACCTCGCCGCCGATAAACTCGCGAAACCGGCGGCCGTATTTACGCGCGATATAGCCCTCGAACGCCTTGGTGAACTGACGAAGTTGTGCAGACGAGGCCGTGCGCGCATCGGCACCTAGCGCATAACGGGCCATGATCGGAACATCGCCATATCGCACAAAGAGCTTCTGAAAATCGCGCAGCATGGCATTTTCGGATTTGCCTGAGTCGATGATGCGGGTGATATCGGCCACCACGCTGTCGACCAGCTGTTTGGCGCTGGCTTCGGTTAATGCAAAAGCGGGCAGAGGTAATGCTGCAACCGTCAACCCGGTCAGGGCGGTTGCCACAAAACGACGTCGATTCAACGGATTATTCTGCATAGGGGTCCTCGTACGGGTCAAGATAGGGGTCTCTGACAGGATCGGTCCCGGTGGTGGCATAGGGATCATCATACAGACCCAAATAGGCGTCCTCATCATCCCTTGCCAGTTCAAAGCGGCGATTTTGCAGGTAGATTGTGCGCGCCTGCGCGTAACTGTCGGCACTGTCATATAGAATCGAATCCACAGTGTCCGAGAACCGGCCACGATCCCCCATGCGCCGGACGACCTCGGCATATACACCGATATTGTCCACCGGGCGCACCGGAGAAAAGTTGATCGGGTTGGAGAACAGATTGACGACCACACCCACCGCGTCGCGGGCGGTCGAGGGACCGTAGAGGGGTAGTTCGACATAAGCGCCTTCGCCAAAGCCCCAGACATGCAGGGTTTCGCCGAAATCCGTATCGACGGGGGGCAGGTTCAACTCATCCGCCGGGGCGGACAATCCAAAACCGCCAACAGTCGAGTTGATCAGAAACCGCAGCAATGCGTTGCCTGACTGTTTCAGATTGCCTTGCAACAGGTAATCCAGCGCCTGGCCGGGCATTGTCAGGTTCTCTGCAAAGTGATTGAAGCTGGTGACCATCGGATCGGGCACAATCTTCACATAACCTTTTGAGGCTGGGCGAAACAGGAATCGGTCGACGCCCAGATTGAACTTGTGAATGCCGCGGTTGGTTCCCTCATATGGATCGAAAATATCACCCCGCGCTGCCGAGTCCTGTGGCTGCGTTGCACATGCCGACAGAACCGTCATGATTGCTAAAATGATCAGGTGCTTCAGGCGAATGTAGCTTGGCACTGTCTTCTTTACTCCAAAAATACCCGTTGGTGTGTCGGGCCTTCAATCAATACAGCGGTTGCGCTCTTGGTGGCGCAATTGGTCTCACATAGAGGTTTTGCGCAGGATATGAAACAACGACTCGCGTTTACCTCAGCCGATGGGGCAACGTAAAGTGACACGAATTCAACACTTCCTGAACAAGAGGAGACCCGCGCAGTTCGCGGGCATTGGGAAAAACACCGCTTTCCCGCTTTCCGAAACCGGCTTTCCCGGTTAGCGTCCGCGCTGAATCACTGTGAGATGAGGATCAACCACATGAGCATTGCAGCAAAACTGGATAGCCTGGGTGTCAGCTTGCCGGACGCACCTGCGCCGGCAGCCAACTACGTTCCGTTCGTACGCATCGGCAATATCGTCTATGTGTCGGGCCAGATTTCCAAGGCAGATGATCTTATCACCGGTAAGCTGGGCGATGACATGGAAATCGATGCAGGCGCCGCAGCCGCCAAGGTCTGCGCCATCAACCTGCTGGCACAGGTCAAGGCGGCGTGTGGCGGTGATATCGACAAGCTGGTGCGCGTGATCAAACTGACCGGTTTCGTGAACTCGACCGCTGATTTCACCGCGCAGCCGCAGGTGATCAACGGCGCGTCCGACTTCCTTGTCGAGGCGTTGGGTGAGGCTGGGCGTCATTCCCGCTCGGCTGTCAGTGCCGCGTCGCTGCCGCTGGGTGTCGCGGTCGAAATCGAAGGCATATTCGAGGTTCAATGACACCGTCCCTACCGTCCGAATTCCTGCGGCGTCCGATTACACATCGGGCGCTGCATGACGTTACAGATCAGCGCCCGGAAAATAGCCGGGCCGCCATTCGTGCTGCGATTGACGCTGGATATGGGATCGAGATTGACCTGCAGCGCACCCGCGATAACCGCGCCATGGTGTTTCATGACTACGACATGACTCGCCTGACCGGACAGTCTGGTCCGATTCAGCAGATCACGGCGGCGCAGGCTCAGGCGCAGCCTTTGCTGAATTCCGATGGCGAGGGCATCCCGTCACTGGAAGAGGTACTGGACCTTGTTGCGGGTCGGGTGCCTTTGCTGATCGAGTTGAAGGATCAGGATGGCGCGATGGGGCCGGATGTTGGTGCGCTGGAAGCGGATGTCGTAGGCACTCTGCAGGGCTACGATGGCCCGGTGGCGTTGATGTCGTTCAACCCGCACTCGGTCGCGGAACTGGCGCGGCTTGCCCCGCACCTGCCGCGTGGACTGGTCACCTGTTCCTACGATCCCAAGGTCGAGCTATTGCCCCGGGTGGTCTGCGATCACCTGCGCGAAATCCCCGATTTCGAACGTGTCGGCGCAAGCTTCATCAGCCACGAAGCCAAAGATCTGGACCGCCCCCGAGTCGCCGAATTGAAAGCGCAAGGTGTACCGATCCTGTGCTGGACTATACGCTCGCCCGAGCAGGAAGTCGCGGCGCGCAAAGTTGCCGACAATGTGACCTTCGAAGGGTATCTGGCCGAACATCCCGCTTGATCCCGGCGCGCGCGATCACAGATAAAGGTGAAGCGCGGAGGGTACATGGATCAGGCACAGATCGAGGTTAGAGTTCTGACATCGCTCTCGCAAATTTCAGCGAGCGATTGGGATAGCTGCGCCTGCCCCGAGGCTGCTGATGGTGGACGTCCGCTTGATCCGTTCACAACCCATCGGTTTCTGCTGGCCTTAGAGGACAGCGGTTCTGTCGGACGGGGTACCGGCTGGCAGCCGCAATATCTGACGGCCTATCTGGACGGTATGCTGATCGGAGCGGCTCCGATGTATGCCAAGTCGCATTCGCAGGGCGAGTATATCTTTGATCACAGCTGGGCCCACGCGTACGAAAGCGCAGGCGGGCGATATTATCCCAAGCTGCAGATCGCTGCGCCATTCACGCCCGCCACCGGGCGGCGCTTTCTGGTGCGGCCCGGGTATGATGCAATCGGCATCTCGGCGCTGGTTCAAGGCGCGGTGCAGCTCGCCGCCGAAAATCGCATCTCATCCCTGCACGCGACCTTCTGCACCGAGGCTGAGGCACTGGCGGGTGAGCAGATGGGCCTGATGGTCCGACACTCGCAGCAATTTCATTGGCTGAATGACGACTACACCGACTTTGACGGCTTTCTGGCCGCGCTTTCGTCGCGTAAGCGCAAAAACATCAGAAAAGAACGCGCGCAAGCCTGCGATTTTGGTGGGCAAGTTCGCACAATCACCGGCGACGATCTGCGACCCGAGCACTGGGATTCGTTCTGGCGGTTCTATCAGGATACCGGCGCGCGCAAATGGGGCGCGCCCTATCTGACCCGACAATTCTTTGATATCGCTCAGGAAACCATGGCTGATGACATGGCTTTGGTATTGGCCGAACGCAATGGGTACCCAATTGCCGGGGCGCTGAATTTCATTGGGCGGGAAACGCTCTATGGCCGCTATTGGGGCTGCATGGAGCACCATCCCTGTCTGCATTTCGAACTGTGCTATTATAGGGCGATCGACTTTGCCATTGCGAAAGGACTGGCCCGGGTTGAGGCTGGCGCGCAGGGCGAGCACAAGCTGGCGCGCGGTTATCTGCCGACGCGCACGCATAGCTTGCATTGGGTTGGCGATCCGGGTTTTGCTGATGCGGTTCAGAAATATCTGGACGCCGAGTCCCACGCAGTGGGAGAAGAGATCGAGATCTTGACGGATTATGGCCCGTTCAGGAAATCGAACCCGGAGGAACAGCAATGACCGAACTTTTGTCGACCGAGACCCGCGGCCCGCTGCTGGACCCGCTGTTCAGAAATGGCTGGACCATGGTCGAGGACCGAGATGCGATCACCAAGACCTTCATTTTCGACAATTTTGTCGCCGCCTTCGGCTGGATGACCCAGGTTGCGATCTGGGCTGAGAAATGGAACCACCACCCCGAATGGTCGAATGTCTATCGTACCGTCGAGGTGGTGTTGTCGACCCATGATGTTGGCGGCCTGTCCGCACAGGACGCCAAGCTGGCCCGTAAGATGGACAGCCTTCTGGCGATTTCTGCATGATCTGCCGCGTGAGGTCTGAACGCCCTGTTTGCCGGTTCGGGCTTTAGTCCAGTTGACCATTCCCATCCTGATCAGCAGCCTCAAAATCGCTGCCCATCTGTGCATCGTATTCCGCACGCGAGATCAGATTGTCCTGATTCCGGTCGGCAGACTGAAACTGTTTGATATCCAGAAACGGCTTGGCTTCGCTTTGCCCTAACGTACCGTTCTTGTCGTCATCCATTGCCTGAAAGGCATAGTCTGAAAATGCGTTAAACTCATCCTTCGACAGGAAGCCATCATTGTTCTTGTCGATATTGTTCAGCTCGGCTTCGTGCAATTCCGAGACGCTCTCGGCGAATGCGGTGCCAGTCAACAACATGGTTGTACCAAGTATCAATATCCGTTTCATGCCCAACCTCCTCAGCACGCGTACCGTTCGCCCGACACACCACCCGCAGCGGCACCGGCTGCAGTCAGAATGGCCTTACCTGATCCGCCGCCGAACTGGTTGCCAATGACCCCGCCGATCAGGGCACCGCCCAATGTGCCGCTGAGGCAGGCGATCTCGTGTTGCCGCGCCGCCTGCTGCTGAGGCGTGGGCGCGGGGCCGCAGGCCGCAAGCGCACCGGCGCTACCAAGAAACAAAGTAAGAAATTTTAGTCGCATCAATGAACTCCCGGGTTATGTGAGCCAAGTATTGGCACATCGGGGCGTTGCATCAAGTTAATTGCGCTTCATCTGGCCCCGGCTATGCCGGGGCCCAGTGGGTCAGATCACGTCCAGCAAACCCTCACCGGCCGAAATCTCGCAGGCGCCGGGGCTCACCTCGAGATTCAGCGCGACAACCTTGCCATCCTCGACCAGCATCGCATAGCGCTTTGAACGTGCCAGCAGACCAACCGGAGGCGCGTCAAAATCCATGCCGATGGCTTTGGTGAACTCGGATGCAGCATCGGCCAGCATGGTTAACCCGGCCTCGGTCGCGCCGGTGCTCTCACCCCAAGCGTTCATCACAAAGGGGTCGTTGACCGAGATACAGATAATCTCGTCCACACCCTTGGCATCAAACTGGTCTTTGGTCCGCATGAAGCTTGGGACATGCGCGGTTGTGCAGGTCCCTGTAAATGCGCCGGGCACCGCAAAAATCACCACTTTGCGGTCCTTTGTCCTGTCTAAAATCCGAACGTCTTCCGGGCCGTCCGCACCCATTTGGATCAGAGTGGCCTCGGGCAGCATGTCACCTGTTGCAATCATTTTTACGCTCCTGTCATTTGGATTTGCAGAGTCGGGCTTTGCCGCAATATAGGTGGTCGAAACAAAGTGACCATGGAAATTCTGCAAGGTGGGCGAGACATGAGCCATATTGTCGTGATTGGTGCGGGTCAGGCGGGCGCCTCGCTGGTGGCGCGCTTGCGCAAGGACGGGTTCGCCGGTGACATCACTTTGATCGGCGCCGAACCGCATCTACCCTATCAGCGCCCGCCTTTGTCCAAGGCCTATCTGTTGGGTGAGATGGAGCTAGAACGCCTGTTTCTGAGGCCCGAAAGCTTTTATTCAGAGAACGACATCTCCCTGCGCCTGGATCAGCGTGTGACCGGGATTGATCCCAAGGCAAAGACGGTGACAGTGGGGGATGAGATTATCGCCTATGACGAACTGGCACTGACTACCGGTTCGGACCCGCGTCACCTTCCTTTTGCGATCGGGGGCGACCTTGAAGGCGTTCACGTGGTGCGCGATCTGGCCCATATCGACCAGATGGAGCCCCGTGTGAAAGACGGTGCGCGTGCACTGATCGTCGGCGGTGGCTATATCGGTCTCGAAGCCGCAGCGGTCTGCGCCAAGCGCGGGGTCAAGGTGACACTGGTCGAAATGGCCGAACGCATCCTTCAACGGGTCGCCGCGCCAGAAACCAGCGACTATTTCCGCGCGCTGCACAGCGCATACGGGGCCGATATCCGCGAGGGTGTAGGGCTGGATCGATTGGTGGGCGAAGACGGCACCGTGACAGGCGCCATTCTGACGGATGGCACCGCGCTTGAGGTGGATTTCGTTGTGGTCGGTGTCGGCATCGCGCCGTCGACCCGACTGGCTGAAATCGCAGGGTTGGAGCTGGACAACGGCATCAAAACTGACGCCCATGGCCGCACCTCGGACCCCTCGATCTGGGCCGCAGGCGATTGTGCGTCCTTCCCACATGCTGGTGGGCGTATCCGTTTGGAAAGCGTGCCAAACGCCATCGATCAGGCTGAGATCGTAGCCCAGAACATGTTGGGCGCGGCCAGGGATTACGTCGCGACCCCTTGGTTCTGGTCGGATCAGTATGACGTCAAGCTGCAAATCGCGGGGCTGAACACCGGCTATGATCGCGTCGTGACCCGCAAGGGTGAGGGCGCAACGGTGTCTTTCTGGTATTACAAGGGCGATCAGCTGATTGCCGTGGACGCAATGAATGATCCCCGCGCCTATATGGTCGGCAAGCGTCTGATCGATTCGGGTAAGACCGCTGATCCTGCCGTAGTGGCGGACGCGCAAGCGGACCTGAAACCGCTGCTCAAGGCGTGAGGATCATCGCCGGAGACTTTCGGGGCCGTGCCCTGACTTCGGTCGGCAAAGGCGATGCTGGTGCGCATCTGCGGCCAACCACGGACCGCGTGCGCGAAAGCCTGTTCAACGTTCTCGGTCATCAGATCGACTTTGGTGATCTGCGCATACTTGACCTGTTTGCGGGCACTGGTGCCTTGGGGCTCGAGGCGCTCTCGCGCGGTGCGGCGCATGTCACCTTTGTCGATGACGGACGGGTTGCGCAGGGTCTGATTCGTAAGAATATCGACCTGACCGGAAGTCATGCGCAAACCACGCTGATCCGCCGCGATGCAGCTAGGTTGGGCGAAAACCCGGGGGCGGCCTGTGATCTGGTATTCCTCGACCCACCCTATGGCAAAGCGCTGGGGCAAAAGGCGCTGGCTGCGGCCACGCAAGGCGGCTGGCTGGCTGACGACGCGCTGATTGTGTGGGAAGAAAATGCCCCCATGACGGCACCTGAAGGGTTCGCGCTGCATGACACGCGAAAATATGGTGATACGCATGTCTCGTTGATGTGGAGGGCAGCCTGAATGCATGATCTGGTGATCTTCGACTGCGATGGTGTTCTGGTCGACAGTGAGTTGCTGTCCAATCAGGTGATGATCGACAATCTTGCCCGCTACGGGCTGAAACTGACGCTGGAAGACAGCTTCGGGTTCTTTGTCGGCGGCACCATGACAGGAGTCCGCGACAAGGCACGTAGCCTAGGTGCCGATCTGCCGGAGGATTGGACCGAAGAAATATACGAAGAAATCTACGAAGTTCTGAAGGCTGGCACACCGCTTGTTTCAGGTGTCCGCGAATTGCTGGCGAAACTGGACGCAAATGGCATTCCATTTTGTGTTGCCTCGAACGGCCGGCCTGAGAAAATGCAGATCACGTTGGGCCAGAATGGGCTTTGGGAACGGTTCAAAGACGTGATGTTCTCGGCCCATGTGCTGGGTGTGGCAAAACCCGATCCCACGCTGTTTCTGACCGCCTCTCAGTTCTTTGGCGCCCAATCCCCGGTTGTTGTCGAAGACAGTGCAAGCGGTGTTACCGCCGCTATTCGCGCCAACATGCGGTGTCTTGGCTACGCCGCCCATGATGACGGGGCGGGGCTGTCTGCGCTTGGGGCCGAGGTCTTTTCAGACATGTCACATGTACCCGGACTTTTGGGACTTTGACCCGGAACCATGCTAAGGTTCGGGCATGGACCGCGCGATCACACCTCTGCTCTGGGCTTTTTCACAAGATGGCGACGCCACTACCGGGCCGCCGCCAAAGCCAATGCACGCGCCGGTTTTCATCCACGATGCCGTCATCCCATGGCGGGATGAGACTTTACTGCTGAAGCTGTTGCGTGATCAGGCCACCGATCAGGACGAATAGGTCGGATGATACTTACCGCCCGGTGACAGGGTGAAAATCTCAACCCCATCTGCGGTGACACCCACCGAGTGTTCAAACTGCGCCGACAGCGATTTATCGCGGGTTACGGCGGTCCAGTCATCTGCCAGTGTCTTGGTCTCGGGGCGGCCCAGATTGACCATCGGTTCGATGGTGAAGATCATGCCTTCTTCCAGAACCGCACCTGTACCCGGACGGCCATAGTGCAAAACGTTCGGCGGCGCGTGGAATACCCGGCCCAGACCGTGGCCGCAGAAATCGCGCACGACGCTCATCCGCTGTGCCTCGACATAGGCCTGAATGGCGTGGCCGATATCCCCGAACGTATTGCCCGGCTTGACCATTTCAATACCTTTGAACAGCGCATCATGGGTGACCTGAATCAGGCGTTCGGCCTTGCGCGGTAGTTTCCCGGCCACATACATGCGTGAGGTATCGCCGTACCAGCCATCGACGATGACGGTAACGTCGATATTCAGGATATCGCCATCCTTCAGCTTTTTGTCGCCGGGAATGCCGTGGCAAACCACGTGATTCACGCTGATGCAGCTTGCGTGCTGATAGCCCTTGTAGCCGATCGTCGCCGAGGTCGCGCCCGCATCCTCAACCATCTGAGTGATCAGCCCGTCAATCGCACCTGTGGTCTGACCGACAAAGACATGCTCTGCCATGTCATCCAATATCCGTGCAGCCAGTGCCCCTGCCGCGTGCATCCCGGCAAAGTCACTCTGTTCATAGATGCGGATACCGTCCTTCGTCAGACGGCCACGATGTTCTTTCATCGGTGCGGGACTCCAAATATTTCGCGCAGCACTTCTTTTACGCTGCTTGTGCAGAAAGTACCAGAGGGTGCGGGGTAGCGTGAACGCTGAAATGGCATTCAATAACGCTTGTTCAAGCGTAGCGTGGATTTCTGACTGATTTTGGCTGCCGTAGATGACGGCTTGCAGTTCAGGAATCGCTTTGGTCTTGTTCAATACTCTCGTATATGATGACCCCTTTGCCAGGGGAGTAACTGGCGGGTGCTTTGGGCAGGTCTGCTATGATCGGGTTCATATCGAACTCTGAAAGAAACGCCTGAAGCTCCTCATTTGTCGCGTCGGAAACAATCGTTACTTCTACTTGCCCGTCCAGATAGATCGATAAGTTCTGGTATTTGACCGCAGTGTAGTCCCGTGTTTTGGAATCGTAAGAAAACTGGCTGTGTTTGTGAATCAATACGCCGTCTATCTCGGCGAAGTGTTCTGTGCTTTTCTTGAGCCGGAATTTTTTACCATCCTTCGCGGCGTGAAGTCCTTTGCGATAGATTTTTATGCCAATTGCAATTGTTCTTCCGTCTTTGCGATAGATTCTGACGTCACCAGATTTGGGTTCTTTTGTGACCCGCTTCAGCGCAGACAGAACGCGATGCTCTGTTGTGTGGCTGTGTACTCCACTTTTGGCTGGTTTACCCAGCATCTCTTCGAGCGCGCCAATGTCGAACGAGGTCTCTGTCCAACCTGGAATTGCCGCAGGGAAGACTCGGGCTGGCTCAAAGGGTAACGAGAAGAAAATCCCATCCCGCAAATTGACGATAAAATGTGCGAGCGCTCCTTGACGGCCACACCGTCGAACACATCCATCCTCGTGCCGTTTCTCATATTGATCTGCACTTGCATCCAATTGCGCATTCAGCGCTGCACGGCTTGCCGATTTGCGCTCGTCCGTCATGTAGGTGTCAAATGCCAACAATGTGGCGCCAACCATCAATATCGCGCCAAGCGTGAATACAATTCCTGCAACTACCCGCATGTTAATTCTCTTTTTTAGACTGCGCCTGCATAATCAATTATCAGGTTATACCTTAAGTTGAATTGAGGCGATTTTATGATTTGGAGAACCGGTAAGGCATTGTTTTTAAACATTTGATACCAATAGACTAAATTGAGAATCGCATCGGATCAGCCCACACACCTGTTGGGGAGATTCGGGTTCCGCAGATCATCCGCTCAACACCCGATGCCTGCGCCACCTCAAACGACGCCGCATAAGTTGGATCAATATCCGCAGCCAGCGTGAACCGATCACAATCTGTGCGCTGCACCAGATAAAGCAAGATCGCCCGGTGTCCTTGCGCTGCCATCTTGGCCAGTTCGCCCAGATGCTTGGTGCCTCGCGCGGTCACACTGTCGGGGAACTCGGCCAGACCGGGTTCGCGCGAAAGGGTCACGCTTTTGACCTCAACATAGGCATCGGGCAGGCCCGGCTGAGTCAGCAGGAAATCGATGCGGCTGTTTTCGCCGTATTTGACCTCGGGGCGGATGGTTTCATAGGCCGCCAGTTCGGGAAACTCGCGCGCCTTCAAAGCCGTCCGCAAGGCCCGGTTCGGGACGGACGTATCGACCCCAGTGAAATGTCCGTTCTCATGATCGACCAGCCGCCAGCCGTATTTCAGTTTTTTCTTCGGGTCATCATTCGGCTCCAGCCAGATCTTCTCACCCGGTTCGGCCAAACCCATCATCGAGCCAGGATTGGCGCAATGGGCTGTCACCTCTTGCCCGTCTTCCAGCCTGCAATCGGCCAGAAAGCGTTTGTAGCGGCGGATCAGGCGGGCGGGGACAAGGGGGGTTTCAAATCGCATGGCCAAGGGCCTATACCTGCCCTAACGGTCGATCAAGAGGGAGGGCGCGCCATGGCCAATCCAACTGCTGCAATGTTGGTGATCGGGGATGAGATCCTCTCGGGCCGCACCCGCGATGCCAACATGCATTATCTGGCTGGTGAACTAACCAAGCAGGGTATCGACCTGAACGAGGTGCGCATTGTCAGCGACGACGCCCCGGCGATCGAGGCGGCGGTCAAGGCGCTGTCGGATACTCATGACCATGTTTTCACCAGCGGTGGCATCGGGCCAACCCATGACGATATCACCGCCGATTGCATCGCCCGCGCCTTTGGGGCGCATATCGACGTGCGGGCCGACGCTCGAGCGCTGCTTGAGGTCCATTACGAAAAATCCGGGTTGGAACTGAATGACGCCCGCCTGCGCATGGCGCGCATCCCGGACGGGGCTGAACTGATCGACAATCCGGTCTCGACCGCGCCCGGCTTCACTATCGGGAACGTGCATGTCATGGCCGGTGTGCCCTTGGTCTTTCAGGCGATGGTTGCGAGTGTTCTGCCCTCGCTCACCGGTGGCCGCCCGCTTTTGTCGCAGACACTGCGTGTCGACCGGGGTGAGGGCGATATCGCAGCGACCTTGGCCGCGCTTGCCGAGGATTTCGGAGACCTGTCCATCGGCTGCTATCCGTTTCAAACCAATGGTGTGTTCGGGGCGAACGTGGTTGTCCGTGGCACGGATGGCGGGCGGATCGACGCCGCCATGATACGCCTCGCGAAAGAGATCGAGCTTTGAGCGTCGATTGGGCCGCAATTGTTGATGGCACATGGCCTGCGGCAGCCTATCAGACACAGGGGCCTTTCCAGTTGCGGCAAGGGCAGGGCGGCGGTTCGCGAGTCTCGGCAGCCAGTCGCATCGGGGACGTGACTGATGCTGATGTCGACGCCGCCGAGGCTGCCATGCAGGCGATGGGCCAGAAACGTATCTTCTGCCTGCGTCCCGGGGATGAAGCGCTGGACGCGATGCTTGCCGAACGAGGTTATGATATCCTCGATCCGGTCAATATTTACTCCTGCCCGGCGCGGCAGCTGACGGATACTCCGATCCCGCGCGTCACCGTGTTCGACATTTGGGAACCGCTGGCCATCATGCGCGAAATCTGGGCACAAGGCGGTATTGGCCCGGAGCGGCTTGCGGTCATGCGGCGGGCAAAAGGGCTAAAAACGGGCCTGTTGATGCGCCATACCGATCAACCGGCAGGCACCGGCTTTGTGGCAATCCATGACGGTATCGCGATGGTGCACGCGCTGGAAATTCTGCCGGATCACCGCCGCAAGGGCATGGGTGTCTGGGCCATGCGCGCCGCGGCCTTTTGGGCGCTGGACAATGGCGCTGAGACGCTTAGCGTGATCTGTACCAAGGCGAATGCGGGGGCCAATGGCCTCTACCACTCGCTGGGGATGGAGATCGTCGGAGAATATCACTACCGCCAGCGCGTCTGAGGAGAGCGAATTGACCAAACAGGACATGCCCACCGCCCTGAACCTGCCGATGGTGGACCCGCTGCCGCCGGAGACGCAGAAATATTTTGATATCTGCATCGAAAAGCTGGGCATGGTGCCCAATGTGCTGCGGGCCTATGCCTTTGATGTTGAAAAGCTGAACGCCTTTACGGCGATGTATAACGATCTGATGCTGGCCGAGAGCGGGCTGTCGAAACTGGAACGTGAGATGATCGCGGTCGTGGTTTCCTCGATCAACAAGTGCTTCTACTGCCTCGTGGCCCACGGTGCGGCGGTGCGACAGCTTTCGGGCGATCCACATCTAGGAGAAATGCTGGTCATGAACTACCGCGTCGCCAAACTGGACGACCGCCAGCGTGCCATGCTGGATTTTGCCGCCAAGATGACCACAGCCAGTACGACGATCGAGGAACCTGATCGTCAGCAGTTACGCGATGCCGGGTTCTCGGATCGTGATGTCTGGGACATCGCCAATGTCACCGGTTTCTTCAATATGACCAATCGCGTCGCCAGTGCCACGGCGATGGTCCCGAACCCCGAGTATCACGCCCAATTCCGATGATCCGTTTTCTGCTCCTTGTCCTTCTTCTGGCTGTGCCTGCACATGCGCAGGAATTGACGCTGCCCGCCAGCGCCCGGCAGATCTCTGACCGCACCAGTGCGTTGGACAGCTACGACCTGCCAACCGGAGTGTTCACTGATGGCGCGGTGCCATCCCGCATTGTCGAAGGACGCGTTGAGCGGCTTACATGGCGGTTGCAGGCCGGGTCCAGCACAACGCTGCAAATTTTGGCACCGCTGCGGGATCAGTTGCAGGCGCAGGGATTTGACATCACCTTTGAATGCGAGGCGCGGACTTGTGGCGGCTTCGATTTCCGCTTCGGTACCGAAGTTGTGCCAACGCCCGATATGTATGTGGCGATCCATGACTATCGGTTCCTCACTGCAACCCGTGGCGATGACGTGCTGAGCTTGCTTGTCAGCCGCAATCCCCCAGATGGCTACGTACAGATGATCCGCGTTACTCCGGTGGGAACTCAATCCGCACCGCCTATAGTGATCGAGGAGACCGGTGACGGTGCCGCGGGCCTGCTGAGCAACCTGACCCGCGACGGCCATGTCATCCTTGACGATCTGCATTTCCGTACGGGCGAGGTGGCGCTGGGCGAGGGGCCCTTTGCCTCTCTGAATTTGTTGGCGGGGTATCTCTCTGAAAATCCAGGAACGCGGTTGGCATTGGTTGGGCATACCGATGATACTGGTGATCTGCAGGCCAATATTGCGGTCAGCACCAAACGGGCCGAGGCGGTCCGCACCCGCCTGATCGAAGCACATGGCATCGCCTCTGACCGGGTTGAAGCGCAGGGTGCGGGATATCTTTCCCCGATCACTTCTAATGCCACGCCCGAGGGTCGGGATATCAATCGCCGGGTCGAAGCCGTACTGCTGGTCAATTGACCCACCGCAGATACAGCGGCCGGCCGCCTTCCCTTGCTCTTATGCCTCGCCATGATGCAAACTTGCTTGCGGAGGAGTGTGTCATGACATCCAAGGCCGCAGGTTCACCACCACCGGACAATCATACACCGCAGCAGCAGGCCATGCCCGAAGTGAATAATCTGACAACGGCGGATATCACCGCATCGCTGAAGGCCGGGTTTTCCGACTTTCTGGCGCGCCCCGTCATGAGTGGCTTCTTCGGTCTGTTCTATGCGGTTTTCGGGATTCTGTTTGTCTGGTGTCTGATCTGGCTCGGCAAGATCTGGATGATCATTCCCGCCGCTGTTGGTTTTCCGCTGGTTGCACCGTTCGCCGCAGCCGGGCTCTATGAAATGTCTCGCCGATTACAGAGCGGCGAGAGCTTCGGCTGGTCTGAAATTCTTGCCGTCATGGCCAATCAGCGAAAGCGCGAAATGGGCTGGATGGCCTTTGTCACCCTGTTCATATTCTGGATATGGACCTACCAGATCCGGCTTTGGCTGGCGATTACCTTGCAGAATGCATCGTTTTCGAATTTTGACAGCTTCTTGAACACCGTGTTTTTTACACCGCAGGGCTGGACCTTCCTTGCGATTGGCACTTGCGTCGGCGCCATCCTGTCGACTGTTTTGTTCTCGGTAACTGTCGTCGCCATGCCCATGCTGCTCGATTGGGAAACCAATTTCGTGTCCGCCATGCTCACGTCCATTCGTGTCGTCACACAAAACCCGGTGGTCATGCTCAGTTGGGCCGCTATCATCTCGGTGACCATGCTGCTGTCTATGATTCCGGCATTTCTGGGACTGATCTTCACCCTGCCGATCCTGGGTCACACCACATGGCATCTCTATCAGCGGGCTGTGTCACCGGCAGAGAAATAACTTGTCCAGCCTAATGGTCGCGACAAATTGCGCCGGATCGCTATCAGCACATAAAAAAAGACCCGCACAATTCAGTACGGGCCGTTTAAGTTCTCTGGGAGAGATTTACCAATCCATCGGGCCCTTCTCGGCAAAGGAATCGACCAGAAAGTCAATGAACGCCCGCACTTTGGGCTGGGTGAACCGGCCCGGCGGATACACGGCATAGACGCCCTGAACTTCATCGGGTAGCGATGGCATTGCATCCACCACTTCGCCTGACTTCAGCGCGTCAGCATAGAGATAACTGGGCAGATGCGCGATCCCCAGCCCCGAGATGGCGGCGTTTAGCAGGGATTGTCCGTCATTCACACTCAGCCAGCCAGCCGTGCGGACCTGACGTTTTTCACCCGATGGTGCCGTCAGTTTCCACACGCTGCCCGAGGATTGGCTTGAATAATGCAGCAGCTTGTGTTCGTTCAGATCGTCGATCTTCTGGGGGCGACCAAACTGTTCAATGTAACTGGGGGCCGCAACCATACGCTTGACGGTTTCGGTCAGCTTACGGGCGCGCAGTGTGCTGTCTTCCAGCTCACCAATACGCACGGCCACGTCGAAACCTTCTGAAATCAGTTCTACATAACGGTTGTTCAGCACCATGTTCACGGTGATGTCTGGATAGACGGACAGGAAATCAGACAGTACTGGCGACAGATGATTGACACCGAAATCCGTCGCGACACTGATCCGCAGCAGACCAGAGGGATCGGATTGCATCGAGGTCACAAGCGCATCCGCCTCGCCCGCGTCGTTCAAAACGCGGCGCGCGCGGTCGTAATAGGCCAGTCCGATCTCGGTCGGCGATACCCGGCGCGTGGTCCGGTTCAGCAGCCTTGCCCCCAGCCGCGCCTCAAGGCTTGAGACGTGCTTGGACACGGCTGATTTGGAGATGCCCATCTTCTTGGCCGCGTCGGTGAAACCACCTTGGTCCACCACGTTGGAAAAGGCCTCCATTTCGGTCAGTCGATCCATTCTCGTTCCCCAGGTCTTCTGTTCGTTGTCTCTTTATCGCGATCAATCTGGGCAAGAACGGGGCAGACATGGGATAATATCAGGGTTTTGAATCGGATCGTTTGCGACTGGGAAACGCCGGGATCGCAACGCCGCAGCCCGAACCAGCCGGTGCATAACCCCGATTTCTGGACTTATTTCCAATCGTGCTATGATGAGAATGGCATTTTTGTGACCAAGGAGGAGATCATGAAAGCCCTTTTCTCAGTTGCCGCCCTGTGCCTGTCCGCCAGTCTTGTCTGGGCCGGAGGGGAAACGCCCTCAAATCCCGATGCGACGGTCTATTTCGTGAATCTGTCTGATGGGGATACCGTGCAATCGCCGGTCACCGTTGTCTTTGGCCTCAGTGGCATGGGTGTGGCCCCTGCTGGAATCGAGAATGAAAATACGGGCCACCATCACCTTCTGATTGATCGCCCGCCGCTGGGGCAGGGAGAGGACGGAGCGGATGAACTGGCTTTTGGCCTGCCTGCTGACGATAATCATATGCATTTTGGAGGCGGCCAGACCGAGGTGGCGCTGGATCTTGCTCCGGGAGAGCACACGCTGCAACTGGTGCTGGGCGATGCGGGTCATGTGCCCCATGCGACTCCGATTATGTCCGAGGTGATCACGATCACCGTGGAGTAACCCAAAAACCGCGTCTATGCGGCTGTGGGTAGCAGAAATATGCCGCGGGCAAGCTGTGAGTTTAGACGCTCGGTAGTATACCATTGGTTGAGCACTGCCTTGACCATCAGGTCCTCATTGTCCCGCGCGAAGCTTTCAAAATCATCGGCTTGGGTCATGGCAAGGCGCTCTGCTATCAGGCTCATGAAAGCGTAGGTGATTGTCAGATTGAACTTGTCCGGGGCACCTGCACTGGCAGCCAATGCCCGGATTCCCTTGGCATAAGTCGCTGCTGCATCAATGAAATCGTACTTGCGCAGCAGATCATAGGCGACCTGCACGTGTTCTGCATGACCGAATTTTGTGTCGTCGATCGCATGTGCCTCAAACGCGACGGTGACATCGGCGTATCGCAATGTACTCATTCTCTGTCCTCCTTGAAACGGTGACTGTCTTCAGCGGTCCAATCCAGGTCATAGACTTTCTTGAGCTGTTTGATCTTCTCCAGTGTTTCCTCGGAAAATGCGGGCTTGTTCTCAAAGCTGTGCAGAGCGATGCCCTCGATCAGATCGCCAAGGGTCATGTCCAGCGACTCGGCCAGCCCTTTGAGGACTTTCAGCAATCGCTTTTCGATTCGAATACCTGTTTGGGTGCGTTCTGTTTTCTGATCCATCAGATATATATGTACTTATGTATGTAATTAGTCAAGCAGCACAGGAAAACCGCCCCTTGCGGGGCGGCTTCTGAAAACTCAAGTTGATCTTAAATGTCAGAACGTCGCTGCCAGTCGCGTTCCTTGATTGATCGCCCGTTTGGCGTCCAATTCGGCCGCGACATCCGCGCCGCCAATAACATGAGGCGTTATCCCGCGTTCAATCAGTTCATCCGCCAATGAACGCTCGGACACCTGCCCGGCGCACAGCACGATCGTCTCTGCCGCGATCACGGTCGGATCGGCGCGTTCCTCACCAAAGCTGACATGCAGGCCATCGTCGTCGATGCGTTCATAATTCACGCCGCCGACGAAATTGACGTCTTTCATTTTCAGCGTCGCGCGGTGAATCCAGCCGGTTGTCTTGCCCAATCCCTTGCCATGACGTTGCGCCTTGCGTTGCAACAGCGTGATTTGCCGCGCTGGTGCCTCGGGCTGTGGGCCTTCGGGGGCCAGACCCGAGCGATGCTCGGCAGGGTCTGTGACACCCCATTCCTTCATCCACAAAGGCAGATCGGTCGTCGGGCTGTGACCGTCTTCCAGCAGAAATTCAGAGACATCGAACCCGATTCCTCCAGCCCCGATCACGGCGGCTGATTTGCCGACATCGGCCTTGCCGCGCAGCACATCGATATAGCTGAGCACATTGTTACGCTCCTGCCCTTGTATCTGCGGGTCGCGTGGAATGACACCTGTGGCAATCACCACCTCGTCATATCCGGTCAGGTCATCGACGCCGACCTCGCGGTTCAGTTCCACCTTCACACCCAGATCATCCATCATGGTGCGGTACCAATCGACCAGCCCCCAGAATTCCTCTTTCCCCGGTACCTGTTTCGCCAGGTTCAATTGCCCGCCGATCTCGGCAGCGCGATCAAACAGGGTGACATCGTGACCGCGCTGGGCGGCGGTCATCGCGGTGGACAGACCCGCAGGTCCGGCACCGACAATGGCGACGGTTTTCCACGCCTCGGTCTTGGTGATCACCAATTCCGTCTCGTGGCAGGCGCGTGGGTTCACCAGACAAGAGGTCAGTTTACCGCTGAACGTATGATCCAAACAGGCTTGATTGCAGGCGATGCAGGGCGCGATCTTTGCCGCCTCACCTGCGATCGCCTTGTTGACGAAATCCGCATCCGCCAGCATCGGTCGCGCCATCGAGACCATATCGGCGCAGCCGGTCGACAGGACCTCTTCGGCCACTTCTGGTGTGTTGATCCGGTTCGAGGTGATCACCGGGATTCCGACCTTGCCCATCAACTTCTTGGTGACCCACGCAAAGGCCGCGCGGGGAACGCTGGTGGCAATGGTCGGTATCCGCGCCTCGTGCCAGCCGATGCCTGTATTGATGATCGTGGCCCCGGCCTGTTCAATCCGCTGTGCCAGCTCCACCACTTCCTCATGGGTCGAGCCATTAGGCACCAGATCGATCATAGACAGGCGGTAGATGATGATGAAATTCGGACCCACAGCTTCGCGTGTACGACGTACAACCTCGATAGGCAGGCGCATCCGGTTCTCGTAGGATCCACCCCAGCGGTCGGTGCGTTTGTTGGTATGGGTCACGAGGAACTGGTTCAGGAAATACCCCTCGGACCCCATGATCTCGACCCCGTCATAGCCCGCTTTCTGGGCCAGCCGTGCTGCGTTGACGATATCGCTGATCTGCTTCTCGATGCCTTCTTCGTCCAGTTCATGCGGTGGGAACGGGGAAATCGGCGATTTCACCGGGCTCGGTGCCACGCATTTGGGGCCATAGGCATAACGCCCCGCATGCAGGATCTGCATCGCGATCTTGCCACCTGCCTCGTGCACACGCTGGGTGACGATGGAATGGTTCGCCACTTCTTTGTCGTTGGTCATCATCGACGCCCCAGGCAGCACCGAGCCCTCAAGGTTCGGACCAATCCCGCCCGTAACCATCAGCGCCACACCGCCGCGTGCCCGGTCGGCATAGAACTCGGCCACGCGATTCCAGTCGCCGGTCTCTTCCAGCCCGGTATGCATCGAGCCCATCAGCACGCGGTTTTTCAGAGTGGTAAAGCCCAGATCTAGCGGGGCCAGCATGTTTGGGTACGCAGTCATCGCGAACTCTCCCTCCCGAATTTGTTCGCCAGATTGACGTTCACGTCATCTTTGTCACGCGAAACCTAACGTCATTCCCTTTGCCTTCGTTGCGTCGCTTGTTACAGACGCAGCTGAACTTGTTGATGAGGCCGCGCATGACCCCTGAAGATATCGCCAAACTGCCCTATCGCCCTTGCGTGGGGCTGATGCTTATGAATGCCGAGGGTAAAATCTTTGTCGGTCAACGCAATGACCGCCACAAGGATGCCTGGCAGATGCCGCAGGGTGGCGTGGATCAGGGTGAAGACCCGCGCGATGCGGCTTTGCGCGAGCTTTGGGAAGAAACCGGGGTGACTGCTGATCTGGTTGAAATCATCGCCGAAACGGACGGCTGGCTGCCCTATGACCTGCCCCATGACATCGTGCCGAAGATCTGGAAGGGTCGTTATCGCGGGCAGGAGCAGAAATGGTTCCTGATGCGGTTTACTGGTCGGGATGACCAGATCGACATCGCGACCCAACATCCCGAGTTTACCCGCTGGAAATGGCAGAAACCTTCGCGGCTGGTTGAAGAAATCGTGCCCTTCAAATGCGATGTGTACCAGCAGGTGATGGAGGCGTTTCGGGGATATTTGGTTGCGATCTGAATTCGGCTCGCTTGATTGAGAGTTGTGAGATATGCGGACAATCCGGCCTTTTCCACCTGCGGCTATTGCTAACGCGGAAAGTCGCCGCATCTGCGGCATGATTGTCGCTGCCTTGCAGCTGATGTCGCCGACGCGGTTGTTGAAACTCGCCACGAGGAACTAAAACCAAACCTCCCTTTCGCTGGGGTCAGTTTGAACCATCGAAGCGCGGGACATTTCTGCCGTTTGATCAATAGCTATTGGGCGGCTCGAAACATTGGAAACAGAGGAGGAGCTTGGTCGGCTTTGATTAGCCCCAATTCTTGAAAGCCAAAGCGCTTATACATCGGTAGATTTGCGGGGTTTGTCGACTCCAAATAAGCAGGTCTTCCGTCTTCGTCACAACGTCTGAGGCAGGATTCAAGCAGCGTGGAACCTAACCCCTTTCCTTGGCGATAAGGATCGACCGCAATAAAAGCTAAATGCCAGCAGTCCTCATCAGGATGATATTTGTCCATCTGCTCGAAGGTTTCAAACAACGCATCATGCTTTTCTGGTGCTACCGTCTGCTCAAAACAGGCAACAAGCTGTTCTTCGTCTGGGTGAATCCTTGGCGGAAGCCAAAGTGCGCCAGCAGTGAAATCATCGTTCCGAAACGCGCTATCGTGTTCAAATGCGCGCCCTCCAAAGAAGTCCATTACTCGCGGGAAGTTGGTAAGAAAATCGCCCGGTTCAGGATACAGCCAACGCATGAATGGGTCGGCAGAAAACCCAAGAGCAAGTCCGCTTAATAAGCTATCTGCTTCACTTCGGTTCGATGTTCTAAGCATGAAAATACCCTTGGTCTTTCTGGCGCGATTTTCAATTTGGAGCATGCAGGTTGCAAATACTTGTTGTCAAATGTGCAATTTATCGCCCCGCTCAAGCAACGATGGATGACTGCTTCGGGCTCAAACCAACCCCGCCTCACGCAATAATTCAACCATATTTGCCTCCGGCCTTGGGCCGATATGGCTGATCACTTCTCGGGCGCAGACGTTGCCAATGCGAGCGCAGGTTTCAAAGTCGCGACCGGTGGCCATGCCGAACAGGAATCCGGCGGCGAACTGATCTCCTGCTCCGGTTGCATCTACAGGAACAACTTTTTCCACCGGTACATCCGTGCGTTTGCCGTCGCTCAGGACAGTCACGCCGTCACCGGACCGGGTACAGACAACCAAGGGGCAGATTTCTGCGGTCTTGGCCAGTGCCTCCTCAAGATCGTCGGTTTCGAACAGCGATTTGATCTCGGCCTCGTTGCCGATAACAAAATCGAGTTCGTTCTCGATCAGCAGCAGGAAATCGACGCGGTGGCGTTCCACGCAGAATGGGTCGGATATGGCGATACCCGCCTTGCCGCCGCTTTTGTGGCAATTGCGTGCGGCCTCCAAGAACGCCGCTTTTCCTTTTTCTTTGTCGAACAGATACCCTTCGAGGAACATGATCTGGCTTTTGCCCGCGACCTCTTCCGAGACATCGGCCGAGGACAGTTCGGATGAGATGCCGAGGTAAGTGTTCATCGACCGCTCTCCATCGGGCGAGACAAAGATCATCGAACGCGACGTTGGCAGCTCTCCACCCGGGACCGGAGGGTTCACGAAGTCGACGCCGTCTTCGTACATCGCATCCGCATAGAACCGGCCCAAAGCGTCATCATGTACCCGCCCGATAAATGCCGCGTCCAACCCCAGCGCGCCCGCTCCGGCGATGGTATTTGCAACTGAGCCACCGGGCGTCTGCACCCGGCCTTCCATCGAGGCATACAGGACCTCACCGCGTTCCTGCTCGATCAACTGCATGATGCCCTTTTCGATGCCCATGAGTTCCAGAAAACTGTCATCTGCCTGGGAAATCACGTCCACAACAGCATTACCGATGCCGGTCAGTTGGTAGGTCTTCATTGGGTCTTGTCCTCAAATTCGCAGAGATCGCGGATGATACAGGTGGGGCACTGCGGTTTGCGTGCCTTACAGTGATAGCGGCCATGCAGGATCAGCCAGTGATGCGCATGGAGTTGAAAGTCGGTGGGTATGTTATCTTCAATGGCGCGTTCAACTGCGTCCACATGTTTGCCGGGGCAGATGCCGGTGCGGTTGCCGACGCGGAAAATATGTGTATCCACGGCCTGCGCCGGATAGCGCCACCACATGTTCAGAACTACATTGGCTGTCTTACGCCCGACGCCGGGCAGTGACTGCAGCGCGGCGCGCGAGTTGGGCACTTCGCCGTCGTAGTCATCGACCAGAATGCGGCTGAGTTTGATGACGTTCTTGGCCTTTTGCCGAAACAAACCGATGGTCTTGATATGCTGAGTCAGGCCTTCTTCACCCAGATCCAGCATCATTTGCGGTGTATAGGCGATCTTGAACAGTTCTTTCGTCGCCTTGTTGACCCCGGCATCTGTCGCCTGCGCGGAAAGCGCCACGGCGACGACCAGCGTATAGACGTTCACATGATCCAGTTCGCCTTTGGGTTCAGGATCAGCCTCCTGAAACCGGGTAAAGATCTCGCGGATCGTGTGATATCCAAGCTGTTTTGCCATTCCGGCCTTAATGCCGCCCGACGCCTCGTGACACAAGCCCAAAGCCATTGCGCAAGTTCCGGGTCGCGGGGGCGTGACCTGCGCGCTATGATTTAGTCAAGCGAATGAGGTGAGAGCCATGAACATCCAGAACCCGGAAAGCGGATATCACTACAATGTCATGCGGCGCGCGATTGAGCTGATTGATCAGGGCGGCGAGAGCCTGAGCCTCGAAGACCTTGCTCGTCAGATGGATATGAGCCCGGCGCATTTCCAACGGTTGTTTTCACGCTGGACCGGGGTGTCCCCGAAACGATACCAGCAATACCTGACGCTGGGCCACGCCAAGGCATTGCTGCGCGAACGATTCACGACGCTTGAGACGGCCCACAACGTGGGCCTGTCGGGCAGCGGGCGGTTGCACGATCTGTTCCTGAAATGGGAATCCATGAGCCCCGGCGAATACGCCCGCAAAGGCGCCGGGTTGACGATTTACGGGGGCTGGTTCGAAAGCCCGTTTGGTGCCGCGCTGGTCATGGGTACCGTCAAAGGCATTTGTGGCATGGCGTTCGGCTCCGAGACCGGCGAAGAAGCAGCGATGGAAGACATGCTGTCGCGTTGGCCGCAGGCAGCGTTTGTCGAAGATCCGATGCGTCTGCGCCCCTGGGTGCTCAGCGCGTTTGGCGCGGCGAGCGACCGGTTGACGCCAACCCCACTTTATCTGATCGGTTCATCGCTACAGATCAAAGTGTGGGAAGCGCTGATGCATATCCCTTCGGGGCAGGTCACCACGTATTCCGAGATTGCACAGCGCGTTGGTTCGCCGCAGGCGGTTCGGGCTGTGGGTACAGCGGTGGGACGGAACCCGGTTAGCTGGCTGATCCCCTGTCATCGCGCCCTGCGCAAATCCGGGGGACTAGGCGGCTATCACTGGGGTCTGCCAGTCAAGCGAGCGATGCTGGCCTTTGAGGCGGCGCAGGCGGACGCCTGATTGACAGAATGCTGTGCCGGTGCCAAAAGGTGCCGCAGGTTAGGGTCCCCTGCTGTTCGCGGTCATTTGGCTTTGGTGAAACCCGGCAAGATAAACATCTGTTGCCCTTTCCAGGCGCGCGGATGGCAATGCGAACCCCGTCCTGACTTTGCGCCCGTTCAAGGAAACGAGGCAAATATGACTCTGTCACAAGACATCGCTCCGATTGAGGAGCTGAAAGCGCAGGCGAAGCGCCTGCGACAAAAACTTGGATCTGCAGATCTGCAGATAACTCATGGCGAAGCCTTGGAGCTTTTGGCCCATCAGTACGGCGCGCGGGACTGGAATACGCTGCACGCAATGGCCGGAAACCGTATGCGTCTGCGGGTTGGGGATCGGGTTGAGGGTCAGTATCTGGGCCAGCCATTCAGCGCGGAAATTCGTAGTATGACTATGCTGGGCGATGGGTCTCATCGCAGAGTCACATTGCATTTCGATAAGCCCGTCGATGTGGTTCGGTTCGACAGCTTTTCCGCCTTCCGACAGCGCGTAACCGGAGAGATTGGCTGGGATGGCAGATCCACAAGGCAAACGTCAGATGGTGAGCCGCAGCTTGTGGTGCGGCCCGCCTGAGAAAGCGGGCGAGGCAAATTTCACGCCTCGCCCGCTATTCGTGAATTGGTCGTTGGCTACTTGGCGGCCCAACCACCGACGGCCTTGACCTCAAGGAAATCCTCAAGCCCCCAGACGCCGCCTTCGCGCCCGTTGCCGGATTGCTTCATCCCGCCAAACGGGGACCCCGCACCGCGCGATTGGCCGTTCATCTCGACCATACCGGACCGCAGCGCCCGAGCCATCCGATTGGCGCGGTCGCCGTCCTGTGTCTGAACATAGTTGGTCAGCCCGTAGGGCGTGTCATTGGCGATCTCGATGGCCTCTTCTTCGGTATCGAAGGGGATCATAGTCAGGACAGGGCCAAAGATTTCCTCACGCGCGACGGTCATTTGGTTGTTGGCATCGGCAAAGACGGTGGGGCGGACATAGTAGCCTTTGTTCAGGCCCTCAGGACGACCCGTGCCGCCTGCAACCAGACGCGCCCCTTCGTCGATACCTTTTTGGATCAGGTCTTGGATCTTGCTCCACTGCACCTCATTCACCACGGGCCCGATATGGCGGCCTTCCTCGGATGCGCTGCCCACAGTGACTTTGTTTGCCACTTCGGCGGCGGTCTCAACCGCCTGGTCATAGATCGGGCGCTGCACCAGCATTCGGCTGGGCGCGTTGCAACTTTGGCCGGTGTTGTTCATCATATGCAGGACGCCGCGCTTGACGGCTTTCTCATCCGCATCAGCAAAGACCACATTTGCCCCTTTGCCGCCCAATTCCAGATGCACCTTCTTCAAGGTATCTGCGGCGTTCTTGGAAATCGCGGTTCCGGCACGGGTCGAACCGGTAAAGCTGACCATATCCACATCCGGGTGCCCGGAAAGCCGCGAGCCGACGCCCACACCATCGCCGTTGACCAGATTGAAGACGCCGGCCGGAAAGCCCGCCTCATCCATCATCTCAGCAAAGATCATTGCGTTCAGCGGGCTCTGCTCCGAGGGCTTCAACACCATGGTGCAGCCTGCAATCGCTGCTGCCCCAACCTTCAGCGTGACCTGATTCATCGGCCAGTTCCAAGGTGTGATCAGGGCGGCCACACCAACGGCTTCGTAGATGATCCGGTCGTTCGGGGCATGATCGCCCAGCGGGCGGTCGAATTGGAACGCTTTGGCGGCGCGGATGAAATTCTTGAGGTGATAGATACCCGCGCCGGATTGCTGAGTGCGCGCCATGTCAATCGGCGCACCCATTTCCACCGACATTGCCTGCGCCAGATCTTCAGAACGTGCAGCATAGATATCGACCAGCTTCTCTACCATCGCGATACGTTCTTCAACCGGCGTTGCCATCCAGCCGGGAAAGGCAGCTTTGGCCGCGGCGACCGCCGCGTTTGCGTCCGCTTCTGACCCCAGTGAGATCACTGCGCAGGGTTCTTCGGTCGAGGGGTCGATCACCTCGAAATCATTCGGTGCCGATGGGGCAACCCATTTGCCGTTGATATAGAAATCGCGTTTTTCGATCATGGCTCATCCTCCGGAACAGGAATCAATCGACCGGTCGGTCGGTTTTCATGTGCACTCTGTCACCCGCCCCGGTTAGGGGCAAGGGAAAATCAAAATTTGATCAAATTATCTATCTGCCAAATCTTCTGACAGAGCAACATGAATGGTTTAACCTCTGCACAAAGTGATTAGGTTGGCAGCAACCGACTCAGAGATTTTCGCAGGAAAAGGAGTTTCCCAATGGGTTTGCGTATCAATGACACCGTCCCGAATTTCACGGCAGAAACGGATCAGGGCACCGTTCAATTTCATGATTGGATCGGCGACAGCTGGGCCATTCTGTTTTCACACCCCAAGGATTTCACCCCGGTCTGCACCACCGAATTTTCGGCGGTCGCGCAACTGAACGATGAATGGGCGGCGCGCAACACCAAAGTGATGGGCGTGTCTGTCGATGGTGTCGAAGACCACAAGAAGTGGAAAAAGGATATCGAGGCTTACGGCAACGCCAACCCCGGTTTCCCGATCATCGCCGATGATGGCTTGGCCGTGTCCAAAGCCTTCGACATGCTTCCTGCCGAGGCTTACATGCCCGATGGCCGCACACCTGCGGACAGCGCCACCGTGCGCTCGGTCTTTATCATCGGTCCCGACAAGCAGCTGAAACTGTCAATGACCTATCCGATGACCGTAGGCCGCAACTTTGCCGAGATCCTGCGCGCGCTGGACGGCCTGCAGATGAGCGCCAAGGGTGTTGCCACCCCCGCCAACTGGGTGCCGGGAGAAGATGTAATCATCCCGCCAGCGGTCTCGAACGACGAAGCGAAAGAGAAGTTCGGCGAATTCGAAACGATCTTCCCATACCTGCGCAAGACCAAAGCGCCGTCGTGATTAGCTAAAAGACAGACGGAGGGCACCCGCCCTCTGTCACTTCTGGCGTGCAAACCGCAATTCCACGCAGGGGTCGCGGGATTAATGTACGAAAGCGGATATGGCCTCGGTGGGTGCGGAAAGATCCGGGCGCAGCATACGCACCTCATGAGGCTTCAGCACTGGAAGCGCGGTTTCAGCATATGCACCCTTGTCAAATCGTAGCTCTGGGAACAGGGTGAAAAGCTCTTCTTTTGTGGCCGCGGACATCGCATCCAGCGTGCAGTCACCCGGAAAGAAGGACTCGGACCATACACCGTCAACGTTTACCAGTTCATGCCGGTCAAACAGGATGTGAATATATTCCACATTCTTTTCAGGGGGCATCTGCGTAATTGTATCGCCATTTACCAAGGCTTTGGCGGGGGCCAGCATCGTCCGGTTGAAATAGTGCAGCTCCAACGAAGGCGAGGAAACGACCATACGATGCTGGGGCGATACCATCATGTCACGCGCGGGCAGCTGGTTCCCAAGACTTCCTGCCTTGAAGCGGATCGGGCAGAATTTTGGTGTATGCTGTTGGTCCCGCCTGCTTAGGTGTCGACGGCCCACCCAGCGGACAGGGCGGCTGCTGCCATCCCCAACAATAATATGATCCCCCGGTTTCACGGTCTCAATCGGCTTTTCCCCGGCTGGGGTCAGGATCATCGAACCTGCGGTGAAACAGACAAAGGACGGAAGCGTGTTATACTGGGCAGGAGGTGCTGTACTCTGTGTTTGGGTATTGCCAGAAAGTATATCGTTAACCGAGACGGTTCCCGAAGTGACAACGATATACTGCGTGCCGGAAAACTGCAGCAGCGTATACGTGACCGGAGCCCCCCCGACAGTCGCACTGTAGCCCTCAAAAATCTGGAAGTTTTCTGAATTGCCAAGCCCGGGAATCGAGCTGGTATCAAACTGCTCGCTACCATCGGAATCCGGGTCTTCAAGCAGATTATCGTCATCTGTGATTTCAACCAGAAAGGCCTCTGTCACGGTGACATTGGGGTTGAATAGAGGGTCGGCGCTTACCTCGTAGACAGTAAAGAAAGGCATATTCTACAACACTTCCTAAAACTATAAGGGATATAATTTCTGTTGATACACTTTATGCGTGTGGAAATAAACAGTTGAGAGTGTTTGGTCACCGTCGGGCGAGGGGCAAACAAAAAAACCCCGGCCAAAGCCGGGGTTTCTTGCGTTGTGACAGAGAGTTGGCAGATTATTCTGCGCTTTCCTCTTTCTTTTCTTTCTTCTCGGGAACGACCTCTTCGCCGGTTTCCTGATCGACCACTTTCATCGACAGGCGAACCTTGCCGCGATCGTCAAAGCCCAGCAGCTTGACCTTCACTTCCTGACCTTCCTTCAGAACATCTGACGGGTGGTTCAGGCGGCGGTTTTCGATCTGGGACACGTGGACCAGACCGTCGCGCTTGCCAAAGAAGTTCACGAAGGCACCGAAGTCGACGATCTTGACCACTTTACCGGTGTAAACCTGACCTTCTTCCGGCTCAGCAACGATCGAGTGGATCATCTCATAGGCCTTCTTGATCGATTCACCGTCGGGCGAGGCGATCTTGATGACGCCATCGTCGTTGATGTCGACCTTGGCACCCGAAACTTCGACGATCTCGCGGATGACCTTACCGCCCGAGCCGATCACTTCACGGATCTTGTCGGTCGGGATGTTCATGGTCTCGATGCGCGGCGCATGGATCGAGAAATCGTTGGTCTCGGACAGGGCTTTGCTCATCTCACCCAAGATGTGCATCCGGCCGTCTTTGGCTTGTGACAGGGCCTTTTCCATGATCTCAGGCGTGATGCCCGCGACCTTGATGTCCATCTGCAAAGAGGTGATGCCGTTTTCGGTTCCCGCCACTTTGAAGTCCATGTCGCCCAGGTGGTCTTCGTCACCCAGAATGTCCGACAGGATGGCATATTCGCCGTCATCTTCCAGGATCAGGCCCATGGCCACACCGGCAACGGCTGATTTCAACGGAACACCCGCATCCATCATCGACAACGAACCGCCGCAGACAGACGCCATCGAGCTGGAGCCGTTGGATTCAGTGATCTCCGACACGATGCGGATCGTGTAGGGGAAGTCGGTCGCCGCAGGCAGAACCGCCTGCAAGGCGCGCCATGCCAACTTACCATGGCCGATCTCGCGACGGCCAGGGCCCATGACCCGGCCAACTTCACCAACCGAATACGGAGGGAAGTTGTAATGCAGCAGGAAGTTCGATTTGAAGTTGCCATGCAGCGCGTCGATGAACTGTTCATCGTCACCGGTGCCCAGCGTGGTCACAGCCAGCGCCTGCGTTTCACCACGGGTGAACAGGGCAGACCCATGGGTCCGTGGCAGCATTCCGGTTTCCGAAACGATACTGCGGATCTCGTCGGTCGCACGACCGTCGATCCGCTTGCCCGTTTTGACAACGTCACCACGCAGAATGCCAGCTTCAAGCTTTTTGAGGGCTGAACCAAGGTTGCTGTCTTCCAACTGCTCTTCGCTCAGCGATTCTTTGATCGCGGTGCGGGCAGCGGCAACAGCGGCAGTGCGCTCTTGCTTGTCGGTGATCGCGAAGGCGGCGCGCATTTGCTCTTCACCGGCAGCTTTGACAGCTGCGGACAGCTCTGAATAATCAGGCGCCTGGAAGTCAAACGGCTCTTTCGCGGCGTCTTCGGCCAGTGCGATGATCAGGTCGATAACCGGCTGAATCTGCTCGTGCGCGAATTTGACCGCACCCAGCATTTCGGCTTCGGACAGCTCATACGCTTCTGATTCAACCATCATCACGGCATCTTTGGTGCCGGCAACAACCAGATCCAGACGCTGTTCGGGGTTCAGGCGCAGGTCCTGCATGTCATCAACGGTTGGGTTCAGGACGTAATCGCCATCCTCAAAACCAACGCGGCAACCGGCGATCGGGCCCATGAACGGTGCGCCAGACAGGGTAAGCGCAGCGGACGCCGCGATCATCGCAACTATGTCGGGGTCGTTGACCAGATCGTGGCTCAGCACGGTGCACATCACCAGAACTTCGTTCTTGAAGCCATCGACGAACAGCGGGCGGATCGGACGGTCGATCAGACGCGCAGTCAGCGTCTCTTTCTCGGTCGGGCGCGCCTCGCGCTTGAAGAAACCGCCTGGAACTTTACCGGCGGCATAGTATTTCTCTTGATAGTGTACGGTCAGCGGGAAAAAGTCCTGACCGGGTTTTTGCGCCCGCGCAAAGGTCACGTTTGCCATGACGCTGGTTTCGCCCAGCGTGGCAATCACGCTGCCGTCGGCCTGACGGGCAACCTTGCCGGTTTCCAGTGTCAGCGTTTCTTCGCCCCACTGAATTGATTTCTTTGTTACATCAAACATATGCGTATCCTAGAAGGGAGCACTCCCGGCCCTCCGGGTCTCCCGTTTGCATGGCGGCCCCATTGCCGCCGATCCCATTTTTATTTTCGTCTGAGTGCCGGGATCAGGGCACAACGTCTCAGATACCGCGCGCATACATGAGATTGCGCTGGAAGGAAAGAGAAAGTGATCCCGGTTCAATCCGTCAAAGACTGCAGCTTTTGCCAGAAGACCTGCGCTGCCGAGTGGGTATCTCCTGCACGCCGGGCGGCGCAGATGTTCCACTGAATTCGGGGGTGCGGTTCGATCAGCGCCACTTCGCCCGTTGCAACCGCTTCGGCAAAGGTTTCGGGCATACCGCCAACGACGAAGCCATCCTCTGTCAGCAAAGTTGTGAGAAATGCATAATCATCGCTCTCAATCGTCGGCATCGTGGCTACCTTTTCCGCGGCCTCCGGCGTTCCCCCCAGGGCCTGAGCAATCACCGCGCGCCAGTGCTTGTGCAAATGCGGTGAGGCGAAAGGATGGGAAAACAAATCCTTCAGGCTGGGATTGTCCATTTTATGCAGCGGGTGCGAGATATGGGCGGCAAACATAACAGCACGTTTTTCGAACATCATCAGTTCGATATTCTCGGTTTCAGGCGTGTGCGTCAGGTCACCGACGTAAATGTCAATCTCGCCATTTTCGAGCATCTCTATCGGCGTTTGGCGGGCGCTGACGTCTATACGGGCGCGCAGGCCCGGATAAGCCATTTGCGCCGCACTCAGGGCGGGTTGGATCAGCGTCCGGGGTGTCAGCGGCCCGCAGCCGACATGAACAACCTGATCAGTTTCCAGCCGGATTCGGTTCGTCTGGTCGGCGCAGGCGATCAGGTCTGAGTACAGTTTTTTGGCTACCGGCAGATAGGCCCGCCCTTTGCGGGTCAAAGTACTGTTGCCACGCCGGCGGTCAAAGAGGACAAAGCCGACCTGCTCCTCAGCCAAAGAAATATAGCGTGACAATGACGCGTTCGAGACTCCCGTCCGCTTTGCAGCCTGCTGAAAGCTGGAAGTTTCGGCCAAATGCAGAAAGGCAGACAGGGGTTTTTCAGATAACATGGGCACGCCTTTGATTTCAGGTTTTCGAGTTTTAATTTCAGAACTTGCAAGATGGAAAGCCCAAGTTGCGATCCCGACAAGCCAGCGTCTAGGACCGGGGGACCACAATCGGGAGACTCAAAAGGTGTTTCAGATCAAATCTATAACAACTGGCATAACCGTAGCATTATGTGCGGTGGCTTCAATCGCGGCCGCTGAAACGGAAAAGCCCAATATTCTGGTGATCATGGCGGATGATGTTGGCTGGGCAAGTCTTGGCAGCTATCATCAGGGGGTCAAAAGCATCCAGACGCCAAATCTGGATCAACTTGCTGCACAAGGCGCACGGCTGACGGACTATTACGCGCAGCCCAGCTGCACCGCAGGACGGTCCGCCTTTATCACTGGCCAGTTTCCGGTTCGGACAGGGATGCATACCGTCGGCCTTCCTGGCGACCCGGTAGGGCTGAGCGACGAGGACCCGACGCTGGCAAATATCCTCAAATCCATGGGTTATACCACCGGGCAGTTCGGCAAGAATCATCTGGGAGATCTGAACAAGTTCCTGCCCACCGCCAAGGGCTTTGATGAATACTGGGGCTGGCTCTATCACCTCAACGCGATGGAATATGCGTCTGACCCGGATTGGCCGGATGATCCAGAATTTGCGGCCCAGTTTGGCCCGCGCAACATCATCCACGCTTTCGCCACGGACACGGTTGATGAAACCGTTGATCCGCGCTGGGGTCTGGTCGGCAAACAACGCATCATCGATGACGGCCCGGCCCCGCCGGAACGTCAGAAAACGCTGGATGATGAGGTGACAGCCCACACCATCGACTTCATCAATCGTGCCGTCGACAGCGACACACCGTTCTTTGTTTGGATGGCCCCGGCGCGTGCGCATGTCTGGACCCATCTCAGCGCGGAATACGAGGCGATGCTGGGCGATGGGCGCGGCCTGCAGGATGTGGTCATGAAAGAGCTTGATGACAATGTGGGCAAAGTCACCGCGCATCTCGAGGAATTGGGCATCGTCGACAACACCATCGTTCTCTTCACCTCGGACAACGGCCCGGAAACGATGACATGGCCTGATGGTGGCACCACGCCGTTCCACGGCGAAAAAGGCACAACATGGGAGGGCGGTTTCCGCGTGCCCGCCATCATCCGCTGGCCGGGCACGATCGCCGAAGGTCAGGTTCTGAACGGCATCTTTGACGGTATGGACTGGATGCCCACGCTGGTTGCTGCTGCCGGTGGATCGCAGGATTTGCCCGCCGATCTGTTGAAGGGATATGATGGTTATCAGGTGCATCTGGACGGGTACAATCAGCTCTCGTATCTGGCCGGTGAGACCCCAAGCAACCGCAAGGAAATCGTTTACTACGAAGGCACCGACCTGCAGGCGATCCGCTATCAAGACTGGAAAGCGCATTTCACCATTCAGGAAAAAGGCTGGGCCGGCCCCAAGGAGGAACTGAACGCGCCATTGTTGTTCAACCTGCGCCGTGACCCCTATGAAAAAGCAGCCGAGGAATCGGGTATGTACACCCGTTGGATGGGCAACAAGATGTGGGCCTTCGGCCCCGCCGCCCGACTGGTGCAGGCACATCTGTCAAGTTTTGCCGATTTCCCGCCTCGCGGTGCGACAGTAGGCAACGAAACCCATGTTCAAGAGCAGGTCAGCAGCGAAGGCGGCATGTCGCAATAGCGCCCGGCCGCCCCTTCAGTTGATCAGAAAACGTCCGTCAATGTGCGGGCGTTTTTTGTATTAATATTCGAGTTATTGAATGCATTTGGTGAAAGTTTAGTATCCGTATAGGCTAGAACCACCATACCTGCGGTCGATAAGACGGAACTTCGCCAAGGGAATACCAATACCATCTCCGTCCGCCGGTCGAATACCTTGGCGTTTGCATGTCGCGAACAGAAGGGCAGACGCATGGCACAAACAAAGAAAATGTTGGATCCGGATCCCCGGATTTATGACTTTGAGACCGAATATGAGCTTGGGCAGGATAACGTCCGACCTTTCGGTCTGGACATCCACAATCCGGTCTTTCTGATCTCAAGTGTATTGATATTCGCGTTCGTCCTGATCGCGCTTGCCAATCAAGAGGCCGCAGCAACCTTCTTTGGGTGGCTCCGGCCATGGCTGACCAGCACGTTTGACTGGTTTCTGGTTCTATCAGTCGATGCGATAACCCTGTTCTGTCTGGTGCTGATCATCCTGCCGGTGGGCAAGGTGCGGATCGGTGGCAAAGACGCCAAGCCCGACTATTCGTACGCCGGTTGGATTGCGATGATGTTCGCCGCAGGCATCGGCATTGGGCTGCTGTTCTTCGGCGTGATGGAACCGGTTTATTACAACTTTGCTGAAGACGGCAACGCAGTGCCGCTGGGCATCGACATCGCGGTGCCGGGCAATGAATACGCCGGCATCGTTGGCACGATCCACCACTGGGGGCTTGAAGGTTGGGCGGTCTATGCTGCCGTGGGTCTGAGCCTTGCGATTTTCAGCTATAACCTCGGGTTGCCACTGACCTTGCGCTCGGCGTTTTACCCAATTCTGGGCGAGCGCGTCTGGGGCTGGTGGGGCCACATGATTGATACGCTGGCAGTGTTTGCCACGCTCTTTGGTTTGACCACATCTCTGGGACTGGGGGCGCAGCAGGTTGCGGCAGGCCTGTACGAGGTCTTTGGCATTGAACCCAGCCCCACCGTCACTGTGCTGTTGATCATCGGTATTACCCTGATCGCGCTGGGCTCGGTCCTGATGGGGATGGACGCGGGTGTCAAACGATTGAGCGAGATCAATATGATCATGGCTGTCGGCCTGTTCGTGTTTGTCATCGCAATGACTGGCATCGGCACCGCTATTGCGCGCTATTTCAGCGTGATGACGGATTACGTGCTGCACTTACCAGCACTGTCAAACCCGTTCGGGCGCGAAGACACCAGCTATTTCCACGGCTGGACAACATTCTACTGGGCCTGGTGGATTGCGTGGTCGCCTTTCGTGGGAATGTTCATTGCCCGGATCTCCAAAGGCCGAACGGTGCGGGAATTCATCATCTGCGCCCTTCTGGCCCCTACGGCGGTTTGCGCGCTGTGGATGTCGACTTTCGGTGGTGCAGCCATCGACATGCTGAACGCAGGTGGCGCCGAAGGCGTTCGCGCGACGGTAATTGACAGCTATGCCCCCGAAGGTGCGCTGTTCGGCTTCCTGAAAGAACTCCCGCTCAATGGCATCGTCGCACCCATCGCGCTGATCCTGATCGTGGTGTTCTTTGTCACTTCGTCAGACTCGGGCTCGCTGGTGATCGATACGATCACAGCCGGCGGCAAGATGGACGCGCCAGTGGTGCAGCGCGTATTCTGGTGCACACTTGAAGGTCTGGTTGCCATCGCGCTTCTGCTCGGAGGCGGCCTTGCCGCGTTGCAAGGCGCCGCCGTTTCGACCGGTATCCCGTTTACGCTGGTGGTTCTGATCATGTGCTATTGCCTCTGGCTGGCACTGAAATCGGAACGCTCTAAGATGTAAGCATGGTTTGCTGACAAACACGAAACGCCCGCTGAAAAGGCGGGCGTTTTCTTGTTTACGGTATGATCTTTATGCTCTCGCCAGAACGCTGATGATCCAGCGGAAAGGCGTTACTGCAGCGAGTCCTCGCGCGGGCGCTGGGTCGGGTGTTCCATCCGCTCGTCTTCAAGAATACCTCGGAGGACGGCTGCGGTTTCAACTTTCGAAATCGACTTTTTCGCCAGATCTGGATCAGACGGCATCATGGATGTTCTGGTAATGTTGGCATCGTGAAACATCTTGCTCGCAAGCACACGATTCAGGACTGTTCTCAAAGGCATCATTCAACTCCAGCATAAATTGGTCGTCAAATCGTTGTCGCCGCGGGTCAGGCCCAAGCCACTTGAGGGAAAGGCTCAAAGACCATACTCCGTGAGTGGTAACCCGCAGCGACACGGCGCATGTAAGAAATAGTTGACCCCGAGAAAGGGGGAAGAAATCCGGGTTTCGTATCATTTTTCAGACCGCGCTGAAAAAAACGAAAGCATAGCTTACGCTTACGTCAACTTCCTGAGCCAAAGCCGATTGTTCGCGACGCTACGTCACAATTTCAATCCCGTTGGCGCAGGCTGGACAGCGTTAAAATGACCGCCCGATCAGAAGCGTTGGCATGACCGCAATCCAGGCCGGGAAAGGGTCTTGCGTCACCAACGAAAAAGGGCGCGCCCGGTACAGGCGCGCCCAGTAAAAGGGAGGGCTATGAAAAACCTGACGCTCGAAACAAAAGAAGCGTCCACTCACTAACACACTCAGGATGGTGCAATCCGCACCTGCGGTCAGTGAAGTGGTTCACATGAAGCGAAGATTTTGTCACCGGGCAAAACAATCTGCTGGTGAAGTGCAAGTTGTTACAGGGGTGATGACGGCAGTGCGCCGATCATTGCGCGGCCTTGTGCAAGACCGAATACTCAAGATTGATCATCCAGTTTCGTGGCCAATAGCATGAGATTTTTTTGACCCGGAACTCTGATACCAAGTTCCGGATTAATCGCGCGCTTAATCCGCTTAAAATCCACAATTCTTTACAAATTGGCCGAATACTGATAGTTTTCAGTGTTATTCTGCATGTTTTTTTCTGAGTTCTTTCTGGGGGAAAGTTATGGTTAAGCTGCTTACAAGCGCTTCATGCGCTGCAATTCTCATCGCATTAAAAACGCAGGCCGCGACGATAACCGTCGGCGACGGCATTGTATATCCTGCGAATGGATTGGAAGGTGGTCAAATAGATGCGGGTCGCAGCGGGAATGGCTCAGTTACCATCAATGGAGGAGATATTGTTACGCTGGAAAGCGGAACATCATCCGTAGAGTTTGAAGCGCGCCCCAAGATCGACGTCGGTGATGGCGGGGTTGGCACCGTCACCGTAACTGGTCTGGGGACCACGGTGAACCTGGACGGGACAAACTCTGGTTCCAAGCTTGAGGTTGGTACTTTTGTCGGCAACTCCGGAACCTTGGAAGTTCTTGATGGGGCCACGATCAACATGACGGATGATGGTCCGATTTCAGGTGACGACAACGAAAATGTCTTTTTGCAGTTTGGTGAAGATCAGGCCGATGGCACGCTCATAATGGATAATGGTACAATTAACGCCACCGGGCACAGCCGGATTGGACTAATGGTTGGCGTTCATGGAAACACGCCGATTGCTGGGAATGGTGTGATCGACATGACCAATTCGACGATCGACATGACCAACCTCACAACTACGAGAGAGAGCTTCATTATTGTCGGGGATCAAAGCAACGGGACCGGTGACATCGGCATGGTGAATTCTGACATCAGCTTGGTTACACCCAACGGAAGTACCTATGTTGGACTGGGCACAGATGGCGGTGATGGAAACATTTCACTTTCATCCGGTTCCAACTTTGAGGTGGTAGCCGATGGTCTAGAAGTCGAAATCGGACAAGGGTCTGGATCTTCGGGAACGATCACAGTTGGCACCAATTCCACGACAACTTTTGAGTCAACGGGTTCCGTCGAATTGGATATTGGTCGGAGTCCTGGGAGCACGGGTTCCGTAACCGTTGAGAGTACCGGAGAGTTTACCGTCAGAGGGACATCTGGCCGGGTACAGATCGGTTCCGACAGTTCGACCACAGAGACTGGTTCTGGCACGTTGAATGTGCATGGGCTTTTCGATTCCGATGTAGGTGTTCAGGTTGGTTCAGCATTCTCCGGAACAAATAACCAGACCGGCGAAGTTGTAATGACCGACGGTGTGCTCAGAGCCCCCGAAGTTGTTGTCGGTACAGGAGGCAGTATTACCGGAACCGGCACGATCGATGCGGTTCAAACCGTTTTGTCGGGCGGGTCTATTTCAGCAGGGTTTTCGCCGGGGATACTTGAATTTACCGGTGATCTGGAACTGCGTAGCGGATCATTGCTGTTTGAGATCGGGGGAACGGCCCCATCGCTATTCGACTCGATTTTGGTGGGCGGCACGCTGTTTGCGACCGATGTTTTTGATGTCCAGATCAGCTTTATTGACGGCTTCCTTCCATCGGAGACGGATAGTTTTGAGCTATTCAGCGCAAACTCTATCGAATCCAGCTTCTTTTCATTTGCGAACTTTGCTTCGGATTCTCCGTTCTCGTTTGAAAACAATAATGGTTCATTGAGTTTGAATTTTACTCAAGTTTCTCCCGTTCCAATTCCGGCAGGTTTGCCATTGCTGCTGACTGCTTTGGGGGCGACTGTAGTACTTCGAGGTCGCCGAAAAACTCAGGTGTGCCGTAGCTAGGTCATAACCCTAAGTCTTGGAACAGGGTGAGGTCCAAACCGAATAAGTTCGACCAGTACAAACAAATACGCCCGCCAATTGGCGGGCGTACAAGATGTACTATGTGTTCAAAAAGGCTTTCAGAACCCGTGCAACACGCACAAAACGCGTTTAGCGGCGGATGCCCAGCTTTTTGATCAGGTCCTGGTAACGCGCTTCTTCTTTGCCCTTCAGGTAGTCCAGCAGTTTACGACGCTGGGCGACCATCTTCAGCAGACCTCGACGACCGTGGTTGTCTTTCTTATGGGTCTTGAAGTGCTCGGTCAGGGTGGTGATGCGCGAGGTCAGGATGGCAACCTGGACTTCAGGCGAACCGGTGTCGCCGTCCTTGGTTGCGAATTCTTTCATAACGCTTGCTTTTTCAGCGGCAGTAATCGACATCGGGGTCTCCTTTAAAAGGTTAGAGTTGATGGCGCAGGCCGGGATGTCGTCCAGCACAGGCCCATGGAGAAAACCGCACCGATTCCGATGCGGATGGGCGCGTATAAGCGCATTTGGCACGAATGGCAAAGGGATTCTGTGGGCTCAACCGGTGAAAGCATATTGTGCCAGCTGGGCCTCGGTCACGAACTGAATATCCTCGGCTGTCAAACCTTCTGCACCGTATAGTCGCGCGACGTCTTCGCCATTGATCCTGACATGCGTCAAATCCATGTTTTCGCTGTCTGGTTCTATGGCCAACTCCGGATCTTCGAGGTTGTCCCAAGTGATCAGCAGCTTGTCGTGACCGATCTGGAAATCCATGATTGTGGTGGCTTCATGCTCGGGTTCGGGGTCTACGACGATCTCGTCCTCACCCTCACCCCCCGTCACTACATCGCCGTTTTCGGCCAGAATGATATCGTCCCCGTCGCCCCCGTTCAGAAAATCAGGGGTTGCCTCGTCAGGCCCGTCGTCTCCGGTCAGGATGTCATCCCCATCTCCGCCAAACAGCACATCCTGGCCAGAGCCGCCTGCAAGATGATCGTCGCCATCCCCGCCGTGCAGGGCATCGTCCCCGTCATTGCCGTTCAGGGTGTCATTCCCCTGACCTCCGAAAAGGCGGTCTTCACCCGCGCCGCCATCCAGATCATCTGCTCCGAAATGGCCATACAACTCGTCACTACCTGACATTCCATCCAGGTTGTCATCGCCATATTCACCATGGAGCACATCATCCCCAAAGTTGCCTATCAGCGTATCCTCACCCTCGCCGCCGTGCAGCACATCGTTTCCAGCACCGCCGTCGATGATGTCATTGCCGCCATACCCGTTGATCTGATCGTTGCCATCCTGCCCGGCCAGTTCGTCCGCGCCCTCATCGCCCGCGATGACCTGATGGCCGTCATGTTCGGACACAATCTCCCCTGATCCGGTGTCGTCTGGCGAAATGGGGTCTTCGACACTCTCATCTATATCGAGGAGATTGCCCGTGGGCACGTCGTCCTCAACGGGGTCTTCAATCGGGTCTTCTTCGTCCTCACTCTGGGTTTCAGGAACAAGGACATCGCTTATCGCATATGCGGCGCCGCCCAAGGCAGCCATCCCGAACAACCCGATCAGAAACATGAGTACCCTCCGCAAACGCATCTGCGCTGAGTGTAAAACATCTCATGCTATCAACAGTTTGGTCAAAGCCTGGTTGAAGATGTGGTTAACCTTTTATCACCAGGGTTCGGGTTGCTGCGTGTAGGCGATATAGAGCGGATGTCTGGGGTGGCCGTCCTTGGTCAGCCCCAGTTGATACAGTGGTTGCCCGGTGCCGCGCAGCAGATGTTCCACCGCGGGGCCACGCTCTTGGTGGGCACCGTGGGTTCCCCATGCGGCGATGATCTGATCGGCCCAGTCCACACCTGACAGGATGGTCGCGTCATTTTCTGGCCCGACGGGATCAGCAGCAGCACGCATTTTGCGCGGGTCAGTGTCGCGCCAGGCAAAGATGTTGGTAACCTGAAAGGCGCCAAACCCAAGCGCGCGCGCGCGACGTTCACAACGCTCGACCGTCGGATCGTTCTGAACCTCGGTCGCGGTCGAGGGGTTCAGCATCACGAACAACGCCTTGCGCCCCGTCGGATCCCAGATGCGAGTCAGGCTATAACGGTACTTCTCGCAGTCGGAGTAAACAGCGGTCGAGGGCGCGTCGCCCTTGGTATGGGTACGGGTGATCATGCCCTTCGCCTAGCATGTGATTCAATCGACGAACACCCGGCTTGGATGCAGTTCACCTGATTTGTAGATACCCACGGCCACAGCTTTGCCTTCCAGAGAGGCCCAGGCTTCATCGCCGTACTCAACGTCCGAGGCCAGCACCATGCCCGGATTGCCGTTGCGCAGGCGGGTTGCGCCCTCTGCGGTGCATTTCAACTCGGGCAGGTCAGACAGACCGGTTTCCAGCGGGTGCAGATATTCATCCAGCGCCGTGGTCTTGGCCATCTCGTCGATCTGTTCGATCGTCAGCCCGTTTTCGGCCTCGAACGGGCCGGACCAGATGCGGCGCAGTTCTTTCACATGAGCGTGGCATCCCAGCGCTTCGCCCAGATCGCGGGCGATCGAGCGGACATAGCCACCTTTGCCGCAAGTCATTTCCAGCGTCACGTGATTGGTGTCGGGGCGGTCAACCAGAACCAGTTCCTCAACCCACAGCGGGCGGGCGGACAGTTCTACATCTTCACCATCGCGGGCCAGCTTATAGGCGCGCTGGCCGTCGACTTTCACGGCTGAAAACTTGGGTGGCACCTGCATGATGTCACCCAGAAACGGGGCCAGTGCCTGCTTGATATCGTCGTCCGTCGGGCGGGCATCACTTTGTGCGATCACTTCACCTTCGGCATCGTCGGTGTTGGTGGCCTGCCCAAGACGCACAGTGAAGGTGTAGGCCTTCAGCGCGTCTGTAATGTAAGGAACGGTTTTGGTCGCCTCACCCAGCGCCACGGCCAGAACGCCGGTTGCCTCGGGGTCCAGGGTGCCCGCATGGCCCGCCTTCTTGGCGTCCATCGCCCAACGCACCTTGTTGACCACAGCGGTCGAGGTCATGCCGGCAGGCTTGTCCACCACCAACCAACCGGAAATGTCGCGACCTTTGCGCTTGCGTCCCATCTTGCACCTTGCCCTTTGCTAAGGCGCGCGAGGTAGCGGATCACTTCGTCCCTGTCAATTTGCGGGAACGTCCTCGACCACGCCGACAATCGGCCCCAGCGAGAAACCTACATCCGACCGGTTGCTGGCCCGTTCATACATGCGTGAGATATTGCCATCCAAGAACAGCGCATTCGGTGTTTCCAACACGTCGCGGAACAGGCTGCCGAATTCGTGGAAGGTGACATAATCCTCGGATATCACAAATACCGCGCGCGTCCCGTCATCGCTGGTGCCCACCCCGTTGCGCACATAGAGCGAGGTCGAATCCGGCAGAAAGCGTGGGTGCAGTTCGCCACCGATCACCAGCATCGGGCCGGATTGTGTGGCGAAACGGCAGGCGGGCGCCTGATCCACATAGTCCAAGGTCTCGAACACATCGGCGCGACCCTCGCGGATACAGAACACGCCGTTAGGCAACAGGCCGAAGTTTCCCGGACCTGCGTTCGGGATCACACGCATTTGTTCTTCGCCGTCCTCGACGTAGTGGCCTACAGGCGAACGGTCGTCATGATACATGCCCGCATTCATCGCAAAGGCCAGCCGCTTGCCGCCGGGTTCTAGTGCCTCGTTCACCGACGAGAAATGGCCCAGAAGGTCACCGTTTTCGTCATTCAGGAAAAGGCGTAGATCTTCGGATGCGGCGTCCACCTCGCAAATGGTGTACCGCTTGTCCTCATGGGTCAGCTTTTCACAGGTGACCGCCGAGGCCTGCGCACCCCAAAGGGCCGCACCCAGAATGACAACCGTTCGGATCACTCGTCCAGATCGCGGCGCACCGCGTCCTGCTCGAACATGCGGCGGGTATCGTCCAAGCGATCAAACGTATCGTCCAGCCGGAACCGCAGATCGGGCGAGAATTTCAGACCGACCTTCTTGCCGACCATGCGCCGCAGCTCATGCTTGTTGCGGGCCAGCAGTTCGATCACATCCTCCTGCCCTTTGCCGCCCAGGGGCAGCACATAAGCAGTGGCGATCTTGAGATCGGGCGAGGTGCGGACCTCACCCACCGTGATTGACATGCGGTTCAGGTCGGGGTCGTGGACATCTCCGCGCGCCAGAACCTCGGACAGGGTGCGGCGGATCAGTTCGCCGACGCGCAGTTGTCGTTGGGACGGGCCGGGGCCATCGTGGAATTTGTTCTTTGCCATAAACCCCGATCTAAGGGCAAAGCGGGGCTTTGCCAAGCGGGCGCGAACCGGGTAGGAGGCTTTGAGCCGAATTGAGGAAAAGGACCAGCGCAATGACTCATATTCCGGGGATCGTCATTACAGGGGCTTCGGGCCGGATGGGGCAGATGCTGATCAAAACCGTGACCGACAGTGATCAGGCGCGTCTGGTCGGCGTCGTTGAGCGCGAAGGCCATGACTGGATCGGTCATGATATTGGTGAGGCGATGGGTGGTCAGACGCTAGGCGTTAAAGTGACGGATGATCCGCTTGAGGCATTTGCACAAGCGCAGGCTGTGATCGACTTTACCGCCCCAGAGGCAACGCTGGAATTCGCCGCGCTGGCTGCGCAGGCACGCTGCGTGCACGTGATTGGTACAACCGGAATGTCTGACAAAGAAATCGCAGCGCTGGAACCTGCCTCGCGCCATGCAGTGATCGTGCGGGCAGGGAATATGAGCCTCGGTGTCAACCTGTTGGTGCAACTGACCAAAAAGGTCGCCGCTGCGCTGGATGCGGATTTCGATATCGAAGTGATCGAGAGTCACCACCACCACAAGGTTGACGCGCCCTCGGGCACGGCACTGATGCTGGGTGAGGCCGCCGCCGAAGGGCGCGGTGTCAAGCTGGACGATGTATCCGATCGCGGCCGCGACGGCATTACCGGCGCACGCAAACGTGGCGACATTGGGTTTCATGCGATTCGCGGTGGCGACATCGTGGGCGAACATGACGTTCTGTTCGCTGCCCCGGGTGAACGCATCGTGCTGCGCCACCTGGCGTCGGATCGCGCCGTTTTTGCCCGCGGCGCTCTGAAAGCAGCGCTTTGGGGGCAGGGCAAGGCCCCCGGACAATATGACATGGTGGACGTACTGGGACTGTAGGTTTCGGCAATAGCTGCCAAGAAAATTCGTCGAATTTTCTTGGCAGCGGCAAGCATACGGATCGGGCGGCCTCAGGTGTCTTTCAGATGCTGGTCAACCATCCGCTGCACCATCGGTGCAAAATGCGCGAATTCCGGGGTATCCATATCGGCGCGTTTGCCCGCCTCATCCAGATATCGGACCTGAATGATCTCTTTCAGGTTCGGGTTGGCCTCGAACGCGGCAATTTCCTCGGCGCTCATCGGGCCGCCCTGCAATTCCAGCGTATGGACCGAAGCTGCAGACAGGCGGTTGTAATACTCCGGCTTCGTGGCACAGAGATACCGTTTGGCAGCCACATGGTATCGGCAGCAGTCGGTTATGACCGAAGGAAAGAACTGCTCCAACACCTCGGCACCGGCGTCTTCGTGGTGGCGGTCCTCGGTATCGTCGGGATGATAGGTGCCGAACTCGGATGTGAAGTGGCCGATATCATGCAGAAGCGCACCGACGATGATTTCTTCGGCTTGCCCGTTCTGTTCGGCAATCGTGGCGCCTTGCAGCATATGTTGAGCCATCGTGACGGGTTCGCCCAGATATTCCTCGTCGCCACGGCGTTCGAAGATATCACCGATGAAGGCCACGATGTTGTCCCTGTTCAGGGTCAAAAAATCGGGTTTCATTCCGCTGCCTCCGGCTGGGTCATCTGCATCGCGGCCAGAGTGGAAAGCAGCCCGTCCTTGTCTGCATAACAGCCCTGCAGCCAGCGCGATCCTGCGCCGGAGTAGCCCAATCGCGCGTGGAGCACGCGGGTATTGTCCACGATGAAGCTTTCCCCCGGTTCCAGCTTGAACGATACACCCATCGCGGGGTCGTCGATGATCTCTGCCAGCTGACGGTAAGCGGCGTAGTAGGCCTCCATCTTTTCGAAAGGCACATCTACGAAGGGGGCGGATGAGCGGTTGTTGAAGCGGATGCCGATCAATTCGCCATCCGGAGACAGTTCGATCATCGGGCGACGCGATTGCAGACAGACGCCATCAGAGCCTTTGTATTCGAACCGTGCTGGATAGCCCGCCAGTAAGGCGAAGCCGTCGGGGTTCTGATCGCGCAGTTTTTCGGCTGCTCGGAAGCCGTCGACCACGATGGAATCCCCGCCTTCGGCCGAATTCTCAAGACAATAGAGGATTTGCAGCGTCGGAACCGGGTCGCGGTAGGGGTTGTCCGTATGGGCCTGCAGACCCAAACCGGTGTAGGCGAGGTTGGTTGGGTTCACCTCGGTCCGGACCTCGAAGTAGGGGCCGTAGTTGGTCTCACGCACGTAGCCGAACAGATTTGCCACTTTCAGCAGCGATTCAGGTTCAGTTGGGCCGCCTGTCAGCTTGGCAAAGCCGTATTCAGCCACTGCGGTCAGCCAGTTGCGCTTGGCTGCAGGGTACGCTTGTACTTCGTTCCAATCACCGCTGGGCGCGTCGGTGCCGCGTTCCCAGGTTGTGACGCCTGACGCGATCCGGCCAATCTGGCGGTCCTGAGCGCCATCATAGACGTGTTCGGCCAACCAACTGGCTGGGAAGGTCACAGTTTTGTCTTCCGGCTGAAAGGTGACGTTCAGATCCCCGTTCGCGACCTCTGCGGCGCTGATCGACACAGTGGCGGGAATGTCGCCGATTGTGATCAGGCGTTGGCCATTGCCGGGTGCGCGGGTTTCGGGGTCCAGCGCGTTGTCGCGCAGCCAGATGGCGTGAAAACGGGATTGGGAGCCGTTGGCAAATTCGATGGTGACCATCGACGGGTCATGGGTGGCAGAGCGCAGCATGGGAATCTCCTGTTCAGCGCGGGCTTTGCTTGAGGAGATACGCACCTCATGGCATTAACACAATTAATCCTTCTTTCTGCTAAGGCTTGGAAATTCTTATGACTAAGAAAAAGGTTGGTCTGCCACCGCTGGATTGGCTGCGCGTGTTCGAAGCTGCCGGGCGATTGGGCGGCTTTTCCGCTGCTGCGCGAGAGTTCGGTTTGACACAGGCGGCTGTCAGCCAGCGGATCGGCAACCTTGAAGCCTGGTTGGGCCGGTCGCTGTTCGTGCGCGAGGCACGGGGCGTATCGCTGACGATCGAAGGTGAAAGCTATCTGCCGCTCGTGCAGGACAGTTTACAGGCTTTGGAACGCAATACCGAGGATTTGTTCGGCAAATCCCCGCGTGAGCTTCGGGTTGCGGGGTTATCGTCGCATATTCATGCGTTGGTTCTGCCTGCGTTGCCTGTGTTTCTCAAGATGCAGCCCAAGGTGCGTGTCATGACGGATTCAATGACCCGTCGATCCTCGCTCGAAGAAGAACGGACGTGGCTGCAAATTCGGTATGGCCGCGGCCATTGGCCGGGCCGTAAGGCCAAGCTCATCGCGCCCGAGGTGTTGGTTCCGATGGCGGCTCCTGATGTTGACTGGGGCGCACCGCTGATCGATCTGCGCGGAGAACGCCCCAGTTGGCAGGACTGGGCGCAAGTTGCGGGAATTGAGGAATTGCCTGCGGGCAGAATCAGTTTCGACTCTGTCGGTCACGCGATCACGGCGGCGCGTCAGGGCATGGGGATCGCGTTGGGTTCACTTCCTCTGGCATTGGGCAGCTTAGAGACCGGTCAGCTGTGCAGACTAGAGATGCCCGAACTTGCAACGAAAGATGGCTATTGGCTGACATGGCCCGAGGATCGGGTGCGCTCGAAGCGACAGCGGGTCCTGATCGATGACTTCTTGCAAGCGCTGCGCGGCGGTTGATCAGAAATCGATGGCGATACCTTTTTTCTCCCAATCGCCATAGCGGGCGGGATCCGGACCGTCACGCCCACCCAGCTCCTTGGGCCGGGCCTTCGCTTCGGCCTCGGACTTTTTGCGCCGTTCCTCTGCTTCGGCGAGGGCGCGCTGCGCGGCAGGTGGCAGGTCTTTGCACTCGTCACTCATGACATCGGGTTCCTTTCTGTTCAGGGCCTTGATATACGCCCTCGTCCGCCCAAGGCAATGCGGGCAAAGGTCACGAGAGGCACTCAGCATCATGTCAAATTCCGCCACAGCCGCGCGACGGAGCGCAATCTATCTGTTGGATCAGATACTGGGCGAGGGGCGGCTGTTGCCCGAATGTCTTGCAGCCGGCGCGCTGGATCGTTTGGCCCCCGAAGATCGCGCGCGCGCTCAAAGATTGACGATTGAAACCCTGCGTGGGCTGGAACGGGTCGACCGGCTGTTGGTCGACCACCTGCGGCAGACCCCTGCACTGACGGTCCACAATGCCCTGCGGCTCGGCACGGTCGAGCTGTGTCAGGGTGAGGCCGCGCATGGGGTTGTTAATTCGATGGTCGAGATCGTAGGCCGCTCGCGCAAACACGGGCGGCTTAAGGGGTTGGTGAATGCTGTCCTGCGAAAGATCGCTGCCGATGGACCGGACGCATGGCCCAAGATGCGCGTACCTCGCTTGCCGGAATGGCTGCGCGATCCGCTAATCATGGCGTGGGGCGAGGAGGCGGTGAAGGGCATGGAGCAGGCCCATTTCAACGGTGCGCCATTGGATTTAACCCTAAAATCGGATGCTGAAGCCCCGGATGGAGAAACCCTGCCCACCGGATCGGTCCGACTGCGGGATGCCGGGCAGGTGTCAACCCTGCCAGGGTACGAGGCGGGTACGTGGTGGGTGCAGGACGCGGCGGCGGCCTTACCCGTGCGGGCTCTGGCCCCGAAAGCCGGGGAAAAGATACTGGATCTTTGCGCAGCGCCCGGCGGTAAGACGTTACAATTGGCTGCGGCGGGGGCCGATGTTACGGCTCTGGATATCTCCGATGCGCGTCTTGTTCGTGTTCGCGAGAATTTGAAGCGAACGGGGCTGAAAGCCAAGGTGATTGCAGGAGACGCGCTTGAACATCAGGGGCAGTATGACGCCATTCTGCTGGACGCACCCTGCTCTGCCACCGGCACGATTCGTCGCCATCCGGACTTGCCATTCGCCAAGGACGGATCGGAATTCGGTGAATTGATTGAGCTGCAAGCAAGAATGTTGGCCCATGCCTGGACCCTTCTGAGACCCGGCGGCCGGCTGGTGTATTGCACCTGTTCCCTGCTGCCGGACGAAGGTGAGGTGCAGATCGAAGAGGCGCTGGGACAACACCCGGACATGCAGGTCGACCGTTCAGCGCTTGGCTTTTCGGGCGTCGAGGAGAGCTGGATCACTGAAGAAGGCGGCTTGCGTCTGCGCCCTGATTACTGGCCCGAGCGCGGTGGTATGGACGGGTTCTATATTGCCTGCCTGAACAAATCCGCCTGAGGCTACGCTTTTCGATGACTTGACGAACGGACCGGTCTATCGTGTGCTCAAGCGCCCGCAGAGCGCAAGGGGCAGAGTCGCAAGCGTCATGTCAAACTCGGACACAATGACCAATCGCTGGATGCGGTTTCAGAACCGCCTTTACGCGCGCCTGAGCCAAAGGCAGAAGGCGGTCAAGGGATTTGTAAGCCAGCCCGAGCCTCGCACGGTTGGTTCATTTGCCCGTGGGCGCCAACTTGTGGCCGGAAATCTGCTGTTCGCAGGATATCTGGTCGAGGCCAATGATACAGACCTTTGGGACGTAGCCGCCCCGAGTCCGGATTTCGATGATGAACGGCACGGGTTTGTCTGGCTGGACGATCTGGCCGCCGTGGGTGACATGCGCGCTCGTGAAAAGGCGCAGCGGTGGGTCTGGGGCTGGATTGAGACACATGGGCGCGGAACAGGGCCCGGGTGGGCACCTGATCTGACCGGGCGCCGGGTAATCCGCTGGATCAACCACTCTCAATTCCTGCTGCGCGGTTCAGATGAAACACAGAGCAAGGCGTTCTTCCGCGCATTGGCACAGCAGACGTGGTTCCTGTCCAAACGCTGGACAGCAGCGACACCGGGCTTGCCACGGTTCGAGGCGCTGGCCGGTCTGGTGCAGGCCGGACTGGCGCTGGAAGGGTTGGAGCAGATGGCTGATCCTGCCCTGCGTGCACTGGCGCGGGAATGTGACCGCCAAATTGATGCCGAAGGCGGTATCCCTACCCGCAACCCCGAGGAATTGCTGGAGGTTTTCACCTTACTGGCCTGGAGTTCAGCAGCACTCAGCGAAGTGGGTCGGGGCACGCCTGCTTCACAGACCGAAGCGATCAAACGTATCGCGCCAACCCTGCGTAATCTGCGCCATGCGGATGGGGCGCTGGCACGATTTCACGGTGGTGGCCGCGGGTTGGAGGGGCGACTGGATCAAGCCTTGGCGCAAAGCGGGGTCAAGCCGCAGCAGCATTCAGACCTGTCGATGGGCTATGCGCGACTGGCGGCCTCACGGACCACGGTTCTGGTGGATGCCAGTGTGCCCCCTCAAGGTGCGGCATCGTATAACGCACATGCCTCGACCCTCGCGTTCGAACTGACCTCGGGGCGCCGTCCATTGATCGTGAACTGTGGATCAGGAGGCAGTTTCGGACAGGACTGGCGCCGGGCAGGGCGGGCAACACCGTCCCATTCCACCCTGTGTGTCGACGGGTTTTCCAGTGCCCGGCTTACCTCGCCGGTCAAGGGCACGGCGCTCGAAGCGCTGGTCGATGGACCGCGGGATGTGCCGGTCGAGTTCGAAGACGCCTATGAAGGCACCCGGTTCATGGTCGGCCATGACGGTTATGCCAAAGTGTTTGGCCTGACCCACGCCCGCACGCTTGAGCTGCGCTTTGACGGGCGCGAACTGGTTGGCGAAGATATCCTTCTGACTGCAACCGACAAGGCCAAACGGCAATTTGATCGGGCGATGGATGGGTCTGGCCTTAAAGGTATCGCCTTTGATATCCGGTTTCACCTGCATCCTGATGTAGATGCCGCACTGGATTTGGGCGGCGCGGCTGTGTCGATGGCGCTCAAAAGTGGTGAGATTTGGGTTTTCCGCCACGATAGCTTGGGAAAATTGTCATTGGAACCAAGTGTTTATTTGGAAAAAGGCCGGTTAAAGCCCCGCGCGACAAAACAGATCGTTCTATCTGGCCTCGCAATGGAGTATGCGACGCGCATCCGGTGGACGCTCAGCAAGGCTCAGGATACAGCCTATGCCGTGCGCGACACGCACCGGGACGAGCCCGTTTTCGACTGACGCCAAAAGGACCTTTGGACCCATGACCGATCTTCACCCCGTGCGCCGCGCGTTGCTTTCCGTTTCCGACAAGACCGGGCTGATCGAGCTGGGTAAGGCACTGGCCGAGCGCGGGGTCGAATTGCTGTCGACCGGCGGCACGGCCAAGGCGCTGCGCGATGCAGGGCTTGAGGTGAAAGATGTCAGTGAGGTGACTGGCTTTCCCGAAATGATGGATGGCCGGGTCAAGACGTTGCACCCGATGGTGCATGGCGGCCTGCTGGCGCTGCGGGACAATGACACGCATGTGGCCGCGATGAACGAACACGGAATCGGCGCGATCGATTTGCTGGTGGTAAACCTTTATCCGTTCGAGGCGACCGTGGCCAAGGGCGCCGGGTATGATGAATGTGTCGAGAACATCGATATCGGTGGCCCGGCAATGATCCGCGCGGCGTCGAAAAACCATGCGTTTGTCAACGTGGTGGTCGACGTTCAGGATTACGACACGCTGCTGGCGGAACTTGCTGCAAATGATGGCCAGACGTCCTATGCCTTCCGTCAAAAGCTGGCGCAGACGGCGTATGCGCGCACAGCTGCCTATGACACAGCCGTCTCGAACTGGATGGCTGACGCGTTGGCCGCCGAGGCACCGCGGCGCCGCCGTGCCTTCGCCGGTGAGCTGAAGCAAACGCTGCGCTATGGCGAGAACAGTCACCAGACGGCTGCGTTCTACACCGATGGCTCGGGCCGCCCCGGCGTGGCAACTGCCGTGCAGCATCAAGGCAAGGAACTGAGCTATAACAACATCAATGACACCGACGCGGCGTTCGAGTTGGTGGCCGAGTTCGACCCGGCCGAGGGCGCGGCATGTGCCATCATCAAACACGCCAACCCTTGTGGCGTGGCCAGGGGCACAACACTGTTAGATGCCTACAAGGCGGCGTTCGATTGCGACCGCACCTCGGCGTTTGGTGGTATCGTGGCGTTGAACCAGCCTCTGGATGCCGAAACCGCGCAGGAGATCACCGGGATTTTCACAGAGGTTGTGATCGCTCCGGGCGCCTCCGACGAGGCCAGAGCGATCTTCGCCGCGAAGAAAAACCTGCGTCTGCTGACAACCGAGGCACTGCCGGATGTGTCCGCAGGTGGCAAGACCGTCCGTCAGGTGGCTGGCGGCCTGTTGGTACAGGACAAGGATAATGGCTTTGTCGGCATGGATGATCTGAAAGTCGTTACCCAAAAGGCACCGACCGAAGATCAGATGCGTGACCTGTTGTTTGCATGGAAGGTCGCGAAACACGTCAAATCCAACGCCATCGTTTATGTTAAAGACGGTGCCACCGTTGGCGTTGGCGCGGGTCAGATGAGCCGGGTTGATTCGGCCCTGATCGCGGCCAAAAAGGCTGAACGCATGGCTGATGCGCTGGGTCTGCAACAACCGCTGACCATCGGATCGGCTGTGGCGTCCGATGCGTTTTTTCCGTTCCCCGATGGGTTGATGGAGGCAGCGCAAGCCGGGGCGACCTGCGTTATCCAGCCCGGCGGCTCGATGCGCGACGATGAGGTGATCGCAGCCGCTGATGAGGCCGGTCTGGCGATGGTCTTTACCGGTATGCGGCATTTCCGGCACTGATGCGGAATTCACTCCTCCTCTGGGTCGGGTTGGCCGCGTTTCTGATCGACCAGATCAGCAAGTATCTGGTCGTGCATGTGTTGCGCGTAGCGCAGGGCGATATTGACGTCCTGCCACCGCTGCTGGTGTTCAGATACGGTGAGAATCGCGGCATCAATTTTGGGTTGTTTCAGGGAGATTCGGACGCCGCCCGCTGGGTGCTGATTGGCGTCTCGGTTGCAATTTGTCTTGGCATGCTGATCTGGCTTGGCCGTTCTGCATCCACGAAATTCCGGCAAATTTGCGGTGGTCTTTTGATCGGCGGCGCGCTGGGTAATGTCGTGGATCGGGTATTATATGGCTATGTTCTGGATTTTCTGAACATGTCCTGCTGCGGCATCAACAATCCGTTTGTGTTCAATCTGGCCGATGTGTTCATTTTTGCGGGCGCGTTGGGGTTGGTGCTGTTTGATGGCAAAAAGCCCTCGTGACCTGCCCGATGATATGCGATAAAAGCGCCTGAAACTGGCTGGAGACACTGATGCGTATGCCACGCGCCATTCTTGTTCTGACACTCGCAGCATCTGTTGCGGGCTGTTCCGATATCGGTTTGCGCAATCTTGAACCGCCGGGCAAGGGGCCGGACGAGTTCTCGGTGCTGCCGGTCAAACCACTGACCCAGCCCCAGGATTATGCGTTCCTGCCCGCACCCACTCCGGGGGGCGAGAACCTGACCGACCCCCACCCCAAAGCTGATGCGGTTGTGGCATTGGGCGGCAGTGAGGCCGCGCTAAATCCCAATGCACCTATTCCCTCAGGTGATGCGGCGCTGGTGACAGCCTCGAGCCGATATGGCGTGCCGGCCAATACCCGCCAGGTGACCACCCAGGAAGACGTGGATTTCCGCAAGCGCAAGTCTCGCTGGACCCGATTGCGCCTGTTCCCGGTTGACCGGTATGCGCAGGCTTATGAGCGAGAAGCCATCAATGCCAACAATGCGAACGAGGCCGCGCGTCAGCGTGGGATCGAAACACCTTCGGCGCCACCGCTTGAATGAATTCTTCTTAACTTTCCGTCATTGGCCTTGAACACCGGCACCACCACCGTAGTTTGAATACCAGAAACGAAACGGAGGACGCCCCATGGTTCGGGCCCTGGCACTGTCGGCTGCTCTGATCGCCGCTACACCCTTGTTCGCCAAAGAAGGGCACGAGGCGGTCACCACTTTCACGCTCGACAATGGCATGGATGTCGTGGTGGTCGAAGATCACCGCGCGCCGGTCGTGCAGCATATGGTCTGGTACCGGGCCGGGTCTGCGGATGAACCGATCGGCTCGTCCGGCGTGGCGCATTTCCTTGAACATCTGCTGTTCAAGGGGACCGATACGATGAAGGCGGGCGAGTTGTCCGCCACCGTCGCTGCCAATGGCGGCAATGATAATGCCTTCACCTCGTACGACTACACCGCTTATTTCCAGCGCGTTGCGGCGGACCGGCTGGAACTGATGATGGGGATGGAGGCGGACCGGATGCGCAACATTCGCCTGACCGAGAATGACATCACTACTGAACGTGACGTGATCCTGGAAGAGCGCAACCAGAGGACCGAAAACAACCCCCGTGCCCTGTTCGGTGAACAGATGAGCGCAGCGCAGTATCTGAACCATCGCTATGGCGTTCCCATCATCGGCTGGAAGCATGAGATGGAAGCGCTGGACATGGACGATGCGCTGTCCTTCTATCAGACCCACTATGCGCCCAATAACGCCATTCTGGTTGTAACCGGCGATGTCGACCCGGGCGAGGTCAGGGCGCTGGCTGATCAGTATTACGGCGTGATTCCCGCCAATCTCGATCTGCCGGAACGAGTCCGCTCGCAGGAGCCTCCGCAAACGGCAGAACGCCGCCTGACCTACAAGGATGCCCGCGTGGCGCAACCTTATGTGCAGCGCAGCTATCTGGCGCCCGAACGCGATGCAGGTGAGCAGGAAAAAGCCGCCGCTCTGTACCTGCTGGCCGAGTTGCTGGGCGGTAGCACCACCTCCTACCTGAACGAGAAGCTTCAGTTCGAGCAGCAGAAGGTAGTCTATACCGGGGCGTTCTACCGTGGTGTCTCATTGGACGACACGACCTTTGATCTGATCGTTGTGCCGGCCGAGGGCGTCTCGTTGCAGGAGGCTGAGGATGCAATGGACGAAGCCGTCGCGGATTTCATCGCCAAAGGCGTGAATCAGGAAGATCTGGACCGCATCAAAATGCAGCTCCGCGCGGCGCAAACCTATGCGCGCGACAATGTGGACGGTATCGGAAACCGCTATGGCCGCGCGTTAACCAGCGGATTGACCGTCGAGGACGTGCAGGCCTGGCCCGATATCGTACAGACCGTCACCGGGGATGAAATCATCGCCGCAGCCCGCGAGGTGCTGCAGCTCGAAACATCCGTAACTGGCTGGATGATACGTGACGATGAGGTGACCCAATGAAACGGATTTTCGCGACCCTTATCGCTGTTGTGATTGCGCTGCCCGCATGGGCTGAAATCGAGATTGAAGAAGTTACCTCGCCCGGCGGTATCACCGCTTGGCTGGTCGAGGATCACTCGATCCCCTTCACCGCTCTGGAACTGCGGTTTCGGGGCGGTACCTCGCTGGACGATCCGGACGCACGAGGCGCGGTCTACCTGATGAGCGGGCTGATCGAAGAAGGCGCGGGCGACATGGACGCGCGAACCTATGCCCGCGAACTTGAATCGCTGGCGGCGTCTTTCAGCTATCGTGCGACGGATGACACAGTTTCCATTTCGACACGGTTTTTGACCGAGAACCGGGATGAGGTGATTGATCTGTTGCAGACCACGATTCACAAGCCCCGTTTCGATCAGGATGCTATCGACCGGGTGCGGGCTCAGGTGATTTCAGGCCTGCGATCGGATCAGACAGACCCAAACGATATCGCAGGCCGCAGTTTTGCGGAAATGGCCTATGGCGACCATCCCTATGGGTCGGACGGTAAAGGTACGATCGAAAGTGTCTCTGCCCTGACTCGTGACGATATCGTTGCCGCCTATGACAATGTTTTTGCCAGAGACCGGCTTTATGTCGGCGCGGTTGGAGACATCACCGCCAAAGAGCTGGGCGTATTGCTGGACGATTTGCTGGTGGACCTGCCTGCAACCGGAAAACCTGTTCCGGACAAGGCAGACGTCACAATTGACGGCGGCGTGAATGTGGTGGATTTTAACACTCCGCAATCGGTCGCTCTGTTTGGTCAGGAGGGCATTGATCGCGACGACCCTGATTTTTTTGCGGCCTATATTCTGAACCATATTCTGGGTGGCGGCGGTTTCGAGAGTCGTCTGATGCAGGAAGTACGCGAAAAACGCGGCCTGACCTATGGTGTGGCGACCTATCTGGTGCCCAAGGATCTGGCTTCGGTCTATCTGGGTTCGGTCTCTTCAGCCAATGACCGTATTGCCGAAGCGGTGGACGTGATCCGGCAGGAGTGGGCGCGCGCAGCCACACAAGGCGTGACGCAAAAAGAACTGGATGACGCCAAGACATATCTGACCGGGGCCTACCCGCTGCGTTTTGATGGCAACGGACAGATCGCCGGGATCATGGTGGGGATGCAGATGGAAGACCTGCCCATCGACTATATTGCGACCCGTAATGACAAGGTGAACGCGGTGACGTTGAAAGATGTGAACCGCGTCGCGGCCGAATTGCTGGACCCCGATGGACTGCACTTTACCGTTGTTGGCAAGCCCGAGGGGCTGGAAACCACGAACTGATGAAACAAGGGCGGAGCAGATCAACCGCATTGGTGGGGCACGTCGGGTCACGAGTGACGCCAAGATTCTAAACCAGACATTTGGCTTTGTTTGCTGAATGTCTGGTCTCCTACACACACACCTTTGCACGGGCAGTACCCTCGCAGAATTCCGCAGAGATGCTCAGCCCTGCTTTCCTGCTGCGTCGCGCAGCATCTGCCCCATCATCTGTCCGAACTTGCCGGACCCGCGCTGATACAGCGCACCGTCCACAGACAGAACCGTGCCGCTGATATAGCTGGCCAGATCCGAGCTGAGAAACAGGCAGGCATTGGCAACGTCCCGAGGCTGACCCCAGCGCCCCAGCGGAACGTCACGGCGCAGCGCTTCTCCGGCATCAGGCGTCGGGGCCAGGCGTTTGGCCCCTTCGGTGCCCTCGATGAAACCGGGCACGACCGAGTTCACCCGAATGCCTTCAATGCCCCATTCCATCGACAGCGTGCGGGTGATCTGATCGACACCCGCTTTTGCGGCGCAGACATGGGCCTGCCCTTCGTAGGGCAGAAACGCCTGCGGGGCCGAAATGTTGATGATGCTGGCGCCGGGGCGTTTGAGGAAAGGATAAGCCCCTTTCATCACATGGACCGTGCCCATCAGATCGATATCGATCACGGTCTTGAAGGCGTTGACCGACATCTCGGCGGCCAGTGCAGGGAAATTGCCCGCCGCGCCTGAGACGAGAACGTCAAAATCACCCAAAGCGTCATGGAACTGTTTCAATCCTGCGGCCACCGCGTCTGGATCTCGCACGTCAAAGGCCGCACCGATTGCCTCCTGCGCACCGGCCGCCTTCAGCGCCGCAACTGTATCATCAACTTTTTCCTGTGAACGGCTGGCAACGGCCAATTTGGCACCCGATGCCGCAAAAGCCTCGGCGATGCCTCGATTAATACCGCTGGTGCCACCGATAACGATGGCAGTCTTTCCTGAAAAATCCATTTGGGCCTCCCTGATGCGGGAGCCCTATTCGCCGTAGGGCACCCAGATGTTTTTCACTTCGGTCGCAGCCTGCAGGAAGCGGCGGGAATGGTCTACGCTCCAGTCAAATGCCGTTGCGTTATTGACCCAGGTGCGTTTGATGTTCCCGGCCGAGACGACCTCAATCTCTTTTGACAGATCGGTGGACGAGAACGACCAGACCGCATCGACGTTCAGGTGCGAGGCCAGCGGTTTCGCCAGTTCCGCATGGCTACCGGTCAGGATGTTGACCACGCCTGCGGGCACATCCGAAGTTTCAAGAATCTGGTAGAAATCGGTCGCCGCCAGCGGATAGGGCTCGGAGGCTGCCAAAACCACCCGGTTGCCCATCGCAATCGCAGGGGCCATGGCCGAGACCAGACCCAGAAGCGGCGCCTCATCCGCACAAAGCGCGCCGATGACACCGACCGGTTCCTTCATTGCAATGGCCACGCCCCGGATCGGAACGCCATGCACTTGACCATCATACTTGTCGGCCCAGGCGGCTGCGGTGAACAGGCGCTGGATCGAAGCTTCGACCTCTTTCGCGCCGTCCTTTTTGCCGGTCATTGCGTCGATACGAACGGCGAATTCATCGGCCCGCGCCGAAAGGTTTTCGCCGATGTAATACAGGACCTGCGCCCGCAGGTGGCCGGTGGTCTTGGACCAACCTTTGGCACCTGCCGCGGCCTCAACCGCGTTCCGGACATCCTTGCGATTGCCAAGTCCCACATGGCCCAGCAGGCCGGATTTGCCCCAGACGGGTTTTGAGTAGCCGCTATCGGGCCGGGCCTGCTTGCCGCCTATATACATCTTGGCGGTGCGGTCAATCGGATCGACAGGGGCACCTTCGCCCGTAGTGGCTTCGACCTTCGCCAGCGGCTTAGCCTTGCCTTTGGGCTTGGTATAGGCCGCCAGACCTTCCCAACCGCCTTCGCGGCCAAAGCCGCTTTCGCGCACGCCGCCGAACCCGGCAGCGGCATCGAACAGGTTGGTCGCATTCACCCAGACCACGCCGGCGACCAGCTTGGGTGCGATATCCAGTGCGAGGTTCACGTTCTCGGTCCAGACCGTTGCGGCCAAGCCGTAGCGAGTGTTGTTGGCCAACTCGACCGCTTCTTCCGGGGTGCGGAAAGTAGACGACACCAGAACCGGGCCAAAAATCTCTTCCTGCATCAGCGGGTCTGAGGTTTCTAACCCCGAGATCAATGTCGGCGGGTAGTAGCAGCCATTCTCTGGCAGCTCGCAGGCCGCCTGATGGACGTGACCGGCCGTGTTGCTTTCGACCATGCCCTTGATGGTCTGCAGCTGAACCGGATCCACAACCGCGCCGACATCTATGCATTTGTCCAGCGGGTCGCCGATGCGCAACATGTCCATCCGGGCGCGAAGCTTCTCGTGGAAGCGGTCGGCGATGCCTTCTTGCACCAGCAGGCGCGATCCCGCACAGCAGACCTGACCTTGATTGAACCAGATCGCGTCGACCAGACCTTCGATAGCTGAATCGATATCGGCGTCGTCGAAGACGACGTAGGCCGATTTGCCGCCCAGTTCCAGGGTCAGTTCCTTGCCCGAGCCTGCAGTCGCCTCGCGGATACGGCGGCCTACAACGGTTGAGCCGGTAAAGGCAATTTTATCAACGTCCGAGTTTACAATCATCTCGCCCGCGGCACCGTCGCCGGTCACGATGTTGACCACGCCTTTCGGTAGCCCGGCCTGTGTGCAGATATCGGCAAACAGCAAAGCGGTTAGCGAAGTATATTCGGCCGGTTTCAAAACCACCGTATTCCCCATTGCCAGCGCCGGGGCGATCTTCCACGACAACATCAGCAGCGGGAAATTCCACGGGATGATCTGGCCGCACACGCCCAGAGCCTGAGCGTCGGGCAGCTCGCTTTCCATCAGCTGCGCCATGCCCGCGTGGTAATAGAAATGCCGCTGAGCCAGCGGGATGTCGATATCGCGTGATTCACGGATCGGTTTGCCGTTATCCATGCTCTCCAGCACTGCAAACAAGCGCGAATGCTTCTGCAGCAGGCGCGCAATCGCGTAGAGATACCGAGCACGACCCGCACCACCCAGCTTTTCCCACTTGGGTTGCGCTTTACGTGCGGCACCAACGGCAGCGTCCACGTCAGCCTGTTTGGCTTGTGTCAGCTTGGCCAGAACTTCTCCGGTCGCCGGGTTGCGGCTGTCAAACCCCTTGCCAGGCTTGGTGAAGGCACCGTCGATATAGTGACCGAACTTGTCGCCCTGATCGACCAGCCAAGCCAGTGCTTCGGCGGCGCTTTCAGGGGCAGGGCCATAATCCATGGTCTCGAAAATCTCTTTGACTGTCATTGTTCTTGTCCTCAGCCCATGGAGTGACGGTAGCCAGCGGAGTAGGCACCGGTGACGTAGTGTTCCAATTGCCGCTCGATATCGCCCAGCAATGATGATGCGCCAAAGCGGTACAAGTCCGGCTGCAGCCAACGGTCACCCAGTTCATCCTTGATCAGAGACAGGTAAACCAGCGCGTCCTTAGCCTTTGAGATGCCGCCTGCAGGCTTATAGCCAACGCGGTACCCGGTGCGGTCATAGTAGTCGCGGATCGCACGGATCATGACCAACGAAACGGGCAGAGTAGCGTTCACACTTTCCTTGCCGGTCGAAGTCTTGATGAAATCCGCCCCGGCCATCACGCAGACCAGCGAGGCGCGGGCGACATTGCGCAGGCTGCCCAATTCACCGGTGGCGAGGATGGCTTTGACATGGGCATCGCCACAAGCGACGCGGAACGCCTTCATCTCATCGTACAGGGCCTGCCAGTCGCCAGACAGCACATGGCGGCGTGAGATCACGATGTCGATCTCTTCAGCACCCGCTTTGACGCTTTCTTCAATCTCGGCCACGCGCAGGTGGAAGGGGGATAGGCCCGCCGGAAAGCCGGTGGACACCGCGGCAACCGGTATACCCGTGCCCTTCAACGCATCAACGGCAGTTTCGATCATGTCATGGTAGACACAGACCGCTCCGGTGGTGATTGGCGGCATATCCAGTGCCTGCAGGACCGCTGGCGCCACCGGTTGACGGGCCTTGGCGCACAGACGGCGGACCCGGCCCACCGTGTCATCGCCCGACAAAGTGGTCAGGTCGATCATGGTGATCGCCTTCAGCAGCCACGCGGCTTGATAATCCTTCTTCACCGATCGCCGACCGGGAAGGGTCGCGGCGCGGCGTTCAATGGCCGACGTATTGGCCTGTACGGCCCGCACCCAATCCAGATCCAGTTCCATGCCGGGGTTCCGGGGTTCAGTCACCTGCGGCAGATGCGGGGTGCGCACGGGGCTTTCTGAGCTCTGCGTTTCCATTACTTCCGTCCTTTAGGAGGTTTGCAGTAAAATCGCATGGGTCGCAGGGAAAGGAAAGGTGTGCCAACACGTGAACAGCTAAAAATTTGACCAAATGGACAAAATAGGTGTTTTCTTGCGAGTAATTCGCATTTGCATTGACTTACTTGCGAATGGTTCTCATATTGGGTGAATAAGACACCCGAACGGAGTCGGAGATGATTCGTCGCACCTTTCTTGCAGCATTGGCGTTGGCCGCTGCATTGCCGGCAGTTGCCATGGCTGAGGCGCCGCTTAAAGTGGTCGCCACCACCGGCATGATTGCCGACGCTGCCCGTCAGGTTGGCGGGGATCAGGTTGAGGTCAAAGGCCTGATGGGCCCGGGTGTCGACCCGCATGCCTATCGCCAGACCCGGACCGATATCGTGGCGATGACTCGCGCCGATCTGGTGCTGTGGCACGGGCTCTATCTGGAAGCACAGATGGGTGATTTCTTTGACGATCTGGGTCGCAAGCAGAGCGTTGTGGCTGTGGCTGAAGGGATCGACAAAACCAAACTGCGCGCCCATGATAATTATGACGACAAATACGACCCGCACGTCTGGATGAGCCCGGTGTTGTGGCGTGATGTGGTGCTTGAGGTGCAACACGCGCTGACCGAAGCCCGACCTGAGGCCGCAGATGTTTTTGCCGCAAATACCCAGGCGTTCCTGGCCGAGATCGACGCATTGAGCGCTTATGGTGACCAAATGTTGATCGCAGTTCCTGAAGACAATCGTGTGCTGGTTACGGCCCACGACGCCTTTGGATATTTCGGTGCTGAATATGGTTATGAAGTTTTGGGCATTCAGGGCATCTCAACCCAGTCCGAGGCGGGCCTGAACCGGATTGGTGAACTGGTCGACACACTTGTGAACCGGCAGTTGAATGCGGTCTTTGTGGAAAGCTCGGTTTCCGACCGCTCGATGCGTGCCCTGATCGAGGGTGCCGCAGCCGAAGGGCATGACGTGGGTGTTGGCGGGGAACTTTATTCCGACGCCATGGGCGAACCGGGCACCTATGAGGGCACCTATATTGGTATGCTCGATCACAACATCACCGTGATCGCCGGTGCACTGGGCGCGGACGCGCCCGCGCGTGGCATGAACGGCAAATTGTCGGCGGGGTTCTGAGCGATGCTGGAACTTGCCGCAGTTCAGGGTGTTTCCACAGAAGAACAGAACGTTGATCACAGCCCTCTTGCCATTCGCGGTCTGACTGTTTCGTACGGGCAAAAACCTGCTGTGTTCTCGGTGGATATGACGGTGCAACCTGGCGCGATGACCGCGATCATCGGGCCGAACGGGGCCGGCAAATCGACCATTCTCAAGGCCGCACTGGGTATCGTTTCGCCGCTGTCTGGGCAGGTGATGGTCTATGGTCAGCCGCTCGATGATCAACGCGCCCGTATCGCATATGTGCCACAACGCGCCAGCGTGGACTGGGATTTCCCAACGCGCGTGATTGACGTGGTTCTGATGGGCTTGTCACGTCAGTTGGGTCTTCTGGGCCGTGTTCGCGCACGCCACAAGGCCCGTGCGATGGACTGCCTGAACCGTGTGGGTATGCGTGAATTCGCCGACCGTCAGATTGGCCAGCTATCTGGTGGTCAGCAGCAGAGGGTCTTTCTTGCCCGTGCCTTGGCGCAGGACGCCGATCTGTATCTGCTTGACGAACCCTTTGCGGGCGTCGATGCCGCGACCGAAAAGGCCATCATCGCTGTGCTGAAATCGTTGAAAGAGGCGGGTAAGACTGTCGTCGTGGTGCATCACGATCTGGCCACGGTTACAGATTATTTCGACCATGTATTCCTGATCAACACCCGCAAAGTGGCCGAAGGCCCGGTGGCGCAGGCCTTTACTGTCGAAACGCTGCAAGCTGCCTATGGCGGGCGCCTCGCAACGGCCCAAATCGATCAGATATCACGCGCGTTGGGATAGCCATGCTCTGGGAAGCTCTGACCCTACAGCTTGGCTATAACGCCACGCTGGTCGCAATCGGTGCGACGTTGTTAGGCGTTTCGGCGGGTGTGACCGGGACATTCTTGTTCCTGCGCAAACGTGCTCTGGTCAGCGATGCCATCAGCCATGCGACCCTACCAGGCGTTTGCCTTGCTTTCATGGTTTTGGTGGCCTTTGGTGGCGATGGGCGTAACCTGATCGGTCTGCTTGCGGGTTCGGCCATGTCCGCGTGGATCGGTCTGCTCTGTATGAACTGGCTGACACGCCATACACGGCTTGCAGAAGATGCCGCCATCGGCGCAGTTCTGTCAGTGTTCTTCGGGTTTGGTATTGTTCTGCTGACCGTCATTCAAACCATGGGAGTTGGTCGGCAAGCCGGGCTGGAAGGGTTCTTGCTGGGCTCTACTGCGGGGATGCTGTGGGCGGATGCCCTGGTGATCGCGATCGGAGGCGCGGCGACGCTGGTGCTGGTGATGATCATCCGCCGTCCGATGACAATGGTGGCCTTTGACCCCGAATTCGCTGCTGCGCGCGGGTTGCCCGTGCATCGGATTGATCTTGCGATGATGGGCCTTGTCATGGCTGTCACCGTGGTTGGGCTGAAAATCGTTGGCCTGATCCTGATCGTTGCTTTGTTGATTATTCCTCCGGTGACGGCCCGGTTCTGGACTGACCGATCCGACCGCGTGGTATTGATCGCGGGGCTGGCCGGAGGTCTTGCGGGCTATTTGGGGGCGGCGCTGTCAGCCTTGGCCCCGAACTTGCCGACAGGTCCGATCATCGTTCTGGTCAGCTTTGGATTCTTTGCGCTGTCCTTGTTGCTTGCGCCAGTGCGAGGTGTACTGGCCGCCGTTCTGCGCCATTTGCGGTTCCAGCGCCGAGTGCATATCCGGCAGGGTTTGTTGGCGTTGGCGCAAGGGCAGAAGATATATGAACCGCTGACCATTCGCTTGTTGCGCCGTGCTGGCGCCGTGCGTGCCGATGGTGTCGCGACTGAGGCTGGCAAATCGCGTGCCGCCAAAGCCTTGCGGGATGAAAAGCGGTGGGAGATCGTGCGCGCCGATCAGGCGCATGAGGCGACCGCGGCGCTGTACAATGGTCTACGCGATATTGAAACCGTGCTGACACAAGACCAGATCGCCGAGATCGACCGCCGTATCGGTGGTCCGCAGGAGGTTACGCCATGAGCGGCGAAGAGTTTGTACCCCTGTCGCTGACGCCGTTGTTGATCGGCACATTTGCCGCCATCGCCTGTGCACTGCCCGGCAATTTTCTGGTGCTGCGCAAACAGGCCCTGATCGGCGATGCGATCAGCCATGTGGTGCTGCCCGGTATCGTCGTGGCGTTTTTGCTGACGGGGGCGATCTCAACCTGGCCGATGATGCTGGGTGCGGCCGGGGCCGCTGTTGTCGCCGTTGTGATGATCGAAGCCATCCGGCGATTGGGTCAAATCGAACCGGGTGCTGCGATGGGTGTCGTATTCACGACCATGTTCGCGGGCGGTGTTCTTCTGCTTGAGCAAACCGACACTTCGACAGTCCATCTGGATGTGGAGCACGCGCTGTACGGGAATCTGGAAAGCCTGATATGGCTGGATGCAACGGGCTGGTCGTCGCTGTTGGATGTGCAGGCATTGGCTGGGCTGCCGCCTGAATTGCCGCGCATCGCGCTGACATTGACGGGTGTCATCCTGTTTACGTGGCTGTTTTGGCGACCGCTCAAGATATCTACCTTTGACGAGGGCTTTGCCCGGACCATCGGTATCCGAACCGGTGCGCTTGGGCTGGCTTTGGTGATCACCGCTGCGATCGCCGCTGTTGCTGCATTTGATGCGGTGGGCTCAATCATTGTGATTGCCATGTTTATCTGCCCGCCATCAGCGGCCCGGATGATGACCAACAGGCTTGAAACCCAGATCGTCTGGAGCGTAATTTTTGCGACCGTCTCTGCCGTGTCAGGCTACGTGTTGGCAGGGTATGGCCCGCTGTGGCTGGGTGCTGCAGATGCCGTGAGCGCGGCAGGGATGATTGCGACGATCTCGGGCCTGATTCTGGCCCTAACCGCCGCCCTTGGCCCGTGCCGCGCCCGTACAGGAGCACCAAGTCACGCTTGACTTGGCGTATTCACGCCAACGGTCTCCGCAGGGTATCGGCTGAACTTCGCCAAGTGGAAACAGTCCCTTAATCTTAACAAGATTTATTCCATATCGCGTGATACCAAATCTTCAATTGTTAACCGCATGACCACCACTCACTTTGGTTTGTCCGGCCAGTTCTGACCCTAGTCGCTACCCCCTCTTCGGCGCGGTCAAGTTGGCCGGACACCCTGTTTTAGACCCCCTTGGCATCCATTCAAATCAGTGGTCGAATCGCGTGTACCTATGCTAGGTCTAGCGGTATGGTTTATGCAGACCCCAATATCAGCGATAATCGCCCGGTGATCCGACAGCTTGATGATGCGGCTATCAACCGGATTGCGGCGGGTGAGGTCGTGGAACGACCGGCCTCTGCGGTCAAGGAACTGGTCGAAAACGCCATCGACGCCGGGGCCGCTCGGATTGCCATTGATATCGCGGACGGGGGTAAGACTCTGATTCGTGTCACAGATGACGGCTGCGGCATCGCGGCAAGTGATCTGCCGTTGGCATTGTCGCGTCATGCCACTTCAAAGATCGACGGGTCGGACCTGTTGAACATTCATACATTCGGGTTTCGCGGTGAGGCCCTGCCATCGTTGGGGGCAGTTGGGCGTCTGAGTATCACCAGCCGTGTTCCGGGGGCTGACGCGGCCTCGATCCGCGTATCAGGTGGTCAAATGGAGGCGGTGAAACCCGCAGCATTGCGCGCAGGCACGGTGGTCGATCTGCGCGACCTGTTCTACGCCACTCCAGCTAGGCTGAAATTCATGCGCACGGACCGGGCCGAGGCGCAGGCGATCTCGGACATCGTGAAACGTCTGGCGATGGCTGAGCCTGCGGTCGCGTTCACTCTGCGCGATGTCTCGGGCGGTCGTGAGGGGCGCGTGACCTTCCGCGCCGACCGCGAGAATGGTGATCTGTTCGATGCGCTGCACGCCCGTCTGGCCCGTGTTCTTGGTCGTGAGTTTGCCGAGAACGCCTTGCAGATTGATGCCACCCGTGAAGGGCTCAGGCTGTATGGATATGCTGCGCTGCCGACCTATTCGCGCGGTGCTGCCGTAGCGCAGTATCTTTTCGTCAACGGGCGACCTGTGCGGGACAAGATGCTGACTGGAGCCCTGCGCGCCGCCTATTTCGATTTTCTCAGTCGCGACCGGCATCCTGCGGCGGCACTTTTTGTTGATTGCGATCCGACGCTGGTCGATGTGAACGTGCATCCTGCAAAATCCGAAGTGCGGTTCCGCGATCCGGGTCTGGCGCGCGGCTTGATCGTGTCCAGCCTGCGCCATGCGCTGGCCGAGGCCGGGCACAGGGCATCCTCGACTGTCGCCAACGCTACCTTGGGTGCAATGCGGCCAGAACCTGAGTCCGTTGCGCCGGCGCGGGTGTATCAGATGGATCGCCCTTCGCCCGCAGCACGTCAGGCAGCCTATCGGGCGCAGTCTCCGGGCTTTGCGGAGCTGTCGCAGGATTATAGCGGACGTTTCGTTGAGCCGGTGCCCGAAGTTGCGCCGATCGAGGAGAGGCAAGACCTGCCCTTGGGTGCTGCGCGTGGGCAAGTGCACGAGAACTACATTATCGCTCAGACTGCCGATGGTATGGTGATTGTGGATCAGCACGCGGCGCATGAACGTTTGGTCTACGAGAAGCTGAAGTCTCAGATGGCCAAAAACGGCGTCGCGGCGCAGGCTTTGCTGATCCCCGAAATCGTCGACCTGACCGAAAGCGATTGCACGCGCCTGATGGCTGTTGCAGAGGATCTGGCGCGTTTTGGATTGGCCATAGAACCCTTTGGCGGCGGTGCTATCGCCGTGCGTGAGACCCCGGCCATTCTAGGCGAGGTCGATGCCCGCGCGATGATCCTCGACATTCTTGATGAGCTTGCCGATCAGGGCGAAAGCCGAACCGTGCAGGCGCGGATCGAGGCGATCCTGAGCCGCGTGGCTTGCCACGGCTCTGTCCGGTCCGGGCGTCGGATGCGCGCCGAAGAGATGAACGCCCTGTTGCGCGAGATGGAGGCGACGCCTCATTCCGGCCAATGCAACCACGGACGGCCAACTTACGTGGAACTGAAGCTGAGCGATATCGAACGCCTGTTCGGCCGCAGTTGATCCGAGGGTCCGCTCGGGTTATGAAGAATAAAACAAGAACACCCGAGGCGACATGATCGAGATTGCTGGCACCCAATATGCATTGAATGACCCCGTTATCCTGATTGCGGGCGGTGTGGTGACGTTGATTCTGTTGCTGTTGTTTCTGTCGCTACGCGCTGCAAACCGTTCGGCGCGGATGGCGGAACCTCTGGCGCGGCAGATAGCGCATCTGGGCCAACACGTGCAGGCACTGGGGCAAGGGCAGGAGCAAATGCGTGGTGGTCTGCAGCATGTTTCAGACGCGCAGGCCAATGCGCAGGTGCAAGTGATCCAGACTGTCGAATCCCGCCTATCCTCGGTGCAGCAACAAATGAATGACCGACTGGCGGATAACGCGATGAAATCGGCGCGCGCGCTGGCCGAGATGCAGGAGCGGATGAAAGAATCTCTGCATGGATCATCGAAGCAAACAGCGAGTTCGCTGACGCAACTTCAGGAACGTCTCGCGGCGATTGACAAGGCGCAAGACAACATCACCAAGCTTTCAGGAGATGTATTGAGTTTGCAGGATATTCTGTCGAACAAGCAGACGCGCGGCGCGTTCGGGGAGATCCAGCTGAACGATATCGTCTCTAAGGCGCTGCCATCGGATAGTTTTAAGCTGCAGGCAACATTGTCGAACGGGCGACGAGCGGATTGCCTGATCAACCTGCCGAACCCTCCTGGACCGATTGTGATCGACAGCAAATTCCCGCTGGAAGCCTATGAGGCGCTGATCGGATCGACTAATGATCTGGAGCTGAAAGCTGCGGCACAGATGTTCCGCAGTACGGTGCGGAAGCACATCAACGATATAGCCGAGAAGTATATCCTGGATGGCGAAACTGCTGATGGAGCGCTGATGTTCCTGCCGTCCGAGGCGGTCTATGCCGAGCTGCACGCCAAGTTCCCTGAACTGGTGCAGGAGAGCTTTTCGAAACGCGTTTGGATCGTGTCCCCGACCACCTGCATGGCGACACTGAACACGATGCGTGCGATCCTCAAGGACGCGAGGATGCAGGAACAGGCGGGTGCGATCCGCAAAGAACTGGGGATGCTGCACAAGGATGTTGAACGTCTGGGCGATCGTGTGTTGAACCTTGATCGCCATTTCGGGCAGGCTGCCAAGGATATTTCGGAAATCAAGATCAGTGCCGAAAAGGCCGGTCGCCGCGCGCAGAGGTTGGACAATTTCGATTTCGAAGAGATTGCACCCGATGATCAGTCCAACGTGGTGCCGCTGGGAAAGACCGAAAGCTAGCTACCCGTAGTCAGATTCGCAGGAAAGGCTGGAGCAGGCGCGGCATCAGTTTGCTGAACTTCAGCGGTGCGTCAGTGACGGCCAGACAAATACAATCGTCTGATATATCTGCCGTAGGCGTATGGTGAACATCCTGATCGGCGATTTCGACATCGCCACGCGCGAAATGATCGAGCTCATCCGAGAAGGCACCCTGCAGGACCATGGTCAGCTCAATGCCGTTATGGCTGTGGTCAGGCACAGCGGACCCGGCCGGAATGAACAGCAACCGCGCGGTGGCTTCGCTGGTTGTCGGCAGAATGGCTTGTTTGACACCCATGCCGACTGGCTTCCATTTGATGGCATTCACATCACCGCCAACATAATCTTGCAGCGGTGCAGGTAAGACCGAACAGAACGAGCGTTCGGGTCGGGGCGTGGGCACACCTTGGGCGATCAATGCCATCGTCGCCGCCAGCGAGCCGTCGTTCATGCTTTCAGTGGTATCCTGCGCCTGCAGAACACAGCCGCCAACGGCGTCAAAGCTTTCGGCGCGGGCACGGCAGTGGTCACACAATGACAGATGCGTGGCAACCATCAGGTCGAACGCTTCGGGCAGGCTACCTGCGGCATAGGCCATCAGCAGGTCGTCGGTCAGGTGATGTTTGATATCGTTACTCATCATCGTCATCTCAATTCATCGCGTGGCGCAAGCGATCCAGCGCCAACCGTATCCGTGATTTGATCGTGCCCAAAGGCAATCCGGTCTGAGATGCGATTTCTCGATGGCTCAGATCTCCGAAATAGGCTTTCTCGATCAGCTGTCTTTGCGCCTCGGGTAACGCCGTCATGGCATCACGCAGCTGCGCGGTTTCCTGCTGCAGTACCAGAACGTCTTCCTGCTCGGGCTCTGCTTCTGGTCCCCACCAGAGGTCTTCAGGTTCGGGGCGGCGTTGCTTGCGCAACACATCGATGCGCTTGTTCCTTGCGATTGTGAACACCCACGTCGCTACGGTCGCGCGGGAAGGATCGAACAGATGGGCCTTGTGCCAAAGGGTCGCCATTACCTCTTGCGCACATTCCTCGGCCAGCGCCGCATCCGATCCGGACTTGATCAGGAATGCTTTGATGCGGGGTGCGAAATGCTGAAAAAGCTCAGCAAAAGAAACCTGATCCTGCGCGTCGCGGATACGACGAACGTGGCCCACCCATTCTCTCTTGGTGTCGCAGGTTTTGTTTTGTTTGTTCACCGGTTTGCCCTTGAAGCGTTTGGGGCCGCGCCAGACAGACTTGGCGGCAATTTCAGGTGCCGGTTCGTCCAAAGTCGCGGTGTAGATCTCAGTAAACATAACCTCAATACGCGACGTGGCCCAAGCTGGATCAGTTTGGATTACAATTTTTCATCCACTACGGGCTGTTTATCGTAATGTAAGCAGAAGGAGTATGCGGAAAAGAATGTCGTTTGAACAGTTTGCAGGAAGTACGGAACATCTGCATCATGAACACAGTTGATCACATTGCAGGTCATACTTTTCACGGACGCAAGGGCGCCGTCGAGAATGCATTTCGCTATTCCATCGACTACATTCTGTTCAACCCGGAAGCCTGCCTCGAGACACCTGCGCTGTTCTCGGTCAATGCTGCTAACATCACCAACTGGCGTGATCTCGATCACGGGGGAGAACCCGGTCAGGGGCGCGGGGCGGTCTGGCTGCGCGAATGTTTTGAAACGCAAGGTATTCCGCTACCGGCTCGAATGATGTTGCTGACTCAACCCCGGCTGCTTGGGCATGTGTTCAACCCTGTCAGCTTCTGGTTTTGCTTTGATGAAGCGGATCAGCTCTATGCAGTGGTGGCCGAGGTGACCAACACCTATGGTACACGCCACAGCTATCTGTGCCATAAACCCGATTTTTCGATCATCACGCCGGCAGACCGGATAGTGGCCGACAAGCTGATGCATGTCTCTCCGTTCCAGAAGATCGAAGGCACGTATACCTTCCGGTTTGACTATCGGGATGAGCGCGTCGGTGTCTGGATTGACTATGGGCGCGCCGGTGGTGGCCTGATCGCAACGCTGACCGGCCCTCGCCAACCGCTTAGCAACCATATTATTCTGCGATCGCTATGGCGGCGTCCGTTTGGGGCGCGGCGGGCCGTAGTGCTGATCCACTGGCAGGCATTGAAGCTGTGGCTCAAACGGGCGCGGTTCCGACCGTTCCGCACCGCGCCGGTGCCGGATCGGCCCGTCTCTCGTACGCGCCGGTAAAGCCTGCCGCTTTGCGCAAGATCAAAGACGGTTGCGTACGGGAGGGTTCAGATATGTCTGAACCGCGAACACGAGGAGTTGGGACAAATGTTGGAAATCTCGGCAAGAAAAATTGCCCAGGTCGCCATGATGGGGCGTGAACTGAACCGGGCCGAGGCCGAATTGCGCGCTTTCATTGAACGGATGGGCGAGGACGAGCAAGCCGAGTTGGTGGCCGTCATGTGGATCGGTCGCGAGAGCTTTTTTGCCGAGGATTTGGTCGAGGCCATCGCCACCGCAAAGGCCGAAGCGTCGACCCCTTGTGCCGATTACCTGATCGGAACTCCCCATCTGTCGGATCATCTGGAAAACGGGCTGGATGCGCTGGGGATATCGGCTGAGGATGTCGAGAACGATCTGATGTAACTGCCGGCGCTTGTGCTACGGGAGCGAGGGGTCGGTCCCACATGCGCCTCGGAGTATTTCTGGTCAGATGAAGCGGACGTGGACAACCGACAAATGGTCTGCTTAGTGTCGGATTTGATATATTCTAGGTTGTTTGAATGAGCTCTGGTCATCCTGATGGCGCCCCGCCCCGCTCTGTTTCTTTGGTGAAGATAGCGGCGGTTTTGATCATCCTTGCCACCCTTGGCCTGTTGTTTCTGCAGAAAAAGCAAAAAACTTGGATCGTTGCGTGCTCGGACACAGCGGGCGAACCGGAGCATGTCCTTGCTGCCTGTGATCAGGCACTGAGATGGGCGGTTCGTAAGCCCGCTGCACGGTCGTTGATGTATCGACATAAAATGCGGGTGTACCTGGCGCGCAACCACTTGGGCGCTGCGGTGCGCGAGGCCGACCTGGCTATCGAAGAACACCCTGAAAGCCGCGTACCCTGGCAGTGGAAGGCTATGACGCTCGCTCGGGCCAAAGAATACCCGGCAGCGATGGAGGCGATCGAGGCAGCGCTCGCACGCGCGCCGGGAGACGACTATTCGCTGGAAACGAAAGCCAAGCTGTTACAGAAGATGGATCGGCTGGAAGATGTGGAGCCGCTGGTGGAGGCAGCTGTTGCGCAGTACGAAATGGGATCGTGGGCTTGGAACTACGCAGGCTATTTCAGGTTGAAGAGTAAAGAGTACAAGTCGTCGGCATAGACATTTGCCGAAGCCATGAGACTGGATTTGACCGACGATTACAGTCGACGGAAATTCTTTGAGGCCTGCGTGGCTGCCGGATCCGATTGCCCGGCCTTGTTTAGCGAAAAGCGCAGTGACTACCCGGTTCTAAACTGCAGAATTGCGATTGAAAACTGGGGTGATCTGTATCCCCAGCTTGCTGAGGAGCTATTGGCTGATACGGGGTATGAGACGATGACCGAGCTGTCAGAGAAAGGCGGGGAGCCGTTCAGGTATATTTTCCAAGCGATCTATCTTGGCCCGGCAATGGATGTGATGTCGAACTATCCTGCGGACTCAGCCGAGGAATTTGTCACTAATGAGCGGGTCTTTGACTGTGTATACGGCGGTAAGTTTGTATTCCCGGATGGGTATATCGACGACGGGGATCTGAAGCTCGCAAACAAGAACCTCTTCAGCCCCGAGGTGCGCCAGAACCTGATTGATCTGGCGCACACCGCTTTGAACTAGAACGCCACCGCTGACTTGGCCAGCCTGTCGTAGCTTAGCTAATCAAGATGATCCACAATCTGCAAATGCTGCACCAGCGTGTCGATCTCGGACATCCAATCGCGCACCAGTTTCGGATCGCTCGGTGCGGCGTGGACGCCTGCGGGAATTGCTCGGTTCAGGACGGCCTCGACCGCCAATGACACCGGGATGGATACCAGACGCGCCATCGCGGTGCCGCGTGCGTCCCCCCACGCATCCATGACATAAGTCTTGTGCCAGACTTCAACGCCGCCTGCCTCGGCCTTCAGCCCTACGCACAGAACCACGCGGTCGGATTCTCCCTCGTCATAGGCATTATCGGCCCAGAACTGATCCGACATCTCTTTCAGGCGCGCATCGCCTTCAGGACCCGAAAGCGTTTCGATCTCAGTGAACACGTCCGACCATGCGTCGGCCCAACCGTTCAGGCGCAGGGTGCCACGGACGAATTCCTTGACGGTCCAGTGATCCTCGAACTGGTATTCGGCCATAAAGGGCAGCGAGTCGCGGTTCGGGTAGACCTCGAAACTTTCGGGCGTCGGCAAGGGGGCGATATAGCTGGTGATCGCGTCCCATGGGCGTGTAACGTCAAGCGGGGCGAAATTGCGGATCGATTTCGACGGCGAACGCAGCGCCTTGAGTACCCCCAATGGCGACCAGCTGAATTTGTAGCGGAACGGGTTCGGGTTCTTGGGTATACCCCCGCAATAAGAGATGAAACTCAGGTGGTTTTGCGGATCGAACGCGTCCGAGGCGCGGTAGTCGGCGACCAGCGCGTGCGCCATCAGGTGATCTATCCCCGGGTCCAACCCGACTTCGTTGACCAATGCCACGCCGGCTTCCCGAGCCATGCTGTCCAATCCGCGCATTTCGGGCGCGATGTAGGAGGATGAGACAAAGTTGGCCTCTTTCGATATCGCCAGTTCGGCCAGCGGCACGTGCCAGTCGCCCGGTAGCATGGAAACGATCACGTCGCCCTTCTCAAGCACCGTGTCCAAGGCGTCGATGTCGAAGGCATGGATGTCGTCGGTTAGATCTCCGACCTCGGTTTTGGCCTTCTCGATGGTTCGGTTCCAGACGGTAACCTTGTGCCCGCCTTCAATCAGGCGGCGCAGGCCGGGAATAGCCGACAGGCCGGTGCCACACCAGTGAATCGTCATCGCTCAGATTCCTTCGATATGAGTTTCATAAGTTGCTTCTGCCCGTGCCCAGACACCCTTGTCCAGATCGGTCAGGCTCAGCAGTGAGGGCAGCAATTGCGCGGCGTAGTCTTCCGAGCTTTCGACCGGAAGCATCGAAGGCAGGTTGTCGATCGCCATCACGTCCATCACCGGGTCGGTGGCGACACGCAGCGTGGGGGCGTCCCATGTGGTGGCGCGGTCGTAAACCGGTACCGGGTTGTAATCGCTATCCGGATCGCAAGCGACATCACCGATGGCGGTTAGTTTGCGCGTAGCAGTGAGCGCTGAGCGTGGAACAAAGACTGGCGTACCCGGGCGCGCGAAGATGCAGTTCAGGAATAGGTTATGGTCCAGGATTTCGGGGAAGGGACCGCCACTGGCAGTTTCAGCCATGTCCCATTTGGTGACTGCGACACCCATCGCTTCGCACAGATCAGCGGCGCCTGCGCCCACACGACCCAACGCACCAATAACGATAGCGCGGGGGCGGTCGGCGCCGGTGGCGTCCAGCTCGGCCAGCAGCTCTGCATTCAGCGTGTCTTTGCCCGCATAGACCCCGACCGGCGGGCATTCCGCATCCCGTTGTTGAGCCGCCCAAGTCTTGAGCGTCACAGCCGCACCTGCATACCCGGCCCAATAGCCAAAGGCCGCGACCCGGCGGCCGTCCTCATCCACCAGGTACTCCAAATCATAGAGAGTGCCACCGCCAGCCTTGAACCGCTGCAGGAGTGCGCGACCGGAATGCTGACCCTTATAGGCATGGCCGAACATGATGTGGCGATGGGGCAAGGGAGTGCCGTCTTCGGGCAATTCCTTGAGGCCGAAGATGATGGCGTCCAGCGGAGCCTTGGGCCAGGAGTTCTCGGCCGCGATCTCGCAACCTGCATTCTTGTAGCTTTCAATCGGGATCGCACGGACATGGCTTTCCTCGACCGTCACGCGGATACCGACCGCGATAAGCGCGGCGGCACCTTCGGGGGTCAATCCAACCCGTTCCTCGTTCGGGCGCTGCTCTGCCCGGACCCAGAGATGTGTCATCGTATTTCCTTTTGTCAGAGCATTCCGGCTGTGCGCACCGCCTGAATGGATGGTCGCGCTTCCATCGCTTTTCGGAACGCCAAAATCTTGGGAAAAGCCGAGACGTCAACGCCGTCGCCTTCCAGCCAACTGCAGACCACGTACAGATATGCGTCGGCCAGCGAAAATGCCTCACCCAATACAAAAGGTCCGCGTAGTCCGTTGGAACAGATATAGGCGCATGATGCCGTCATCGTCTGCGCGACCTTGACTTTCATATCCTTCCAGCTGGATTTCTGATCAGCCCAACGGTGCCCGCGCAGCTTGTGGGCGTGGTTCACATGCATGGTCGAGGCGAGATAATACATAACTTCTCGCATCCGCGCAGCCATGACCGGATCGGCGGGTACCAGCCCGGTACTGGGCGCCCTAGCCGCAACATATTCCAGCAGCGCCCCGGTTTCTGTCAAAATGCCGCCGTCAACCACCAGCGCCGGAACCCGGCCCTTGGGGTTGATCTGCTTGTAGGCGGGTTTGGTCTGCTCACCGCCGGCAAAATCCAGCTGGATCGCGTCATAATCCAGCCCGGACTCATGCAGAGCGATGGCAACGGCGACCGAGATGGTACGGGGTGCATAATATAGCTGCATCAGGAACCTCCGAGGTTACAGGTGGGTCTGCGCAAAATGTCGGTCAGGCGCTTCCAGATGGGGGATCGCGTTGAACAGTACCGGGCTTAGTTGCGCGCCAATCGGGTGCAGACGATGCATCGACGTGTTCATGATGGCAAGAGCCACACGCGCCATCGACGGGATGTCCAGCCCCATAGCCTGCCGCACGACCATTGATATCAACCCGCCCGAGGTCACAACAATCGCCGGGCCGCCGTCGGTTCCAATCTCGTGCAACGCATCTGAAACCCGGGTTTCGAATGCGTTGAAAGTTTCCGGAGCATTGTCGATCTCGCCATTGGCCCAGGCGGCAAAGGTTCGGGGCAGATGCTCCACGAAACCCTCGCGATCGGTTGGAATCGTTACTCCGTGCTGATCCTGAAACAGCTGCGCGAGGGTGAAGTATTCGATCTCGTTCAACCGCGCGTCGCGGACGGGCGATGGCAAGGCCATGCTTGCGGCGGTCTCCACATGCCGGGTCAGGGTACCGCAATAGACCCGCGGATGATGAGCCCGTGTATCCTTCAGGTGCGCACCCAACCACCGGGCCTGCTGATGGCCCAGCTCACTGAGCTTGTCATAGTTCGTCTCGTCTCGTGCGGTTGTGTTGGCCTGCCCGTGACGCACCAGTGTGATATGTGACATGTCGATCCCTCTTGCGCTTAGGTCTTAGGGCAGGTTCAGGGCCGGTGCCAGTGCGGTTTCGTGCACGACAGAAAAAACCCCTATGAGAGTTGCGGTTTATAGCTATGGTCGGGCATCAAAGGGGGCGCCATGGCTGTCAATCACACCCGTTTTTTGGCCGATCTGCACAAACTGCGCACATTCGGAGCTTCGGGCATAGGCAAAGGCGTTGTGCGACCTGCCTACTCCGAGGCTGATATTGCCGCGCGCCGATGGCTGGCCGGGCGGATGTCGGATGCTGGCCTGACACCGCATTTCGATCCGGTCGGCAATCTGTTCGGTCTGGCTGAGGGGCCTTCGCTGCTGATGGGCTCACACTCCGACAGCCAGCCCGAAGGAGGTTGGCTGGATGGCGCGCTGGGCGTCATCGCCGCGCTGGAGATCGCGCGCTCCGGTGACTGGCCCGTCTCGGTCGTCAGCTTTCAGGATGAAGAGGGGCGATTCGGGGTCACCACCGGGTCGGCGGTCTGGTCAGGCGGGTTGCCTCTGGAAAAAGCGGATGATCTGATCGACGGCGCAGGCGTCAGTTTTGGTGCGGCGCGGTCCTCGATGGCTGACCTGTCGCAGGATTTCATCGACCCTGCCTGCTTCCATGGCTTCATCGAGATGCATATCGAGCAAGGCCCCGCATTGGATGTGGCTGGTGAACGGATCGGGGTGGTCACCGATATCGTCGGCATCCGAGATATGGTTGTCACCTTCGAAGGGCAGCAGAACCACGCCGGAACCACGCCAATGCACCTGCGTCGCGATGCGTTTCAGGCTCTTTCTCTGTTCAACGCGCGGCTCAACGAGCGTTTTCAGAATGTAGTAACGCCACAAACGGTCTGGACCATAGGGCGGGTCGATCTGCATCCGAATGCATCGTCTATCGTGCCGGGGCGGGCGAGGTTCTCAATGCAATGGCGCGATGGTGATGGTGACCGGCTGGCGCGCATGGAAGAGATCATCCGTACCACTGCGCAGCAGGTGGCCGAGGAACAGGGCATGATGTTGGAATATGGCCCTATGCTGGGTTTGGAGCCCGTCAGCATGGACATGACCTTGCGCAATGCGCTGGAAACCGGTGCGCAGGCCGTCGCGCCGGACAACTGGCGCCCGATGCCGTCCGGGGCACTGCACGACGCTACCAATGTCTCGCGCTTGATGCCGGTTGCTATGTTGTTTGTGCCCTCGATCAACGGAATCAGCCATGATTTCGCCGAGGACACGGCTGAGGATGATCTGGTCACCGGTCTGCGCGTATTGGACCATGCGGTTCGGTCTTTGCGCAGTTCGGCATAGGGCATGGGGAAAATGTCAATTTTCCAGCTATTTGCTTTGATGCTGGTAGGGCGTATCAGGTCTGTTTCGCACACGGCTCAACATGGTCTTATTGGTTCTGCACAAGGAGTGTTGCCTAACGAAAAAAGGTTTCCTATAGGAATATTATTGATGTATGCGTCCGTATGCAGACCTGCCATGGCAGAGGTGAGTTAGCAAAATTCGGGGCTGAATCGTTGCATTTTGTGCAGCTTGAGTCAGACTGACAGGTATGAGTTCCGGCCATTAACTGCAGAAAAAAGGTGCCCGCCATGACATCCATAAAACGCACGCCGTTGCACTCCCTTCATGTTGAGTTGGGGGGTAAGTTGGTTGATTTTGCGGGCTGGGAGATGCCTGTGCAGTA
>NZ_FNNP01000011.1 GCF_900106805.1 Ruegeria halocynthiae
GCGACGCCGGTTGGAGCAGGAGCTATCCACCCCATCGGGTTCGACGGGCCGCAGTGCAGCGACTGTAGAGTGGTGCGAAAGGCAGGAAAGGGCCGAGTGCGACAATGGTACCGCGCCATGCGACGATGATGCTGCAAAGCGAAGAACAGCCGCGAAGAGCCCATTCTACTGAATACTACGTCGTGCAAGAATGACAGCTTTTGCGGTACTACGTTCAAAAGTCTGTCAAAACCAACCGGAGTTTTGCTGCATGGTTTTCGTTACGTTGTGAATGAACGGGCCTTGGCAAGAGGTTACAATCGGCGTTGCGTCAGTCTTCGATAAGCAATGGTTTGTTGTTTCTGCGGTGTCGCGCCACGAGATTTTTGATTTGTTTTCCATTCTTAGGGACGAAGCGAGCTGGGGATGGAAGAAAGTCCGGGTCGCAAATTTCCGGAAAAATGGCCTCAATTTCCGCGCGAGCTTCGGTGGTGAGCGCTTTCAACGCTTCAGGTCCAGTGAACAGGCTCTCAGAGGGCGCGCCTTCGGCAGAGATGATTTCGTGCCGGTCAAACAGCAGGTGGAAGTACTCCACGGCTTCGACGCCTTCATCGACAAAGATATCAGGCAGAGCAGTAAGTTTGATTGCAGGAATCAAGACTTCGTGGTTGGCGAACATACGTTCGGAAATTTTGGAACTGACCACCATCCGGTGTTGGCGCGAGACTAGAAGATCCCGTTCCGGCAAGCCATTGCCCAAAGCGCCGGCCACAATCCGTATCGGGCGGAGCTTCGGGTTTCGGTTCAAAGTGTCAAAATCATACGCCCGCGACCCAATCCAACGGATCGTCTGAGGGCCATTTCCAAGGGTCAAGACAACTTCGCCCACAGAAAGCTGTTCAATCAGCCGCGTGCCATCGGGCACAGTGATTTGTACGCCGCGGGTGAAGCAGGGGATAAGACCCTCTTCAAAGGCGACAATCCCAACCACTTCGGTGGTATGATTTGTCTCTGAGTTGTCGGATTGTTCTTCATCGATGTAGACATCGACTGTGGTGCCAGTCTGGTTGGCAATCGAAACAACCGCTGTATCGCCGCCATCAACTGTTTGGGTTTCGGCCAGCACAACGCCATTGGTGAACGTGTCACCCAGCCCAAGGGTGCTTGTATTGTGGGTCACCGTGTCGCCAGAAACGCTGGCGGTACCACTTGTCGTATCACCGCCCGCCTGAATCGCGATCCAGCCGATGGTTTCCGCGGCATGGACACCGTCCTCGTCTTCTTCTTCCTGAAGGGTCAGATCAAATCCAGTGGATGTTATGTTCGACGGGTCACTGTCGACGGTGGTGCCGTCATTGTTCGACATCACAGATGTCAGAACCACCGGCGGATCAGTAAAACCCGCACTGAACGTCTCGGCGCCACCGGTATTCTGACCGGTACTTCCGATTGTACTCGTCCCAGCTTCGATGATGCGCCCGTCGGGAAGCGTGTGCACGCCCTCTTCGATTGCAAGCCAGTTAATGGTTTCGATAGCCGGATGCGCGCCGTCCAGATATTCCCATTCTTCAAGGGTAACGGTGAAGGACGTCGTGTTACCGTCAGCATCCAGCGTTTGGTCGGTAAGTCGCAGATTGAAACTGTCGCCTCCGTTCCCCGTCGCAGTGAAGGCAAAAACAGGGTCGGTCAAGGGCTCCGTCAGGGTAATCGTAAAGGTCGGAGGGTTGTCCGCCGATCCATCTGTTACAAAACTGCCTGATTCACCAATCGCCATTTCAATTTCGGGGCCTACGGCCCTCCCGGTCCTCAAGAATTAGGCATAAGCCAACTGCTCACCGCCCCGGTCTGCGCTGCTGCATTCGAAACAGGCTCGCCGAAACCACCTTATACACCGGGAATCGCGTATTTTGTGGCAATTATTTGAACTGCGCAAGAGAAGCTCTGTTCAGAGGATAGCTCTGCACGGCTAAGCCAATCTCGTCATTCGCAGTTGTGGCCATGGACTTTCGCAACAACGGCCATTGGTGCAACCGCAGCGAAAGCTAAATTTGTCTGCAGATTGTAAGTTCAGCCACAGCATGATCTTGCGCGCGCAGCGAAAGTCGGCAATGCGGGCTGCAAACGCAGAAACGTGGCCCCAGGTTCAAGGTCGGCTCTGGGCCGCGAGTGACTTCACCGATTCAATTGAAGGGCCGCCTCCTTTGTAGCTTGCAAGTCAGTTCAAAGCTCATGTTTAGCAGTGCCAACTAGGCGGAGAGGGCCTCTTCTGTCGACATTTCATGGATGCTGTTAAGTTGGTAACGCTGATCACCGCTGTTTCAAATTTTTCGCAAATATGCCCAAGAGACATACCCCTTGAGCCCACGAGCGCGCTCCAAGGAAACGCGGCACCATCGGGTGCCACCGGTTTGCTCGCAACTGTGAACTCGTAAGGCGGTTCCATTTGGCAGACCAACAATCACAATGTAGCCTGTTCCAGGCCCAGCCCGCATTTTCAGCATGTCACCGTCTTCGACGCCAAACACCTCATATCGTCCGATTGAGGCAGCGGCTGCCGGTTGAACGTACATGGTGGCCCCTAGGAACAATGCCGCTAGGGGTAAGAAGATTGCATTGCGCATCGCGATGTCCTGCTTATTGCCTCAACTACAATCGTAGCATTTCAGGTCACCAAGATGAACAACTCCAAGACAGAAATATGAGAATTGCCAATGCTTCAAGGCGATGTCCGTCGCGTCAAATGATTTCCGCAAATTGAAAATAAAGCGCGGCGCGCTCCCGACGATAGACAAGATGTGGTAAGTCTACTCCATGTTTTGGCGAATGACTAAAACTGTGCTTATCCTTCCGGGAACAGCGCTGATTTACATCCCGATTTTGATCCAATGGTTCAGCGAATGTTGGCCATTTGGTGCAAATGTTGGGACGCGTCTCCATTGGGCTGTGGCGGCGATATTGGCTATCCCAGCGCTTGTTTTGGCTGCCAAAACGATGAAGTTGTTTGTTCATGATGGGCATGGAACTCCGGCACCGTGGGATCCACCTCAAAGATTTGTGGTCAGTGGACCTTATCGCTTTGTACGTAATCCCATGCTTTCATCGGTCATCCTAATGATTTTGGCTGAAGCCATCGCGTTGAGCAGCCCGCTCCTGCTCAGCTGGGCGTTAGTGTTTTTTCTCCTCAATACGGTATACTTCATATTCATAGAAGAGCCGGGGTTGGAACGACGCTTTGGCGAGGAGTACCTACGGTATAAGGCGGCGGTGCCACGATGGGTTCCAATGTTGCGGCCGTACGAACCCCCAGGCACCAACGGCAGTTGAATTGCAAGTTTCCTAGCAGTTTGTGAATTCACAGGAGACCAGATACTACGTGGTAGTGAAAGTCCGGTCTGGTGAAGCCGTACTACCGCACTGGTTTGAACGGTAAACGCGTCGCAGGGTATTTCTGCGAACGATCTAATGGCTGCAGAGAGCCCATAGTTCCGGATGCTGCACCTTGCACCAGTAGCTGCGAAGCGCAGAAAGCCGACTTTTAAAAACCACCTCTCAAAGTGTCACTTGTCTAACCGGATCGGCCCAGGGCGATCGTCAACTGAGTTGACAAAATTTTGACAACACCGATATTGATGGCGTTCGAGATCGGCCTGCTTTGATGGTTATCACCGCATACGACTGACTTGGGAATCGTCTGTCAGGTTGATCAGTTCACAAAATGCCCGGCGTCAGGAGAGATGCGAACCATCAGACAAAAGCTCCATTGCCCCGGCAGTGACTTCGCCCTAGAGCCCAAATTACCGTAGTTCTGCTCTTCAACTAACGGCCGCTCTTACGAGTGCATTCTAGAGGGGGGAGAATGCAATCGAGCCGAGTTTTTGTCCGTTACTTGCGTATGAGCATTGGGCAATCGGTTGTTTCCAATAACTCGCAGAGCACCTTTGCGGTTTGGATCAGATGCTTCTCCCAGCCCTTTTTGCCAACTAATTGAGCCCCAACTGGCATTCCGTTTTTGTCCAAACCCAGCGGTATGATCACTACCGGGTGACCGGTCAGTGATATCGGTGTTACAAATGACGTCAGAGCATCAAAGTAGTTTGCCGGTTTTCCATTGATGACTAGCGGATTGGCGTAGTCGCGCACTCCGTTGTGGTCACTGGTGGGCGCGATGTGTTTGAATGCAGAGGTTGCGGTGACTGGCAACACCCACACACCGTTATCCCCCAGAGAGGCATCTAAAGCAGCAGACAGAATACGCTTTTCGGTGAGTGCGGCATCATAGCGCTTTTGGTTATGTCGATAGCCAAGCATGATATTGGTGATGAATTCTGGCGACCGGCGTGCGCTTGCGCGACCAAAGAAGCGAGTAAGAAGTCTGACAGAGGCAGACAATAGTTCGCCAGTTTCAAAGCCCATAATTTCGCCAAATGCGCGACGGGCGCGCTTGAAGTCGAAATTTTTAGGCTGGCTCCGAGAAACTTGAACTCCGAATTTTGCCCATGCTGTTGAAGCCTTGGCAATGCAACCGGTAATGTCATCGCTTACATCTACTCCGTCACCATCAACGCTCCAAAATACGCGCGGCATAGCAAACTCCATTTGTATCTCATCAGACGGTTCGCTCATATGCGTCCATGCCAAATCCAGGTCTTCGGGCGTTCGGGCAATCGGCCCCATGCGGGCAAAATGCCTTAGCGGCGGCGCTCCGTTTGCCATCATACCCTCATTGGGCAGAGCGTTCTCTGTTGGCAACAAGCTGAAAACGCCACAAAAGGATGCCGGAATCCGCAACGAACCACTTAGGTCTGTGCCTAAATCAAGAAAGCTCAACCCTGCCGCGACGGCGGCTGCACCACCACCGCTGCTGCCGCCAGTCGTATAGCTCAAATCCCATGGATTGTTGGTAGTGCCAAACAGCGGATTGCTGCACTGAAAATCCATCGCTAACGGTGGTAGATTGGTTTTGCCAATGACATGTGCGCCTGCGCTGAGCAGCCGTTCAACCACGGGTGCCGTCTGGGCAGGGCGAAAATCTTTGTGCTGCGTTGATCCAAATGTGCATACCATTGCGGGATGGTGGATTTGGTCTTTGAGCGTGATTGGCAAGCCAGCCAAGGCACCCATGACGTCATTCTGTTGCTTGTCATCGGTCGCTACAATTGCGTTGATCACTGGATCGAGCCGTCGAATGCGATCCAGTTGGTTTTGTGCGACTTGGCTTGCGCTCAGGTGACCGGCATTTAACTTTGCTACAATTTGGGTTGCTGTGTTTTGATGAAGTAGCATTTCGCTTGTCCTTGATTTCCCAATTTGACGTCGAGCTATCAGGCAAACACAGACATTGCTGTTCCGATCATGCTTTTTTTATTGGAATATGAATTCGGGTGAGCTGCCGGGAACGATCCGATGCATCCGTGGGGCTTAGGTAGGCTTCAAATGGGATATCATCCCGCAAAACATAGTCCGTTTGGGGCAGCCAGTTGCGATAAATACGGTTCCATGTCTGATAGAGAAATCTGTAGTCTCCCAAATGTTCAAAGACGGCCCATGCCCCAACTCCAAAGCAGTGCCATTCCTTGCTCCAACTGCTGTTGGTTTGGTCAGAAAACGCGCCGCCGAACCAAATTGGAACACGGTTGTCGTTTAGGTTTTGTGGCGTGTTTGGAAAGCAACTCATCAAGAATAGATTGGGAGGTGTTGTTTCAGCGAGAAGCGTCGAGAATTGTTGACCGATATTCTGGCCCTTTTGCCGAAAAAACTGCCCCTCATAAGTTCCGTACGATTGGCGAAACTGAAAGTGAAATGGGAGCAGATTGACGACGCCAACGGCTTCAATGCTCTTGTTAGGGGGGGCGCTGATAAGAAATCGCCGATCTAAATCAACGCCTTTTCGCGCGACTTCTGGATTATTGCGAAAGGCGGTGGGGCTAACACCGAACTGCTTCTTGAATGCTTTGGAAAACGCGCTGTGCGTTTGAAAACCGCAGTCTAGTGAGAGTTGCAACAAGTTGACGCTTGAGCAATTTTTCAATCCTATTGCGGCGGCTTCCAGCCGACGCGCGGTAACATACTGGCTAACCGGTTCACCCATGTATGCGCAAAATAGGCGCTGAAAATGAAAGTGCGATAAATGAGCATACTTAGCAATGTCGGAAGCTCGTAAGGTTGCCGAAAGGTTCTCCTCGATGTAAAGAGCCGCCTTTGTGATCTTTGCCCTGTTTTTGTCTTCTGTCTTCATATTTGCAGACTAGCAACTGCCCGGTGAGGTTGTATAGGGATAGGAGACCTTGGATCTTCTGCAACGAAAGGCAGCAAAGTTCGCATCTCGAAAACTATGTCACTTAGTCGGAAAAATCTGCTTTCGACTACGACCAGTCATAGGGGATCAGACATGTAGTCGCTCGTTTCTCAAATGATGAACTGCCCAAATGCACATTGTCCTCTGGATTGGTCCAGACCCCTGGTGAACTGCTTTTTACCTCTCGGATCCGGTTCTCACCAAGGTGGGCGCGTTCCCGGTCTCGATGCGCTCTTCAAAGCTCAACCCACCCGGGTGGTCCTCAAGGCGCTTTGGCAGCATTGCAAGGAATGCATCCATTTCAATGTGCAAAAAATGGTTGCACGGTTATGTTCTGAAGCGCCTTTGCAATGGAGCTTTTTCCAACGCTCCCGACACCATTCAGAAGTATTACTGTTGCCATGGGTCTCGTGCCTGACTGGTCGATTTCTGAACTGAATTAGTTGATCGAAGGAGGCGGTGGAGGCTCGGTTGCCATCGTAACGTCAACGGCTTCCGGCCAACCGAAATCCGTTGTCCCATCCGGCAGTCCCAGAATGCGGTCGATGGTTTGGAACTGCATGTCGATTGCGGCCTGCAAATTCCGAGCAGCATGGTCCGCCGTATCAGTCCCTCGCGCCTCAATCGCGCGCAACAGAGCGAGGTCCATAAAGGTGCTCAGGAACAAAATGAGCTCTGCAGCGGTATCAACATCCGCGACATTAAACGTGCCATCATCTCGACCTTTCTGAATGATCCTGGTTAGGACGGGCATGGCACCTGTTCTGACCCTGCGCTTGAACTGTTCCAGCAGGACCAGATTTTTGTCCTGGTTCATGACCCTGAAGAATTCGACCTGACCAGGATAGTCATGTTCGCGAAGGTAGTTTGCCCGCAGGTGAGTGAAACTGCGCAGCAGTTTAAGCGCAGAGGACGTCTCGTCAGAGGCAACAAGGTCCATCTGCGAAAAGACACCCTCTGCCATTCCGTCCAAGACACCAAACAGCAGTTCGTCCTTGGATTTGAAGTGATGATAAAAACCACCTTTTGAAACACCGGCCAGATCTAGCACATCCTGTACGGTCGTATCTTCGAACCCTTTGGAAAAGAACAATATCTGAGCGCATCCCAATAACTGATCGCGACGTTCCTTGGGCGGCATGTTCTTCCGCTTCGTAGTTTTCATCCATATTCCTCTTGCAAACCGACCGGCGGTCTGCAAATACAGACCCATGGTCGGTTTGTAGCCCGACTCATCTGGCAGAGCAATGTAATTCACCTGCCAACCCAAGTTTAACGATGCGTTTACGCAGCCCAATTCCGGAAGCAATAGTGCTTTGCGGACCCGGTTGAGTTGCGCTCACTATGCAGGATTGAATGCCATGAATGCTCTTGTCTGTGGGAATATTTCACCACCCAAGTTGCGGCGAATGTCGCGCCTGGCGGGTATTCGCGAATTGCTCCGGATTCTGATCGCAAATTATCTGAAGCAGTGTGGGGCTCTGCGAGCTGAAACCCGGACAAGCTTGAAGCAGAAGCCCCCAAAGCAACTCAAAATTCAATCAGGATATGGAAAGGCTATGAAAAGGCGCTTTAAATCACTGGGGCCGGAGAACCCGGCATCTATTGAGGCAAGTCGAAATCGAAGGTTTTCAATGCGACGCATTGCCAACTCCGGTCAGTTTGTACGTTCAGTGTTTGTCGCGCTCATCTGTGGTGCCGCTCTGAGTGGATGTGCCGCCAACATGGCAGCGACAGGCAGAGATGGCCCTGATCTGAGCGTCGTTAGCCAGGAGGCCACCCGGTTCAATGTTGAACGCCAGTTGGGCTCACCCGATGAACTGCAACAACAAGCCAATGGCGATTGGGTGGCCATCTATGATGTTGAGCCCAGGACAAAACCAAACCTTGTTCGTGCGGCAGGCCACGGAACACTTGATCTTTTTACATTTGGGCTTTGGGAAGTAGTTGGTGGCCCGCTGGAGGTGGCACATGCGCGCAGGGTGCTGGTCACTGCCCGATATGACCAATCAGGGAAACTGCTTCAAATGACCAGCAAACCCAAACCCCTCCTCTAATCCGAGTGTTGGATCACCGCTGGGTCGAAATGAGAAAGCGGTAACTTCAAAACCTCCGCTAACGGACAGTCACTCTCGCTGGTGCATCACACATGGCCAGCGCCCAGGCGGCCTGTCCAAAAAAGCAAGAAAACGGAACTATTGAATGAAAACCATCACGACGATCACACTGGCAGCCCTGATGCCTACCTTGTCCTTGGCAGATGAAAGCTGGACCGGCTTCAATGCGGGCTTGCAGCTATCCACAATCGATGTCTCCGACGGCAATAACGACAATGGAAATGCAGCTCTGGGTCTCCATGCCGGTTATCTTCACGATTTTGACGGCTACGTAATCGGTGGAGAACTTACGTATGACGCGGGTGCTGAGGTTGAGTCCGGAGGGAAAACCGAAAAAGTCGATACTGTACGCCTGAAGTTCAAAGGTGGGCATGTATTTGGCCGGACGTACCTCTATGGCGTGGTTGGCTATGCAAACATTGATGGCGGTTTCAAGAGCGAAGATGGTTACTCCGCCGGTGTTGGTGCGACCTATCGCGCGACGGACAAGATCTTGGTCGGTCTGGAGTACCTGCGAGACGCATACGACACGTCAGGTGATGACATCACGGCTGACTCCGTCGCGCTTCGTGTGTCCTACAAGTTCTAGCTGAAGCCATTCGAGAATTCCAAAATGGCTGGGGCCCTCAATCATGCTTCCCTTTATCCTCACTTTCAATCCTGGGAGGCGTCAGGTGACTAAAGTGCCATCACTAAAGGTCGAGCGGCTACTTCTACGACTACCAATTATGGAAACTTGGCTCGGCTATCTTTCTTTTATGGACTCGAAACGCCCAGCGTTCATGGGCGGTCCTGTTTCCCCGCGCATACTTGAAAGCTCCAGCGAAGAGTTTTACCCGTATCGACGGCGCCGCCCATATGGTGATGTACGACCAACCCATTGCCTGGGCTGAAGCCCTGGTTCAAATAAGAAACCAGACACCTACCAACTGACGAGCGGGGCGGTGTCTCGTCACACACCTCAACCAATCCAACCCCTCTCATTTTCGGAGCGGTGGATCCAGGAGTTGCACAGATGGATATAGCTCGATTTTCAGAACGCCTCATGGGCATGAAGGACGAGGTTTGGCTGCGACATGCAAACCCTTGGTCCGTTTGGACCCGCGTGTTGACGCCGCTGCCGCTTCTGGCGCTGGCGCTCTGGAGCAGAGCATGGATTGGTTATTGGGCGTGGCTTGCGGTGGGCGTCGTTCTTGTCTGGATATGGATCAACCCACGCGCTTTTTCGCGGCCGGAAACTTTCGACAGTTGGTCCGCGCAAGGTGTTCTCGGCGAGCGTGTCTGGCTGCGACACCGCGATAAGGTTGCTGCTCATCATAAACGCACCGCAAATGCGGTTGCTTTCGCCAGTGGTATGGGTCTGTTGCCGTTTGCATACGGACTATGGGCGTTCGATCTGGGGTTCACTTGCCTCGGCATAGTTGTGATCTCGGGTGGCAAGATGTGGTTTGTTGACCGCATGGCCTGGGTTTGGAGCGACTTCCTGCGCGACAGTGGAACTTTAGATGATCTGACAATTGGGAGTTGAGCAGTGGCACCACATTTACATCACTCGGAAATAGGATCATGAAGAAAGTAGTGTTTTGCCACGGTATGCCCGGCAGCACAGCAGATGCGGAGCTACTAAGTAAGGCCAATCCTGGCATAGAAGTCATTGCTCTAAATTTGCTAAGCTTTGAACCGAAGGCCATCGACGCAGAACTTTGTGACGCCATAGATGCATTGGTTAGTAAAACCGACGACGAGTGTGTTCACGTGGTCGGCTTTTCCATCGGCGCCATGGCGGCAATAAAAGTTGCGGCGTCTAGGCCAAACCTGGTTTGCCAACTAACATTAATATCGCCCGCTGCCCCACTTTTCATAGGTGATTTTCTACCCAAGATGGCGGGAAAGTCTGTTTTTGAATTGGCCATGAAGCGTCCAAGGATACTCCGGTTTCTGACGTGTCTTCAAAGTTTGCTGACCCGGTTTTTTCCAGAAACTATGGTCAAAGTATTGTTCGCAAAGTGCGGCGCTGCGGAAAGAGTTCTTTTAGAAGAAGAGACCTTCAACAGCATTGTGAAAAAGGCGCTATCGGAGAGCTTCGTACAGAGTCCAGCAGCCTATCTTGCATTCATAAGCGCCTATGTCGCGGATTGGAGCGAAACCCTGTCAGCGGTGCAGTGCGACGTCGTCCTTTGGCACGGGACTAATGACACTTGGTCGCCTGTTGAAATGTCTCACTCTCTAAAGGGTGTGTTTGGTGAAAATGCCACAATAAACTTAGTTCAAGGCGCTGAACACTATTCAACCCTAATACAAGCTGAATTGTAGTTAACTCGCAAGATTGACATATTTGGAGTTGTAATATTCTGGGATAATGTACTGATCTCATTGCGAAACACCGCTGGAAAGGGGGCATCTTTGGATCGACCTCCTCGGTTGGAGGCAGTTTGACGTTCAACAGGATCCATCAAGAATTGTATGCGGCATCGCCTCGAAATTCGCCGCATGAAATTCATATGCGGCAAGGTCCGTTGATTCAGTCAATTGATGAGTGGCGGTTCCGGACAGCCTTTGTCCGAACCCGGGGGACTTCTACAGAGTTTTAGTATCAACCACATCCACAATGCGAATGGAGGTTCATGGATTACCAAATTCGACGCGGGTGCGGCAAACCGGGAATTTTGAGCTTCTAATATCACGAATAGGTACGCAATGTGGCACGGCAAGGATCAATCTCAACAAACTTCGCCCAAGAGAACTTTCTAAGCAAACAGGCTAGACACATGATTATCGAAGTTCGTCGCTATACACTAAAACCTGGACGTCGCGAGGAGTTTATCGAATTCTTTGAACAAGAGAACCGCGTTGCATTGCGCGACGCTGGGATGTTGGTCTTTGGCCCTTTGCGGGATCTAGACAATCCTGACAAAGTCCACTGGATGCGGGCCTTCTCGTCGCTCGAGGAGCGAGACAGGATCAAAGATGATTTCTACACAGGATCCGTATGGAATAAGCATATCGAGCCCTTGGTAATGCCCTTAATCGCCCACTTCGAGGCGGATGTGACCGAAACAACACACGGGTTTGAGAATTTCAGCGGTGGCGTTTCCCTCTGAATTCAGAGACCCACAAGCCGAGGGGCTGATAAAAGAGAACAAGACCCACTCCACAATATCGATTGCTGTCATTGGCCGGTGCGCGGTAAGCGGTGATGGCTCGAAAAAGGCCTTGATCGGATGGCAAAATAACGTCGCCACTACACATCCAACTAATCGGAAGCTATGATGGCATGAGATTTCGAAAGCAAGTCGACGCTCAGATCAGGACTATTGCAGCCAACTGAACATTGTTGTTACGCCGACCGAAAATGGGCGATCTCTGCATCCACGAACGAAACAGGATATCGGAGCAGTTGCAGCGAATTCACCCTTTTGTCCGCGCTCAAGACCTCGGCTATGACCAAAATCGAGTAGGTGCAGCGAACGACGGCTTTGTGGGCTGCGACTGCAGCACCAAGGCATTAGGTTGGATGTCGGCAAAGGGCCGTTAATGATGGCGCTGGCGGCTGCTCACCTGCGGTTGGCGGACAGCCATTTACCAGAACTCCCTTGCGCGAACTTAACGCAAAGCGGTCTCAGTCGTTCCTGGCAATGTGCTAGACTGCCGTGAAACAGAATGGGGCCCAACATGACTTCGCATGAGAACAAGCGCAGGCTCTTTGAAGTTGTTGGTGAAAATCCAAAAGCCCATTTGAGCCCGTACTGCTGGCGCAGCCGCATGGCGCTGGCGCATAAACAACTAAGTTTTAACTCAGAGCCGTGGCACATAACCGAAAAGCAACGGATCGCACGATCCGGCGGTGTGACGGCGCCGGTTCTGGTGGATGGCAATCAGTGGGTCCGGGACAGCTGGTGCATTGCGTCTTATCTGGAGGACGCCTATCCGGGCCATCCACTGTTTGCCAGCCCATCCGACAAAGCAAAGTCTCTGTTCGTCAATCACTGGGCAGACAACACTCTGCACCCTCTGATCTTTTGCGCTGTTATAGCGGAGCAATTTCCCCTGACGGCGAAGTGCGACAAGGATTACTATCGGGAACGAACCCAGCGCAAATTCGGCCAGACCATCGAAGAAATCGGAGCTGACCCAGAATCCGCACGTCACGCGATCAAACAAGCGCTGTGCCCGATTGAGGCAACGCTCGCCGAAAGCCCGTTCCTGGGCGGCGTAGTGCCAGATTATTCGGACTATATACTGTTCGGTTCATTCCAGTGGGCCCGGGTTGTCAGTCTGACGGCATTCTGGCCGCCAGAGAACGCTCTGCACCGCTGGTTCGAAGAACTGCTCGATGCATTCGATGGAATGGGGCGGGCACAACCGCCGCGCAGCGCGTTTTAAGGCAGTAACTCTGATCGGTGGGTGCGAATATAATCTGCCGTGCGAAACACCAACGCAGCCAGCGTAGCCGTCGGGTTGATGGCGCCGGGCGTTGGAAACAGGCTTGCGCCGGCGACAAACAGATTGTCGATCTCATGCACCTGCCCATATGAATTCGTGACCGATGCCGATGCATCGTCGCCCATGATTGTTCCGCCCATCATGTGCATAGGATTTCGCTGGCCCGCCCAGGCATCAGTAGCCCCCGCCGCATTGAAGATACGAAGACCCTCGGTCCTGGCCAAATCTAATCTCGAGGCATTTGCCTGTGGAAGAGAGTTTTGCACATGGGCTTGCGGTAACCCATATCGATCTTTTTTTGATGGGTCGAGCGTGACGCGGTTTTCCGGAATACTATCTTCCTCGCACAACACTGTCATATTACCATAGTGCAAACTGGCTTGACGCAAATATGCGTCCAAAGTCTCGCCATACAATTCGGGTTTGGCCAGAGCAGTTCCCAACAGATCGTTGGGTTTTGCAGCCTGTCCGACAAGCCACGCGCGGCTGCCAAAGGCACCTTTTGCCGGTTGCTTGTCCTCATAGCCCTCAAGACAAAGCGTGTTAGCACCCGACACACCCAAATGGGGTTCCGTTTCCTGAGTAAAAAGCCCGTGGATGGTCGTAAGTGCGTGAGACGTAAAATGGCGTCCCAGGGTTTCGTTGCCATTGCCAAGCCCATTAGGATGCTTGTCGTTGGCGGACAGCATCAGCAACCGTGCATTCCAGATTGTGTGGCACGCCGAGATAACGATGTCGGCAGGTTGCAGGTTTTCCCGACCCTGTTCATCAAGATACACAACCCCGGTTGCCTTAGACCCTGAAGGGTCTGTTTCAACCCGTTCTGCATAGGCGTTGTGGCGTAGTTCAACCCCAGCTTTTCGGGCCCGTGGCCATTGCAGAACCAAGGGATTTGCCAAAGCCCCAATCGGACATCCGGCATCACACCAGCCGTCAAGCAGGCAACTCGTCCGACCGTCATAGGGAACGGAGTTTACCGCCAATGTGTTTGTCGTGAGTTTCAGCCCCTCAGCATCAAAACCGGGTTTGATGGCCTGAGACTGTTTGGACAGGGGTATGGCAGGCATGGGATACGGCTCGCCGGGCGGCGCATTTGTGTCTTCATCGCCAGAAACGCCAAAATAAGACTGCGCACGGTCATACCATGGCCGCAGGTCATCATATCCAATGGGCCAGTCCAGACTTCGCCCGTACAAGGATTTAACGTGAAAGTCGTCCGGATGCAGCCGATACCAATTTGCGTACCAATGCAAACCGGCCCCGCCGGTCCCCCAACCCATGGCAAAGTTTGCGGCCCCCACCAGATCGCCTGACTCCCGGACCTCCGGCCCGGCCCATCTGAGCCGCCGGGACCAGATCTGAGAACTGATCATATCCGAAAGCTGCCGTTCCGGCCCGGCTTCCAGGACCAGCACGGTGAACCCCGCTTCACCCAGCTCCGCCGCCATCGTACTGCCGGCGATGCCAGAGCCGATGACGACGACTTCGACCTTATCGTGTGAGATTTTGGTCATTGGTTCTCTTTGTTTTGGGTTTCTCCTCGGTTAGCAGAATTGCTACCAAGACCGGGGTGGCGGAATATGCGCAAGATAAGGAACATTCAGATCCACAAATCCCAACTGCGTGCCGTAGACAACATCCACCGCGTCGCTGCGCGAAATGAAATAGAAGAAGTTCGGATCTGGATCGGTCCAGACCTGCGTTTCCGACGCAATTGCCGCCTCAACCAATTTCATCCGCTGAACAACCGTCGCCCGTGCAAAGGACAAGCCAAACCGGTGCAGGCATTCTTTTTCAATGCCCATGATCCCATTGCGGTAAAATCCTGCCATGTCGCTGGCATCGAGGTATCTGAGAAGTAACAGGGACGCGGCCTGATCTCCTGCGAGGTTTTCGTCGACAAACCTGGCGACTCCGGCCTGGTCTGCGCCAGAAACGATGGACGTACACCATGCAGCCAGAGTCTCAGCTTCGGTTGTTGTGAGTACCTTGTAGCTTTCGTTTTCGATGGTCTTTGCCTCCGCGTTTCGGGAAAGGCTGCGAATTACGATGTTTACCCAGAACGTGGTCGGAATCACACGAGTCAAAAAGCGTCGTCTTCCCATCATTTGACCTGTCTCCACCTATTGCAAACAGATGCCCTGATCACCGGGCTGGACCCACGTTATCAGTTTCCGGTCAAACCGTCATACACGCCTAACTACCGACGAAATCCAAACTCGGTTTCAAAGATTGCGGGAGACATTCCTTTGAACAGATCGCCCAGCTTTTCAAGCTCAGCCTGAGGGCCATGTAATTCGACCCCGGTGATCTCGACAAGCTGTTGCGTGAGCTCAAAGATGTGGTTGCCCAATTCCATATGACGGATCACTGCATCGGCGTTGTCATAGTCTTCGCGGGATACAACCTTTCCACTGGCACCGAAACTGTAGGCTGACGCCAAATGGCCGGGTTCTTGCCTACGCAGTTCAATCATTTTGGAACAATTTTCTCTAAATGCCGCTGCATGCGATCCTAGGATCGTCATATAGCCAACGACAGTTACAATCTGCGGGACGGACACGATAATTTCTCCTACAATTCGATTTTGAATACACCACAAGAATAAGTGTATTCCGCCCGCAGGTAAAATGATGGTGGGTACCCTAGTTCGGACACCAAGGAACACAGATATTTTCGGCCATGAGTAAAATCGTACATGCATAACAAAAGCATCCAGCACTGGTTACCACCATACTCCCAATCTCTGGGCCTCGAACTGGTGTCCGTTTCAATGGAGGAGGTGGTGGCGAAACTGCTCGTCCGAGAAGACATGGGCAACCGAAACGAGGTGATGCATGGTGGTGCGATCATGGGGGCAGCAGACTCCATAGGAGGAGTAGCCGCGGCAGTGAACCTTGACAAAGATGCCAGTACAACAACTCTGGAGAGCAAGACAAACTTCATCCGATCTGTGCGGATTGGCGACGAGATCACTTTGACCTGTATTCCCCTGCATCGCGGTCGAAAAACAATGATTTGGCAGACCACGATTACCCGACCCGATGGCGGTACTGCGGCGATTGTGACCCAAACACAACTCACTCTGGGTTGGAACGGTTAAATCATCAGATTCATAGCTGGGTGTCTGACGTCAGCGCCTATGGGTCCAAATAGCTGCATTTGATAAGGGAGAGTTTCTGGCTCATCGTAATCACTAGGCTCAGGACTCATAACCAGAATATGACTGTTGCGGCGAGAGCTATTGCAGATAAGAAGACCTTGGGGCAGCGGTCATAGCGGGTTGCGACACGCCGCCAGTCTTTCAGTCGACCAAACATGATCTCTGTGCGGTTGCGCCTTTTGTATCGACGCTTATCATATTTGACTGCTTTGTCGCGGGACTTTCGCCCAGGGAGGCAGGGCGTTATTCCCATATCTATAAGGGCTTCGCGGAACCAATCCGCATCATACCCTCGGCTTCCCAATAACCAATCGGCTGCTGGGGAACTATTCACCAATGCTCTAGCTCCAGTGTAGTCGCTGACCTGACCTGCGGTAAGAAAGAACCGGATTGGTCGCCCAGTCGTATCGGTCACGGCATGCAACTTTGTGTTCATACCGCCCTTTGTCCGTCCAATCAGACGTCCACGCCCCCTTATTTCAGCCCCAGACTGGAGGCTGTGCGGTGCGCCTTGAGATCGGTCGCGTCAATGGAGATTGTTTTGTTGTCGGGCGCTTCAGCCGCCAGTCCGACCATGATCCCAGCAAATATGCCCATGTCGCTCCACCGTTTTCAGCGGTTGTAGAGTGTCTTCGGAGAGCCATACTCCGAAGGTGCATCACACCAGCGTAACCCATTGTGGTTCATAAATATAATACCACTCAAAACACGCTTGTTATCAACGCGAGGTTTGCCCCGGCTCTTTGGAAAATACGGCGTAAGCCGCAGCATCTGATCGTCGCTCAGCCAAAACAGATTACTCATCATGCCCCCAATCGTTTGGGCTCGTGAATCACACAGATCAGTCAAGCTCAATGCCGTTTATGGGTCCTGAGCTTAATGACGCTCAGTATTTTCCTATTGAAGAAGCTCGGAGATATGTCGGACCAATTGCGTCGGTCATCGTCATCGAACACAACGGTCATGCTCGCGCGCACCCAGACGCGCAGATCATGCGCCCTCATCTGGCCGGGGATGTAGGTGGTCTGAGTGGCGAAGACGTGGTCATGACCAATTGCGCAATGGCCAATCTCGGTCAGGGGTACTCTCCACGAATAGAAGGACGACGGTTGAACCTCGAGGTTTTGGCCCAGCATGGCAACAACCTAATCTTGCGCGACAACGACACAGGCGAGCCGATCCAGCACGTCTATGGTTTCCGCGAAATAGACCGCAACCCCGACTCCGACGGTCCTGCTTGCCCAATCCGGCCCGAAGCGCAAATGAAGCCTTGGCCCACCTTTCGAATGACGTTTCGGGGTTTCAGAAGGCCTATCCCGAAGGTGAGGTATTTCTGAACAAACCCTCTCCGAACCCCTTGTTGCGGCTGCTGGATACGATGACCGAAGTCACTTTTGGCTGGGGCATCGGGCGCCAACATCAGGAAGACGCGCCCGTAATGGACAACATGGATCGTTCAGACGACCGGCTGCCGAACAAGACCTACGTCTGGGGAGTTACGATTGGCAAAGATGCGGCTTGCTGGACCGATGATTTCATCGTTGGGAATGATTGGATCGTGAATGCCAAAGTCGGTGGACAGGATGTCGTGGTCAGCCTAGATCCGAAGTATGAAAGCCTGGGCGTTTGGTATAACGACTTCAATGAACCCGTGACCCGTTGTGATTTCTGGGGCCATTCAGATCATGGTCAACTAAAACGTGTCGAAACCCTGCGCGCGGGCGTGTTCTGGCACGTCTGGTCCGAGTTTTTCCCAAACACAGATATCAATCGCGTTGGCAGCGGCTCAGTGGCAACCGAAGAAGCTGCAGAATGAAACTCATGGCCAAACAACCACAAACAAACCATCATTTATTCAATCTTTTGTGTTTTTCGGGAGGAACAGGATGAGTTCGTCAACATGGGTGAAATGCTGCGCATGCGGAGCAGCATTATCTGCTGCTGTGGCCACAGCGGCTTCGGCACAACAATCCGATTGGTCCTATGAGGCCACGATCTATCTGTTCATGCCTGAAACGGAGACATCATTGGGCACACCAATGGGCACTTTGGATGGCACACTCAGCTTTTCTGATGCTCTGGAGAACCTCGATTTCGCCTTTATGGGAGCGTTCTCGGCAACCAACGGGCGTTGGCTGATACTTGCAGATTACAACTACACAGATTTGTCATTCAGCAACAGCACACCCGGCCCTGCAAGTGAGGGCCTAGAGACATCATTTACCACACAATACTTGAGTGGTTATCTCGGCTACAAAGTGTATGAATCGCCAACTATCTCAGTGGACGTCGTTGGAGGCTTGCGGTGGTTCAGCACCGAAACGGAGTTCACACTTCTACCCGGCGCGGCACCGGGACGGACGACAACTGCCGACGATAGCTGGATCGACCCGGTCATCGGCGCCAGAGCACACGTTCAATTCTCGAACAAATGGTCGGGCTCCGGTTTTGTCGACTATGGAGGCTTCCGCAGTGGCAGTGAAACCTGGCAGGTTCTGCTGACGGCCGATTATGCAATCAACGACAGATGGCTAATCCGCGGTGGTTATCGCTATATCTCATTCGACCATGAGATCGACGGCAACGATTTTACATTCGATCAATCGGGACCGGTGCTAGGCGCGACTTATCGGTTCTAGACATGGTTATTGGCAAACTCGAAACAAGGTTGTGATGTTTCTAAAATCGTTTGGTTGGCTTTCGCAGTTACAACGAATGTCGGGTATGCTGGCTGCGACCACAACATTCAGAGACGATGCTCTTGGTCTGGATTGAGCCGTTGGATTGGTCGTGGAAAAGGAGCAGGGGCTTGTGCTGCGTTTGCTCCGAGGTCTGCAATGAGCCAAAACCAACAATTGTTGCGCGCTGTGACAACAACCACAAACTAGGCTAAAGCTGTCACTGGAGTGGGATAAGACAGATCAAAACCGTCATTCGCGATAGCCAATCTGAAATCACCGAGGCTTCTAGTCAGTCGCAATGTTCCGGTTTGGCGTATTTGGCGGCTTGGAAAACCGCAGAGAAACACAAGATTTTTAGCCCGTACGACGTAGGCCTGTGTCAATCTCGAAGAGATGCGACTTAGAAGGTTGGATCGAAAACTGCATGATAGAGTTCTCACTGCTCAGGACATGAACACCCGGCAGACTGGCTGTAAAGCTTTCGTTTGTGTCAACAAGTTCACAATGCAGGAGAGTATTTGCGCCAAGCGGTTCAGCCAATTTGGGACGCACGCGGATAGTTCCGGCGTCTTCTGTGATCAGATGCTCCGGGCGGACACCTAATTTGACTGGTCCGTTGGGTCCACTGGCCTCAGCAATATGTTGATCGCCCAAAGTGACCCATCCGTCCTTAATTTCCGCATCCAGGATGTTCATTGCCGGGCTGCCAATGAATTGCGCTGCAAAAAGGGTGCGCGGAGTTTCATAAACTTCGAGTGGGGTGCCGATCTGTTCGGCAACGCCACCATTCATCACGATCATCCGGTCCGCCATGGTCATCGCCTCGACCTGATCATGAGTTACGTATAGTGCCGTTATACCCAGCTTCGACTGAAGCTCTTTGATCTCAAGGCGCATTTGAACGCGCAGTTTGGCGTCGAGGTTCGACAGTGGTTCATCAAAGAGAAACACCGCCGGTTCACGTACGATGGCGCGCCCCATCGCGACGCGCTGACGCTGCCCGCCAGAGAGTTCTCGGGGTTTGCGATCCAACAGCGGTTCAAGTTGCAGCAATCTGGCGGCTTCCAGAACCTTGGTGTCAACCTCTCCCTTCGGAAGCTTGGCGATCTTGAGACCGTAGCCCATGTTTTGACGTACAGACATATGCGGGTAGAGAGCGTAATTCTGAAACACCATTGCGATGTCGCGGTCCATTGGCTCTTTTTCGTTGGCGCGCTCTTCCCCGATTAATACGTCTCCAGCTGAAACCGTTTCCAATCCTGCAACCATGCGCAACAAGGTGGATTTTCCACAGCCCGACGGTCCGACGATGACTATGAATTCGCCATCAGCAATGTCCACAGAGACATCGTGGATCACCTCGGTGTCGCCAAAGCTTTTCTTGATATCTTGCAGGGAAACTGTTGCCATCTGCTATTTCTCACTATCGACAAGGCCGCGAATAAACAGCCGTTGCATGCCCACGACTACAATCACCGGCGGGATCATCGCAAGGATTGAGGTGGCCATGATCGTTGGCCAGTGCGCAAAGTCATCTCCGCTTGGGAACATCTGTTTGATACCCATCACGATTGTGTTCATCTCCGGGTCCGTCGTGATCAGCAGCGGCCAGAGGTATTGGTTCCATCCATAGATAAAGAGGATCACAAAAAGAGCAGCGATGTTTGTGCGGCTCATCGGGACAACGATATCCCAAAAGAACCGCATAGGGCGGGCGCCGTCCACGCGTGCAGCCTCTGCCAGTTCATCCGGGATGGTCAGAAAGAACTGCCGAAACAAAAACGTCGCTGTGGCCGAGGCGATCAAAGGAAATATCAGGCCGGAATATGAGTTCAGCATGCCAAAGCCGGCCACCACCTCGTAAGTGGGTACGATACGCACCTCAACAGGCAGCATCAGTGTCAGGAAGATCAGCCAGAAAAAGATGCTCCGACCAGGAAACTTGAAATAGACAATGGCAAATGCCGAAAGAAGGGAAATGACAATTTTGCCCACTGCGATCCCGATGGCCATGACCAGACTGTTGAACAGCATTGTCCCGACTGGCACGTTGATACCTGAGAAAAGTGCGTTCTTATAGTTGATCCAAAGCTGATCACCTGGCCAGACCGGCATGGGTGGGCGGATGATGTCCGACTGCGTCACGGTTGAGGCCACAAAAGCCAGCCAGATTGGAAAAAAGATCACCAGCACGCCGAGGATCATAAGCACATGGGTGAGCCACAGTCCCGTGCCTCGCTTTTCGACCATGCCGTGAATTTCGCGTGCCATCAGTAATGCACCCGTTTCTCGATAAATTTGAACTGTAAGATGGTCAGCAGCCCCACCACGATCAGCAAAATAACCGATTGTGCGGAAGATGACCCAAGGTCCTGGCTGACGAACCCGTCCGAATAGACCTTGTAGACAAGGATCGTAGTTGCCTGCTGCGGCCCACCCCCGGTGATCGTGTGGATCACACCGAAGGTTTCGAAAAAAGAGTAGACGATATTGACCACAAGCAAGAAGAAGGTCGTAGGCGACAAAAGCGGCAGCACAATTGTCCAGAACCGCCGCCAGAAATGCGCACCATCAATGGCAGCGGCCTCGATAACCGATTTTGGCACGGATTGCAGGGCTGCGAAGAAAAACAAGAAGTTATAGCTGATCCGCCCCCAGGCAGATGCAACGACAACAAGGCCCATTGCCTCTGTCCCGTTCAGCACATGGTTCCAGTCATATCCCAATTGTCCCAGATACCAGGAGACCACGCCGACGCGGGTGTTGAACATGAACAGCCAGAGCACGCCAGCAACTGCGGGAGCCACAGCATAGGGCCAGATCAGTAAAGTGCGGTAAACTCCAGACCCTTTGATCAAACGATCCGCAATGACGGCAAGAAACAGCGCTGGGATCATTGAGCACAGTGTGACAAGGATCGAAAAGATCGCAGTGGTCACAAAAGATGCTCGGTAGAACTTGTCCGACAGCAGGTATTCAAAGTTACCAAGGCCCACATATTGCATGGACAGGCCAAAAGGGTCGGGAATGAACAGCGATTGCCAGATCGCCTGGCCCGCCGGATAGAAAAAGAACACCGTAGAGATTACGACCTGCGGCGCAATCAGCAACAGCGGCAACAGCCAACCGCGGAACTTAACCCGTTTTTCCATCAGACCTCTGGCTAAGAAAGGTGGGCCGCCTGGCCCACCCTTTTTTTCGTCTTAGTTGTTTGCGGATTCGAACCGACGCAAGAGCGCGTCGCCGCGTTCTTTCGCGCTGTCCATCGCTTCTTGAGCGGTCTTATCACCCGCCCAAACTGCCTCCAGTTCTTCGTCGATGATCCCCCGGATTTGGTCGAAGGATCCCAGCCGTAGGCCTTTGGAGTTCGCCGTTGGGTCATTCGCGGTCATCTGGATGACAGCCACATCAGTGCCTGGGTTTGAGTCGTAAAACCCGGCGGCGCGGGTTGCTTCGCCCGCTTCTGTGGTGATGGGCAGATAGCCGGTGTCCTGGTGCCATTGCGCTTGCACGTCACTGGACGACAGGAAGCTCAGGAACTCGCCAACACCTGCGTATTCGGCGTCTTCATGGCCTTCCATGACCCACAGGGATGCCCCACCGATGATGGTGTTCTGCGGGCCGTTTCCGACGCCTTCCCAATAGGGCAGTGGTCGCACGTCGAAATCAAATTCAGCTTCCGCCTTGATCCCGGCATAACCAGCCGAGCTTTCGGTGAACAACGCACATTCGCCTGACCGGAAGTTAGCACCACCTTCATTGCGGCGGCCGGTATAGATGAACTTGCCGTCCTTTGCCCATTCACCCATGGCAGTCAGGTGTGCGACCTGAGCTTCGCCGTTCAGCATCAGCTCTGTATCAAGTCCGGCAAAGCCGTTGTCCTGACTGGCGAATGGCACGTCATGATAGGCCGAGAAGTTTTCAAGATGAATCCAGCTTTGCCATGCGGTCACTAAGGGGCATTGAGACCCACCAGCCTTGAGGGCATCGAGTGTTTCGCCGACTTTCTGCCATGTCGACAGATCGGTATCCGGGTCGACACCGGCAGCTTCAAAGGCGTCCCGGTTCACCCACAATACAGGCGTGGACGAGTTGAACGGCAGCGACAGCATTTCGCCGTCGGTGGTCGTATAGTACCCTTTGACAGAGCCAATATAGGCGTTTGGATCAAACGTAGCGCCGCTTTCAGCCATTACTTCGAAAACAGGCTTGGTTGCCCCTTTAGCGGACATCATCGTTGCCGTTCCAACTTCGAACACCATCAGGATATGCGGTTGCTCGCCAGCACGGAACGCCGCAATCCCAGAGTTGAGCGTTTCGGAGTAATTTCCCTTGTGGCTTTGCACGACGACATAGTCGTTTTGGCTGGCATTGAACTCTTCAACCTGTGCCGCGACCAACTCGCCCAAGCGGCCAGTAAATGCGTGCCAGAATTGCACTTCTGTCTGTGCCATTGCCGCAATTGGCGACAGCATTGTGGTAACGGCGAGAGCGCCGAGAAATGATTTTTGCATTGTTCCTCCCTGGCACCGCAGCGGTGCGTAGTCTTTGAGCTGGGATTTCGTTCCCACGCATATTGTTCGATATCAAAACGATACACCCCTTCGAGAATTTATCAAGAAAGGACTCTCCAGTCCTATGAGGCATCACATTGCAACATTTTCGCTTTGTCCAACGGTGCACTTGGCGACGACCGATCAGATCAACTTGGATCGAGGTGTATTTGGTATACACAGGGAAACCTTAAATTGCTTGCCCATCACTTAGCACTCTGTGTTCGACACAGTGGTGCAATAGCGATTGGAATCTTGCGAGATGCCGCTTTCTCATGGTTGCGCAAACGGAACAGTTGATATCAGTTTTCTGCGAATTGAGCGTATAACCATTGGCCATGCGCGAGCTTCTACAGTACAGCTTCTCGCCCTTGATGCCGTTCGCAAGAGTATAAAAGCGCCCAAAGCGTGCGATGGTTGATAGGAGCGAAAGTCTGCTTCGCGGGACCTTTGCCGCCGTTGCCCTTCCGGGTGTTTGCTGACGCAGCATCCGCTCGCCGGTGCGGCACGCTTATCGCTGGATGGCAGCCGACGCCACCAGACCGGTCATTCAGAGCCACGACGATGCCCAATTCTCACACCGTCTATTCGCTGCAACTAGGATCGATTATTGAGGAGCGCAACAGAGCTGCCTTTTGATCGCGCCGCTATCGTTGACGCAACATCGTTTCGCGGGTGCGGCCATACGGGAACGCTCTTGGCCAGTTTGCGGAGGTATTGGGTGGTGGTGGCGAGAAAGAATTCGTCATTTGCACCGCACAGTCCACGTAATCGGAGCAGCCCCGGCCCAAGAAAGCGTTTGAGATACGCTGTTTTCAGGCATCACCGTCATGTGCGATATGCTGATCATGACCTTTCTGGTAACGCTGCGGACTCGGGTATTTTGGTGATGAACACCATCATGTCGGGCGATGACCAAAATATCGGCAACAAGCACAAGATCGTCGAGGGTCTGATCCTGACGGCCGTTAGCGGGACTCTTGTCCTGGCTGCGGGAGAGAATAACCCGATGGACGCCTTGTGCAACGCGATGATTATCGGGATGATGCCTTTACGATAGTCATGGGACTGATGTGCGTGGCTCTTGCCAGGGCCCGATATCGTGACGACCTTTAGCAGAAACTGGTGGCTCCGGCAGAGAAAACATGTTCCCGGATGGCCGCGAAGCGGTCGCTTAGCTTCATGCCTAGGTTGAAAATCCGATCTGACGTCTAGTATTGAGCCTGCTGGATAGCTCGTAAAACATAACGAATTCAATTAATAAGTGCTCCGGCGACAAAACGGTAAGGAACCCCCAACTTGCGGGCAGGTTTTCGCCTACTTATCTCGAAATGCATCTTATGGGTCGGAGTAAGCACTTGAACGAATCCATCCAGGTTGCCATTCGCGGCACGGGCCACTTTTTTCCCGGCCATCCTGTCGCGTCCGAAGCTCTTGATGCAAGAGTAGGCTTGAAATGCGGGCACCTTGAGCAAGAGTCCGGCGTCAAATCCCGTCACTTTGCCGAAGATATCAGCCAGATTGATATGGCCGTGACGGCATCCCAGCGTGCGCTGGATCAGGCCGAGTTGGGCGCTGACGACATCGATCTTGTCATTTCTGCCAACGGCGTCCCGTTCCAGACCTTGCCGTCGACCGCTCTGCTGGTGATGCGGGAACTTGGTATTGGCGACGGCAACGCCGCGGCCTTTGACGTTAACAGCACCTGTACCAGTTTCATCAGCGCGCTTGAGATTGCCAGCCGGCAGGTCGCATCGGGTACCTGCCGTAATGCGTTAATCGTCTCGTCTGAAATCGCCTCGCGCGGGTTGCCATGGTCTGAACAGCCCGAGGTCGCTGCGCTGTTCGGTGACGGGGCTGCCGCTGCGATCATTGGCCCCGATGACAGGTCAGGATGCGGTATTCGGGCCAGTCTGATGCGCAGCTACCCGTCGAAATACGAGGCGTGCCAGATCGCCGCCGGAGGAACCCGGTTTGACTATCATGAAAACCCTGATGAGTTTGCCCGCCACACTCTGTTCCGGATGAATGGTGCAGATCTGTTCAAGCTCACGCTGAAGCACTTTCCCGGGTTTGTGGATGAACTGTTGGAACAGGCGGGTTGGCAAAAGGAAGATGTTGATCTGGTTGTGCCGCATCAGGCCAGCCCGCACGCGCTGACGCATGTAGTGCGGCAGGCGGGTTTCGGCGGCGACAAGATCGTCAATCTGGTGGCGCAGATCGGTAACCAGATAGCTGCCTCGGTGCCGACGGCGCTGGATCATGCGCGCAGGCAGGGGCAGGCGGGGCCGGGAACGCGGCTGCTGATGTTGGGGACATCGGCGGGCGTTTCATTCTCGGGCCTCGCGATGCAAATGTGATCTCTTTGCGGGTGCTTGTTACAGGGGCCACCGGTTTTCTCGGCGGCAGGCTTTGCGGTTTCTTGCGCGACCAGGGGCTGGATGTCGTTGCAACCGGACGTTCGGCACCGCGCTGTGCCGATCTGCGAGATCAGGGGTTTGAGGTGCATCGCGCTGATCTGACCTGCTCGCTGGACCCTGTGCAGTTTGGCGGTTTGGATGCCATCGCCCATACGGCCGCGCTGTCCGCTCCTTCCGGTGCGCTCCCGGCGTTCCAGTCTGCAAATGTCGATGCCACGCGCAATGTCGTGGCGCTGGCCCAACAGGCGCAGGTTCGGCGCTTTGTGAACATTTCTTCGCCATCGGTCTACTTTGCGCTGCGTGACCAGTTGGATATCAGGGAAACCTGCCCGCTGCCTGCGCCGTTCAACAATTATGCGCGTACCAAGGCCGAGGCTGAACAGATCGTGCTGGCCACCCCTTCGATTGGCCCGATCAGCCTGCGCCCGCGCGGGATTTATGGCCCCGGTGATACCGCACTGCTGCCACGGCTGCTGAAAACGGCGCAATCCCATCCTCTGCCCTTGTTTCGCAACGGGCGTGCCAGCATCGATCTGACGCATATCTCCGACGTGTGCCGCGCCGTGCTTGCTGCGCTGACTGCAGGCGTAGAGGCAGAAGGAGAGATTTTTAACATCTCTGGGGGCGAGGCGTTGCCGACGAAAAAGATCATTGAAATGGCATGTCAGCGCGCGGATGTTCAGCCGAGGTGGCGGCCTATGCCGCTTCGACCCACCCTCGCTGCGGCCAGGATGGTGGAGCAGGTGTATACTCTCTGGCCGGGCGCGGGTGAGCCCAAAGTCACGGCCTATGCGCTTGCCCTGCTGGCCTTTGAACAAAGCCTCAATATAGATAAGGCCTCCAGGGTTTTGAACTGGCATCCAAATATCCGGTTTAATGAAGGGATCGAGAGCGTATTCTGGGCAGGGAGTGTATCGTGAAGCTGCACTTTGCCAACAGCGCCTTTATCAAAGCGCCGGAACGCTTGGTCGAGCCCGACGGCAGCTGGTTTCAGACCCGCCAGCTGCGCGTGCGCTATGGCATCCTTGAACATCCGGGGTTTGGCCCGGTCCTGATCGACACCGGGTACAGCAGCCATCTCTTCACCGGTGCTCGCAGCTTTGGCCTGCGCGCTTATGCTGCCGTGTTCGACCCCGTGCTTGAGCAGGAGGGCGAGATCGCGGCGGTTCTACAGCGGCTTGACTATTCGGTTGAAGATGTGCGCAAGATCGTCGTCACGCATTTTCATGCCGATCACGTATCGGCTCTGAGCAGCCTCCCAAAGGCTCAGATCATCACACATCGCAAAACACTCACGACCATTCTGGGCCAGAGCGGGTTCGCCAACCTGCGTCACGGAATTTTCCCGGAACTTCTGCCCGATGATGTGCTGCGCCGGGTCACGGACATCGCGGAGTGTCGTGTCTCAGATGCGCCGCTGACTCTGGGTGCAGGCCGCGATCTGCTTGGCGACGGAACGGTGATTGCAGTTGATCTTCCCGGCCATGCAGTAGGGCATTTCGGGCTTTGCTTCCCATGGCTGGACCCCGTTCTGCTTTACGCCTGTGATGTGCAGTGGATGCGGACCGTATTGGACAAACCGCTCCCTTTGTTGGGACGGATTGCTGCGCATGATACGGGTGCTGCCGAGCGCTCCAGCCGGAAGGTGGCTGAATTTCGGAATGCGGGCGGTCGGGTCGTGCTGTGCCACGATCCGGCCCTGACCTCGTTCGATCTTGAGCAGCCCGCTGATGTCTGATCTGTGGCATATCGCACGCGCTTTTGCATCGACGCGTTATCGCTCGCGCCAAAGCCTCTCTCGCGCCGACTTCCTGATCTGGCAGGACCGCGCGCTCCAGCGCTGGTTGCAGCGGGATATTCCAAAAACACGTTATTACTCCTCTGCCACGTCAAGGCTCGATACCCTGCCGATTGCCGACAAGGCCCAGATGATGGCTGATTTTGGAGCGTTCAATCTGGGTGGCATTTCCGCCCCTGTCGGATGGCAGCATTTTGAAACCTCCGGCACGATCGGAGATATCAGCGTTGGCGCCAGCACCGGCACCAGCGGCAACCGCGCGCTTTATGTGATCACCCCACAGGAACGGTTGCGCTGGCTGGGGACCATTTTGGCCAAGGCACTTCCCCGGTTTCCGTTCCAGGCCGAGCGTGTGGCCGTGATTCTGCCGCAATCCTCATCGCTTTATGACACCGCAGCGCGGGCCAATCGGCTGGAACTGGCTTTCTTCGATCTGAAAGAGGGGATGGAGCGATGGTCCAATCGGCTTGCGGCGTTTGATCCGACATGTCTGGTTGGCCCTCCGCGCATTCTGCGGGCTTTGGCGGAAGAGGATATCGGGCTAACCCCCCGGATCGTCTATTCCAGCGCCGAGACGCTTGATCCTGTGGATCGTCAGGTGATCGAGGCGGGGTTTGCCTTGAAGCTCGGACAGATTTACATGGCCGCCGAGGGCCTCTTCGGGGTCAGCTGTCCGCATGACAACATCCATCTGGCTGAAGATACCACGAAGTTTGAATTTGAACCTGCCGGAGATGGCCTTGTGAACCCCATCGTGTCGTGTTTTCAGCGTCAATATCAGATCATGGCGCGCCATCGGATGAATGATCTGTTGCGCCTCATGCCCGAGCCTTGCCGCTGCGGGTCGCCGCTTCAGGCGGTCAGCGAGATTGTTGGCCGAATGGATGACGTGTTTGTTTTCGACGCGGATACGAAACCTATCTATTTCACACCGGATGTCCTGCGCAACGCGGTGTTGGATGCGGATCGGAGCATTGATGACTTCCGCATTCTGCGCGTGGCCGAGCGCCGAATCGAGCTGGTTTTGCCTGAGCGATACAAACCTGAGCAGCTGCAAACATCCAAAGCTGCCCTGGAACGTCTGATCCAAGCACGGTGTAAGGGCATTACAGTTTCAGCCCGCACCGCCCGGCTGTACCCCGACAATCATCGAAAGCTGCGACGGGTGGAAAACCAGTGGCGGGCAGATCCCCGATGAAAGGGGCGTTTCTGGTCAACGCCTCGCGCAGCGGTTCGACGATGATGTCGACCATCCTGCGTCAGCACCCGGATGTGCTCAGCCTGTCCGAGCTGATGGCAACTCAAGGCACACGGGCCTTGCTTCCCGGTCAGATCAGCGGGCAGGCGTTCTGGTGGCAACTTGCCAAGCCGACAGCCTTGATGCGCCATCTGGCAAATCCGGCAAGCGCCCCGGATGAGTTCCTGTATCACACGGTCCAGAAGCGGCGGTTTGATCCTTTCAACTGCCCGCTGATCCTTGCCGTGACTCTACCACATCTCTTCCCGACGCCCGACACTGAGTTTGACGAGTTGGCCCATCAGATGCGCCGGTTCTCGCGTCAGACACGCGCGGATCACATGCGTGCCATGATCGACCTTCTTGGTACAAAAACAGGCCAGCAGTTCTGGGTAGAACGATCCGGCGGCACCCTGATGGCCACGTCCGCGCTCGCCAAAGCGTTTCCGAACGCAAAATTCGCGATCCTCCTTCGCGATGGGCGCGATGTTACGTTGTCAATGCGACACTACAAACCGGCGCGCTTTGTGATCTGGTTCTGGAAACTGGCCTCGCGGTTCGGCGTTGATGTGTTCAAGCCGGGTGCGCAAATCGGCAGTGCCCGGTGGATTGCATTGACCGAAAAGCTGTCGGGGCGGGTACTGCCGGTTGACTGGATTCTAAACACCAGACCCTCTATCGAAGATGCCGCCCGCTGCTGGTCTGCGCTGACTAGAAGCGGGCTGGCACAGTTTTCAGAACTGCCGACCTATCGCAGGTTGGTTCTGCGCTACGAGTCGGTGGTCGCCGATCCCAAAGCAGAATTGATCCGCTTGGCCCGTTTTCTGGAGTTGCCGGACAACAAGGGATGGCTTGAATATGGTGCAAACGTCCCCCGTATGGTCTCCCCGCGCTACAAGGCGTTGCCCGCGCAGGAACGGCGGAAACTCGAAGAACTGACGGCAGCTGCCAGAGCCGTGTCTGACCAACTCGCTTGATATGATGCTGCAGGTGGGACGACGGCATCGTCCAATAATTGACCTCGCACCAACAACTGCTTAGCGCGGTTCTATGATCAGCCTTGCTTCCACGTCCCATCTGAAGGGCTACCGCCTCCCTCGCTCTGTTACTTCCTACGCGACCTGGGCCTACTACCGGTTTGCGATGAGCCTGCGCGATGTCGAAGAGACCCAGCGAAAGTGCGATTTTTCCCGCCATCTGTAAATTTGGCGAAGTGATCTTGCCGCGTGGTGGACGAATGGCGGGTTTTTCCTCCGCATGGTAGCGCACCAACAAATGCAGCCGCAGCAACTCTTCTGCGGCGAGCGCGCGTAGTACAAGTCACAATGACCGGGTCGGGCTCGAACCGAACCACTGCGGCGGTGCGACTGTAGGTCTGGTCTGGATTGGCGAACGGCAAGTGCCGCCCGCCAACATGGTTCTAATGTCGATTTGCTGGGCGATGCTCAGCGCATCTTCAAGTTCGACACCAAGATATCTGACAGTGCTGTCAACCTTTGTGTGTCCGAGCAGCAGTTGAACAGCCCTGAGATTTCCGGTCTTGCGGTAGATCTCCGCCGCCTTGGTCCGGCGCAGCGAATGGGTGCCGTAGCCGCTGGGTTCCAACCCAATCGCAGCCACCCAATCCCGCACAAGTCGGCCATATTGGCGGGTTGAGTTATGTGGGCGGTCATGAAACCGGCTGGGAAACATGAAACGGCAGCCGTTCATTTCCGGCGACTTGATCCATGCGGCAATGGAATCCCGCGTGTTTTCAGAAAGCTCGAACTGAACGGGTCGCTGGGTTTTGCTCTGGATTACAGACACCCTCTCGCGAACGCGGTCATCTCTGACCAAATCGCTGACGGACAGTTTCATCAAGTCGCAACCGCGAAGTTTGCTATCAATCGCCACGTTGAACAGCTTGAGATCGCGCAGCTTCCTGGGCAATTCGAGCCGCGCGCGGATTGCCCACACTTGTTTCGGCAACAGCGGCCTTTTCTGGCCGACGATCCGGCCCTTGTTCCAGGCTCTTCGTTTCGGGGTGACAGCGGGAAGTTGAACTTTTGACATAGTGCGCCCTCCAATCCTCCCGCCAGACCCAGACATCAGCGCCGCGCTGATACCTGAATTTTGCTGTTGGTTAATTGGCCGTTGTCCGATTACTTGTTTTTTGGGTAACGCTGCGCGTGCATTGGGCTGTTCTGAGCCCATCATGTGAATTTGATTTTCTCGCAGCACAGATTTTGCCGCGCACGCATCATCTTTAGTACGACAATGCAGCGAGAAGAGCTGCCATTTGTGCCAGGCGCAGCGGGACTTCTTCAGGCAAGGAACGAGACACGGACAAAGCGCTCTTTCGCTATAGCAGCACCAATGGCGGCTTTAGGAGTCTGACGCAACAAAGTGGTAATCGGATATCAGCAGCACTGAGCTTGAAAGGAGTTATGGCACCACACAAGGATAGATGACGGGCGGAGGCTATGCGCCGAAATTCCCATCTAACACTATTAAGAAATCTATTTCTTACAGAAATTTAAGCATCCTGAAAAGCCAGTTAAAAATCCCTGTATTCTACGAGCCGCTTAGTTAATTGGTAACGAGGCGAGGGTCTTATGCTAAATTCTGTTTTGACCGTTTTGGCTGGCATCCTTTTCGAACTCGGATATCTGTGGTCCTCAATTCCTTTGGATCCTGAACGTGTATTGGCCATTTTAACCAACAATGCCCAATACTTAACCCCTGTCTGCGTTGCCGCGCTTAGGTTTCTGTACAGAGATCACGATAGCTCTCGAGAACAAATAGCACCGGTTTTGAACGCGAGGCCAGGTTCCATGTATTGCATCCAGCGGACGGCACGCGCGCTCCCAGGTTTGGACGATATGTTGGTCGATCGGCTCTTCCTTCTTACCCAAGGCGCCCGAAGTGGCAGAAGTCCAGTTCGGCACTCAACCGCCAAGATCACAGCCAGAAGTGGACAATAAATGTCGAATTCCAAGGGTGATGCATCGTCTGTGCTGGCCAGATTTAGCGAAAGGTTCGGCCTGGTCCAAAAGTACGTCATTACAATCCCACCTGCAAACAACAGAACTCGTCCAATCAATCAAACGTCTGGTGCGGGTCAGATCAGTTATTCCAAGGCGAAAAAGGAGCAAAATATGTCGTTGGACATTTCTAAGTTGAGTGAAATCAAAGGACTTTTGGGGGCGTGTCTCGTCGATCATGATACCGGCCTTGTGCTGGGCACCGAAGGTGGCTCAAAGTTTGATCTTGAAACTGCAGGCGCTGCAAATGTTGAAGTCGTCCGTGCCAAACTTCAGGCAATCGAAGCACTGAAGCTTAACGATACCATCGAAGACATTCTGATCACGCTTGGTAAACAGTATCATCTGGTCCGCCCGCTGGACAAAAACCCAAACATCTTTGTGTATGTCGCATTAGAGAAGAAGACCGCCAATCTTGGTCTTGCCCGGCTTCAGGTGAAAGCCGTTGAAGAAACGTTGAGCCTCTAGTCTGCAACGATTTGCCAAATGGACTTAGCCATCTCGCTATGGCTGGGTTCAACTACGGCGCTTTCCAAGCTGCAGCAAGCGGGTCCAACAGCAAAGTCGGAGGAATTGAAGTGAAAATACTCGTCGCAGAAGACGACAAAAAAACCGCCAACTTTGTCAATTCTGGACTTAGATCAAACGGCTTTAGTGTGGAGTGGTACGAAGATGGTCGGGATGCCCTGTCATATTGCTTGTACAATGAATGTGACGCCATAGTCCTAGACCGCATGCTACCAGGAATGGATGGTCTTTCCGTTCTCAAGGCACTTAGGGCCGCGAAAAAACAGACGCCGGTTCTGTTTCTTACATCAATAGGAGACGTTCAGGACAGAGTAGAAGGTCTGACCGAAGGTGCAGATGACTACCTGGTAAAACCTTTTCATTTTTCAGAACTGCTGGCGCGTTTAAACAGCATTGTCAGGCGACATTCGTCCGATGCCTCGACAACCGAACTTCAAGTCCACGATCTCTCAATGGATCTACTCAGCAGGGTCGTGAAACGGCAAGATGTGACAATAGACTTGTTGCCACGTGAATTTGCGCTGTTGGAAGTTTTGATGCGTAATACTGGGCGAGTGGTGACACGGACCATGCTTCTGGAGCAAGTTTGGGACTATAATTTTGACCCTAATTCGACCGTGATTGAAACATACATCAGTCGTCTGAGGACGAAGATAGACAAGCCCTTCGAGACGTCGCTTCTGCACACGTCTCGAAACGTAGGATATAGCCTTCATGGGCCGCGCTAGCATTGTCTCAGGTGCTCCCTTCCAGACCGCTTGTTTCGCGGCATTGATTGTCTGGATCATCACCGCTGTTTTTGGATATGCAGCCTATCTGGCGCTGGAAGACAAGCTCCGCTCTGACCTCGAACTACAAATCCTCGATGAAGAGCTTTTGCTTCATGAGATATTGCGAGAAGGCGGCGCAGACGCAGTTCAGCGAGCAATTGAGCATTTGAATAACTCCAATCGAACCCAACTTCACGTAATCGCGCTGTTCGACCAAAGCGGTTCAGCTCTTGCCGGGTCAATCGCGAAAGTGCCTGATACTAACGGATGGCATGAGGTAGATCCAGATTTTGTTCAATTCGGCGGGACCGCCCCTATCTATATGCTTCATGCGTCTGAGTATATTGGGTATCGCACAGTAGTCGCGCTTAGCATGACATCGCTTAGTCAAGCTTTGACGACACTTTGGGAAGGATTATTGCTACTGACGCTTGCCACAACCATGACTGTTTTGGGTCTTGGCTACTACTTCAGCTCTCAAAACTACCGGAAACTAAAGTGGGTTGAGCGAACTCTCGAACAGCCTGTTAAAGCGAATAGCTCTATTCGTCTTCCGGTGTCGGTAACAGGCGATCAATTCGATAGGATTTTCCAGTTGGTTAACCGACGCCTCGACTGGATTTCGAGTTCACTGAATAGCACTCATGCTACCGCAGTCACAGTTGCCCGCGATTTGAAAGCACCATTAACCAATGGTTTTATCGCTTTGCAACAGGTTTACAGCGAAGTTGAGTATGGTGGCGACCCGCGATCCAGCCTCAATGAACTAGAGAGCAACCTAAAGCGCATTAGAATTGTCTTCGACACGATCCTCAAGGTCTCGCAAATTGAGGAAGGGACGCATCAAAACAGCTTTAAAACAGTGAACCTGAGCGCGCTCGTTGAGGGTGTTACTGAGGCGCTGTATCCAGTTGCCGTCGATGCAGGTAAGCACATCTCGGCGGACTACAACGCCGACACGATATTGATTCGAGGCGACGAAAACATGCTGCAGCAGCTGCTCGTCAACCTCGTGAACAACTCGCTCCGGTATTGCCCTTCCGGTTCATGGATCAGGATTTCCGTGACAGCCAGGCCTGATGTGATTGAGCTGGTTGTGACAGACAACGGTCCAGGGGTTCCGGAACCCCAAATTAGCAAGATTTTTAATGCGTTTTTCCGAGCAGGAGGCACAAAAAATGAAGATGGCAATGGGCTTGGCCTGTCGCTTGTAAAGGCCGTTGCCACACGCCACGGCGCAATAGTCACAGTGGAAAACAATGAACCGGGCCTGCGGGTGTGCGTGAGCTTTGGAAAGCCTCGCGTCGCGGTCTGAATAGGTGCGGATGAATGGTCCACTCATAATTCGAACCACCACTCGGACCTCTCAAACCAGAAAGCCCAACCTTTTGAACGGAAAAACAATGACGATGAAAGCAATGCTCCTAATGGCACTTTTGCCTGCGTCTGCGGCGATCGCAGACGAAACAGAATACCTATGCACGTCAGAAATCAATGGTGAAATCATTCAGATCTTTCAGGATGCTGACCGCTCAGAAGCTCGCCTGGTTGTGCAAAATACAGAAGGCGCAGCCTCCGTCGCACACGGGCTGGACGGAGTGACATTCATCCACATCAAGACCGATGAAGTTTGGACTTTGGCGCTACATTTTCCAACCATGACCTATGAGTTGTCCACGCATGGTGCCACATCGATCGAAGATCACGGACATTGCACAAAGCGTGGTTGAACAACACAGATAACTCAATGATCCAGGGGGTAGATCGCATTACCTTTCAAAAACGTAAGGTTGTTGAAAGCCAGATGGCAAGGACGCGTTGCAGAAGATGCCTTCAATGTTGGAACTGAAACCGAATACTCGACTGAGGAAGCACTCGTTACCCTCCTGAAGGGTGTCACCGGTACCGTGAAGACACGGACCACTCACTCACAAGCTTGCTTCCCTCAGTCAAAGCAGCGCTCCCCTCCACCCCCTCGGAAGGGAGCGCTGCAAGTTCACGGAAATCTAGGTTTCATTAACCGCCGTATCAGGCGAGCAACACCGCACATAAACTATTTTGACAGAGGTCGGGCATACTCAACCCCACGGAGATTGGGAGGAGTTGAAAGCACTGACATTTATGTGCTTCGCCGGGTCTGTATCATCAATGGTGCAGAATGTTTCCCCAAATTCCCCATTTTCCCGCCCATTTTCCCGCTAGAAACCCTAGGATCACACGGTTGACAGATCGGAATAGGTTTGTCGTTAGCCAAACCAAATGTGGTTGCCATTATAATCGGATGAAAGACAAATGAAGCGCTCAAACATTGTCTCTGGAGCAGCGTTTACGACAGCGTTGTATGCAGCTGTAGTAATACTTTTTTCAGTTGCGGCGTTGGCTTTTTTAACATTCGAAAGAGTTCGTGGCGACTTGCAACGTGAGATGGACTCGTTGTTGATCGACGAAATGCGTTTCATTCAGGAAATTCTGGACGATAACGACGATGATTCCGATGTTGTACAAGCGATCGATGACGCGACCCTCTGGTTGCCATTCGACACCAGTTTGATTGGCCTGTTCGATAGTCAAGGGACGCGTCTGGCAGGTAACATCGACGAATACCCGTCCTTTCGGGGCTGGGGAGAAATCAAAGATGATGGCATAGATCTCGGCGGTGAAAAGCGCATCCACCGGGTAAATGTGCAAACCTACCGTGGATTTGTAATTGTGGTTGGTCGCGATCTTGCATTCGTAAAGAGCACGCTTCAGTCGCTGGCGTGGTCCTTGGTAGCAATCGGGTTAGGAGCAACCGTGTGCACGCTTTTGGTTGGCTATGTCTCCAGTATAAGAACATATCGCAAGCTCGATCAGATGGCGAAAACGCTCAACAAAGTATCAAGAGGTGAGACCAAAGCGCGACTTTCGGTCGGTAAGAACAACGATCAGATAGACAGGGTTGCACGGCTAATGAACGGCCATCTCGACAACCTAACAGCTTTGATGACCACAACTCGATCAACAGCAGCATCCATTGCACATGATCTAAAGAATCCACTCACTCATGCTTACATCGCACTTCAAGAAGCGAGAGATTCATTACAATCCAAAGGCCAACCCCTGGAGCCTATCGACAAAATTCAATCTGAACTTGATCGTCTCAAATGGACCTTCGAAACAGTTCTGCGGATCAACCGTATCGAAGAAGCTGATAGTCCCAAAGCATTCAGCTATCTGGATTTGAACAGACTGGGCCGGGAAACTGTTGAGACCATGATTCCTCTTGCGGAGGTTAAGAGCCAAAGTCTCAGTTTTGTGGAGAACCGTTCAGGGCGTGTATTGATCGAAGGCGATCAAGGTATGCTAAAACAACTTTGTGCAAACCTATTGCAGAACTCAATCGATCACTGTCCGCTGGGCTCCAGAGTTCGCCTTCTTATTGAACAACAAGACGACACCGTTACACTTTCAGTGGTTGATGATGGCCATGGCGTTCCTGAAGACACACTGAGTAAACTTTTTGTTCCTTTCTATAAACTTGAAAGCGAACGAAATAGTGTCGGGAATGGTTTGGGACTGGCGTTGGTGAAGGCTATCGCAGATCATCATTCGGCGCCCTTAACGGCAACAAACAGTTTACCCGGATTGACGGTTTCTGTTCGCTTCGACGTCGCGTAGCAACGGATCAAGTATTGTTTCAGCGTCAGGTTTTGGTGGCTTTGCACTCCTACATCTAACGGAGCAAGCACAAGCTTAGCGGCTTAATTCGAACTGGTTCGGCCCACTTAGCAGATGAGGTGGATGGCTCCTGCTCCACCGGCATCGAACGTGCCAAAATGCAGTTGCCATAGAATGCTAGGAAAGGAGCCATCCAATGACAGTAAAGACCGTGGGCCTGGATTTGGCCAAGGACGTTCTTCAAGTTCACGGCGGTTCAGCCACTGGTCGCAAGATTATCAACAAGAAGAACAGACGCGCGAAGCTGCTCGACTTCTTTGAGACGCTACCGCGCTGTGTGTTTGGCACGGAGACCTGTGGTTCGCCCATCACTTGGGCCGTGAATTGCGCAAGCTCGGCTATGATGTGCGCCTGATGCCCGCCGCCTATGTCAACACCACGTAAAGCGCGGCAAGACCGATGCTGCCAATGCCGAAGCGATCTGCGAAGCCGTGCACCGCCCGACGATGGGCTTTGTCGAGATCAAATCCGAAGATCAGCAGGCGGTGCTGGCAATTCATCGGGCGTGAGATCTGGTTGTCCGCCAGCGCACTCAGGTCGTGAACATGATCCGTAGCATTTTACGTGAGTATGGTCGCATCCTGCCGACCGGCATTGAGGCTGTATCCAAGTTATTCGGGGAACACGGCACCGAGGAGTAGTTGGAAATGCCCAAGATCGCGGACGGCATTCTTGGCGTGACGTGTCATCAACTGAACGGGCTCAATGCGCAGGTTGATGGGCTTACCAAACTGATCGAACAGCACGCCTGGTTAGATGCCGATGCGCGACGTCTGATGAGAGTGCCGGGGATCGGCCCGATCACGGCTTCGGCCATCGTTGCCACCATTGGCGAGGTAAAACAATTTCAGACCCTATTGCCCTGACAGACGAAGCTTCCGCAGCGCCGGCAGAAACTTGTTCTGTCGATCCACTGCACCCGTTGCAGCCATGCCGATACAGTATTTCGAACAGCGCTTGGTCGGGTGTAGATGCAACCCGCGCAGTATTTTATCAGCGATACCGTTACCGCGGGCTGATTTGGTCTCGATGATGAACAGGTCGGGTTGGACCGCGCGAGAAACTTCACCAGCGTCAAAATGAAGACTGGTGTCGATGGTCATCCGCTCTCCACCCTCTTTGGCAACTAAAGTGATACGCTCATATTGCATTGCGATTACCGGTTGCAGCAATTTTCTGAAACCTTCCGAGTAGATATCGCGATAGTTTTCTTCGATAAATTCGACAGCTTGATGGTTGAGCGGGTTGGCAGGATCATTGACCTTCAATCGTCGTTTTACGGTGACTTTGCGCCTGTCTTTCAGCTTAACCTCAAGATAGCTGAACCCGGCGTCCACGTACTCTCGCACCCGAACTTTGCAGCGTTTACGACGCCCCTGATGGTGGTCATAATAACCGCGCAACTCATTGTCGTCATAATACCTAGTTGCATATGTGAAGGCACGCTTGCCGTCTATTTCCAAGACATCAAAGTGCTCGGAAAAACGTTCCAGAGCCGGCCTAAAAGCTTCGGCAGGCAGAATGTATTTGTTGTCCAATCGTTCGAGCATGGCCGCTTTGCTGTTAAGTTCTGCAAGTCCAATTGCTGCGAAACTCGTGAGCGTTTTTGCGATGTTGGTATCCATGGCGGTTTCCCTTGATTGCAGGTTCAGCTTTTGCGGAAAAACACGTTTATGCGGGCCATGTCGTTGATGTAATCGAGCGCTGTGATTTGATAGGACATCACGTCCACTCCCAATCGCTCGGACAGGTCCGCACGCATTTCCTCGGGATCTGACAGTGCATGCGCGTCGATCTTGTCCAGCGTGATCTTGACGCCATCGGCCGACTGCAGAATGCGTGGATGGTCAAGCGCCCAGGCACCCAGTAGCACCAGCGTGACAATCACACCGACAAAAGCCAGCTCGGTACCGTGAATTGAGCAGATGACGGCGATAGCGATAGAGCCGAAGAAATAGGTGATTTCGACCTTTGAGATTTGTTCCGACCGCAGCGTGAACAGTGCCAGAATGGCGAACAAGCCAAATCCAGCCGCCAGGCTAAATTCAACCGATGACAAAACGGTCAGCACACCGAAGGCAAAGACATTGAATAGCGAAGCGGCGGTCACCAGCTCCTTGTCTCGGTACCGGCGGTAATACAAACCAAACACTAGGACCATCATCGCAACGATGTTGATAGCAAAGCGAATAGGGGTTTCGGGGACGAGAGTTGATTCAAGCATATACTTTGATCCCTGTTGTGAACCCTCACGGGGCACTTGATGGATCAAGTTTTGCCTGGGGCGCCTGAACCCCTCCTGATTGGCAAATTGACTGCGTGTTACAGTTTTATGAAAGTTTCATGACACGGGCGCTTTTTGGAAAGACCGTAATAAAAGCAAGCACACCCATCGGTAGATGAGAGACTGTTTGATGAATGCCAACATGCCAAACGGATCAACCGCCAATTTCAGCCATGGTCGCTTGGACCACATAATATCGCTGGGCATTGGGTGGATGAGTCCCCAAAAAGCGATCACCTGGATCAGGGACCCGAGTAAAATACAATGCGCCCTTCAGTGGATCATAACCGGCGTTATGAGCAATGATCGTACCCAGCTTATCAGCCTCGAGTTCGAAGTTTTTAGAGTAGCTACGCCCCCCGACAAAAGCTCCGATATCTTGCGCTGTGGCAATATCGTTCGGACCAGTCCCCGCGAGCGTCGCGAGGCTTCCCAATAGCACAGCACCGGCCGCCGCATTTTGGGCCTGTCGCGCCAAATGCCCCTGAACGTGATGAGCGGCCTCGTGCGCCAAAACAAATGCAAGCTCATCTGTATTGTTCACATCCCGTATCAGCGCTTGCGTCATCGTAAGAACGGGGCGTCCCGTCTTGTCCAAACTCTGATATGCATTTGAGGGTGCGTTTTTATCTGGATCTATCCGGATCAGAAAATCGCAGTTCACCCCTTGAGTGCGACGGCGACATTCACGCTCTGCGACGGGTTCGATCCGGGCTGCGACCTGTCGGAATCGCGCTTGTGCCTGCTGAGGGTTTATAGGAGCGCTTGCGCGAGTTGGCTGAGGGATTGGTGCCGACGGCGGGGTAGTGGTTGATATACATCCCGACAGCATCAGAATTACCAGAGCAGGCAACACTCGCCTCATGAACAGACCTTTCAATCGACATCTGGGACCGTAATTGAGACCTTGCCCAACACAAATGTAAAGTGCCCTGTTGGCATAGATAGGCTTGCGGCATTCTCTTGCGCAGAATTGGCAATAATAGTCTTTCTTTGAATTCAATTGAAGCCCGAGATTAGTCCATAACCGGCGCAGCGACATTCAGCTGGTACAATTCGCAGGCCACTTCCTTAGTGGTCGATCCCCGAGCCAAACCACTTGGCCATTGTTCAAGTCATACGATAGCCGACGTTCCTGAGTGTCACGATCCGCTGACCTTCTGCACCGATTTTGCGCCTGAGGCGCCCGACATAGACATCGACAACATTGGTCAATGGATCTTCATTCATGCCCCAAACCGAATTCAGAATCCGCTCTCTGGATAGCACGCGCCCAACATTGGTCAGAAACAGAAGAAGCAGGTCACGCTCTTTCTTGGACAACTGGATTTCCTGACCTTCGACGGAGACCTGAAGTGAACGCCTGTCAAATGTAAGCGTTCCGCAAGTAATCACTGTGTCGTTGAGATCGTTGGCATAGCTGTTGGCGCGGCGATGCAGCGCTTCAACCCGCGCAATCAGTTCATCAAAGTCGAACGGCTTGGGAAGATAGTCATCTGCGCCAATCCTCAGCCCTTCGACTCTTTCCTCGGGGCTGTCCAATGCGGTCAGCATCAGGATCGGGATCTTTGATTTCCTCGCGCGTAACTTGCGACAAACATCTTGCCCCTGAATCCCCGGTAACATCAGGTCCAGTAAAATGATGTCATAGTTGCTGGCGGCCACGTGCTCCAACGCATCTTCGCCACTTGGCGCATGATCAACAGACCAGCCTTCAGCAGACAATCCGCGGCGGATAAAATCAGCTACACGCGATTCATCCTCGACAAGTAAAATATTCATAGTACGCCTCAATTATCTCTCTGTTCAAAACCCCGAGGCTGCGTGCGATCTTACCGGCTGCGCAACTAGCTTATGAAGCAGATTGGCAATCATTAACCCGTTTCTCGCAGCACATCGGTTTGAACAACTTTCATCCGAGGTGATTTGGGCAGGGTTATGGTGATCATTAGCCCGCCTTCCTGGCGATCTTGAAGGTCAACTGTCCCACCATGAGCCTCTACAATCGACTTCACAACCGGAAGCCCGAGACCGCTGCCTTCGATCCCCTGTCCCGAAGCGTTCGACCCCCGAAAAAACCGGTCGAATGCTTGGGACTTTTCCGCCGCGCTAAGGCCGGGACCGTCATCTTCGATAGTGATCTTGCAAGACGCGAGCCCTTCTTCCAACATCGCGCCTATCGTTGGTCCACCATATCGCCGCGCATTCTGCAGCAATGCAAGCACCGACTGGCGAAGCCGAACTTCGTCGACCGACGCTACTACCTTACTTTCCGGAGTTTCGACCTGAACCGGATCGGGGAACATCGCCACTGCATCGCGCAGTATTTTTCGTAGATCCGTTTCCTTACGATCCAGTCTGAGTTGGCCCGCCTCAAATCGAGCGACGGTTAGCATGTCATCAACGATTTGGTTTGTGTGCTTTGCAGAATCTCGAATACGGGCAAGTGAATCTGAAGCGTCCTCTGACAGCGTTTCTGATGTCCGTAGAGTGACATCAGCCTCGCCAAGGATGATTGCCAAAGGCGTTCGCAACTCATGGCTGATATCGGCCATCAAACGCTTGCGGTTCTCTTCGCCGGTCTCAAGCTTGTCGATAAGTTGCTGAAGCTCAAAGGTTCTGGCGGCAACGGTATCTTCCAGTTGCCTCTTTTGCTCGGCGCGGCTGGCTTCGCGAGCAGCCAAACCTTCGGCCATGCTATTCAGAACGGTTCCCAGCTCTCTGAACTCTTGGCTGCCACCCAAGCTTACTGGCTTGGAATAATCGGCGCCACGCAGGTGTCCAATGCCGTCTGCAAGTCGTGTAAGTGGTTTTCTGATCTGGCGGTTGAAAGACACGAGCGCCACAAGCAAAACGCCAATTGCGGCCAGAACGATCAAGTAAACTAATCGTTCATTCCACTTTCTGAATGCTGATGCTTCGCTCAATACCTCGTCGACTTCCTCGGCCTCTTCATCAAGGGCAGCCTGGATTTTTTGATCGAGTTCATCATCAATGTCACCGTCCAGCAAGGCAGCCAAGCGTTCAATCCGGACAAATGTCTCGATACGGCTACCATTGGCTGAAAGGTTCGCGATGGCGGCATTGACGGATTCAATATCATCCTCGATCTCATCAAGTAGTTCGAGTTCCTCGATTTCCTCGTCGCCCACCATCAGGATTTCACGTGCGATCGTAGTTCGGATTGAATCTAATGTCGTGTCAATTTTTGCCTGCAGCTCTGCTTCGCTAATACCATCGTCCCGATCCCCGATCAAAAGTGCGTCGCCGTGTTGCTTGAACAGACGGTATAGGTCCGCCTCCAGCCTCAGATGCAAGCCATAGGACTCTTGAGCCAGAGAGATCCGGGCATCCCACCACCGAGATTTTTCAAGGCTGTAAAGGGTAAGACCCGCAAGTCCGCCGAGAAACCCGACCAAAACAGCGGCGTAAATCCCGAACAGAGTAGATGAACGCATATCAGACGTCCTTTAAGCTTTGTTTCATATCGGGCAAGGCGACTTCTTCGACCAGTATGATGGTGGCCGATGATAACTTCCGGAGCGTATCAAGCAATTTGGCATGGTCATGCTGACATGACGCCCACCTGATAGATGCGATTACCACAATTTCAGCGTTGCCAAGGACTGCGCGCACGAGATCAATTCGCAGTGTTTGGCAGGGCAATAGCCCGTTCCCATTTTCTGCTAGCCGCTGATCAAGGCCACGATCTGCCAAAAGCAGCTCAGTTAATCCAAAGGACGTCATAACCTCAGTTATGTTCTGATCACTTGGTCTTTTAAGGCACATCAGACTTGCCGATCGACGCAAACTGCCCTGAAGCCCAATGTGATCGTCCCCGACAAAGGCAACTTTTGGTGCTTTCTCTTGTCCACCATAAAGAACCGCGATGCCTTCATTTGTATCGAGCCCAGCAATATTTCGCGCGATACTGACAGCATATCTCCCTGTTAACGTTGACGTCGAACAAGACCGGGCGTCGAGCGAGACGGGCGTACCTTCAAATTCCCCGGTAACATTAACTCCAAGGGGTTTGCCCTGGCTTGAAACCGTTCGAACTATTTTAGGTTCCGAAAGCAGCCTTTCAGCCTTTGCACGCGCCACACTCCAGGCGCAGTATTGATCCCACGCGCCTGCGAGATTCTGCAATGGAAGGGCAATCAACGCCAAAACCGATAGGCTGGCCGCAACCGTCGCCGGGGCAATACCGAATTGGCTTGCCTGCCAGAGCATCAACAGACCGGACAGCGCCACACCTAGTTGCAGCACCGCTTGAAGACTGGTGGTTCTGCCACGGCGCGCCAACGCGTCTTTACGCAGCGATGCGCCCTGTTTGTCGAGCTTGCGCAGTTCGCGATCGGTTCGTCCCATCAGGTCCAGTTCGGGCGCGATTGCAATACGTTCGATCATGGATATCGCGATATTGGCGCGATTGTGACGCAACTTTTGATGCCGCCGCCCAAGGTGCCAAGCCAGCAGTCCCATGATAAGCAGTGCGCCGCTGAGCGAGGCAATACCTGTAATCGCGAGCGCAGGGTCAAGAAAATAGAGAATGATTACGGCTCCGGGAAGCACAAGCGCGGCTGACAACACATCAGGCAATCCACGACCAAACCAAAGGCGCGCCGCAGACAAGTCGCCAACAAACCTTAGTGACAATGCGCCGACGCGACGTTCTTCATGACGGGATTTGGGAAGACGGGCGATTTGCCTGTACAGCATGTGACGCAATGAAATTGCGTAGCTTTGGCCAAGCGCCTCTGCGCGATAGCGAGACAAAAGCAGACACGCCGCAGCAACCCCACCAGATATCGCCAGTTGCAACACAGTATTCAATGCAAGGGCTTCACCCGCGTGAAGCGCCGAAAAGGCATCCCGCGTGGCGAACGCTGCAAGCGCCAGTGCAATAGCCTGCACGATACCGCAGGACACCACGAGGACCGCATCAATGATGCGGTCCCGTGTGGCCAATCTGGGGAGGGGGTTCATGCGGCCACATCTTCCGGTACGCGTCGCATCAGCGGCGCAACATGTTTGGCGATAGTCGCTGGCGACCAAAGGTCTTCGCGCGACAAAATCGGGCGGCTGGTTACTTCTGCGGCTTCGGTGGCGGCCAATGGGGAACAACTGACCATTCCGGATATTGCAAACGGGTTGAGCCCTTCTTTTTCAAGAACGGTCACGCCACCCAGCGCGCTCAGTGCATCAGGTGCAGCGAACAGGATACCGTCCAACCGATCCCGTATGCGCGAGGAGCGCAAGATGGCCCGCGTTTCCTGCTGAAACACACCATCGGCGATCTCAACCACCACGATTTCGGCACCACGCGATGCTGCTGTTGCAACCAACGTATCAAAGCCGGCTTCAATCGTTTCAAGTGGCATCCGATATGTTGTGGCCATTCCGACATCCGTAAAGTCGAGCGCCGGAGCGCCCCCGTCCTCGAAGCTGTTGAAATCGCCAAAGGCTCCGGTCCCGGTCGCCTTGACACCTGCGACGGAGTAACCCGAACGCATAAGGCCATGACCAAGGCTTGATGCTGCTGTTGTTTTCCCAGAATTCATTGAAGCCCCGAAAACGCCAATGACCGTGACTTGCTCATTGTTCGGCAGGGAAGGTAGGGCATAGTCGGACACATTAATCACGCGACCAGAAGCATTGGTCAAAAGGCCGATAGGCTTCAACCGTGTTGGATCATCCATGCGTGTATGCGCTGCATCGACTCGGCCAGCAACACCGCCACCTGCGACCAGATCGATAAGATCATCATCAATCACCGCACTGGCAAGAAACTGATCCGGTGCGTAGCGGTCGCCCAGACAAAGCACGACGTAATCGCCGGGATAGCTGACCGAAGCACGACGCTCGGCCAATTGGATTTTCTTGTGATGACCGATCTCGGCGATCTCACAAAGGATTAAGTCCCCTGCTTTTGCGGTGCCCATCTGGGTGGTTTGTCCGCGCACATCGGACCGGGTTACTCTGCGGGTGGTAAATGCCCATTTTGCGATTTCGCAAGCGACAGGAGTGGTTAGGTGAAACTTTGTCATGCTTAGCTCCGTGACTGGCTGTTCAATGTAATCGTTTTGCCAGTGCGACGTGAGAAGAATTGCAAAGTGGAATGAAGGGTTGGCATGCAGTCAAATGAACGTCAAATGAACGCGCTTAGTTGGAGCAATGTTTATATGCTGCGCATACTCAGGCAAATTGAATACCCGATTGCTCACACGCACGGTCATGGAAAGTAACACAGCGGTTGTGTTCGCTTAGTCATCATCATCTCCATCATCGTCGCGATCATCACCACGGTCGTCTCTATCCCGCTCGTCTGATTTGTCATTATCGTTTTCCCGATCTCCATGTTCGCGTCGATCATTTTTTTCACTTTTTCCGTTATCAACCCCACGGCGCAATTCGATGATCGTGATGCGATCGTCTCTGTTGTCATCAATATCATCAAGAAGCCTTCGCGCGCCGGATTCTCCAAATGCGGCGGTAAGCTCATTTAAACTCAAGACCCCATCTGCGTTCGTATCAACAGACCGGAAACTAGCTGTTTGTGCTGTGGCGCTATTGAATTGGCCGAGACCAACAACGAATGTGAATGCCAAAACCAGAACGCACTTCGCGCTGGAGGATGCCCTTGACCTGCGTCGCGCCGTAATACTCCTGGTCTTGGACACATTTGATCCTTTGGTCGTCGGTTGCTTCGGTGAAACAACACTCTTCAATTCCAGTAGGACAATATGGCTGTCAGAGATGAAGCCGACCTAATTTGAAAATGAACGTCAGATGAACGCCACCAGTTGCACGGAAACGCGAATTGGCCAAAGACATCGAAGCAACCCAAGACCAAGCACTGGTTTCCAAGGCAAAATCTAGCAGTTACAGTGTTTTCAGGTTTCTGCCGGCAACAATATACAACAGATGTTCGGCCCTTATGGTTGGCGGTTACAATTCTGTCGCTTGAATAATTGGGTTCGATTACCGCTGGTCTCATGTCGGATGGCGATCATCTTCGAGGCCCCGGGTCTTGCGAAATACTTGAGTGCGATGCTGTCGCAAAGCGAGCAACCTCACCAAGAAAGTCGAATGTCGCTCCATAGAGGGATGACTATGTCTGAAAAACAGTTCGTGCGGCTGTTCGGCGAAGTGTGGAGTGTGTGGGGCGCTTTGGACCATCCTGATTAGAAGCGCGGGGCACACAACACGCCCCGCACCAGTCTCTAACGACTGCCCGCTTTTCCGGGCATGTTCATCCTTTTGGCCGCACGCGGTGGTGTCTTCACACGCAGATCGCGCTGCGGCTTGGCTTTGGCCTTTACTAACTTAGCGGATTTCGGTGTGTCCTCCACAGCAGGAAGGGTCCGCCCGAAGGTGGATTTCGGTGGTTTGAAGGGCATGATGCACCTCATAACAAAAGGAAGCTGAAGTCGCGCAGATGCTCGACTGCGAACGCCCACGATGGGCTAGCGCCGTATGTCCATTGTCAGAGTCCTCCGCAGGAGCGTTTCAATGCGCATTCTGCCATATCAAGGTCAGCGCGCGGCGGGATCATAAAGTATGCTGGTCCATTGTTAGAATCTCCTCTGCGAATGTTGGGAGCGTCTCAGACAAGGGAGCATCTGTCAAACCTGCTCAATGAACGGCAGCAGTTGTTGGTAGGCAGTTGGATGTGGATAAAGCTGCCTCAGATGATTTCACGTGAATTTCTGCTATTTTACAAAGGAACAGTCGTCACTGAGAAATGATGGCAGACCCGCCGCGACCGACAACCCGGAAAGACACGCTCCATGTCCGACACCATCCTCGCAGCTGAGCCGACCATCCGCCTTGTGGCCTTTCTGGGCATTCTGGCGGTCATGGCGCAATGGGAAGTTGCAGCACCCCGGCGCAGACGGGATATTCCGCGCGTTGTGCGTTGGACAAATAATCTTGCGCTCGTTGTGCTCGACACCGCGATCCTGCGGCTGACCTTTCCGATCCTCGCAGTTGGTCTTGCGGTGATGGCCGAGGACCGCGGATGGGGGCTCTTCAACAACATAGATGTACCGGTTTGGGTTGCCATAGCGGTCTCAATGCTGCTTCTCGATCTTGCGATCTACCTTCAGCACGTGATGTTCCACGCCGTGCCGGGGCTATGGCGGCTGCACCGGATGCATCACGCCGATCTTGATTTCGACGCGACCACAGGCTTGCGGTTCCACCCGGTAGAAATCCTCATCTCGATGGGGATCAAGCTGGCGGTCGTTGCAGCTTTGGGTCCCCCCGCTGTCGCCGTGCTCTTGTTCGAGGTCATCTTGAACGCGACGGCGCTTTTCAATCACGCCAACATTGATCTTCCGCGGCCGGTAGATCGTTTCCTCAGATGGATCATCGTCACCCCGGACATGCACCGAGTGCACCATTCCATTGATCCACGCGAAACCAACTCGAACTTCGGCTTTAATCTACCGTGGTGGGATCGGCTTCTGGGGACTTACGTCGCGCAGCCTGCGAAAGGGCACAAGGGTATGATGATCGGCATTAAGCAGTTTCGCACGCGTCGCGACCTCTGGCTCGACCGGATGTTGATTCAACCCTTTCTCGGCCCGGCGAGTGGAGGTGCGCTTGACGCCCGCAGCAATCGGAAGCGATCTTCATCCATCTCATCCAAGCCGGGCGCTGACAAATAGATCAAAAGCCGTGAACCAATGATCTTTTGCGTGGTCCTCAGCCATTTGTGCAAGATGCAGCACAAGTGACTTTGGGCTCATTCGTTGAATCCGCCGCGCCACGCGCTAACGGGGGCTTAGTTGAAAGCTCTTGCAGTAAGATTTCGCCCGTGCCGCAATGGACCCCTATCACGGGGCAGCCCTATGTCAGACTGTGAATGACCACCTTCCCGGTGGGCCTCACATCAATGTCAAAGTGACGCACCTGAGTTACATCTAAGATCGCTGGCGGCACAAAGCACACCCAATTGTCGTGACCAGGGCGCCTGACGCTTTTGGACATTTGTTGTTGGCTTTTGGACAATTGCAGTGACTATAGGGCGGTGTGTGACGATCAGGGGTGAAGCGAAAGTGCCACGGGTCAGCGCTTACAGACTGCAAAACGTTGGGCTGCGTTATTCGCAAGAACCTGGCGCGCGCATTCCGTTTCCTGAAGTTCTAGACATGGCGGGGGTACCCATTGATATCGGCGGAAGCCCCGACGCCACTGTCGAGTTGCTTCATGAGGCGGGTGCGGTTGAAACTGCGTGCCGGGTTTTGGAAGATAAAACCTTTGCGGCGCGTGTGGGGCTATCGGCGCAAGGTCCCGGGACACTTTTGGCTTACATCGTACGGGCAGCCGAAACGGTGGAAGACGCGCTGGTACTCACGCAGCGCTTCTATGCAATGCAGGACCCTGACCTGCGGTTAGATGTCGTGGGTGCACCTGATGAGCCCAAGATCACTCTGGAGAGCAGTGTTATCCCGGCGCATCAATACCCTCGCCACCGTGAAATGCTGATATTCGGTCTATATAAGCGAGTTCAACAAATAACCTCTGGCGGGCTTGCACCGATCTCTGTCGAGTTGGAAACGGACGATGCCGAGCACTGCCGGCTTCTGGCCGATTTGGCAGCATGTGAAGTCTCAGGCTTTAAATCCGGATACGCCTTGGCTCTGCCCTCAAACGGCATGAGTTTTCGGATACCAACGGCAGGCCCCACCTTATTGAGGCATTTACGTAGGCACGGGGAAGAACAACTGAAGGCGCAGCCTGATGCAGTCCGCAGTCTGTCCGATCGCATTGTGGAAATGCTTGGGGAGCGTCTTCCCGGACCGATACCAAACGGCGACGAAATAGCCGGAGAGCTTGGACTAACGCGGCGCACTATGACCCGGCACCTGTCGGCCGAGGGAACAAGCTTTAAGTTGCTCTTGGAAGGGGTGTTATGTGACCTGTCCAAGCGGATGCTTCGTAGTGGTGAGGGTGTCGCCCGTGTTGCCTTCATGCTTGGGTTTGCGGATCAGGCCGCCTTTTCGGTGGCGTTCAAGCGATGGACATGCGAAACGCCCGCCAGGTTCCGTAAAGCTGGCCGCTAAAGGGCTTAGCGTCAGGGGGCAGAAGATGTCCAAGATCCACAAAACCTTGTCCCGTCTCCAAAAGAAAGCAGGCCATCGGGTCACCTAGTTCATTGGCACACAGCAGCCGCGGTGGTTGCTGACCCAGAACAAGGATAACCCTATGAAGACCTCGAAGAAGAAACTCTTTATCGCCCCGATCTCCGGCGCACTTCTAATCGCCATGGCAGCCACGGCTCAGGCCGACTACGTCACCGACAAAGCGATCAAGGGCGCAGTTGTCGGTGCCACGATAGCCGGTATTGCTGGCGAAAACATTGTAGGTGGCGCTGCCGCTGGTGCCGCAGTTGGCGCCGTGGGTGGTGCGATCCAGAAGGACAACTTCGAAGACGCGCAAGACGAAGCTCAGGAGCGCCGCGACGACTTCAAGGAAGAACACAAAGACTGGAACGACTAAAGCTCGACCGCCAACGAAACAGAAATAGGAGAAACACAGCCGAACAGACCTGACTGGTCAGCATGCGCTGTTAGCATCCAGACGCAGTTTGACTGACCATCCCGCACAGAACTCGCACAGTTTCTGATAGGTTGCCATTCGGCTCGAGAAACGAGCCGGGTGGCAACTTTGTTTTGGGTACTTGAACACAACGCGCGCCCTGACCGAGCGCATTTCAAATGCCACTTCCAATCTTGCCCATCTCGACTCGGGTTTTGTCTAGAACCCAAACGAACTGAGACGGGTGCTGACCTTGAATCTTGCTCATCAGAATGACATTGACGAGCCGGTGGCCTGATGCCCAAAACTCTTATCCGAACTGGTCCGGAACACGGAGGCTGGGCAGCAGGTTTTCCGCCGTGACCAGATCGAAACCAACATAATCCGATGTCTGCCCTGGAGGGGATTTCTGTCCTCATAAGCTACCCGTGCACGTTGACGAGGACGTGGATTTTGGTCGTGAAGCCACTGCGAGAACGGCTGAAGTGATGTTGCGGAGTTGTCCTTTGGCGCCCGCAGCTCGCTTGTGGTCACAAACCTCAGAGTCGCCGATCGTCTGGAGCACATACGGCACAGTCTCGCCTTCGGTCATCGCCTCTATGATCTCCCCCAATAACGCTACCAGAGTCCAACGCCGAAACTGGCGGTAGACACTTGACTATTTGTCAGACTCTGCCGGCAGGTCCGCCATGGGGTTCCTGTTCGCGCAATCCAGAAAATACTTTCTAAAACATGGCGGTGGCCGGTATACTAACGTCGCTTTGGGGCGCGAACGGATAGAATGAAACTCTCAATGAGAACCTAATCTTCGTCCGACCTGAGGTCTAGTGCCAAACTAGTCTGCATTGCAGATATCAGCATGAAACATACCCGGCAGACGGTGTGAATCCCTTTTGTCAACACGGCTTAGGCGTTCGACCAAATCATCGAGAGATATCAGCGGTACGATCAAGATCATTCGGAGTTCAGGAATTTAACGGACCATATATTCCATTAACATAATGAATAAATGGTCTAGGCTGCTCGACGGCTGAATCGGAATCTAAGGAGAAAAGCGTGCGATACCTAGCAAAAGGTGTATTGATTTGTTGTGCTGTCGCGGTTTTCGCGGTTTGGCTATTACTGTCTTCTGCGTTGTTTTCTTCTGTAAGGACAGCTTTCGTTGAAAACCTGATCACCAAGAAACTTGGTCAGGACGTTATAATAGAAGATGAAGTACGTCTGGGCCTTGGTCGGCAACTGCAGGTATCAGCGACAGGGCTGGTATTGCCCGGTCTGCCGCATGCTGATGTGAACCTGGCGGCAATCGACAAGCTTGAGTTCGCAGTTTCCGCGCGCGACCTCTGGAACAGTAAACTATCGCTGAGCAACCTTTCTGTCTCGGGTGTTCACCTGAACCTGATCACAGGCAAAGACGGCGTTGGAAACTGGCAGTCCAGTTCCCAAACTGATGTTGAAGCCGGGAAGCCTGAAAAAGCCCCAAAACTGTCTGTGGCAGGCATTCTAACTGACCACAAAATTGACCTGACCGACATTACCATTCTTTATCAGAGCGACGTAAACGGACTCGAGCTTGATCTGAAAGTTCCTGAATTGCATCTGACGCGTGACAAGGAAGCCGACGTTGCGACCGCAATAGGGACCGGTTCACTGAACGGACAGAAGTTTGATCTGAACGCGACATTCCCCGTGGAAGACCCGTTTCAAGTGGCGGTGAAATTTGAACAGATTTCGATTGCTGCCAAGGAAGTCCCGCAGGAGAGCGGGCTGCAAGTGAAGACGACCATAGAGATAGCTGAACTTGGCCAGCTGCTTGATATTCTGAAGCTTAACCGCGTTTTGGAAGGCTCAGGCAATATTGGCGCAACGTTCAAAACGGTCGACGGCGTTGCCCGGATTAATGACCTAAGTGTATTGGCTGAATTGGATGGCGGGCAGAGCCTCGCGCTGACCGGACAAATCGGAGAGTTGGGGAACGCCGAAGACGTATCGCTGACAACCCGTATTCGATTGTACCCTGAAGATGCTGAACCAGCCCCAGCCGCATCGCGGTATGATCTTAAACTTATCGCAGTCGATATGGTTATCGACAGCGTGCCCGAGCAGATTCCGCAGCGGCAAATGGTCATTAAGACCAACGGATTCACATTGGACACGTCTGGCGAGGGTCCACCTCCGATCAAGTTCTCCGAGCTTTCCAGAACACCAGAAGGCGCCTTACGGGTTGGAAGCATTAATCTGAGAATTGGGAACCCCGCTGATCCGTTTATCATTTTGGACGGTTCGGTCGATGACGCGCTGCAGTTACAAGGAATATCAGCAGAAGGTCTAATGGATGTTCCAGCAAGCAGTTTGATCTCACCAGAACTGTTGGGGCCGGATGATCAACTCGGCAGGTTTTCCGGCGACTTTCATTTGAACGGCGATATCAATCAGCTGTCGCTGACGAATTTGGATGGTCAGACAAGCGAAACGGACGTCTGGAACCTCAACGTACACGGCACTGTCAAGAATGTACTCAAGTTCGAAAACTTGGATTTGGCAATTGATGTCGAAGTTCCATCCGGGGCGGACCTATTAGATGCCCTATCACTTGAACCCGTTGAAACCGGGCAGGTTCGCTTTGAAATAGGACTTGTGAGCGAAGGCGCCGATTGGAACGCAACTGCCAGTGTCGAGGTTGCCGACTCTGTCCTGAAAATTGTGGCCGATCTTGATGATGCAACAAGTGACCCTGTCTTGCAGGGTTCCATAGAGAGTGACCTGATCAAGATAGATCAGATCCGAACCATCGTGCAGGCTGCCGCACAGTTGCGGAAGCTGGGCGGCTCAGAGCCGGAGGAGCAAGAATCTAAGCAAGAAGACGAGGGCGACCAAGGTGCGTTAAGAGATGTGACGCTTAAACCTATCGGGCGTTCCATTCTCTTGTCCGGTATGGATATGGATGTCGATATCGACCTTCGCCAAATAGAGGGTGCCAAAGGCATCAGCAGTTTACAGAGCGAACTTACGCTCAACAAAAATGAGCTTAAGGCCGGGCCTTTGGAGTTCGAATATGGAGGTGCTCATTTCGATGTCAGCGGGCAGATGGATCTTTCGAATGACGCGCATCTGCTAATGTTGACCGGCAAGGCGGGCGGCTGGCAACTGGATGATATTCTTCACACTCTGAACTTCAAAAAGGGTGCAAGCGGTACGATCTATGCAGATTTTTCGGTGACCGGAGGAACCGATTCACCTAAGCACTTTGCCAGCACCATGAGTGGCAACGCCACAGTATCAATGCGTGATGGCTCGATCGAGACCCAGCTTTTAGATCTGGCGGGGCTGGGGGTGCTTCCTTGGGTGTTTACTAAGGAAAAACAGAAGGTTGCCCCAATCGTATGTTTGCGCGCGCCGATTAGCATCTCCAATGGAAGTATTTCGACGAAGCAAACCACATTGGAAACAGATCATGTCCAAGTTGTCGTCTTTGGCGGGGTTAACGTGGCAGGCAAGGTTTTGGACTTAAACTTACAGCCCCGCAAGATTGGCGAACCTCTTTCGAAGAGCCCATGGCCAGTGACGTTAAAGGGCCCGCTAACCAAACCAAAGATCAAGGTCAAAGACGGTCCGAAACGACTGAAACGATCAAATGGTGCGGATAAAATGCCGGCAAAAAGAAAACTTTGCGTCCCGGATATTTTGCAACTTCAGTAGTGGCGGGGGCAGTCGGTTCAAGAACAAATCGAGAGTTCAAGAAATCTGACTATGCTTCCGGGAAACGTTTTCTGCTTTGGGCTCGGCGCTGTCAGACAAATTCGAACCAGTCTCACCTAGTCCAATACAGCTGGGATCTGTTGCGAAGTTTCTGACTGACCGAAGAGTTTATACCGAACCCAGGGCTTATCCGCCAGGAGCGGTCAAATAGTCCCTTATGCATGCGCGCTACGTCGGCGATTTCACTCGCGTATTTTACCACCCAATGTTTCAGCGTCTTGTGTTCTACCGCAATGCCACGCTCTCCCATGATTTCTTCAAGATCACGGTACGACACGCCATATCGGACGTAGAAGAATACAGCAAAGAGGATCACATCCTTGGGATAAACAAGCCGGCTGCCACAAAGTTCTTCGCCCGGGTGTTGGAAGCCAATGGCCTTCCTCGAAAGGTCGTCATTGATAAGAGCGGCGCCAACACTGCTGGTATCAAAGTGTCCCACATGATCCGAAAGGCTCAAATTACGCCCGGAATCTGTCCGTTCAAACAGTTCGCTGAGATGGCTACCTAGTTTCGTTGCAATCTCCAAGACAGTTCAGTCTGCTCTAAACTTTGCAATAATGCCATTCAGATGCGTGCAAATAAGTTGGCAATGCCGTCATATGAGTTAGTTTTTGCTGAGTGCTGTGATGATATCGGGCAATCGGGATTTGTCGCCAGCCGCCAACACAGTGCCGTCCATGTCAAACGACAATTCCGAACCATCCCATGTAGTAACGATGCCACCTGCACCCTGAATGATCGCAGCGCAGGCATATACATCGAAGGCATCCAGCCCGGCATCGACCGCAAAATCGCTGCGCCCCGATGCCAGTGCGCCGTATGAGAAACAAGAGCCGCCATATTGAACATACGTCACCTGTTTGCGCAGACGGGTGAACCGCGCCAATTGGTCCGGCCTCATGAAATCGGAATTGCTGCAAGTCACGTAAGCCGATCCGAGGGTATCGCAGGGGCGCGTTGTGACAGGCGTTCCGTTGAGAAATGCGCAGGTGTGATTGACACCGGTCCAGCGGTCATCGGTCAATGGATGATCAATCACACCGATGAACGGCTTGCCCCTCCATGCCAGCGCGATCAGCGTGCCATAAACGGGTATTCCTGCAACAAAGGCCGCTGTCCCATCAATCGGGTCCAGCACCCAGACAAATTCGGCGTCCGTGTTGATGTTCTCAAACTCTTCGCCGAAAATTCCGTGGTCCGGATAACGGGCAATGATCATCTCCCGCAGTTTTTCCTCAACCGCCTTGTCGGTTGTCGTCACATAGGACGCATCGGCCTTGATCGTGACTTCGGGCAATGCCTGCGCTGCCTTCAGCAACATGGCACGGCTGGCATCGGCCAGTGTCTCTGCGAAGGATAAAAACTCTGCGTGCGGAGGAAGGACCTGTGTCATCTGCATTTGGCCTTTAGTGTGAAAGTATCTGGCTGAGGAATTTCTTGGTGCGTTCACTTTTGGGATTATCGAAGAATTGCGCAGGTGCGGCTTCTTCTACAATTTCACCTTCATCCATGAAGATAATGCGATCCGCGACCGACCGGGCAAACCCCATTTCATGGGTCACGCAGATCATGGTCATGCCTTCCTTAGCCAGATCGACCATCACCTCAAGGACCTCGTTGATCATTTCCGGATCTAGCGCCGACGTGGGTTCGTCAAACAGCATGATCTCGGGCTTCATACATAGCGCACGCGCAATGGCGACCCGCTGCTGTTGTCCCCCTGACAGCGCAATCGGGTATTTTTCGGCTTGTTCAGGGATCTTCACCCGTTTCAGATAGTGCATCGCCGTTTCGCGCGCCTCGGCCTTGGGAATTTTGCGCACCAGCTGTTGCGCCAGCATCAGGTTCTTGACGATTGTCATATGCGGAAACAGATTGAAGCTTTGGAATACCATCCCGACCTCGCGGCGCACGGCATTGATGTCCTTGACCTGATCCGTCAGTTCCTTGCCATCAATGATGATATGGCCATCATTGTGATCTTCCAGTCGATTGATGCACCGGATCATCGTTGATTTACCCGACCCGGATGGCCCGCACACCACGATGCGCTCGCCCTTGCGCACCTCAAGGTTGATGTTCTTGAGGGCTTGGAAACTCCCGAAGAATTTGTTTACCCCCTGCATCTGGATCAAAGGCTGTGCGTCTGATGTGCTCATGTCATCCCTCCCGCTGCGTGTATCGGCCGAGATATCTTTCGATCACACCAAACAGCTTTTGAATTCCGAACGTGAAAATCATGTAGACGATCGCAAGCGATATAAAGATTTCGTATGGCGCATAGGTATCGGCCACGATGGTCCGTGCGATGCCTGTCATATCCGCAATGGTGATTGTACTGGCCAGTGCCGTCGATTTCAGCAGGCTGATCACATCATTGCTGTAGGCCGGCAGCGCCAGTCGCGCGGCGATCGGGGCAGTGAGGTAGATGAATTTCTGCCGTACGGACATGCCCAGGGCTGATCCGGCCTCCAGAATGCCCTTACTGACGCCCAACACACCGCCCCGTAGAATTTCCGAAACATAGGCCCCGGTGTTCAATGTCAGTGCCAGGATGGCACAACCCATGGGTTCGCGCAGAATTGGCCAGAAGATGCTGTCGCGTACCGTTTCGAACTGCGGCAGGCCATAGTAGATGATGAAGATCTGAACCAGAATGGGTGTGCCCCGGAAGACGTAAATATAAACCTGCGCCGGAAAGCTCAGATACCATCTGCCGCTTATTCGCATCAACAGCAGGAAAATCGCCAGTGTCAGCCCTAAAAAACCCGAAATGATGAGCAGCTTGAACGTGATCCCGATGCCCATCAGCATCATTGGCAGGCTTTCGGCAATAAGGTTGAGATCGAAACTCATTTTGCACCTACCGTGGTGCGCTCACCAAATTTTTCTATTCCCATCACAGCCAAGGTGATGATCGTGGAAAAGCCCAGATAGATGGCACCCACCACGATATACATCGTAAACGGTTTGCCGGTGACCGTGATCGCCTGCTTGGCCACGAACATTGTTTCATTCAGCCCGATGATTGATATCAGAGCCGTGTCCTTGATCAGCGACAACATGTGGTTTCCAAACGGGGGCAGCGCCAGCCGCCACATCTCGGGGATACGCACGTAAATGAACGTCTGCAGATCGCTCATCCCCAGCGCGCGGGCGGCTTCGATACTGCCAGGATTCACTCCTAAAAACGCGCCACGAAAGGTTTCGGTGGCATAGGAACCCACGATGATCGAGATCGCTATCGTGCCCGCCCAGAATGGTGGTACATCGACAAATTTGATCTCGGGACTAAATATTTGCGCAATTGCGGTTAGCGTGATGGCCGATCCGAAGTATAGCAGCAGAATGACAAGGATTTCGGGCGTTCCGCGAAAGATAACCGTATAGGCACCAGCGATTTTCTGGGCGACGCGGTTGTTGGATAGTTTGGCCATCGCCCCAAACAGCCCAAAGATTATCATTAGGCCCAGCGAACAGATGAAGACTTGTCCGACGACAACTGCGCCCCAGAAATAATCATCCCACCAGCCGCTTAATACGTCCACGCCCTGTCCCCTGCCTTATGAACGGGTGCCGTTCTGTCGGCCCCAAATCTGGGCGGCAGGACACGTGAACGCGCCCGCCGCCTGTTTTGGTGAAGTGGCTTATTGCCCCCATTCATCCTTGTGCAGTTTGAACGGGAAGATTTTCAAAGCGTAGCTTTCCAGCTCACCCGAGTTGATCAGCTGTTTGAGCGCATTGTTCAGGCGGCCTTTCAGCTCATCTTCACCCTGACGCATTCCGATACCCACACCGATGCCAAAGTATTTTTCTTCGTCAACGACCGGGCCTTTGAATTCAAATCCGGCACCGTCTTCCTTGCTCAGGAATTTCAGATGCGCCTTCATCGGGTTGGTCATGATCAGATCGACACGGCCGTTTTGCAGGTCCAGATACAAGGGCTCGGACCCGTCATACAAAACCACATCGGCACCCGGCAGAATGTCTTCAAACCAACTGGCATAGGTGGTGGCCCTCTCAAGACCCACACGCAAGCCGTCGAAGTTCTCGGGAATAGGATTGCCCGCATCGTCAAACAGGTTCATTTCCTTTGATTTCGGACCAAGCATCTGACCGGTTGAGAAGCGGTAGGGGCCGGAAAAGTCGATCTTCTCCATGCGCTTTTCGGTGATCGACATGGATGCGATGATTAGATCAAATTTGTTGGCCAACAAGGCAGGGATCATGCCGTCCCATTCCTGACAGACAAATTCCAAATCTGCACCGATGATCTCGGCAACTCCGTTGGCGACATCCACATCGTATCCAGCCAACTCACCGTCGGCAGTCTTGTAGTTGAAAGGCGCATAGGTACATTCCATTCCTACGCGAAGCGTTTCCGCAGAAGCGGCGCCCGCTGTTCCAAGCGTCAGCATCGCGAACAGGCCGATGGCCAGGTTTCTAAGCATTTTCAGATTCATGTCTTCCTCCAGGTTGATCGACTTTTCAGTCTCTATTTTGTTTGTGTGACAATCCTTAGAACGGCTCCGATGATGCTCTCGACCTCTTCCTTTGTGTTGTAATTTGCCAGCCCGATGCGAACGACACCCTCGTCCAGCGGCAGGGCCAACGCGCGTGCCGGTTCATAAGCATAGTTGTGGCCGTGCCAGACATGGATGCCTGCCTCAGCCAGTGCACGCGCGATGTCGGTTGGTCTCACACTGGTGTGACGGATCGAGACAGTTGGCACCCTGTGTTTAACGCGATTTGGATTCGTAATTCCGTAAATTGAAACGCCGGGAATTTCGGCCAACCCGCTGATCAGCGTATTGGTCAGGGGTTCTTCATAATCCCGCGACATCTGATAGGCGGTCGCAATCCGTGTGCGGCGATCCTCCGACGCGGTACCCATCCGGCCTAAATCCTCAAAATAGGCGATCGTTGCGGACAAACCTGCCAGCAATTCAAACTGCGGAGTGCCCAGTTCAAATCGATCCGGTGTATCATCCGACACGCAGCGCCCCTTGTAGGGATACAGCTCCCGCAGGACATCTTCGCGCCCCCAAAGCAATCCCAGATGGGGGCCGAAGAACTTGTAGGCCGAGCAGGCCAGAAAGTCGCAGCCAAGTGCGCGCACATCGACCAGATGATGCGGCGCCAGTTGCACGGCGTCCACGAACACAAGCGCGCCTGCGTCTTTAGCCATGGCAGAAAGGGTCGCAACATCATTGATTGACCCGGTCAGGTTGCTTGCATAGTTCAGCGCCAGCAGTCGCGTCTTATCGGTCAGCAGCGCGCTCAGGTCTTCGGGTTCTACAACCCATGTTTCGCGATCGAAATCGAGCCAGCGCACCACCAGCCCCATATCTTCGGCAATCGTCAGCCAAGGCCCCACATTTCCTTCATGTTCCATCCGGGTAATGATGATTTCATCACCCGGCTGAAAACTCCGGCAAATGCTGCGTGACATGTGAAACGTAAGCGCAGTCATGCTTTGACCAATGACCACTTCCCGGCCTGAGGTTGCGCCCAGAAACAACGCCGCATCATCATGGGCCTTCAGTGTAATGCGGTCCGTTTCAACACTCGTGCTAAAATGCCCCCCGGCATTGGCTGATGATGACAGCATGTACTGAGATACCGCCTCAGCAACCGAGGCTGGCACCTGCGTTCCCGCAGGATTGTCCACGTAAATGCGGCTCTGGCCATTGTCGCGTATCGCAAGAGCCGGGAATTGTGCCCGCACGTCTGAGATCGGAAATGTCATGCAGTTGTCCTAAAATCCCACGGCCAGATCGGTTCTGGCAATAGATTCGACGGTACAGGCAAACTCTCAAAACGGTCCATCATCCCAAAGGATGACGCGGCCCCGCAATATTCTTGTAATTCAAACCCCTGCAAAGCTATGGTTTTGTATGCCGAAAGATTCCTCATCACCATTGCGCACGCCCCAAATCGAAGGCGCGCTGTTTGCATCAATGATTTCGCTTATTGGCTCGGACAGGTTTTTTGACGGCTTGGCGGATGTGCTGGGCGAAGCATTGCCATTCAAATGGATTCATATCTTCCAGTACTACAAAGACAAAGGCCCCGTCGCCCTGAGCAACCACCCGCGAGAAGTTGCGTACAAACGAGGCTTTGAGAATTATCTGAACTTTACCTATGTCATCAACCCCACTTACCGCGCCTTTCAACTTGGGGCCAGTTCTGGTGTTTTTCTAATCTCGGATTTCATCCCGGAGGGCTATGACGACATTATCCGGTCTGCCGATTTTGAGATCCATATCGAAGACAGCGAAACTATTGGGTATCGCACCCCTGGCTGGCCCAAAAATATGACGGAATTCATTGTTCTGATCAATCTTCCCAACGGGACAGCGATCGACTTCACTTTCCTGACCGAGATGGACGGTACACACCATAAAGAACATGAAACGCGATTGCAGGCCTGCTTTCCGATACTCAATGCAGTCATGAACAAGCAGTTTGAGATTAATTCCCAAAGCTTTGAGCATCATGCGCGCCCGGGGCAGGAAGAGCGGTTTCAGGACTTTGGCAGCGACACGTTGACCGACCGCGAACGCGAAGTTGTTCAACTGATCCTTGTCGGTCACAACAGCAATTCGATTGCGTTGAAGCTTTGTGTCTCATTGTCGACGGTCAAAACCCATCGACGCAATATTTACAGCAAGTTGCAGATTTCGTCTCAGGCCGAGTTGTTCAGCCTGTTTCTGTTACATCTGCGATAACGGGGTTCGCTCTGGCTTGTGACCGCTCGATCTCACCCTACACCTGATCCAGAATGGTTGTGATCATATCCACACGCTCAGACCCGATGGTCAGAAGTGGCCGAATTTTCAGAATGTTATCTTTGGCTTCTCCACTGCCTATTACATGCGATTGTCGCGCATACGGTTTTTCACATAGGCGCGAATCTCGGTGGCCTCGGACCCATCCGCATTGATCATTTGCAGCCACACATACATCCCCATGCTGCGCACGTCGCCGACGCAGCCATACTTCTGCTCCAGCATCTTCAACCCAAGGATCAATCGCGCGCCCATCACACGGGCGTTTTCTTGCAGGCCTTAATCATCAACGATGGGTTTGTTGCGAAACTTTTTGCTGACCGAAGAGATCACGCCGGGTTAACTGGTTAAGCAGCCAGTACGGCGAACTGCTGAAATGGACAGAGTAGGGGTGTGAATTGCTCCTTGCGGATCATATGCGCAACCTCGATGCCTGCTAACGTTGTGGATGTTGAGGCGAAGACCTTGAACCCCAGTGTGGGCCAAGTGTGCCTCTTGATGACTGTGTTGCACGGGTCGGGCGCTCAACGTATTCCCAGCGTTTTTTTGGACTTGAGCGAGGGTCGATGCCCCACAAATTCAATGATGCCCGTCGCGACAAGTTTCCCAAGGCTAAGTACCGGGTCACGAACTGTTCAGAATACAACGAAAGCCTCCGGCGCCGAGGTGATGTGGCGATCTGGATTTCTGATTATGTGGTACAGAACTGGACACCGCCAGTTCGCAAGACACGCGGCGGCCAGGCACGTTACTCCGATTTGGCAATCGAGATTGTTTGTGTCGCAAACTTTGGGCTTAGTTTGACGAGAACACTGGTTCCCGCGTTTGTTTTCTTTGGATCGATCACAAACAGGTATTTGCATGTTCGCTTTGACAGGCTGTCACTTCCCCAAGGATGCGGTTTTGTACGCAGTGTTCTTCTATCTGCGGTATACGGTGTCCTATCGCGATTTGGAAGAGATCATGACCGAACGTGGTGTGCGGGTTGACCACACCACCTTGAACACATGGGTGGTGAAATATTCACCGATGGTCGCAGCACGCGCCCATTCGAAGAAGCGCCTAACGCTGAATTCATTGCGTATGGACGAAACCTATCTGGGTGTGCGCGGCAAATGGATGTACCTGTATCGAGCCGTCGACAAAGCAGGAAATACTCTTGATTTTATGGTGTCTGAACGGCGGAATGCGCAGCGGTATCCAGATCTTGTTGGATCCAATAGCTCCGTCCAAGCACAAAATTGGAAAACGGATCGTCGGGGGCTTGTTCCATTGCCCGTTCAGCAGCAGACAGCGCATCCCGAGCGGCAACACCGCGATCAGCGCCGAAACCGGTAAACGCCTTCTGAAAAGAAACGAAAGAAAGCCCGGCATGGGCACGTGCAAAATTGGGCGCACGGGCAAGGGCTTCTTTGAAATATCTGGCAGACAAAGCGTTGTCTTCTTCGGTAAAACGATAAATGTGGTTTAATCCAAGGTGGAAAAAGCTCCAGGCGTCGAGGGATTCAATATCCCGCCGTCGGGCCTCGGCCGCCTGATGGCGGGGAACATGGACTTCGACCGCTGCGACTACAGAATTGGTGACATCTGCCTTAATAGAAAAGATGTCATCAATCAGGCCATTGTAGCGATCAGCCCAGATCACTTGTCCGGAATCCGCAGCAGAAAGCACTGGCGACACGGTCAAATTGGGTCCGTTAATCTCGACGCTACCCGACAGCACATATCTTACATCTAACTGCTCGCTCACACTTTGCGCGTTTGCAACACTACCGAGTTGGAAACTTGAGGCGCGCGCAATGACCGTCACCCACTTTGTGAGCGACAACGACACAATTAATTCATGTGCAAGGGCCGGAGCGATCACCCCTGCCTGTTCTGTTTCTCCAAAGGCCTGAAACGGTAACACGGCGATGGATGGAGCGACCCCTTCATTGATGATCAGCGTCTCTGCGATGCTTCCGTCGGCTTTTCTGGTCACCGGCAATTCGAACCGAAAGCCCTGTCCCCTGATCGTGCGGATGATGCTTTGCGTTTTCCCGTTATCCCCCAAAGCAGCACGGGCAGATCGGACACGGCTTGCAATAGCGGCGTCTGAAATTGGTGCGTCATTCCAGATTTTGGTGACAATTTCGTCCAATGTCGTCACGCGCGAGCCGTTTTGGACCAATAAGCTCAGCAACAGGAAAACCTGCCGTTCAAGATGAACGCCTTGACCGTCCGAGAGCCGCAATTCAGCAGCAGTGTGGTCCAGCTCGAAATTGCCAAAACAGAATTTCATGGAAGAAATCTATCAGAAGTCGCGGAATTCTACACCATTTCTACAAACTGTCTGCAAGCTTGTGCGCGAACCATGGGGCAAATTCAGTACATTAGCGCAGAACGTCATCCATTCTAAGAGGGGCTAGGAAAGTGATTTACGCAGATATCAACAAGACAATCGGACAAACGCCGGTGGTCCGGATTAACAATTTGGCACCCAATCACGTAGAGCTTTTTGTCAAAGCCGAGTTTTTCAACCCCGCAGCGTCTGTCAAGGACAGGTTAGCGCTTAGCATTATCGAAGAGGCTGAGAATAGCGGTGCACTAAAACCGGGCCAAACGGTTGTTGAGGCAACGAGCGGCAACACCGGAATTGGTCTGGCGATGGTATGTGCTGCAAAGGGCTATCCATTGGTGATCGTAATGGCAGACAGTTTTTCCGTCGAGCGGCGGCGCCTCATGCGGGTGTTGGGTGCGAAAGTGGTGCTGACACCGCGGGCCGAAAAGGCGATGGGAATGTACAACAAGGCGGTAGAGCTGGCCGAGGCCAACGGTTGGTTTCTTGCCCGTCAATTTGAAACAGAAGCGAATGCCAAAGTTCATGAAATGACAACAGGCCCTGAAATTGTCGCAGATTTTAAGGATAAGCGACTGACGCATTTTGTAACGGGATTTGGCACAGGAGGCACATTGACCGGAGTTGCGCGCGTGCTGCGCCGCGAGTCGCCCGATACCCGGATTATCCTGAGCGAACCCGAGAATGCAGGGCTCGTAGGAAGTGGGATTGCGCAGGATCGCAATTCTGATGGCAGCCCTGTCGCCGGTCATTCGGCTTGGCAACCACACCCGTTTCAAGGTTGGTCACCTGACTTTATCCCGGCTGTGTTGCAAGAAGCTTTGGATAATGGATCATTTGACGAACTGATGCCTGTTGCTGGTCCTGGCGCGATCAATATGGCACTGCAACTTGCACAGAAAGAGGGCATTCTGACGGGGGTGTCAGGCGGCGGCACAGTTTTGGCAGCATTGCAAGTTGCTAAGACCGCACCGGAAGGATCCGTTATTTTGGCGATGTTGCCAGATACGGCTGAACGCTATCTTTCGACCCCTCTGTTTGACGATATCGAGGCCGAGATGACCGACGAAGAACGCGCAATTTCCCTGTCTACCCCAAGTGCGCAAATGGCGGGCGAGTAATGGACCAAATGCTGCAACAGGAAGAATCACTCGACCCGGAAGACTGGGAAGCCATGCGCGCCACGGCGTACCGCATGGTGGATGAAGCCGTGTCCCGGCTTTCCAATGTGCGCGATTCTCCTGTTTGGCAAAACATGCCAGACAGCGTGCGCGAGACGTACAAGGAAGCGTTACCGAGATCGGGAATGCCACTTGATGAGGTTTTTGATGAGATCAGAGCCAACCTGCTGCCCTATCCAATGGGTAACATCCACCCCAGGTTTTGGATGTGGTACATGGGTGCCAGCAATTTCACTGGCGCTCTCGGTGACTTTTTAGCCGCTATTCTGGGGTCAAACCTCGGCGGTGGAAATCACGCCGCAGCTCTTATGGACCAACAGGTGGTGGACTGGCTTAAGACCATGGTCGGGTTCCCGGCTGGCGCTAGTGGAACCTTGACCAGTGGTGGCTCCGTAGCCAATCTGATAGGCCTCACGGTTGCGCGCAACACAGCGCTCGGTCAGCAAACCATCAGGGAACATGGGGTCGCCGGTGCCAAGCTGGCGTTTTATGCGTCCGATCAGGTTCATGGCTGCCATCTGACTGCAATGGAAGTGCTGGGCCTAGGATCAAAATCCCTGCGGTGCCTGCCGTCCCGATCAGACTATACGATGGACGTTACAGCCTTGCGTGCACAGATTGCCGAAGACCGCGCGCATGGCATCCAACCAGTCGCCATTATCGCAACAGCTGGAACTATCAACACCGGCGCAATTGACGATTTGTACGCACTCGCAGATGTGTCCCAGCGCGAAGGACTATGGCTTCACGTGGACGGTTGCATCGGAGCACTAGCCGCTATCGCTCCTAAAAACGGAGATAAGCTAAACGGTCTGGACAAAGCTGACTCTGTTGCGCTGGATCCACATAAATGGCTGCATGCACCGTTTGAAGTTGGCTGTTGCGTGGTCAAAGACAGATCGCAACATGTCGATACTTTCGCGCTTAGTCAGTCATACCTGGAGAAGGAACCACGTGGCGTCGCCGCTGCCGATTGGCTACATGATTTTGGCATTCAGACATCGCGCGGGTTCCGGGCGCTTAAGGTTTGGATGAGCCTGAAGGAACATGGTGTCGAAAAATTTGGCCGGCTGATCGACCAGAACATCAACCAAGCAGAGTATCTGGCGGATCGCATCCGAATGGCACCGGATATCGAACTATTGGCCAATCCTATGCTGGACATCGTGTGCTTTCGCATTTACCTGCCCAATATGACGGACTCCAATCTAGAAGCCCTCAACCGAGAAGTCATGCTGCGACTGCAGGAAGATGGGGTTGCGGCGCTCTCTGACACGAGAGTTGGGTCGACCTATGCGCTGCGCTGCGCCATTTCCAATCACCGAACGCAACGGCGTGATCTTGACATACTTGTGGAGCAAATAGAGGAATTGATCCCGACATGCAGATCGACTTTACCCGGTTACGAGCCATACTGAAGGTATTGGTTGTGCGAGCATACTACGCTTCATGTGATGCTCTTATCCGATCCTGGCCTTCTATTTTATATTGTTGACCTTGGGAATCGTTGGCAGCTTCGGCATCTGCAGCAGGTATTTTAACCGACACCTGCTCAAGGAAAGCCGCGCAAAGTCGAGATTCAAACTCAACCTTATTCGATAAATGGCGGCTGGGCCGCGGAGTGCGATAACCAGCTGCGAGAAGCCGGGTTACGGAGCGAGAGCACCCAGGATCCGAATCCAGCTCCTGATCCCTTTGCGGAAGCTCTCGACATCATACTTCTCATTTGGGCTGTGTATGGCGTCATTTTCTTTTGCAAAGCCGATTAGCATCGTGTCCAGCTCCAATACGTCCTGAAAGTAGCCAGCGACTGGAAGTGACCCACCCAATCCGACAAATACAACATCTCTTTCCCATTCGTCGCGAAGCGCTACCTGAGCCCTGCGAAAGGCCAAACTATCTGTGTTCATAACGGTTGCAGGTGCACCCGCAACGGCCGGTTCCCATGACACACGGATATCAGTCGAAGCATGATCTTCGACGTGCTTGCGGATAGCGTACCGAATTTTTCCGGGTCCGTCTTTCCGACCAGTCGGAACGTTAGTTTGCAATGGGCTTCAGCGGGTATAACTGTTTTTGAACCGGGACCTTGGTAACCACCCCAGATGCCGTTGATCTCCAGTGTTGGGAGTGCCCATTGCTGTTCCAAGGATGAGCGCCCACGCTCGCCACTTGCAACAGTCAACCCAATTTTCTGGAGGTAGGAGTCTTCGTCGAATCCGCAATTGTCCCAATTCGCCAGGAGATCCGGTGAAACATCGGGCACATCATCGTAAAAGCCATCGACAAGGACCGTGCCCTCGTCATTGTGAAAACTCGCGATAACGCGTCCGAGCTCCTTTAACGGATTGACGGCAGGTCCTCCATAATCGCCGGAGTGAAGATCAATTGATGGACCATGAAGAGTGAACTCTTCTTCAAGTATTCCGCGAAGCTGTGATACGATAGATGGTACATCATCCGCGATCATGGCTGTATCGCAAATGGCTGCGATGTCGGCTAGCAAGAGCTTTGAATGTGCCCTCAGAAATGGAAGGAGTGACGGAGAGCCGATCTCTTCTTCGCCTTCAAACAAAAAAGTAACCCGGCAGGGCAGGCTCCCAAATGTGTCTATGTAAGCACGGCAGGCTTCAACGAACGTCATCAGCTGCCCTTTGTCATCTGACGCGCCGCGCGCTCGCACGACCTGACCATTATCGGTGTCTTCGATAATCGGATCGAAGGGATCATGGTGCCACAAATCAACCGGATCGACAGGCTGGACATCATAATGTCCGTAAAACAGAAGATGCGGGCCGTCTCCTTCAATTTTGCCTACAATGATTGGGTGTAAATCCGTTTCAAACGTCTGCACGTCTACTCCAAGACTCTCCAGTTCTCTGGCAAGCCAGCCTGCGGCACGTTCACATTCCATCGTGTATTTCGGGTCGGTGGAGATAGAGGGTATCCGCAGAAAATTTTGCAGACGGTCAAGCGCATTTGACAACTGTTCATCTGCGCGGGCGAGTACCGGATCGATTTGCATTGTTAACATCTCAGTTGTTTTTCCCACGGCTGATCAAGGACCGGAAAAAGGCGCAGGCACTATTAATTTCGCCTCATGCTCACAATAACTCGCGTGTTTCATCGGCACATCCGGTTCTAGTTAAGCTTACTTTTTTAGACCGAAAGTAAACTTGCCCAGATCCGGATTTACCAAGCATTTCTTAGCGCAAAGGATCGCAGGTGGCTGTGATCAGTCCAGCGAAACGCGATCAACCCGGATGTCTGCATCTGAGCTGGCAGGGAATAGTGTTTAGGAGCAGTTGATTACAGTTCACCAACTATTTCAATTGGAGGCAACTTACATGACCAGAGGATCGAAAACCGTTTCAACCAGTAGATTATTAGCGATTGCGGCTACCTTCAGCGTCGCTTCAATGGCTCAAGCCTCCGACCTTCCCCCTCCGGAAGGTCTGGATCAGATAGTCGACGATGGTGCTAAATGGGAACATATTCATTCCGCGCAGTGTTTTACTGAGGGCATTGCACATGATGCAGATGGGAACGTTTTTTTCAGCGACATCGCATCAACGGCGGATTGTTAGAAATCAGGTCATCAGGAAGGAACCATCTTCAAATACGATGCCGCAGAGGGCACCGTTTCGGTTTTCCGCTCGCCCAGTGGTCAGTCGAACGGTCTGATCATGGGCGAGAACCGAGATCTTTTTGTCGCGCAGGGTGCCGACTTTGGCGGTCGCCGGGTTTCGCGCATCGATGCTAAAACAGGCCGATCCCATGTGCTGGCGCACAGCTATCAGGGTCGGCGGCTTGATTCACCGAACGATCTGACGATCGGGCCGGATGGGCTGATGTATTTCACTGATCCGCGCTATAGCGGCCATGAATCCATTGAACAACCAATCCAGGGCCTTTACCGCATCGAGGAGAACGGCGACGTCACACTGGCCGTGGCGGATGCAGTCAAGCCGAACGGTCTTGTGTTCTCCTCCGATGGAAGCAAGCTGTATGTGGCTGCGGCGAATGACAATAGTTCAACGGATTACAGTCGGCATGTGAAAGACCAACCGGTTCATGCGGGGCTTATTGCTGTTCTCGAATACCCCGTGAACGCGGATGGCAGTTTTGGCCCGCGCAAGGTTCTGGTCGATTATACAGACGTGAACACTCTAGGTCCGGATGGGTTGAATGTGGACGCTGAAGGCAACCTTTACGTCGCGCTTTTTGGGGTCGATGAACCCGGCATCTACGTCTACGCGCCCAATGGTCAGCGGATCGGTCGTTTCCCGACCGGCGAGGTCTGGCCAACCAACACTGCATTTGTAAGTGACCCCGACGGTCATCACTACCTTTACATGACCGGTGGTGCAGACTTGTATCGGATTCGTCTGAAGTAATAGTCAGACCTGGCCCGGATGCGTACATCTTAAGCGCGCATCCGGGTCAGGATTATGCCCCGCGAACCAACCGTAAGACAGCATTGGCCGCGGCGATGTCTTCAAGGCCCAGCCCGATAGATCGGAAAAAAACCGGTTGGCTCCTCTCGGGCAGGGGGCAGTTTTGGGTCGCTAGTTCCGCCAGATCGCCCTTTATTTTTGTAGGGTCCCAGCCGTGATTCTGCTCCGCCAGCACCATTTCGCCTGCAGAGGACGGCGTCGTAGCGCGGTAATCGCAGTAGACCTGCGCCTGAACCAGCCACGCGGGTCCGACTTCGTGCGCGTGCGCGACATTCGTGCTGATCGATGTAACCAGCGCACCAGGTTCAACTCCCGCCGCATTCAGGACAGGCGTCCCGGAGGATGTGCACAGCATCACGACATCAGCGCAAGCGGCGGCTTCTTCCGCGCTGGCGCAAAATTGTACCTCGGGTGCCAATGCGCGCCATGCGACCTGCCGATCCGCGTTTGCGTCAAGACAAGGTGAAAAGACCTGCAATGTGGTCCAGTCACGCAAACGCTTAACATGACGGTAATGCGCCTGGGCAACCGCTCCGCTACCGATGATCGCCAGTTTGCGAGCGTCTTTTTTTGCTAGGAAATCAACCGCCAGTGCCGTTGTGCCGGCGGTGCGCTCTGTGGTGAGTTTACCAGAATCGCACAGCAGCAAGGGCAAGCCGGTTTCCATTGACATCAACACAGTCCAAGCAGTGATTATCGGTTTGCCTTCGGTCACCAGATAGGGCGACAACTTGGCCCCGAACACACCTGCCTGCTCCTGAGCCGCAAGATAGGTGATGTAATCGCCGCGATTTTCGGGAAATGGAGTCAATGTCTGCGCTGGCTGCACCGCCTTTTTGCGGCCAAGCTCCGCAAACATGGCGCGCAGTTCGTTGGCCAGATCGATGCGCGGGATCAGTTGAGCAATCTGATCGGCATTCAGGATGATGGGGGTTTCTGACATGAGCGTTCCTTCAACAAAGGGTCTGGATCAGGGATTTCATAAACGCCTGACCATGCCGCAATTGCGCGGCAGAGATGAACTCGTCCTGTCCGTGGGCCTGTTCGATACTGCCGGGGCCGCAGATCACGGTTGAATACCCTGCAGCCTGAAAGTGCCCGGCTTCGGTCTGGTACGACACCATCTGGTCGTCATTATCCTCAGTGATCCTGCGCACCAACTGTGCGGCAACGCCATTCGGATCAGGGCGCAGGGCGGGAATATTCTCAGGTACGTCTACTGTGATCGAAGCACCCGCGTGACGCTCGATCATTGTCGCCTCAACTATTTTGACCTCACGTCTGTAACGCGCGATCCAATCCTCGGCAGTATCAGGCGGCACAAAGCGGATATCGCTTTCCAATACGCAATTTTCGGGGATCGTGTTTAGAGCAATACCGCCGTGAATTGTACCAACTCCGGCGGTCGAATAGGGTGGGGTGAAACCATTGTCGGTCGTCTGGCTTTGAGATTGCACGGTTTCCTTCTGGTGCCACTGGATCAGACGCGCTGCGGCTTCGATCGCGGAAACGCCGATATCAGGGCGCGAGGAATGCGCGGCTTTTCCCATGATCCGTGTCTTTAAGCCCAGACCGCCTTTATGCCCCGTGACCAATGTCATCAGGCTGGGTTCTCCTACAATCACGGCCGAGGCACGCGGTTGGTGCGCATCTAAGGCTGCAAGGATTGGCTGCGTCCCAAGGCAACCGATTTCCTCATCATAGGAAAAGGCCAGTTGTACCGGGCGGGTCAGCGGTGCGGCCAGCATTTGGGGCACCGCTGCGAGTGCAAGTGCCAGAAATCCTTTCATGTCGCAGGTGCCGCGCCCATAGAACTTGCCTTCACGATGCGTCAGCACCCAGGGATCGGACGTCCAGGCCTGACCTTCGACCGTCACAACGTCCGTGTGGCCCGACAACAGCACTCCGCCTTCCACTGACGGCCCGATCTGCGCAATCAGCCCCAGTTTTTCACCTGATGCATTGGGTACGATCTGTGCGTGGACCCCAAGCTGGTCGAGATAGGCGGCAATAAATCCTACCAGCTCCGCGTTTGACTGATCCGAGACCGTGGGAAACGCAATCAGGCGGTTCAGAATGTCCAGAACGGGTCTCAGATCGTTAGTCATTCGACAAGCGTCTTGAGATCGTTATAGATAGTCGCGCGGCTTACCCCTAACAATCGGGCCACATAGGCGGCGGCATTGCGTTCGGCCAGAGCGTTTGAAACCTGCAAAGCACTGACCAGATCGCGCCGAGCTTCGCGGTCCAGCGCGTCAATGCGCAAGTCGCGCTGCGTGCACCAGCCACTAACAAAGACATTCAGGCGTTCGTGCCAGTCATTGCGAAACAGTGAGTCCGGCTGGGTTGAGGCCATCTGTGCCGGTTGCAGATTATGCACCAACTGGCTGAGTTGATGCAGGTCGGTTAGGTCGTGATTAATGCACAGGACAAATTGCGCTGCTCCAGCCTCATCGCGTAAAACCACGCTGATCGACCTGAGGATGCTGCCATCCCAATTCATCTTTTCATAAGGCCCGATCACGGTGTCGCCCGGGCGAAAGTCGATCTCTTGCATGTTCGACGGATCATCGGGCTTGCGCTTGGAAAACGGGTTTTCGATATAGGCAATGGTCTCGGTTTCCAGATCGTGCAACACAACCTCGGCGCGCCTGCCAAAAAGCATCGGTATTGCCCGTGCCAGTGCCGTCGCATTGGATCGAATGTCAGACATCATCAGCGCCCTGCCAGAATATCACCGGTCAGATCATTTAACAGTGTCAGGCCTTTGCGCAGATGATCTTCGGGCAAAGCTGAGCTGACGCGGAAATGGCCTTCGACGCTGAACCGTGATCCAGGGATCACGAGAACATCCTTTTCCATCAATAAACGCGAAGCCAATTCTTCTGATGTAATCGGGAGGTTAAAACGCACAAACGACATCGCTGAGGCTTTTGGAGGTACGACGCTGTAGACGCCTTGATAATGTGACAATTCTTGAGCGAGAACGTCAAATCCTGTTCGGATCAACTGGCGCGCCCGCGCTTTGAGCCTCGAGCGTGTAGGCTCTGCCAACGCGATATCGGCGAGTTCCATCGACAGCATTGAAGCAGCGATCGATGCGTATTCATGCCTCCGCCAGCACTCGGTGATGATTTCGTCTGGGCCGACCAGCCAACCCAGTCGCAGACCGGGCAAGCCATATGCCTTGGACATCGAGTTCACGATCAGAACCTTGTCATAGCTGCCCCAGAAAGACGGGGTTTCAGCGTCGCCTTCGCGCTCGGTTCCGGCATAAACTTCATCGGCGACTATCCATGCCCCTACGTGTTCGGCAGCGGCAATGATTGCGGCGCGATCATTATCCGAGATCACTTGCCCTGTCGGATTATTTGGATTGACCACATGGATGATGCGGGTCTTGTCATCCACTGCCTTGCTTAATGCGTCATGATCGATGGCCCAGCTGTCGGCTTCGATCAGATCGACCCAGCGGACCTCGTTGCCGCGATTCAACGCGTTCCCGGAAATCTGTTCATAGGTCGGGCGAAAACAAACCACGTTGTCGCCGGGCTGCAGCAACGTGTTGGCTACCAGCGAATTCGCTTCGGTCGCGCCAACGGTGATCATCACCCCGTCGGGTGCGGAACCCGGATACAACCCCGAAATTGTCTCGCGAAGCGATTGTTTTCCGTTGACCTGCGGGTAATCGAGCATGGTCTGCATCAAACCGGACATGTCGATATCAGCCAGATCAACCAGTCCCTGTAGCGACATAGGATGCACGCCACTTTCTGAAAAGTTGTAGACGACACCATGTTCCAGTTCGGACAGGAATTGCTCGACCTGAAACGGGGAAAAAGCGGCATGTGTCATGGGGAATCCTTTTGGCGGACGAGGCAGTAAATTGACGTGATCGTATAATTTGGATAGTTCAGTCTAAATCAATGGTCAACCACGTTGCCATCACATCAGTATCGGACGTGTTTACCAAAGATGAGTGACTGGCTGTGAGCTTGAAACGGGAAAAGATGAATAATAGCCCCAATGATCACACACGATTTCAAGATGTTGACCTGAAGATGTTTCATGTCTTTGCCAAAGTTGTCGAAGCGGGTGGCTTGTCGAGTGCTCAATATGACCTCAACATGAGCCTTTCGGCGATCAGTACCGCAATCTCGAATCTGGAAACCCGTTTGGGGTTTCGTCTCTGCGAGCGGGGACGAAGCGGATTTCAGGTCACTGAGGGAGGGCACCTTGTTTATTCTCAATTGTCGCACCTCAACTCTGCGCTGAGTCGGTTTGAAACATCGCTTGATGCGTTCAAGGGAGATATGCGCGGTCAATTCCTGATTGCAATGGATGACGGAATCCTCACCAATCTGAGATGTCCTATTTACAAGGTTATGCAGTCCTTTATCTCCAGTTTCCCGGATATCGACCTACACATCTCCATCCTGCCCGCGCCCAGAATGGAGCGCGCTTTGTTGAATAACGAATTGAACCTGGCGATCGGGCCTTTCCTGGAGATTTCCAACGCGCTGGATTCTGCTTTGGTTTACCGTGAAAAACAACTGCTCTGCTGCGGTCGGGGTCATCCTGCATTTGGTGTAGAGGACAGTGATAAACTGGCACAAATCGTGGCGGGCTCAGAATATGCGGCGCGAAAGTACGATGATGCCAAACAAAACGCGCCGTCGGCCTCACCAACGGAAACCACAACGGCTTCAACGGTTGAAGCCATGCTCGGCATGGTTCTGAGTGGCAAGTACCTTGGGTACCTTCCGCGTCATGCATGCGAAAGATGGATCGAAAACAAGGAAATCTGGGCTCTGGATCCAGAGTCTTATGCATACAGTACCGACATTAAAGTTGCCTTCCGCCGCCAAAGCCAGGATCGCCGCGCAGAGAAATTTCTCAAGGCTCTGGAAGTGATACAGGTCAAAGGGTGAGTTCACTTCTGGCAGACAATAGTACACTTTAGAATCTCTGGGTTTTGGGCTGACTAAAAGTCGATCAATTTGCAAAAAATATTGGAGGTCCGAGCATGGGCAACTTGCCAACAGTTTGTGCGGCATCTGTAACGCCAGTAGATATCGTAGGCGCAGCCGATACGCAGAAACTTTCTGCGCACTGCCATTGGCTGTTAAACAATGGCTGCGATGGAGTTGTTCTATTTGGAACAACCGGAGAAGCTGCATCTTTTGGCATCGAAGAGCGACGTTCTGTGCTGGAGGAAATTATCGCATCTGGGATAGATTCCGCACGGTTGATCGTGGGTACGGGTTGTTGTTCTGTTGAGGACACGATGCTACTGAGTCGGCACGCTCTGGCAACTGGTTGTGCAGGTATTCTGATACATCCTCCGTTCTTCTTTAGGCCAGCCACCGATGAAGGCAGCCTGGCTTTTTTTACCGAACTGGTAGAATCCCTTGGAGCTGATGCCCGCGATATAGTTCTTTATCACTTCCCGGATGCGACCGGTGCGCCAATCAATTCAGCGGTGATCGAGCAGTTGATGGATCGGTACCCGAGTGTGTTTGTGGGGATTAAAGACAGCACTGGAAACCTGGACAACATGATTGAGTTGTCCCGGCAATTCCCTGATTTGAAGGTGTATACAGGCGACGATCATCTGCTTTGGCCCTTGCTTGAGGCCGGTGGCTATGGCGCAATCACCGCTACCGCAAATCTGATGCCAAACCTGCTGGCTCAAGTACGCGTAGACTGGCATGAGAAACGGAGTAATGTTCACTCCGCTCACGCGACACTTTCCCAACTTTGGGAGGAAGTCCTGTTAAAGTTTCCGATTAGCGAAGCCGTAAAAGAAGTGGTCGCGTCAGTATCAGGTGACAATGGGTGGAGGGATCTGCGACCACCATTATCACCGCTTCCGGTTCCGCTTCGGGTACAACTTGCCCAGATGGTGGCCCCGTTTGCAGATCGATTTCCACTCGGGCTCGGCGAAAGGGACGCGAAATGATAGAGACTTCTGAATATCCTTCATTGCGTGACATCATGATCGCGCGCCAGCGAATTGAACCGGTTATCCGCAGGACCCCTCTGGTGTTTTCGGAACACTTGTCTGATCGTGCTGGGTTCGAGGTGTGGCTCAAGCTTGAGAATTTACAAATCGCGGGCAGTTTCAAGATCCGTGGGGCGTCGAACCGGATTCTGCAGATGACCGACGATGAACGCGCCAGAGGGATCATTGCGGTGTCCAGCGGCAACCATGGGCGTGCGGTAGCTTACCTTGCAAGGCGCCTTGGGATCACGGCGAAAATCGTGGTCTGCGACCTTTGCCCAGAAAACAAACGAGTGGCGATGCGATCCTATGGGGCTGAGGTGATCGTGCATGGGGACACGCAGGACGATGCGCAGACCCATGCTGAGGACCTGATTGCGCAGGAAGGGTACACATGGGCTGACCCCTACGATGATTTGCATGTGATTGCTGGGCAGGGCACCATTGCGCTTGAGGCGTTCACTGATCTACCTGACGCGGACATGATCATCGCACCGCTGTCAGGCGGGGGGCTTTTGTCCGGGGTCGCGTTGGCGTCCAAAGCGGTGTCCCCGAACGTTTCGGTGATCGGGTCTTCGATGGAAATCGAACCTGGCATGGTACGCAGCCTTCAAGCAGGAAAGCCGGTACATGTCGAGGAACACCCAAGTCTCGCAAGCAGTATTACGGGTGCTATCGGTCTTCGAAACCGATGCACATTTCCGATTGTGCGTGATCTGATGGATCATGCTGTTCTCATTTCTGAAGACAGCCTTGCTCCGGAAATGCGTCGCTTTGCAGACAATGAAGGTATGATCGTCGAGGGTGGCTCGGTTACCTCTGTTCTGGCTGCCCTATCGCCAGAAGTTAAAGAACGCCAGCCCAAACGGGCCATCGTTGTCATAAGCGGACGCAACATTGATCTAGCTACATTTCATCAAGTCACTCAAAATCCTGAGATGATATCATGAAGCATCAGCAACAGCTTATCAGCCATGGATCGCCCAGCAGCGAAAACCTACCTTACTCGACCTATGTAAGAGCAGGCGATTTCATCTATCTTTCCGGCCTGGTGGGATTTGGTGACAATGACGTAATCGTCCCCGGGGGCGTAGAGCCGGAAACTCATCAAATTATGTCTACCGCAAGATCGCAGCTTGAGTCCGCAAACGCCTCGCTGTCCGACGTAATTAAAGTCAACGTCTGTCTTCCCGATGTCAGTGATTTCGACGCCTTCAATCTCGTTTATGCTAGGTACTTCTCCACCAAGGCACCGGCACGCGCCACGATTTGTGCGGGCCTGACCATCGAAGCAGCGGTCGAAATGGAATTCATCGCGTTTAAGCCAGAGCACACTGCAGTCAGTTAAGAGGAGATTTAGGGTGAGTGCACCTGGATATGAAACCGGGCGACTGAACCTGCCCTTCGTCGGGATATCGACATTTGGGAAATACCCCTATGTCAACAACTGGGACACAATCGATGCGGATGTAGCGATACTGGGCGCACCATTCGATTTTGGCACTCAATTCCGTCCTGGCGCACGATTTGGTCCGCGTGCGATCCGCGAGGCGTCGACGCTGTTTTCCTTCGGGCATGGCGGGGCATATGATCATGAGGACGACATCACCTATCTGCCCGCAGAGACAACACGCATCGTTGATCTGGGGGATGCGGACATTGTTCACACCGATACCGCCGCTAGCCACATCAACATTGAGTTCGGAGTCCGGAAAGGCCTGAAGGCGGGCGCGATTCCAGTTGTTCTGGGCGGGGATCACTCGGTCAATATTCCCTGCGTGAACGCATTTGAAGAGGATTGTGTCTAATGCGGGCCTATTCATATTGTGCAGATCGATGCGCATTTGGATTTTGTCGATGAGCGCCACGGCGTGAAGTTTGGTCACGGCAACCCAATGCGCCGGGCCGCTGAGAAATCCTATGTTTCAGGGCTGACGTAAATCGGTATCCGCAACGTGTCTTCAACCGCAAAAGAAGGCTATGATGACGCGCGCAGAATGGGATCGGACATCCTGAGCGTCCGACAGACCCGTCGGCTGGGAACTGAGGCGGTTTTGGATCGGATTCCAGCCGGCGTGCGTAACTATGTGACGATCGATATCGATGGGTTCGACCCATCTATTGCGCCGGGCACGGGCACACCTAGTCACGGGGGTTTCTGTACTATGAGGTGCTGGAACTGCTGGATGGGTTGATAAAGCGCGGGACTGTTGTGGGGCTCGACCTGGTCGAGGTCGCCCCGGATTATGACCATACCGGAACCTCAGCTATTCTGGCGGCACAAATCCTGATGAACACCATCGGGCGGGTACTTCACCACAAGTGAGTCAAAGCTTGGCGTGAAACCTTTTGTCGATGGTTGTTTCTAATATGCGTTGTGCGCGCGACAAGCGCACGCCGACGGGGAAGGCGGCCTCGAAATTCGCGTCATAGGAAAACTGCTCGGGGCAGACCTCTTTCATGCGCCCGGCGGCCAGATAGGGCCGTGCGCATTGGGCAGGCAAGTGCCCCAGAAAACGCCCCGACAGGATGGCGGCGGCAATGCCGTCCATATTGCCGCTATGAATATGCTCATGCGCGGGTTTCAACCCTCCGGGCCGCAGCGAGCCGCCATAGTAAGAGCGTGAGGCATAGTCATGGGTCTCGATCTCATTTCGGTCGGGGTTCTGGATTTCGAACAGCGGGTGGCCGATGCCGCAAAAAAGCGACTGTTGTTCCTTGAACAGCGATACGTACCGCAAACCGGGCGCATGGTTGGGGAAAGTGTGAATTCCCATATGCAGCTTCTGCTCCAGGATCCGGCGCTCGATTTCAAGGGGTTCCATGACTCGCAGGTGCAGTTTCACGTCCGGCATGGCATCGCGCAGATCCGAAAGGATGCGGTCAAGGGGAAAGTCCTCATTCCCCAGCAGGGAATCCGCTGTGGCGATCTCCAACTCGCCTGCGATCTCGCCGCGCAGGCTGTTGGCGCGAGCGACAAAACCTTGACAATCCTGCAGCAACTCGGTTGCGATCTGATAGATTTCGTGCCCTTCTTCGGTCAACGCGAACCCGGCCCGTCCCCGACGGCAGAGCCGCATGCCAAGCCGCGTTTCAAGGTCGTTCATCTGGGTGCTGATCGTTGACTGGCTGACATTCAGCGCGATCTGAGCGCGCGAAAACCCTCCGGCCTCGGCCACGGCGACAAACACGCGCAGCAGATGAAGGTCTGGTGTGGAAATTGAAGTCAGCATCCCGCTTCCTACGATAATTGTCGATGTAATCATCATTTATCATGGGTTGCTCGGCGGTAATCAAGCGTGATTTCTGGTGCCAGATGCAGAACAAGGTGTACCTCTCGTGACAGAATATATTCCGCCGTCCTCGCCCGATATGTTTGCCCCGCGCTATAGCGGGCTGGCGACTTTCATGCGCACCCCTGTCGCGTCCTCGCTGGCGGATGTGGACATCGGGCTGCTTGGTATCCCATATGATGGCGCGTTGACTAATCGCCCCGGCGCGCGCCATGGTCCGCGCGAGGTGCGCAACCAGTCCAGCCTGATGCGTGCCATCAATCACGCCACGCGAGTCAACCCTTATGAACTGTGTCGCATCGCGGATGTGGGAGATGTTCCGTTCGACTCGGTTTTTGATATCGAGGCAACTCACAAAAACATCACTGATTTCGTCGCACAAATGGTTGCCCGGAACGTTATCCCGCTGTCCTGCGGCGGGGATCATTCGGTATCTCTTCCGATCTTGCGCGCGGTCGCGCACGAACCGGTGGCGCTGATCCACATTGATGCGCACACGGACACCTGGGACAGCTTTCAGGGATCAAAATTCAACCACGGTGCCCCTTTTCGCCGCGCCCATGAAGAGGGTCTGATCGACCCCAAGAAAACAGTTCAGATCGGCATTCGCGGCGCGCAGAACATGTCCGAGGGATGGGATTATTCCGAACAGGCCGGAATGCGGGTGATGTTCATCGAAGAAGTGCAGGAACGCGGCATTTCCGCCATTGTCGAAGAGGCACGCACCGTTGTAGGCGAAGGTCCAGTTTATCTGAGCTTCGATATCGACAGCATTGATCCGGCCTTTGCGCCCGGCACCGGTACGCCCGAGGTCGCGGGCCTAACCACCGCAGAAGCCATGGCGCTGATCCGCGGGTTTCGCGGGCTGAATTATGTGGGTGCAGATGTGGTCGAGGTGTCACCGCCTTTCGATGTGGGCGGGATGACGGCGCTGGCAGGGGCGACAGTGATGTATGAACTGCTCTGCGTGCTGGCCGAAGCGCGTAGCACGCGGTGATAGTGCAATGACCGAAACCAGCTCGACAGTGACAGATCAGGGCGGGCTGAGCGGCGCATATGTCCCCATCTCGCCCGATCACGCCAATGCCGTTTTGCAAGAGCATTATGGTTTTCGGGGCAGGCTACGCCGGTTCGAGACCGAAAAGGACGACACCTTCCGCGTGTCCTGCGAGGATGGTCGCAAGTTCGTACTGAAAATCGCCAACCCGACCGAACCACTGGAAGAGATCGACTTTCAGACCTGCATGATGCGCTACGCGGCAACGCGCGACCCCGCACTTGCGATCCCGGACACTATCCCGACAGTCGCAGGTCAGGACTATGGATTTGTCACCGATGAAGGCGGGCACAAGCGGGTGGTGCGTGTTCTCAGCTATCTGGACGGGATCCCGCTGGACTCGACCGAATCCAATCCGCGCCAGCGGGTCGAGATCGGCAAGGTACTGGGCCGTTTGCGGCTGGCCACCGAAGGGTTCGATCATCCCGGTGCCGCGCGGCAATATGCCTGGGACGTACAGCATTTGCTGACACTGGAACATCTGCTGGCCCATGTCGATGACCCGTCGCAACGCCAACCGCTTGAACATGGGTTCATGAGGTTCCGGGGGATTGAGCCCGGTCTGCGCCAACGCCGGCAACAGGTGCTGCATAACGATTTCAGCAAATCCAACATCGTGGTCGATCACAACCGGCCGGAATTTGTGACCGGAATCATCGACTTTGGCGATTCTGTCAAAACCTCGATTGCGGTGGATGTGGCGACAGCCTTGCTCAACCAACTGCCGCAGGGGCCATATGATGATTTGTTCTATCGCGGACGGGATGTGCTGCGCGGCTATTTGCAGGTCACGGAACTGACCGAGGATGAGATTGCCCTGATCCCACATCTTGTGATGGGGCGAGTCATTTTGCGCGCATTGCTGACTTTGTGGCGCACTAAAATGTTTCCCGAAAACACACGCTATATCATGCGCAATACCTATCAGGGGTGGCATCAGCTGAATTGGTTTCTGGCGCGCAGCCCGGATCAGGTCTCGGACTTATTGATGTCTTTTGCCGATCAGAAAGGGCGATCGTAGTGACCACAGCTCAGAAACCGACTAAACGTGGAAAGATGGTAAACGGGTTCGACCCGGCCAATACTGAAAACCTTGACCCGCGTGCGCGCGCCTTTGTCGAACGCCGTGCCCGACTACTGGGTCCGGCTTATCGCCTGTTCTATTCCAATCCGGTGGAATTCAGCCGCGCCAATGGCGTGTTCTTGTATGACTCGGACGGCAACGAATATCTCGATGCTTACAACAACGTGGTGTCCGTCGGTCACTGCCATCCCCATGTGAACGCAGCCATCGCAAAGCAGATGGAGGTCATGTGTACCCACACCCGGTACATGCAGGACGGTATTTTGGATTTTGCCGAGACACTGCTGGACACGTTTGAAACCGAAATCGGTCACGTCATGTTCACTTGCACGGGGTCTGAAGCCAACGACCTGGCCCTACGCATGGCGAAACACCACACTGGCAATCAGGGCATCATCGTCACATCCGAGGCGTATCACGGCAACTCGGAACTGACCGCCGGATTCTCGCCGTCGATGGGCGAAAATTCACCGCTGGGAACATGGGTGCGACTGGTGCCTGCGCCCGACACCTATCGGGTCGAAACGCAGAATATGGGCGAGTGGCTGGCCGCGCGCGTTTCAGAGCAGATACATGATCTGCACCGGCGTGGGCAGGGGTTGGCAGCTTTTGTGGCCGATTCACTATTCACCTCGGACGGGATTTTTCCCCAAGATCCGGGGGTGCTTAAACCGGCGCTGGATTTGGTCCGAGACGCGGGCGGCCTGTTTGTGGCGGACGAGGTGCAATGTGGATTTGCGCGGACTGGCACGCATATGTGGGGATATCAACACCACGACGTGGTGCCTGACATTGTGTCGTTGGGCAAACCGATGGGCAACGGTTACCCAGTTGCCGGGATCGCCGTGCGTCCCGAAGTCGCCGAACGGTTTGGACACGACACGCGATACTTCAACACCTTTGGCGGGAACACTGTGGCCATGGCTGCAGCCAAGGCGACACTCGAGGTCATTCAGGACGAAAACCTTCAGGAAAACTGTGACCATGTGGGCCGGATCATGCTGGATGGGCTGCGCGATATTGCGACGCGTCATGAAAGTATCGGCGACGTGCGTGGAACCGGTTTATATATGGGTGTCGAAATGGTGCAGGACCGCGCCACCAAAACTCCGGACAGCCGCAGCGCCCTTTCCCTCGTCAACGAATTGCGAGAGCAGCGGATTCTCATTTCGGCCACATCGTTCAATGCTAACGTCCTGAAAATTCGGCCGCATCTGACATTTGACAAGGGCCACGCAGACAGATTTCTGACCGGGTTTGAGAAGGCTCTAAAGGCTGTTTCCTGATCAAAGCGCCAGTGATTTCAAAAGGGGCGGGCATCAAGTCCGCCCCCTTTTTGTATATTGTGAAAATAACGTACAGGATTTCTCAACCTGTAATTAAATTGCGAACGAAGTTAATGAGAGCGCCCATTACTTCTAAAAAACTAGATGTAAAGTAAACGATTCCTGTATTTTTGATCGCTATTAGCTTGTGTCTCATTCCGGAACGAAGTGGCCGTCAGAGCCATCTCTTACTCAACAAGGAGACCAAGACATGCAACACCACTCAATTTTCCGGACAGCCAGAAAAGCCCTTATAGTACCGGCCGCTGTTGTGATGGCGACGAATTTGTCAGCTGGTACGGCTCAGGCCGAGGACAGCATCAGCTGTATCTTCCCATTCTGGTTCGGCTTCGCGCCCGTGTTCGTCGCGCAGGAGGAAGGTTATTTTGAAAGCGAAGGGCTTGAGGTGACGACAGCGTTTGACAACGACCGGGCAAACGTGTTGCCCGCGATGGCAAACGGCTCGATTGATTGCACAATGCGCACCATCGGTGAAAGCATGTCGCGCCCGCGTCAGCCTGACACAACCGGAACAGTAATTGGAACCATCGACATCTCAATCGGGGCGGACGGGGTCGTTGCATCCAAGGACGTTCAGTCGGTTGAAGACCTGATCGGCAAAACCATGGCCGGTGAGGTCAATCATCCCGGAACCACCCTGATCCAGCATGCTCTTTCGCAGGTGGGCAAAAGCATCAAGGACGTGGATATCCAGTTAATCGCCACCGATGACTCGGCAGCGGTGTTCGAGGATCCTAACGTGTCAGCCGTTGCAACTTGGGAACCGATGATGAGTTCGATCGTCAAGAATACGTCTCGGGAAGGTGCGCATCTGTTGCTGTCCTCTGCCGATTATGAGGGGCTGATCACTGATGTGATCATTGTCCGCACTGAGGACCTGCAGGAAAACCCCGAGAAATATGGTAAATTCCTGAGGGGTATTTATCGGGCGATCGACCTTTATAATACCGATCCAGGTAAGTTCGTCGCCATATCGGCACCGGCTTTCGATGTACCTGAAGACGAAATGATGGAGTCGCTCGCTGGCGTTAAATACACATCCTACGAGGAAAGTGTTAACTATCTGCCCTCCGCCGCAGGGGATGGTCAGTTGAAAGATGTCTTCGAGTCATTCAACGACATCAACGTGGTGCTCGATCTTCAAGACGCCCCGCTTGACTATCAACCCTTTGTCGACGGTTCGGTTCTAAATGGGCTGTTCGATGGACAAACGCGCTAAGCCAATTGCTCTAGCGCCGGCGCCGCTGGCGCGGGGGCAAGACATTCCTCTGATTTCATAACCAGAAAGAACTAAGCGTGTTCAAGTCATTGTTCGCCTTCCGCAAACCCTTAAATCGCCGCACCGACCTGGTTTTGGGAATAACAGGTTTTATCCTGTTCTTGACCATGTGGGAGATTACTGTGCGATCCGGTGTGATCCGTCCAGAATTCCTGCCGTCGCCCGTCGCCGTTGTGCAGGCCTTCGTCAACCTCTTTGTCGAGCGCAACTTTGCCTCGGATATCGTCATTAGTGTCTCGCGCGTGTGGTTTGCGTTTTTGTTATCGGTGATAATCGCTATCCCGCTGGGGCTGTTAATGAGTACATACAGATTCGCCGGTGCGATCCTTGAACCCTTTGTGGATTTTGTCCGTTATCTGCCGGTTCCCGCTCTGGTACCGCTGCTGGTCATCTGGTTTGGCGTCGGCGAAACCTCAAAGATAGCTGTTCTGTGGATGGGAACATTCTTTCAACTGATATTGATGATTTCGGATGACACCAAACGCGTACCAGTCGAGTTCGTTGAATCCGGCCAAACCCTTGGGGCCAGCAACGGTCAGATCATGCGGCACATCATCATTCCAGCGGCTTTGCCCAATATGATCGACAGTCTACGCATTACGATGGGGTGGTGTTGGACCTATCTGATCGTGGCGGAAATCGTGGCCGCAAATTCCGGTATCGGCCATGTGATCTGGTCCCTCCGCCGGTTCGTCAAAACACCCGAAGTGATGGCAGGCATCATCACGATCGGGATCATCGGCCTGCTGACCGATCAGGCTTTCCGCTATGCCCACACACGGCTGTTCTCTTATCTGCGCAGGTAGCTCATGGACAACTTCATTCAAATAAAAGATGTCGCCAAGACCTATTGGTCTAATGACGGCAAGATCGAAACCAAAGTTGTCCTGCCTTTGTCCATGACAATTGGCGAAGGCGAAATGGTCATGTTCCTGGGGCCTTCGGGCTGCGGGAAAACCACTCTGATGCGGATCGTCGGCGGGTTGGAAACACCGGACCAGGGCACAATCCATCTGCACGGAGACTTGCTGACGGGGCCGGACCGCAGGCGTGGCATGGTGTTCCAGTCTTACTCGTCATACCCGTGGCTGACCGTGCGCGACAACATCAAGTTCGGCACCCGGTATCGCAAAGACATTAGCGCACAGGAAAAGGAAGAGGTGACCGACCACTATCTGAATATGGTTGGGTTGAAACGCTACGCAGATTTCTACACCAATCGTATCTCTGGCGGGATGCGTCAGCGGGTTGCCATCGCACGAACACTTGCCTCGTCTCCAGATGTGTTGCTGATGGACGAACCATTTGGCGCACTGGATGCTCAGACGCGGGAATATCTGCAATTCCAGCTTATGGACATCAACAAGGCCGAGAAGAAGACCACCATCTTTGTTACGCATGACGTGGAAGAGGCGATCTTGCTGGCCAACCGCATCGTCATCTTCTCGTCTCGTCCGGCGCGGGTGGTGCGAGAAATCAAAGTCGATGACATCTTGTCTATCGAGGACCGCCGCAACGGCACGGCGGATATGGACCGGTTCTTCAAACTGCGCGCAGAGATACTCGAACTCATCCGGGCCGAATATGCACATACACTAGAGGAAGCTTAAAATGGGTGCAGAATTGTCTGGCAAACATGTGGTAGTCACCGGCGCCAACCGGGGGATCGGTCTTGGTCTAGCGCAGGGGTTCCTGGAGGCAGGGGCGGAAGTTACCATTGTGGCGTTCGAAGATGACGTGCAGGAGGTTGCCGAAAGATTGTACAAGGATCATGGCAAGGCTGTTGGGCATATCAAATGTGACATTTCTGATCTGGATCAGGTCAAGGCGATGTGCGCGTCTTTCGATCAAGTTGATGTTCTAATCAACAATGCGGGTTTTGAATACATCACCCCAATCGATGACCCAGCGGATCATGTGGATGAGGTGTTTCGGCAAATCATCGAAACCAACGTGATCGGCACGTTTTCCGTGACACGTTACCTACTTGACAAGATTCCGGATGGTGGCCGGATCGTGAACAGCGCCTCGATGTGGGGGAAAACAGCTGTATCCGAGTTCAGCGCCTATTGCGCCTCGAAACACGCGGTAATCGGGCTGACCCGATCTCTGGCACAGGAACTTGCACCACGCGGCATCTCGGTCAACGCGGTCTGCCCCGGCTGGGTCCGGACGGTGGCGTCGATGCGATCGCTGGCTTTCATGGCCGCTCGGCAGGACCGAACCGAAGTCGATTTGCTGGACGAAATCGTATCGGCACAGGCGCTTGGCGGCTTGATGGAGCCTTCGGACATGGTAGCGATGTATGTGTTTCTGTCCGGACCTGCAGCGGCCAACATCACCGGCCAATCCTTTACCGTTGATCGCGGGGAACTAATGCAATGACTCAGGGCCTGTCTGAAAAGATTGCATTGGTTACTGGCGCTGCACAGGGGATTGGTGCGGCCGTCGTGCGCGCTTTGGCTGAGGCAGGGGCTACAATAGTGGCGACCGATATGCAGGATGTCTCGGATACTTTATCAGGTGTGCCCAACGCGCGGGGAATAAACTGTGATGTGTCCGATGCAGACAGCGTAGATGCGCTGTTTCGCTCGATATCTGAGACTGAAGGGGGCCTGGATTTTGCGATAAACGCGGCGGGCATTTTGTTTGAAGCAAGACTGATCGACATGGACCCATCTGAGTTTGACCGAATGATTTCGGTCAATCTGCGGGGATCGTTCCTTATCGCACAAGGCGCGGCGCGGCTGATGACACAGGTCAATTCCGGGCGGATCATTCTGATCGCCTCGGAACTCGCCTATCTGGGGCGAGCGGATTACTCGGCCTATTGTGCGTCCAAGGCCGGGGTTGTGGGTTTGACTCGATCCCTTGCACGTGAGCTTGCGCCTGCGATTACAGTCAACACTGTAGCGCCGGGGCCAGTGGATACCCAAATGTTGGCAGTCGAGAATATGTCACCGGAATGGATCGAAAAGGAACTTGACGTTCCATTAGGCCGGATCGCCCAACCGGCCGAGATCGGCGGGCTAGTGCGGTTCCTGTGTGGACCTGATGCCGGATATTTTACAGGACAAACGCTGAGCCCAAATGGTGGCGCAGTCATGATTTAAGGAGTATCTCCGAATGCAACTCGCAAGACCCGTACCTTGGCCCAATGGTGCCAAGGTTGCCTGCGCCATCACACTGGATATGGACGCTGACAGCCTTATCCATATTCATCACGGCGAGGACGCGCAAAACAAGCTCTCGGCCACGTCGATGCTGCGGTATGGGCCCGAAGTAGCGGTTCCGCGTATTCTGGAGACCTTTCGGAAGTATGACCTGAAGCAGAGCTTTTTCATCCCGGCGTGGTGTATCGAAAACCATGCCGAAGCGGTGGAAGCCATTGTCGCGGATGATCATGAGGTCGGCTATCACGGCTATATCCACGAAGCCCCGAACAGTCTGTCCGAAGCTCAGGAACACGACTGGATGTGTCGCTCGATTGAGATAATCGAAAAACACACTGGTAAACGGCCGCGCGGCAACCGCTCGCCTCTCTACCATATGTCGGCCAAAACCCCTGAGTTTCTGGCACAAGAGGGTTTTGTGTACGACTCGTCGCTGATGGGAGACGATGTTCCCTATATCCTAAAAACCGGGCGAGGAAATCTGGTTGAATTGCCTGTTAGCTGGGCAACGGATGACTGGCCGCCATACGTTCACGCCCCGGATCTGGGCTACATGTTTGCACCACAATCGCCGGACCGGGCCATGGAGATTTTCGTGGCCGAATTCGAAGCGCTCCGCCACTCCCCGGGGGGACTTTGGATTTCTGTTTGGCACCCCTTTGTCAGCGGGCGCCTGTCTCGCTGGCAAAGGGTAGATCAAATGATTAAGTACATGTTGGGTACAGGGGATGTCTGGTTTGCAACGCTGGAAGAGATTGCCAATCATATCAACGCGATCTCTGGCTCTGGTGAGTATGAACCTCGCCTCGATAGTCTTCCTTATTCCAACGGCATGCAAGTGCCGCAAGAGTTGATTGGCAAGGCGTAAAAAGGCGATTGCGCTGGCAGCTTGACGCCGACAGCCAAAACTTTGGATGTGTCGCAAACTTTTTTTGGGACTGCATAGGTGGAGTAATGAACCGACTTTCCCACCAGTTGGGCAAACTGTTGAAATAGAGTGATTTCGGACGTGAATTGACCCTTGCTGGTCAAGTTGATCAGTTCGAGGCCAGCCAGGGCAGATGCTGCAGCCGTGAAGAACTTGAATTCCACCATTGGCTTGATCCGACGTTGCATGAACCGGTGATCTTGCTCAATGAAGTTGTTGAAGTATTTCCGCCTGACCATCTCGACCGGGATTGGGTAACCAAGGCCTTTCAACATCTTGTTCATGGCTTTGATGCCAGCGGTATTGGCGCCGCTTTTGTCGATGACGATCTCGCGCGGTAAACCGTTCACCACAAGCGCGCGGGCGAAAAACTTCGTTGTCGCGGCTGTTCCGACGCTCTGACAACATGAAATCGAGCGTCTTGCCGTATTTGTCGATAGCTCGATAAAGGTAAACCCATTCGCGATTTACATTCACATACGTCTCTTCTATGCGCCATGAATGGTCTGTGGAACGCTTCCTATATTGGGCAGATTCTGCCACGAGAACAGAGTATCGACCGACCCAGCAGTTCAACATCGCGCGATCCAAGTCAACGCCGCGTTCCAACATGACTTCTTCCAGATCCCGGTCTGAAACACCGTAGCGGAGATAGAAGAAAACCGCGTGTAAGATAACATCCTTTGGAAAGTGCGCACCGTTGAATGAAGCCATTACAGTAGCACCCAAGTTGAAACTTGGATCGTCGATATCACAAGGGTTTCTATTCAAACAGAGAACCCCGGAACTTTGCGACATGTATGGACATCCCCCTTTGGGTAAGAAAAATCTTTGGTTGCTAGTTTGCGTAGTCGGGTGCTGACATGCATGCGGCACTCATAGTGCGGCTTTCGTCCTTTGTGGCCTCCGACTGGGTCAGTTTGTCCAAAGTCAGATCAGAAACCGCACGCCGCAGTCGTTCGTTCTCTTTCTGGAGCCGCTTCAGTTCTTTCAACTGACCTACCCTCATTCCGCATTCGCCGTTGGGCTCGAACCAATGGCGCCTTCAACGGCTCATTTTTTACGCCATCGGTAGTAGGTTTGCTCAACAACGCCAATCTAACTGATTGCATCAAGACTGGACATGCCTTGTCCCATCAGTACTTCAATCTGCCGTAACTTCAAAAACATCCCTTCAGGCTTCGGTCTCTTGTTTGCCATTCTTGGTCCTCCGTTTCCTAAACATGGGGGACCAATTCAGTTGGGGAGGCTCATTGTGAGTCTGCTTACAGTACTCGGCCTTCAAACAATACACCTACAGCGAATGTCTGCTTTCGCCGATCCTACCCGCCTATTCAAAGTGGCGTGGTCGACCTGCACACCGCGTTCGGCCATGATTCACGCTCATTCACGATAAGACACCATGTATCGAAGGTAGAAGTACACGGCGTACAAAATCGCATCATTGGGGAAGTGGCAGCCTTTCAATGAGATCAAGCTGAAACCTGTCCGAGAATTATTTGCGCGAAACAAATGCCAGAGCGGGCTGCCCCGTTAATAGGGTTCCAATGTTTGCGACACAATCCCGGACACTTAGACACCATTGGATCGGTTGTTGAATCAAAGGCATTTGGCCAGTGTATTGGCCATGTTGCGGATGATCTGAGGATAAAGCGCCGCTCCGGGTTCCAAGTCAGAGCCCAAGGGGTCAATCACGCCAGTATTGGCATCAGTCCCATCCAGCACGGTTGCAATAATGCCTGGGTTGAATTGCGGCTCGCTCATGACGCAATCGATGCCCTCTTCACGGATGCGCGCTTGGATTTCCGCAATGCGCGCCGGGCTCGGGTCGGATGCATCGCTGAGCGAAACCGCGCCGGAAGCCGGGAAATCAAAGGCATCTTCGAAATACTGATAAGCATCGTGGAACACGATGAAACTACGGCCGCGGACTGGCTTTAGCGTTTCGGTTACCTCCGCTGACAGAGTGGCCATTTCCTCGCGTGCAGCTGCCGCATTTGCAAAATAGGTACCTGCATTTTCCGGGTCGGCCGCAGACAACTGCGCCGCGATTGAATTCAACCAAACTTCAGCGTTTGCTGGGGAAAGCCACGCGTGTGGATCACGCTCGCCATGTGCGTGCTCGTCATCATCGTGACCATGTTCGTCATGCTCCGCGTGATCGTCATGATTGTTATCCTTTGCATGATCCTCGTGCCCATGATCGTCGTGATCATGCCCATCGCCCTCAGAATGGTTGTGGTCAACATGCCCATGATCATCGTGATCCCCATGGTAATGCGCTTCGAACAGTGCGTTTTCACGGATATCAAGCAGAACCGTTCCATCCGATTCCAGCAAAGCCGTAACGGTTGCTCCACCACTGAGCGTCTCGACAGCGCCTTCCAGCCATGGTGTCAGATCGCCGCCAATCCAGAACACAAGATTTGCCTCTTGCAGTGCCGATGCTTCCGATGGGCGCAGGTTGTATTCGTGTGGCGAGGCACCCGGCGAAATGATCAAATCCGGGATCCCAACACCTTCCATAACACGGGTTACCAGTGAATGGACCGGGGCGATATCTACCGCCACTTTGGGAGCATCTGCCATGGCAGTTCCGCTCATTATTGCTGCAGCGATCGATAGTGGCAGAAGCTTTCTGGACATTGGACCCTCTGTGTGATTTTATAACGTTACGAGCCGCATACATGATATGGAATAACATGACAAGTGAGATACGCTCCACTCCAGCAGACGACACGGCGCCGGTTGGGTTCCATGACCACGACCACGAATACTGTGTCGAGACTGCACTGGCTGCAGCGGAAGCCCGGTGTAAAGAAGACGGGCTGCGGCTGACGCCTGTCCGGCGCAAGGTTTTTGAGATGTTGCTGCAAGAGCATCGGGCACTTGGAGCCTACGCCATTCTCGATCTTCTGCGTGAAGCAGGTTTTGGGTCTCAGCCGCCGGTGGCCTACCGCGCGCTTGATTTCCTTGTCCAGAACGGGTTTGTCCACAAGATCGAGCGGTTGAACGCCTTTGTTGCTTGTTCTCATCCCGGCGCCGTGCATTCACCGGCGTTCATGATTTGCCGAAAGTGTGACGCTGTTGCCGAAGCTCAGTCGGCACCGACCAAAGGCGTCCTTGGCGCGGCTGCACGCGCAGCGGGTTTCGAAATAGAACGAACGGTTGTAGAAGCCGAAGGGCTCTGCCCTGACTGCACCGAAAAGGCGTAGCAATGACCCTGATCACCGTTGAGAATCTCAGCGTGCGCTATGGCGCAAACACCATCCTGCATAATGTAGAAATGACGGTAGAGGCGGGCGAGATCGTCACGATTGTTGGTCCGAACGGGTCGGGCAAGACCAGTCTGTTGCGGGCGATCATCGGTGCGACTAAACCGTCCGCAGGCCGGGTTATGCTGAAACCGGGTCTGAAGATTGGGTATGTCCCGCAAAAACTGCATATTGATCCGACGCTGCCGATCTCTGTCGAAAGATTCATGCGACTGACTGATCCAGTCTCTCGCGAACAATGCGTGGATGCACTTGAAGCGGCTGGAGTGCCGGACCTTCTGAAGCGACAGATGTCGCAATTGTCCGGCGGGCAGTTCCAGCGTGTATTGCTGGCGCGGGCGCTGATCAACCGTCCGGATGTATTGTTGCTGGACGAAGCAACTCAGGGACTGGACCAACCCGGTTCTGCGGCGTTTTATCACCAGATTGAGGAGGTAAGGCGGGAAACCGGTTGTGCCATACTGATGATCAGTCATGAGTTGCATGTGGTCATGAGTGCCTCGGACAGAGTGATCTGTCTCAATGGGCATGTGTGTTGCGAGGGATCGCCTGCTGTTGTGGCTTCGGCCCCGGAATATCGCGCTCTGTTCGGGACGGGCACTGGCGGTGCGTTGGCGCTTTATCGGCACGATCATGATCATGATCACGATCAATGTGAACACTCTCAGGAAGCCGCGGAATAATGCTTGATGATTTCATGACGCGTGCAACGCTGGCGGGTATTGGCGTAGCTTGTGCTGCGGCGCCTCTAGGATGCTTTGTTGTATGGCGTCGAATGGCCTATTTCGGAGATGCCACAGCCCACGCGGCGATCCTTGGTGTCGCGCTTTCGCTGACCTTCCAGGTGTCGATCTTTGCAGGCGCGCTGGCGGTTGCGCTTGCCATGGCGCTGACCGTATCGCTGCTGACTGGGCGCGGTTATGCGATGGATACGCTTCTGGGTGTGCTGGCGCATTCCGCGCTTGCTTTTGGTCTTGTCGCGGTGTCGTTCCTGTCGGGCGTTCGCATTGATCTGATGGCGTATCTCTTTGGCGACATCCTTGCGGTTTCGCGCTGGGATCTGGTTGTCATCTGGGGTGGGGCTGCTCTTGTCGTGGGGCTGATCGCATGGCGATGGTCCCAGCTTTTGACCGCGACGCTGAATGAAGAACTGGCCTATGCCAGCGGCCTCAATCCCAAGCGCGAGCAGTTGATCCTGACTTTGGCACTGGCCGTAACTGTGGCCGTGGCCATCAAAGTCGTGGGTGTTCTTCTGATTGCCGCGATGCTGATCATACCGGCGGCGGCTTCCCGCAGTTTGGCGCGGTCACCTGAATCGATGGCTTTAATCGCAGCGGCAATAGGCGCATTTTCCACCGTTGCAGGGCTAAGGTCTGCCTACGTGGTCGATACGCCAGCAGGACCTTCAATTGTCTGCGTCGCAGCCGTGTTGTTTGCGTGTTTCAGCCTGATTGGATGGCATACGAGGCGCGGAGCTTAGTGCGGAAACCCATGTTGCCCGGTTATGAGCACCGGTCAGATATCGCTTTGAGGGTCACTGAAAGTCCACTTTTTGCGACAACGGTTTTAAAGCGGTGTAGAGGTCGCGATAAACTTCCAGCCGGACCGCGTGCAATTCATGGCGTTCAGGCCTCGGGATGAACGTTGCGTCATCGCGGATCATGTCCTGCGCGACGGCTACCACGTCCTGCTGCTCAATACAGGCACGTCCCAGAATTGCACCAGCCAGACAGGGGGAATCCTCTATTGCCACCCGCGTGATCTTGCGATTAAGAATATCGGCCTTCATTTGCAACCAAAGGGATGAGCGCGCACCACCACCGACTGCGCGCAGGTTTTGCACCCGTCCGGTCATCTCAAGCGCCTCAAGGTTCAGGGCTTGCTCGAAGGTGATCCCTTCCAGTAAAGACAGCAACAGATCGCTTTGGCTGGTATTCATGCGCAGCCCATAGATTGCCCCAAGGCTTTGGTGATCGTTTAGAACCGATCCACTGCCCAGAAGGTGCGGCAGGGTGATGGGCCAGCGTGCACGTTCATCTGGCAGTGACGCCAGCATATCACCGATCTCTGCAATGGCACTGCCCTTGTCCGCCGCACCTATGGAATTGCGGTACCAGTCCAAACACCGCCCGCCGCTCTGCGTGCCTGCAAGTGCCGCATATTGTCCGGGGACTATGTGTGCAGAGCAGGGAATGTTTGCTTTGGCGAAGTCCGCGCTCGGGCCGGGTACCGACACCACAAGCGCTTCGGTTGTACCGATGGAGTACATTGCAGTCCCCGGTGCCACCACTCCTGCGCCGAGCGCACCCATTGGCTGATCGTGTCCGCCAAGCACGACCGTAACGCCTGAGGGCAGGGATAGCGTTTTCGCGACCGCATCGGGCACTTGGCCGATCACATCGCCGCTCTGCCCGATGCGTGCCAGTCTTTCGCGGTGAAGGCCGCAATAGGCCAGCAACTCGTCTGACCAATCGCCGGTGCGGATATCATAAAGCAACGTGCGCGCGGCCATCGACCGGTCGATGACCGGAGGTAGCCCGAGACGCATCAGAGCGAACTCTCCAAAACACAGCAGGTAGGCCGCATCATCAAGCAGCTCTGGCCGATGACGTCGCCACCACATGAGTTTCGGCAATGTATAAATCGGTGAAAGCGGCTGGCCTGTACGCGCGTATATCCCTTGCCCGCCGATTTCCGCATCAAGGCGGGTGACGTCTTTGGTGCAACGCATATCTGAGCTGAGTTGAGCGGGAGCCAGCACCACTCCGTCCGTGTCCAGTGGCACCATCGCCTCGCCGAGCACTGAGATCGCCAGTGTGCGCACGTGGCCCGGAAGCTCGGTGGTGCGCAGTTCTGCAAAACACTCGACAGCCTTGTGCCAGACATCGTTGGCATCGATTTCGTGAAAACCCTTTTGCGGATTTAACGCGCCGTAGGAACGTACCGCGCCCGATAGCAGCTGGCCTGTAGCATCAAAAGCAATAAGCTTGCAGCTGCTGGTGCCCAAATCGAGTCCCAGAAATATATCACCCATCAGTGCACCCTATGGGTCAAGCAAAGGAAGGGGTCGGAAGATCCGCAATGGCCGCAGCCGATATCGGCCTCACACCGCCGATTGCTTCGGCCACCCAACAGGTCTTTGCATAGGCTTCGACAACTTCCAGCCTCTGATAGGCCTGCAGAACTGTCTCGCCGCAGGCGATTGACCCGTGATTTTCAAGCAGGAATGCATTGTGCGAATTGACAAAGGCTGCCACCTCCGCGGCCAGTTTGGGGCCTGACGGCGTGCCATAAGGTACCAGCGCTACGTCGCCGATGGTGGCAACCAGCTCGGGCAGAATGCCCCGGGGTAACTTTTTCTGAGCCGCGGCATAGGCGGTGCAGTACACCGGATGACCATGCGCCACCCCATTGACGCCCGGTCGCTGCTTGTAGAATTCCAGATGCATGAAACGTTCCGAGGTTGGCTGTCTGTCGCCTTCGATGATTTCGCCCTCAAAATCTACCCGCACCAAGACCTCTTTGGTCACTTCCCCTTATTCAGGTTCGATGGCGTCATCCAGACACCACCGTCGCGCGCCCGGGCGCTTACATTGCCTTCAGTGCCAGCGATAAGGCCCTTGTGTGCCATCAGATGACAACACTGTACGATGGATGCTTTGACGGGATCGGTACTAGTCATGGTCCTGAAACCTCATGGAGTTTTCTTAGGGGGAGGAGTGTCTCGAACGGGAACCCGCTTTTTTGCGATCTCTTGATCGATCATCTTGGTATCATGCATGATCGTAGGATCGGCAGCGTAGTTTTCCGCCAACGCAACGCAAATCATTTCGATTATCGACAGTTGTGAAATCCGGGTGCTAATGACGTCCATGGACACGGGTGAACGTCGGACAGCAGATACCAGCACCACATCCGCACCCGCGGCAACCGGCGAATTCGGATTGCTGGTGATAGCGATCCGTTTCAATCCGCGCGTACCTGCAGATTCGAACGTATCAGTGATGTCCCGCGTCAACCCTGAGCAAGAAATGCCCAAGAACAACGCCCCCGGTCGCACGGTGGCGGTGACGGCGGCCAGAATGTGAGGGTCGGAATGGGCGCTTGCGGTCAACCCAAGCGCCAGAAAACGCTGATAGGCGTCAAACGCTACCGGCGCTGAACTGCCGAAACCCACCAGATGGATGTGATTGGCCGCCACGATAAGATCCGATGCCTGCTGTAGCGCGTCCAACGGTACCAGGCTTGCAGTCTTGAGCAATTGCTCGGTGTTCACGTCGATCACCCGCCGCATGATCGAAGACATGCGGTGATCCTTCGGATCGGGGCCTTCGGCTCCGGTGCCGGCGAGTTGCGTACCGAGCGCCAGACCGCGCCCCTCGGCGAGTGCGAACCGAAGATCCTTGTAGCCCTTCAGCCCAAGCATCTTGCAAAAGCGGAACACCGTCGTCTCGCTGACGCCGGTCTGCTGGGCGAGGCTGGAAATTGTCAGCCCTGTGGCCTGCGCCTGGTTGTCCAGAATCCATTGTGAAAGACCTGCCATTGTCTTGTCTGATGACCGCGCAACCGCGACCAGCTTTTGAAAGATCGCAATCCCAGGAGCGCTGCTATCAGAGCTGTTTCCAGACTGAGGGTAGGGGGTATTGTCAGAGGCGTTTTTCATAACGGTGCGGTCCAATTCCTTTCAGGCTCTTATGCGGCTTCTGCAAGCCCGTTCAGTCGGGAAACACGTAGGCCGGTCTGATCGAACAGATAGCACGCCTCGACTGGCAGGCGCAGATCGACATCCAAACCTTTGCCGATCCGGCGCCCGTGGCTGTCGCGTACCACAATCGTTTCATCACCCAGGCGGACGTGCACAAACGTGTCGCTGCCAAGCATCTCGACAATTGCCGCTCGTCCGCTGACGGGCACTCCATCGTCATCCTCGTTTAGCTTGATATGTTCTGGCCGGATTCCAAGCTCTACGAACTGACCGGTCTCAACGCGGCCCGCAAGCGGTATCATAACCGAGGTCCCGGCAGTCAGATCGACCCGGGCCGCGCCGTCGGCAACCTGCGCGACCGTTCCGGACAGAAAGTTCATGGCCGGTGAGCCCAGAAACCCCGCGACAAATCGGTTGCCGGGTTGCTCATACAGTTCCAGAGGGGCACCGACCTGCTCGATCCGACCCTCGTTCATAACTACGATCCGGTCGGCCAGCGTCATCGCTTCGACCTGATCATGTGTGACATAGATCATGGTCGAGTTCAGCTCTTCCTTCAGTCGGGCGATTTCGACCCTCATGTTGACCCGAAGTGCGGCATCGAGATTTGAAAGCGGTTCGTCCAGCAGAAACAGCGTTGGCTTGCGAGTGATGGCCCGTCCGATGGCCACGCGTTGGCGCTGGCCGCCTGACAATTCCCGAGGTCGCCGTCGCAGGAACTTGCCCAGATGCAGCGACTCTGCCGCACGCGCAACCCGTGAGACGATCTCGTTTCGCGGGGTACGCGAAATCTCCAGGCCGAAACCCATGTTACGGTTCACGTCCATATGCGGATAGAGAGCATAGGATTGAAAAACCATGGCAATGCCGCGCTCGGGCGGTGCCAGTGCGGATACGTCCCGGCCATCGACCAGTAACCGCCCTGCGTTGATCGCCTCTAACCCAGCAATGATCCGCAGCAGGGTGGATTTCCCGCATCCTGATGGACCGACCAGAACACAGAATTCGCGGTCTTTGACTGTTAGCGACAATTCCGGAATGACCGTCACTGTGCCGAAACGTTTGATGATGTTATCGATCTGGAGGGTCGCCATGGGTCAGCCTTTCACCGCACCGGCCAAAAGCCCGCGCACAAAGGCGCGTTGCACTAGCACATAGAGGAATATCAGCGGAAGCGCGATCAGTGTCAGAATGGCAAAAAGCGCGCCAGGATTAGCCATGTAAAGGCCTGAATATTGCATCGGTACGATGGTCAGTGTTTTCATCTCGGCCCTTGTCAGTACGATCAGGGCCAGAAAGAACTCGTTCCAGGTTACGATGAACTGCCATATGGCGACGAAAACCAGTGCAGGGCGCACCAGTGGCAGCGCAACGTGCCAGAAGGTCTGCCACGAACTGCAGCCATCCACCCGCGCCGCATCAAAAAGTTCCTTGGGTGAATCATCCATGAACGCCTTCAGAATGACGATCGCAAACGGCACGCCAAGCGCCGAGTAGGGAAAGATCAGGCCCCAATAGGTATTAACCCAACCAAAGGTCTTGAGAAGGATGGCCAGCGGCAACACCAACGAGGCCAGCGGCACCATCAACGTTGTCAGTAAGGTTGCATAAATCACCAGCGATCCCCGCAGGCGCAGAACCGAGCAGGCAAAGGCAAACAGGGCCGAAACGCTCACCACGGTGATGACGGTGGCGACCGTGATAATCAGACTGTTGAGGAAGATACCCGTCAGCGGGTTGTCGCGGATCACCGTGATGAAGTTCGCAAAGGTGACTGGCCAGGCAAAAAGCACCGGGTCAAAGGCCTGCGATGGCGATCGTAACCCGACAGATACCATATAGACCAAAGGCAGCATCCAGAACCCCAGCACCACAAAAAGAGTGGCGTGAAGGGCGAGGGATTTGGCACTGCTTCGCGATATCCGGGTCATGCGCTTCGTCCTTTTGCAGAGGATTGCTGCGTCCCTAGAAACACGATCTGAAGTACGGAAAGGACAAGCGCGATCATCAGTACCAGGACTGAAAGCGCCGCTCCGCTGCCCGTATCGCCCAGAATGAAGCTTTGTTTGAAGATGAATGTGCCAAAAACCTCGCTGGCACAGTTTGGCCCGCCGCCGGTCATCAGGTGCACGATTGGAAAGGTCTGCAACGTGCCGATCACGCCCAGCATCAACAGCGATTTCGTCGACGGCGCCAGCATCGGAATGATGACATGAACGGCCAGACGCCATCCCCGTGCGCCATCGACACGTGCTGCGTCCAGCACTTCTGGTGGCATGTTGGCAATCCCTGCGATATACATCAGCATCGAAAATCCGGTCCACTGCCAGATGTTCACAATGATCAGAGCGTAAATCGCGGTTTTTGGATCGCCTATTGGCGAGTAGGTCAATGTTATCCCGATATGTTTCAGGTACTCCTGCGCAATCCCGTAATAGGGTGCATAGATCTGCACCCAGACCAGGCTGACCACTGACACCGATGTCACTACAGGCAGGAAAAAGGCAGTTCGGAAAAAACCGCGCCAGGCCCGGGTATGGCGCTCGATGCAATAGGCCAGAACCCCGCCGATCACCATCTGCACTGGAATTGTGATGACACCCCACAGAAACATATTGCGCACCACAGTCCAGAACGTGGGGTTGGACAGGATGTCGATGTAATGCGTCAAACCGGCATAGCGAGTGCCGCCTTCGGAACCCGCTGAAAGCAGACTGTTTTGAGCAACCCACAGGATCGGGTAGGCAATGAACACCACAAAGAGCACAACGGCAGGCAGGACGAACGCAAAGTTCGTCAAACGGGCAACCGAGTGGGAGCGTCTCGGGAGTTGCGCTGTCTCACTCATCAGTTCGGCCTCTGCACTATATCGAATGCACTGTGCCATATCATTTACGATCCTGCGGGTTTTCTTGGCGTCGCCGCTCTGCTTCTGTGTTCGCGGCAGCGCCTTTGGTCGGGTGCGCTGGTTCTACTGCCCAAGCGCCTTATCCGTGGCCGCCTGGACCGATGCCAATGCATCTTCGGCGTTCAACTCGCCCGCAGCAACACCCGCAAGCGCGTTATCCAGTGCTTCGGCAATGGCCGGAATCGCAAAACGCTGATTTTCGGCGTTGGGCAGATCCTCCATGAAACGGGCATACATCTGTTTGACATGATCAGATACTTCGCCTTGCGGCTCGTGGCCCTTGAAAGCGGGAAGATCATTGAGATCGTTCAGAGCCTGTTGCAGACCGACTCCGTTGGTTAGCTCGGTCAGGAAGGTCCAGGCGCTTTCGTTCTCTGCTCCATTCTTGGTCAGGCCATAGCCGATGTCGATACCACCAACCGGCGGGCTGGGCTGGGTCGAGCCAGGAACCGGCGGCATATAGAAGAAATCAAACCCATCCATGTTCTCGACATATTCCGATAATGGTGGCGGGAACTTGCTTTCCTGCATCCACCATGAGCCTAGCGCCATCATACCAACCTTGCCCTGCGCCAAAAGCTGCGCTCCTGTGGGATAGGCATGTGCACCAAGTGCGCCCTGCTGGAAGATCCCGTCATCGAACAGCCCCTTCCATGCGTTCATTGCCGACACAAGTCCGGGCGACGTCCAGGGGACTTCGCCAGCCTGCGCCTTGTCGGTGATACCGGCAGAGAACTGGTTCGCAAGCATCAAAAAGACATTCTCGTTTTGCCAACCGTCAGCCGCGCCTTGGAACATCGGGATATACCCACCTTCGGTCAACGCTGTGGCGGCGGCTTTCAGATCGTCATAGGTCTGCGGGGCCGAAAGGCCAAGCGTGTCAAAAATCTTGCGGTTGTACCAGATGCAAAGAACCTGAGATTCCTGCGGTACGATATAATAGCCTTCGTCGCCTTCGGGGTTGCCCATCAGCACCTGACGGCGGTTCACAGGAAAGATGTTATCCGCCCAATCTGCACCCCATTCAGCCGCAGCCATGTCGTTCACAGAAGTCAGATGTTCACGGTATTGCTGCGTCAGCGAACCAGGCTGTAAGCCGATCACATCCGGCAGGCTGTCTGAGGCTGCGGCGGCCTTCAGCGCTGTAATGTATTCCGGCGAATAGTTATAATAAGTGTATTTGACCTTGATGTCAGGGTATTTCTCCTCGAACGCAGCAATGGGTTTTTCCATCGTACTTTGCACGAACCAGGACCACACTGTAACCTCTGTCTCGTCGGCCGTGGCTGCGGTGGATGTCATCAGCGCGGCCAGTGTCGCGAGCATCTGCTTTCTAAACATAGCTGTTCTCTCCTCCTTGAATCCCAGACCCTCCGGCTAACCGAAGTGGCCCTGCCCGCCGATGGTTTCTGCCACCGGAGTTGTTCGCCAGCCTGTAATGCCCCTTATCCTGCCTTCAGCGCTGAATCGGTCAGTTCCAGATCCTCAGTCAGTGGCGTTTTCGCCCGGAGTCCCGCCTTTTGCAGTTCGTCGTGATAGGCTTTGGTCGCTTCCTCGGAAGAGATCCTCTCTTCTACCACCCGCCGCATGGCCCGAACGATCCCGGTTGAGCTTTCGGCAAAGAAAATCTTGCGCCCGAACAGCGCGACGCGGGCCCCGTATTGCTCAGCCTGCTTCACCATCTCAAGCGTGTCCCGCGTTGTCGAAGACGCCCCGCCCAGAATGCCGACTATCAAGTTCTCAGGATCGAAAGACGCCAGTTCTTCAGTGGCGCGCGCGCCGTTATAGACCACCTTCAGGAACACGGGCCGATCCAGGCGCGAAACGCCTGCAAGGCATCGTGCGATGGCATCGTTGTTGTAGGCGGCGAATTCCGCGTCGCCTGTTGCGACGTCGAACTGCGGATTGAACACTTCCAGAAAATGCCGAATTCCCGCAGTCGAGGCCGCGTCGCGGAACTGCGCATAAGCCTCTAGCGAGCGTCGATCCTGGTCGAGGTCATTGAAAAAAGTCAGCGCGTAGAGGCCCAGATCTGCCAACGGTTTCACCCTGTCCAAACGTGCCGTGCGAAACGGCACCGTCGGATATGACTTGTAGTTCGCCCCGCGCCAGTGCCAGATATCGCTGCCGTCATTCAGCCGGATTGCCGGGGTCACGGCCGAACCAACGAACGCCGCGTGACGGGCAAGATACTCGCCCGATGACAACGAGGTCAGCATCACGTCGACCAGATCGCTTGCAATCATCTCACTCATTGCGTCGCGATACACCTGAAGCGGCCGGTGTTTCCCGGTTGGTTGCCCGTTGGAAGCATATTGTGGACCCGCCGCACACACGCCGAGCGCCATGTCGCTGTCTTTGGCATCGGCAATAATGAAGTCTTTGGGGTGGTATTCTCCATTCTGAATTCGTGTGAGCTTGTGATCCAATCGTTTAGCCTGGAACATCAGTTTCCCCCTGTTGCCATCCCGTGTATTCGCGACACGGATACGCCACTTGATCACAAAAAACGCACTGACTGGGTACACTCGAACCGAGTGTCTGCCCCTGCCAGGAGCTTTCGAATAAGAATGAAACTTGAAATTACTTGTGCTGAGCTTGGGATGCGGCGCTCATCACTTCAATTTCAAACTTGGCTTGAAGAGCGCACTGTATGATGCGGCATTCTCCTCACCTGACTGGTGGACAGTCTAAGTAACAAGAAGGGTGCATAGTTTTATTTTTTGTACAAGAAAAAAAATTTCTTTTATTGTGATGCGATGGTGTATATTCGAAAAACCCCAACGACACAAAACATGAAAATCGCGGCCAGGAGTTGGAGGCTAACGTGAAAACAGGCGATCTGGCTGTGGCCTTGCACATTGCGCGGAGTAGTTTGGTTTTTCAGACCGTGTTATCAAGGCCTGCTCTGTTCCTCATTTCTGTTGATTTCGTGGCTCCTCTAAACATGACGGAGGGCCAACTAAGTTTGGGGGACAAACGGTGCTAAGGAATTCTTGATACCAGATACCGACCCCGAAGTGTGATGACTTGAGGGCCGGGATTGATATGGTATTTCAGTCACAAGTACCGGTGGATACAGTACCACTCGTTCTCAAGTGCTACGTGGGGCTCTTTGAATGTGCGAGACCCAATTAACTGGTAAATCATCGATTTAAAGTGCCCATGAACATTCTTTTTTTGACATCAACTTTCCCGCGGAGTGCGGGCGATCAACAGGCCCCATTCGTTTTGGAACAGGCACTGGCATGGCGTGCAAAACGTCCGCAGGACAGGATCTTTATCCTGGCTCCACATGACCAGGACGCAGCATTGAATGAAACGCTTGATGGCATTGAAATTAGACGCTTTCGCTACATGCCGTCCGAACAAATGCAAACACTTGCCTATCCAGCGATCCTACCGAACATTCGCAAAAACCCCTGGCGAGTGTTTCAGATTTTTCCTTTCCTATGGAGCCAATACGCCGCCGCGAAATCAATTGCTCGAGAGGGAAAAATTGATCTGGTTTATGCACATTGGGTGATGCCGCAGGGTTTAGTGGCACTTGCGCTCAAGCGTTTCGTTCATCTTCCCTATTTGCTTCAGAACCATTCGTCTGATTTATCTGTTTTTGGCAAGTTTGGAATTTTGGGTCGCCGCCTTGCGCGCGCGATATTGCGGCAGGCGGAAGCCTTCTTTTGCGTCAACTCTGATCAAGCGGTCTTTGCCCGATCCCTGTCGCCGGGGCTCAAATGCCATGTCCTCCCGATGGGGGTATCGCTTGATCTCAATCGCTCATCCCGATGCAATGGAGTGCAGGGGTCGAAGTATGCTGTTGGCACGATATCCCGGTTGTCGAAAAAGAAGGGTATTCATCACTTGATTGATGCGGCTGAGCTTCTGGCGATGGATGGTCAGCCGGTCCCGCTTGGTCTCGCCGGTGACGGGGAAGATGCCGAAGACCTGAAGGCACGCCCAATTCACGCAGATACCCATTTCACCGGTTTCCTGTCAGGTTCAGAGAAAGCCGGGTTCTTCGGTGACTGTTTTGCCATGGCTTTTCCGTCGGTCAACGCAGAGGGGGATGTGGAGGGTATGCCGGTTTCGCTGTTAGAGGCTTTGGTTTCGGGCAAACCTGTTATCGCCTCGAAAGCCACAAACATTGAGCTTTTGCCCGAATGGCAAGCGATTAAAGATGATGTTGAGTTTTTGGACGACCCTGCGGACACAGCGGCCTTTGCGTGCGCTATCAAGCGCATTCTGAGCCTAAACCTGGATGAGATCCAGAATCGGTCCAGACGTTTGCAACATGCGATGCGGCACTACACGTGGGATTGCCTGATCGAAGAGTATCTGAGCGTAGCTGACAGCGTTAACTTCAAGGGTTAAGCCGTTTCTTAAGGTCATCGACCATTCCTGCATATTGAGTCTTAAGTACGTCTGCTGAACTTCGGATTCGATCCCAATACTGCATTGGATCTTCAGAAAGCTGTTTGACCTGCGCCAGAATCAGATCGGGATCGAAGGTCCGCGCATCATGCACGTATTCTGCGACGCCGAGGTCTTCGTAAGCGCCCCATCCCTTTCTTTCATATGATAGATGAATCGCGGGCCAACCCGCAAGCAGTGCGGCTATGGCCCCGTGAAGCCTGACCGAAACAACGACACCAGGCGCACCGCTCCGAAGGATTTTCTGAAAGCTGCCATCGTCTGTCCAACCCATTCGGCGATAGAAGGCGGCGTCTGAGCGCGGGCCAGGTGCGTCAGCTTGTACGGCATAAATAGGTTCGTGTAACCCTTTCACCAGCTGTGTTAGCCGCCCCTGATACTCTCCCGCGCTTGGTAGATCTCGTGCCACCAGCACTGGTTTTCCACTGGGATTTTCGGGAGTGATGTCATGAATCTTGCGCGCAAGTTTCATGACTGCAAGGTCACCCACGCGGCGCATATTGTTAAAGCCAAGTTCTGAAAACGTCTTGTCGTCACGAACATAAAGACGATCTACCGCAGCCAACCTTTTGCGCATCATTGTGCCAACCAAGCCGGTCGCTGGCCCGATACTTTGCGGCAAATATATCGTTGGTACCTCTGATCGAGCCGCCGCGGATAACTGAGCCATGTGATTAAACAGAACACCTGATTGCCGTACGAAACTGTCCGCGACAAGATAACCGCCACCAACGGCGATCAATCCTTTGGCGTGTCGTGCAAGTTTTCCGACGGTGCCCAGATGGCCAGCCGTAACGCCATCTACGAGCACCTCCAGCGCAGCGCGCGCTAATCTGGGCGAGGGGCGTCCGAAGGGTTCTCCTGGTGCGCGATAGACCCTAATAGGATTGTCGAAGCTTTCAGGATCCAGTGCCAGGAGCGCACATTCGTCAGCTGCAATTCCCGCGTCTTTAAGGGCCTCTAAGGTTAGATCAACAAGCAGACCGTCGCCAGAGTTTCTGCGGCTGAATGTGTGCAGAATTAGATACATGCTTTCGTCATCCGGATTTTTTTTGGTGGATGTTCGTCGGATGATCAGAGTAGAAGTCACCGGAACTTGTTCAGAAGAACCTTAGATGAAGTTACCTTAAATGTTCAAGAACATAGCTCGAAAACTGTTGCAGGCCGTTACCCGAACACGAGATTTCTACTACCGTCGTTTGCGAGAAATCGCACCGAGCGCGCGCGATCAGCGTGTTCTTGAAATCGGTAGCGGCAAGCAGGTGAAGGGCCAAGAAGCATATTCTGCGGTGCACATATTCAACGATGTCGCCGAGTTCCGGCAAACGGATATCAACCCGGCCCATGGGCACGAAGTACTTGATATCACGAAGATGAATATCCAAGAACAATACGACCTGATCTTGTGCCTGAATGTCTTGGAACATGTCTATGAAACAGAAGTTGCAGTGTGTAATCTTCACGCAGCGCTCAGACCAGGTGGTCGTCTGATCGTTGCAGTTCCATTTGCCTTTCCTCTGCATGACGAGCCGCACGATTTCTATCGATTTACACGCTATGCGCTAGAGCGGATGCTTGCTGCGTTTGACGACGTTGAAGTTGAAGTCCATGGGCCTGCGAAAATGCCTTTCGGTCATTTTGTTGTAGCCACAAAGCAGTCGTCGTGATGTGGCATCGGATGATTCTGGATCGGCTCTCAGAATGATGGCAGAATCCGGTCCGACATCACGGGTTTCGCCCGCTCGCCGACCACTTTGGAAACGGTTGTTGTTGATCTTGGCCGCATTTGGCTTTGCGATTGGTGTTTATGTCTCGATCCGCGCAAAACCAGAACTGGTTTCTGATCTCAACTATATCCCGCTGTTGATACTGGTGGTGTTTGGTATTCCGATAACCGTAGCCCTGAACACTGAAGAGTTCCGACTTTCAGGCCAGCTTATCGGTCGTGAGTTTTCGCGCATCTCTGCACTTGAGATCACGATCGTGGCGAGCGTCGCCAACATGCTTCCGATCCCAGGTGGCACAATGGTAAGGATCGGTGCGCTGAAGGCCAAAGGGGCTAATCTGAAAGAGGGGACCGCCGCAACTTTTTTGATTTCGTTCCTCTGGGTCGGCGTCGCATTTCTGTACTCCGGTGTTTGGCTATTGGTTATTGAGGGCGAGGGCACAGACCGGAAGGGGCTCGGGCTGATCTTTTGTCTGTTTGGCTTACTTCTTCTCATCGTTGTTGCAGCAGTTGGAATCCATGTTTTCAAAAAACATGCGACGGTCGTGCGGCTTGCCTTAGTCAAGATCGGTTTGGTCTTGATTGATGCAACCCGAATATTCCTGTGCTTTAGGGTCCTCGGGGTTGACGGAACTTTTGGACAGGCTTCTGTTCTAACAGTTTCCAGTGTTGTGGGGGCATCAATATCAATAGTCCCGGCTGGCCTTGGCATTCGAGAAGGAACCGCTGCGCTGCTTTCGCCGTTGGTCGCGCTTGCAGCAGCTGCGGGTTACCTTGCAACATCTTTAAATCGCATTGTGGGTCTAATGGTGCTGGCGCCTATCGCTGTTTGCTTGGGCCTTCGTTCCAAAACGCCCTCAGAAGCGAGTGAGCCCTGACAGCCGGGGGCAATCCCATACTTCGTGTCGCCGATAAGAAAACCTTGCGCCAACATAATTTTGCCGCGATCTTGGTGCAGTCCTGATTGGTGGTTCAGAAAAGTCGACTTATCACATGAAGCTTATTGTTCAGATCCCCGCCCTCAATGAGCAGGAAACAATCGCCCAGACCATACGTGAAATTCCCAGGTCTATTCCGGGGGTGGACTCGGTCGAAGTTCTGGTGGTCGACGATGGATCTACTGATAGTACGGTCGATGTCGCGCGACAGGCTGGTGCAGATCACATCTTGCAACTGAGCAGTCATTTGGGTTTGGCGCGCGCGTTCTCAGCGGGCATTGAAGAGGCCTTGTCTCTTGGTGCCGATGTCATTGTGAATACGGATGCTGACAATCAGTATTGTGCCGAAGACATCCCCGCACTTATCGAGCCAATACAAAAACGCATTGCGCAAATTGTGGTTGGCGCCCGACCGATTACACAGATTGATGAGTTTTCACCCATAAAAAAGGCTTTGCAACGGCTCGGAAGTTGGGTTGTACGTCTGGCCAGTGGTACTGAGATACCTGATGCGCCTAGCGGTTTCCGGGCTTATTCGCGCGATGCTGCGGCACGTATCTGCGTAATAAATACATATACATACACTTTGGAAACTATCATCCAGGCAGGGCGCAAGAAGATCCCGATAACGTCCGTACCGGTCCGTGTTAACCGCGTCACACGCCCCTCGCGCCTGTTCAAAGGGATAACCGAGTATGTGACCCGTTCGGCGCGTACCATATTGCGGGTCTTTGTTATCTATGCCCCGTTAAAATTCTTCCTGACACTCTCTGCAGTTTTTGCTTTGCCCGGGCTTTTTGGTATCGCACGCTTTGTTTTGTTCTACCTGACGGATGGCGGTGCAGGTCACATTCAATCTCTGGTCTTATCAGGCGTCTTGCTTGCCATGGCGACAATCATGTTCGCGGTGGGTATCTTGGCCGATTTGATTGCCACCAACCGCAATTTATTGGAAGATATTAGGGCACGGGATCTGTTGCGACCGGTACAGAAATCCCCCGAAATTGTACCACTTCGAGCTGTCGACATCGCAGAAAATGCCTGATGCTTTGAAGAAGCATCCTCGCCCCAGCACCAGTTCAGAAAGCGATTACTATCTGCTGGGGCGTTACGCTATTGCAGTATTGTTTCTGCTTCTTACCGTGCTCGCCTATACACAGAACGTCAATTGGGATGAGTTCTACTTCCTGTCCCATGTACATGCCTTCCTTGACGGGAGGCTTGATCGCCCGTTGCAGACTTTTTTTGTTCACGGCTTTGCTTGGCTCGGTAAGATTCCTGGTCATGAGATGGGCCAGATTTTCGCTGCGCGCCTCGTCATGATCGGATTTTTGGCCGCTACCTGCTTTTCGATCTACAAGATCGCAGAAGAATTCTCCGACCAGAGATGTTCAATCATCGCGGTATTGGCGTTTCTAACCTCTGCATTTGTTCTGCCTCATGGGGCGAGTTTCCGTGCCGATCCAATCGCTGCCGCGTTTTTGACTTCGTCCATAGCCATCATTCTAACGACACGAATGTCCGTCATTCAGATCGTGCTTGTTGCCCTGCTAAGCGCGCTTGCCGTTTTAGTCACCATAAAATCGGCTTTATACCTGCCCGCCTATTTTGCTGCTCTAATCTGGCGGATTGAAGATCGGAGCGTCGTTCTCAGAATAATTGGTGCGGGCATCCTGTCCGCAGCTCTCTGTGCGCTTCTATATCTGTGGCATTCTTCCGGCATTTCAGTCGCCGAAGGAAAAACCACTGCTACAAACGCTAAATCTGCGTTGAACACAACATTTCTGAATAGCGGTTGGGTGCCGCGTTCTCAGGAAGTTTTAAACTGGTTTCTGTTCAGTCTTGCGCAAGTCTGCCTAGTTGTTCTGGGACTGACAGCTCAGGGTGATCGGAGGCGCACAATTGTTCTTCTGCTGTTTGCGGGGCCATTTCTTTCGGTTGTGGTTTATCGCAATGCCTATGTGTATTTCTTTCCATTTGCGGTGCCCTTGTTAATGGTGGCGGCTGCAATTGGTGCGCAACGCATAACGCAAACGCAGACAATGATCCGTATTATGACTGTAATGCTGATCAGCACCTGCTTACAGTTAGCATTGGTCTTGCGCGAAGGAACACGGACACGAACACAACGCGCAACGATAGCTGAAGTTCATCGACTCTTTGAAAGCCCAGTGCCTTACATAGACGACAGCGGAATGATTGCATCTTTCCCGCGGGTCGGCTTTTTTATGTCCAGTTGGGGGCTCACCAGTTACAGACGGGCCAATCAGCCGGTTTTTGTGGACATCATCAGAATTACTAAACCACCTCTGTTGATCGCGAACAAGGTGGCACTTACGCGAACGATGGCCCAATCACTTTCACGCGGAGCGGTTCCAAAGTTGCTTCCAGAAGACCACGACGTTCTGCGACGGTCATATGTACACTATGCAGGTGTGATCTGGCTTGCGGGGGCGGAGGTCGCGTTGACAGCAGATGAGGTCATGTTGAACCTGCCCTTTCCGGGGCGATACAGGGTTGAAGCGAACCAACCTATCAAAATTGACGACCAGATGGTGACTAGCGGTACTGTTCTCGCTCTCGGTGCTGAGCCGCTGGAGTTAAAGGGGCCACCTGGAACCTCAGTCAAATTGATTTGGGACACAGGTGTGGAACCGATTCCGTCTGATAGCCTCGGCACCAAGATCTATTCCGGCTTTTGGATGTTTCCGTTCTGAGCCTCCTTCGATTTTTTCATGTCAAACATAAAGCGCTGTTGATCCAGGTGATGAAGGTTGGCGAACATAGCAACGGGCCGTGTTGGGTATGAAAGGTCAACTTGGACTATCAAAGTGCCGCCAAAGTGAATTGCTGAGCCCTATTAGCCGTTTTCCTGCAGTGGCAGCCTGTCGCGTACAAGGTTAGCCCAAAATTCCGCACCGATCGGCAAAAGAGCGTCGTTGAAATCGTAGTCGTTTGAATGTAGCGGCTGACCGTTTGGGCCGTTCTCGCCATTTCCCAGCAGGATAAAACAGCCGGGCACCGCGGCGCTGAAATGGGCGAAATCCTCCGAAAAGCTCATCGGTTGGCGATCAGGGATTGTATCAAACCCGGACTTTTGCGCGACGCGAATGGCGGCCTCGGTCGGGATCGGAGCGTTGATGGTCTCGATGAATTCGGTCCTGTAATCCACATGTGCTTCGACGCCATGAGCAGAGGCGATGCCATGGGCAATCTGGCGCATATGTGCTTCGATCTCGTTCCGGTCTTCAGGGCTGCGTGCCCGCGCATCCCCCTTGAGCGTTGCTGTTCCCGGCAGAACATTTCGCTGCCCATCTGTCAGAAACTCGGTCACCGAGACAACAGCTCCGGCGCCTGGGGCGAGCTTGCGTGCGACAATCGTCTGTAGCGCCAAAACGATCTCTGATCCGATGGTCAGGGCATCACGCCCTGCCTGTGGCATAGAGGCATGGCCACCTTGACCGGTAACCGTGATCTCAAACAGGCTTTCCGAGGAACAGATCAGCCCGTTTCGTGTGGAAATCTGTCCGGTGGGGGCACCGGGCAGGTTGTGTATGGCGTAGACCTCGTCGATTGGAAATCGCCCCAGTACATCTTCGTCCAGCATCGCTTGGGCTCCGAGGCCCAGCTCTTCGTTTGGTTGAAATAGAAATACGACCGTGCCGCTGAATCCGGGATTAGCGGCCAGTGCTTCCGCTGCGCCCAAAAGCATCGTCATGTGACCGTCATGGCCGCAGGCGTGCATCACACCCGGGTTCTGAGATACATAATCATGCTCGCTTGCTTCCTGAATTGGCAGCGCGTCCATGTCGACACGCAATCCGATAGCACGATTGCCCTGGCCGGCCCTGAGAATGCCGACTACGCCCACACCTTCATGTACTTCAAGCCCGTACTGACGCAGCAATGTTGCGACCCTGGCTTTGGTTTCCGTCTCATGAAAACCCAATTCGGGCGCTTTATGGAACGACTGTCTCAGTCGACGCAATTCGGGTAGGTTCAAATCCAAGACGACCTCCATTCCCAGATATCTGGCGCACGCTGAGCCAAGTGAGCTTGGGTATTGACGTAGAGTGGTAGATCACGATTCCGGCCGGGTCTACCTGAATGACAGTGAAGGTCCGCAGACCGGTCCAATTTTCGGGTTGCCTGTGATATTCAGACAGCGCGACGCTAAGGCGCGCGGCAGTCACCTGATCTAGTCGGACCAGCCCCGTCTGAATGACGTTGGCGCCTCACCGTACCGCTTCTTGAAGCGAACGGTGAGTTGGGTCGCGCTGCCAAAACCGGTGGCGGCAGCTATTTCGGCAACTGTCATTTCGGTTTCGCTTAATAAAGCGTAGGCACGGGCGACACGCAGTTCGATGTAGAACTGAACCGGAGACGCCTCGACATATTTCTGAAACAACCGCTCCAATTGCCGGCGTGAGATTTGAACGATTTCAGCAATTTCCGAGATATCCAGAGGCTCCTCCAGATTTTCATGCATGATCTGCATGGCATTAATCAGGTATTGGTTCCGGCTCCCCAGCGCGACGGATAATGCAGACTTCTGGAGCGTCTTCTGGTTGTTGGACCGAAAATGAATGCACATGTCTGAAACTATGATGGCCAGATCTTTCCCAAAGTCTGTTTCAATCATGTCCAGCATCATATCGGTGGCCGCGTTACCACCGCCGCACGTCATGAGATCGTTGTCGATCTCATAGAGGTTCGCCGAAGGCGTCAGGTCATTAAAATGTTCGGCAAATGCGGGTTGGTTCTCCCAATGCAGAGTGAACCTTTTTCCGGCCAGCATCCCCGCCTTGGCCAATGTAAATGCACCGGTGCAAATACCGCCGAGTTTGCAGCCAAACGCCTTTTGACGGCTGATCCATGAAAGAATTCTGGGGTTGCAGCTTTCCGAAGGTTCGATGCCCGAGCATACGAATAATCTGGACGACCTCGGCAGGTTATGCAGGGCCAGATCGGGCGTTATCTTAACGCCGTTGGAACACAAAACAGGGTGTGCGTCTTCAGAGATGAGATACCATTTATAAAGCTCTTTGCCGGTGACCTGATTGGCGATCCTCAGCGGCTCAACCGCTGCGCTGAAGGCAAGCATGGTAAGCTTCGGGAGGAGCAGGAAATAGATCTCTTTGGATGGCCCGTCATATTCGATGCCATAGCTGGCGGCCCCTTTGGGGATAAAGTTTCTCTGGTTCATTCTCTCTCCTCCCAATACGGACCAAGACGGGTGAAAGGCCTCAACACCTTACGGTATTGGGCGGAAAGGTCAGGCACTTAATTGAGCAAGTAGCTTTTCCTGGCACCCCAGTCACTAGGATCGCTGCTCGCGGACAAATAGGGTTCCTCTTGGGAATGAAACGGAGCGGTTACGATTTGCCAAAATAAACCAAATTGTTGATGCGCAGCTATTGGTCAGAGCGCCCATCTTCGGGGAATTTGCGACATATGCTCTTTGTTTTAACGCCCACTTTGGGGAGGTCAAAAGTTTTACGGCCGATCAGGGCATAGATCACAATACACCTCGGCCAGCTTCGGTGGAGTGAATGCGGTTCAGGCAATACCACCCGAGATGTTTCCTGCAAATCGGCGATTACGTATAGTTTCCGGTGTGGTTTTGTAGTGATCTCGGAAAGCGCGCGTCAATGCGCCCGGAGATGAAAAACCCGTTGCGGTAGACACTTCGAGAAATGGCATCTCGGTAAACTGAAGCAAGCTGTGGGCGCGCTCGAGACGAAGTTCCCTGTATGTTGTAAGAAGTTTTACTCCTGTTCGATCCAGAAACCGCCGCTGTAGCTGGCGTGTCGAGGTGCCAAGCGCCGTGGACAATTCTGGGATTCTAATGGGGTCTTCCAGGTTGCTCTGCATCTTTTCAACGACCTGCCGCACCATCGGATCGGCTTTGGAACGACGGATCAGTCGGGCCGCAAGCTGGCTTTCACAGGCGGGTTTCTTATCCATCAGACCGATATAACTGCGCACGGAGTCGGCAAGATGCTCACCGTGATCCAAAGCAATAAAGTCGGACATCAACCGCAATGCAGCCAGTCTGCTCGACGCACTATGGGTGCGGCTATCTGGTGACAAGTATATACCCGTGCCACTATCGATCAAACCAACCTCGTGTGCTGCGGCAGAAAAATTGGGGTGGACAGACGCAACCGGATTGGCCACGCGGGCTGTGTGGGTTAGCAGAAATACCGCGCCACCAACCAAAACCGAGCGCGAGGACAGGTTCAGAACCTGCGCAATCCAGGCTTTGTCGTGCGCCGTTAGTTGACAGCTTTTGTAGATATCTCCCCAAAAGATCGCGGTGCGCCCGGACCAGTGCAAGGGCCCGCCTGCAGTACCCTGGGCCATGGTGCGGATATTCGTGACATACACATGGTCTTCGGCAAGATCATTCAGTGCGCGATAGAACTCGACCAGCATATGAGCAGATGCTCTTGCATCAGGCTCGCAGAGAATGATCTCGATCTGATGTTCGCGTTTCTGTCTTCCCAATGTGGTTTCGGCCAAATGCGCATGGTCATTTGCAGGGACATAGTGCTTCATTTCTCCTCCACCTGTTTTGCACGTGGTTGGCGTTTTGCAGCCGTTCCTCGATTGGCTAAAAACCCCCCTGCCTGATTGGCGGGGGGTTTGATGGTTTGTTTTATTCAGCTGCGTCTTCGTATTCTGACATTGGCGGGCATGTG
>NZ_FNNP01000013.1 GCF_900106805.1 Ruegeria halocynthiae
CCTAGCAGTGATACACAACTGCAGTATGGCGCATTGCGACGCCGGTTGGAGCAGGAGCTATCCACCCCATCGGGTTCGACGGGCCGCAGTGCAGCATCTGATGCCCCGAACGGAGGGCAGCTTTGGGCCGTTCCTAAAAACCGAGTGATCAGGAAATAGGGCGACGCTGCAGTGCCGTGAAGCCGATCTTGTAGGGGCCGCAGCGCTCAGCTTTGAAGGCTAAAAAACCGTTAACTTCCAATTTCGCTCCTGAATGGTTCAATTTTCTGAGTATCCAAGAAACCGTTTCTGGGCTTTGATGCTCAGAAAGTGCTGGAGCGATATTGGAACAGGCACTCTTTGATGTGTCGGCAAAATAGGAGACCCTGAAATGCTAGCCGATCAATACGGATTGCCATTGACCACCAGCGTGCCTGAGGCGCGAGACGCCTATGTCAGCGGGATTGATCATATCCTTGCGGCAACATTTGGCGCGAGCGACGCTTTTGCCGCCGCTGTCGCGGCCGATCCCGGCTTCGCCCTGGGTCATGTCGGACTTGCACGAGCACGGATGTACGACACCGACATGCCCGGTGCCCAAAAGGCGATGGCGACGGCCCGTGATTGTGCAACGCAGTTGACCCAGCGTGAGGCAGCTCATCTCACCGTCTTCGAACTGCTACTTCAAGGACGCATTTCCGAGACACGACGCGCAGTTCAGGATCACGTTGCAGATTATCCGCGCGATGTGTTGGTCGCGCAGATTTGCACCAACATTTTCGGTTTGATTGGCATGTCTGGCGAACCTGGCCGAGAAAGCCTTCAACTTGCCTATACGACGCAACTGTTCGATGCCCTGGGTGAGGATTGGTGGATCATGAGCGTGCATGGCCAGGCGCTTTGCGAGGTCGGGCAGCTCGATGAGGCGATGTCCATGATGGAGCGCTCACTTGCCCTGAACAATGTCAATGCGAATGCCTCGCATTTCAAAGCGCATACACTTTACGAACAAGGGGCGGGAGAGGCTGGTCGCGCCTACCTTGCCGACTGGATTGCGGATTACGATGAACGGTCGGTGTTGCACGGACACCTGAGCTGGCATCGCGCACTGTGGGCCTTAGAGCAAGAGGATGAGGCCGAACTATGGGGGATATACGGCGACGCGATAGCGCCTGCCGCGTCTCATTCGATGCCTGTAAATGTGCTAACCGACGCAGCAGCCCTACTGTACCGTGCTGAGATCGCGGGCCTCGACGTGGCGCCTGAGCTTTGGAGCGACCTCAGCGACTACGCATCAAGGTTTTTTCCAAACCCGGGCATGAGTTTTGCAGATATCCACAGCGCGCTGGCTTATGCCATGGCAGGAGACGGCGATCGTCTCGCGACCCTGGCAGAGACGCAGTCGGGTTTTGCGGCGGATCTTGTACGCCCGGTTGCCCGGACTTGGGGCGCGATAGCTAGGCAAGACTGGACCGCTGCCCTGCAATATCTGACGCCGACCATGGCGGATCACGCGCGTCTCGGCGGGAGCAGGGCGCAGCGCGACCTGTTGGAGCTAACTTACTTGAACCTGCTGTTGAAATCGGGCCATGCCGAAGAAGCGCATCGGACAATCATGGCGCGCCGCCCGGTTTTCAGCCATGCCGCACCCGTCGCCGGGTTTGCTTGACTTGGCAATCTGGAAAACACTTTTGGCCGTCCGGCGCCGATGCGCGGCTACGTTCTGCGGTTTTCTTGGAAGGCGATGAAAGACCCATATTACCAATCAGTAGCCGTGGGTCATGCTATTGCCCTTCGGAGCCGACAGGCATCAACAACAAACGCTTCTTGCGGTAAGTCGATGCGGGCATCCCAACATATCGCCGGAAGGCATTTCGGAAACTCGACGGTTCTGTGTATCCAACCTCCTCGGCAATATCGTCGATTGGCAGATCGGTTGTTTCGAGCATCTGCTTGGCTTCCTCAATTCTAAGCGTCTGGATGTAGTCGACAGGCGTTTGACCCGTGGCCTTTCGGAAACGCCGCAATAGGCTGCGTTCTGTCAAGCCGCTTCGTGCGGCCATCGCGGCAACTGGTGTCGCAAGGGCGTAGTTATCAGCGGCCCAAACCTGAGCATCAGCAACCAATGCATCTTCGGTTTGAGCGCCTGCGGTGAGAGAAGCGTAGTGCAGCTGCCCCTCACTATGCGGCTGCAGCAAGTAGATCTTGGCAATGCGGCGGGCTTCATCCGCGCCTGCAATCCGCCCAATCAGATAAAGCACCAGATCGCCCCAGGCCGAAGCGCCACCGGCAGTCACAATCCGATGCCCTTCGCCCGCAGGGATAAGGATACGTTCGCGCCGCATTTTGATTTCGGGGTATTGCCGAGCGAGTAGGTCGCAAAAGCTCCAATGGCTGGTGGCATCGAGCCCATTCAGCATTCCGGCCTCGGCAAGCAAGTAGGCTCCGGAACAAACCGACGTGATCAACGCGCCATCGTCTTGTGCTTTCCTGAGCCACGGGATGAATTGCGCAAATTCTTCCGGCGTTCCCGTACCTGGCGCAAAATGAAAGTCAGGAATGATGACAAGATCGGGTACTCCAAAGCTTTCCAACGATCCATCCGGTGTAATGCGTCGTCCGTTGATGTCGTCATAAGCCGCACCATCAACCGACAGTAATGCGCCGTCAAAAACAGGTGGTCTGGGCGTATTACCATGAAGCATTTCCCAGTCCCGTCCCACAGACGCCAAAGCATCAAGAATACAATAGGCTGTCGAAGTTCCGACGCAGGGCATGGTCAGAACCGCTGTGCGGCAGGTGGTTTTCTTATCCAGCATGGGTATGTCCGATATTCACCGATTTGGTCATATATCGGCATATCACGACACGATCTCGTCAGGCAATACGGTTGCATTGAATGTGACAGTTCGAGCAAGTGGAACGCCATCCAGCGTTTTCTCAGATCTGTCCCTTATTGAAACTGAATGACCTGAATGGAGCGTAATATGACGTCGACAATACTGCCGCATCAATCTGATCAGCTATTTCTGACAGATGCCGGACTTGAAACCTGGCTTGTATTTGAGAAGGGTTTCGACATGCCCTGCTTTGCGGCCTACCCACTGGCACAGCTGGAAGAAGGTCGCGCCGCATTCAAGGAGTACTTTGCCCCGATCTTTGAACTGGCCCGCCAAAATGGAACAGGGTTCTTACTGGACACTTATACATGGCGCGCCAACCCTGATTGGGGTCAGGAGCTCGGCCACGATTTGGATCATCTGCGGCATGTGAATTGCCAAGCTGTACAGGATGCCAAGGAACTGCGCCGCACGTTGGGCCACGGGTTGAATGTCCTTGTCAATGGCATCATTGGTCCACGTGGCGATGGTTATGATCCAAAATCCATCATGACCATCGAGGAAGCGCAGGCTTACCATGGTTTTCAGGTTGGGGTCCTTGCTCACGCAGGCGTCGACATGATCAGCGCGCTGACACTCACTAACGTGCCAGAGGCAGTTGGTGTCGCCAATGCCGTCGCAGAGTTGGGTGTGCCTTGCGTTATCAGCTTTACGGTTGAAACCGATGGGCGGCTTCCTACAGGCGAGATGCTGCAAGACGCCATCACACAGGTTGATACCGCGGCCACAACAAAGCCCGCATATTACATGGTCAACTGCGCCCACCCCGATCACTTTCGCACCATGATCCCTGAGGGTTCCGATTGGGCGCAGCGTATCGGAGGCGTGCGTGCAAATGCTTCGCGCATGTCACATGCAGAACTTGATTGCTGTGAAACGCTAGACGATGGCGATCCGGTCGAATTGGGCGCGCAATACGCGCAGCTGAGGCAATTGCTTCCAGGCATGCGTGTTGTCGGTGGATGCTGTGGGACAGATCACAGGCATCTGGCCCAGATCTGTGCCGCATTGACCCGTTGATATCAGCCTCGAATGGGCTGCTAAACGCGCCCTTTTTTGGAGATTAAAGATGACACATTCTCATTCAACAACCGCCATCGTTATCGGAGCTGGACTGTCCGGTCTGGCAGCTGCCACTGAATTGCGTGACCGCAAAATACCCGTCACGATTCTGGAGGCCTCTGACCGGGTTGCCGACCCGTGGCGTGCGCGCCATCCGAAGTTGCGGCTGAACATTCACCGCCATTTTGCCCGGCTCCCAGGTCACCATGAACCTCGCCATCCCGGCACGTATTTGCCCCGGGATGCGGTCGTTGATTATCTCAGCGAATATGCGGCTGGATTGGCGTCCGATATCCAATTTGAAACCTGCGTCCAGTCGGTGCACCGTCTTGTAGGTGGTTGGCAGGTTGGGACCAACAAGGGCACATATACCTGCGCTCATCTGATAGTTGCAACCGGGCGCGAAAAAGAGCCCGACATGCCCATCTGGCCTGGCCTAGATGAGTTTGGCGGTAAGGTTATTCACGCCGCTGATTTCGAAGAACCATCCAGTTATGACGGCAAAAAGGTGCTTGTCGTGGGCGCCGGAAACTCCGGCTCGGATGTGTTGAACCACTTGTCGCGGGCCAATCCTGCACAGGTTTGGATCTCTGTCCGGAACGGGCCTTCGATCCTGCCAACGCGGATATTTGGATATCCGATGCACAGAATGGCCAGGTTGTTTTCCCGCACCCCCAAATGGGCTCTCGATCCGCTGATGGCAGGGATGCAATGGATGAATTTTGGCAACTTGCGCCGCCATGGATTGCCCCGACATCGCAAAGGCGGCGGATCACGCCTGATCAATGATGGGGTGACGCCCGCACTGGATGACGGGTTTGTCAAAGCGTTGAAAATGGGTCGTTTCGAGGTCGTGGGTCAGGCTGTCGGCTTCTCACCCTACACTGTTGAACTGGCAGACGGCCACAAAGTCGATCCTGACGTGGTGATCTGTGCAACGGGCTACCAGACGGGTCTGGAGGACCTGTTTGGACATCTTGGCGCATTGGACAAGCGTGGGTATCCGCTGTGCCCGGCGGGTCAAAAGGACAACCGAAATCCGGGCCTTTGGTTCACAGGGTTCGGTGTGTCATTCGAAGGCTTCTTCTATGCCGCCGGTGTCAGTGCAACTCGCCTTGCGACCAGCATTTCGGCGCAAAACTCGCAGCTGTCGAATGAGAGACGGACAACGCGTGCGGCACAGCTTGATCCCCCTCAATCGCTTACTCTGAAAGGAACTCTTCAATGACCATGATGGATCAACCCAAGGGGCTGAGTGGCAGACGTCGCGCAAGGATGAACGTCGCCAAATTCTTTAACTGGTGGCGGGCACGCCAAAGGAACAAACGTGACCTGCGAAAACTGGCGCAATTGCCCACCGATCTCTTGCGGGACGTTGGCCTCGAACATCTGCGCGACTTGAAATCGGACACTGCAGACCATCACCGCATGTTTTGAGACGCGCGCAATTTTCGAAATCTATTGATCAAAGGAAAGTAAAATGTCCGTTTTCAAGACAGGGAAACTAGCCGAGATGGCAGGAAGGACGGGTTCACTGGCTTCCTTGCGCGCGCGGGTTCTACGTGCTGCAACCGGATCGGCTCTCTTGATTGTTGGCACTTTGGACTCGGTGCATGCCCAACCGGAAAGCGGACTATCGTCCCTTTTGCCTTCAGCCTTAGAGGACAGTGACTTTCTGCATGACGGCAAGCCGAAAGCAGAGCTGGTCGAGTTGGGGCGGAATCTGTTTTTTGATCCGATCCTGTCAGGTAATCGCAATATTTCTTGTGGCACCTGTCATGACCCGGCACGCGGCACCAGCGATGAGGTCGCTCTGTCGATTGGCGAAGGGGGAACAGGTTTCGGCGATAAGCGTCGGACTGCAGACGGGGTTACCGAACGCATCCCACGCAACGCGCAGGCTCTATGGAACATTGGCGCAAAGGAATATCGTTCGATGTTCCATGACGGGCGGGTAGAACCTGACCCGCTTGCAACATTTGACAGCGGGTTCTGGAGCCCGGCTCGCGAACATCTGCCCGTTGGTCTGGACAGCGTATTGGCCGCGCAGGCGATGTTTCCGGTGCTCTCGGCCTCAGAAATGGCCGGGCAAAAGGGTGAGAATCCGGTCGCCACCGCCGTTGCAGAAGATCGCATAACAGACGCCTGGAATTTGCTAGCCGAACGGTTGGCCGACCAGCCGCAATATCGCACCCTGTTTCGCGCGGCTATTCCCGAAGATAATGAAGTCACAATGGTGCAGGCCGCAAACGCACTGGCTGCGTTTCAGTCGGTGGCTTTTCGCTCCAACCAAACCGCGTTTGATCAATTCATCGCAGGCGATCACACAGCCCTTTCTCACGCAGCACGCAAAGGTGCGGATCTGTTTTATGGCAAAGCTGGCTGCGCAGACTGCCATTCCGGTGCATTGCTGACGGATCACGATTTCCATGCCATTGCCGTTCCTCAAATTGGCCCGGGCAAGGGGCATGGTGGGGATACGAGCTATTGGCGCGCATCGGGTTTTGGTTTGCACACAGAGGACGAAGGGCGCTACCGCGTCACCTTTGAAATGGACGATTTATTTGCATTCCGCACGCCCAGCCTTCGCAATGTCTCGCTGACAGGCCCCTGGGGGCATGACGGTGCATTTGATGATCTGGAGGCGATGGTGCGCCACCATTTGGACAGTGTCGCTTCTCTTGAAGCTTTTGATGCTGATACCGTGTCGTTACGGGAGCTTGACCAGATCATCGAGAAAACTGGAGATGGATCAGAGTTGATCTTTCGTCCACTTAATCCCGAGCGTCGTTCTGCATTTGACTTGCGCGACCGCTGGGTGCACGGCGCAGCTGAGTTGCGGGAGCGGATTGCGAACGCAAACACGCTGGCACCGGTGCAGCTGGAAGAGCCCGAAATCGCTGAGCTTATGGCCTTCCTGGATTCTTTGACGGACCCGACCGCCAAGGATCGTTCCGCGCTCATTCCCCAAGCTGTTCCGTCGGGTTTGGAACCGCAGCCAACACCGCTCGAGCCCGACGGCTAGCGCCTTAGAACCTGCGCCGCATGAAACCAATTATCAGAATTCCGGCTCTGCATCGGGGCCGGTTCCCCGGGCACATATGCCCAAATCTAACCAAAGGACCAATGACATGAGACCCTTTCTATTGACCAGTGTTGCCGTTCTGGCCGTGACCATGGCAACTCAATCGAACGCCCAGGATGATATCAAAGTCAGCTATGACGCCGCAGAAAGCATGTCGCTGACGTTCATCTTCCACATTGACGACGGCATGGCCGAGCAGGATGTTTTTTATGAAAGGGTCCCCGGCTCGGGTGAGGTGTTCCGCCCCACAGCTGCGACCCGTGACATGGATGTTCCGCTCTATGCGCCGGGTATTGAGGTAAAGCACAACTTTTTGGACACAACCGATACCGGCCCCTATCCAAAGGGTCGACCGCTTGGCCTCACGCTCGGCGATTGGTTCGCGGCAAAGGGGAGCGGGACATACACCTGTAGCAATGGGGTTGGAACCGTTGATCTGGCCTTTGAAAACCTCGTGCCCGGTGGAGTCTACACTATCTGGCATGATTTCATGGTGTGGCCACCGACCGACCCGTTCATCGGAACATATGACCTGCCCTTTGGCGCGCGTGATGGGTCAGAGAATACCTTTGTCGCGAACGGTGACGGATCAGCTGATTTTGAGCGCACCATTTCGCCTTGCCTGCAATTGAGCGGAGAGCACCTGGCTGCTGATCTGGGGTTGGCTTGGCATTCTGATGGTCAGACCTATGGCCCACTTCCCGGAGAGTTTTCAACCGTTACACATGTTCAAATGTATGTGGCGCTGCCCGAACGCACTAGCCTGTGAGGTCAAGGATTGGGCAGGTCTCGTACTTGCCCAAACCCAACCAAGCACGAGAGTTCTCGCCATGTTAACAGACCCCAGAACCGTCGCGTCTTGTCCGCCCAACTTCGTTTAGAACGCGATAATAGAGTTTGGCACTTGGCAAATCCGGGTCCTGGCCGTGCAGATTGCGCGTCGATTGAAAAAGAGGTGCTTTGGCATTGGCAACGCGGCTTTCAACATTATCACCAACCAAAGAAAGACCTTGCTATGAAAATTATTCGCATAAACCAAGATGATAATTTCGGATCGCGGTTTTCAGATCATCACTGGACGCTTGAGGAGGGTCGTTACACACCGCCATCACCGGCGGGATACACAACCACTTCTCAATTGAACGCTGAGGGGGTGCTGATGATGCATCATCCCGCTGGTTACATTGACGACTGGCACACCGCGCCTGCAATTGTTCTCGGAACCGTCCTTCGGGGTGCAGTTCGCATTCAGACAACCGATATGGATACACGGGTTTTGCAAGCAGGGGATCAGTTTCTGGCCTGTGACCTAAATGGCAAGGGGCACCGCATGTTTGAGGTGAACGATGGACCCTACGACCTTGCCCTTGTTGTACTGAAAGAACCACCGACTGAAGAAGCGTTTGTTCAATGAGGCTGTACTACTTCCCCGACGCGTGTTCGCTGGTCATCAACATTGTACTGCGAGCGGCAAAAATGCGGTTTGAACTGATCGAGGTCGACTATGTCACGCGCCAGTTGCGTGACGGCTCAGATTATAGCCGGATCAATCCAATGGCTTATGTTCCGGCATTACAATTGAGTGACGGAAGATGTCTGACAGAAGTCATCGCTATCATTGATTGGATCGATTTTGTTGCACCCGAGGCGGGCCTGCTGGGTGCACAGGGGACGCACAAGCGGCAAGAGGCCATGATTTGGTTGGCTTATGTGGGGACCGAAATCCACAAGAGCTTCAGCCCTTTGTTTCGGCCTGGAACACCGCAGGAGTTCCTGGCACCAGGACAACGCCACTTGGAAATTCGATTATCCATGGCCGAACAAAAATTGTCTGAGCAAAGTTCTCTGTGCGCCGATACGCATACGGCTGCGGATTATTACTTGTATGTCATGTCTCGGTGGATGGGTGACTCTGGTCTATGCGCTCGGGACTGGCCGGCCATTCAGGCTCATGCAACGCGGATCGAGTCGCTTGGATTCGTCCAGGACGCGCTGGCTTCAGACATCCGTTAATGAACTCAGACCTCAAATTGGAACAGGCGCAATTTCATCCGACTCATCAGGACCCGTGGCCTGCGTTTCGCAGATGGTCTCCTGCGACGTGTGAATGACGGAGGAACTGCACCATGCATTTCGCGTAGCGATCGGAACATCTGATGGGATTGGCGATTTAACGTGAGTTCTTCCACAAACGTTGGTTTGTCGTGGAAGGGGCCCAAAACTGAGTTGGTTCATACAACTTGTTTTGAGACAGATTTACCCTTGGGCTTTGTTTGGATCGAAACTTATGAGGATTTTGCCCTGCAACCACAGATACTTCACATTGCAATTACAGTCGGCGTCTCGGCTGCGGCGACGAGCCGTTTGGGCTCATTCAGTTGCAGGTGCAGATCAATCGCATCACACCTGTTCGATGGTAACAACTGAGGAATACCCTTGTCCCATCTGTCGCGTGTACCGCATGTGGAGGCCACGATATTCAGTAACCTCGCAATCCAACCCGTGGTTTTCTTCTCCACTCGACACAGCTCGACAGAAGAAGCCATCCTCCCAGTACCAAGAGCCAAAGAAGTCTTGTCCACCAGCCTGGCCGGTAATGTCGCCTGATGAATGGATAGTGAACCTCAGGTTATCACCAAACAGAACCTTGTCCGCAAAGATGTCGATGAACTCGGCCCTCGTGTCGATCCTTCGCCATTCTGCATCCATTTGTGTTACTCAACTCAGTGCCAATAGTGTTTCACATAACTCATTTTTGGGTACCATTGTTGAGAAGAACAAGAGAAACAATTCTACTCCTTCCAATCTCTCCCTTTGGTTTGAATAGGGTCAGCTATGTCCCGAGTTGTGTGAGTTCAGATTTCCGGAATATTTGCATTCGCAGCGAAAGTCCGGTTTGATGGGCTGCGACGTAGCATTCAACTAAGCTGGTGGAAGTCGGCTCTGGGCCGTCCGCATGATCAGTCATAGGTGGGGCAGGGGCCCTTTCTGCAACGGCACCGGAGTCTGGTATGAGCCCATCCCTACACATGCCGCACAGCGAGTAAATGACGGCTTTGTGTGATGCCCATTTGTCAGATCGCCATCGAGGACCCGCTCGGCTTTTGCCGTAGCACACCCGCCACAATTTCCAAGCCGCGTTGCAATCGGACTTCATTTGCCTCGTGGCTGACACAAAGGCGAATAGCTTCCGGTGCGTCACCTGCATTGATGGCGAAGCTGCGGCCTTCGCTGACGCGAACGCCCAGACGGGCGCATTCCGCGGTGAATACATCCGCACGCCAGCCCTCCGGTAGCGTAAGCCAGACATGAAAGCCGTCCGAGAGTTTCGGGATGACGGCGACCCCCAGAATACGCTGAACGAGCTGCTGTCGGACTCTGGCGATGCGTTGTTGCTGGCCGGTTAACTCGGCTGCCGTGCCATCCTCGATCAACCGGCTCGCCACTTCCAAAGTCAACGGTGGTGCCATCCAAACGCTCAGATTGACAGACAGATGCAGTGCGGCAGCCAGCTTCGTGGGGGCATTCAGAAAACCCACGCGCAATCCGGGTGCGACCGCCTTTGATAAGCTTGTTACGTAGATTGCGGCCTCTGGCGCGATCTTCGCCAGCGGCTCAGGTTTGTCGGATTTGAGCGGCCCGAACACATCGTCCTCGATCAGGATCACGCCGAAGCGTGTAGCAATCTCGGCGATCCTTGTCCGTCGTGCCTGAGATAGCGTGACAGTTGTTGGCGCTTGCAAGGTGGGGGTCATGTAAAATGCTTTGGGGTTGGCCTCACGGCACCATGCCTCGAACGCCTCTGGCACCACGCCTTCCTCGTCCATCGCAACGCCTCCGATTTGCAGATTGAGACGCGCTGCCATTGCCAGGACCGGAGTGTAGGTTAGTGCTTCGGCCAGCAACAGGTCGCCTGGCTGCATAAGCGCCATGAGAATGCACAAAATGCCGTGCTGCCCACCGACAATAGGAACGATGCAGTTAATTTCAGAAGAGAGACCGCAAGACGCCAGCCATGTCTGACCGGCAGCACGATGATGCTCGAGGTCAGCGTCTGTCTGGTAATCCAGCAAGGACCGTAGGCCGGTATCATTTGCGATCTCGGACATAACGCGACGGATGTGTTGCTCGGAAAACCCTGACATCGGTAGGTTGCGGGACAGGTCTATCGGGCCGCTGTCTGACCTGCGCAGAGTTTCTGGTTCTGCTTGTGTCGGGTCGGTGTCAGTCGATCGAACAAACGTTCCTCGTCCAACCTCACCCCTTAGAAGCGCCCGCTTTACTGCCTCGCCGTAGGCGCGACTGGTCGTATTCGGAGACACGTCGAGTTGATAAGCCAGTTCGCGATGGGGTGGCAGGCGCGTTCCCTCAGGTAAGCGGCCCGTTGCGATGTCCTCCGCCATCGCCTCTACAATCCGAATATATTTCGGACCATTGCGACTTGATAAATCAGGAACCCAAATTGCCATCAGATCAATCTTTTTATTGCACCAGTAGTTTAGTGGATGCAATTTCTGTAGACGTCAAATCAATTATGGTCTGCTGCTATGACACTTTTTTCTCCATCAATCGGGAAAGGCATCGCACTCTCTCTCGTTAGCCTCACACTGCTTGGAGTCATGCCAATCATCTCCAACCTGCGCCCCTCCGACGTTGGAGCGCTCAGCTTCGCCTTCGCACTTTCGGTTTGGCAGGTGGTGTTTGCCGTGCCTGTGTTCGGATGGGAACTGCGCAGGGGTGCCAAGGGAATCTTCGGCATTGATCTGTCCCGCCGGGTACGTCGCCAGATGATACTCGTCGCTCTCTTCACAGGTGCGCTCTTTGGCCTCTCGACCTATCTTTATGTGCTGGGAGTCGAAAAAGCCGGGGCTGCGAATGCAGCTATCGCGATCCAAGCCTACCCGCTATTCGCGATCTTCTGGGAGTCCCTGTTTCTGAAGCGTAGCAAGACCGCCATTGAACTCACCCTGACCGCCATTCTGATTGGTGCACTCTACTACCTTGGGACCGGCGGAACCTTCCTGATATCGGGCTTGTCGCCTTGGTTCCTGGTCTCACTCGGTGTCCCTCTTCTGTGGAGCATCGCGCATGTCATAATCAAGGAGGAACTGAGCAATACACCAATCACGCCCACTCAGGTGACGTTTTTCCGGGTCGCGATCTCGACCCTCTTCCTGACGGTCGTTTTAGTCATCGCTGTCCCTTCCGGAATAGACATGGGTATAAGCGCGATCTTCCAGACAATGTCAGCGCTCATGGGGCTGGTTTACTTCCTCGAATTGATCGTCTGGTTCTACGCTGTCCGCCATATCGACGTATCTTTGGCCAGTTCGATCACAACACCTTGGCCGGCCGTGACGATGGTTCTTGCTGTCCCGTTCTTAGGTGATGCCATCGAACCCTACCAAGCCGCGGCGTTAGCTGTCGTGGTGGTTTGCATCTACGGCCTCACGATCGCAAGTCTAAGAAAGAACACGCTCAAACACGCCGCACCGGAATCGTAATCGATGCTCAACATCTATGCCCGCGCGATGATGACAGCCAGCCGGTGCGAACCGTTGGAAGAGAAGGACGACCAAGTCACTCGTGACCGCGTCTTCTTCTCCAATCGCCCCGCTTCATCCGATCCACGCTGCAAGCGAAGATACGACATGATGGCGAAACTCGCCACGATCCTTTGTTTGCAGTGTGGATCAGAGTAGCCCTTTTGGATGTGACCTGCGGGCAGAAACGACAGAGGCGAAGAAGATATTGGTTAAACTATTTTCCAGTCACTGTGGGTCGAGTTGCAGCACCATGAACGTTAGCCAATCTGCCATTTCGTCGCTGACATTGTAATAGGGTTTGATCGGTTGAAATCCGAGCTTTTGGTACAATCCGCACGCCTCGAATTGTTCTGGCCCGGTATCAAGATACATTCTTGCGTAACCTAATTCGCGGGCATGGTGGATCAGATGTGTTGCAAGGACCTGACCTACGCCCTGCCCGTGAAATTTTGGATCGACGAACATGCGCTTCATTTCGCAGGCATCTTTATCGATTTCGCGCAATCCCACACAACCAGCGAACTTCAGATCGACGCTCGCGATTAGCAGCGTGCCTGCGGGGGCTCCGTAAATGCCAGGCAGGTCTGACAGCTCGCTTTCAAACTCATCCGGATCAAAATAGCGGGCCACAAGGTCGTGGTAGGTGTGATGGCGCACAAACAGCCAATCGACCAAGGCCCGCATCATATCTTGCACAGCGCCGATTTCAGCCGGAGTCTCCGCGGTTTTAACTGTGACGCGCTGTTTGACTAAGGATATCATTTGGATGTTCTTTCGCTGGCTCTGGGAGTTTCTGAAACGCGTGGCGACAAATACCAAAGCACCGCGGCCATGATGATAAGTGCTGGGATATCTCCCACCAAATGACCGATCTCCATGTGGTCGTGGCTGACTTGAATAGCCATAATTACGGCGTGAATAATGCTGGACCAGATGGCAAAACTGATCAGACTCATATGGTTTTGCGGGGCTGAGGACGCCCGGATCAGGAACCATCCCAGAACCGCATAAATTCCGCAGATCATTTGGAAATAGTGCTGACCTCCGCCACCATGCCAGACCCACCCCGAAGGCCAGATAGCGGCCAGTGGATAGATCAGAAAACAGATTGTCCCAAACAGGACCAAAGCGATCTTTAGTCCCTTTTCGCGGCTTTTGGGGCTCATACTGCTTCCGCCTTAGGAACCCATGCATAAGGCGCAAACTCCGCGTCAAGCGGCAGGTCCAGCAAGTTGGCTGTCATGTTGCTCAGAGTTTTGTTTGCGACACCTATGATCACCTCCAAAGCCTGATCCGGGTGATAACCGGCCGCCAAAAAGCCCGCGTATTCTTCGCTGCAGCCACGACCACGGTCCGTTGTCAATTTCCGGGCAAAGCGCGCCAAGGCACCAAGACGATCATCATCAGGGTCGCACCCTGCACGCATCGCTTGGACGTGGCTGTCACTTAGTTCGGCATCAGCAGCAAAAGCTGTGTGACCCGCGACGCAGTAGCGGCACCTGTTGGCCACGCTTACCGCAAGTTGGATCACTTCACGTTCGGCAGGTGTCAGGCTGCTGTTGCCAAATGCGCCGGTCAGCCCAGCAAACCCGGTCATCGCATCAGGAAGACCACCATAAACGGCATAGACATTGGGAACAAAGCCACGTGCTTGCGTGATCGCGTTGAATATCGGACGTGATTGCGGGGCGGCTGTCTGGGTCGTGTGGATGGGTAGGGTCATAAGCTCTCTCTGTTTTGCAGATCCGTGCTTGGAATGCTTCATATGATGAGACTTACCTGACAGCGTCCCTACGCGATGCTTTACAGATTGGAGCAAAACACTATACCGATTGGAGTATCTTACTACATTTTATGGAGTAATTTTGATGTCGCACAGTTATGGCCAATGGTGCCCCATCGCCAAATCAACTGAAATTTTGGGCGAAAAATGGACCATGCTGATTGTACGCGAGCTGTTGATGGGCAGCACACGTTTCTCGGAGCTCCAGCGTGGTTTGGGGGCGATCTCTCCCACGCTTCTGACGCGCAGATTGGTCACGCTAGAGGAATATGACCTTGTCTATAAGCGTCGCATTCAAGGCGGTCGGGGGCACGAATACCTACCAACCGCAAGCTGTCGACAGCTGCAGCCGATCCTGCTGGCACTTGGAAGTTGGGGCATGGAATGGTCTAAGGCGTTTATGAGCGACGCGGATTACGACGTCGAGCTTCTGATGCTTTATCTTCAACGAAGTATTGTTCCCGAGAACCTGCCCGGCAGCAGGACGGTCGTGTTGTTCCAGTTTACGGATTTCGATGAGCAACCGAAATGGTGGATCACGGTTGAAGGTGGCAATGTTGATGTTTGCACCACCGATCCCGGCCTAGACGTGGACGTATTTATCACAACAAAGGTTCGCGCGATGGCGGATGCCTGGTTGGGCCACACGACCTATAAGGCGGCCAAAGCCTCTGGCGAGATGGAGATCATCGGACCGGCGGCTCTGACACGCAATATAACAAGCTGGCTTTCCGATTGCATTTTCGCAAGCTTGCCGAATGCCGAAGAGATTTTGGCGGCACGTTAACGCATTTGGAGTGCTGCGCGAGCGTGTTCCATTATGCTGTCGATAATCGTACCAGCGCGTTCAACGCTGTTCACGAGGCCAACGCTTTGACCTGCCCACATCGATAACGCTTCAATCTCACCGGTCATCGAATGATGGGGTGTCGTGGATTGATAAGCTTTGATTGGGGCGCTGCCCCGCATTGCAACCGTTTCACCGGACCGATGGCGTGTGTTATTGCTGGGTCGGCCTTCTGCAAGCCAACGATTCGCTACGGCGTTACGCAGCACACGATGTGCAGCATTTGACCAGCCAACATTGTACAGATCGGTCTCGTGGAGTGTGTCTGAATGCTGGGCTGCAATAAGTTGCGCGATGTATTCGGAATGCGCCGCACTTTCTGGGGTCGCCAGAAAACGAGTTCCCATGACAACGCCGCTGGCCCCCAGACAGAGGGCCGCAGCCAACCCGCGCCCGTCTGAGATACCACCGGCCGCCAAAACTGGCACCGATCCTGCCATATCCACGACGGCCGGGATTAGTGGCAGCGTCGCGACCATCCCCCGAACATGCCCTCCGGCTTCCCAACCCTGCGCGACCAAAATATCTACACCCGCATCAACAGCGTGTTTGGCGTCAATCGCGGTCGATACCGTCTGGATCACCAAGGCCCCGTTGGTATGCACCTGCTTTACAAACGGCGCTGCATCCCCCCAGAAGAAATGCACAGCATTGGGACGATGCGACAGGCAAAGTTCCAATCGAGCTTCTTGTGGCATATCAAGGCAAAGGTTTACAGCAAACGGCGCGTCGGTTTTTGAACGCAGGCTTGTCAGTTCAGCCTCAATGGTATCCCTGCTGCTCCACGAGAAAGGCATGATCGGATAGCCGCCTGCATTGCCAACGGCAGCAGCCAGGTCGCTTTCTACTGCGCCGGCCATGGGGGCCAGTGCGATGGGGTGATCCACCCCGACCAGATCTGTAAACGCCGTCGAAGATACGGGGGCTTTGATCGTCTTGTCCATGATTGAATTCCTTTAAGCCGCGCGGCGGTTTCGATTGGCAATAAGGTGATCGGAAAGAGCCTGCGCATCACCGCCCACCCCGTCTATCAGCGCTGACTTCCGACGCCGCATGAAGGGCAATCCCAAGATGTAAAGACCAGGTGCAACGATGCCCTGATCGTGGATCAACATGCCTTTCTGGTCGAACACAGGAAGCTTCAGCCAGCTGAATTCTGGGGAATAACCTGTTGCCCAAACAATGGTCTGTATCGCGCCGTTTTTCAGATTGGACATGAGGTGTGTCGGATTGGGTAATAGCGTCGGGGGCAACTGTTGCGCATCGGGAAGGTCGGGAATGTTCATGCGGTCGGCCCAGTCGTCGAAATGCCTAAGAAGTCGGTCGATCTTCAGATCCGACATGGCACAGTGATTGGCAAGTGAGCCGGAAAACTGCGCCATACCGTTTTGAATGCCAGCCAGTCGACCGGTTATTGAAACCCCCATTGCCTGAAGCGTATTCAGATCAATGGAATCTATTCCAGGATCACCAATCAATTGGACAGAAGGCACGCGGCGGGCACGGTCAATGTCATCCACCTCGTTGACGCGAACGTCCAGAATACCGCTGCGATCCATCCACCACTGAATGTCCCGCCCACGATAGCGACGCGGTGCGCGAATATGCTCTCCAACGGCAAGGGTCACAGCATGTCCCGCGTTGCAAAGTTCAGCAGCGATCTGTACGCCGCTCGCTGACCCGCCAACCACCAGCACACCGCCCTTCGCAACTTGGTCAGGCGATTTATATGTGCTAAGCGACAACTGCATGATGCTTTCTGGAACAGCGCCCGCCAACTGAGGCAGTTTCGGCCGGGCGCAAGCACCACTGGCAACAACAACATTATCGCATATCCAAACGCCCTTGTTGGCGCGAACCAGATAGTTGTTCCCATGAGACGTCACAGAATGAACAGCTGTGTGCTCTTCGACCGGAGCATCAATTACATGGGCATAGTCACGCAGATACCCTGTGATCTGCGGCATGCTCATATACCCATCTGGGTCAGGCCCATCATATTTGTAGCCCGGTAGCCGGGATTGCCAGTTTGGCGTAAGCAGCCGCAGACTGTCCCACCTGTCTTTCATCCAGGATTGCGCGACCTCGCCACGCTCCAATACAACATGCGCGACGGAGCGGTCCGAGAGACATTTACTCATTGCGAGCCCGGCTTGCCCGGCGCCAATGATGACGGTCGAAATATGTCGCATGACGCTCGCTCCTGTAGTAATCGCGGCTTAGGCCACGACCACATGTACGTTGGTCGGATTGGTCATCAGATCAAATACAGTGGATCGCTTTTGCGACTGTGCGACCAATGCACGAATGTCATCGTCGCTTGCGTCCGCATCGATAGCGAAGGTTACGCGAACAGCACTGAAGCCGTTGCGAATGTCGGGATCCATACCCAAAATCCCGCGCATATCCATGTCACCCTCGACAACGCACTGTACGTCATGAAGCTGGATGCCCCGATGCTGCGCGACAGCAGCGACGCCTCCGGTCAGGCAACTTGCCAAGGCAGAAAGTGCGATTTCCGGGGGTGTCGGCGCGCTGTCACTGGCAGCAAAAACTTCTGGATGATCCGAACTGATGGAAAAAGCTTCTTTGCGTGTGTGTTCTTCACCCAGGCCGTAATAGCCATTGATAGTATTGCGGCTTTCGCTGCCATTGAGCCAGTCACAGGTACTGCGGAAAGTAAACAAGGCGGCTTGCGGCATCTCGGCGAATGCGCCTCGTGCTCCGATCAGGGCCTCGGTGTTTACACCATTTGAAACGGGTTTGTCTTGGGTTTGCGTGGTCATTGTGTTGTTCCTTTTGAAGTGTGCTGAGTTGACGGTGCAGCTCAATATCGCGACTTTTAGGGAACGCGCGCTGTGCGAGATACTTCACGGTCGAAAGCAATCCACTACACATTTGATAGTAAGCAGAAGCAGCTATTCAGATTGTGAAATGGAAGTCTGCTTCGTCCCGCAATTAATGAGTTCGATACCTATCGATCTCGCTCACGCAGTGAATGGCCGGTCTGGTGAAGTTGCACCGCAGCGCTGAAACGCATGGCCAAGGTCGGCTATGGGCCGGACTTCCCACCGTGGGAGGCAAATGCAAAATGAAACGTCGCTGATGGCTGAGAACCATTCTAACTGCAAAGCTTCGGAGAACCTGCGCTCCTAATTTCCCGGCCATAGAACATGAGGCGGACTCCAGCCCAGTATGCCGCGGCTTCACACATAGGACATGGTCGGGAAGATGAGTACATGACCGCTTGGTTCAAATCTCGGTCATTTAGGCGGCGCGCCGCGTCCCTGATCGCGGCCATTTCAGCGTGGGCCGTGGGGTCTTGATCTAAGATGACCCTGCTCCATGATTGGCCAATAATAACATTGCCGCGCACCACAACTGCACCATACCCCTGATCTCCATGGTCAATTGCATACTGGCGCATCTCGAAGGCGCGCTCCATGAATGTGGTATCGTTGGGATCACTTGGTTGAAGTATCGCGCCGTCCACCCTCGTAGAAGTTTGGCCCACGACGGAGTCACTCAAGCCAGCCGTCATTGCGCCAAAGCCTGACGCAGCAAGAAAGCCACGCCTCGCAAAAACGAGTGGCCTGTGGCAGTTCTGTTCACTTTTTCTGATCTTGTCCATTGTGCTGTTGCCCGTGAGATGTGTTCAACTCTGTCACCGCTCCGCTACGAGAGGAATTTGATTTGAGGTTGGTCTCATCCAAGCTGCCATCGGCACCTGTGAGGCGGAACGCTCCGCTTCAGCCTGCTGGACTGGTCTCAGTCATCTTTTCTTAGCCGTTCTGCCATCTCAGAAAATCCGCGTAATTCGGCGTGTTCGAGCGGTGTAGTTCCGTTTCGATCGCCAAGCGATCGGTCAGCACCCGCTGCCAACAGTGCATCCAGAACTGCAAGATGACCCGGGCCGCCGTCACCAAGCACAACGGCTTCGATAGCTGCTGTCCAGTGCAGATTGTTCACATGGTCCAGAGGCGCGCCAGCAGCGATTAGCCGTCTGACAATCTCAACATGACCGAGATGCGCGGCCGCAATTAGAGCCGTTCCTTCATAAGGGCTGGTCGTTAGGCCTGGATCGTTGCCCAATTTGATTGCGAGTGTCATCAATTCCGGATCATTTGCAACGGCCGCAATCGTGACAACGTCGTAGGCCTGATCTTCGAGTGCGTTCATGTCGGCGCCAGCCTCAGCCAGTGTACTCAACGCCTCGTCCTCTGAAGCAAACGCGGCCACATGGGCTGGTGTGCGACCCCGCGAGTCCCGCGCGTTGACGCTTGCCCCTGCCGCAACGAGTTGCCGGATCATTTCTTCGTTGCCGGTGTGAGCGGCTGCGAAGAGACCGTTGTATTGCGCGACCTCATCAGCCGAAGGCGGTGTCTGCGCCGTGCCTGCGCTGGCGGCAAGACCCATCACGAAGGCAAACAGTAGAAAACGAAACATGGCCAATCCTTTTACCTACATAGTGGTCAGCTATAGTAGTAGCGGATGCATTTGATGTCATTTTCCATTCAGAATCCTTTCCCGGGAATTGATTTCGCAATGTCATTGGACAGACGAGTTCTATTGATCGACAATCGCGTCATGGAACTGACGATAACCACACTTGTCCACCTGATCCATGTGGACCCGGACGTCAACATGGCGCGGTTCTATGGAATAGAATTGCAGCCGACGCTGTTTGGGGAAGTGTCCGTCCTTCGGACCTGGGGACGTATTGGTACAAACGGGCAGGCCATGATGGTGACATATAACAACGAAGCCCAGGCTGCTGATGCACTCCAGAAACTCGAAAAGAAAAAGCGCCGTCGAGGGTATGTTCCGGTCGGTGAGTGACTTCGGGTTGCAATCTGTTTCTCTGGCAAATCCCGAGCCAGCCGGCTCGTGACTGGGCTCTAGGTTACAGCCGACGTATCGGCTTCCACCCAGAACACCCCAGCATAATCTCCCTGACGCAGTAGCCCCTGATCCGCCTCTTGTGAGCCGGGGCAGGGGCTTTGGGTCATGGTCGCTCCATGCCGTGGTGATCTGCCCATTCGGGTGACGATCCCTTTTGCGCTCCTGCAGGATCAAAGATCCTTTGGCTTCATTTGTTGGTCAGGCGGGATTTGGACAAGCCAAACGCCACCAGACGTTAGGGGGAAGGCGCGGCCTCCCCCCTCGGACAAGACAAATAGACAAGACCGTGTCCTCGCGCGTTGCGCTGCGGGCCGCACCACTCTTGTCGATTTGTCCTGTCTCGCCCCTCTCCGCGTTCGCCACGGGGCAGGTTTTAGAGACGACGCCCTTTCAGGGCTCGGCTCAAAACCAGCACCAAAGGGGATCAGCCTCAATAGTCGCACCACAAAAGGAGAGACGGCTTTGAACAGTGAAGCAACAACAGACATCGAGAACGACACCTGCCTTCAGGCGGCAAAGATCGCAGCACAGAATGACCTGTTTCGGAAAGCCCTGATCGACCCAAAGGCAGCGATTGAGGTGCACTCGGAAGGCATTCAGGGGCAGGTGTTTGTCACGCCCGGCGTGTCCGCCGAAGGGATGGAGTTCCAGACGGCAGCTCTGAAAGCTGTGGCGACGGATGATCAGTTCGAAGAGGGTAATGACCCTTATGGCGATCACACATTCGGAACGGTGAAAATCAGCGGCCAGAAGCTGTTCTGGAAGATCGATCTTTACGACACGGATTACACATACGGGTCGGACCGCCCGTTTGATCCCGCAATGACCCGCCGCGTCCTGACCATCATGTGCCCCAGCGAATACTGAGACCAGCCCTGTCCCAAAGGGGCAGGGCCTGCATGCGCAGCCTGCGCAGGAAAGGAGGTGAAATCATGCCTGCAAAGATCATCGAACAGCGAACACGTGAAGCTGTGGAATTGCTCAAGAAGGGAGGCCTGTCAGCCAACATCGCGCTCCGCTTCTTGAAACAACACGCAGCCGCCTAAGCGGCCTCGCTCTACCCCCAAGAGGGGTAGGGCACCTTTAGCACAAAGTAAAACACTCAAACAAGGATTTGCCCCATGAGCAAACTCGAAACATTCACCGCACCTGAAACCATAGAAACCGTTGCATTGTCCGATCTCTACCTGTCCGATCTGAACCCACGACAGGAGGTTGGTGAGGACGGCATTACCCTGCTGGCTGACAGTCTGGTCATGTGCGGCCTGATCCAGAACCTCAGTGGCCTGCGCGACCCGGATGGAAAGGTCGCCATCGTTGCCGGTGGCCGCCGTCTGCGGGCTCTGAACATCGCCGTGACCGAACGGGCCGATCTGGCACAGGTCCCCGTGAAGATCACTGACAATCCCTTTGTGGCCGAGCAATGGGCCAATGCGGAAAACACCGCCCGTGAGGAACTGGACCCGGTGGACGAGGTCCGCGCCTATGGCAAGATGGCCGAGAAATCCCTGTCTGTTGCCAAGATCAGCAATGCGTTCGGTGTGACCGAAGCGCATGTGCGCCGCCGCCTCGCACTGGCCGGTCTGCCTACCGCCGTTCTGGACGCGCTCAAGGCAGGTGAGATCAGCATGGGGATGGCCAAGGCCATGACAGTCAGTACCGAAGAAGACAAAATTCTGGAGGTTCTGGAACAGGCCAAAGAGTGTCGGTGGTTTAGCGAACATGATGTCAAACAGGCCCTGACATCTGAGGCTGTCAGCAGCACCAACCGCAAGGCCGTGTTTGTGGGGCAGGAGGCTTATGTTGAAGCAGGCGGCACGGTCACCGCTGATCTCTTTGCTGATGAAACCCTGTTCAATGAGGGCGCGCTACTGGATCATCTGTTTGCTGAGAAACTGGCGGCAGAAGCAGCAAAGCTACGCGAAGCAGAAGGCTGGGACTGGGTGGACACCCATGAAGACAGCTACATTCCGTATGGGTTTTCGGGCATCGAAGGCATGCACCGTCTGGAGATGGTGAGCCGGGAGTTCACCAAAGAACAGGCCGAGCGGTATGACGAACTTGTCGAACTCTATGAAGCTGAGGCTTTGGACGCGGAGGGCGAAAAGGAGCTGGCCGCGCTCAAGGACTATGCTGCGCCGTTCTATTCCGACGATCAGCGCAAGCTGTCCGGTGTATTTGTCTATGTCGGCAACACTGGTGAGATCAAAACATCGTCGGCTTATGTCGCGGCGGAACATGTGCAAGCCGCCATTGAGGCCGGTGTTCTGGCCCCGGTCAAAGAGCCAGAGAACCAAAAGGCACCAAAACCGGCCTATTCGCAGAAGTTCATCGACGACATGGTGGCGATCCGGCTGGCGGCGGTTCAAACGGCCCTTCTGGACAAGCCCGACTATGTGTTGAGCCTGTTTGCCTTCTCCGCAACCCCGGCCTCCGGTCTGACCAGCACCCTGTTTGGGTTTGGCTATGGCGGCGCTGAGCGGAACACGCCGGAAATCGACGACCAGTTCATTCTCGACCCACGCCTTGGCGGGGAGCGGGATGAGGCTGCAGAGGCAGCTTATGACCAACTCCACAAGATGGCCGCACAAAGCAGCGTGGAGGCGTTCAAAGCGTTTCGCGAACTGGGTAAGAAAACCCGCAATGGAGAGATAACGACCTTTCTGGCCCGGCGGTTCTTGACCCAACGTCCGGAGTTCATGGGCGAAATCGAGGCTGAGATTGGTGCTGACATGCGCGCAATCTGGACCCCGTCGGCTGAGAACTGCTTCAAACGGTTGAAAGGCTGGCAACTGGATGATCTCTACAAAGACCTGCTGGAACTGCATGTCGACACGGACATGTTCAAAGCCTTTGCGAAATCCAAGAAAGGCGCGAAGAACGAGGCGATGCACAAGCTGTTCAACGATGCAGAACATCAGGTGGCATTGGGTGTGTCAGAGGCACAGAAAGCGAACATCGACGCTTGGGTGCCGGATTGCTTCTGAACCCAATGGGGCAGGGCGCACAGCGCCCTGCCTATCAATCTCTGGCTGTGTCATCCTCAATGAGGAAAACTCAAAGTGGCATTGTGTGAACACCCCATCGCGCATAGCTAACAGAGGTCGGTCACCCGGCTCATTCTCAAAAGCGATCACTTGATCAAAACGGATTTGGATAGACCCATGGACACCACTTCGAACAAGCTCGAAAAAGCCGCTCGCCGTGTCTGGAAATCCGCGCAGATGTTTGTCGGGTTTCATACGGATCAGAAGGGCAAACCGCGCGAACAGCCAAAGCTCTGGCCGCCGAAAAACGGGAGCGCGTCGATCCATGGTGACCCCAGCGCGCAAGAGGCCATCGTTGTTGTGAAAGCGGCTGATCCAGAGGCGGCACAGGACGTGCAGATCAAGCTGCATCCGAACCGTATTGTTGTGCGCCGCGATGCGGAAATGTGGTGGCAGGGTGTCGCCGTGGATGAGCATTCTGTGACGGTCCGCATGGCCGACAACACGATCATCGAAATCCGACATGACGGGTCGGTCATACGCCGCTCGGCGGAAGATGAAACCCATGTTGAAGCCGATGGCAGTATCTTCAAGTTCACCGAGTTTGCCGAGGCGCATATGACGGGTGACGGGGTGGAAATGACCCGCCGCGCCGAGGATAGGATCGCTACGATATCAGCCGACGGTGTTGTCGATCGCGCGCGCAAGCGTTAGCCTTTCTTCAATACCTCCAAGACTTTCCTTCGGTTAAACTTGAGGCCCGCTTCGGTGGGCCTTTTCTTGCGTGCAAGACCGTCAACAGAGGTTTTCTGCGGTTGGCCCATTCACCTCCAATGGCTGTTTCAAACCCATATTGACTGTTGTCGCAAACCTGGCCAATGTCGCGCGTTCCCATTGGCGCATCTGCCTCAGCGTACATGCGGTGGAGCCGACCCAAATCCATAAGGAAACGCAAGCGATATGACTGACGACTGGAACGACTATGCCGATGGTTGGGACGACAATAACGACGTCAGATATTACGCCAGTCGCGCTTTTGCCTCGCTCGACGAGCACCTGGACCTTTGTGGAAAGAACTGGAAATCGAAGCGCGTGCTCGACTTTGGATGTGGCACCGGATTGCTGGCGGAGAAAATCGCACCGCATGTGGCGGAAGTTGTCGCTGTTGATACCTCGGAGAATATGATTGCGGTCCTGAAGGCCAAGAACCTGCCCAATGTCAGGGCCGTTCACGGAGATATGCTGGCGGGAAATGTACAGGAGGTGGAGATAGGGTTTTCAGGTTTCGATTTGATCTGCGCCTCTTCCGTTTGCGCCTTTCTCCCGGACTACAGGGGAGCCGTGGCGGTGCTGGCGGGTCTGCTCCACAAGGGTGGACAGTTCGTGCAGTGGGATTGGCAGGCTTCAGATGATAACGGCTTTGGATTGACGCTGCATCAAATGAAGACCGCGCTTGAGGCGGCACGGCTTGGCTCCATTCGGGTCGAACAGGTATTCGAAATCAATTCTGATGCGCGGACAATGCCCGTTTTGATGGGAGCGGGAATTTGCATTACGGAATGAATTTGAGTGTGGATACGGGAGCAACCAGTGCGTCCGCTTAACCAAACATTGGCATTTTCGAATTGCGTTCAAGATCTTCGGATGAACAAGTATCCCCTTTTGGAAAGCTCCGTGCTCCAGTTCGATTGGTGAGATTGGATCACGTCCTTGAACCCGTTGATGTTGGATGCCTCATCAGCGATCAGAAGCCAGCCGTCGACATCGACATGATCGAGTAACCGTTCCAATACGGCCTTTCGCACCGTAGCGGAGAGCATGTGCAAAGTTCGGTCGACCAAAACCACATCAAACTTGCCCATCGGTTCATATGTGGTGATGTCGGCTACAATGCCTTCAACAGTCAGCGCTTCTGAACGTGCTGCCCTGATCAGGTCCTGGATACCGTTCGGAGAGATATCGACACCAACAACATGGTGACCACGTCGCGCGATGAACAGAGCATCTCTGCCTTGTCCGCACCCAACGTCGAGAACGCGCGCACCCGTTCGATCGAACTGATCAAAAAACGCGACGAACACTTGTGTGGGTTCGCCGAGGGCGTTTGGTTTTTCACCGTAGAGTTTGTCGTAATTGTAAGCCATGAATCGGCGGATAGTAGATTTCGCCGCAGAACGCTAAGTGAAATATTTCGTGATCGGCAGATGTCCCCTTCACTGGCGGCGAGACGTTGGGATCGGGCATTCTTGCTTGCGGCAGCGAAGCTCATGTCTGAGTGTTAGCGGCAGTTATTTGGTCTGATATCGTCGGCCCAAATTGAGTCCGGCTGATTACCTGATCCGCGCTTGCACGGACCAGGGCCGGACGGTCCGGTCTTTGGCCTCCGCCAATTGAAACGCGCGACTTGTACCGCCGGTGATCCTCCATCCTTTGCCACGAGGGTCATACTAGCTCAGAAAGGCCACCCGCACTCGGAACTGTGCGTTACTCCTATGTCCGACCGAAGTGATGTTGCCGCCACAAAACAAATCGCATTATTCAGATATTCCGCGCGCAGCGTTCCTAGAAAGACTTGCCCTTCATCTGGTGTGACAGGTTCAATTCCGTTGCCGGAGAAGACCCTCGGCTGCCGTGTTTCTGGATTGATGAACATAAGCGGGCAGTCGGGGAAGACGCGCGGTGCCCGTGTCGGGCGCCGCGCTTCAACAGGGAATTTCCCCTGCGCCTGCGGCGCATTCCGCGCGGCCCAAATTCCCTGCTGACATCCCCTTGAAGCCCGCTTTTCCCATGTTCATCGAAACACGCCATAGCGAGGATCAAACAATGGCAACGCAAACTCTGAAACTGAACGCCAAGACCGGCGAAAAAGAAGGCAAGAATTTCTGGGATCGTTGCGGGGTTCTCTTCGTCAACACCGATGAGACTGGCAACATCACCTCGATCCAGGTCAAGCACAGCATGTTCCCCGGCGTCGAGATGGTGGCCTTCCCGAAACGGACCGATGACGAGCCGGTCACCGAGTGACGGGAGGGCAGGGCGGCGCAAGCCGCCCTTTCCAATGCTCCGGCCAAAGAGCCGGACCACATATGCGCCACACGTGGCGCGCGGCCTAAAGGCCCGGCAGGGGCGGTGACCTTCCGCGGTGCGGCAACCCTCAACCCTGCCACACCCGCCGCGCAGGCGGCGGGAAATTGAGCGCGCTGAGACGCGCGGAAAATGCCATAATGAACTTGAACGTGCCGGTATGTGACGGGCGCTGTTCGCGCAGCCCATGCGGTGCATGATTGCCCTGCGCCAGTCCACCGGCATCCACGCCCTCTGGCTGGAAAAGGGGCGGGACCCTTTTCCCGGCGTGGAGATTGCCTCCAAGAGCAAAACTGTTCCGAGGGCGAATTGAGAAAATGCGGATTTCTAAAATCACCCCCGGTTTCCTCTTGGAGTGTATGACAGGATAAAGTAGTTGTGTTACAAACTCAAAATACAACCAGAGGTATACATTGAGCAAGCCCGCCGACACCACCGTCTTTTCCGTGCGTTTGCCACTGGATGCGCTGGAGCGTTTGGAATCGGCTGTGACCGTGCTGGGGGCCAAGAGCCGCAATCAGATCATCCAGCGTCTGATCTACCGGTTGATCGGTTATCTCGATCCGGACCCCGCTATTGTCGATCTCTGGCAGAAGCACTTGCGGCAGGTTCAGGGTGGGTACACCAACCTCAACCAGCTTGCGAAATCGGCCAAGCGCGGCACGGTGATCTGGACGGACGACGACCGCCGCGACGTCGAAAATCTCCATCGCGCGATAATCCAGCACCGGCAAGACTTGAAGACGATGATCACTGCGGCCCGCCGAAACCGTGAGCCGGAATCCGCCATTCGCCGGATCTTGCGCGACGACGATTGGACACCAGAAAGATGAACGCCGCTGCCCGTGATCTGACAGCCGGAGACTTCCTGGAACTTGCCTTCCGTGAGGCTCAGAGGGGTGTCGATCGTTCCAAGCGGATCAATCAGCAGCTGCAGATCGCCAAGCGCATGAAGTTCATGGTTTCGCGGGCCTCATCCATCAAGGCGCGACTGGGTGCCGTGGTCGGAAAGCCCGAGGCTGTTGTGAAACACGTCCGCAAAGGCGGGGTAAAAAACGCGCATGAGCTGCGCCGCCAGATCAACTATCTGACCGTCAGGGCAGAGGGTGTGTTGGACATCCGAGACAATGGCGTGACTCCGCTCGATGCGGATCAGGTCAGTGACTTGATCGAGACTTGGGCCGAGGATTTCAACGGGAAAACCAACTACGGTTACACCCGTCACATGATCGTTTCTTTCCCCGAAGGCACCTATCCGGACGCCGCTCATGAGGCCGGTTTGGAGTTCGCAGATCGTCTGTTTGGGAGCGGTGATTTTGGCGATACCTGGGACTACCTGACAGTGTTCCACAACGACACTGACAACCCCCATGTCCACATCGTTGTGAACAATCGAGGCGTCGAACATGGGCAGTGGCTTGCTATGGGTATGAGCAGCGAAATGAACATCGACGTTCAACGCTCTATCCAGGTTGAGGTTGCTGAGGAATATGGAATTGAACTGACCGCGACGACCCGCCTTGAGCGCGGTTTGCGGCAGGAAGTTGCGACCGACACCTGGAAGGTTCAGGCCGGAATGTCGGTTGTTGAAACTACTCCGGAAGTCGAAGCTACGGCCCGCGACATGGCCGCCGATGTGATGACTCTATCCATCGCAAGAATGTCGGATCTGTTTGATGAGCGCGCCAACGCCATCAAAGACCGGATCGAAGAGTTTGCCATCCAACTCGTGGAAAGTGAGGAACCTATGGTATCGAGAATGGAACATCTACTAGACCAAGCCCATCATTTTGATGATTACGATGAGCCGGGAGACCCGTCTTATGTGTCGCCCGAAGTCATGAGCAACTTGCGGCGACACATCGAATTAGGCGGTTCTGAGGAGACAAACGCGCCCGAGCTGAAGGCTCAGGTTGTCGCCCATATCAGCGACGTTCGGGACAACGAACGGAGCCATCCGTATCTGTCTGCCATTGCTGATATTGTCGATGACAAGGAGTTCCAGGCGTCCGCAGATTACGCCCCGGCGGCACGCCGGTACGAGGTCTATATGCAGGACACCTTGGGCGAGGGGGCCTATGAGGACTTCCAGACTCAGGCCAAAGATTTGTTGCAATCCATCGACAAGATGGAAGGGCTTGCCCGTGAGGTTGACGACCCTCATCTGCGTGTCGCAATGGATATTCAGATTGGGGAGCTGAAGGGCGACGTTACGGATCTGCGCGCCAACGATCCGGACCTTCAAGCCTTCATCATCGAGGACCGCCGCTATTCAACGATGATGGGAATGGGCACCGCCGAAATGGATGTCTTGGATTACCCAGAGGCCGACAAGTGGGCCGCGATCCGCAACGAAGTCACCGAAACGGCCAGCAGCTACGGCCTCGATGGTGAGGCGTTTGTTGCCCGCTTTGGCGACCATCACAACGTCACTTTGGGCACTACAATGGGATGGCGCAGCGACGATATTTCGACGGCTGCGGCTCACTTCAACAGTCAGGGTTTGGCCGACAGCCACGACCGCGCGGAGGCCGTTGTTGACGAGCTGCACCAGCTTGCTTCTTCCAAGATCATCGCAATCTCAGAAAAACTCTCAGAGGTTCACGCCCTTGCAACACACCCGCTGTTGCAAGGGCGCGGCGTCGATGACGGACACAGCTTATAAGGATTACACCCGGTCTGCCTGATGAGCGCGCCAACGCCATCTGCAGGACCATCACAGAGTTATCCATCAACTCGAAAAGGAAAAACTATGGTTTCGCGTACAGACTATCTTTTGAACGAAGTCGAACACTTCGCACCCTATTCCAAATTTGATCAATCCGCCCCGCGCGAGGATCGCGTTTCAGAGCAGATCGACATCATCAAGAAAGAACAGCAGGCGATGGGCTTTGATCGTGCAGCCATCGCTTCAAAGAGCTTCGACATCGAGGACCAATCCAACCGCCGTGTTGACGAACATACGGCGCAACAAGATCTGGTCGAAGAACTGAAAATCGAATTGGAGGCTGCCGAACGGTCAGGAGAGCCGGTAGATCTGAACGATATGCGGGCTTTGGTTTCTCAGCACATGACCGATGCTCAGGAATACGATCTGTATCACCCCTACTATTCGTCGCTTGCGGATCTGTCCGGCGACAAAGATTTTCAGGGTTTGGATGACTACCAGTCGCCCGGTGATCGCTATGTGCAATACATGCAATCCGCTCTTGGGCAGGCTGGTTTCGAGAACTACGAACAGCAGACCAAAGACATCTTAAACTCCATTGAGAACATGGAGGCTCTTGCCCGAGAGGTCGAAGATCCCCATTTACGCGCCGCAATGGACGTGCAGATCGGAGAGCTGAAGGGCGATGTTGCTGAACTGCGCCCATACGACACCGACCTGCAGGCGTTCACTGTTGCTGACGACAGTTACACCACATCCATGAGTGCGGCCGAGCTGGACAACCTGGACCCGTCTGAGGCCGAAAAATGGCTGGCTGTGCGTGATGACATTGTTGCAACCGCCAACACTTCGGCCTCGATGGAAACAAGTTTCTGGCCCGCTACAACGATCATGACAGCGTTTCAGTCGGCACAGCAGCGACTTGGAAAGACGCGGACATTTCCACCGCTGCTGCCCATTTCAACAGCCAAGGCGTTCCGGACAGCTACAAACGCGCCGAGGCTGTTGTCGGTGAGCTGCACCAAGTTTCATCCAGCAAGATTGCAGCCGTTGTGCAGGAGATCGCCCATATCCGCGAACAGGCCACCCACATCCATGAAGATGATGGACACAGCCTATAACCACGGGTGACATGATATATGATTGTTCGCACTCCGATCTTGTTCGCTGCAATCACTGCGGCTTGATACGCGACGAAAACATACACAAAAGAGCGCATCACAAACCACCAAGGGTTTGCGCTGGAGAATGTGTTGCCAGGAACAGCGAGATTGCCGGATTGGAGCAATGTGGGGACTGTTCAGATTGGGGCGGAATCTTATCGCAGGACATTCCGGGTGTTCGCTGCGCTGCGTTTAAATGGGCAAGATGCGGGACGAAGCCCCATTTCGCTGCGCCAACTCACAACGGCCGCTGTTCGCGCAACGTGACATCAAGTTCCAACAGGTAGGGCGAAAGGAGGCTTTCGGTATCAATGCGAGTGACACGGATTTGCCCGCTCGGTAAAAGCATTCGATTAAATCCGCATGGGTGACCATCAGCGTGCAGATCACGATTGAGTCCTAATCGTCAACGTCCTAGATTGCCTGAATGGTCCGGATGTCACGGCGAAACGATCAGGGCGTCGGCCCTGCAGCCTTGGCGAGGACCATCGCGGTGGCATGGACCTTTCCGGTCCGACCGGTGCCGGAGATTGCAAAGCTCCACGGCATCCGGTTTTGTTTCTAATCCATCACCGCAGATCAAACTGCGCTTTCCATATACTCTTCGCCGGTCTTGGCGCCGGTGATATAGGCCACGACATCTTCGCCGGAGATATCTTCGTTCATGATGTCAAGGTTGGCGCAGATGCGGCCACGGCGGAACACGATGATACGGTCCATAAGGTCAAACACCTGCCGCATGTTGTGACTCACCAGGATCAGGGGCTCACCCTGTTCCTTGAGCGTACGGATGATGTTTTCCACCTGTGCCGTTTCCTGAACACCCAACGCAGCGGTCGGTTCGTCCATGATCGTCAGTTTCGAATGAAAGCTGGCGGTCCGGGCGATGGCCACGCACTGGCGCTGACCGCCTGACATGTTCTGAATCGTGTTGCGGATACTGGGGATCTTCACGCCGGTCTTTTCCAGCGCGGCAAGGGTGTCCTTGCGCATTGCCTTGTAGTCCAGCCGCCGGAACGGCCCGAGCCAGTTCCACATGGTCTTTTCCCGACCCAGGAACAGGTTGTCCGACACATCCAGTGAATCCGCCAGGGCAAGCGTCTGGAACACGGTTTCGATCCCAGCCTCGCGCGCGTCCAGCGGGCCTGCAAATTCGACCTCTTTGCCGTCAAAGACAATGGAGCCGCGGGTCTTCTGTTCGACCCCGGTGATCTGGCGGACGAAGGTGGATTTGCCCGCCCCGTTATCCCCCATGATCGCCACGTGCTCGCCCTTGCGCAGAATGAAATCGGCGTCTTCCAGCGCGTGCACACCACCGTAGTGTTTTGTCAGACCACGTGTTTCAAGGATAATGTCGCCCATATCGTGGAGTTTCAGTTCACTCATCGTTTCATCCTCTCCTCAAGATCTAGACTTGCCGGTTTTCTGGCGCCACTGGTCCAGAACAACTGCGCTGATGATGATCGTGCCCATCGCCATAAGCTGATAGAACGCATCCAGCCGGATATAGGTGAACCCGGACTGGATCACGCCGAACACCATGGCGCCCAGAACCGTGCCAACAACAGATCCGCGGCCACCGGTCAGCGACACGCCACCAATGACGGCCATCGCAATGGCGAACAATTCGTAGAACTGCCCCATACCGGTCTGCGCCGTCAGGTTCTTGGAACTCAGAACAATCGCGGCAAAGGCGGCCAGCATGCTGGCGATCATGTAGACAAGGATCTTGTGACGCTGGACATTGATGCCAGACATGCGCGCGGCGTCTTCGTTCGAGCCGATCGCATAGGTGTGCTTGCCATAGACCGTGTGCCTGAGGACAAAATGGAACAATACAGCAAGCATCAGGAACCAGACCACCGGCATCATTCCGGAACCAAGCCAGGCATAGCCTTCGGTCGGGAACGAAACCGGCTGGCCACGCGTCCACCACTGAGCGATGCCGCGGCAGATCAGGAACATGCCAAGCGTCGCGATAAAGGGCGGAATCCGAGTATATGCGATCAGGGAACCGTTGATCGCCCCGATAAAGGCCCCGAAACTTAGGCCCACTATGACCGGAACAATGACGGGCAGATCAAACGCCCAGTCGCCGAACACGGCTTTGGGGTTGGGGTTGCCATTGACCAGTTCTGTCTGGGCAAAGGACATCACGATCATGGCCGCAGCACCAACCAGCGGTCCTGACGAAAGGTCAATCCCGCCGGAAATGATGACCTGTGTAACCCCCAACGCGATGATGCCGATAATGGACACCTGAAGAATGATGATCTTGAGGCGCGCGATGTTCAGAATGGTCCCGTCGCGCTTGGTATTGAAGTCGAACAGCATGCTCTGGCCGTTCATATAGGGGAGTATCTGCCCCAGGGCTTCAAAGATCAAAACGATCGCGATGAGTGCAAAAAAGATGTTGAGTTCGTTTGGCCAAGCGCGCTTGGTCTTGTCGTACTTCAGGCCACCAATGCCTTCGGTGCTGTCTGCCATGATATGCTCCGGTGTTTACACGCAAGGAGAGGGAAACGGGAGGAGCAGCGGCTGCCGCTCCGCCCTAATGTGTCAGCCCGCAGTGCTGCGCTGCAGGGCGATCAGTTCTTGTCCAGGAAGTCGCCCATGTTGGCCGGCGTCACCAGCTTGAAGGGGATCCAGACCTTGCGTGGAACGTCTTCACCGCGAGACAGGGCCAGCGCTGCGTCAACAGAACCGGAACCCTGACCAAAGGCATCCTGGAACACGGTCGCGTCCAGTTCACCGGCCTGCATGGCCACCAACGCGTCCTGAGTGGCGTCAACACCGACGACAACGACGTCTTCCATCGAAATACCGGCCGCTTTCATCGCCTGAATGGAACCGATGGCACTTTCGTCGTTATTTGCAAAAACAACGTCGAAATCTTCGCCCGAGCTGATCCAGTTCGCCATCAGGTCCTGCGCCTTGTCGCGCGACCATTCCGAGGTCTGGCGGTCGACGATGGTGATGAAGTTGCACATGTCCATGCCAACCACGTCATCGACATCCTTGGTGCGCTGGATTGCAGCCTGGTTGGAGAGCTGACCCATGATGATGTAGCCCTTGGCGCCAACAACGCCAAGCCCGGCAGCGCGCAGCAGTTTGCAGGCCTCAATGGCCGAAAGCGTGCCGGATTCAACTTCGTTCGATGCCACCATCGCCTGATTGTCGGGCAGTGTGTCCAGATTGACAGGCTGGCGATTGATATAGACCAGCGGAACACCGGCTGCTTCGGCGGCATCCGACATGGCCTGAGTGGCCGATGTGTCAACAGGGTTCACGATGATCGCGTCCACGCCCGAAGCGATGAAGTTGTTGATCTGGTCCAGCTGCTTGGCGACGTCGTCGGCGGCATCCTCAACCTGGATGGTGACGCCGTCGATCGCCTCGGCGTGCTCGACCATGCCGTTGCGCATGACGGTCAGAAAATTGTCATCAAACCGCGCAATCGTCGCGCCGATGGTTTCGGCCATGGCCGTGGTGCCCATCAGGCTGGTCAACGCAGTTGCAATCAAGATCTTTCTCATAGTTTCCTCCCTAATCGGATGTCCGGCACATCCTTTGTTTCAAACCGGAAGCCCACAGAGGGCGGTTTCCCATCAAAGGGATCTCTTGTGTCTCATCGCGTCAGCGGTGCGGTCGGCGCGGGGGCCTGGCCGTCATATCCTCCCCAGACTGACTGGTCGTAATGCACGACCGCCCCGGCCATCATTCCGCTGTCGTCGGACGCCATCCACTGCACCGCGCGTGCGACCTCTTCTGGGTCCAGCAGCCTGCCAAAGGGCAGGGTTTCGCGGGCCTTCTCCTCCCAGTTCAGGTCGCCGGTTTCGGCGAGCTGGATCTCGCGTTTGTGGTCTGACGCCATCCAGCCGATATCAAGCTGGTTGACGTGAATGCGGTTGCGCATCAGGGCAAATCCCGCATGGCGCGTCAGCGTCGCAAGTGCCCCTTTCGAAGTGCAGTACGGTGCCAGAAAGGGCTGCCCTGCCCGTTCTGATGTCGACCCGATATTGACGATCCGGCCCTCTACGCCTTCACGCTCCATCACGCCCACCGCGTCCTGCATCAAGAAGAACGGGGCCCGCACATTGACGGCCATCATCTTGTCGAACAGATCGGGCGTGGTGTTGAGCAGGTTGCCACGATCCGTGAACCCGGCGGCATTGACCAGGATATCAACCCGACCGAAATGCGCGTCCGTGTCCGGCACGATCCGCTGTACCGCCTCGATATCAGCCAGATCTGCGGCAATCATCCGGGTGGCGACACCGGTTTCCGCTTCGATCTCGCGCGCCGCGGCCTCGCCCTTGGCCTGATCGCGCCCGACAATCGCAAGGCCCGCAGCCCCCGCCTGGGCAAAGCGCCGCGCAATGGCCGCGCCAAGCCCCTGGGTGCCGCCGGTGATGATCGCAACCTTCCCGTCGATCCGGTTCATGAGACAACCTCATACCCTGCGGCGCTCATCACGCAGAGCAGCTCGGCATGACCGACCTTTGCCATCTCAAGAGGTGGGTTTGCGACGGGATCCTGTTCCGCCTCGACCACGAACCAGCCTTCATAGCCCTTGCCCGCCAACGCTTTGACGATGGCTTCGAAATCGAGGCTGCCGTCGCCGGGAACGGTGAACACGCCCTTGATCACGGCATCAAGGAAGCTCTCAGCACCCTTGTCGACCGCATTCACAACCTCTGCACGCACGTCCTTGGTGTGTACATGGCTGATGCGCGCATGGTGATTTTCGATCACACGCATGACATCGCCCCCGGCAAAGGCCATATGCCCCGCATCATACAGCAGCGGGATCGAGCTGTGCTTCATGAACAGGTCGAGTTCATGTTCGCGTTCGACAACTGCCCCCATATGGTGGTGATAGGACAGCGGCATCCCTTCTGCTGCGCACCAATCCGCAAAATCCGAAATGCGCCGCCCGTAATCGGCCATCTCGGCCTCGCTCAGAATAGGCTTTTGCACCAAAGGAACGGTGCGTTCGCCCTGAACGGAGCGGGCGGTTTCGCCATAGACAATGCAAGGGGCACCAGCCGCCTTGAAAAAGCCAAGCTGCGCTGCGATCCGGTCCTTTTCCGCCTCCATATCGCCGTCCAGCAACAGACCGGAAAACCACCCGCCGCAGACGGAGATGCCAAAGCGATCGAGGATCGGTCCCAGCTCGTCCATGTTCATCGGGAAACGGCGCCCGGTTTCCATGCCGGTGAACCCCGCGACCGAAGCCTGACGCAGCGCTTCTTCCAGCGTCACGTCATCGGACAGGGACGCATCGTCGTCATTCCACCACGCAATTGGTGCAATACCCAGTTTCGCCTGCATTCTGATCATACCCCCCGACGTTGCTTGGCGCGGAATGCTTCCTGGCCTTTGCGTGCTTCGCGAATGCTTTCGCGGTCATTGATTTCGGGCACGCCGACATACCAATCGGCCCCGCCAGGGGTCCATGTATAGGCGTCCGAATTAATACTGATCACCGTGGTTGCATCGGTGCCTTGCGCCCATTCCATGGCCGCTTCGAGATCTGCCAGGCTGTCACAATGGCGGGCATAGGCACCCATGGCTTCAGCATGTTTGGCGAAGTCCACGTGACGGGGATTGTCCTTGTTCAGCACCCGCGAATCCTTCAGCAGGTTGTTGAAGCCCGGCACTCCCATTCCGGTCTGAAGCCGGTTGATGACGCCAAACCCGCCATTGTCGCACACGACCACGATCATCTTGTGGCCGGACAGGACTGACGAATAGATGTCAGAGTTCATCATCATGTAAGACCCGTCGCCGACCATAACGATCGGCACGCCGGTACCATCCTTGGCAATCGCATGGCCCCAGGCTCCGGCGATTTCATAGCCCATGCAGGAGAAGCCGAATTCGCAGTCAAAGCTGTTGAGCGCCTTGACGCGCCAGTTCTTGACGGTTTCGCCCGGCAGGCCGCCCGCCGCGGTGACCATGGTGTCCTCTGGGCGCGCGGCCTTGTTCACCACGGCGATCACCTGCGCATAGCTGGGAACTGCGGCGTTTGTCGGGGCCTGCCCCTCGTCCAGCATCTGGTTCCAATTGGCGTACAAAACACGCGCCTCTTCCATCCGGGCCGCGTCACAGCGCCAGTCTCCCAGGGCGGCATCAATCTCGTTCAAGCTTTCCAGCGCATCCCCCACCACAGGCAGGGACCGGTGCTTGCGGGCATCAAATCGGGCCGCGTTGATATTGATGAACTGGCTGTCGCGGGCAAATGTTGTCCAGGACCCGGTGGTGAAATCCTGCAGGCGTGTACCCACGGCGATCACCACATCGGCCCCCTCGGCCAGTTCCTTGGCGGCATCAGTGCCCTCGATCCCGAGCGCCCCGACATAGGCCGGGTGGTCGTGCACAACCGCGCCTTTCCCTGCGATGGTCTCGGCCATGGGGATGCCACGGGCTTCAGCAAACCGGGCCAGCGCCTCTTCGGCGCCGGAATAGCGCACACCGCCGCCCGAGATGATCAAAGGTTTCTTTGCGGTTTTCAGCAGCGCGACCGCCGCCGAGACCTGATCGCGATCCGGGCGCGGGCGCGGAATGGTCCAGAGCGTCGGCTCGAAGAACGCGACAGGGTAATCATAGACGATCTCTTGAATGTCCTGCGGCAGCCCAATGAATGCAGGACCGCAATCGGCGGGATCCAGCATCGTGGCGATGGCCTGCGGCAACGAAGACAGGATCTGTGCCGGATGGGTGATCCGGTCCCAGTAGCGTGACACGGCGCGGAAACTGTCATTCACCGTGGTCGAGGGCTCACCGTAATGCTCGACCTGCTGCAAAACGGGATCGGGCAGGCGGTTGTTATAGGTATCGCCTGAAATCAGCAGGAGCGGCAGGCGGTTGGCGTGGGCCACCCCTGCGGCGGTGACCATATTGGTTGCCCCTGGCCCAACAGATGTGGTGGCAATCATGATCTGGCGGCGCAACTTGGCCTTGCCATAGCCAATCGCAGCCAGCGCCATGGATTGCTCGTTCTGCCCGCGCCATGTCGGCAAGACGTCCTGAACTTGCTCCAGCGCCTCGGACAGGCATGTCACATTCCCATGACCAAATATCCCGAACACGCCAGCGAACAGCTGGACCCGTTCACCATTAATCTCAGTATGCTGATTGATCAGATAGCGTACCAATGCCTGACCCACTGTCAGCTTTACGGTTTCCCCGGCCATCTCGCCTCCTCCAAATGATAAATGCGAACTCGCATGGAATGCTTATTGACAAAATGCTCTGGTTGCAATGATTATTGCAGAAGCTTTGATATCCGTTGCAGACCATTGCTGAAAGCACCTGTGCGCACGGCAATAACAGAGAGGAAAACCGACAATGTACGAAGGCTATGGGCTATACTATGATGGTGCCTGGCAGGGGGCTGCCTCTGATATGGAAGTTCTCTCTCCGGTGACTGGTAACGCATTGGGACGCGCGAAAGCCGCATCTCGGGATGACACTTTGGCAGCAATCGATTCGGCATGCTCGGCCCTTGCCCCGCTGCGCGAGATGGGCGGGTTCGCACGTGCGGATGCCCTTCATAAAGTGGCGGATGAGATGCTGCGTCGCACCGATGAAGCGGCGCGCATGATATCATCCGAAACGGGAAAACCGCTTGTGCAAGCAGGGCGCGAATGGGGGCTCGCCTGTGATCAGTTCCGCTGGTACGCCGAAGAGGCGCGCAGGATCTATGGTCGCGTCGTCGAAAGCCGCGTGCCCGGAGGTCGGTTTGAAATCACGCGTGAACCCGTTGGTGTGGTTGGCGCCTTCACAGCCTGGAACTTTCCCGCCGCATTGCCCGCGCGCAAGATTGCTCCGGCCCTTGCCGCGGGGTGCCCGGTGGTGCTGCGCCCTTCGTCGCAAACTCCCGGTGTTGCCATGGTGCTGGTGGATTGTATCCACGCGGGCGGGCTGCCTGGCGGGGCGGTGAACCTTGTGGTCGGATCGACGGGCAACACCTATGCCCCGGTGATGGCGGATGCACGTGTGCGCAAAGTGTCTCTGACCGGATCGACCCGTGTGGGACAACAGATGATCCGGGACGCGGCGGATACGGTCAAGAAGGTCTCGATGGAGCTTGGTGGCAACGCCCCGTGCATCATCTATGATGATGCCGATCTGAACGGCGCGCTGGATGTCTGTGTGCCGACGAAATTTACCAATGCCGGACAGGTCTGCGTCACCCCGGACCGGTTCTTTGTCCATGACAGCCTGCATGATGAATTTGTTGCCGAATTCGTGAAACGGGCCAAGGCGATCAAGCTGGGGGACGGTCTGAATGAGAGCACTGAAATGGGTCCTCTGATCAATGTCGGCCATGTGGGCAATATCGACGCCATTGTGCAGGATGCCGTGCAGAACGGTGCGAAACTGGAAACCGGCGGGCAGCGTTCGGCAGCTTTCAATGCGGGTCATTTCTACGAACCCACCGTGCTGAGCAATGTCACAGATGACATGCGCGTGTTTGCCGAAGAGAATTTTGGGCCGGTTGCGGCCATCACCCGCTTCAAGGACGAAGATGAGGTGCTGGCACGCGCCAATGCCTCGGAAATGGGGTTGTCGGCCTACGCGTTCACCCAAAGCGCAGACCGCGCGCGGCGTACAACGGCAACGCTGAAAGCAGGGATGGTTGGGATCAACTCCTTTGCGCTTGCCGCGTCCGAAGCGCCGTTTGGCGGCACCAATTATTCCGGCCTTGGCCGCGAAGGCGGCTCCGAGGGCATCGAGGATTACCTTGATACCAAACTGTCGCAGATCGTCTTCTGATGGGGGCGGAGATGCAAAAGAACCAGCTCAAAGCCCTCTGGGCAAAGGGACAGCCCGCCCTGAACGGATGGTGTTCCATTGGCAACCCGTTCACCGCTGAAATTATGGCCGCGCAAGGCTATGACAGCGTGACCATCGATATCCAGCACGGGGCGCTCGACTATTCCAGTGCCCTGCCCATGTTCCAGGCCATGCGTGCGTCGGGGGCGACCCTTATGGCGCGGGTGCCCTGGCGCGATCCGGGCTATATCATGAAAGCGTTGGATGCGGGCGCGATGGGGATCATCTGCCCCATGGTGAACACCCGCGCCGAAGCGGAGGAGTTCGTCTCGTATATGCGCTACCCTCCCTACGGACAGCGCAGCTTTGGCCCCACCCGCGCCGCTATTGCCTTGCCGGGCTACGGCGTGGCCGCCAATGACGAAGTCCTGGCGCTGGCAATGATCGAAACCGCAGATGGCGTGGCCAATCTGGAAGAGATAGCCGCGACTCCCGGCCTTGATGGCATTTATGTCGGACCTGCCGATTTGACCCTTGGCACGCAACAGGGACGGTTGCCTCCCGGTTTTGACCGGCAGGAACCCGAGATGATCGAACTGATCCGACGCATCGCAGACGTCTGCAAGGCCAATGATATCAAAGCCTGCCTGCATTGCGGAACGCCGGACTATGCCGCCAAGGCCATTGACTGGGGGTATGACCTGACAACGGTTGGCGGAGATTCCCGGCTGCTTGCCGGTGCCGCAGCGGCTTCGGTTTCCGCATGGAAAGACCTGACTGGGCGCGACGCCGCATCCAAGGACCAGGGGGGAATGTATTGATGCCCCACCTCCTGGTTGCCGGTAAGTTGCACCCTACGGGTGTCGCCCGGCTGGACGCCCTGCAACGCGATGGGGTTGAAGTCACCTATATTGAAGAAATTTCCGAGGATTCGTACAGCCAGCATATCGAAACAGCGGATGCGCTGGTGATCCGGACGCAACCGCTATCTGCGGCAACGATTGAGCAGGCAAAGCGCCTGAAAGTGGTGTCCCGTCACGGCGTTGGCTATGATGCGGTCGATGTTGGGGCGCTGAATGCGCGTGGCATTGCCTTGACCATTGTCGGAGACGTCAACTCGGCTTCGGTGGCTGAACATGCAATGATGCAGCTTCTGGCCTGCGCCAAACAGGCGATCCGGGCGGACCGCGCCGTGCGGGATCCGGCGCAATGGGGCTGGCGCAACCGGCTGGAACAACGAGAGATCTCAGGGCGAAACCTGTTGATCATCGGCTATGGTCGCGCTGGTCAAAAACTGGCACAGATGGCCGCAGGTTTTGACATGAAGGTACGGGCCTATGATCCGAATCTTCTGGCGCATGGCTGGCCCGATGGCGCGGTCTCCCCTGTTTCTGATCTGCCCGAAGGGTTGCGTTGGGCCGATTGCCTGTCGCTCCATGTGCCGCGCGGGGACAGCCCCCTTTTGTCGGCAGCGGAATTCGCCCTGATGAAGCAGGGCATGATTATCGCCAACACCGCGCGCGGGGGCGTCGTCTGCGAGGACACGCTGCGCAAGGCCCTGAGCGATGGCACGGTGCATGCGGCGGGGCTGGATGTCTTTGAAACCGAACCCCCGACATCGGACATGGCTTTGACAAATTGTGACAATGCGCTTTTGTCGCCGCATATTGCGGGCCTGACAGAAGAGGCCAGCGAACGTATGGCGCTGGCGTCGATTGAAAACACACTAACCTACCTGGATCAGACGATTGACCCCGATCTGATCGTCAATAGAAATGCACTCACATGACTGAAAAACCTAAACTCTCCATTGGCCTCATCGGATCCGGCTTCATGGGCAAAGCCCATGTGTTCGGTTTCGCCACTGCGCAGAAAGTGTTCGACCTTCCCATGGAAATCGAGTTGCACACGCTCGCCGATATAACGGACGCGGCCGCAGCACGCGCAGCTCATGATTTTGGCTTTGCCCACGCGACCTCGAACTGGCGCGAGATGCTGGACAACCCGGAAATTGATGTGATCGACATCACCGCCCCCAACGCGCTGCACAAGGAAATGGCGATGGCGGCGATTGCAGCGGGTAAGCATGTCTATTGCGAAAAGCCCCTCGCGCCGTCTGCCTTGGATGCAGCGGAAATGGCCGAGGCGGCCGAGCAGGCGGGGCTCAAAACCCAGGTCGGGTTCAACTACCTGTGCAACCCGATGATGCGGCTGGCAAAGGAAATGATCGAGGCCGGAGAGCTGGGCGAAATCCGATCCTACCGGGGCCTGCACGCCGAAGACTACATGGCGAATGCCAAGGACCCTTTCACGTTCCGCCACGATCCGGCGGGCGGCGGCGCGCTTGCGGATCTGGGCAGCCATGCGCTTGCCACGGCTGAATATCTGCTGGGTCCGATCCGCGAGGTGATAGGGGATTGCGTCACAGCCATTTCCCAACGTCCCGACGGCAAGGGGGGACAAAAGGCCATCAAGGTGGATGACATTGGCCGTGCTTTCCTGCGCTTTGCCAACGGCGCCTCGGGTTCGATCGAAGGGAACTGGATCGCCACCGGACGAAAGATGCAACACGACTTTGAGGTCCATGGTTCCAAAGGTGGTCTGGTCTTTACCGGTGAGCGCCTGAACGAGTTGCATTTCTATTCGGTTGAGGATGCACCGGGTCGCCGCGGGTTCCGCAAGATAGAAGCCGCCCCGGACCATCCCCCTTATGGCAATTTCTGCGTCGCTCCTGGGCACCAGATCGGTTTCAACGACCTGAAAGCCATCGAAGTGGCCGGATATGTGAATGCCATCGCGCGCCAGGGGAAAGAACCGTTCTCCTTCCGTGACGGGTTGCGCATTCAGACGCTTGTCGAACAAATCCAAAAATCTTCCGCGACAAACGCATGGATTTCAGTGTAGACCAGCCGAAACCAGACAGGCAGCCGCCAAGGACCAGATGACGCAACCTTCCCCTCCAACCGACTATGAAAGTCTGATCCGGCTTATCCATGATCGTCACGATACGATGAGCCGGACATATGGCAAGATTGCTGTCTATCTGACACAAAGCCCCAATGACGTTGCAGTTCGATCGGTCACCTCGATCGCTGAGCAATGCGGAATTCACGCCTCGAGCTTTGTCCGCTTTGCTCAATCGCTTGGCTATTCCGGGTTCAAGGATCTGCAGGCGCTATTTCAGCAAAGGCTGGCAACAGCTGCACCGGGGTTCGAATCCCGCGTCAATGCGCTCGAACAGGAAATGAAGGCCCGCGAAGATTTGTCAGAGGCAGACTATTTCCGAGATCTCGTGATCAGTGATACCGCGTCCGTTCAGGGGCTACTCGCCGACACACACAAAGGCGACCTGTCCAAAGCGGCAGAGATTTTAGGGGACGCAGACACCGTTTTTCTTTTGGGGCAGCTTCGCGCCGCGCCAGTGGTCGAAATGCTCCGCTATCTATTGACCATGGTCGGCAAGAAATGCCTTCTGCTTGATCCGAGTGGCGGGCTGGCAACGCATATTGCAAAAACCATTGGCCCGAAGGATGCGCTCGTGGCGGTGTCCTTTCGGTTTTATGCGAATGAAGTCGTCTCGATTACCGAAGACATGGCCGCCCGTAACGTTCCCATTGTCGCGATTTCTGACAGCACTTTGTCTCCGCTGGCGAAGTCGGCCGATGTGCTGTTTTCGGTTCCTGAAAACAAAAGTCTGATTGCACGATCCCTGACCGCCCCCATTTGTCTGGCGCAAGCAATTGTCGTTGCAGTGGCCACCCGCGGAAGCAAGTCAGAGAAGGTAGAGATTCCCACTGTCACCAGTTTGCAGTCGTAGTGCCGGTGTTAAATTAATATTTGCGAGATCGAGTAGCTCGCATCAACGCAATCAGAATTTCATGCTTGTCCGCTAACACGTTTTTCGTTGGATCGTCGCTTTGGCGAAAGGGCTGTTTGAAGCCGGGCGAGATCGACCCAACTGAATGGGCGGCTGGGCGAATCCTGCTGAGTTTGCATATTTTTGATACTGCATGGGCGAAAGTTTTCTGCGTTAACTCACTCTGCGCCAACAAAGGGCGGCTATGCCCCGAGGTTTTGAATTCGGGCAGCAACGGAGTTCACGCATGCAGCGGATGGCAATAAAGCGGGCTGCGGTCGCGGCAACCGAGTAAGGTGCTGAGGGTCCGTTATGGGGCGCTCCATCGGTGATCGAAGGCAGCAATGCGTGGTTTGTTCCCCTTCATACGTCGCGCAGCATCGGTCAAAGCGGGCTCTTTCGTTGAATCCGCTGCGCCGTGCGCGAAAGACGGCTTTGCCAAGAAATCGCCTAAAGGGGGATTTAACACTCAGCCGCACGTGACCCCTTTAGCCGATCCAGCTCGAATTTCATCCATTTCTATGCCCTATCCTTAGTCGCGGCTTTGATCTTCTTGTCTGTGTTGTACTGGCTCAGCGAGTACACAGCCCATATTGCAGCCGGAATCCAGCCAATGAGCGTCAATTGCAGGAGCAGACAGAAAAAGCCCTGAAATGGGCGTTTGATCGTAAAGAACACCACAAACGGAAGCAAAATCGCGAGTATCAATCTCATCTCAATTGACCTTCTGATAGTTGGACCGTTATGTTCTCACAAACATGGTTAAACGCAGATTTACTGAATCAGCACCCCCGTCAAGCGGAGGCACTGCTTTCAGGCCGTTTGGCTCTCATTTTCACCATCGCCCTATCTTTCGCTGACCGGCTTTTCCGCTTTGCGACCGTGCGCTGCGCATCAAAAGCCGCCTGAAGTTCCTGATCTTTTTCGGAAACCTCTTTCACCGGGGCAGGGGCCAGTTTCGCTTCAGCCAGCGCCTTTGCCGTGTCCCTGGCTTGCTCTGCAGCCAGATCGAGGTGTGTGCCTTTGATCTTCGGACTTTCGCCACCCAAGAACTGCATGAAATAAGGATCTTCGAAATATCGGATCTTGTTTGCAATCACCGGCATCTTGCCTTCGCGGATCAGCACAACCTCATTTTCAGGCAATCGGCCAACGTGTTCGGGCCGGAGCAGGCGAATGCCTTCCTCACGTTCCGATATGCTGCCCATTTCCATTTTGCCGAGCGCCCGAGATTTTGACTTGCTCATGACGGTTTTGTCACCGATCGACCTGGACACGTGTTCGCGTACCTCTCAATCCTCAGAAGCCGCAAACATTTGCGTTCCGGCGTTTGCCAGCATCGCCCCCACACCTTCATGCCCATAGATGTCCTGCAGGCGCGACAGTGTTTGCGAAATCACGATGATCCGACCGCCGAAGGATCGCATGGTGTCATAGGCTTCCACTACGCGTTCCAGATGGCCAAGGCGCTGGAACTCATCGAGCAGGATCAGAACCTTGAACGGTTCATCGTCGCCCGGCTCAACGGTTTCGATTGTGTTCACCAGATCGAGGAAGAACAGGCGAATGAGTGTCCGGAACTCTTTGACCTTTTCCCCGGCACAGAAAAATAGATCGAGGTGGGGCGCCGACGCAGATCCTCAAAGTTGATGTCATTGCCCTGCGTAGCTCTGGCTACAGATGGGTTGCGCCAGAGCTGAAGGCCGGAGTTGTTCATAACCGAAATCGTTGACCGCAGGATTCTGGATTCTTCGGCGGCAAGATTCAGGAACTCATCTGCCGCCCGGGCATAGCTCCGCGCAAAGCCCAAAAGCTACCTCGGGTGAATAACCGCATCCTTTATGACCTGGCATCTCCCGAGCTTCGTATGCATATCGATATCGCTGGAAGCGGCGCCCAGAATTTCAACCCCACCCTCTATGCGATCGAGACCGGCGTTTGGTCTCGTCTGTCGGAAATTGGCACCAATGTCTCCGCCTGGCACGCGGCGATTGAACGGTTGACCACCATGGGGGCGATCCTGGCTGGAGTGATCACGGATGCGAGGCTGAGCGACCCGAAACTACCTCAGGTGGTCAACCCGGGCGGATACCTCCGGGGGATGGTGCAGGCCGATCAACGAGGTGAACTGAACCTGATCTCCAGTTTCATGGGGCTGCTGGCACGAAGAGCCCGAGAGGAGGAGGACGGGCTTCCGCAGGATCACAAGAACCGGATTTAGCCGTGTCGGATTATGCCCGCCAGCTGCTCAATTTACGCGTCTCATCAGCAAGTTTCCGCTCTGTTTCCGTCTCCGGAACAGAACTGTATTCAAATCTGTGATTGGCTACGGGAATTCCCGAGTAGTTTGTTCAGCTTTAGGTTGCTATGCGGCCTCGACGGTGACGCAGAGCAGAAAGACGATCTATGAAAATTGCGGATATTGGCAATTCTGAACTGGATTTCAGGCAAACCGGAGAAGCGCGCCTCCAGGAGATTTGCCAAAGGTTTGGATTAGAAAATGCCTCCTATGCCCATATCGACAAGCATCACAATGTTGTTCACGGCTGCACCACGTTTCCGGAGGAATGGGTCAGGTACTATGTCGATAACGATCTTGTCTTGGCCGATCCCCTCATTCGGTTCGGCGCCACCATGATTGCACCGATTGACTGGTCAGCATTCGACAACCAGACCGACTATGCGGCACTCTTTCAGGCGGCCAGAAAGTTCGGGGTTGGGCGTAACGGGCTTTCCATTCCAGTGATCAACCCTTTTGGGGAGCGCGGCGTATTTACCGTCACGTCCAAATCGCCTCGCCCCGAATGGGACGCCTTGATCGCTAAAATGCTCCCTGCCCTACGTCATGAAGCACAGGTTCTGCATCTGCTTGCCCTCGATGTCATTGAAACCGTATTCAACTTTCCGTCGGATTCCCTGTCTGGGGATGAGCTGGATGTATTGAAGATGCTCGCGTCTGGTTTGATTCCGTCAGTCATTGCCAGGCAGACGGGGCACGCCTCGCGAACTGTCGATGCACTGACTGCTTCCATCACCACCAAGCTCAAAAGCCGGACGATCGAACAGGCGGTTGCAAGGGCAGTCAGTACTGGCTTTCTTAAGTGGACGGACTTCTTTGCGGACCCGGTGGCAGAACTAGCGGATGCTGAGCGCGGAGTGCTCAGCGGTGGGATCGTACGTTGGGGTGGTAGGTCGTACGAGTTCATCGCTTTTGAAGAAGGTCGAACGGTGCGCAATCTCGAGAGCTTCCACGCGGTTCAAGTTGAAAATCTAGCTAGAGAATACAATCTGGACATCAACGAAGTACTTGAGGCAATTGGTGCAAACAAAAAACAAGTTGTTTGGATCAGACGTATTTGAGTCAGATTCTTGATGCGGCACGCTACCCGGGATCGGCCCGGGTCGTTCCTGGCAATGTGTTAGAATGTTGCAATCGGAATGGTGGTTCAACGTGATATCACATGAAATCAAACGCAGGCTTTTCGAAGTTGTTGGTGCAAATCCAAAAGCCCATCTGAGCCCGTATTGCTGGCGCAGCCGCATGGCACTGGCGAATAAACAACTCAGCTTTGACTCAGAGCCTTGGCACATAACCGAAAAGCAACGGATAGCACGATCTGGCGGTGTGACAGCACCGGTTTTGGTGGATGGCGAGCAGTGGGTTCGGGACAGTTGGAACATTGCATCTTATCTGGATGACACCTATCCGGCCTATCCACTGTTTGCCGGACCTTCCGGCAAGGCAAAGTCGCTGTTCGTCAATCATTGGGCGGATAACACGCTGCACCCGCTGATCTTTCGCGCTGTTATAGCAGAGCAGTTTCCTCTGACGGCGATTTGCGACAAGGATTACTATCGGGAACGAACACTGCGCAAATTCGGCCAGGCCATCGAAGAAATCGGAGTTGACCCTGAATCCGCACGTTACGCGATCAAACAAGCACTGAGCCCGCTTGAGGCAACCCTCGCCGAAACCTCTTTCCTGGGCGGTGATGCGCCGGATTATTCAGACTACATCTTGTTCGGAACATTTCAATGGGCGCGGGTTGCCAGTCGAGCTGCGTTCTGGCCTCCAGACAGCACACTACACCGCTGGTTTGAAACCCTGTTGGACGCCTTCGACGGGTTGGGGCGGTCGCAACCGCCGCGCAGCGCGCTTTAGGGCAGCAACTCTGATCGGTGGGTGCGAATGTATTCTGCCGTGCGAAACACCAAAGCAGCCAGCGTGGCCGTCGGATTTATCGCGCCCGGCGTGGGAAACAGGCTTGCGCCCGCGACAAACAGATTGTCGACTTCATGCACCTGACCATATGAATTTACGACCGATGCTGATGGATCATTCCCCATTATTGTTCCACCCATCATATGCATCGGGTTTCGAGGGCCTGCCCAAGCATCGCTGGTCCCCGCCGCCTTGAAGATGCGGAGACCCTCTGCCTTGGCCAGTTCCGACCTGGCGGCATTTGCCTGTGGCAGTGAATTGCTCACATATGCCATCGGCAACCCATAACGATCGAGTTTTGATGGATCGAGCGTGATACGGTTTTCCGGCATGCTGTCTTCCTCGCACAGCACTGTCATGTTTCCGTAATGCAAACTGGCCTGATGCAGATACGCGTCCAAAGCCTCACCATACTTTTCGGGCCTGGCCAGAGCGGTCCCCAACAGGTCGTTGGGCTTTGCCGCCTGCCCGACAAGCCACGCGCGGCTGCCAAAAGCATCCTTTGCCGGTTGCTTGTCGTCATATCCATCAAGGCAAAGCGTGTTGGCACCCGCAACACCCAAATGCGGCTCTGTTTCCTGCATGAACAGCCCGTGGATGGTTGTGAGCGCGTGAGAGGTAAAATAGCGCCCCAGTGTCTTGCTGCCATTGCCCAGCCCATCGGGGTACTTGTCACTGACTGACAGCAAGAGCAGCCGTGCATTCCAGATTGTGTGACAGGCCGAGATGACAATGTCTGCAGGTTGCAGGTTCTCCCGACCCTGCTCATCAAGATAAACGACGGCGGCTGCCTTCGATCCCGAAGGGTCTGTTTCAATCCGTGCGGCATAGGCATTGTGGCGTAGCTCAACGCCCGCCTTTCTCGCCCGTGGCCATTGCAGAACCAGCGGGTTGGCCAAAGCCCCAATCGGGCATCCCGCGTCGCACCAGCCGTCAAGCAGGCAAGCGGCCCGGCCGTCATAAGGGGCTGAGTTTACCGCAAGGGTATTTGTCGTGAGCGTCAGACCTTCGGCATCAAACCCGGCTTTGATGGCCTGAGACTGTTTGGATAGGGAAATGGCAGGCATGGGATAAGCCTCACCGGGCGGCGCATTGGAATCGTCATCCCCCGACACGCCGAAATAGAATTGCGCGTGGTCATACCATGGGCGCAGGTCATCATATCCGATGGGCCAGTCCAGACTGCGCCCGTACAGAGACCTGACGTGAAAGTCGTCGGGGTGCAGCCGGAACCAGTTTGCGTACCAATGCAAGCCCGCGCCACCGGTCCCCCACCCCATGGCAAAGTTCGCGGCCCCCACAAGATCACCTGTTTCCCGAACTTCCGGACCCGCCCATCTGAGCCGCCGGGACCAGATTTGCGAACTGATCATGTCTGAAAGCCGTCGTTCCGGCCCGGCCTCAAGAACCAGCACGTTGAACCCCGCCTCACCCAGTTCAGCCGCCATTGTGCTACCGACGATGCCAGAGCCGATGATGACAACTTCAACCTTATCATGTGAGATTTTCGTCATTGGGCCGCATTATCTCCGGTCATTCTGCTGGCGGCGGATTTGCTACCAGGGTCTGGGAGGTGGAATATGCGCGAGATATGGGATGTTCAGTTCCGCAAACCCCTCCTGCGTGCCATAAACAACATCCACCGCGTCGCTGCGCGAAATGAAATAGAAGAAATTGGGGTCCGGGTCGGTCCAGACCTGCATGTCTGAAGCGATGGCGGCTTGGATCATCTCTACACGTTGATCGTCGGTCACCTGCACAAAGGGCAAGCCAAAGCGGTGGAGGCATTCTTTTTCAATGCCCGAGATACCCTTGCGATAAAATCCCGCCATGTCGCTGGCATCCAGGTATCTGAGAAGCAACAGGGACGCGGCCTGATCGCCCGCCAGGTTTTGGTCGACAAATTGGGCAACTCCGGCTTCTTCAGCGCCGGAAACGATGGCCGCGCACCAGGCCGTCAGAGTTTTTGCCTCTGTTGTTGTGAATATTTTGTGGCTTGTGTTTTCGACGGTCTTTGCCTCCGCATTTTGGGAAAGACTACGCATTGTGATGGACGCCCAGAATGTGGTCGGGATCACACGAGTTAGAAAGCGTCGTCTGCCCTTCATTCGACCTGTCTCCACCTATCGCAAACAGATGTCTCGATTGTCGCAGCCATGCGGCTTTTGTCAAACTTGGAATTGTCTCCGGCTTCAATGTTGAATTGGACGTCCATCCTAATTGCAGACAGCCGCGCGGCTTGGGGTTTAACCAACCCACATATTGAGCCGCGGATTCAAAGCGCTGCACCTTTGGATTGTGCCAAGCCTCTGCAGGTTTCCTTTGGCAGGATGATACCGTCTTATTTGGGCTGGGCTCTGCCTTACCGACTTGCCGTAGATCCCTTTTCCAAGCCCGGCTACCGCCGAAACCCGAACTCGGTTACAAAGAAACCAGGAGAAATTCCGCTGAACAGGTCGCGCAGTTTTTCAAGCTCAATCGCGGGACCATGTAATTCGACCCCGGTGATACTGACCAGATCTTGAGTGCTTTCAAAAATGTGGCTGCCCAGTTCCATATGGCGGATTACCGCATCTGCGCTGTCATAATCTTCACGGGACACCACCGTCCCGTCGGCGCCGAAACTGTAGGCCGACACCAAGTGGCCAGGTTCTTGGTTGCGCAGTTCAATCATATCTGCACAGTTTTTCCGAAAAGCATCTGCGTGGGTTTCGGGGACTGTCATATAACCGACGATGGTCACAATCTGGGGCACGGGCATAACTTTTCTCCAATAATTCGATTTTACATATTTTCCCAGAATAGGTGCTTTCTACTCATCGGCAAAATGCCTGACGGTTGCCCTGACCAACACATCGAAAGACAGCAGACTTTCGTTACCCAGTAATATTGCACACCCGGTATGTTCCCTATATGTTCTAAAGCGGGACCCTCAGGAGGTATAACCAAAATGGCGAAAGTCGCATTGGTACTCACAGATGATTTCGCGGACTGGGAATACGCAATGATCGGCGGAATCGGCGGCTCCTTTTATGGGCTCGAAGTCGCGTATTTTTCTCCTACTCCCGGGCAATTGAGCTCGATGGGTGGAATGACCGTTGTCGTATCCAATGGACTGGAAGAACTCGCCTTGTGGCAACCGGATGTAGTGGCAGTCATTGGCGGAACCGTGTGGGACTCTGAGGCCGCACCGGACATTTCAGATCTGCTTGTGACTCAGTACGAAAACGGTGTTCCTGTCGGTGGAATTTGCGGTGGAACCCTGGCTCTGGCCCGATCGGGATTGCTAAACGCGGAACCGCACACTTCGAATGAAGGGGATTTCTTGATCAAGAACGCTGTCGGATATGACGGCGTATCAAACTACGTTCAAAGTAAAACGGCTGTTTCCTCAGACCGTGTTGTTACCGCGCCTGGAACAGCGCCAGTGAGCTTTGCCGCCGCTATCTTTGAAGTCGCCGGTGTTCCGCAAGAAACAGTGTCTCAGTTCAAAGACATGATCACTGCCGAGCATAACTGATTGCGGATTGTCACAACAGCTGTAGCGAGAGTCTCCACAACGAACTGAGCGTTCCTCGATGAGTCCTCCCGGTGCAATCCGCTTGGACTAAGATTGGGTTCGGATGCCAATGGACCTGGCGGAAGATGATGTCCACGAGATTGGGGAAAGCTCGTCTGGAGAAGTCCCTGGATAGAAAAATCGAAATGCGTGGATGGGACTCGCGCAAATTTATCATAATTTCACTTATCATTCCTCGCGGAAAGCCTGGTTCACCTGATCCAACAGAGGTTTAGACAGGTAACTCAGCACTGTTCGATCCGACGTGGTCAGATAAGCTTCTACCGGCATGCCGGGAATGAGCTCCTGATCACCAAGGCGTTCCAGTTCCTCTGGCTCGACGGATACAGTCACCCAATAGAACGAGAGGCCTGTGGCCTCATCAACCGATGTGGATGCTGAAACATCTGCCACCAACCCAACAAGCTCTGGCGTCGTCCGCTGGTTGAATGCCGGGAAGCGAACCTTGGTGGGTTGCCTGATATACACTTGGTCTACGGCACTTGGATCGATCCTTGTACGTAATACATAACCTTCATTCAGCGGCACGATTTGCAGGATTAAACCGCCAGGCGACACCACTCCGCCAATCGTGCTGAACTGCATTTCGTGTATCCGACCGCTGTTGGGCGCACGGATGTCGACCCGGTCAAGCTGCTTGCTCGTCGTTAGAATTTGCTGACGCAGTTCCTGTATTGAAGTGATCGTCTCACGGAGTTGAGTGACCACTTCCTCCTTCGTCTGGCGCTGCCCTTGTAAGAGCTCAAGCTCGGTATCGCGGATGGAGTTTTGGATCCGCGCTAGTTCAGATCTGTGCTCGGCAATCTGACCCAAAAGATCCGCCTCATTACGCTGCAGGGACCTGAGCTGGTTGGCCGGCGCGAGACCTTTGTTTGTGAGTATTGTCTGGGCAGCGATTTCCTCGTTGATGTAGGTCAGCTGCCGCTCCGGATGTGTCGCAAACATTTGGAACGGCCAAAGTCAGCGACTTACTGGACACACCTATCCTGCGATCTCGGCGAATAGCTGAAAGCCGGAAGTCGTATCGCTTGAGAATTGCCGCTTCTGGATAATATTGGCGACTTCGATACCGTCCAAAGTAGCTGATGCGGATCTGAACGATTTGAACCCGCACATGTGCCGTATGCGACGCTTGATAAACCGATGATCTTGTTCGATCAGGTTATTCAGATACTTGGACTTGACCGTTTGGATTTTGGCTAGGCTACCGAACCGCTTCAGGATCCTGTTCACCTCTCGAATGCCCGCCGCGTTGGCTCCACTTTTGTCGATGACGATCTTGCTCGGGATTCCATTTGAAGCCAGCGCTTTGCCAAAGAACCGTGCTGCTGCTGGACGGTTCCTACGCTCAGACAGCATGAAATCAAGAGTATTCCCAGCTTTATCGACGGCCCGATAGAGGTACATCCATTTGCCGCGAACACGAATATTGGTCTCGTCCATGCGCCATGAACTCAGCGTTGGACGCTTCTTTGACTGCGCACGCGCTGCGACGATCGGCGAGTATTTCACAACCCACCTATTCAATGTGGCATGGTCAACTCGGACACCGCGCTCAGCCATGATCTCTTCCAAGTCACGATAGGACACCGTGTACCGCAGATAGAAGTACACAGCGTACAAAACCGCATCCTTGGGGAAATGACAGCCCTTCAATGAGATCATGCTCAAGTAACCTGTTCGAAAACTTTTCTAAGAGTACAAACCTCAAATCACGCAGGCTCGTCAACTAGACCCCAGAGTTTGCGGCACATCCGCGTTGCACGAACTACAATTCGAGTGAGCCAAATATCGCACTTTCTTTATGGTGGAAGACGACACCTACTTCGATTTCCGCATCCGGGCGTAAATGCGGTTTTGAAGGACTGTAACCCGTTACAGTCTGGTGCTTGCGGGGAGATCGCAGAAGCGCAGAACCTAGTACGTTTTAAGACAACATGCTTCGTAAGAACGAAGAAAACGCGCAGTTTTTGGGCCGCGGAAAACCCCTTCCTGAAACAGCTCTGGAAAGAGCGACAGAAGCTCCTCTTGGTACTCAGCCGAGACCGCACCCATCGCCACGACGCCCGGATACAGGCTCTCGGTCGGAATGCCTTCAGAATAGATGATCTGATGATGTTCGAACAGAACATGATAATATGTAACCATACCCCCCGGTCGACGATAAATCGTGCCTCCATTCACAAGATCAACCGCGCGCACGATCACCTCATCCTCGCCAAACAGAAGCTGAGCACGCCAGTCATTGATCACGATCCCGTGCTGAGGGGACACGACCAACTCGCGCGTGTTCCCAAGCGCGCCTTCTGCAATCACGATCGGCGCAAGCTTTCCGGTCGCAGCTACCGTGGTCTGGCCAACCCAAATCAGAGGCTGGTAGTCCCCCGTCTGCGTTAACACCAGATCCCCAGGCTCAAGATTTTCAATGCGGGTTGCGCCTGCACACGTCTCGATCAAGGTTCCCTTGGTGAAACAAACCACCTGAGCCCCCAGATCTAGATGCGCCGTCGAGTTGTCGTTATTCACGATGGGGCCGACGGTCAGGTCGGTGCCCGCAGGTGGAATTCCATCCGGAAAAACCAGATAGTAGCCGTCCTCGCCAGCATCCTGCAGATCGTCATCATTGTTCAGATCAACGTCAATCACCGCCACGCGGTAGACAGTTCCGTCAGCGGCTGTGACTTCAAAAGTATAGTCCCAGATAACCTGACGATCGGTCCCGCCGATCTCGACTGTCTGCGCCCAGACACCGCCAATTTGTTCCTGTGCCGAAACCTGTTCGTTGGTCACGTCGCCGTTGAAATTGACGGCACCGTCGTTTTCTTTGACCGCAAAGTTTGTGCTTGTACCAGACCAGCTCCAAGTGCTGCCAACGGGCGGGACAAAGTTGTAGTTAAACCCAGAGCCGTTGACTGTGCTTTGCGTCCCAAAAATGGCATTCTGATAGCCATAATAGACAACCATTTTTTCTGCCTCACCTTAGCAACTCGTAATAACGTAAGGGCAACAATAGCACGAGAATCAGGAAACAACTAGGCGACCTATTGACGATCGCTTGAGGTCGGGCGGTTTTTGCCTAAGATTTTTGACAAATGCTTTGTGCACGAGGTGATGTTGTCAGACAATTTCGAACCAGTCTCAGTATGCCGCCTGATCCCGGAACCTATGCGGAACAAAGCTGCCGCCACTCGGTGAGAGCCACGGTTCGGTTACGTTTGAAATTTTCTCGTGAGTAGAGATGACTTTCCTGATTGAAGTGATTGTGGACAGAAGAATTGTTGATTTCCGCTGAGAAGTGACCCGGTAGCCCCCCCTAATTTCCACTAAGAATTGACCCATGTGAACACGTTACCCCGACGGATTTGGTCAGGGAGATATGGAGTGATCGACATGGGATTTTCAAGTGTTATCCGACGCTGGGCATTGCCGATTCCCTTCATAGCAGCGTCGTAACACCTGAGCCGATCCGTGAGGACAATATCAGGCTGACCGTACCGCCTCATTGCTTTCCTGAGGAATTTCAACGCTGCTTTGCGATCACCGCGCTTCTTGACAAAGCTTTCCAGCACTTCGCATTCGTGATCCACGGCGCGCCACAAGTTACGCGCCTCACCATTGATCTTCACGAAAACCTCGTCGAGGGCAAAGTTGATCAACCCGTATGCGACTATGAAACAGCTGTGTAAGAGGTCCGCAAAGCTGACATTCATGCCGATCGCAGTATCAGTCAATTTGGGCTCACAACGGACCCCGGTGCCGTTGCAGAAAGGGTCCCTGCCCCGCTAATAACTTATCACACGGCCCAAAAGCTGCCCTCCGTTCGGGGCATCAGATGCCCCGGTGCAGCCCGTCAATCCCGCCGTTCGCTGCGGATGCAAAATCTAGCCGACAACCAACTGGGAGTCTGCGGACAAACGGCGAATTCGCTGCGGCAGCATAATTCGCTGCGGCAGCATAAATGTCTGTTTATGGCGCATCACCCCCAAATCTTCTGGGAGGAAGATGTGAAAAGTTCGCGTTTCGGGCAGCATCCCTGTTCCGAATCCTTCAGTACGTTTTCGGAGTGTCCGCCGGAAAGCGGTGAACGTCGTGCTGTTGAAGAAACTCAACAAACAGATCCATTGCACCATCTTCGGCGCCAACTTTCCAGAACGCCACTGTCTGAAGCTGCTCTGTGACGTCTTCGATCGGAATAGCGACCAAGCCGGAGCTGATAGAATTGCTGACGCTATCGGTCAGGATGGTTACGCCCATCCCGCAGGCAACCAACCCCAGAATGCCCGCAGAGTTGAACGCTTCCTGCACGATGTTCGGAACGAACCCTGACCTGCGGCAAAGCGGGAACAGATACGAATAGAATTGCTCCCAGTCTTTTGACGAACCATGCACGAAATCCTCGTGTGCAAGTTCTTCGAGACGAATGCTATTTCGCCCTGCAAGCGGATGACTTTCATAGACAATACAGACGAAGTTTTCGGACTGGATAGGACATTGTTCATATCCAGTTCGGCTGATTGGGCCGGTCACAAACCCAATGTCCAGCTCGCCTTCATCCAGCTTTTTCAGCTGGGTAACTGTAACGTCGTGATGCGGCCGCAAGACGATGTTTGGCCGCTGCTCCTGAAATTCTTTCAGCAAAGTGGGAAGCTGTCCGGCGATGGCCATGTCGGTGTACCCAATCCGCAAAGACCCCATTTCGCCACTATGCACCATCCGTGTGGTTTCGACCGCATGACCGATGGAATTGACAACGCCGCGACAGCTTTTGAGGAATGTTTCCCCGGCGCGGGTGATCTGAACCTCACGTTTGGAGCGCACAAAAAGCGTCACTTCCAACTCTCTTTCCAGATATTGAATTGCACGGCTTAGCGCCGGTTGAGCAACGCCAAGACGTTCAGCAGCGCGCCGAAAATGGAGCTCTTCAGCGACGGCGATGAAATATCGGATATGTCTGAGGCCAAATTTCATAATGCTTTTCCGGCATCAATTAGTACCAAAGTGATATTATACCGGCAATACAAGTTGTGATATTTCGGGGCAATAACAAAAAAAGATCACCCAAAAACCAACCGGGAGAAACCAATGAAAGCCCTTAAAACACTCACGGCGGCATCCGCCCTCGTTCTCACCTCGCAAGCTACCCTTGCTGGCGACGTCGTCATCAACCTTGGGTATGCGGCCGCCGAAGGCAGCTCATATGCTGTTCTTGCCAACAAATTCGAGGAACTGGCCGAAGAATATTCAGGCGGATCCATTGATGTGAAAGTCCGTTGCTGCGGCCAGTTGATGGGCGAAGACGAAGCGTTCAAGGCGATGCAGCTGGGCACTGTCGACATGCACATCATCACCGGCAATAACATTTCACCGCACTTTCCGCTGATGGATGCTTTTGTTCTACCTTACATCTTCGAAGACAAATCCCACGCCTATCGTGTCCTCGAGGGTGAAGTCGGTCAGGGTTTTGCGAAAAAACTTCACGAAGCCACCAACGTTCATTTGCTGACCTTTGGCTTTGTCGGCGATCGCGACTTCTATAATTCCCGCCAGCCCATCACCGAGATGGCGGACATGGCGGGGCTTAAGGTGCGCGTACCCAAAAATCAGGTGATGATTGACACGTTTACCGAATTCGGCGCTGCACCAATTCCGCTGCCATGGGCCGATACACCCACCGCGCTGCAAACTGGCACTGTCGAAGGCGCCGACAACGGCACCTCATTCATCAAGTCACAGAAATTCTATGAAATCATGCCGCACTTCACGGTTCTTGAGCATTTCACCTATTTCTCGCCACTGTTTGCCAGCGACCGGATCATGGGCAAGCTTGACGACGATCAGCGCGACGCTGTGATGCGTGCTGCGCGCGACGCCGGAATTTTCCAGAAGGAGGAAATGACCCGTCAGGTTGACGAAATCCGCGCATTCCTTACTGGTGAAGGCGGCATGAAAACCGCCGAATTTGACCGCACAGACTTCATCGCGGCCGGTCAGCGTGTGCAGGACAATTATTCGGCAGATAAGGGCGATGATTTCAAAGCTCTGGTAGCGGAAATCCGCGCCGCAGCGGAATAATCAAAACGTCACCAAAATCTATGGGCTGCGGCGCAGCTGTTGCAGCCCGTCATTCAATCCGCACAATTGAGGTGTCCTATGCTGGCCAAACTGGATCGGTATTTCGAAGAAGTGCTGTGTACGATCTTTCTTTGTGTGGTTGTCGGGTCTGTTCTGATGCAGGTAATCATGCGGTTTGTGTTTCATTCCGCTGCTGCCTGGGCCGAGGAAACGGCGGTCTATGGCATGATCTTCGCAGTCTACCTTGGGGCGACGATGGCTACGCGTGAACGAGCGCATATCCGTATCAGCCTTTTGGTAAGCCGCTTGCCACGCAAACCACAGGTGGGATGCATCGTATTGGCGGATGCGCTTTGGACAGCGTTCGTGGTCTTTATGATCGTTCAAACAACCAAGTACACTAACCTGCTTTTCAGCGTCACCTTTCAGACACCCGGACTGGGGATCGAGCAGCGCTGGATACAAATGTTCATTCCGATCCTCTTTGGCCTGATGCTGTTTCGCATAGCCCAGGTCTATTGGCGCTGGAGCCGTGAAAATTTCAAAGGACTGCCGCTATGACCCAAGTTGAAAGCGGAGCTCCGCGTACGAATTACACAGCCATTGCTGTACTGGCACTGCTGATCCTTAGCCTGATTATGGCAGTCACAAATGGCGCGAATGGCCCGGTTGTAATGGCAGCAGTCTTTGTCGTCACCATGGCCATTGGCGTCCCCATTCCGTTTGCCGCCGGTATCGCCACTGTGGCGGGCCTGTATGTTGCCGACATCCCCATGACGCTGATGGCGCAGGCCGCGTGGACCGCATTTGAACCTTTCCCATTGGTGACCATCCCGCTTTTTGTTTTGGCCGGTCAGTTGATGGAACAGGGCGGAATGTCGGAAAAGCTGGTCAACATCGCCCAGAAACTGGTTGGTGCCTACAAAGGCGGGCTTGGTCTTGTCACGGTTGTGGCCTGTATGTTTTTTGCAGCGCTGTCCGGATCCGGCCCCGCCACTACAGCCGCCATCGGTTCGATCACTATTCCGGCTATGCAGGAAGAAGGGTACCGCTCTCGGTTTGCCGGCGCCATCGCTGCGGCCGCCGGCGCGTTGGGAAGCATGATCCCACCCTCCAACCTGCTTATTATCTTTGCGCTTGTCACCGACGTGTCCATACCGCGCCTATTTCTTGCGGGCATCGTTCCGGGCATCGTTCTTGGCCTGATGCTGATGGTCGTCGTCTTTGTCATCTCCTTGAAAAATGACTATGGCGGCACGGGTGAAAAGTTCCGCTGGGGCCCGCTTCTCGAAGCCTTCTGGGAAGGAAAATGGGCGGTCATGGCACCGGTCATCATCCTTGGCGGTATTTATGCCGGTATCTTTACCCCGTCCGAGGCAGCAGGCGTGGCCGTGGCCTACGGTCTCTTTGTTGGCATGTTTATCTATCGCGGGCTGACGGTTGCCAAACTGTTTCATGCGTTCAAGTTCACGGCCATCGTGATCGGCACCGTTCTTTTCATCCTTGGATCGACCAAAGCGTTCGGACAGCTTGTCACCATCTTTGACATCCCTGACGCTGTGCTTGGCCTGTTCAAAGGTCTGGTTGAATATCCGTGGCTGGTCATGCTGATGATCGGTGTGTTTTACATCATCGTTGGCATGTGGCTGGAAAGCATCCCACAGATCATCATCTTTACCGCGGTGTTTTTCCCATTGGTGACAAGCCTTGGCATCGACCCGGTTGTGTTTGGCATCTTCACAGTGATGACTTGTGAAATCGGGTTCCTTACCCCCCCGATAGGCGTCAATCTGTTCGTTGCCGCGCGGATATCAAAGATCTCGATTGAGGAAATATCAGTGGGTGTTCTGCCGCTTTTGATTCCCTACATTCTGATGATATTCCTGCTGGTCTTCGTGTCCGACTGGGTCACCTTCCTTCCTGATCTTGTATATGGACCTTCCCGATGAGTGTAGATTCCAAAGACCTTCCGCTGGCCGGATATGTCGATCACCTGTCCGCCCGTCCGGGTCAGGTGCTTGCCTTCAAAGTGTCGTCGTTGTCTGACACCCCGTTTAAGGCACGGCTGACCCGTTCGATAAGTGCCGACCCAAATCCCGAGGGCCCCGGCATCGTCGAGGAAGACGCATCAGCCTATTTTGCGCCGAGAGAGTTTGCATCGGTACATCGTCGGTTTTTTGCCGGATCTTACGGGGTGGGAACAACAGACATCTCAGCTGAAGCAGGGGCGAGCTTGGTCTTCTCCGCGACCATTTTCCCGACAAAACGATGCGACAGAGCGCAAACCATTCTCAGTTGCGGTGATTTCGATCTTTGCATTGCTGCGAATGGGGCAGCCTGTTTCCGGTCCGGCGCGGATCACGTTGCAACGGACATGCCTGTGAAACTGCGCCAGTGGCACAGGATTGAAGGTCGCGTTGAGGCCGGACACCTGGTCCTGTCACATCAGGCGCTAGGCAGATACGCGACCGGTCCAACTACAGGCCGAATGCCAGCCCGGGTTACCGCCCTGACCGGCTTACCCACCGTTGGTGCGCTTTTGACCGACGGGGAAGCTACCCAACATTTCAACGGCAAGATCGAGGCGCCCTCAATTACGGCTGGCAATGTCACGCTTTGTGAATGGGATTTCTCACTGTCGATGATGAAAGTCACAGTGCCTGCTAAAACCGGTCCAGACCTGTCGCTGGTCAACTTCCCGACCCGCGCAATGACCGGTTCGAACTGGGACGCAACCGAAATGAACTGGTCTCATCGGCCAGATCATTATGGCGCTATCCACTTCCATGACGACGATATCTACGATTTTGACTGGGATACTGATTTCACGTTTACCATTCCCGATGACATGCCTACCGGCGTCTACATCATGCGTCTGGAATGTGACGGTCACCATGATGCTATCCCGTTTTTTGTTTGCGCACCGCTGGGCGAGCGGCACGCCGACCTATGTGTTCTGATGTCAACGTTCACCTATGCTATCTATGGCAACCACGCGCGACCCGACTATCATCCTTCGTGGAAGAAACAGATTGCGGATTGGGATGCCTATCCTCACAACCCAGCGGAGTTTCCTCAATACGGCCTATCGACTTACAATTATCACTCCGATGGTTCGGGAATTTGCAATGCCTCGCACCGTCGCCCCTTGTTCAACCTGCGCCCCGGTTTTCTGACCTTTGGTGGAACGCCTTGTTCCGGGTTGCGTCATTTCCCGGCCGACAGTCATCTGCTCAGCTGGTTACACGCCAAAGGCATCGCTTATGATCTAGTGACCGACTACGATTTGCATATCCATGGCCATGACGCGATTGCAGGCTACAAAGTGGTCACAACAGGAAGTCACCCGGAATATCACACTGAGGAAAGCCTGAACGCCCTGCGCGATTATCGCGATGGCGGCGGCCATCTGGCATACCTTGGCGGCAATGGGTTCTACTGGCGCATTGCGGTGCACAGCGAAAATGAGAGCATGCTGGAAATCCGCCGGGCAGAGGACGGTATTCGCGCATGGGCCGCTGAACCCGGAGAATACTATAATGCCTTTGATGGCAGCTATGGTGGGCTGTGGCGCCGCAACGGTCGCGCTCCGCAGGACCTGGTCGGTATTGGCTTTGCGGCTCAGGGTGAATTCGTTGCTGACCCCTATAAGCGTGTCACAACCGATCCGGCATACGACTGGGTATTTGAAGGTGTTGACGGCGAAATAATCGGCGATTTTGGTTTTTCCGGGCAAGGTGCTGCAGGGTTCGAACTGGATCACATGGATAGCCACATCGGAACGCCAGACAATGCAGTCCTGCTGGCCCGATCTGTCACGGTCGAAGACAACTTTATGCTGGTCCCCGAGGAGCAGTTGACCCACCTGACCAATTTAACAGGCAGTAGCGAGGCCGAGGCGAAACACGCCGACATGATCTATTGCACATATCCCGGCGGCGGATCGGTTTTTGCGACAGGCTCGATTACATTTTGCGGATGTCTGCCCTGGAATAATTACGACAACAACATTTCGCGGGTATTGCAAAATGTCTTTGCAAGATTCTTAACTGACGACTAGTGCAAACCCAAGTGCTTGCTGTTGCCAAGTTCAAACGTCCTGTCTTGTCGCTTCGCACCAGTTTAGGCGCTGCGCAGCATTTGTAAGAATGGGCTCGTTGCCGCCATCGGAGCAACCTCGGTATCTTATTGGAGGGCCCAGACTGCGGCGATGAGGACGGTCCAAAGCAGATCTTGAAGACTAATCTAACCTGCTGCAGTGCGGCCCGTCATTGCCGTCTTTCGCTGCAATTCAGTACAAGCGAAATCGCAGTGTGCGAATCTATGCGGTTTTTTTGCTCGCGCCGCGAACGCTGCGATGTATGCTTCTTATTGCATCTCTAGATTGTTGCTTTGAACTCAAAAGCGACTGCATTGACTTGGAGCCACACTAAAGACGTAAGAGCTTCAATGGTAGTTTTCTTCAGCTTCTACGCACGCCACCAGGCACAATAGATGCTTCATCCGCACGTTCCAAAATGACTTCGAAAGATGCGGATGAAGCTGGTTCCAAACGCCAATCGGAAAAATGGCGCATTTCGGCGTAGTCCGTTGTGAGTGGTGGCCGCAGAGATGGAAATGGAACCTTAAACTATGGAGTTACTTTGAATGAGATTTTACATACGAAGCCAAAAGGCTGTTTGAGCGCCTTGTCAGACCTTCAGAGTCATTGACGAGCAACAGATCTTCACAAAGTTGATGTCCGATTAACTCAGCAGTCCCAAGTGACAGTTCTGAGCGGGCTTCCAACAAATGGACTACAAACTGTCGCTTTACATGATTTATCGTACCGACCAGTGGTAGTGAGCCTCGTTCGCAGGGGTTCCTGAAAACGTGAGGTTCCTGAGCGTTTGCTGTTCCAAACGGTAAGATGAAAAGCCCCGCCAAAGCCAAGATTTTCTTCATACAAAACTCCATTTTTACTTCGCCGCAACTCAGGTGCCTCTGCGCGCGCTACTGTTTTGATTTCGCAACAATCGACTGAAGAGAACCCAATACTCTGCGCCGCCTTCAAAGGACCATCAGCCCGCCAGGAGCGCCGGCTTCAAGTCAACAAGACTGCTTTCAAAGGCCTTTAGAACAACACGTGCTGTGTCTCCGTAGTTGGAGAGTCCTCCAGATCCCGCGAGCTCGGGAAACAGTTCGAGTATTTCATCCCGAACCCCGGCATCTTTCCCCATCGTTTCGTGGCCAGGGTAGTAGCTTTCCGTCCAGATATCGTTGGACAGCACGACCTGATGGGTATCGAACATCATGTGGAAATACTGAACACCAACGCCCTCTTCTTGGGTGATGCCGTGCTGGCCAACCAAATGCTTGGCGGCAACAAACACCTCATCGGTACCGAACAATAGATTGTTGTCCCCGCCAACTCGAAGCACACGATGATTGGGAGATAGCCATAGGTCCCGATCGTTCGGGCCGAGCACACCTGCGGAGATCTTAATAGGCGCAAATTTTCCCTTGGCGGGTACGGTCTTTGACCCGATCCAACGGATTTCTTGTACGCCGTCGTCTCGGGTAATGACCTTGTCGCCCACCTTCAGGTCTTCAATCGCGATCAGGCCTTTGACCGTCGCAATGCGGGTGCCGCGGACAAAACAGGGCACCCCTGTTTGCTCAAGCAAGGACGACGCGCTGATACCATTCAATCCGCTTAAGCCAGTGATCTCACCTCCAGCCATAGTGCTGTTATCAGTGTAGTCACCTGCAGATTGGTTCAGGATACCATCATCGGCCAGGTCCTGTTCGAACTCATCTTGATTTGTATAGTAGTCCGCCAGATAAACGAAATCATTGTTCGTACCGTCACCATCATCCGCATCGGTCGATCCCAATCCGAAGTCGGTGATATCGAGATTCTCACCCGCGGTGTAGTAGAATATGTCATTCCCGGCGCCGCCCGTGGCCTGGTTGTCTCCCAAGCCCCCCACCAGCTGGTCGTCGCCATCTTCGCCGTCCATATCGTCATTGCCAGCACCGCCGACAAGCGTGTCAACTCCTGCGCCACCGATCAGCGTGTCGTCGCCATCCTGACCGAAAAGGATGTCGCTGCCGTCGCCCCCGGCCAGAATGTCATTGTCAACACCACCCTGAAGTTGGTCATTGCCGTCGTCGCCAATCAGAACATCGTCGCCAGCGCCCCCAAAAATTAGGTCGTTGTCGGCACCACCATCAATGATGTCAACTCCGGTACCGCCAACCAGGGTATCATCTCCAAGCCCACCGGTCATATTGTCGTCACCGGCGTCTCCGAACATCAGGTCGTTGCCAACGCCTCCGTCCAAATCATCGTTACCAGCACCGCCCGCAAGTTCATCATCGCCACCGCCACCGCTAATTGTATCGATGCCAGCGTCACCAAAGAGAAGGTCATTACCATCCCCCCCCTCCAGATCATCATTGCCGGTGCCACCCTGAAGCTCGTCATTGCCAGCGCCACCAATAAGCGTGTCGTCACCGGCGTCTCCGAACACAAGGTCATTGCCGTCACCCCCGTCCACTGTGTCGTTGTCGTCACCGCCATAGACTTCGTCGTCACCCAAACCGGCGAAGATATTGTCATCACCGCCGTTGCCTAAAATGAAGTCATCAAGACCGTCCGGCCCATCGATGATGTCACCGCCCCCGTCGGTTAGCTGCCCTGCATCGTCATAGAGCAGACCCATCGTTTCGCCGTACTCTTCGCCGTCAACAATCCCGTCAGGATCGGCTTTGAAGAAGCTGAAATTCACATTGGTGTTGTCAGTGGTCAGGTCAGCGGGGTCGACGGGCACACCAGCACCATCCAGAATGGTGAGCGAATTGTTGGCATCCCAGCCAGCAAAGGTGTCATTCAGAACGCCGTCGGCCTGATCGGCGCGCAGCCATTCCAGCTCGTTTTCGATGACCGCAGGATCAATATGACCCGCGGCGACCGCTGCAAGGAAATTCGCTTCGCTGTAGTAACCTGACAGATCAACAAAATCGTTATTCAGAAGTCCGTCATTGATTGACCCGCTATTGCCAACATTGAAATCTTTAATAGTGTTATGGCCGGGACCCGGTACGAAAGTGTCATCGCCATCGCCACCTGATAAGATGTCGCGGCCTGCACCGCCATCAATGGTATCGTTGCCTTCCCCACCGAATATTGTGTCATCACCTGCGCCACCATCTATGGTGTCATCATAGTCCGTGACGACAGCCCCACCATTCAGGCTCGTGTAATCAGGGTTACCTGCCTGAACGAGAGGCGTGCTTGTTATCGTGAGTGTAACTCCAGCAGGCGGAACCGCCCCCACTGGCAGCAGCACCTGCCCGTCTTCATAGTGTGCGTCACCCACCGGATCTGGGTAAGCACCTGAATATCCGCTAAGTACGCCATCCCCGTCGCGATCCGCGTCGATGACCAACATGGTATAGACCACGCCATCACTACCCAGAAACTCCAGCTGAAAATCCGCGACGAAGTTATACAGAACGCCGTTAATCTCGATCAGTTGATCGGTATCATCTGGCGTTTCGTTGGCGATAGCATCGTCGCCGGCGCCACTGTCGTTGTCGATGATGCGAATTTCCAGCGGATCACCCAACACATCAAAACTGGTGCCACTTCCGGCGACATTAAAGTCCCCACCGGTCAACTCGAAGTTCAGATCTCGGATGAAACCCTGAACCACGTATTCTGTTGTACCGGCGGGAAGGGGGGCATCGTTATCCCCATAGATAACGTCATCTCCTTCACCGGCGTTAATTGTATCATTGCCGCCACCGCCAAAAATGACGTCATTGTCGCCATCACTCCCATCGACCACGTCATCGTCGCCATCCACGTATCCAACATTGATGACATCATCTCCAGAAGCGCCATTTACCTGGCCGGCCAAGTCATCCCAGTCCGGCTCTGCCGCATAAGTGGAACTGTCGCCCCCGGGATCATTTACTGAAACGTCGATCTCTTTGATCGTATAGGTCTCATCAGGGTCAAGAGTTACCTCGGATACATAGCCAACTGTTGAGCCACCCAAAAATGTGTTATTGATCTCATAAATGCTAAACTGAACGCCATTGCTGTCTTCGACCAGAAAGGCACGTTCGAATTCAAATGCATCCGTGGTTCCGTTATTGCCCGAGAACTGCGTGCCCTCTAGCGTTCCATAAAGCGTTTGGTTGGAATCAACGGAGACGCCGGCACCGAAATCGGCGGGCCATAAGGAAAATTCGTCATCCGTAAATGTCATGGCATCCGGTTGACCAACCATCGTCAGCGTTCCACCAACGGTGAATGACCCCGCCATGTCTGTTGTGCTGTAAACGAGTACGTCTTTTCTAATTGTCATCTATTTGCTCCCTTTCGCGACCACCCAAGCCGCTGAAACCAAACCCAATTTTCGTATTGCTAAGTCAGCGATGCGCACCCCTGTGCATCTCTGATTGCTCACTCTTTGGGCATACACAGAACCACCTGTTCGGCCCCAATCTCGGCCGCGATGCCATACACACCGCTCGGGGTGCCTGCTAAGATCGGCCTGCTACGCTGGCTGCGACTTTGAAGAACGTATCGCGGACCCTTGTCATTGTGGATTTCTAGCGTCCAAAGTGGGCGTATCAGGCTGGCTTTCTTGAAGGGGATTGCAAAAAGCATGGTTCGCTTCCGCTCTTCTTCGAGAAGCGTCTTGGCTGCATCAGTCGATATGTACTTTGTACTTCTGGTTTCATCATGCAGGTCGCCGTAGTCCCGGATCATTGAACCGCTCAAGTTATCGGCTGCTACCGGATCATGTGAGGAACGCCGCGTTGAGAAACTTGCCTTTGCTGCATCTAAGAAAAGAAGATTGTCATTCATTACTCATACACCTCAGTTGCAATTCACATTCTCGGCCCAATCAAGTGAAGATTGTTGGTTCAGTTTATGGAACTATCCTCGACCTCTCAGATCAGATCGAAAATAGAACGGCGCCAAACCGGACCGGCAAAATGCAAACTCCCATTAGTTCCCCGAAACAATGGAAAACCGTGACAGCAATAGATTAGCTCGTCGAAAGCGGGATGCTTGAACAATTCAGTGGATTCACCGAAATCAACGCGCTGAGTCTCAAACCGCGCCCAAAGTCTCATCAAATTGATGGCGAATAAGAACCAAGACCGACTGATTTTTGCTTCTGTTTGCAAAATGCACGAATTGGTTTGATTCGGAAATTGAGGCTGTTTCTTAACAGCACAGATCACACCCGCACAAAATGTGGCAAGATTGTACTAATTAAGTAGCAATTGCCAGATTCATGACAAAATTCAACTTCAACATTTCCACCCCAGCGTGTCACTTCCGACTTTTGCTTCAAATAGGCTCTTTTCGGTGTAGCATGGGGAAGCGAACAGAAAAAAGGTAGGAGGGGACGCACTCACCCCATCCGGATCAGGAAGAGTTACGAGTATGTGCGTTTTCAATTGGGATTCATGAACAGCGATATACAACCCAAGATTGTTTTTCCATCTTTCTTTCGCGCTCAATTCCGAAGCCAGTTTGGCAAGCTTTTGAAAGACGATTTACCAGAGCTTGCGGACCTTCAATCCGAGCTGGTCTTGGATGAGCTTTTATATGCATTTGATGTTGCAGACCGCAAGATAGGTGAACACTGGCCATTGCTGGCGACCAACCTCTGGCATTACGGTACACATCAGCTACTGACAGCTTATCTTGAGACCAGCGTAGACATCGCCACTGCGTTTCGTGATGTCTTATCCAAAGAAACCGCCTATCTTCCTGTGTTCGCCGCCACCTTCGAGCCAGTAGCGGAAGGCTTGGTCTTAAAAGTCCGACCTGCGATCGAAATTACGAACCGGCACTGGGATATTTTCATCACGTTGCTGATTTTGGGGGAAACCGCGTTTTACAAACGGCATCTTCCGGAGGAAGCCAAGTTGATCAGGTACAAAACAAGCCTGCCGAAGCAAGGCTTCTCAGATACGCTTCTAAAAATTGCGGGCACCAAAATCGAATTTGGCTGCCATCCGGAAGAAGCATATACTCTATATCCATACTCACTGGTCGGGCAAAGTGTTGGCTATCGGAACGATCAGTTGAATAAAGTGTTGTTAGAAGAGATTCATCGAACGGCACGGTTGCCCGCTGCTACTGATCAAACCTTACTTAGACTAAGAAAACTCGTTTCTGACAGCTTCCCAAAAATCCATTCGGTTGATCAGGCTGCGGCAATTCTGGGTCTCTCGCGAAGTTCAATGTTGCGACGTCTATCGGAACAAGGGCAAAGCTACCGAAAAGTCGTGCAAGAAGCGCGCATAGAATTTGTTCTCGTCCGACTGTCCAACATGGACTATGGGGAACATATGGAGGAAGAGCTGGGTTTCACATCAATGCGCGCCCTAAGCGCGTTTTGCAGGAAGAACACAGGATACACGCTTAAGAAACTCGCGAAAAAGTCCGATTAGATACCAATCGTGTGAGTTCGCCTCCAGAGGCTGACCCTAGGGTCAGGATGCATTGATTTTCGCTGCGTTGCGTGATTCACGGCTCCCAAAACGGAGCGGTGACATGAGAGACCTTTATTGGCTAACCGACGAACAGATGGCGAAGCTCGCCCCCTTCTTCCCGAAGTCGCACGGCAAGCCTCGGGTTGATGACAAACGAGTGTTGAGCGGGATTATATTCATCAATCGCAATGGGTTGCGCTGGCGAGACGCCCCGGAAGCCTACGGGCCTCACAAAACGCTTTACAGCCGGTGGAAGCGTTGGAGCGAGAAAGGCATCTTCGCGCGGATGATGGCTGGTCTCGCCGCCGAACACGGCGAAAAGAAGACGGTCATGATTGACGCGACCTATCTCAAAGCCCACCGCACCGCGACCAGTATGGCCGCGAAAAAGGGGGGCGTGGCCGCCTGATCGGCAGAACCAAGGGCGGCATGAATACAAAATTGCACGCCATCTGTCATAGCAAAGGGCAGCCTTTGAACCTCTTTGTCACCGCTGGCCAAGTTAGTGATTACATCGGTGCTCGGGCTCTGCTCAGCAGCATACCAAACGTGGACTGGCTGCTCGGTGATCGTGGCTATGATGCCGACTGGTTCCGAGAAGCGTTAAAAGACAGAGGGATACGCGCCTGCATTCCCGGCCGAAAGCAACGCAAGAAACCGGTAAAGTACGACAAGCGCAGATACAAGCGGCGAAACCGCATCGAGATCATGTTTGGCAGGCTCAAGGATTGGAGGCGCGTGGCAACACGCTACGATCGTTGTTCCAAGGTCTTCCTATCAGCCATCGCACTCGCGGCTCTAGTCATCTACTGGTTATGAATCCTGACCCTAGTACAAGATGATTAACATGCTACAAAACGGGTTGGACGTTTCTGGAGTCATTACACATAGATTTTTGATGAAGGATTACGCCGATGGATTTGCCGCGATGAAATCTGGCAAGCCAGGGAAAGTCGTATTGGATTGGCGGCAAGACTAAGCCCATTGCGCGCAATTTTTTGTCTCAGAGGGCAGAACAAGATCCAAACTCTGATTACTTCATAGTGTCCTCCAGCGCAATCAGGTGCCCATCACCCATGTCCACCAGCTCAACATAAGATACCCGTTCAGCGATGGGCTTGACTGGGCTGGGAACATCACCGACAAGACGGGCCAACGATTGGCGCTCTCGACTTGGATCCGGTGTAGGCACCGCGGAAAGCAGCCTTTTGGTATAGCTATGACGTGGTGATCCGAAAATTTGTCGGCGGCTTCCCGTCTCGACAATTTGACCAAGATACATCACGCCAACGCGATCAGAGATGTTTTCAACAACGGCCATGTCATGGGAGATAAACAAGAAAGACACGCCCAATTCAGAAACGAGCTCTTTCAACAGATCCAAAACTTTAGCTTGAACTGTGACATCCAAGGCCGACACGCTTTCATCTGCAATGATAAGCTTGGGATTAAGAGCAAGAGCACGTGCGATGCAGATACGTTGCCGTTGACCGCCGGAGAATTCATGCGGATAACGTTGGATCTGGTCTCGCGCCAGTCCCACACGTTCAAATAAATATTCAACATGTTGGTCTTGCTCTTGTCGTGTCCCCACGCCATGTATCACCAAAGGTTCGCGGACCAGTTCGCCAACCCGCATACGAGGGTCAAGCGACGCCATCGGGTCTTGAAACACCATTTGGATATCGCGGCGGGTCTGATTGGACATCGCACCATATGTCGGACTGATGTCATGTCCGTTGATACGGATACGACCTGAATGATCCACTAGTCCGACCATCGCCTTGGCGATGGTAGATTTGCCGCAACCGCTTTCTCCGACCAGTGAAAAAATCTCGCCTTTGCGAATGTTCAGGCTGACGTTTTCAACGGCATGAACACGATGGGTGACGCGCCCCAAGATTCCGCTACGCACGTCAAAATGTACGACGACATTTTCCAACTCTGCGACCAGTGTGTCTTCGTCAGGCCTGCCCATTCGCGCCTCGCCTGACCCATCACCAAGTTTGGGCACCGCCTCCAAAAGATTTCTTGTATAGACCTTTTGTGGCTTTGCAAAAAGTGACTCTACATGGTTTTCTTCGACGAAATGCCCGCCTTTCATGACCAACACGCGGTCAGCCATTTCAGCCACGACACCCATATCATGAGTGATCAAAATCAGAGCTGTCCCCATTTCAAGTTGGAGGTCCCGAAGTAGATCAAGCACCTCGCGTTGCACAGTAACGTCAAGTGCAGTAGTGGGTTCGTCTGCGATCAGAATGTCAGGCTTCAGGGCAATCGCCATCGCAATCATAACTCGCTGACGCATCCCGCCTGACAATTCATGTGGGAATTGATTTAGCCGCTTCTCCGGCTCAGATAAGCGTACTGACCTTAGCGCTTCCAGGGCGCGCAAGCGCGCTTCTTTCAGTGAGATCGCTTCATGTGCGCAAATCGCCTCGGCAAGTTGCGTACCAATTTTCATTACTGGGTTCAGCGACGTCATCGGCTCTTGAAAAATCATGGCAATCCGATTGCCCCTGATCTGCCTGAACGCATTTTCACCAAGGGTGGTCAGCTCCTGGTCACCAAAATGGATTGACCCGCCGGTCACACGCACTGCTGGCGGCGGGAGCAGCCCCATTATCGCCAATGAGGTCAGGGACTTTCCAGATCCGCTTTCCCCCGCGATAGCAAGGGTTTCGCCACGGTGAAGGTCAAAACTCAACTCGTGAACGAGGGGTTTCAAACCGTTCTCAGTGTTCACGGAAATCGCCAGTTGATCGACCCGCAAAACGGGTTCAGTACCCGAGGGGCAATTGGAGGTAGCGACCTTGAAGGGAGTTGTATTTTCACTATTCATTCGAAGACACACCTTGGAAAATAAAATGACACAATCCAGTTCGGGGCATCAACAATTTCTGAGACCCGAAGGTCACCACATGTCGACACCAACATATAGGCATCCACGGCCGATAGGCTGTGAGATCTACACAGCAAATCCACCATGCCCATCACCGCATCACGTGCTCCGGTCATTAAATCAGGCCCAACACCTGTTGTGACCTCATACCCCTTGGCATCCAGGTGCCGTGTGACGGAGCCCGAGGTGGTGAAGCGAGGCATTTTCAACTGCGCATTTTTCACCAAATCTATGGTCATTACAGCATCCATAGGCGATTCAATGGCGGTTCCGCATACTTCACCGTCGCCCTGTGCTGCATGTGTGTCTCCGACGGACAGCATGGCTCCGGCAACCTCGACGGGCAGGTAAAGTGTTGTACCTGCCGAAAGGTCACGAATGTCCAAGTTGCCCCCAACATTCCTGGGTGGCACAATCGAATGTAGCCCCGGTTCGGCAGGCGCGTTGCCAATGGTTCCGGCAAAGGGTTTTAGGGGAACACGCCCGTGTTTGCCAAACAGGGCAGGCTCCATCGTGTTGGGATCATATTTCCACAACGTCAAAGCAGGGTCGGTGAACTGGTCAGCCAGTAAGCCGAAACCAGGAATGTTTGCAGTCCAGCCAAATCCAGAGGGCTTAAAGCTGTCGATTGTGATTTTCAGCGCATCCCCAGGTTCAGCGCCTTCAACGTAGATTGGCCCGTTCACCGGATTGATCTTACCAAAATCCAGCGTTTCGACGTCTTTCACAGTGCTGTCAGCAGTCAGTTGCCCAGCAGAACTGTCAACACAGCGAAATTCAATCGTTGAACCAGGTGAGACCGTCTCGACTGGGACAAGCGAGTTGTCCCAGCCAAAATGGTGCTGATAATTGTGGATTGTGTAGGAACAAGCGTTACACATCAGTCCGTCACAAACACATAGTCATAGTTGACAGGAATAGAGACCGGATCCACGTAAAGCGCATCTGCACCGCCCATGCGAGCAGATTTCATGGTGTAGCGTTGTTCGTTGAATACTGGCACCCATGGCGCGTCTTCCATGATTTCCATGTAGATTTCGCTCCACATTTCTAACCGCTCATCAGCGCGGCCGGGATCGACAATCGCGTCCGCTTCTGTCGACTTTGCGTCAAGCGCTTCGTTGCAATACCAAGACCAGTTCCAACCGCCTTGAACAGCGCCGGAACAACCAAGGATCGGGCCATAAAAATTGGCCGCATCCGGGAAATCCGCGATCCATGCCATGCCGCCCGACCAGATCATAGGCGCTTGGTCAGCTTCACCTCCGGCAGCGATAACGTTGGCTTGCGCAAGAGATTTAATACCGGCGGTGATCCCGATACTGGCCAAATCCTGCTGGATTGCCTGTGCAATCCGTGGATTTGGATCTGTATTCATGACGTACAGCTCGGTTTCGAACCCATCGGCAAAGCCCGCATCTGCCAGCATCGCTTTGGCTGCTTCCGGGTCAAACGCATACCCAGCGTAGCCGTCTGTATAGCCGGGCATACTTGGCGGCAGAGGCTGTGTTGCTGGAACGGCTCGCCCATTGATGATTTGAATGATCCGCTCTTTGTTGATCGCCATGTTGACGGCGCGCCGGACCACTGCATTATCAAACGGCGGCATTTGCGTGTTCAGGGTAATGTACCCAGTGTGCAATTGCCCGCCTTCGACAACACGATCAGCCTGTGCGGGGTCCGCCATCACTTCCTGAAATTTTGCGGGCGGTATTCCGTCGCCAGGCACATCAACTTCACCGTTTTGCAAACGAAGCAATGCAACAATGGGTTCCTGACCAACCTCAAACGTGATTTGGTCAAGATAGGGGATGCCATCGCGCCAGTAGTCCTGGTTCTTGGCGAAGACCAAGCTCTGACCGATCGTCCAATCACCAAGCGAGAAGGCGCCGGTTCCAACTGGTTTTTTGCCGAAGTCATCTCCGGCCGCCTCAACCGCTTCTTGCGGAACCACAGAAGCAAAGTTCAGCGCCATGACATGCAGGAATGTTGCATCGGGGCGACTCAACTCGATCTGCACTGTGGACGGGTCTATGGCCGTCACACCCTCAAGCGTTTCAGCATCGCCGCTAGCGACCGCGTCATACCCTTTGATGGACCAAAAGAAACCAGCCCCTGGGCTTTGCGTTTTTGGATTTGTCACGCGGTTCAATGAATAGACGACATCTTCTGCCGTCATTTCACGTCCATTGTGGAACTTCACACCCGCGCGCAACTGAAAAGTGAAAACCATACCATCGTCCGAGATAGTGTAGCTTTCCGCAAGTCCCGGTCGCAGGTCCGTTGTACCCGGAACATAATCCATCAACCCATCAAAGAGTGACTTAATCATGGACCAGTTTTGCCAGTCATAGCCTATTGCGGGATCAAGTGTTGCCACATCATCTTTATAGGTAATGACGATATTACCTCCAGGTTTTGCATTGGGGTCCGGCTGATAGCTTTCAGCAGCAGCCGGTAGAGCAATACAAATTGCCATCGCCGTGGTTGCAATCAAATTCTTCATTGTTTCCTCCCATTGAAGACTTCTTTATTGGTGAGTGGTGGTTGTCATCGTGTTCGGATGCGGGGATCGATCAAAAGGCTGATAAGGTCAGCCAGCAGGTTGCCGATTACGATTGCAGTGGCCGAAACCAAAGTCACGCCCATGATGATCGGAATGTCGACACGTTGGATCGCTTGCCATGCAAGTTGGCCAATTCCCGGCCAGCCAAAGACACTTTCAACAACTACGATCCCACCCATGAAAATTCCGATATCGATGCCAATCATTGCAACGATTGGCAGGATCGCATTGGGTAAGGCGTGCCGAAAAATAACGCGAACTCGGGTTAGGCCCTTGGCACGGGCCGTACGTACATAGTCCTGCCGCAGAACTTCGATCATCGAGGATCGCATCATTCGGCTATACCAACCAGAACCAAGAATTCCGAGCGTCATGGACGGCAACACAAGATGTGAAAATGTCCCATAGCCGCCAATTGGGAACCATCCGAGTTGAACCGCAAAGACGTAGAGTAACAGAAGACCAACAACGAACTGAGGCGCCGAAACGCCGATGAAAGAGATGATCATCAGCGATTGGTCTGTGGTGGTACCGCGTCGCAGGGCCGCGATAATTCCCATGCTCAATCCGATCAACAGCTCTGCAAAAATGGCACCCGCCATAAGCAGAAGTGATGCGGGAAGTCGGGATGCGATTAACGTGCTGACTTCAGTCTTCTGCAGGTAGGAGCGCCCCAAGTCACCCTGTACCAAGCCGGTCAGGTAACGCCAGTATTGCGCCCATAAAGGTTGATCAAGACCCAGTTGCTGGCGAATATTTTCTACGGTTTGTGGCGTTGCAGATCGACCTGCGATTTGCCGAACAGGATCCGCAGGCAGCCAGTAAAGCAGCACAAATGTGATTATGGATACACCAAGCAGGATCAGCAGGGACTGAAATAGGCGTTGCAAGACAAAACCGGCCATTAGTCGCGTCCTCTTTGAGTGGGGTCCAAAATTTCGCGCAAAGCATCACCAACAAGGTTGAACGCAAGCGCCAGTGTCACAATTGCAAGGCCGGGGAAGAAGACCAGCCACGGAGCTGCTTGAAAATAGGTTTGATTTTCAAAGATGATATTGCCCCAGCTTGGCGTTGGTGGTTGTACGCCCACTCCCAGAAAGCTAAGCGTTGCTTCGAGCAGAACAGTGGTGGAAATACCAAGTGTGCCCCATACGATGATGGTGGGAACAAGGTGCGGTAGGATATGTTTGAGCAGAATGCGCAAGTGACCCGCACCAAGAGTTCGCTCAGCGGCAATGAACTCACGCTGCGCAAGTGATGCGGTTTCTGCATACAGAACGCGCGCCGTTTGAACCCAGTAAACAATTGCGATCACCAGAGCTACTATCCAAAGCGATGGCTGGAAAATTGCCGCCAGGCAGATCGCAAGCAATAACGCAGGGAACGCCATCATCAAATCAGTCATGCGCATCAACGCACTTCCAATCCAGCCGCGAAAATACCCCGCTGTTACACCGATAATTGTACCAATTAGCAGTGCTAAACCGTTTGCAGCTACGCCGATGATCAACGAGGTTCGTGCGCCGTAAAGTATCCTGGTCAGCAGGTCGCGCCCCAACAGATCAGTACCAAGCACAAACTGCTCACCTGGCGGCATCGGGGCACCTTGAAGTGTCAGTCCGTCGAACATCTGCTCATTTGGGTCAAACGCTGTGAGCCACGGTGCAAAGATCGCGGCACATAGTGTCATTAGAACTAAAAAGAGACCAAATAAGGCGAGCTTTCGACGTGCAAATTGTGCAATCACGCCAGGTTCAATCGTTGTCGGGATATCCGGGTCAGTGCTTACCGAGTTTGCCATGAAGCCCTCCTTGACTTTGAGCTGCAAGAACAATTCTGTGCGCCGCGTCTTCCATTGTTTCACGCCGCGCCATCGCCAACTGCCGCAGTTGCGCATAAGCCTCGTCTTCACTACGACCGGCTGCTGCAAGTAGGGTCACTGCCTGTACTACGGTTTGACGCTGAGACAATCTTCCACGTAAAACACAAATTTCGTCACGCATCTGCTGGCGCACCTCAAAAGCCCGGCGAGCGATCAAGAGTGCACTAAAGACGCCGCCATCGCCCACTGGTTTAAGTATTTGAGCATCGGCCCCTTGCGATAGAGACCATTCAATCCGCCCAGGCGCTTCGGAGCCGATCAAGGCAATCATCGGCATTGGGGCTTCACCTGTGTTCCAGGGAAACTGAGCATCATAGCCCATATCCGCGTCAAAAAAGACGAAATCCGCTGCCAATGCTTTCGGGGGCAATTCAGGCCAACAATCAAAAACGTCCAGACCAATGGGTTTGCACTGTCGGCGCAAGGATTGGACTGTTGCATGTGGACGATGCAATATAGCAACCCGCAGCTTGCTAAGATCAGGGATATGTAGCCGTATCATCATTTGACAATCTGCAATCTTGGAAGGCGGGTATCAGTGCGGCGCTCCGAATGAGATAGATAGGGATCGGCGGGTATGTCTTGCCACTGTTCAAGAACCTGAAAGGCGCCGTCTTTGACCTGAGCGATTAGAACAGGCAAGGCGGTGTGATGTGTTTCAGTGTCAACCATTGTTCTGTACGTGTTGACGCTCAGCAACTTTGAAATGGGCGCAGATTCCGCCCCTGGGTTTGCTTGCAAGAGCTTTGCAAGTTCCATAACCGCGGCCCATGAAGCCGCTTCAAAAGAAGATTCAAAGCTGCGAACCCCGTGACATGGCCATCCCCGCGCACCATGAAAATATGGACCCGCTGAGATAAGCCCCTCTGCCGCAGCGCCAATTTCAACAAATTCACTTTCCGTCAGATTGCACGACAGAACGGGACAGTTATCAGGGGTGAAAAAGCTATCAGTTTTGGCGAGTTCGGCAAAAGCTTTCAAAAACGTGTAAGACGATGCGCCAACCAGCGAATTCAATACAAAGTTCGGTCGGGTCGCCCGAATTTCCTCGATCATATGCCCAATGCTGATGTCGTTCAGCGCAAGGTAGCGTTCGCCGAGAACATCACCGCCAGCTTCGAGAATAATCTCGCGCGCAACGCGATTTACTTCCCAGCCCCAAATGTAGTTGGACCCGGTAAGATATCCACGGTTTCCAAATCGTGGCAGTGCCCAACTAAGAAGAGGAAGTAAATGCTGGTTGGGACAGGCGTGTGTGTAGACGACGTGATCAGAGGCCTCGAACCCTTCGTAAGGTAGGCAGTACCATAGCGTAGCGCCATATCGCTCAAGAAGCGGAATGACATCTTTCCGACTCCAACTGGTGACGCAGCCAATGACATGGGCGACGGATTTCTCTTCAAGGATTTCTTCGCAAAGCGGCGCGTAGAGGTCGACGTTACCCTTGGGATCACGATCGACGGTTTCAAAAACAAAGTCATAGGATTCGTCAGAATTTATGGCGTCGATTGCCAATAGTGCGCCTCGCCTGCTGGCGCTTGACAGGCTACCGTAGCTGCCACTGCGGGAAAACAGAATGCCTAGTTTAATCGTTTTTCGCATTGGCCCTTTTGCTCCTCCCAAAACAAAAAAGCCCCGCATCATAGCCCCGAAATTCAGGACAGATGCAGGGCTTGGATGCCGTCTGACAAAGGTCAGTAGTTGATCTAAGCGTAGTCCAAAATCGCGTTTTGTCAATACATGCCGTGTTCCCGGTCTTTATGGTGGGCTTGAAACAACCAGGATTTTGCACCCTTCCAGATGCGTGCCCGAAACACCTATCAATTTGTAATATTAGACTTTTTTATCCTAGTGCTATGCAAAGAAGTCGCGGACTGCCATTTGACAAACGAACAGCTCATGGGTGGTTTCTGCAGCTTGACTTTCGCGAGTGGCGTGCCCCGAAACTTAATTCGGCGTGTCAAATTCAAAGGCGCCGGCCGTTGGGGCAGGTCCAATGCTCATCGAGGGATTCTCGGCTGAAGCCAGATCAATAAATTCCAGTGCACCAATGCACACGACAACTATCACAGCCTCGGCGTCAAGTCCCTCGTCGCGATACACGGACAGAGCTACCTGTTTAGCGGGTTTATGCACAAACAAGGCATTAGTGACGAAGTCATGCGTCTCGACCTTCAGGAGCCCCGTCATTTCAACGTCCAGTTTGTTGAAGATCGTGCGCCACTCAAATGCCTATTTGCGGCTAAGCTGAAAGCTAGCCTGATCCACAACCAGATCGCTGAAGTCAAAGGTGTGGATCAGGCCGTCTTTGCGATCACCAGCAAATAGCGTGTTGGGTGGTTGAATGCCAGCGCGCCAGCAGAGGTGAGCATCGGTTTCTGGGTGGACGCCGCTTAGTCGAACCGATGATGGCAATGCCTTCCGGACGCTGAACATCCTTGATGAGCACAGCAGGGAGTGCCTGGCGATTGGAGTGAAGCGCAAGCTGATTTCGGTCGACGTGATCGATGCCCTGATGGATCTGTTCATCTGCTGCTTAGGGCAGATGACACGTTCTCGGCATGGTTGCTGTAACCAGCTAAAGCTGCTCCAAACGCAATCGTTTGGGGGTTGTTCCGAACATCGACTTGAACTGGGCTATGAAGTGGGATGTGCTTTCATATCCAATCTCAAAGCCTATTTCGGTGATCGATGCATCGGTTGATAGCACGGCGTCGCGTGCGCGTGTCAGGCGTTGTTCAATCAACCATTTGCTGGGGGCAACGCCAAATTGTCGTTTGAATTCGCGGTTAAAGGCAGACACGGAACGCCCAGATAAATGCGCATAGTCATGTACGCTCAGGTTATGGGCGCAATGTTCCCGCATCAGGTGGCGAATATTGCGTTTTCCGCTATCAGAGCAGTTTTCATGCAGAAATGATCTGAGGCGCATGGGTTCGTCTTCCGCTGCGATTAAAAACAACAATTCCATCAGCTTGGTGTGCAATAACTCGCGTGTCCCGTCGATGGTTTTATAGATGTCGATCATCGAGCGCATGAAACCGTTCAGGCTGTTATGGTGGTCAATTTTATAGGCACCGATACGTGACGTGGGATGTGCAGAATGGCCCGGGCTTTGCCGCTCAAACTCGCGGATCACGGTATCATCAAAGAAGAACAACAGCGCTTCCAGCGGTCCATCCGAACCTGAAAAGTTAGTCACCATAAAGACATCCCGTGGCAGCAAGACCATCTCTCCAGCGCCAACCGTGATCTCTTCCCCAGTAGGGGTAATAAACACCTCTTCGCCTTTGATGATATACCCTAGGCAGGGGCAACTGTTGTAAAACTCCACACCAAAGGCGCTAGACAGGATACGTTTGTGAAAGATCGCTTGTTGCCCGTGTTCCATGACCACCTGTGCATCCACGAAGTCATGTAATCCTTGCGGAATAACTAGGCTGTTGGTTCCATCCGCCCCAAGATCCGACAATGTTTGATGTGTTCTGGATGCCATGCCGCGCTTGCCTCTTTTGGGTTGGATGCCAGTTTCTGCCTTATCGCACCAGACGACAGATTGCCCCAGATCACGCGCGATATCCGGCATTTTTACTACAGTGCGCGTATTTCCAAAAATTGTGTCGACGTAAAAAACACGCACACAACCAAGGAGATCAATGTGAGTATTTGGGTAACATTGGAGCTGGTCGTTCAGGAAAACGCCTATGCGGATTTGCAGCTGTTCCTGGAGGCGAAGCTGCCCGCGGTGCGTGGGTTTGAAGGGGCTTTGTCCGTATCGATCCTGTTTGATGAAGAGACCAACAAGCTGCTGATCCTCGAAGAATGGAAATCACGCGCGCACCATCAGGCCTATATTGCGTCCATCACTGAAAATGGCGTTATGGAACAGCTGTTGTCTTTCATGAACGGCCCGCCCGATGTGCAATATTATGAGCGCGTGGCGATATGAACGCGCTAAAAGGCTCTTTGCCAACCCGTCGGGATGCATTGACCATGATCGCAGCAAGCGCTGCGGTTTCGGTCGCGCCGATGCAGGTGTTGGCACAATCTAAAACCCCAATCGTCGTGACCAAGACCCGGCTTGTGGGACCCTTGTCTGATCAGCTTATGAAAACCATCACCGCGCGTCGCGGGCATCAGGGGTTCTTGTCACAAAAGGTTTTAACGAATGCAGACAGCGTTGTGTTGATCGAGGAGTGGCGCGAACCGACGGCACAGGCCACAGAAACCTATTATCGCAAGGAAGTCTGACATGAACAAAATCCACCTTGGCACTGGGATTGGGGCAGCGGCCCTTGCGGCCCTGCATACGTTTGTTGGCACGCCCGAAGTTGCGGATCCACTTTTGGCCTCAACGCTGGAAGACCGGGCCGAGTACATCAACTTCTTCTGTTGGCACATCGTGACCATTGTGCTGTGGGCCGTCGCTGCGGGCTAACCGAACTCTTCAACGCCTCTTACGGGGTCATGTGGCTTTGTCGCAAAATTTGGCGTAGTGCAAAGCTATCGTTTTGACTGGCCGCTATTATCCAGCGAGCTCTGCAAATTGACGGAATCCGCTTGTTGAACGCCCAAGCTGGCCCTTGCGGATCATGTTGGCGGTCTCGATGCCTGCAAGTGTCGCTGCTGCTGATACGAAGCTTTTGAAGCCGAGCATCGGCCTCGTCAGCCGTTTGATGAACCGGTGATCCTGCTCGATAATGTTGTTTAGGTACTTTGATCTGACAGTGTCAATCTTACTCGGTATCTGCAATCGCTTGAGAATTTTGTTGATCTCTTTGATCCCGGCCGCGTTGCTCCTGCTTTTGTCAATAGTGACCCGTTTTGGGATACCGTTGTGATACAGCGCATTGGCGAAAAATTTCTTGGCCGCCGCGGTATCTCGCTTCGCGGACAGCATGAAATCAAGGGT
>NZ_FNNP01000021.1 GCF_900106805.1 Ruegeria halocynthiae
GATGCCGATTTTGGCGCCGATTTCCTGAATCGGCTTCTTGTTCGCCTCGCGGGCGATTTCGATGTCGGATTTGTAGCTCATTGGGCAGGGTCCCTTCAAAAGTAGGCCGAACACATCCAGACCCGATCGTGTGAACGACAGAATGCGGAATCAGGTTAATTCTTTAGGGTAAATATTTTTTCCCACCAGTCAACTCAAGAATCCGGCGACAGTCACTGATCCAGAATCTCTGGCCCGCTTTCGATACCGAAGCAATTTTACAATTTACGCATATCTTTTTCGCCCGGCGCTGAGGCCCAGCAGCCAATCCTCGACGATACGCCGTTCGGGAAACGGTTTGTGCGTCGGGCTTTTCAGCAAATAGTATCCCGACTGAGTTCGCACCGATGCATCCTGAACTGGTCGGACCAAAGCACCGCTGTCAAGCAACGGATCCACGAGATGAGCCCAGCCCAATGCAATCCCCAAACCATCCACCGCAGCCTGAATGGACAAAGGATAGGTATTGAACGCAACTGCACGCTCCGTCATTGACATTGAAATACCTTTGCCATCGAGCCAGGTACGCCAAGTCATCCATTCGGCATGACCGCTGGTGACTTCAATCAAGTCCAGTTCCGGCAATGCGGCGAGATCGGATGCTCCAGAGTTGCTTTTGAGATACTCGGGGCTGCACACTGGGAATACTGTTTCGCCAAACAAGAGCTGCGCTTCGTAGCCAGGCCAGTCTCCTTCCCCCCGCAAAATCGTCAGGTCCATCGAGTCAGACATGCACTCCGCGTCGCTGTCGGACGACATCAACGAAATACGGATACGACCGTTGGATTTGTTGAATTTTCGAAGTTGCGGCATCAACCAAAGTGAGGCAACAGAATTGGTCGCAGAGATCGAAACCGTGTTGGCCTGATGTTTGGCCAACATGTCGCGGCTGACATCTCGCAGCAGATCCAGTGACTTTTCCACCGTTGCCAACAAAATGGCTCCCTGCTGGGTGAGGGAGACGGATCGATGCCCGCGAACAAACAGGGGTACGTCGTAATGCTGTTCCAGCAACCGCACTTTGCGGCTTATGGCTGTCTCGGAAATATTCAGCACCTTACTGGCTTGAGCAAAGCTCTGAGCCTTTGCTGCGGCCTCAAATGCCAGAAGGTAATCGAGCGGCGGCAGAATCTTACCGGTAACGGGTGCTTTCTTCGGCATTTGAGGGCGGAGTCCCTATCTTTACGTGTTCGCAATCAAAAGGATTTGCCCGCATCAACTCGATCCCGATCGGACAACTGGCTGTTAAGGTAGCGAAAACCCAGATTAGCCTCAATAATTTATGGGCAAAGCCTCGCAAATTTCTGTTCTGCATCTGGGGGGAATTTAGGCAGAATGAACAAATTCGGGGCCGGAAGAGTCCGCAAATCAAAAAATGAACTCACTCAGGGAGCAAACATGAAACTCACAAATCTACTTTCTGCTGCAACCTTGGCAGCGGTAGCAGGCACCGGAGCGATTGCTGAAGATAGCAGCGATCCGATCGTAATCCCAATTCACAACTGGTCCAGCCAGATCGTCATGTCATACGTTGCTGGCCTGCTGCTTGAAGAGATTGGCGACAACGTCGAATACGTTACGACAGACAGTCAGGCGGTGTACGAGTCGGTGCGTTTAGGCGACGTCACACTTGAGATGGAAGTCTGGGAAGGCGCGTTTGGTGCATCGTTCCGCGCCGCGCTCGAAAAGGGCGGTCTGCATGATGCAGGCGACCATGATGCGGTCACGCGTGAGGATTGGTGGTATCCAATGTGGACCAAAGAATCCTGCCCAGGCCTACCCGACTGGAAAGCTCTGAACGACTGTGCGCACCTGTTTGCAACAGCGGAAACCGGCGACAAGGGCCGGTATCTGGATGGTCCGGTCGACTGGTTGAAGCATGGTAAAGAACGTGCCGAAGCGCTGGATCTGAATTTCACCGTTATCAACGCAGGTTCGGCGGCAGCCCTGTGGGCCGAAATTGGCGCAGCAGAAGCGGATAAGAAGCCGGTTTTGGTCTTCAACTGGACGCCCAACTTTGCCGAGGCTGTCTGGCCCGGCGAGTTCGTTGAATTCCCTGCATGGGAAGATGGGTGTGACAAGGATCCGTCAAAAGGTCCGAATCCCGATGCGCTATATGATTGCGGCAACCCTGCCACCGGCTATCTGAAGAAGGCAGCATGGGATGGTATGAAGGACAAGTGGCCAACAGCGTACTGTGTGCTGACCAACATCTCGTTCACCAATCCGCAGATCGCGGAAATGGCCAAGCTGGTCGATACAGACGAGCTAGAGCCAGAAGATGCAGCGGCTGAATGGCTGAATGCAAACCGTGCTGTTGTTGATCCCTGGATCAGCACCTGCAGCTGATAACGCGTCCATACACTACGAAACTGGCGCGGCCCTACTGAAATCAGAGCAGTAGGGCCACGCTTAACAAGAAAGAAAGGCAGCCATGTTCGCCACAGCGCCTGTAATCTCAGCCAAAAACGTCTGGAAACTGTTTGGACCCTCGCCCGAGAGCTATCTGAAGTCCATGCCGACAAGTCGCAGCTTCGACGAGATTCGTGCTGACGGCTACATCGCCGGGGTCAAGGAAGTCTCGATTGAGGTTGACCGAGGTGAAATGCTGGTCATCATGGGGCTGTCGGGATCAGGAAAATCCACCCTCGTAAGGTGTTTCTCGCGACTTCATGACATTACTGGTGGCACCATTGAGGTCGACGGTCAAAATATCATGAGCCTGAGTGAGCGCGACCTGATTGAGTTGCGTCGCAACAAGATGGGCATGGTGTTTCAGTCCTTTGGCCTGCTGCCGCATCGTACCGTTCTTGACAACGTGGCGTTCCCTTTGGAAATGCGCGGCCAGGATCGCCATGACCGGCGCGAGCGCGCTTTGGAAGTTGTCAAATTGGTCGGCCTTGAGGGCCGTGAAGAGTATTTCCCGCGCGAACTCAGCGGCGGCCAGCAGCAACGTGTCGGCATTGCCCGATCTTTGGCGATTGAGCCGGATATCTGGTTTCTGGACGAGCCATTCTCGGCCCTTGACCCGTTGATCCGCCGTGAAATGCAGGATGAGTTCCTGCGCCTGCAAGAGATGCTGGGCAAGACCATTGTCTTTATCACTCACGATTTTGACGAGGCGCTGCGACTGGCAGATCGGATCGCGATCATGCGCAATGGCGCGGTGGAACAGTGTGATACGCCGGATCAGATCGTCATGAACCCTGCCACGGAATACGTGGCGAAATTCACCGAGAACATCGACAAAGCCCGCGTGGTGCACGCGAAGGGACTAGCAAAGCCGGTCAACGGGCACGCCTTGGAGGGCGCGCCAATCAATGGTGGTTCTACCATCCACGAATTGGCGCGGATTCTGATCAATGACAGTCGTATCCTGTTGCCGGTCGCGAATGACAAAGGCGTTGTCACCGGCGTTCTGGAACGCGATGCCGCGTTGAATGTTCTGCTCGGAGCGGAATGATGGCGACGTTGTCCACTGAACTGCCGGAATCCTCGGACAGACCGTGGGGACGTACTCGCGTGCTTACTGTTCTGCTGATTGCAGCATTTGCGCTGATTCTTGCCAAGGCTTTTGGTGTTCTGCCTGAATGGCTGAACCGCATCCCAGAGGCTGCAATACCGCCAACGGCACAGGTTATGGACGCCATTTTTAGCTTCATTCAAAACGACCTTGGCCTAATTTACGTCACCCGTTTTATCGCTGAAGGCCCGCTTGAGTTTTTGTTGGACACATCAGCAAACCTTTTGGAGGGCAAGCGTCGTTGGCCCCATCTGGGGCCAATCCCATGGTCGGCAATCGCCGCTGTTGCAGCTGTCGTCGGCTATGCTGTTGGCGGCTGGAGGCTGGCGGCTTTGGGGGCCGGAACCTTCATCTGGACCGCAGCGATCGGACAGTGGAAGATGGCCATGCAGACAATGTCCGTCATTGTGGTTGCAGCACCCCTGGCCTTTCTTCTGGGTTTGACCCTGGGTATCGCTGCTTGGAAATACGGCTGGTTCGAGCGGATGTTGAAACCTATCTTATCCGTTCTGCAAACACTGCCGTTTTTTACATATCTGTTGCCCGCCGTGATCTTCTTCAAAGTCGGGCCAACAGCTGGGGCCGTCGCGACGATTACTTTTGCTATCCCGCCGATGATCCTGATGACCACTCTGGGCCTGAAGAAAGTCAGCCCCGAAGTGATCGAAGCAGGCAAGATGTCCGGGTGCACCCACTGGCAGATGCTGCGTCATGTCTATGTTCCCGCCGCGCGCACAGAGATTCTGGTTGGCGTCAACCAAGTGATCATGTTGTGTCTTGCCATGGTGGTGCTGACCGCCTTCATCGGCATGCCCGGCCTTGGCGCCAAACTATTGGCGATGATGGGCAGTTTCAAACTCGGGCGTTCTTTTGAGATTGGTGTGACCATCGTTCTTCTGGCGGTCATGCTCGATCGGATGTCAAAGGCCTGGGTCGTCAAACAACCGGTTCACTTCGAGCGTGGTACGCCGTGGTGGATACGGCACCAGATCTCACTGATCGCGCTGGGTCTGTTCGTTGGGTTCACTCTGCTGTCGCAAGTCTTCCCGATCCTAGCCGAAGTCGGCCGCAAGCAACATCTGAGCCAGGGCAAGGAAATCGACGTAGTGATCAAGTCGTTCCTGGCAATCGATGCCATCAAAGGGCCAACCGAATGGTTGCGCTGGTTCCTGAACGTCAAGGTTCTGATCCCGTTCCGGAACACGCTGCTTGCCATTCCGACACCAGCTTTCATCCTACTTGTGGTTTCCTTTGCCTATTGGGTCGGTGGTCGCAAACCCGGCATCTATGCCGCTATCTTCTTTACGATCGTGGCTTTCTCGGGCTGGTGGGATCGTTCGGTCATCACTCTCTACACCGTGATTTCGGCGGTCGCGCTGGCGACACTGATTGGAATCCCCCTGGGAGTTGTTGCGGCCCGATCCGCCCGGTGGTCCAAGAGCATCCTGCTGGCCTGCGACACCGCGCAGACTTTCCCAAGCTTCATCTACCTGATCCCTGCAATCATGTTGTTCGGCGTCAATGATGTGGCTGTTGTGTTCTCAATTCTGATCTTCGCCGCTGTACCGCTGATCCGGTATACTATTATTGGCCTCAGCACCGTACCGCCGGAAATGACCGAAGCGGCCGACATGTCCGGCTCGACCCGTCAACAAAAGTTGATGTCGGTGCAGTTCCCTCTGGCGCTGCCAACAATGGCGGTCGGGTTTAACCAGGCAATCATGTTCTCGTTCTTCATGGTCATCATCGCGGCCTTCATCGGCACACAGGATTTGGGACAAGAATTGCAGCGCACGCTGGCCGGCACCGAGTTGGGCAAGAACTTTGTCCTTGGCTTGAATGTGTCGCTGATGGCGCTGACCTTTGACATGGCGATCAGCAGTTGGGCGGAAAAGCGTAAAAAGCAACTGGGGCTAGACTGAGATGGAACAGCTTCAGAACAGACGCAGTGTTGCCCGTTTCGACGACACAGGATTTATCCGGATGCGGATGGACGGCTTGCCAGACGAGCAGGTCTGGTGGAAGAACGTCAGCTTTGATGAGGAAACCGGGCAAGGCAGCTATCTGATGAAGATGGCGCCAGGAACACGCTCGAACCCCCACATCCATCACGGACCGGAAGAGTTCTTTGTCCTCGAGGGCGATCTGACCGATCACGATGGGTTTTGCTATCGCAGCGGGGATTTCGTCAGCCTTGCCGCAGGATCCAGCCATTGCTCGCACACTGAGGCGGGCTGTCTTTTATTGGTCACGCACCGCGGTGCGACGGAATCCATTCAGGAAGGTGCATTATGAATGTGAAGCCGGTTTTTGAAGTTCCATTCGAACGCAGCGGGGTTCTGGCCCCTGGCCTTCCGATCCTGCCCCACGGGACAGAGCGCCACCCGGTTCCAGGAATGGGGTCGCGCGCTATTTCGGTGTCCAAAGGCGATACCATCACGCTGTTGGACCGCGATGGCATGCAACCGGCAGAAATGGTCTTTTTTGCTCCTGACCGGAGGTCCGACGCAGCCATGCTGGGCGCCCAGGGGCATGGGCGGCCCGAAGGGTTGATTGCAACGCTGGCAAATGGCTCCGCTTCAGGGAAAAAGGTACTGCGAGCTCTGGAGGTTGCAGGTTTCGACATCGGAAAGGGCGACGCAATTCGCGCATTTAGAGATGGGTCTCGCCCCGGCGACATGGCGCATTTCGTGGCGGAAAACGATGGCCTTTTGATCGTCGCCGCACCCGGCAAGACGATGCGCCCCGAGGACAACAATCCGCCCACGGATATCATCTTGTATATCCAGCGCTCTGCACCCGGATTGGAAAAGCCCGATGTAGGCTCGCATGATCCGCTGGCTGATCCTTTGAAGGACATCAACATTCAGCCCGGCAACGCCAAGTCCTATGGGGTCAAAGCAGGAGAATTCATACAGATCGTGGATATACGTGGACGCGAGTGTTCTGATTTCCAGGCTTTCAGCCGCCGTGCACTGGATCAAGGGATCGAGCGCGAGATCGACCCGACAACAACCCGCAGTCTGATGGGCAGCTTGTATCCTCAACCGGGCATATTCTCGAAATACTGGTCGGTCGATCAAGAGCCCTTGGTCGAAATCGTACAGGACACCTGCGGACGGCATGACACGTTCGGCCTTGCCTGTACCGCGCGGTATTACGAAGACCTTGGCTATCCCGGTCACGTGAATTGTTCGGACAATATCAACAAGGATCTAGATCAGTATGGCATCAAGCCCCGCGGGGGCTGGCCGGCAATCAATTTCTTTTTCAATACAATGCTGGACGACTCCAACGCCATTGGAATGGACGATCCGTGGTCACGACCGGGCGACTTCGTCCTGCTCCGCGCACTCACCGATCTGGTTTGCGTGAGCACTGGGTGTCCCTGCGACATCGATCCGGCGAATGGCTGGAACCCAACCGATATTCAGGTGCGAACTTACAAGGCGACCGAGGATTTCAAGCGATCCTACGGCTACAGAAAATCTGCGGAGGCGGATGTGGAAGAAACCAAAAAAACCGCGTTTCACGACTGCTTTGCACGGCACACCCGTGATTTCATAGAATACAACGGCTATTGGCTGCCCAACACGATGACCAATCATGGTGCCATTGCTGAATACTGGGCCTGTCGGGACAAGGTTGCAGTCATGGACCTGAGTCCCCTGCGGAAATACGAGGTTGTTGGGCCTGACGCAGAAGAGCTGATGCAGCTATGTGTGACTCGCAACATGAATAAGCTGAGCGTTGGTCAGGTCGTCTATACAGCCATGTGCTATGAACACGGCGGGATGATCGACGACGGCACAGTCTATCGTTTGGGCGAAACAAACTTCCGCTGGATTGGCGGGAATGACACCAGCGGATTGTGGCTGCAGGAACAGGCACTCAAACGCAATATGAATGTCTGGGTGCGCAATTCGACGGACCAGTTACACAACATCGCGGTGCAGGGGCGGCACAGTCGCGACGTTCTTTCCAAGATATTCTGGACACCACCTCAACAACCGACGATCGAAGAACTGCCATGGTTCCGGCTTACCGTCGCACGTGTAGGCGATGTGCAGGGGACGTCTGTGGTTATTTCCCGAACCGGTTATTCCGGTGAACTTGGATACGAAATCTTCTGCCACCCCAAAGATGCGGTAGAAATCTTTGATCGCGTTTGGGAAGTCGGTGAGGAATATGGCATCGCACCGCTCGGGCTTGCGGCACTCGACATGTTGCGGATCGAAGGTGGATTGATCTTTGCCGGGTCGGAATTCGACGATCAGACGGACCCATTTGAAGCAGGCATCGGCTTTACTGTGCCGCTGAAATCAAAAACCGACGATTTCATCGGCCGGGCCGCGATCGAAGAACGCAAGGCACACCCGCACCGCAAACTGGTTGGTTTCGAGATCGAAGGCGGCACGGTCCCTTCGCCGGGCGATTGCTTGCGCGTTGGAAAAGCGCAGGTTGGAGAAATTACCAGCGCAATGAAATCACCCGTTCTTGGCAAAGTAATCGCATTGGGTCGGGTTTCGGTTACCCATGTCACCATTGGGTCAGACATTGAAATCGGGCAGTTGGACGGGCAGCAAAAACGGTTGAAAGCCAAGATCGTTCCATTCCCGCATTTTGATCCGACAAAGGAACGCGTGAAAGGGATATACGCAGAAGCGACGGCTCCGGACGCTGCAGAGTAGCAGCTAAGAAAAGTGACGACAATCGAGTTCATCATGTCCGATCTTTGCCAAGCCTCAAGGAAGCACTCGTCATTCGACTTTGGGATTCTGTCCAAAACCGGGCCGTGTTGCATAGATCAGTGTCCACTCGGAACACGCCCTACCCGAGACGGATTTCAGGCGGTGCGTTCGAAACTGGGACAGCCAAGTCCA
>NZ_FNNP01000014.1 GCF_900106805.1 Ruegeria halocynthiae
GGTCAAATACAGTGTCGCGGGATGGAGCAGCCCGGTAGCTCGTCAGGCTCATAACCTGAAGGTCGTAGGTTCAAATCCTACTCCCGCAACCAAAAAAACTACACAAAACAAATCTTAAACGCCCCATCAGCGCGAGGCTTTGCATTGTCACGATGGCGATGGAAGCACTGTGAAAGCAAGCCCGGCAGCTCTCCATACATCTCAATCGTATAGGCTTCTCCCTCTGGGATCGACCGACCTCTGATAACACTCGCCGAGTGATGGTGGTAGCTCCAGTTTGAGACGATGAATCGCGCAATGTCATGGTCAAGTTGGCGACCTGTTCGCGGTACACGTCGGAAAGGCCGGGATTCAGAAAAGCCGGTGTGTCATCTGAGGCTGAGTTGACGGTGCTTTGGAGCTCCGATCTACGGATCTCAATTACTGTCAGTTTGTCCCTCATGCTAGCGTGGAACATTCCATCACTGATGGCGTCAACAAGATGGTCGATCTTGCGCTCCACCTGCGCCAGTTCACGGGTGGTTTTGAATCGCTCCTTTTGGATGGACCCGGCATGGCGGTTGTATCGCGTCGAAGGCGTTCATTCTCCTGAGCGAGGTTCAAAACTCCTCTTTCGAATTCATATCGGTGTCTCGATGCGCCGTGATCCAATTGTTTAGCGTCAATAGCCCAACGCCTAAATCTGCTGTCACCTGCTTACGCGTCAGCTCACTGGTCAGTGGCGATCCGTACAGTATCTTGATAGCCTCTAGGCGGGAGTTTGTCTGCCCGCTTCAGACCCATAGTTCATCTCCTTTGCCGCAGTAGGTGCTATCAAGGGAGCGGTATCAAACCGCGGCAGGGCCAGACCTTATTCAGGCTTCTACCGGCGCGTTCGTTTTCCATAGCCCACGGTCGCCTGAGTTCTGTGCAACAAACAATTTTTTACGCAAAGTCTGCTTTTTTGTACGCGAACAAAGGATACAGCCGAAACAGAAACTCTCGACTTCATCGCGACCGTGTCAGTGTTTGCTATGCGAAATTTTCATTTCGCACTCTGCTTGACAAAGGACGCGGTTGCTATTGGGTCGCATCCAATCGCGGCGGAACGTCTTTGCAATAGCCGCCCGCACAAAACACGCCGCTGCCCGGCATTGAAACTGGCACCCAGATATCAGGGCCGCTGACTTCGTCTACAAACCAGATGTCGATACAGGCGTCCTGAACAACCAAGTAAGCTAGGTTATCTGGCGGAAGCGGCGTACCGTCGATTACCATCAGTACTAGTTGAATCCCGAGCCCTTCGGCAAGGAAACGCTGTTTGTAGTTCCCATTGTTGGGGGGCGGATCAGAGAAGTTTCCGGTGGTTTCAGATTGAAGGCTTTTACCATTCACATTGAAAGTCCAGCGAACGTTGATCGGAACTCCTTCGTAAGTATTCGTCATTGGATCGCGGCACATAACAAACTTGGTTGTACGGATGTCAAATTCACCGCGCCCAAGCCCTGTTCCTGTATCTACGTGAATTGCGTTTTGTACAGCACGCATGGAACTACTTCCGAGTGTCGGTGCTCCATACAACTCTTTGCCCAACGCCTTACACTTTTCCTTGCCGATGGATGTAACGTTGAGAATCGCAATCGCTGCGGCACTCGACATTCCACCCAAGAACAGACCTTCGGCAAGCGGTGCAGTTGTTTCGTCTGCCAGGAGCCGCTCAATAAATGGAGGAGGAGAATCCCTCAGCGCCTCGAGATCATCAACGGTTTTCGCTGATAAACTATTTACGGATTCGAGGCTGAATTCTTGGCCTGAAAGTGACTTTGACAGCTCTCCAAGATCAAAGAACTGCCGTTCTTCTGAATCCTCGGTAATGTAGCTGTAACTGACTGGAGGCAAATTTGGCGTCTCCTGCTCCTGACTCATTGCCTGGGATGCAGCCAATGTCGAAACAGCTAAGCCTATCGGTGTTGTCAGAAATGCCATTCGGCGGAGAACGAAGCAAATACTTGTGGTCATGAAACCCTCCACAAAGCAATAAATCGTTGAAAAAGGCACCAATAATCAACAATTTAAGATAAATTTAGCGCACCAGCAGAACTTAACCCTGCAATCCGGGTGCTTTGCGCCCACCATCGATAATGAACAGTCAATAGCACAGATAAGCCTAATTTGCACGTGATTTGCTAGAGGATGGCCTTGCGCAAACTCCTACATCGAATGCGATGAGCGAATTCGCACATTATGTCGGCAGTACCAAAAGCCTACCGTGCTGTATTTCCCTTCCGCAGCAATGTTAAACTACTGCACGGATTTTGGCCTCTATTTGGGCAGCAACACCCAAATGATAGGCAACTCCGCCCTCTTTTTGGTCCGCCTTCATCTTTTCAATTGTAGCGAGAGCGCGCTCAGCATCACCACCGCGAAGATAGGTGTCCGCGAGTAGAGTGTATGCATATTGCGTGATCTGTGTCGATCCTGTGGCCAGATAAGCATCGATCCCAGCTAAAAGGCCAGAAATTGCAAGTGTAGACTCTCCAGAACACGCCCAAGCCCATGAACGAATTATTCCACTCCAAGCTTCCCAGTACTTAAAGTTGTGTTCATTGCTGATCTTAGATGCCTCTTCGATTAAATCTAGCAACGCGTCGATATCACCCAAAGGTTGGTAAGCCGTAGCAAGAATATTAAGAGCATAACATCGCGAAAACTCGTGCTGCTCGGAGTTCAATCCTATGACTACGGTCTCAATCCCGACGCGAACATCGTCGGGGTCATCACCACGCAAGGACTGGGCCCAACAGCGCATTGCTGCATCAACTGGCCCTATATCAGCTGCGTGAAATCGCAAGACATCCTCGACCGTGCAGTGTCGGCGTAGTTCGAGCGCACTGTCAAATTGGGCAATCGCAGCTGAAAAATTTCCCAGCATAAACATCGCCATTCCGCGATTGTGGTTGCCAACCGCCTTCATTGTCGGATTGTTGCAGTCCTCCGCAATTCGATCAAAATCATCACACATCTTTAGCGCGTTCGCAGCGTCGCCCAGCATCAACTGCACGCCAAATTGAACGTGAATAGCGAGAAACGCATCCTCAGGTACCGTTGCCGAACTGAGAAGCAACTCATGCAATCGGGCCATGTTCTCAAGGACCGGGCGCGAACCAAACGCACGCGTGTTCAATGCCACATTAAACATCTTTCGGAGTGCGATTTCTGATTCCTGGTTACCCAATTTACTATTTTGATGGAGAGCGTTTTCAAGATGTTGAATAGTCTCTTCTGTCGCGGAGCGACTTGCTGAATGGATCGCTGCGTCACGCCATGAGTCTCTTGCCTCGGCGGGCATACCGGCAAGCGTGTAGTGCTGGGCAAGCAAATCTGGTTGTTGGAGCGCCATATCAGGATAAGAGGCGACAATCACTTTGGCTATCTGTCGGTGTAGAGTTTTGGCGCGGCTCTTTAGCATCAGATCATAAGCGGCATCTTGTATCAAAGCATGCCGGAAGGAGTAACTTCGATCCGGTTGATTTCCACGAGGCACGAGAATGTCAACTTCAGAGAGATAGTCTAATTGACTGCGTGCTTGATCGAAAGATAACCCAGTGACCGCGTGAACCATGGATGGATAAATCGTTCGCCCGATCGCCGCACAAACAGGAACTACCTCCCGAGCGGTCACCAGCCCATCAATCTTCGCGCGCAGCAAGTCTTTCAAAGTCGAAGGCAGCGAGATGATATCACTTTCATTGTGTGCTGAGTCGGCGTCGTTCAAGCGTCGCCGGACCATATGGGCCATTTCTTCGAGAAACAGCGGCACACCATCGGACTTTTGGATGATTTGTGTTTCTATTTCAGGAGCAGCAATTTCGCCCAAAAGCACATTACGCATCATCTGGCGGGCAAAGTGATCATCTAGTCGCGGCACAGTGAGGGACGTCACGCTTGCTAGCCCAGTCCAACGTAGCTTGTATTCGGGTCGCGACGTACACAAGATCATGACACGATGCTGGTCAAGACGCTCAATCAGTAAATCGATCAACTCTTCAGTAGATGGATCCGCCCAATGAAGATCTTCAAATAGCAATAATACAGGGCGCCGATCCGAAAGTCGGACCGCAAGATTTACCAATAGTTGATTCAGTTGAGTTTTAAGTTGTTCGGGCGACAGGTCGTTTACCCGATCACTTACATCTGTCCGGATAGATAGAAGATTTGCAAATAACGCAAATGCGCGTTCATTGTCTGGCCCAGAAAACCAACCATTCAGTAGGCGTCTGAGTTTGCTTGCTTGCTGTTCTTGCGCGTCCGAGCGTCGAATTCTTGCCGCTTGGTTAACTAGCGAGACAAGGGGGAATAGCGCGCTACCTTTGTGGTGAACAGAACACTGAAAGTTCAGTCGGTTCCCGCCGTCTTCGTCAATCCTTGTCCCCAGTTCCTCGACAAGCCTCGACTTACCTATGCCGGCTTCTCCCGAAAGTAGAACAGTCTGTGTTTGGCCATCACAAACTGCCCTCCACCGGCTTTCGAGCAACCGCATTTCGTCTTCGCGGTCGACCATTGGTGAAATCGCATGCTTCTGACGTGAACGAAACCGCAATCCTGTTTCCGTAGTTTCGTTCACAGACCAAACCCCTTGAGGTTTCTGAAAACCCTTCAACTTGTACTCGCCAAGCCACTCACACTCAATCGAAGTGCCCAACAATCTCTTCGTTCGGTCGCTAATCGCAACTTTTCCTGGCTGGGCTGTTGCCATGATTCGGGCCGCCAAATTCGGCGTATCACCGTAAGCCAATCCCTCGCGTATCGATTGTTCTTCAACGACAAGATCACCGGTGGCTATTCCGATTCTTGCTTGAATGGTGCGGCCCGCTACGGAAAGGTGTTTGCTAACTCCACCGCAGATATCCAAACCTGCAAGCACAGCTCTTTCAGCATCATCCTCAGCAGCTGTGGGATATCCGAAATAGGCGGTCACCGCATCTCCGATGAACTGAGCCACGTGCCCGTGATGTTGACCAATCGCTTCAAGTGCAACTCTTTGATACTGATGTATCACGTCGCGATAGTCTTCCAGTTCAAGCTCACTTGAAAGTGTAGTGGATTCTACCAGGTCCACAAACATCATTGTCAGATGCAGTTTCTCCGTGGTGTCTACAATATTACCAGATTGGTCTGTGACACTCTGAACAGGTGTTTTAGTTTTGGTTCGACCCGGAGAACTCGTAGAGGCTTCATCAAAGGTTCTTAGTGCACGCATCATGCGTTTTCGATCACCCATGTTTAGACCCAGTTCAGCGAAGTCGGCCTCTTCAAGATCTGATATGATTTCTAGGTCTACAGAGTTTTTAGCGAACACATCGTAGTGTTTGCTTAAGGAATGACGATCCAGCCAAGCTTTGAGTTGGTCCATTTTCCCCCCTAAACTTAGGAGACTGCCTGAAATTAACATTTTCTGACAATTCTCAACATAGCAGCGCTACATTCAAAAAAGCCTTGAAATAACTATCAAAATAAGCAGCGCGGAATGATTGTGGGGATGGTAGCAGAAAATTCAATTATCTGAAATGGGCGGAAGGAACTTACATTGGTCTGGCACTATCAAACCTAAACCGATTGCTTATAGTCCTCCGCCTTCTGAAGATCGAAGAGTTCCAGCACGTCCAGTCAGCTTCAGTGAAAGCTGAAGAGAAACAGTAGCCTACCTGTTGGAAATGGTGCCCGGGGGCGGAATCGAACCACCGACACGAGGATTTTCAATCCACTGCTCTACCCCTGAGCTACCCGGGCACGGGAATGGCATTTGCCATTGGGTGGAGGCCTTCTATGACTTGCTACTGGCAGTGTCCAGAGGCTATTTGACATTTTTTCAGTGCGGGCGGGGTTGTTGGCTTTCGGCTGCTTCGTCAGGAAACTCGGCGTCTTCTTCGCGTTGCGATGGCACGGAATAAGAGCCATTTAGCCACTTTGCCAGATCGATATCGGAACAACGTTTCGAGCAGAACGGGCGGAAGGCACGGAGTGCCTCAGCTCCGCAGATCGGGCAGCTCATGTCAGGATCTCGGTCAAAGGGATACGGCTACGTTTGCGCTGTAGTTCAAAGTGGCCCAGCGGAGTCCAGCCGGCTAGAATCGTCTCGTCGGGATCAGACTTGAACGCCGCGCGCAGGGCGGATTCAAAACCTCGGCGATCTTTCTTGGGCATCGGTGCAAGGTCCAATGTGATCTGGCCGCCCAAGCCACGCACACGCAGGGCACGGGGCAGAGACTTTGCGCAGGCGAAGTTGGCTTTGGTGCCTGCGGCAAGAGAAGTGTCAGCGCCGGTATTCACATCCACCGCGACCAATGCACGAGTCGGTTGGATATAAAGATGTCCGCCCCCGGGCAGCACCTCAGAAATCCCCTGTGCCTTATCGAGCGCATCCAGCACGCCGTGATCTTCGAAGCCGCCCGGGGTAGTCACGACCTCGGCCTGATCCGTCCAATCGCGCCACGCAAGTACATGTGGACCATCGCCCTCACTCAGGACTTTTGGGTCTGGGCCCGTATCACTCAGCACCTGCTCAGCCAAAGCCAGCATGGATGCGATATCTTCGGCGATCTCATCGGCATCGACCCCATGACAGCAAGAACGCAGGATCAGGCCATGCGCATTGTCGCCCATCTGTTCATGCGCGATTTCCAGCAACTGGTCCCGCACATCGTCATCTCGTATACGGCGCGAGATGTTCAGACCTGGCGCATCTGGTGTCACGATTACATAGCGGCTTTTGAATAGAATGCGGTTCGTGACCGGTATGGCTTTGCCTGGTTCGGCATGTCCCGTCACCTGAACCAGCATCATTGCGCCGGGCGCCAATCCTTTGACTTGCCGCAGGAAAGCGGGGCCATCGGGGGTCGAAAGGAACATCCCTCCCTGACCTTTGACCGGACGATCGGCGCGAGCCCAGTAAATCGTGCCGGGCGCGGGCGCGTCTGCAGCAATCAGGAAATCCTCGAGGAAACCATCCACCATCAGAGCCGCAGCTTCACGGTCTTGGATGTGGTCCAGAATTATGGTTCGGCCTTTCATGATGCCTCGCTATATAAAGGGTAGCCGATACCTTGCAGCAAAGCGGCGGTTTCAGACAAGGGCAGGCCAACGATGCCGGTGAACGAGCCCGATATCCACGGGATAAAGGCGCCTGCGGGCCCTTGAATCGCATAAGCCCCTGCCTTGCCCTGCCAGTCATCCGTGGCAAGGTAGGCATTGATTTCGGTGTCGGACAGGCGTTTCACCTTGACCTGGGTAACCACGTCGCGCTGCACGATCTTTTCGCCGCGCCGTACTGCGACGGAGGTGATCACCTGATGGCGTCGACCGGACAACGCGTGCAGGAACTCGGCTGCTTGCCCGGCATCTTCGGGTTTGCCCAGAATGCGACGCCCCAATGCGACTGTCGTGTCGGCACACAGCGTGACATCACCGCTATCTGCCTGAACGGCTTGCACCTTTGCCCGCGTTATCCGGTTGCAATAAGGGACAGGCAGCTCACCTTTCAGGGGCGTTTCATCGATGTCCGGAGGGCGGATCGCATCGGGCTGTACGCCAAGCTGTGCCAACAGGTCCAGCCGCCTGGGGCTGCCCGATCCGAGGATAAACGCCATGTGTTGGACGTTACTTGAAGCGGTAGTTGATCCGACCCTTGGTCAGATCATAGGGGGTCATTTCGACCTGAACCTTGTCGCCAGCCAGAACACGGATGCGGTTTTTGCGCATCTTGCCTGCCGTATGTGCGATGATCTCATGGCCGTTTTCCAGCTCGACCCGAAACGTCGCATTAGGCAGGAGTTCCTTCACGACACCGGGAAATTCGAGCGTATCTTCCTTGGCCATGTTGTCTCCATAATTACGTTGCACCCGCAGAATCTGCGGGGATGTGCGCCTAAATGAGCTTATTTCGGCCTTATTTCAAGGGCGGAATTACCTAAAAGGGGCAGATTGTGACTGAATCGGCCCGCGGTAACTGTTCTGCCCAATGACTGCGGTTCAACACACGCCCATTGGCTCGGACATTGGTGATAGCCGCCGGTTCAATTTCGGCATAAGTCCAGCCGGGTTGGTTCATCGTTCCTTGAGACAAAACGCCGGTCTCAGGGAACCCAATATCAGGCGGGCCGAAGATGCCGCCCATACCGGTGGTGATGTTGACTGCACCGGACCAGAGGTTGTGGCCGACCAGAGATGCCATCACCGTAACACATTGATTTTCCAGCGCGCGGGACATGGCGCCAATCCTTACCCGCCAATAGCCTGACAGGGCTTCGGTGCAGGATGGAACAAGAATCAGATCCGCGTCCTGCAGGGCGCGCCCGAGCAGCGGGAACTCACTATCATAGCAGATAAGAATGCCAATTTTGCCCAAAGCCGTATCAAACAGTTTCAGCGGGCCGCCAGAGGCAATGTCCCAGGGTTCGCGCTCGAACCTTGTCATGATCTGTTTGTCCTGATGATCGCGACGACCGTCGGGGGCATAGAAGACGGCGCGGTTCACCGGTCGGCCGGCCCCTTCGATTACGGGGGCTGACGCACCCAGAATGAATGTGTTGTACGCGGTCGCGAGACGCGAATGAACTGCTTGCACCTCTTCCATCCGATCAGAAACAGCACGGATCGAGCGCTCAAGATCGCCGGCGATTTCAGGGCCATCGAGCGTCGACAGTTCCATCGCCCCGTATTCGGGAAATACCAGAAGATCAGCGCCTTCGGCTACGGCGCCGGATACCCAGGCCGCAAGCTTGTCTTCGTACTGCGCCCAACTGTCGAGCCAATCAAGGTTGTAGGCGGCGGTTGCGACTTTCATTTCGTGTTTCCCAAATGCGATATCCGCGCGACCTTAATGCAGCACCTCACCGGGTGCTACTGCTATCAGATCGCCTACGATCACCCTGAACCGAATATCATAAGGCCCGAATTTGTTTCGTTATGGCCCCACCTGCATTCCGGCCAACTACGCTATTTGACTGGTCGCGATGCGGATTCATCCAAGGGTTTGCCAGCCGTATGGTCACCGTCTGCTTTGACCTGCCGAAATACCTGTACAAACCCAGCCAGAAAAATTGCTTCGGCCATCAGTTTAGAGACCTCTTCAAGCGCGCGAAGCGGCAGCTTGACGTCCAGCACATAGGTTTCGGGGATGCCAGCCCATAGAAACAGCGCGTTATCGTTTGTCACGGCGTCGAACACGACCGAGGCGGCCAGAAACGCGAAGCCGGGCAACAGGTACTGCAGCAATACTTTGTAGCGCAAAATTTCCGCACGGAAGCGATACAGAATGCCTGCACCGATAAGCCCGTAAATACCGATCAGGATGTCATCGATCCGGTCGGTCAGGCTGGTCTGCGAAATCCCGAAGTAGCGATGAAAAGCCTTGTCCAGACCCTCATGAATCTCAAAACCTTCATCAAATGCAAGAAAGGCAAAGCCAAGCGAAATCAACAGCCAAATGACGTGTTTCTGACGCAGAAAAATCTGAAAATTTACCAAGGCAATCAATGCGAGAAGCAAAATGGAGATATGGGTGCCTATCGTCCCCTCGCGGTAATGCTTGGTGGGGTTGTCATGCCCGATATAGCCAACAACGACCATGATAAAATTCAGGATCGCCACCGTAACTATAATATGCCGAGCGGACACATTCCGCAAACCAAACATTTGAAACTCCTTGGTTATTTGCCGGTTCCGCCGGTCGATTCTCATAGGATTGTGCGTCGTATGAGACGAGCTGATGGTCGGGATCGGACTGTCACAAGCGCGTCATTAACACGCTCTCAGACTACTGGCAAACCCAGACTCAATTGGCCAGTGCGTGGGGCTTTTCAGCCAACAAAAGGCCTGTACTTCTTGTGCGTGTGCGCTCGTTTGAGTCAGCGCGTTTATTGTCGAGACAAACACATATTCAGACAACTGCTGTACTGAACGCCCCAAGCGATCAAGCTTGTAAACAACAAAGGTGTCAAAGCCCTATGAAACATACAAAAAAGACAGTTTGACGGTGCGCGGTTCAGCACTTCAATTGACCTTTGAAAAGGCAATTCGGAATAGCCGGAATGAAGGGGATGGAACTACCAATTTTGTCTTCCCTTTCAAAGTGCCAAAGGAAGTCAAATGCGTAAAAAAGCGAGATGGTGCTGCTGGAGAGAATTGAACTCTCGACCTCTCCCTTACCAAGGGAGTGCTCTACCTCTGAGCTACAGCAGCGCTGTGGGCGGGTGATTAGACCCAAACGAAACGCGGCGCAAGGGTGTCTGGACGGTTTTTTTCCACTGCTGTAGAGAAAGACAATGGCAGATAAAAATTCACCCAAAAAACACGGCAAATCCGGGGACGCGCGCGAAGAGCGGCTGAAAGCGGCGCTCAAGGCGAATATGGCGCGGCGCAAGGCGCAGGCCAAGGCGCGGGCGGTCTCGGATGACAAAGCTGGCAAGGACGAGGGATAAGAGCAGATGGATTCGATTCTGGTGACGGGGAATGGCCCGCTGAACGGGCAAATTCCTATTGCGGGGGCCAAGAACGCGTGTCTGACGCTGATGCCCGCGACACTTCTCAGCGAAGAACCGCTGACGTTGACCAATGCGCCGCGTCTCAGTGACATCAAGACCATGACTGCGCTTTTGCAATCGCTGGGGGCCGAGGTGTCCTCGCTGCAGGAGGGACAAGTGCTGGCAATGTCGAGCCACGATCTGACCAGCCATACGGCGGATTATGAGATCGTGCGCAAGATGCGGGCCTCGAACCTCGTGCTGGGCCCGATGCTTGCGCGGCTGGGACAGGCTGTTGTGTCTCTGCCCGGTGGCTGCGCGATTGGCGCGCGCCCGATGGATCTGCATGTCGAAGGGTTGGAAGCGCTGGGCGCCGAGATTGAACTGAAGGACGGTTATCTGCACGCCAAGGCGCCGGGTGGGCTGAAAGGGGCTGTGCATGAGATGCGCTTTGCCTCGGTGGGGGCGACCGAGAATATCGTCATGGCGGCCACGCTGGCCAAGGGCACTACGGTTCTGAAGAATGCTGCCCGCGAGCCCGAGATTGTCGATCTGGTCGAATGTTTGCGCAAGATGGGTGCGCAGATTTCAGGCGAGGGCAGCCCGACTATCGAAATTCAGGGTGTCGACCGTCTGCACGGTGCAACCCATCAGGTCGTGACTGACCGGATTGAACTGGGCACTTATATGCTGGCTCCGGCCATGTGTGGGGGCGAGGTCGAACTGCTCGGTGGACGTATGTCGCTGGTAGACAGCTTCGCTGCCAAGCTGGACGCGGCGGGGATCAGTGTCACTGAAACCGAAAAGGGCCTGAAGGTGGCGCGTAAGAACGGGCGCGTGACATCAGTTGATGTTGTCACAGAACCTTTTCCCGGATTTCCAACTGATCTGCAGGCGCAGATGATGGCGCTGATGTGTACGGCCGAGGGAGTCTCGGTCCTTGAAGAGCGCATTTTTGAAAACCGTTTCATGCACGCGCCCGAACTGGTGCGCATGGGCGCCAATATCGAGGTCCATGGCGGCACCGCCACTGTCACCGGAGTTGAGCGTCTGAAAGGCGCGCCGGTGATGGCGACGGACCTGCGGGCCTCGGTCTCGCTGATCCTTGCGGGGCTGGCAGCTGAAGGTGAGACGACAGTAAGCCGGGTCTATCATCTGGACCGCGGATATGAGCATGTGGTGCGTAAGCTGGAAGGTGTTGGCGCAAAGATTGAACGGATTAAGGGACAATGACAGACGCAAGTTTCGAAGATGGGCGCGAGGCGCCTCTGAACCTGGGTGCCGAGGATGCAGATGACCTGCAGGTCATCGCGACTTTGACGCAGGATGCAGTCTTTCCGGTCACCGAGATGACATGGCGCCCATCCGAGCGTCGTTTTGCCCTGTTGTTGAATAGATTCCGATGGGAAGACAAGGATGCCGCCACCCGGCGCGGTCGCGCATTTGAACGCGTTCAGTCTGTGTTGGTTTTTGGTTCGGTTCTCTCCGTGGCCAGCCAGGGAATCAATCGAAGCGACAAGGATATGATCTTGTCCTTGTTATCGGTTGAATTCGAACCGGCAAAGGATGGCGCTGGGCAAATCCTTATGACTCTGGCTGGTGATGGGGCGATCCGTTTGTCAGTTGAGGCAATAGATGCCACGCTCAAGGATGTCACGCGACCCTATGTTGCACCGTCGGGTCAGGCCCCGCAGCATCCAGATTGAACAATAAGCGCGGCATAGCGCAGGTGTTTTCACCATCATCGCAGGATGTCGATCTGCGTCGGGCCACCGTGTTCGATGTCTTTGAGATAAGCCGCGTCCTGATCTGCTCGATCCGCGAACTCTGTCAGATCGATCATCAGGATGATCCCGAAAAACTCAACTTGTGGATCGCCAACAAAGATCCCGCCACGATCCAGGACCGGATCGTTTCCGGTGCGGAACTCTGGGTGGCCACAAAGGGTGCTGAGGTTGTTGCTGTCGGAGGTCTGCGTGATGAGGGCGAGGTCACTCTGCTCTATGTAGATCCCGACCAATCCGGTTGCGGGTTTGGGTCTGCCTTGCTGGCCGGGATGGAGGAAGTGCTGCGTGGAAGAGGTTGTGCCGAGGCTCATTTGCGCGCGACCAAAACTGCGCTTGCGTTTTATCATGCGCTGGGCTGGCGCCGGGATGGAGTGCCTACAGAATTGCATGGCATCCCACAATTTCCGATGCGCAAATCGTTGCACCCTTCGGGCTAAGGGTTGAGACCGTCGGGCCCCGACGATAAGACCCGTTGTAACGCACCCGGAGTATCTGACATGCCTGTTTTCCTCGACACGATTTCCGCTGATTTCGAGACCGCGTTTCAGGCACTTTTGTCTGCCAAGCGCGAAGATAGCCCCGATGTGGATGTGGTCGTGGCACAAATCATAGAAGATGTCAGGACCCGAGGCGATGCAGCGGTGATCGAACTGACCGCCAGGTTTGACCGGCTGGACCTGACACCAGAGACCATGGCGTTCAGCGCATCTGAGATTGCAGAGGCAGTCAATCAGGTGACAGAGGTCGAACGCACGGCCTTGGAATTGGCTGCCGAGCGTATCCGTGCCTATCACGAACGTCAGATGCCCACAGATCAAGAATGGACGGATGCGGCAGGCGCAACGTTGGGCTGGCGCTGGTCGGCGGTCTCGGCCGCGGGGCTTTATGTGCCCGGCGGTTTGGCATCTTACCCGTCCTCGGTTTTGATGAACGCCATTCCGGCTAAGGTTGCAGGGGTGGAAAGACTGGCCATTGCGGTGCCCACGCCGGACGGGCAGGTGAACCCTCTGGTTCTTCTGGCGGCGCAACTTTCGGGCGTGGACAAAATCTATCGCATCGGAGGGGCGCAGGCGATTGCAGCGCTGGCCTATGGCACCGATACCATCGCGCCGGTCGACAAGATCACCGGGCCGGGCAATGCCTTTGTTGCCGCGGCCAAGCGCCGGGTTTTCGGCAAGGTTGGCATTGACATGATTGCAGGCCCTTCCGAAATTCTGGTCATTGCCGACAAGGACAACGACCCCGATTGGATCGCGCTGGATCTGCTCAGTCAGGCCGAACATGATGAAAGTGCCCAGTCCATCCTGATCACCAATGATACAGAATTCGGACAGGCCGTGGCGCAGGCGGTCGAGACACGTCTTGAGACCCTGCAACGCCGCGCCATCGCTGGCGCAAGCTGGCGCGACTTCGGTGCGGTAATCACCGTCCGCAACCTGGAAGAGGCCGCCACTCTGTCCAATCGCATTGCGCCAGAACACCTTGAACTTTGCGTGGCTGATCCGGTTGCGCTGAGCAAGCACACCATCCACGCAGGCGCGATCTTCCTTGGGCAATACACGCCCGAGGCCATTGGCGATTATGTCGGCGGACCCAACCACGTGCTGCCGACTGCGCGGTCTGCGCGGTTTTCATCCGGCCTCAGCGTGATGGACTTCCTCAAACGGACCACGCTTAGCCAGATGACACCTGAGGCCCTGCGGGCCATCGGCCCGGCCGCCGAGATATTGGCAAGGTCCGAGAGCCTGGAGGCGCACGGTCTGTCGGTCACGGCGCGTCTTAAGCGCTTGAACGGGTGAAGTGACGCAAAGACTCGGCGCTGGGGGCGCTTCTGTGCGTTGCTCAACGAATTTCGTTGTTATAGGTCTGTGCAGACGCAAGGATTGTGACCGTTAAGATGACCCGTATTTCTCATATCGAACTGGATGACCGAAATCTGCCCCCGCCGACTCCCGAGATCGAGCAGGAGCGCAAGGTTGCCATCTATGATCTGCTCGAAGAGAACTCGTTCACGCTGCCCGTGCGCGACGATCGTGCGATCCCCGACGGACCTTACCATGTGCAACTGTCGATTCGTGACAAACGGCTTGTTTTCGATATCGCCACCGAAGCGGCCGAAAAGGCAGCCGAGTTTCACCTCTCGTTGGGTCCGTTTCGTCAGGTGGTCAAAGATTATTTCCAGATCTGCGAGAGCTATTTCAATGCGGTGAAGAACCTGCCACCCAGCCAGATCGAAACGATCGACATGGCTCGTCGCGGTATCCACAACGAAGGCAGCCGCGTATTGCAGGAAAGGCTGGAGGGCAAAGCTGACATCGATACCGACACTGCCCGCCGCCTGTTCACGCTGATCTGCGTGCTGCATTTCGGAGGCTAACGGGTGACGTCACTGCCGCAGTCGATCCTGTTCTGCTGTGACCACAACTCGGTCCGCTCGCCCATGGCCGAAGGTATCATGAAGAAATTCTATGGTACCGGCACTTATGTGCAATCCGCCGGTGTCCACAATGATCTGGAGATTGACGGTTTCTGCATAGCTGTTTGTCAGGAACTGGATGTGGAACTGTCGCGCCATCGGTCACGGTCCTTCGACGAGATGGAACAATGGGGCGATGACCTCAGTTCCTTCGACCTGATCGTGGCGTTGTCGCCAGCCAGCCAGCGAAAGGCGCTGGAGTTGACGCGGTTTTTTCATCTCGAGGTTGATTATTGGCCCATAATGGATCCCACTGGACTGGGCGAGACGCGCACGGAAAAGCTAGGCCACTACCGCCAGACTCGCGATCAGATCATCAAGCATCTCAAGGATCGTTGGGGCGACCCAACCGAGAGCTTATGAACTTAACTGTCAAAACATAATTCTGCGTTTTCAATACCGGTGAAATAAAAGGCATGTTATCCTGTTTGCATCCTGACAATTGCCGGCCTTTGTGTGCGTTCTGGCGGGCACGAGAGTTACGAACCTTTACCCAACGCAATCGCGCAGTTTTCGTGGAAAGATATCGGCGAAGAGGGTGAAACCCTGAAGCCGTTACAGTTTTGAGTTCGGAACATACAAGGCACCTGCGCGAACTGTTCAGAGGCGCCAGCGCTGACCGCAAAACTGCGATCGGGCAATACCTGAATAACGACATGCGAGCCCAAATTTGCCTGAGGCACCCTGTGATTGTATAGTTTTGTCTATTCTATTGTTTGTTTTCATGGGGGAATTTGATGGAACCCGTATTCAAATGCCTGATGCCGACCTTGGTGTCGATGGCCGTAATGTCTGGTTGTGCCTACGAGAACAGGGCTTTTAACGCAGAGCAGGTGGTCTTGGCCAATACGTCCGGTGACACCATCCAGCATTCTGTATCGGTCGGTGGCGCCTATGAAGCGCTGCCAGACACGTTTCAATCCACCAGTCTGCTGCTCGAACGCGATCCCATTCGTACGGCATATTATGCGCTGCAGCTTTCAGATGCTTACAAACGACTGGGTGACGAAGCCGCGCGTAATCGGGATCTGACCGCAGCGGGGCTGATTGCGGTGGCCGGCGGGGCGGCGCTTGGAAGTGCCGCGTCGATTTCCGGGAAAGACCTCGCCTTGGTTCTGGCGGGTGGGGCGTTGATCAATGAAGGCGCCAAATACGTGAATCCGAACAGCGCGGCACAGGCCTTTTATGTGGCCTCAGAATCGATGGCATGTGCAAGCACAGCGATCGCTGCTCACGTACCTAACAATATGCCTCCAGATATTCGGGTTACCTCTCTGACACTTTGGTACATTCGCAAGATCGAGGTCCTGTTGCGCGCCGCGTTGAAGCGTGATGTGCCGGACTGGAACACTTTGCTGAAAAACCTGAATCTGACCGGGCAATCCGGGGGAAATTCGGTCGAACGGTTTGCCAAACAGGTAGATATCAAGGCGCTGGAAGAAGCTTTGGAAAAGTGTCTGCGGCATGAGCCGGATTGAGATTAAATGAAAAGACTCATCCAATTGGGCAAGCCCTGCGATTGCGAGAGTTCGCAAATCCGTTGGCACCTTCAGATCAATGCCGCAGTTTGGTCAGGCCCAAGATGACCATACTCCGCTCAGCCAGAACATCTTGCTGATCCTTGTTGCTTTTGGCCTCAGGCCAAAAACTGTCGCCGCTTTGCGGCGCGGATTTCACGGGCCTGCTGTTCCTGACCGACACGGAATGAGGATTCAACAAAGTCCATATGGTGCCGGGCGGCTATTTCGGCGCGGTCCGGATCGCCATCGATAATGGCCTGGGCGATTTCCTTATGCTGCTGCAGCAGCGCTTTGCCCGTGCCATCCATCGCGCGCAGGAACCGTCGGTTATAGAATACGCCCTGACGTGTGAGGTCGTAGATCGACGCCATCATGTGGATGAGGGTTGTGTTCTGACTGGCATCGGCAACGGCCGCGTGCAGCCGAAAATCGGCCTCTTCACTGGCATCCTGATCGTCCTCTTCCCATGCTTTCTGCATGTCGTCGATGATTTCCGCGATGCGTTCCTTGTCGGATTGTGTGGCGCGCTGCGCCGCCAGACGGCTGGCAAAGGCCTCTTGTTCGCGCCGGTACTCGAGATAGTCATAGAACGCACTGCCGTGGCGGGCATAAAGCGACAGCAGGGCGGGGGACATAGCCCGCCCGGTGAGCGGGGCAATGAATGTGCCTTCACCATGGCGCACAGCAACAAGGTCACGGTTCTCCAGTGTTTGAAGTGCTTCGCGCAGTTTGGGGCGTGAAACGCCCAGAGCTTCGGCGAGGTCCCTTTCGGATGGGATTTTGCGCCCCTCTTTCAGGATGCCGTCAACAATCATCGTCTCAATTTGCGCGACGACTGCATCGGCGATTGATTCGTGACCTACGGGATCAAAGAGGCTGTTCTTGCTCATGGTTCTTATCCGTCGATTAAAAAGAGAAGCACTCGGGATGTATATTAAGTTTACCACTGAGGCCCTGCAATGCAAGAAAAACTACCCAGAAATACGGATGCTCTCAATGTATGTAAGCTATTGTTTCTGCTAAATTCAGAATTTTTTCCCAGATAAATCTAAGAGATTTTCTCTGCCCGGCTACGAAATCAACCTTTTCGATGTACCTCTAGTGGTAAATAAAATTGTTGACTGAAGTGTATGGTAAAGAATATTTACCAATTAAGCTGTGCACACAGCGAGAGTTGCAGCCAGACCCTTGGCTGATCTGTACCTTGGAGGAGAATTCATGAAGACGACCCTGACCTCGATTGCCGTCGCTGCCTCGTTGCTTGCAGCACCGGTTGCACACGCGGCAGACAAATTGTTGCTTAAGACCCCGATCGCGTTTTCGACCGCGTTGCCGGGTCTTGGTTCGCCGATACCGCGCGTGGCTGAGCAGTTGGACCTGATGTCCGGCGGCACGCTGAAGATGAAGGTTTATGAACCTGGCAAGCTGGTCCCGCCGTTTGAAATTCTTGATGCGGTTTCTTCGGGCAAGATCAACTCGGGCTACACCACTGCGGGCTATTGGGCGGGTAAAATCCCTGCCGCGCCGCTGTTCTCGGCCGTTCCATTTGGACCTGAGGCGGGCGAATACATGGCGTGGCTGTATTACGGCAATGGTATGAGCCTGTATCAGGAGATGTATGATCAGGCGGGTTTCAACGTCCATGTCATCCCCTGTGCGATCATTGCCCCCGAAACCTCGGGCTGGTTCGCGAATGAGATCAACAGCCCCGAGGACCTGAACGGCCTGAAGATGCGCTTCTTTGGTCTGGGTGGTCAGGTGATGCAGAAGCTAGGCGTTGCGACCTCGTTGCTACCCGGTGGCGAAATCTTCCCGGCGCTGGAAAAGGGCGCGATCGACGCGACAGAGTTTTCGATGCCTGCGATCGATGCACGTCTGGGTTTCCACAAGCTGGTCAAGTACAACTATTTTCCCGGCTGGCATCAGCAAGCGACCGTGTTTGAACTGATGATCAACAAGGACGTCTGGAACGAAACCAGCGACCAGCACAAGGCGATCATCGAAAACGCCTGTAAGGCATCGATGGCCGACAGCTTTGCCGAGGGTGAGGCGATCCAACACGCCGCCCTGCTGGATAACGTCGAAAACAACGGCGTTCATATCAAGCAGTGGAACGATGAGATGCTGACCATTTTCCGCACGACTTGGGAAGAGGTTGCAGCAGAGCAGGCAGCCAACGATGAGTTCTTCGCCAGAGTTCTGGCCGACATGACCGAGTTCCGTGATGGCTACGCCGTCTGGAAAGAGAACGCGTTTCTCCCCCGCAAGTAAATTAACCACTTGCGATCGTCTGAGGGCGGCCCCTCCCGCCGCCCTCGGGCACTCTTGATTTTCTTCATTTTCCCGAACTAGCCGGACGCATTCACGTCCCCATCGCCGAACTCTTGAGGAGGAGACCATGGCCGAGACACAGCGTCATCAGGACGACCCAATTGAAGTCTATGAAAGCATCCTTGAGCATGGGGAGCCGGACCGCCAAAAACTGGCCGTTGCTATCGACAATGGCGTCAAAGCGATTGGTCATGTGGTCATGTGGGCCAATCTTCTGCTGGTGGCGGCCATCGTCTCGCAAGTTGCGATGCGCTATCTGCTGAACCAGAACTATCCCAAGCTGGACGAGATTCAGTGGCATTTCTACGGGCTCGTGACGATGGTGGGAATCTCGTATGCCTTGGTCACCGATAGCCATGTGCGTGTCGACCTGTTGCATATGCAGCTCAGCCGGCGCGCACGGCGGATTATCGAGATCATCGGCATCTTCACTCTGATAGTGCCGTTCATCTATCTGATGATCGATCAGGGTTATGACTATTTCTATGAAAGCTGGCGGGTCAACGAATCCTCGGACAGCCCCACCGGATTGCCAGCACGTTGGGCCTTGAAGGGCGTGATCCCGGCCAGCTTTGTCCTGCTGGCTCTGGCAGCGGGCGCACGCCTGATCCATGATATCCACGCGCTGTTCATGAATCTGAGCGAAGAGCGTCAGGGCAAGGGCTTGCGCCTGATCTTTTGGGCCTTGTTGTGCTTTGCTGTGGTGGCAACTGCGCTGACCTTCCTGGTCGAAACGACCGAGGAAAAGCTGGTTATCACCATGTTCCTGACATTCATTGCGCTACTGTTCACCGGCTTCCCCGTTGCGTGGACGCTGGCCGGGGTTGGAGTCGCCTATTGCGGTCTCGCCTATCTGTTCGACAACGGCATGATGAACTGGACGGGCCTTGAGGAAACACTGACTGGGCTCGACTATCTGACGCTGGGCGCGGTGGTGAACCGGGTCTATGCCACGATGTCGAACGCGGTTCTGGTGGCGCTGCCGATGTTCATCTTCATGGGTCTGATGCTGGACGAATCCGGCGTAGCCGAGCGGCTGATGTCTTCGATGCAACGCTTGTTTGGAACGGTGCGTGGCGGTCTGGCGATCACGGTGACGATGATCGGCATCATTCTGGCCGCATCGACCGGGATCATAGGAGCCTCGGTTGTTCTGCTGGGCGTGCTGTCGCTGCCCTCGATGATGGAGCAGAAATATAACCCATCTCTGGCTGCCGGTGTGGTTAGTGCATCGGGTACGCTGGGCATTCTGATCCCGCCGTCAATCATGCTGGTGATTATGGCGGACCAGATGGCGCTGTCGGTGGGTGATCTGTTCATGGCTGCCGTCTTCCCCGGCGTGATCATAGGTGCGCTGTATCTGACCTATATATTCGTGATCGCGTTGATCAAACGCGACGTGGCACCGGCGCCCGCAGGCGCAACCCGTCCCGATTGGGCTGCCGTCAAGGACGTGCTGATCGCCGTTCTGCCAACGCTGGCACTGATCCTTGCCGTTTTGGGGTCGATCTTTGGGGGCCTGACCACACCGACCGAAGCCTCAGGCGTGGGCGCGTTGGGCGCGACACTATTGGCGCTGGGTTATCGCAAACTGACGCTGGCCAAACTGGTGAACGTGCTGAAAGCCACCTTCAACACTACCGCCTATATCTTTGCGATCTTCCTTGGCGCGACAGTGTTCTCATACGTTCTGCGTGAACTGGGCGGCGACGCTTTGATCGAAGAGATGATCCAAGGCACGGGTTTTGGCCCGAATGGTACCGTCTTCATGATCCTGTTTATTGTCTTCTTGCTGGGTTTCGTGCTGGACTGGATCGAGATCACTCTGATCGTCCTGCCCCTAATGCGCCCCATCGTGAACGGGTTAGGTCTGGATATCGACGGCTTTGGCGTCATCGATGAGCCAGTGCTGGTGTGGTTCGTGATTTTGGTTGCGGTGACGTTGCAAACTTCGTTCCTGACACCTCCGGTGGGATTTGCGCTGTTCTATCTGAAAGGGGTCTGCCCGCCCGAGATCAAGTTGACGGATATCTACAAAGGCATCATTCCCTTTGTAATCCTGCAATTGACCGGTCTGTTCTTCGTCTTCCTCTGGCCACAACTGGCTACATGGCTGCCGTCAGTCGCGTATTAAGGGAGGTTTTGGGATGACCGACGCCGATCTGATCAAGCGTCTTCAGACCATTTGCGGGCGGCGGCGTGTTCTAACCTCTGCCCGCAGTACCCGGCGGTTTCGCCGGGGGTTCAGATCGGGCGAAGGGGAGGCGCTGGCGGTGGTTCAGCCCGCTACGCTGCTTGAGCAATGGCAGGTGCTTCAGGCCTGCGTTTGCGCTGACAAGATCGTCATCATGCAGGCCGCCAATACCGGCCTGACCGAAGGTTCAACACCCAAGGGCAGCTATGATCGCGACGTGGTGCTGATCAACACACGACGGATGGATGATCTGCATCTGATCAATGGTGGCAAACAGGTCATCAGCTTTCCGGGCAGCACCCTGTTCGCACTGGAAAAGCTGCTGGCCCCGATCGGACGGCAACCGCATTCGGTGATCGGGTCCTCTTGCATCGGGGCGTCGATCGTCGGCGGGGTGTGCAACAACTCGGGTGGTTCGCTGGTCGAGCGCGGCCCATCTTATACTGAGCTGTCGCTGTACGCCCGCATCACGCAGGATGGTCAACTGGAGTTGGTTAATCATCTGGGTATGCATCTGGGCGAAACGCCAGAAGAGATCCTGACCCGTCTGCAGAAAGGCGAATTCAGCGCAGCTGATATCGAGACCGGCAATCGCAAAGCCTCTGACACCGATTATGTCCGCCGTGTACGTAATGTGGACGCGGACACCCCGGCCCGGTTCAATGCGGACAAGTCGCGCCTGTACGAAGCTGCGGGTTGCGCGGGAAAACTGGCTGTCTTTGCTGTACGCTTGGATACCTATCCCAAAAATGATGCCGAGCGCACGTTCTACGTTGGCGCGCGGGACACCGGCGCCCTGACCGAGCTACGCCGCAGTATTTTGGCAGGGTTCAAAACTCTGCCGGTCAGTGCAGAATACATGCATGAAGAGGTCTTCGATATCTCAGATCGCTATGGCAAAGACACCATGGTGATGATCGACAAGCTGGGTACGGATCGCTTGCCCACCTTCTTCGCTTTGAAAGGCGCGATAGATGCCAGGTTGGAAGGTGTTCCAGGCCTCTCAAATTTCACTGACCGTTTTATGCAATTCGCGATGCGGTTCTGGCCCGATGTCCTGCCGCGCCGGATGCGCGCCTTTCGGCTGCGCTACCCGCATCACCTGATCCTCAAGATGCGTGATGGCGGTATCAACGAAGCGCGCGCATTGCTCGAAAAGATGGCGGTAGATGACAAACTGGATTTCTTTGAATGCGACCCGCGTGAGGCCAAGATTGCCGGGCTGCATCGATTTGCTGCAGCAGGTGCGGCCATCCGTTACATGAAGGTTCACGCAACCCAGGTAGAAGACATCATTGCGCTGGATATTGCACTGCGCCGCAATGACACCGACTGGTTCGAAGACTTGCCAGCTGAGATCTCGGATCAACTGATCAGCAAGCTCTACTATGGTCACTTCATGTGCCATGTGCTGCATCAGGATTACATCGTTAAGAAAGGTGCCGATCCGAAGTTGCTGAAGGCCGCGATGTTGAAGTTGTTGGATAAACGTGGCGCCGAGTATCCAGCCGAACACAATGTTGGGCATCTCTATGCGGCCAAATCCGATTTGGCGGCGTTCTACAAGTCGATCGATCCTACGAACAGCATGAACCCGGGAATCGGAAGAATGTCCCGAAACAAGCGCTATTCGTGAAACGGGGCGCAGTCGATCCGCGCCCGTTCGACCTTACTTGAAGCTACGACTGTCTTTGATTTGATCCCAGGCCCAGACGACCTCTTGCAACTGTTCTTCCTGCGACCTGTCACCGCCGTTCATATCAGGGTGCAGCACCTTGATCAGTTTTTTGTAGGCCTTCCGAACCTCGGCTTTGGACCAGCTATCTTGCGCTTCGAGAATCTCGATCGCACGGCGCTCGGTCGGGGGCAGGCGACGGCCGCCGGTATTGGCGCGCCCGGGATTTTTGGTGGCGTTTTCACCTAGAACCTGATGCGGGTCCTCGATGCCCAGGCGGGCCCATGCGCGGGCTTCAGGATCGCCCATTGGTTTGGTCTCACGCTCCCACACCTTGTCCTTGGAACGTTGCGCGTTCAGCTCAGCCTCGGTAGTGCCGTCGAAGAAATTCCATGTCTGGTTATATTCGCGTACATGTTGCTGGCAGAACCAGAAAAAATCATCCAGCACATCCGGTGCCTTGGGCGCGCGAAACTTGCCAGCCTCTTCACAGCCTTCGTGATCACAGATGCGCACTGACGTTTCGGACGCACCCGACATGCCCCGACGCCCACGCGGTTTTTTCTTCTTCGCGTTGGACACGGACATATCGAATCCGAAGGGATCTGACTTTACCATCTGCTTAACCTCACGAAGACATCTTTTCGACTCGGAGGCAGCAGTTTAATCTAAGTAGCCGAAAGTAGAAGAGGGGGGCGGCAATTAATTTGCCGTTGAGCATAAAAATGAGCGTGACCAAGGAAATCCATGACCGCCTGCAGGCGGCGTTTAACCCGCGCGAGCTGGATGTTGTCGACGACAGCGAGAGCCATCGTGGTCATGCCGGATATCAGGAGGGCGGCGAGAGCCACTATAACGTCCTTATTCGTTCGGTGGCCTTCGAGGGACAATCCCGCATTGCCCGACATCGCGCAGTTCATGCAGCATTGGGGGATATAGTCCCTCGTATACATGCGCTTGCTCTGGATATCGACGTGTGACAGCCACAACGTCAGATGCAGGCGGTTCTGATCGCGCCCAATTTGTGCGGGCCGGACAGGTTCACCGTCAGGGACGCTGAAATGCAGGGCTGGCGCGACATACGCAGCCTTGTTTCAACTAAGCGATCGTTACATCGATATTTGTATGCGGATTTAACCTCGATCAAAGCATCGTAGAAAATCGCTCTTTATAATTCGCCCTGTCGATCTCCGATCAATCGGAGTGATCGATTTTGCGGATAAAGAGGGCTTTCAAATGATGACCAAAGCCAGAGCATGGTTCTCGGCGCTGTCGACAGCTTCATTGCTGACGATCTGTGCCGCGTTACCGGTTCACCAGGCCCAGGCGGACGAGCCGGGCCCGGTAGAAGCCATAGAGTTCGACCCGAACAAGGCGGCCCTTGGTAAACGACTTTTCTTTGATCCACGACTGTCCGGCGACACCGAACTGTCCTGCGCCAGCTGCCACCAGCCGGAAAACGGGTTCAGCGATGGGCAGGCCCTGTCAGATGCCTATGCGGGCAGCTTGCACTTTCGCAATGTACCGACGCTGATCAACAGCGCCAAGCGCGCAGCATGGTTCCATGACGGTCGTATTGGTACCAACCTCAACGACGTGACTCGCGAGAGCATCACCGAGACCTATTTTATGAACATGGACATGCGTCTGATGCAGGAACGTATCAAGCAGGATCCAGTCTATGTCGAGATGTTCGAAGCTGCGGGATTTGGTGAGCCGTCAAACGGTGGCGTCCGCAACGCAATCCCGGAATATCTGAAAACCCTGATCTCTCGCGGGGCTCCGTTCGACACTGGTGAGATGTCGGACGAGGCCAAAGCGGGTTATGAGCTGTTCCTGACAAGTGGCTGCAATTCCTGCCACTCGGGCGATCGGTTCACGGATGATTTGCCGCACAATATCGGTGTTGGCGACAACCCCGATATCTGGGCGACACCGGAACGTCACATCACCTTCGTGACCATGATGAAGTTCCTCGGCGTCGAGAATTACATGAATCTGCGCGCCGACCCGGGCGCTTATATCCGCACTCATACCCCAGATACGTTCGGCAGTTTCATGACCCCCACATTGCGCGAACTGACCTATACCGCGCCGTACATGCACAACGGTTCGATTGCGACGCTTGAGGATGTGGTGGCCTTCTACAACACCGGTGGTGGCGATGATGACAACAAGGATCCGCGCATCAAGCCGCTTGATCTAACACAGACTGAGCAAGCTCAACTGGTGGCCTTCCTCAAGGCGCTATCCGGCGAGCCGCTGACCGGCCCCGATTTCGTCGCCGAGAATATCGATACGGAATACGCGCCGATCGAAAACTGGCAAGACGCGACAAACTGAGGAGTGGACCCATGAAAGACCTAAAGTCTTACCTGTCAGGCACAATCGCCACCGCTGCCCTGTTTGCCGTTCTTGGTTCGCAGGCGATTGCGGAAACCAGTATGGAGATCGAGGCCGGTATTGGCGGTGCAGATCCCGACCCGGACGCACCGCTCGTGGCGCTGGGCGCGCCGCCCATACCGCTGGATAATCCGCAGACAGATGCCAAGATCGAGCTCGGCAAGATGCTGTTTTTTGATCCACGTCTGGGCGGGAACGAGTCGACCCCCTGTTCGGCCTGTCACAATCCCTATGTCGGGTGGGATGTCGAAGCTCAAATCTCTTTCGGCTATCCAGGCACGACCCACTGGCGCAACAGTCAGACCATCGTGAACTCGGCCTATTACGGCAAACTATTCTGGGCGGGCTCTTCCAAGAGCCTTGAAAGTCAGGCTAAATCCGCGGCGGGTGGTGCGGTCGCCGGTAACGGCGAGGCCGACATGATGGAAGCGCGTCTGGCCTTCGTTCCCGAATATGTCGAGCAATTCAATGACGTGTTCGGCGATCAATGGCCGCGTATCTCGAATGCATGGCGTGCTATTGCAGCGTTTGAACGCACCATCGTTCAGACTGACACGCCCTTCGACAACTACCTGCGTGGGGATGATGCGGCGCTGACCGAGGAACAAAAACGCGGGCTGGAGCTGTTCACCGGCAAGGCACAATGTTCCGAGTGCCACAACGGTGCGCTGCTGTCGGATGAGAAATACTACAACACTGGCGTACCCGCCTATGCCGGTTGGCAGGATGACGGTCTGGCACAGGTCACTTTCCGGTATGAGCTTTACGCCAAGGGCTCGACTGAAGAAATGTATCGCCACACCAAAGACGATCCCGGCTTCTATTTCCGCACCAAGGAAAAGGCTGACAAGGGCAAATTCCGCACGCCAAGCCTGCGCTACACCCTCTACACCGAACCGTACATGCATAACGGCATGTTGGAGACGCTTGAGGATGTAGTCGAATTCTACAACCAGGGCGGCGGTGAGAATGAGTTCGCTGAAAACAAATCCCCGCTGATCCAATCCCTTGGCCTGAACGATCAGGAAAAGGCGGATCTGGTGGCCTTCCTGAAATCCCTGTCCGGCGAGGAAATCCTGATCGAGGAACCTGACCTGCCGGATTACCAGCCGCTTCCCGCGGTTGCAGCAGAGGAGTAAGCGTCATGACGGAACATAACGCAACCGGATGCAGCTGTTCGGGCGAGGCCAAAAAGGCCTGCACCGTGAACCGTCGCCAGTTCTTGTTCGCGTCGGGGGCTACGACTTTTACCGTGATGGTGGCCATGCCCACCCGCCACGGTCAGGCCGAACAAGTGCCTGCGCTGGTCTCGACCTATCCGCGCAAGTTGATCGCTAAACTGTCCGAGTTGGAGCAGGATGTCCCGGTCGAGTTCTACTACCCGGATGAGGGCGACTATTCGGACTCGATCCTGGTCAAGACCGGTGTGGAAAGCGGTGGTGGCATCGGCCCGCAAAAAGACGTCGTGGCCTTCAACCTGACCTGTACGCATCAGGGCGGATCGCTATACGACACCTACAAGACGGATCACAAGGTGCTGGGTCCATGCCCGCTGCACCTATCGACCTATGATGTGACCCGGCACGGCATCCTCGTTTCGGGGCAGGCCTACCAGTCGCTGCCGCAGGTCCTTTTGGAACTGGATGGCGATGACATCTACGCCGTCGGCATGTTCGGTCTGATTTACGGCCGTTACGACAATCTCATTGCATAAGGGGAGGGGAGACTGACAATGGCAACCCCGTATTACGTACCCGAAACCAACGTCCCGCTGCCACCCAAAGGCGCCGAGGTCATCTCGACCGCTTGCGACTATTGCATCGTGGCCTGTGGTTACAAAGTCTACCGCTGGCCTGTGACGGCTAAATCCGGTGGGCCCGGCGCGGATGAAAACGCGTTTGGCGAGGATTTTCCCGTTGCTCCGCTGGGTGCATGGGTGGCGCCGAACCAGCACAATATCGTTCTGCACAAGGGTCAACCACACCATGTGGTGATCATCCCGGACAAGGATAACCAGACCGTCAATACGGACGGAGACAGCTCTTTGCGCGGCGGATGTATCGCACAGAAATGCTATAACCCGCAGACACCGACACGCGACCGGTTGAAGACGCCATTGATGCGGATTTATGGCACCTTGATGCCGGTTCCGTGGGATCTGGCGCTGGATGTGGCGGCCGAGGTGGGTAACCACGTCATCGCCAAGCACGGTACCAATGCCTATGGCGTGAAGACCTTCAGTTATCAGTATATCGAGAACACCTATGCGATCTCAAAATACGCGCTGCGCCATATCAATACTGCCAACTTCACCTTCCACGACACACCATCCGACGTGACCTCGACCCCGGGGTTCCGGGATGCGGGTTTCGACAATTTCGGCCCGTCATATGAGGACTGGCGCGATGCAGAGACTCTGCTGGTCTGCGGCACCGACCCGTATGAGACCAAGACCATCCTCTATACCCAGTGGATGATGAAGGGGATGCAGAACGGTCAGCGTGAGATTTATCTGATTCCGCGGCGTTCGGCCGGTGTGGCCCATGCGGAAAAGATGGGCGGTCTGCATATCGACGTTCTACCCGGTACTGACCTGTTGGTCGTCAACGCCATCGCCCGCGTCATCGTGGAAAATGGCTGGGAAGACAGCGACTGGATCAAGAATTGGGTCAACAACAAATGGGAAAGCTCATCCGGCTTCGGCCAGGGCACCAGGAACACGCCATGGCAATGGCGCACGACCTGGGGCAAGTTCCAGACCAAGGGTTTCGAGAACTGGAAAGAATGGCTGCTTTCGCAGGACGAATTCGCGCCTGAAACTGCTGCGGCCATGGCCGAGATCGACGTGCAGAAGATCTATACCGCCGCCGAATGGCTCGCCAAACCCAAGGCAGATGGCACACGGCCTAAGACCTCGGTTATGATCGAGAAAGGGTTCTATTGGTCCAACAACACCGGCAACACGCAGGCGATTTCCGCGCTGGGCATCATCTGTGGCTGTGGCGGTCGTCCGGGTCAGGTCATTGGGCGGGCCGGTGGTCACCAGCGGGGCGGTGTGAAGGGCGGGAAATACCCGCGCAACAAATCGCCCGAAAAACTGCCGGGCCGCCGTCGCCGCGCCATGGATACCGACCGGTATTTGATCGCGGGTCATACCCGTATGGCCCATGTGATCGGCACCACCTGGATTCAGTCCATGTGTGGTTCGCAGCAATTGGCCGACAAGTTCGAGGAACTGACCGTCCGCAACCCGCACCAGATCGCCAGCTTCGACAAGCAAGAGATGATCGATACGCTGAAGGCCCGCGCCGACAGTGGCGGTATGGTGGTGATCAACCAGGACATCTATCTGCAAGACCCGATCGGCAACCGCTATGCCGACATCGTGTTCCCGGCAGCCACATGGGGCGAAGAGGACTTCTTGCGTGCCAACGGCGAACGACGCTTGCGTCTGTATCAAAAGTTCTATGATGCCCCCGGTGCGGCAAAACCCGACTGGTGGATCATCTCGCAACTGGCACAGCGGATGGGCTTTGATGGTTTCGATTGGCAGAACTCGAACGAGGTCGCGGAGGAGGCCGTGCGCTTTACCCGCGGGTCGCGCAAGGATTTCCACGCGGTCTTCCGTTTGGCCAAGAAAGAAGGCAAAGGCCTGCACCAGAAGGTCCGCGAGTTCGGCACCGACGGCGTGCAATGTCCGGTTATGCTGGGTGCCGACGGGGTTACGCTGATCGAAACCAAGCGTCTGCACGACACAACCCGCAAGCTTCCCGATACCGGTGCAGCTGGGAAGGATGTGTTTAATAAAAAGCTGACGCATTTCAACAGCCAGACCGGCAAGTGCAACATCCAGAAATCGCCCTGGGGCCTGTTCTCAGACTATTGGGAATGGCTGAAACCCAACAAGGAAGAAGGCGAGCTCTGGGCGACCTCAGGTCGAATCAACGAACGCTGGCAATCCGGCTTCGACGACCGTCGCCGCCCGTATATCGTGCAGCGCTGGCCGGAAAACTGGGTCGAAATTCATCCCGACGACGCGGCCGAGCGTGGTATCGAAAGCGGCGATTATGTGATGGTGTATTCGGAACGTGTTCCGGGCAACAAGACGACGCTGCTGGGTGTGGAAGACGATGACTTCCAGTTCTCGAAACTGATGGAGAACGGGCATATCGAACTGACCAAAGCGGCGATCACCGCTGTGGCCATGGTCACGCCCGCCATCAAGAAAAGCGTTGTTTACATGGACTTTCTGCACATGCAGCAGCCTGCCAATGCACTTGAGGGTCGGATTGTTGACTGGATCAGCGGCAACTACAACTACAAGATGGGCGTTGCAAAACTGCGCAAACTGGGGCCGAGCCCCTACAAGACCTCGTTCCGTACGATGTCCTTTGCGCCTCGCGACATCGCCTGATCACGCAATTCCGGGGCGCGGTCGCCATGCCGCCCCCCGGGTCTGGTCCCACTGCGGACGCGACCACCTGGAAGGCGGGCTTCGGTTGGGAACCCTGTCTTCGACTTTCACCCAACTTCTCCCAACCACAAACATGGCAGACTTGATATGAACATGCACTCCGATGCCGCCCTGCGTGATGAGGCCATCAGCCTGTTTTCCGAACTGGCAAAGTCCGATTATGACGTGATCCGTCTGCGCGCCGTTCAGGCTCTGACCGCGATTGGCGCAAACAACAGTCCGGCTTTGGTTGAGGCGTTGCAGGATGACGATGAAGATGTGCGCCAAGACGCCGCCCAAGCGCTTGGTGCGCTGGGCGTGCAAGAAGCTGCGCCGCGGCTGCTGGAGAACCTGATCCATGATCCCTGCGGCGAGGTCAAACTGGCCTGCGTGATCGCGCTGGCCGCGTTGAAATTCGAGGATGCCGTGCCCTATTTACGTACGCTCGTGACTGGACGCGGGGAAGGGATCACTTGGGACGAAGACGAGCTGCATCAGGACGAATGGGACGACTGGCTCGACACTCAAATTGCGGCAATCAAGGCGCTGGGTCGGATGGGCGACGCTGCCGCCATTGAACCCATCGTGTTGGCGTTGTTGGATGAAGATGGGCAGGAACTGGGTGACGTTGCCTGTCAAGCGCTGGGTCAGATTGGTGAGCCCTCGGTTCCGACATTGGGCGTTCTTACCCAATCCTCGAACCGCCGCTTGCGTCACCGTGCCTTGCGCGCGCTTGCCGAGATTGGCGGGGTCGAAGCCGAGGCGATACTGCGTAAGGCCGTGGCGGACAAAGACGGAGCCGCTCGCTTGATCGCCTACGAGGCTTTAATGCCGAACGAGCCTGCGCTGGTTGAACAGGGGCTCACTGATGCACTCGAAGATATTCGCATCGCGGCACTGAAACACTCGGGCTTCTCGGAACCTGAACTACTGGACCGCATGATGCGCGACCCCGGTGCCAAAGTGCAGCTGGCTCTGATCGAGCGACTCGACCGTGGAATGCCGATCACCGATCAGGAAGACCTGCGCTGGAAGGTTCTGGATTTTCTCGCCACCGGTCAACAACCCGAGGTCTCGGCGCAGGCGCTGGGCCTGCTGGCTGGGTTGGCTCCGGAACTTATGAAGGATCGTCTGAACGCGATTTTCTCGGTTGCCAGCGATGACCTCAAGGCCGAGCGTCTGCAATGGGCCATCGTCGATGCTTTGGCGACCTCGCCCCTGCGCGAAGCAGCAGAATGGTTGCAGCGCGCCTGCAGGTCGCCGTTCCGGTCGGCTCGGCTCAAGGCCGTGGCGTCGCTGGCGATGATCGCAACCGATTCCAACCGGCCGCATGTGAACCAGCAGCAGTGTCGCGAGCTATTGCTGTTCTTGGCGATGGCACCGATACCCGCGGTCGCAGAAGAGGTGCCAGAACAGGTTCCGCAAACCGACGTGGCCGCGCTGGAAGAGGCCGGACTGGATGTCACGGAAGGTGGCGACAACGGCCCGACCTCCAGTCTGGGTGCGATACTCGGCCATGATGCCGTTGCGGCGGAAGTAACGCAGGAAGCGCAAGAGGATGAGATTCAGCCCCTTACCCCCCGCGAGCAGGCGTTGCTGGCCAGGGCAACCCGTCATCCCAGGCGCCGCCACGTAGCGCTTGATGACAATGCCGAGGCGCTGGAGCGTGAGACCAGGATGGCCGCCATCCGCCTTCTGGGCGAGGTGAAGGGGATGCAGATCATGCTGGCGCAGATCGCCAAAGATTCTGACCCCGAGCAAGCGCAACAATCCTACGCAGCGTTGGCAGTGTCGGTAGCACGCCATGGTGCGGAACTGGACGAGGGCCAGCTGCTTGATCTGATCACGAAAGGCTTGTCGCACACGGATTCGGGTTTGTCCCTGCAGGCGCTCAAACTGTTGCAACTATCTGACCTGCCACCCCAGGACGCGTTGCGCGGCAAGCTGCGCGTAATGCAGAAAACCGGAGATACCCCGTTTCGCATCGACGCCATGCATATCCTCACCAAATGGGACGGCACGCCGGATGTGGCGCGCAGCCTGCTGGACGACATCTCGGCCCCCGTGCGTCAGGCGGCCATGCGGCTTCTCTCTGAGACGGCGCCCGATCAGGCAAGTGCTGCCATCGTGCCGTTTATTTTGGCCAATCCCGAGCAACGCATCGTGACCTATGTCAATGACAGTGCGCCCGCTTTGATGTCCATTGGCCTCCAATTGCTGACCGAACTGCGCGACCAGAACCGGCTTGCGCAATGGCCGGTGATAATCAGCGCGTTGGCTGACCTGTTGGGGGACCCCTATCGGGCGGCTTGAACTCCGGAGGGACAGATGGGTATTTCGCTGAAACTAGGTGCTGCAGCTATTGCGGGGGCATTGGTCTTTGTCTCTGCCGCGCAGGCCGAAGATATTCCCGAGGTCGCCGTTGTTCATCAAATCATAGATCTGAACGCAGACACTCCGGCACATGCGTTCCGGTTCGAGCCCAAGATTCTGCAAGTCCCTGCCGGAGCCACCGTACGCTTCAAGGGTTCGACCGGTCGGCATACGGTGACATCCATCATCCGCATGATCCCCGTCGGCGCACGGGCATTCGAAATTCGGGGTAAACCCGAACTGGACCTGACATTCGAGAAAGAGGGGGTTTATGGCATTCGCTGCCGTGTGCATGGCCGCCATGGCATGGTTATGTTGCTGGTGGTCGGTGATCCCAGTTCCAACCTGAAAGAAGCCAAGGCCTATCTGCCCAAACTCGGCGAGGCGGAACGGGCCGGTTTTGAAGAACTCTTTGCACAGCTGGAGGCCAAAAATGGCTGATGGATGCGCTTGCGACCGGCATGTAAACATGTATCTGACCGTCTCTGAGGCAGTGCAGCGCGGTCTGTCGGTGGCCCATCCGGTTGCGGAAACTGAAACTCTGCCACTGCAGCAGGCGATTGGCCGCGTGCTGGCCGAGGACTGCAGCAGCAGGGTTGATATGCCCGCTTTCGACAATTCAGCCATGGATGGATACGCTATCCGAACACGTGATCTGGGTGATGGACCAGTTTTTGATCTACCCATCGGTGGGCGTGTGGCCGCCGGAGATAGCGGGGCGCACACTGCGCCAGTTGGCAGCGTCCTGCGCATTTTTACAGGTGCGCCGATCCCTCCAGAATTTGATGCCGTAGTGATGCAGGAGGATTGCGAAGGATCCGCAGACCACATCCGTTTTACCCGCCGTCCTGAACCCGGTCAGCACATACGCCGTGCCGGCGAAGACCTGAAAGCCGGAGCGCCAATCTTGCGCCGGGGGTGTGAGATCGGCGCACGCGAGGCCGCCGTCTTGGCCTCATCCGGTCACGGACATGTAAGTGTGTATCGCAAGCTGAAGGTGACGATCTTTTCAACCGGCAGCGAACTGCGGCAGCCGGATGAAGCGCTGGGCCCCGGGCAGATCTACAACTCCAACCGCTACATGCTGCTGGCCTTGTTGGATAGGCCGTGGATCAAGTTAACCGACCGTGGCCCTATCGCGGATGACCCCGCGCTGCTGAAAAATGTGCTGCGCGAGGCGTGTGAAACTTCGGATATGATCATCACGACGGGCGGCGTATCGGTCGGCGATGAAGACCATATGCCACGACTGTTCAGCGAAATCGGCGGTGAGACCGATGTTATGAAGGTGGCGATGAAACCTGGCAAGCCGGTCATGTTCGGTCGCTACGGCGATGCGCTGTATATCGGGCTGCCGGGCAATCCGGTTTCTGCCTTTGTTACCTGGCGGGTCATCGGATCAAAGATGATGAACCGTCGTGCCGGGCTGCGCGACACGCCGCTGGTATCCGAGCAGGCCGTTCTGGCCGAACCATTGCATCGCCGCGCGGGGCGGCAGGAATTCCGCCCGGTGCGCATCGAGGGGTCGACTTCGGGCGGGTTTCCCCTTTTGCGGTTGCTGGCGGCCTCTTACAGTGGGCGCGTGGCATTGCTGGCGCAGGCTGACGGGCTGGCGATAATCCCGGCCGAGACAGAATACCTGCCCGAAGGTCACGTGTTGGAATTTCACAGGTTCTAGCTGATTGCCCCCGGATTTGGGTGCGCGTCCTTCACTGGGTTGGCGCATATCACGATCGGAATATGAGTGCCCACACTGGTCAACGCAGCGCTTGGTCAAGATCATCTTCCTGCCGCAATATCAGTACGCTTATGGCTGGCCCAGAGGTTTGTACATATAGGTTGTGGGTTCCAGCCGGTCCTCGAACGGGTTGCGGCAATAGCCCGGGATTTCGCCTGCGATCCGGAACCCCAGAGACTGGTATAGGATGCGCGAAGGATCGGAACTGCGCGTATCCAGAACCAGAAGGGTTCTTTCCAACTCCACTGCCCGGGCCTCAAGCGTGGCCATCAATGCGCGCGCCAGCCCGCGACGACGCGCATTGGGGTGAACCAGCAGCTTGGCGACGTCGGCTCGATGTGGTTGGTTCGCCATCGCAGCGGGGATCAATTGCACTGTGCCCTGAATCCGCCCCTCACCATAGGCAACGAACAGATCGAGCGCTTCCGCGTGCACCGCGGGGCGTACCCGATCCCGCCAATAGGTGCGGGCGTCATCACGAGAATAGGGCAGGATGAAACCGATACTGGCTCCGGTATGTACGCAGCTGTGGAGGATATCCGTCAAATCCTCAAGCGCGTCATCAAAGGATATCTTGGACAGCCGCGTGATCATATCAGCACCAGAAGATAGCGCGCACCGCGATGCGGCCCGGTTTCAAATCGTGTGGGGCCGGACAGGTGGTAGCGAAGGCAATCACCGCCGCTTAACGCGTGGGCGACCCCATCCACAGTCAGCGTCAGCCCGCCATCCAATACAATCAGATGATGTTCCTGGCCGGGTTTTGGTGGTGTTTCATAGGTGATGGTGGTGCCAGGAGGCAGATGGCCTTCCATCACTTCACCGCTGAGCCCTGCAGCGGGGGGCGAGACCGACCGGCGGGTAAATCCGCTTTCGGGATCATGCCATTCGGGCTGTTTTTCAAAGGGAACTTTGGGGTCGAAACTGTCCTCGACCATCATCAACAGGCGTGACATCGGCAAACCATATGCCGCGCACAGACGGCCCAATGTTTCAGCGGTCGGACTGACTTCGCTGTTTTCCATCCGCGACAGCGTGGCGCGGCTGATGCCACTTTGCTCGGCCAATTGTTCCAGAGACCAGCCACGCCCCTGACGTAACTCGTTCAGGCGTCTGGCAAGGCGATTTGAAAGATTGTCGAGCATGGATCACATATGGGAATCATTTTCGTATTTGAGATTATTGGCTAAAAACAAGCTATGCACAACAAAAAAAGGACACGGAAAAATCCGCGCCCTTTCACTGCTCGGGTATTTGGTTGAATTACTTCCAACCTACCTCGTTAAAGATCTTCTGTGCCTCGGGAATATTCTTGGCAACCTCGGACAGGTTCACATCATCGGCCTTGAATTCACCAAGTTCCTTGACCGATGCTGCCACCTCGACACTCGGGACTGCAGGGAACTCATCGTTGCCAGAGGAGAAGTAGACCTGCGCCTGATCGCTTGCCAGATACTCAAGAAATTTGATCGCATTGTCCTTGTTCGGTGCATTTGCGGCAACGCCAGCACCCGAGAGGTTCATGTGCGCGCCATAGCTGTCCTGATTGGGGAAGACCCATCCGATGACATCCCGCTCGGCCGACACGCCTTTGACGTCTTTGCGAATGGCGCGGGCAAAGTAATAGGTGTTTGAAACTGCAATTCCGCATTCACCCGAGACGATGCCGCGCAGTTGATCCGTATCGCCCCCTTGAGGATCGCGCGCCATATTCGCGACGATGCCCTCGGCCCATTCCTTCGCAGCTTCGGTGCCCTCATGTGTGATGATCGAGGCCAGCAGGGTTTGGTTGTAGGTGTTATTCGATGACCGAATGCACACCATACCCTTGTATTCCGGCTTGGCCAGATCGGCATAGGTTTGCGGAGGGTTTGCAACCTCATCCTTGTTATAGAAGATGATCCGCCCACGTTGCGAGAAACCATACCACTGGTTGTCCAGATCCTGCAGGTTGGCCGGAATACGCTCTTCCAGAACGGCGCTGTCAACAGATTGCAAGATGCCTGCATTCTTGGCCCGTGACAGGCGCGAGGTGTCGACCGTCAGCAGAATATCTGCGGGTGAGTTCGCGCCTTCCGCTTTCATCCGTGCGATCAGCTCATCCGCCTTGCCTTCGATGCGGTTGATGGTGATTCCAGTCGCCTCTTCAAAGTCACCATAAAGGCGATCATCCGTGTCATAGTGGCGCGACGAATACAGATTCAGCTCACCTTCGGCCGCAACCGAGGTGGCAATCAGAGCCGACAGTGCGGCTGCAATGCAGGTGGAGGATTTCAGCATGATGTGTCCCAACGCTAGAATTCGCTGCGGGTGCTTCCCGACATGAAGTAGTCAATTAGATGATTTCGATCGGGATGCAAGGAAATCCGACAAATTTAGTAGGACAAATGGTCGCCCTGGCGCTAGAACCGCAATGACAGGCAGGACATGCCTCCATCCAGCTTGGCGCAATCGGTATTGTCGATCTCGACGACCTCGTAACCTTCGTGATCCAGCATTTCGGCAGTGCGCGGGAATCCTGCGGCCATCAGCACAAGGGTGTTGAACCGGATGGCGTTGGCAGCGGCCTCTTCGCCGTCGGCAACATGCAGCACACGGTAGCCGTCAAAACACCCTGACGCATCCAACCGCCGGGTTGAAAGGATGGTCTCGGCATCCATCAGCGAACAATCCGTCTTAAAGTGCAAAACACCTTCGGGTGTGAACACTTCGCGCAGTTTGTAACCCCAGTCGGAGGTGATCTTTGTAAGCTCGGCAACGCCCGCAGCATCAGTACGATCCGACCGGCCCACCAATATTTCCCGCCCTGTCACCAGTATATCGCCACCTTCGATATGGCCCGGGCCCTCGATCCCGCAAACCGTATCGTAGTAGCTGTGAAGCGCAGGCGCCATTTCATTCACTTCGCCCATCCGCGATGGTGCCCCCGGCCGCATCAGCACCGCACCTTGGGGCAGGCAAAGCGCCGTATCCTCGACAAACTGCGCGTCGGGGTATGCATCCAGCGGATCAAGCTCGATCACTTCGGCGCCGGTGCTTTTCAATGCGGCGACGTAAGCCTTGTGTGCCGTCAGCATCCCTTCGAAATCCGGGTTGCCGATATCCTCGGCGCGCAATCCGCCTGCAATTGTGAGAGCCGGACGGCGGGTGATGGCGCGTGAAAAATCAAAGGTCGGGTCTGTCATGGCTCAATCTTTCTGCGGTTCGAATTTCGGGGCGATTATTTCGATCATAGATGGCCCGGCACAGCGGTCGGCTTTGCGCACGGCCTGCGCGATAGCGTCCGATTCGGGCAGGGCTTTCGAGTAAGGAATGCCAAATGACTTTGCAGTCGCTGCAAAATCGGGGGGCGAAGGATCACAGCCGATGACGGTCACGCCGACATCCTGCATTGATGTGGCAATCTCCTGATACCCATGATTGTTCCAGATCACGAAGGTGACGGGCAAATTTTCGTCCACGGCCGCCATGATCTCGGGTAGTGAGAATTGGGCTCCACCATCCCCGACAATGCAGATCACACGGGCCGACGGCTCGGCGATTGCAGCGCCGATGGCTGCAGGTATGCCATAGCCCAGCGCGCCATATCCGGTAGCTGCATTGAACCAGCCTCCGGCGCGGTCATGGTCATAGTAGAGGTTTCCGGCATAGATCGGCTGGGCGGAATCCCCGATCATCAGCGTGTCTGGCAAGGCGTCACGCATCGCATTCAGAATCTCAACCTGATGGCGATAATCGGGGCCAACCTCAGCCCAAGCCGCTATTCGCGTGCGCTCTGCCCGACATGCGCCATCACTTTGATTTCTTTCGGCAGGAAGAGAGGCCAGCAACAAGGGAATGACGGCGGCAACACTTTCATGAATTGCGATCTCGGCTTTGTGACGTTCTAACTGATCGCTGCACCGATCCACCCGGATCAGGTCAGACATTTTTGCAATTTGACCGGTTGCATACATGTCATAATCAGTTGGCCCTAACTCGGTTCCCAAAGCCAGAATGCAATCGGCATCTTCGATAAGGGCACGCACTGCGTTCAGACTGGGGCTGGCAGGGACGGTGAGGAGATGACCATGCATAAGGCCGCGCGCGTTGACGGTTTGTACAACCGGTGCGTCCAGCACTTCAGCCAGTGTGCGCAAATCGGCCTCGACCCGTTTCGCGCCACCGCCAGCGAGAATGACAACGCGCTGCGCCTCAGCCAGTCGAGCCGCAGCTTGCTTTATCAAGCCCGTGTCTGCCGGTTTTTGGGCTTCAAGCGTAGCGCTTTGTGCTGGCGCATATTCGGCCGCCGCAATGTCCAGCGGTACTTCTATGTGCACCGGGCCGGGCCGCCCGTTGGCCAGTCGGTGAAAGAGGTGTTCTACAGTTGGGTCAAGCTCGGTTGGGGTAGTGATTTGTTCGGATATCAGCGCCACCGTTTGAGCAAGCCCCAGTTGATTGGGCAACTCGTGCAAATGCCCCATCCCCTTGCCAAGAGACGCGGTTGGGTTGACGCCGGACACGACGAGCATTGGCACCGAATCCGCCCTTGCCTGCGCCATGGGCGTCAGCGTGTTTGTCAGACCCGGGCCAGTGATGACAAAGGCCACGCCCGGTTTTCCCGATACCCGAGCATAGCCATCGGCCATGAATCCTGCGCCCTGCTCATGCCTTGGGGTCACATGACGAATGCCCGAAGCCGCCAGCCCGCGATATAGTTCAATCGTGTGCACCCCCGGAATTCCGAACACGCAATCCACGTCCCGGCGCCGAAGCTCTGCAACCAGAGCTTCACCTACTGTCTGTCTACTCATGCGACCTCGCGCGGTTTTCTGTTGGCGTGATCAATGATGCGGGTGATGGCCGTGGTGAAATCAGCGTCGCTGATCGTCAGAGCCACGCGCACCCAGTGTTTCAGACTGTCACCAAAGGCCGAGCCAGGCATGACGGCAACCCCTGCCTGCAGCAGGTCCCAGGCGTAGGCCTCGCCATCAAGACCGGTGGAGGAAACATTGATGAGTGCAAACATACCTGCCTCGGGTTGGTGCACGGTAAGTTTGGTTTCCGCCTGCAAGCGGTCCGCCAGCAAACTGGCCCTGTTCAAAAAACGCGCCGCCATGCCCCGGGCCACCTCCGACCCGTCGCGGATCGCCTTTTCGGTCATGTCCGCGATAAAGGGTTGGTTACCAAAAAGCATGGTTTCGGAATAGGGCAGCAGCGCTTCGCAAAAGGCGGTCGGGCCGACACACCAGCCACTGCGGAACCCGGGCGCCGCATGAGATTTTGAGATCGACGACACTCCGATGACGCGATTTGCAAGTTCGGGATTGGCCAGGGGTGAAACAAATTCGAACCCTTCGAAGACAAGATCTTCGTACACCTCGTCCGAAATGATCCACAAATCATGCTTGATCGCCAGACGCCCGATCTCGGCAATTTCTGAGGCGGTGAGGATCGCCCCGGTGGGGTTGTGCGGTGTCGTCAGCAGAATGGCGCGGCTGCGCGGCGTGATCCGCGCGGCGATATCTTTGGCCTGCATACGAAACCCGTGTTCGGAGCGCAGCGGCACCGGCACCATATCTGCGCCCGAAGCACGTATTACCCCTTCGTAGGTTGCGTACATAGGATCGCCGACCAGAACTTCGTCACCGACCTCTGCGATACCCGCCATGACCGAGAACAGGGCGGTCTGTGTTCCGGGAAAGCACAGAAAGTTCTCGGGCCCGAACGCACGTCCGCGTGACGCCGAGTACCGCTTGGCAAGTGCATCCAGCAATCCCGCCTCGCCGCGCCCGTTTGAATACCCTGTCCGTGCTGCCCGCAGCGCGCTGACTGTTGTTTCAATAAGGGTGTCAGGCACCGGAACGTCCGGCTCTCCGATTGTCATTTCGACAATATCCGCCCCAGCTTTGATAAGCTCACGTGCTTTCAGATGAACGCCCCATTTGGCGCCACCCAGCCCGGCTAAACGTTGAGTCACGGCAGCAGTTTTCATGGCTGCTCTACCTCTTTCTTCAATGGGATTCCTATTATTGCGCTGACCGATCCCAGACCGATCTGCGCCAGTTGACCTTCGGCAAAGAACTCAGGAAGTGCACCGCCTTCCAGCCAGAGGCCATCGATCACAGCGTTGCAGGCAATGGCAAGCTGCGTCGCTTCGGATGCTTCTACAGAACGGCCGCATTCCTGCAGCGCGGCCACGATCAGCGTTTCAAGGTGATCCCGGAAATAGTTGTAGGTCCGCTGGTGGATGCGCTGCATCTTCGGGTCGTGTTGCACCTTGTTCAGAAATCCTGCCCACAAGGCGACGGCGCTGGAATCAACAATTGGCGGCCGCAGCGATGCGTCGACAAAGTTCGACAGTCGGGACAGCGCATTACCCTTGCCCGAGTAGGATGCCGTCTGATCCGTCAGCGTGTTCATGTGGTGCTCATAAGCTGCCTGAACCAGGTCCTCTTTCGATGAGAAATAGTGCCTGATCAGACCCTGGGTCACGTTTGCCCGAGCGGCGATTCCACGCACGGTGGCACCCCGAACGCCCATCTCGGCGATCAGGTCCAGAGTCGCCAGTATCAACGCTTCGCGCCGATATTCAGCAGACTCTCGGGTAAACTTGCGGCTGTCGTCCTGCACGTCGGCCATCCATGACATGAAATTATTATACACTTGCATAATTGCGAGTTTCGGGGCTTACTGCAAGCTGAAATCAGAAGATACTTGGATATGGACACAGCCAAAGCCGTTGCAAACTCAGATGAGGCGAGCCTGAATCAAGAAGCGATAAAGGTTGAAGACCTGCACAAATCCTTCGGTCAGCTGGAGGTTCTGAAAGGCGTCTCTCTCACCGCGTGCAAAGGTGATGTCGTTGCGATCATCGGGGGGTCGGGTTCGGGCAAATCCACGATGCTGCGCTGCATTAACTTTCTGGAAACGCCGAGTTCGGGGAAGATCACGATTGGCGGAGAACTGGTTGAAATGCACGCCGATGGCAGCCCCTCCAATCGTCGCCAGATTGAACGCATTCGCACTCGGCTGGCCATGGTTTTCCAGCAGTTCAACCTGTGGACTCACCGCTCGCTTTTAGAGAACGTGATTGAGGTGCCGGTGCATGTTCTTAAAGTCCCGAAATCGCAGGCCATCGTGCGGGCACATGAATTGCTGGAGCGTGTCGGACTGGGCGACAAAGCTGACACGTATCCGGCCTATCTTTCGGGCGGTCAACAACAGCGTGCGGCGATTGCGCGGGCGCTGGCCGTGGATCCTTCGGTGATGCTGTTTGATGAGCCGACCTCGGCGCTTGATCCCGAACTGGTTGGCGAGGTTCTGACCGTGATCCGTGACCTTGCCGCCGAGGGGCGTACCATGCTGCTTGTCACTCACGAGATGAAGTTTGCGCGCGAGGTCGCAAATCATGTTGTCTATCTCTACGAGGGCCGAATTGAAGAGCAGGGACCACCTGCCGAGGTCTTTGGAAACCCGAAATCGGATCGGTTGAAGCAATTCCTCAGTTCCGTCGCGTAGTTTGACAATACGAATAATGAAACCAAAAGGGAGTAACAAAATGAACGTCAAAAAGCTGCTTGCATCCAGCCTTGCCGCTGCAGTTCTTTCCGCGGGCATTGCCAGCGCAGAAGAGGTGAAAATAGGCATCGCCGCCGAGCCATATCCGCCATTTGCCTCGCTGGACAGTTCCGGCAACTGGGTAGGTTGGGAAGTCGACGTCATCAATGCTGTCTGTGCGGCAGCTGAACTGGACTGCGTGATCACGCCCGTCGCATGGGATGGGATTATCCCGTCGCTGACCGGCCAGCAAATCGACGCCATCATGGCATCGATGTCGATCACTGAAGAGCGCCTGAAAACCATCGATTTCAGCGATCCATACTATAATACGCCCGCCGTCATTGTTGCCGATAAATCGATGGATATCGAAGCCACACCCGAGTCGCTGGCGGGCAAGGTGGTCGGCATTCAGGCCTCGACCATCCATCAGGCCTATGCGCAGGAGTATTTCAAGGATTCTGAGTTACGCGTCTATCAAACCCAGGACGAGGCCAATCAGGATCTGTTCGCTGGCCGCATTGATGCCACTCAGGCCGACAGCATCGCGATGGCTGATTTTGTGAACTCGGACGCGGGTGCGTGCTGTGAAATCAAAGGTGCCGTCAAGGATGATCCTGCTATTCTGGGCCGAGGTGTCGGGGCAGGTGTTCGCAAAGGTCAGGATGACCTGCGCGAGGCGCTGAACAAAGGCATCGCGGCTATTCTGGCAGATGGCACGCACGAGAAGATCACCTCGAACTATTTCTCGGCCAGCATCTACTAAGCCGCTGTTGTGACCGGACTTTTGGATTCGCTGGGACTGGCGCAGAGCGCAGAGCTTCTGTCGCTCTCACCGCCGGGCTGGGGCCGCAACCTGTTACGCGGGCTGTCCCATTCGCTGCAGATCGCCTTTGGCGCATATGCGCTTGGCTTGGTGATCGGACTGTTCGGAGCTTATGGCAAACTCTATGGCGGGAAGGTCACACGCGATCTTCTCGCCATTTATACGACCGTGATCCGCGCTGTGCCGGAATTGGTCCTGATCCTGATCCTGTATTATGTGGGATCGGATATCATTAACAAGATCTCCGCCGCTATGGGTGGTGGACGTGTTGAGATCAACGGCGTCGCTGCGGGTATCTGGGTGTTGGGTATCGTTCAGGGTGCATACGCAACCGAGATCCTGCGTGGTGCCATTCAAGCCGTGCCCCTCGGACAGATCGAAGCGGCGAAATCCTACGGAATGCCTGCCATCATGACCATGCGCCGGGTCACGATCCCAGCGATGATGAGTTTCGCCGTGCCCGGTTTGGCCAACCTGTGGCTGATCGCGACCAAGGACACAGCGTTGCTTGCGGTTGTTGGTTTCAACGAATTGACGTTAGAAACCCGACAAGCGGCCAGTAGTACACGCGCCTATTTCACCTTCTTTCTGGCAGCGGGCTTTCTATATCTTATGGTCACGCTGTTCTCGGGGGTCATCTTTGCGCGTATCGAGAAATGGGCACGTCGCGGTCAACCCTCTCTGACGGGGGCGGGCAGATGATCGATCTGAAATCTCTGATGCAGCCGCATCGCATCGTGATGATGCTGGTCTTTGTTGGGTTCGCTGTCTGGTGCGCCTATGCGTTGCGGTGGGACTGGCTGCCAAAATACGCACCGCTTGCCTTGTACGGCATCTGGACGACACTCTGGTTGCTGGTCGTCACCGTTGTTCTCGGCTTTCTTCTGGCTGTGCCGCTAGGGTTGATGCAGGCGGTTGGACCCTGGTATCTGGCTACACCGGCCAAGGTGTTTTGTACCATCATTCGAGGCACGCCGCTATTGTTGCAGCTTTGGCTGCTGTATTATGGTCTTGGGTCGCTTTTCCCGCAGTTTCCGTGGATACGTTCGTCAGAATTATGGCCATATCTGCGCCAGGCCTGGCCTTATGCGGTGCTGGCATTGATGCTGTCTTACGCAGGATACGAGGGCGAGGTCATGCGCGGTGCCTTCAAGGGTGTCGCCAAAGGTCAGCTAGAGGCGGCCAGGTCCTTCGGTATGCCAAGGTTCACCATGTTCCGCCGAATCTGGCTGCCGCAGGCGCTCCGCAATGTTTTGCCCACTCTGGGCGGTGAAACCATATTGCAGATGAAGGCGACCCCTCTGGTTGCGACGATCACCGTGGTTGATATCTACGCTGTGTCGTCCCGGGTGCGTTCCGACACCTTCATTATCTACGAGCCGCTTATTCTGCTGGCAGTGTTCTACATTCTGGTCGCAGGCCTGATCGCGTTGGGCTTCCACTGGCTCGAGGTGCAGGTTCTGGGAACGGGCAGGCGCACCCAGTAAATGCTGCTGTGACCACGCGACTATGCCAACAAAAAAACCGCGCCCTGAGGCGCGGTTTTTCCAATTTGGTATGTGCAATTCTTAGCCCTGGCGAGCTTTGAACTTGCGCTGCGTCTTGTTGATCACGTAGACGCGGCCTTTGCGACGCACAACCCGGCAATCACGGTGCCGGTTCTTGAGCGAGCGGAGCGAGTTTTTGACCTTCATGGGTCTGTCTCCAATCTGCGGCGCCTTCATCAAAGACGTGGCCAGCGCCTGGGTTAGTCGGGTGTCCCGGAAGCCCGGAACAGTGAAACATGGTGGGCGGTACAAGGATCGAACTTGTGACCCCTTCGATGTCAACGAAGTGCTCTACCGCTGAGCTAACCGCCCATGAAACCGTCGCGTGGCCTACCCCATAACGAAATGGGGCGCGGAACCCCGCGCCGGTAGCGGGGTCTATAAAAGGAGTCGTTGGGGGGATCAAGGGGTTTGGCAGAACTATTTTCCAGTCTATGTTCAATGCGAATAACGGAGAGCCCATGCCCGACGCCGCACCAAATACAGCCTATGTTCTGGATATGCCCGCCAGGCGTACATCCTGCGTGGTATTTGCCTCGCCCCATAGCGGTCGTATCTACCCTGACACGCTGTTGCAGCGTTCTGTGCTGAACCGCAACATGATTCGGTCTTCTGAGGATGCCTATGTGGATCAGCTCTATGCCTCGGTGGCTGAATTTGGCGCGCCCTTGCTTGCTGCGGCTATGCCAAGGGCCTATCTGGACCTCAATCGCAGTTCGGATGAGTTGGATCCGGCGCTGATACAGGGCGCGCGTCGTCACGGCCACAATCCGCGCGTCTCCTCGGGTCTTGGCGTGATTCCCCGCGTGGTGGCCAATGGGCGGGCGATCTATAGCGGTAAGCTGACGATGGACGAGGCGCGTCTGCGAATCGACAGATACTGGCGCCCGTATCATGGGCGTCTGAAATCTCTGCTGACAGAATCGCGCGATATGTTCGGACAGGCGATTCTGATCGATTGCCATTCGATGCCGCATGAGGCGGTAGCGATGGCCGGAGGGCCTCACAGCGCGCGCCCCGAGATTGTTCTGGGCGACCGGTTTGGCGCTGCCGCGTCTGGCGTGATTGTCGACCAGATCGAGGCCGCCTTTGCCGACGCAGGCCTGCATGTGGCGCGCAATACGCCCTTTGCCGGGGCTTATGTCACCCAGACCTACGGTCGGCCAACTCGTCACCAGCACGCGATCCAGATCGAGATCGATCGTTCACTCTATATGGACGAGGACACGATCCAACCGAATGGTAATTTTGAAACGTTGCGAGACCTACTGCGGCAAGTCACTGCGCAGATCGCAAGTATCGGATCCGACCCGATGTCGCTGGCCGCCGAGTGATCTAGCGCAGAGCGCGTCCCTTGACGATTGCATCACTGCCAAATCGGCGGCGGATTTCATCCGTCGCACGCTCGGCCTGAGATCGGCGCGCGGCACCGGGGTCCAGAAGATCGCCCGAGATATCGGCCTGATCTTCCGCGCACAGATCGGAGAGGCCACAACCCAACAGCCGATAAGGTCCCTGATCGCCCACCTGGTCAAACAACCCGCGCGCAGTGCGGTAGATACGGTCGGCGATCTGGGTTGCGTCGCGCAGAGACACCCGTCGTGTGATGGTCTTGTGATTGGCTCGTTTTAGTTTCAGCGTCACGACACGTCCGGCCAGCCCCTTGGCCTTGGCCCTGTCTGCCACCTTCTCGGACATGCGCCACAAGTGCCCGTCGAGGATATCAATACTGGCGGTATCCTCAAAGAACGTGGTCTCGTTGCTGATCGACTTCATTGGCTCATGGGCCAACACACGCCGCTTGTCCTGGCCCCGGGCCAGATGCCAAAGCCGATAACCCATTGATCCGAATCGCGCGGTCAGTGCCTCTTGTTCCCAACGCAAAAGATCGGCGAAGGTGCGAATACCGGCGCGGTCCAGAGATTCTTGTGCCGCTGGCCCGATCCCCCAAATCAGCCGTACGGGTTGATCATGCAGAAAATCAGCTGTCTCGGCCTTGCCGATTACGGAAAACCCACGCGGCTTGTCCAGGTCCGATGCGACCTTGGCCAGGAACTTGTTATGGCTCAACCCGATCGAGCCTGTCAGGCCCAGCTCATCCTTCATCCGCTTGACCAGCCGCGCAAGCATCACAGCAGGCGGAGCACCATGCAGGCGTTCCGTACCTGACAGGTCCATGAATGCCTCATCCAGCGACAGGGGTTCCACATCGGGCGTCAGCTCATCCATCAATGCACGGATTTCGCGGGATACGCTGGCATAGACTGACATGCGCGGTTTGATCACCACCGCGTCGGGGCACAGTTGAAGTGCCTTGAACATTGGCATTGCCGATCGCACCCCACGAATGCGTGCAACATAACAGGCGGTAGAAACCACACCGCGCTTTCCGCCACCGATAATCACCGGCTTGTCCGCCAATTCGGGATTGTCGCGCTTTTCCACCGAGGCGTAAAAAGCGTCACAATCCATATGCGCGATGGTAAGGTCGAACAACTCGGGGTGCGATTTCACGCGCGGGCTACCGCAGGACGGGCAACGCGAGCCATGCTCGACCTGTTTCAGGCAGTCGCGACAGATGGCGGGCATGTTGAGGTTTCTTTCCGGCCAGATATGGCTTGGATCAGCTTTTCCATGCGTTAGAATCTATCCCGAATGGGCTGAATTAAAAAGGGGACCTATGGACTTCACCGGAGCAAAAACCGCGTTGTTTCTGCGGGACGCGCTGGTGGTGATCCAAAGAGACGAAAACACAGATATCCCATTTCCGAGGCATCTCGATTTTCCCGGAGGAGGGAAGAACCCCGGCGAAACGCCAATCGAATGCGCATTGCGGGAAGCGCTCGAAGAGGTTGGATTGTGCTTGTGCGCAACCGATCTCATCTGGTCGCGTCAATATGGTCAAAGCTGGTTTTTTGTTGCCATGCGCCCGTCTGAAGATGTCGGCTTGATCCGCTTCGGCGATGAAGGACAGGGCTGGAGGTTGATGCACCCTCAGGATTACCTGACGAATTCGCTGGCAATTCCCAGCTTTGTGAACCGGCTAAGGGACTATCTTTCCGAAATGGGAAGGCTCTGAACCGACATTGATGCTCGGGAGAAAACCCCCCGCACCTGCGGGGGGAGGTAACGGACCTCAGGAAGATATGGTCCGTTGGGGAGTGTCTTGAGATCAGAATCGCCCAAATCAGTCTCATCCGATAGCGATAAGCCGGGCGCGCCCAAACTCACGTTTTTCATGTGTGTTTTCGGGCACAGGGGCGATTTGGCGCGGATTCGGTAGAAATTGACGTTAGGTCAATCACTTGCGGATTGCTTTTGCCCGGAATTCCGCGTGGTCGACTAGTGGTGTGCCAAAGAATTTATTTCGTTCAGAATCGCTTCGGCAGCGGCCTTGGGATCATCGGCCTGATAAATCGGGCGGCCCACGACGATATGATCTGCGCCGTCGCCGATCGCACCAGAAGGGGTTGCAACTCGTTTCTGATCACCCAATGCCGCACCCGCCGGGCGCACCCCGGGCGTGACTATCAGACGACCCGCTGATTGAGGTAGGGCGCGGATCAGTGCGGCTTCCTGAGGGCTGGCGATGACGCCATCGGCCCCCGCTTCGAAAGCCTTGGCCGCGCGTTCGATAACAAGGTCCTGCACGTCACCCGCCTTCATGAGGCTCGCGTCCAGATCTTCCCGGTTCAGCGATGTTAGGACGGTGACTGCCAGAATCTTCAGATCCTTGCCCGAGGCGCCTTCTTTTGCTGCGCGTACCACATGCGGATCACCATGAACCGTCAGGAAATCCAGATCGAACTGCGCCAGCCCACGCACGGCGTTTTCCACTGTATTGCCGATATCGAACAGCTTCATGTCCAGAAAGATGCGCTTGCCGTGTTCCTGTTTAAGTTCGTTAGCTAATGTCAGCCCGCCGCCGGTCAGCATCCCCAATCCAATCTTGTAAAACGATACCGCATCGCCAAGCCGCTCGGCCAGGGCCAGCCCCTGCAGGGCGTTTGGAACATCAAGGGCTACGATCAGGCGGTCGTCGGACATGGGGGGCTCCTTTTTGGCAAACGTCTGCGTCCTAACGGGTTCGGGGCGCTCTGTCCATGCTGGAAGCGGGAGTGACACAGATCACCCAGTATTTGGCGCAATATGCTAAGGTGCTGCGAAATCAGTACAGGGGACAGACATGATGAAGAAAATACTTGTGCTTGGCGCAGCGCTGATGCTGGCCGCATGTGAGGACGCGCCGCAGAGCGATCCGCCAGAAACCGGCGCCGCGCCGGCCCCGACCAATGACAACCTTCCCCTGGTGCGCGGCTACCGGTCCGAGGATGACTGGTGTCAGCTCACGGGTGAAAGCAGCTTTACCGGCGAATTCCTGGATCATGCCGCAGATCTGGTTTCTTGCCCCACCGGTAGCGATGCTGAACAATCGCTGGTCGAGTCACACAATGCACAACTGATGGGACAGACCGGGGGCTACACCGTCTATTCAATTCCTCTCGGCTAAGACTGTCTTGCGACCCAGGCTGCATTGAGTGCGATCAAGGCGATGCCCGAAAGCTCCATAAGCCAATTGATACGGATGAACAGGAAATCGGTGCTCAGCAGGGCGTCGAGATTATGAAAACCAGCGGCGCGGATCAATACGAAACATATGAGGAAGACGAAGCCCAGCAGTGCCAAACCAATCCGGCTGAGATGCCTTCGGAGCAACCAAAGGCTGACAAGCGCGACCCAGATGCCGCTGAACATCACCACAAGGATAAACCCGATCTGCAAAGACCGGCGATCTTCATACCAACCCTGCATCTGTGATAGGCAACGGGCGGCTGCGGTCAGCCCCGATTGAAGATCAAGCTGTTTGTTGATCATCAGTGCAAACAGCAGCACCGTTAGTGCCAGCCAGAACAGCCGCATCCCTTGGCTTACGGTTGTCCGGGCTGCCCTGAAACAAAGAATGGTGGTGATCCCGTATGCGGCGACCGTCACCCAGCCCATGGGTGTTGGGTCGCCAATGACGGGCGACCACCGGTCGGAGATACATCTGAAAAGTTCTTGCACTACTGTCTTCCTATGACATTCGTAAAATATGATTTGGTATCATCTGTTTGTGTCAAGGCTCTATTACATTGAAAGGGCAGGGTACTGCCTGTGATATTGTGGCGGGACAGACTTGAATACACGTCAATATTACCCAAATTGAATGTGAGGCCCAGATCGACGTGTGCCGCCAAGCGGGCGCGTCACAATAGGGCGCTTGAGAAAAGGAGAATGCAATGGACTTGAACAAGTTCACCGAGCGGGCACGGGGATTCGTGCAGGCCGCGCAAACGATCGCGCTACGTGAGGGGCACCAGAGGCTGGAGCCCACGCATATTCTGAAAGCATTGATGGATGACGATCAGGGGCTGGCCAGCAACCTGATCACGCGTGCCGGTGGTGCGCCCAACTGCGTGGTCGAGGCGCTGGACGCCGCGATGGGCAAGATTCCGAAGGTCAGCGGTGACGCCAGCCAGATTTACATGGACGGCCAGACCGCCAAGGTTCTGGACGAAGCCGGGAAAATCGCCACCAAGGCAGGCGACAGCTTTGTGCCGGTCGAGCGGGTTTTGATGGCGCTGTGCATGGTGAAATCCAAGGCCAAGGAGGCGTTGGAGGCCGGTGCTGTATCCGCGCAAAAGCTGAACGAGGCGATCAACGATATCCGCAAGGGCCGTACGGCAGATACTGCCTCGGCGGAAGAAGGCTATGACGCGCTGAAGAAATACGCGCGCGATCTGACCGAAGCGGCCGCCGAGGGTAAGATCGACCCGATCATCGGGCGGGATGAAGAAATCCGCCGTTCGATGCAGGTTCTGTCACGGCGCACCAAGAACAACCCGGTTTTGATCGGGGAGCCCGGTGTTGGTAAAACCGCGATTGCCGAGGGCATGGCCCTGCGCATCATCAACGGCGACGTGCCGGAATCGCTGAAGGATAAAAAGCTGCTTGCGCTCGACATGGGCGCACTGATTGCTGGTGCGAAGTACCGCGGTGAGTTCGAAGAACGCCTGAAGGCGGTTCTGACCGAGGTGACCGAGGCCGCCGGTGAGATCATCCTGTTCATCGATGAAATGCACACGCTTGTCGGTGCTGGTAAATCCGACGGCGCAATGGACGCGGCCAACCTGATCAAGCCTGCGCTTGCCCGGGGTGAGCTGCATTGTATCGGCGCAACCACCCTGGATGAATATCGCAAATACGTCGAAAAAGACGCGGCCCTCGCGCGTCGTTTCCAGCCAGTTTTGGTGGCCGAACCGACCGTAGAGGACACGATCAGCATTCTGCGCGGCATCAAGGAAAAGTATGAGCTGCACCACGGTGTGCGCATCTCGGACTCGGCGCTGGTGTCGGCGGCGACCCTGTCGCATCGTTATATCACCGACCGGTTCCTGCCCGACAAAGCCATCGACCTTGTTGATGAGGCCGCGTCGCGGTTGCGGATGGAGGTGGACTCCAAGCCTGAGGAACTTGACCAGCTTGATCGTCAGATCCTGCAAATGCAGATCGAAGAAGAAGCGCTGAAGCTTGAGGACGACGCGGCCTCTAAGGATCGTCTGGAAACCTTGCAAAAGGATCTGGCCGATCTGCAGGAGCAGTCCGCCGAAATGACAGCCCAGTGGCAGGCCGAACGCGACAAGCTGGCTGGCGCGCGTGATTTGAAAGAACAGCTCGATAAGGCGCGCGCTGATCTTGAGATTGCCAAACGCGAAGGCAATCTGGCCAAGGCGGGTGAGCTGTCCTATGGCGTCATCCCTGAGCTTGAGAAAAAGCTGACCGAGGCCGAAAATGCCGAAAGCAGCCAGATGATGGCCGAGGAAACGGTGCGTCCGGAACAGATTGCCAGCGTGGTTGAACGCTGGACCGGTATCCCGACCTCGAAAATGCTGGAAGGTGAGCGCGAGAAACTGCTGCGGATGGAAGACGATCTGCATTCCCGCGTGATCGGTCAGGATGCGGCGGTCACGGCTGTCTCAAACGCAGTGCGCCGTGCCCGTGCGGGCCTGAATGACGAGGGCCGCCCGTTGGGCTCGTTCCTGTTCCTCGGCCCGACCGGCGTGGGTAAGACCGAGCTGACCAAGGCCGTGGCGAACTTCCTGTTTGATGACGACAACGCGATGGTGCGCATCGACATGTCCGAGTTCATGGAGAAGCACGCGGTCGCCCGTCTGATCGGTGCCCCTCCGGGCTATGTCGGCTATGACGAAGGCGGTGTGCTGACCGAAGCCGTACGGCGCAGGCCCTATCAGGTCGTGCTGTTTGATGAGGTCGAAAAGGCGCACCCGGATGTGTTCAACGTGCTGTTACAGGTTCTCGATGATGGTGTGCTGACCGATGGTCAGGGCCGCACCGTGGACTTCAAGCAGACGCTGATCATTCTGACGTCGAACCTTGGGTCTCAGGCGCTCAGCCAGTTGCCCGAAGGTGCCGACAGCGCGCAGGCGCGACACGACGTGATGGATGCGGTCCGGGCACATTTCCGGCCGGAATTCCTGAACCGTCTGGATGAAACGATCATCTTCGACCGGCTCAAGCGCGAGGACATGGATGGCATCGTCGATATCCAGATGGCGCGTTTGCAGAAACGTCTGGCCGCCCGCAAGATCGAGTTGGTCTTGGATGATGGTGCCAAGGAATGGCTCGCGAACGAAGGCTATGACCCGGTCTTCGGTGCCCGCCCGCTGAAACGTGTGATCCAACGCGCGCTTCAGAACCCGCTGGCCGAGGCTCTGCTGGCCGGTGAGATCAAGGATGGTGAGACCATTCCGGTATCAGCCGGGGCCGAAGGTCTGATCATCGGGGATCGGCTGGGCACATCCGAGCGACCCCGCCCGGACGACGCCGTGGTGCATTAACGCCCATCACAAGCTCTGAAAGACCCGCCCTGTTGCGGGTCTTTTCATTACCGGTTGGGCGGGACATGGACTAACCAAATGAAAACCGCCTCGCGGCAATGCCATTGATCACATCTGAAAGTGAATGTGGTCGTCGTGACGCGCAGCTCGGCAGCCTTGGAAACGGACTTTGTTATGTGCCACGCCAAGGCGACTGACCAAATGTGGTTCAATGAAAATCTTACCGACACGTGCATCTGCCGATAAGACCTGCATCACTGTTCGGGTGCGTTCTGTATCAAGCTCATAGCTGCGCCAGACCGGTTGGACAAAACCAAAATCCCAACGAAGGCTGGGCCACGATTTTGAGCATTCCGTTGGTCCGTCCTCAAATGCGAAATACCCGATTGGAGAGCGGGTTGCCCCGGGCAGGTAGCCGTTTTCATCACGATAGTAGAATGCCAGATCTGCCTTTTCACCGTCATCATGTGAAAGATGCGGGAGGAGAGGAAACCCGTTGAAGAACGGGAAGTTTGCATCGAGAAGCAGAGTCTTTGTACCGGGAAAGCGCTTTGCCACCTCCTCAGCGGTGTCTTCCAACACGTCAGCCAATTCTGGCGAAACATAGTTTCTGTTTAAGGCGCAGTATGTCCAGTTTTGGACTTGAAGCGGCCCGGAACCAAAACAGCTGATGGCAACACGCCCAAAATGAGGTGCAACCCAAAGGGCGGAAAAAGAAAGGGCAACGTAAGCCAGAACAAAAGCGACAAGTCGCCGCCTGAAAAACAGGGCTATGATCCAAGCAAGACCCCCATTTGAGTAAGAACGCTCAAAATCAAAAAGACAAAAGTACAAAATACCGCGCGCAACACAAAAATGGTTTGGCCTCTCGATTGATCGTCAGCCACAGGTTCTCTTTGAGGGGCGTGATGTCAATGCTACTTGTGCGATCTGCGCCCAAGCAGCACGTGCAGATCAACATTTAGAAACCGCACCCGCTTACAGAGTTTGCCTCCGCTGATCACGGCGCTTTCTTCCACCAGTCGCCGGGTTTTTGCCTGTTGCCGTGCGCGCGGGCCAGCCAAAGCGCCAGTTTCCGCAACGGGCTGAGCGCCAGCTTCAGCCACAGCCGGTCTTGCAGGGTTTGATAATCCCGGTTGAACGGGCAAACCCGCATGCAGATAGCGCAGTCCGAGGCGATCTTGGCCCAGAAAGAAAAACACTTCTCTGCGTCCGAGGTCCACTTTCGCACGCCCTTAATGGCCGAGACATTGGTGGTTTCGGTCGAGGGTGGCCCATACGGCAGCGCCTTCACGGGGCAGGCATCCGCGCATTTCGTGCAAATATCGCAAAACGCCCGCACACCTGATGGTTTGGGCGTGTCATGTGCCAGCGGCAGGTTGGTGAATATTTTCGAAAACCGCAGCCGGGGGCCGAATTCCGGCGTGATCACCATCTGATTTCGGGCATACTCGCCCAGACCGGCCTTGATCGCGTAAGGGATCACAAGGGCCGTGTCGTTCATCGAGGGAACCGCCTCATATCCCAGGTTTCGGATATAGGCGGCCAGTTGCATGACGATCGACGCTTCGTGGCTGTATTCGCGCCCGGTCGCCGCACCGGCAAGGGCTGACGGGTAGGTGGCAACCAATTCCCGGTCCATTTCATGGCCCAGAACAATGATCGAGTTCAGCCCCTCGGGCAGGTCGTGCGGCGCATCAGACATATCTCTGGTGTCGATGCGGGCGGTATAGATCCAGCGCTCATCCAGATCGGTAATCCCACATAGATCCGCGCCAAAGAATTTTGCGATGCGCTTGACCTCGGATGCCATCTTTGCCGGGTCATCGACCTCAACCGCGTCAGGCGCGACCGGGGTGTCCGGCTGGATCGGTGCCTGAAACCCTTCGCGCTTGCCGTCTTCAGCGCGGCGGTTTGAGATGACATCCGAGATCAGCCACGCCGCATTGCGCAAGGCAAAGTCGCGCTGGGCGAACCCTTCGCCCCGTCGCGGCGCGGCCTCCATCCTGTAGGAGGCAAAAAACCTGTCGGTCATCTTCGATTTGATCCGGTCGTCCCAGAACGCGCGCGTGAAAATGTCATTTCGCTGCGTGAACCGCTCGAAATCATCGGTGATCTCGATTCCGGCTTCAGCGTCTTGTTCAAGTCGAGGAGGGGTGTTCTTGGGCCAGACCATTCCGGGACCATAGCGAGGCGCATGGGGCTGCGCAATCAGCCGAAGTCTCGCCCCAAAGGGTCGAAATCGGGTCTTTAAAACGTGTACAAGACGGAAGATCGGGCTTTGTGGGCATGTACAACACGGAAGATGCGCCGGTTACGTTACAATCCGGTCTCCCAATCGTGACGATCGTTTTCTTGGCTCTGTGTTATCACGCATTACCTTGGACCCGAGGAAACGAAAGACGGAGACCCAAATGGCGCATCGCTGGACCAACAAACTGACGCATAATGACGTCACCCCAAGGACGGCGTTCCTGAACCGGCGGCAGGTAATGGCCGGTCTGGCAGGTGTCGGGCTTGCAGGAATTGTCAAACCAGCAGATGCGAAGGAAGGTCTTGGGCCGAATACCTGGGAAGAGATCACCTCGTATAACAACTATTACGAATTCGGCACCCGCAAGGACGATCCCGCAAAATATGCCCATACCTTGGTAACCGAGCCTTGGAGCGTCAAGATCGACGGCCTGGTAGATCGGCCGGGTGAATATGACTTCAAGGATATCCTCTCGGAAATGACCATCGAGGAACGCATCTATCGGTTTCGGTGTGTCGAAGCCTGGTCGATGGTGATTCCGTGGAACGGGTTTGAACTGGCCGATCTGCTCAATATGGCCGGGGTACAGGATGGCGCAAAATTTGTGGCATTTGAAACAGCCTATCGCCCGGATGAAATGCCTGGTTTGCAATACCCGGTGCTTGAATGGCCCTATCGCGAAGGCTTGCGGTTGGATGAGGCGATGCATCCGCTGACGCTGATCGCAACGGGCATTTACGGCAAGACGATCCCAAACCAGAACGGGGCGCCTCTGCGTCTGGTGGTGCCGTGGAAATACGGGTTCAAGTCGATCAAGTCGATTGTGCGCATCACCTTGACGGATACGCAGCCTCCGACCAGCTGGAACATGGCGGGTCCGCGGGAGTATGGTTTTTACAGCAACGTGAACCCCAACGTCGATCATCCACGCTGGTCGCAGGCTTCCGAGCGACCGATCGGAGGCGGTCTGTTTGCCAAACGTGAACCTACGCTGATGTTAAACGGCTACGAGGAAGAGGTCGCCAGCTTATACGAAGGTATGGATCTGGCTGCGAACTACTGAAACTGAGAAAGTTCGGGTCTCTAGAACCCGAGCCTGTTAGCTAGTGTCGGCGCAGGCGCTACAAGACCATCGCTACGGTTCTGCTGCGCGATGGCTTCCATACGGGTGATGAAGCCCGCCCGCTGGGAGAGGGATTTTGTGATATAGAGAGGTTTTTTGTTGAGCAAACGTAAGAACCAATGCCGGGCGCTTGTCGTGGACCCGGATGTCGACAAGATCAGATAGTTTCCTTTCCTGTTTGGTCGCATCGACACCATAGCATTCGATGAATGACCCGTCGTAGACAACCTTTTGGACAAAGAGCAATATGAACCATGAGTATCCGAAAATCAGGCAGAGCGCGATCAAAGCTGCCTTGTGGATCACCGGATCATGGATGCCGACGCTCTCCCAGAGCGGAGACAATTCGGTCGTCAGCAGCAACACTAGCGCAATAACGGGTGCAAGATCGCGCAACCCCCAGGGCGGGCGCAATTCTGTTATCCCATCCACCCGATTAGGTGAAAATGAATTGAACAGAGAAGAGATGAAAGACAGACCAACATCTTCCAGGCTTTGGTCATTGGCGAATATCGATGTACGACCTTTACTGTTTCGCCAACGGGTCAGCCCCCAGCTGATGAATATTCTGACACCAAGGCTCAGCAGAGCGGGGGTCATTAGGTCATCGTGGGACACGAAAGTCGCTCCTCGCAATTTGTTATATGGCCGGGATTGCCGCTTTTCGAACATCGCAAGTGGTATTGTGTTTCTGAATTCAGACATAAATTCGGCAAGCGGGTTTTCGGGCGGGAGTTAGATTGGAATTGGGCGCGGGCACTTTCATAAGTCGATTGAATTCTGCCTTGCGGCGAATTCCAATCTGGTCACTCTATGCCTTGGGTGCCCTCTATCCCGCGTGGTTGCTGTATCTGGGTGCGACCGGTGGGCTTGGAGTCGAGCCGATCGAAGCCCTGGAGCACAGGCTTGGCAAACGTGCTTTGCAGCTATTGATCTTCGGTTTGGCTATATCCCCGATGCGGCGGCATCTGGGTTTGAACCTTTTGAAGTTTCGCCGCGCCATCGGAGTTCTGGCGTTTGCCTACGTCTGTCTTCATTTGCTGGTCTGGCTGGTGCTTGATGTCCAAATTCCCAGTCAGATATGGGCCGATATCGTCAAGCGCCCTTACATTACTGTTGGCATGGCGGCGTTTTTACTGATGCTGCCGCTCGCGGTGACCTCAAATAACTGGTCGGTGCGCAGTCTTGGCCCTCGGTGGCGCAAGCTGCACCGGCTGGTCTATCCGGCTGCAGTTCTCGCTGCGCTACACTATGTGATGCTGGTCAAGGGATTTCAGATTGAACCATTGATCTATCTGCTGATCATGTCTGGCTTGCTGGTGTTGCGTTTGCCGATCCCGATCCTGTTGACCCGGTTGCGACGGGCCGATTCCGCCTGAATCGCGACCGAGTCTGAGGGTAACCGTGTGAATAAGCCCTCTGCGCTGTAAAAGCATGGGTGTCGATACATTCGCTGTATTCGAAATGGCGGTGCATGTTTCACGTAACATCTTGATAATATTGGATTAACAAAGAAACATCGATTTTTCTCCAGTTTCTTGGATTTTCCGCTTGCAGGTTTTTGGTCTAATCCGTAAATACCCCTTCACCGGCGCTGCTGAGGCGCTTGTGACGCACCGGAGAGGCGGTGGAGACGGGCCGGAGAGACGGTTGGACGCATCGGAGAGACGGTGGGC
>NZ_FNNP01000018.1 GCF_900106805.1 Ruegeria halocynthiae
TGCGACGCAACCACAAATCCCTAGAGAACCATGTCGATCACAGAACGAGGTGCCTCGAAACGTTCTATGCAGTCCCGGACAAAGTCGTCCCGAACCGCGGCCGTGGCTCTGCGGTCTCGCAGCCCGGTTGCTTCTTTGTTGTAGAACTCCCATTCGGTTGCGGCATCCAGGATCGCGCGGATCAGTTCGACTTCGCGATACATTATCCGGTCGCCCCCATATTGCGGAACGCGCCAGGTAAAGAATGGCTGCGTGCGAGATCGGAATGCCGTTCGCCGCCAAAGAGAGGGAGGGATGAGCTTTGGGGCGTCGGCTGAGGCAGAGAGCAGACGCGCCCAACTGTGCGAAAGCATCGGCAGACCGGTTAGTGGCTTGGCCTCGGCCTCGATCTCGCGCAATGCGATGATGTCGGGGTGATCATTGCCAAACAGCTGCGCGGTATTCCCGACCACCTCTTGAAACAAAGAGCCATTGTATTCGACCGGTCGTTCAATGCTTGCGGCTGATGCCTTTTTTCGCAGGAGCAGAAGCAGGTGAGCGCCATAGAGACCCAGCATCGGGTTCTCAAATTTTCCACGCACAAACTTGAGCAATTCATTTGTTGCAACGGACCTTTCATCAGCCAGCGAAAGCCGTGCCGCATCAGTCAAACGAACAAGGTCATCTTCCATTGACAGACTGCCGCGGGCGATGTGGATCGAGACATCGACAAGGCGCTTGCGTGGCCCATACCAAGCCTCTCCGCCATCGTCGACAGGCGGTTCGTACAGGGCAAATACATGTGTGCGCCAACCGGGCAATATCGTCACCGTTTGCTCGGTCATTCCTTCTCCGTCAGACAATCCAAGCGTATAGATCCCGGGTTCAGCGTTCAGGGAAACGCCCGCGTATCGATCTTTCGACAGATCCCCCGAAAACCATGCTGCTTCTGGCGCAATATACCGCCCCGCATCGGTTGATCGGACGTGCCGGCCTTCGGACTCCGAGGAGCTGAGTGAAAGTAACCTGCGGCCCCCGCCTGTGCTGAGGCGCGCGCCCTTCGAGGGATCATCAAGTTTCTTTGGTCCGATATCATCCCAGGGTGTCCACCATCGCGCCATGAAAACAAAAGACCCATCATGCGACGGCTGACGCCCGCGCCCAAGCGAAAGCGCACCAGTCGGGGCAGATGTCGCGCCCCTTTGGTCGGGCGGGATCGCCTGTTCAGCGGCAGCCATATGCGATTCATGGGTTCGGTTCGTGCGCGCCAGCGGTGCAGCTGACCCAAATTCGATCTTTGGCACCTCAATAACCATATCATCGCGAAGAACGACGACACGTTGCCATTCGCTGCGTCCCGACACGGCGCGTACCTTGTAGATGCCAGCCCTGAGATCTTGTTCCAGCCGCCGCGCGCCCCGCCCGAGCAGGGCGAAATCCGTCGCGACCACAAATATCTCGGTTGTTTCATCCTCGGCACGCACTGTCAGTATTGGCATCGTTTCTGTCCCACTATCCGAGGTCTATTCTGGTTTCCGCCCCGGTAAATTCGAAGGCACCTTCCCAACCGCCGATTTCTGCTAACACGTACATTCCCGGTGCCAGCGTCAGTGTGACTTGCCCGTTGACCGCAGCCACCTGACCGAGCTTATCCAAAGCAGCATTTTCAAGCTCAAGCGTTGCATTTGCTACTTCGGGTGGCAGCGCAACCCGCAGTAACCGCGTGAACTTAGGTGCATTTTCCACAAGTGTCAGCGTGTCGAACGGGCCGAAATCTGGCTCGGTAGAAACAAGTGGATGCTGAAGTTGTGCGTCCGTCATCAGTTTCTGCATCGTCGCGATCAGATAATCGCGCAGGCTATCGGTTGTGATGGAGCGATTGCCCTGCGCATCAACAATGGCTGCGGCACCGTCGAGGCCGAGTTTCAGGGCGTATGAGAATGCTCCGTGGTCCTGTCCGTTCGACATCGTTCCTTCTACGGCGCGACCGGCAAAACGTGCCGCATAGGCGCCGACAGCCTTGGTGTTGTGACTGGTCGGGCGGATTTCCCGCCGCCAATGAGCAGGAGAGGGCGAGGCGAGGCGACCCTGATCCATGCAGGCGTCACAGAATAGAACACATTCTTTGAAATGCGCGGAAGCCATGAACCAGTTAAAGTAATCGGTCACAAACAGGTTTGTCAGACTGTTTGGCGTCGCATCTGCAAGATAAAGCCCGCCCTCGGTCCGTCGGCGTCCGTACCCGTGACCGCTGACATAGATGTAAAGCCGCCGCTTCTTTGGTGGCTGTTTCAAAGCCGTCTTAAACGCATCAAGTTTGTCGGTCAGGTCCTTCAGTACGGGACCTGTTGGGCCGCCGGCTGGAAAATCATCCGACGTTACGGAAAACACATTCGCACTGGGAACATCGCCACCATCCTGTGCCTTCAGCCATTCCGTGAACGCTGCGGCGTCGTTGACAGGGCCGCGCAAATCCCGCGAAGCAGAGGAAGCATTGCCCCCAAAGCTGGGGTATCGTTTGATCGCGATTACCAGAGCCATGTCATTCTGAGCCATCGTTCAACTGGCCTCAGAGCGAAGGATAGGCGCGGCGTATCAGTTCACGATCTGCCGGACTGAAATCGGTGTTGAAGCCGGTTTCAAAGTTGCCAACCGTCCATTTATTGGGGATCGGATACATCATGATCGAATAGGGGTCGATCTTGGTCATGGTCAGAGTTCCGGGATCGTAGTGATTGAGAACATTTCGCCGGATTGTATCATCGTCCCAAAAGTTCGGAGCACCGGACAGATCGGTCTTCACCGCGTCCTCATTCCATTCGATTCCACCGTCGGGGTTCTGATGTTCGTGGATCAGTCCCAAAGCATGACCGAATTCGTGCAGCACGACCTCGCGAATTTCCTCTGTGCCCGATTGGTCGGTTAACCATCCGAAATTCATCGTGGGTTTGGTCTGGTCCGGTTCGTTCAGGCAATCCGTTCCAAGTAGGGACCAGGAACCGGCACCTTGCTGGAACGCGACCCGAACCTCGGCATCGCCTTCCTCTACAAACTCAAAGGTCAGCGCCGCCATTTCGTCTGCAACCCATTGACATGCGAATTGTTCGACCTGTTCCCGAAGATGGGTGGAACCACCCAGAAACCGGATTCGGATGACCGAGTTGAGTGGCCATTTTGCACTATCCAGCAGTGCCGCCTTTGACCCTTCCAGGGCCTGCGTGTCATCGGGTGCTGCATCCCGTTTGAAGGAAACACAAAACCTGTCCGGGTTTTTCCTGACCGCCTGAATACCATGTTGGGCGATCCTGACGCTTGCGTGGGCTGTTCCGCCTTCGTTCAGTTTCTCACCCCATAAGGTGCAGGTCTCTTCCCAACTTGGGGCCAGGAAACGGCGGACTATTATTGCGGCAACCGGGGCCGCAACAAACGCGGTAAGACCAAGGGGGCCGCTCGCGAGCAGGCCCGCAATCGCTGCGGCCAAGGCACCTTGCCCAATGTTGAATGCATCGCGCAGCGCTTCACGATCAGATTTGTCAGCGTCATCATCCCCGCATAAAAGCCCATGAAGTTCGCGGTGCGCGCGCGCCAGAATTCTGGCACCCAAACGCCGAAGGGTTGGATAACCACCCGACAGGCTGGAATCCGGAACACTTGATATATCGCGCCGCATCGCCATCATCGCCACCGTAGGACCGGTGCGTTCCAGCGACGCGCGGCGACCTATCTCGGACAACAGTATTGTTTCGTCGAAGTGATCAGCGAGGTCGAGGATCGTGTTGGCAAGCGCGGTTTCTTCTGGTTCAGGTCGCCGCAAGGTTCCCATTGCGCCAAGTGCGCCGACGGGTTGTGAATCTCTGGTCACGCGCTGGATCATGGCCTCGAACTGCTGCGCGGCCTTGGCAAAAGATTTTGAATCAGGATGCAGTTCGTCCTCCCAGCCGTTGTCCGGAATAAGCCCCCGACAATCGACAATATGGAGCTTGCCGGACAGCCCAGGTTCGCGGGCGAGGTTGAACAATGCCTGTGCCCAGCGGTCGATCAGAATCTCGATGATTTCACGTTGAAGGCCCGTGTCCACAATTCCGCGCGCCTGAAGCGGGCGACCCAGCCACCGGCCGTCATCGGGTATCGCATGATCGTACGTATGGGTCAGAATGGGCGTACCCGGCGCAGCCGCCGCGACACCGTTTGCAATATTTCGGACAAGCCGGGTCACTTCGGCCAGAATAATGTCAAATGCCGACGTGATATGACCCAAAGCATCAAGACCGGGGGTGAATGGGCGAACAATGGTGGCCAGATTGCCACCGCCAAGCAAATCGTTTCCCCCGCCGCTGAGAAGAACAGCATCGGGGCGTTCGGCCAGAACAGCCGTTACAAGTTCGTTTTGCGTGAAAACGTCATCCAGAGTGTCCCCGGCTGCCCCCAGGCTCAGGATTGCGTGGTTTTTGGAGAGATGATCGATGACATCTTTCAACAGGAATGGATACTGAAACCAGCTGTCCCCCTCAGAGACTATCTTTAGACCTGTCCAGCCACCTGCAATCTTTGACCGATATTCTTGCCGCCTGCGTGATCGTGAGATGTCGTTCAGCCCGCCCAAGGCGAGGGCCCCCTGAAGGGCACCATTCAAGCCGCTGCCCGCTGCCGGCGGTTGAATAAGCGCCGGGTTCACCCGCACGACAGGTGCAAATGGTCGGCTGGCCCCGGGATCGAGCACCATGTATTTCGCCAGTGTTTCGTCGGGAACGGTCGGGTCGAATAGCATTCGACGCAGTTCGTCGGTTGGGATTGGTGCGGTGCGGTTGTTATCAACCATCTTGGCCTCCTTACCGTTTGAGCATGGCCCAAATGCACATGTGGGTTACGTCCGCTACCTTGCCTTTTGAAATGTCTGTGCGTGATTGCAGGCCGGATAACGCAGCCGGGTCAGTTCGTCTGAAAGCGCTGATCTTTTGGCCAAGGCCGAAAGAAAGGAACAAAACTGAATACCCCGCATAGTAGCGAAACCATCCGATTGAATTGGGCATTTCACCTCAAGCTGAGCACCTGCGATGAGACAAGTTTGGTCGAACAGTATCTCTAAAGAAAAAATATGGACCCAATAATTGATCCAGTTCCTACCTTAGCAGAATCCGCGTCCAATCCAAAGCGATGGCTAAAGAAGTGCCAGCTTTCCGCCGAAAATGAGGTTCGGAAAAGCTTGTTAATCGCGGGTTCCTGGCAAGCCGAAGGGCGAATTGGCCCGGCTGAGTCTGATCGAACGGACTGACCGCTATTGCGCAAATGGAGTAATCCCACCTGCAAAAGCCGCGAGAATTGGCGCTGCCAGGGCAAAACCTGCACGCAGTACATCGCTTGTCCCCTCTTTCAGCCCGTGAGAGGCCCTCCAGGCATCAACGTCAATCGTATTCTTGGTCTCAGCGGGCAGAGCGGCCGTACCCGCAAGCCGTTTGACCCGGCTTTCCAGAATAAACGCGACGGGTAGATAGAAACTGAGCATCAGCAAGCAAAAGTAAGTACCCGTGAACAATGCCGACGCGGTTACGAGAGAATTGTAAGCTGCCCTTTCACCGTCTGAAATCATGGGCATTGGCCAGTACATCCAACTTGCGGCAAAAAACATGCCGAAGGTCAAAATCAGGCTGGTCAGGTAAAGCTGTTGCCGCATCTGGCGAAAATTCTGACCCAACTGGGCGGCCGCATCTTCCAAACTGTTCGTATCGTCGGTTTCCAGACACAGTATCATTCCTACGATCAATGCGCCTACGGCAAGCCCGGCAAAGGCGTTGATGATGTCCAGAATACGCATAAAAAGCGAAAAAACCGGGATCTCACCACAGGTGCCCAATATCCAGGAATCGTCAGGCCCCTTACAACCGGGTAAGCTTCCCTGCGAGAGAGCGGCTTCAAAAACGGCTTTGCCGACTTGATGGTAAATACGAGGAGTGCTTGAGGTCACGTGTTGTTGGATTGTAGGGGCCACCGCAAGCAACACGATTGCAAGGGTCGTGACAATTGCCGCAACTCTTGTGCTGCGATCCATCGGACGCACCAGTTTGCGGACAAGCAGCGCGACAGGAAGCAGAGTCAGCGAAACAAAGAACCAGGAAGCCGCAAGGAACCGAAATCTTCCGACTGCTTCCAACCAGGGGCGTTCATCGTGCAGGATAGCAAGCGGTACATCCAGATCGACCGCAATAAAATGTTGGTGGATCAATTCATGTATCGCAAAAATGCAAATTGGCAGCAACACAATGGCAAAATAGCGCAATTTTACTTGGTGACTGGCCAAAACCGACCTCATGCACAGTTGGAATACGTAAATGCCTTTCTAACACAAATCTGGGTTGCAGGTATTGATCTGATATTTTGAGGCCCAAAGATCGTGTGAATTGGAATTCATAGTCCCATCATAACAGGTTTCTTTTGATGAACTTGACCGGCTTTCAGGCAAATTGGCATCGTATATCGTGACAGAACGGCGACGCCCGCTTTTGCGACGCTGATGACGCAGGACCGAGTTCGCCGGATTACCAAATCCTCTGATAAGTTCCGAATTCCTCCAATTAATCGCTTGAATATGGTAGACTGCTGATAATTTCAGGACCGTATTGTTGCAATTTCGATGGCTGAAAGCGGATCAAAAACACCGGATGACACGGCCTCTGAAGATTCAGAAGCACTGTTTTTCTACGTTCGGGGTGGCGGCGATACGCAATCGGTGGATAAAGCTAAACCGCAGCCAAAAAACAGATCGCTTGAATGGTTTACTGACCTTCTGTCATCCTTGATCAAGACCTTTGCAATCTTTTTTCTTGGGTACTTGTTGGTCCAAAGCGTTGAGCTCGATTTGAAACGAGCTCAGTTAAGTGCTGATACCGCTGAGAAGCTCAAAGACTATGTGATTGATCTGAACAGCCAGGACTCTGTGCGGGATCCGGCCAGGTCCAAGGCTACAGCGCTTGCCCTCGGCGGCTTTGGAAGTGTGGCTGCGTATCCTCTTGTGCAGATCGTCGAGCATGGAAACGAGTTGCAGGTCGGCTGGGGCAAACTTGGCCTCGAACATGCTGGCCTGATTGCGCAGGACGGTACGTGTGACGTCCTTGTCAAAGTCATCGATGATCCCACGTCCACCTTCAGATGGCGGACACGCAAAGTCGCGGTTGAAACAGCCGGGTCCGTCGCCTGCCCCGAGGCCGTGGAACCCGTCAATCGATTGAGCGCGAATTTGGCTGACGTGGGTGTGCCACCCGGTGAACCGATGACGAACTTCAATCTCGCAATCAAGAAGGCGTTGAGACAAATCGAACGTGCAAATCAAAGGGCACAACCATGGTGGATGTTATGGTGAACCGAATGTCAGGCTTTGTCAGTCGCTTGCTGTTGAATAAGTTGGTTATTGTTGGGCTCATTTTGACGTTGCTATCGGCGCGGGAGGTCAGCGCGGAACTTCAGGGATGCCCTGACGGAATTGCCCGCAACAACAAGCTGCTTATTGGTTCGATGGAACTGGGCCAGGAAATAAGCGAAAGAAACCGCAGGGCGTTGCTTGCCGCGTTTGAGATGCGTTTTGAGAGGGCAGATGCGTCGCTTGGGTCGCTGGCGAAGGTCATCTATTGCCCTCAGCGGCAGATGCAGGGCTCGAACACCTATGATGCAAATGTGACCGGTGTGCTCAACGACGAACTGGTGCTGCTTGAGGTGGGGGCCCGGATCAGCGTCAGTGATGTGGTTGTTGCCTACGTCGTTGTTCCACTCCGCCACTATGAGTTTCACAACGCACAACCGCCGCGATTGCCGGGATATCACGAAGCGGTTTACGAAAAGGCGCAAATCGAAGCCGGGCTTGCCGGCCTGTTCCGCGGAAACGCAGAACTGCGCCTGTTGGCGGCGCTTGCGCTTGGCCTCAGGCATGAAAAAGCGGCCGAGGCTGCCGTTCCAAGCGATGAGCGAAAGTCGCTGCTGCTGCGCTCACGCGCGTTTTACTGCGATGCGGTTGGCACATTGATTGCGGCGCAGCCCCGGCCTGATTTCCTTGGGTTGGAACAAACAGAATGGGAATCCCTCGGAGAATTCGCACGGGCCGGGGCAGAGCGCGTTCTGCAACGAACAGTCGACGATTATGGCGACCAAAGCACGCTGCCGATTCTTCTGGAAATTCGTGGCGAAGATTCTGCGGGTGATGGGGCATGTGTAGAAGCTTTGCCGTCTCAGCCCGGAGGCGCAGAAGACCAATGATGAATATTGCGCGCAACTCAGTGAACAGGTTTTTAGCCGCCATTTTTGTCTCGGCAAAGCTGGTCGCTTTTTCCTACGCCGTAGGGGGTGCACAACCGGCAATGGCGGGGGGGTTTACCGCCTGTGAACAACCCTTCATTTTTGAAGGGTCGGCCGCCAATATCGTCCCGCTGGAATATGTTGCAACATCTGTCGACCGGACAGCCATTGAGACCGAACGATCAGAAAAATTGCAAGAAACAGCACGTAGGCTTTCCTGGCTGTTCAAGCTGGATAGCTGGCATCAGGCAACCTATGGCAGTCTTGGTGTTGTCGCCCATATGTTCCTCGGTCAGGTTTGCGAGGCCGACGAGGTTTTGCAGGAACTTCTTCTTGGTCGTTCGGGCCTGCCTGTGCGCAAGGACCAGATACTGATCATCCTTCACGGACGCATCTTTATCGAAGACGGGCAGATTTTTGTTCAGTCCCAAGTAAGTGGATTTCGCCGTCGTTCACATCCGGACGAATTCGTTATGCCGCTGGCTGCCAACTTCGCCAGCGAAACCTTATCTGTGCACCTCGCAGCGTCGGATAAGTCCTTGTTCGTTTCTCTGCCGGTTCTCGACATGACGTTTGCCCCGCGTGTGATTTCCGAAGACCTGTTCGATCGTATTGACGCCACATTTCTTGAGGCGAGCCGAGTATTTACCCGCCCGGACCTGGATGCGCCCAGTGATGAGCTGCTGTTTCAACCGGGTAGACCACGGGCCTTCAGCGTCAGGATCACAGATGAACCTGGCTGGATTGAGATTGAGGACAGGTTTGGTGGTCATCCCGACAGGGGGTTCATCCGTGTAAACCCCGAGGCTTCAGGGCTTTTTCACCGCAACTTGCCCGAACTCGATTTTCTGAATGGGTTGCTTGGCTTTCTTAGGGTACAGCAGGTACGCAATTCGACAGATTTCACACCTACGCATGATCGGGCTGCCTTGCAGACCATGAATGCATTCGAGCGATATCTGGGTAACGATCTGACCGCATATGAACCCGAGGTGCGCGCCCTGGCAAATGGTCTGGTCGGTTTTGTCAAAGCGTCTGAATTGAATGACTGGCCGGGTGCAAGAAAGGCGTTCCTGCGTGCAGCGGAACTTGCACCAACCGATACCCATTATCGAAATGCCCTGGGCGTCACTGATGCGGTTCTGTGTTGTGTCGATGTAGGATCGTCACCCTATCGCGATCCGACAAGATGGTTTGCCGACGCGGTTTCGGTTGATCCGAAAAACGGCGAAGCGTTGGGGAACATGCTTCATTTCCTCGAATTTCTGTCGTCGGCAGAAGAACCGCCCGAGAATATAAATGTCTCCAACCTGCCACGTACACTTGAAGTGGTGCGCAAAGTTGCCGAGCAGAACCCGGACTTAATTCGCGGTGGTCTGGATTAGGCGCGCGCATGCACGGGGGTGCATTAATAGCGGGGCGCATGGGTACGCCAAAACGCCCAATTCGATCAATCCTGTTGCCACTTAATCGCGAACCGAACTCGTTACTGTTTCGTAAAACGTTAAATTCTGCTATGTTCTGCAATTATTGTTCAAAATTATTTGGATGGAAATAGATGCGGGTTTACGAAGCGGTCGTTGCCGCCCTCGAAACCATCGGAGTCGATGCAGCCTACGGCGGAGCAGGCGAAAATGCCGCTGGGCTCATGCTTGCGCTGGACGCATCAGACAAAATCAGGCCTGTCATTGCCAAGAACGAACAGGGCGCGTCCTTCATGGCCTGCGGTCATGCGATGTTCAGCGGCAAGCTTGGCGTGTGCTTCGCGACAGCTGGTCCCGGGGCCTTCAATCTGATCTCAGGTTTGTGCGTGGCGCTGACGGACAGCTATCCATTGCTGGCGATCAGCGGATATTCAACCGTGGCATGGCAAGGGCGCGGCGGGCTGAACGAGACATCTGGCCTGGCGCGTACGCCGGATTCCAGAATGATGTTCAGCGCAGTCACGAAAAGGAACCCTGACACTGGTGAGCCCGCGGATTTTCTGGTCACTGATCCGAATGACCTGATGGATACGCTGCAAAAGGCAATAGACATCGCCTTTGAGGGGCGGCCGGGACCGGTGCATGTTGCAGTGGCCGAGGATATCACCGACCCCAAGGTTGAGGTTACAAATTTCCGACCTCTGCGCCTGCCTGAAAAAGGCGTGACGCCTGACCCAGATGGGCTGGACAACGTGTCAACGGTTCTTGAGCAGGCGATCAGGGCCGAAAAAACCGTGGTCATGCTGGCCGGATTTGGCGCTATTCTGGCCGGGGCCAACGACATCGCCAAAACTTTCGTCGAGCGGTTTCAGATCCCATTGCTGACGACAATGGATGGCAAGGGGATTGTTGATGAACAAAACCCGCTGGCGATCGGGTTGTACTGCGATTCCGGGCATAAAGCAGCGTGGGAGCTGTTCTCGGACGCGGATGTCATCCTTGCGGTCGGAAACTCCTTTGCGCAGCACTCAACTTTTGATTTCTACGAGGGGCTGTTTGATGACAAGACGCTGATCCACATCAACAGTGATGCGGCGGAGTTCGACAAGTTTTACAAAGCGGATCATGTGATCTGCGGCGATGCCAAACAGGCGTTGCAGGGTCTCTATGACCGCCTCGACAAATCCGTCGGACCGGTTCCGCCGCGCGATTACCGCCCCAAGGATTATGATGAGCGCTTCATTATTTCGCCGCAGAAAAAGCTGCACCCGGGCGAGATGGTTCAGAAGATCTCACAGATGCTGCCTCCGGGTGGAATCGTGATGGCCGATGCAGGGGCCCATGCCGCATGGGCCGGGTATTACCTTGAGCTGAAAGAAGGGCAGAACTTTCGCAAACCGGGCACTTATGGCCCGATGGGGATCGGCGTCTGTGGCGCAATCGGCGCCAAATATTCCGAGATGCACCGCCCAGTGGTTGCTGCTGTTGGTGACGGTTCGTATCTGATGAGCGGTTTCGAGCTGATGACAGCCGTGCAATACGACATCCCGGTGGTCTGGGTGATATTCAACGACCGGGAATTCAAGTTGATCAAGCTTTATCAACTGTCCGCCTTTTTCAAAACCGGGCTGGTTGAGTTCGATAACCCCGATTACGCGGCTTATGCCCGTGCCTGTGGCGCTGAAGGCCACGTGGTCAATCGACTGGATGAATTCGAACAAGCATTTGGCGATGCGCTGGCAAGCGGCAAACCGACGCTGATCGACGCAAGGATTACGCGACTGGCACTGCCCAATTATTCACCCCACCCCGAAGGTGTGCTGGCCGCGGTTTGGGAAGGTATACGCGCGCGGTTTGGATTGTAGAGAGGAAGCTATTATGGACGGCGGTTCGGAACCCCTGCCGAAATGGCGCGAGGTTTATGTCGGCGGCTCACCCGAAGCGGAGTTGCAGGAAACCAAAGAACTTGCCGAAATGATGATGGCCGCACAACTGAAATCTATGTCGGCGGGTGGCGCGCGCCGTGTAGATCGTGCGTTTCACAAAAAGGCCATCGCAGCTTTCAAAGGGGCTGAATTGTGTTTTGTCGAGGACCTGCCACAAGATCTGCAGGTCGGTTTCGCCAAACCTGGCGTGCGTTATCGGACGATGGTGCGGTTTTCCAATGCGTCATCGCAAACCCAATCCGACGAGGACAAGGATTTGCGCGGGCTGGCTGTCCGGGTACACGATAGCGACGGCACAGATCATGACCTGTTGGCGACCAACTTTCCGATACCTCACGCCCGCAATGCCCGCCAGTTTGTCGTGTTCGCCCATGCGGTGTCGGGGGGGCGGCTATCGAAATTGGTCGGATTGGTGCGCCTGTGTTTCGCTCTGGGGTTTTCTGAAACCCGCCGAATGCTCGGCAACGTTCGCACGGCCTTGCGCGCGTGTGACAGCGTAGCGCTGGAAAGCTATTGGAGCCGGGGCGCCATAGCGTGGGGCACTGAGGCGGTACGCTATACGTTTAAGCCTTCACCCGATACGCCCGGCGTTCAGGGCTCATTTTCGGGGGCTGCGCGCCTGTCATCGGAATATGCCGCACGGCAGTCGGTTGGCGCGGTGAAATTCGACCTGTTTGTGCAACGGTACATATCTGAGGATCGGACACCGATCGAGGACGCGGCGCATGAATGGGACGAAATGGTCAGCCCGCCGGTCAAGGTCGCTGAACTGGTCCTGCCGCAACGCGATCTGTCGACCCCTGATGCGCTGGCAGAAGCGCTGGTAATCGAACAGATGGGTTTCAATCCATGGAACACAGCCCATGAATTTCGCCCGTTGGGCAACCTGAACCGAGCGCGCAAGGCGGCCTATGACGCCTCGGCGTCGCACCGCCAGGGCAAGCGGTTCAAGGTCGCGCGGATGCCTGTTCAGAACCGGGTTTTCGGAACCGCTGCGCGATCCGTCCTGCGGGTTATGAATCGGCGTATTTCGTGGCACAAGATTCCGTTCCTGCTTGTCCAATTGCTTAACCTGGACGCGCTCAGACACGATCTGCGGCAAAAGAACCTGATCGACACGGACCCGGAAGAGACCGTCCCTTCGGCCCGCACAGTCCCGCCTGAACCCAAACCCGAACAGCGTATCTTTCGCACCCATGATGGCAGTTACAATGACTTGTCCGATCCGAAAATGGGTGCTGCCGGGGCTGCGTTCGGACGCAATATGCCACCGCAAGTGCAACCCGGCGACAGCCCCAACCCAATCCTTGTGGCCCGCAAATTGATGGACCGGCAGGCGTTCATCCCAGCCAAAATTCTGAACATTCTGGCAGCGTCATGGATACAGTTCCAGGTCCATGACTGGGTGGCGCATGAGCGTCGCAAGCTGGACGAAGACGATGATATTGTACCGATCCCAGAGGGTTATCCCGACTGGAAGAACCGGCCGCGTGGTGAACCCGAACGCAACATGCGTATTGCGGGTAATATCCCGAAGGAAGGGGCGAATGATCCCTTCCTGTTTGCCAACGAGAACTCGCATTGGTGGGACGGATCGCAGGTCTACGGTGTCAATTCCGAAGCTGCGAAGAAACTACGCGACGGACCAAAGTTGAAACTGACGAAAGAGGGCTATCTGCCCCTGAACATTCACGGTTTCGAACTGACCGGGTTCAACGAAAGCTGGTGGCTGGGGCTGTCCACGTTGCATACGTTGTTTGCACGCGAACATAATGTGTTGTGCGACGAGCTGCAGCGCGCGTACCCCCAAATGGATGAAGAACGCGTCTATCAGACCGCGCGCCTGATCGTGTCTGCCTTGATCGCCAAGATTCACACCGTTGAATGGACACCTGCCATTCTGGGTACCGAAGCACTGGACATCGGGATGAAAACCAATTGGTACGGTCCGCCAAAATCGTGGCTGACCAGATTGGGAATCTGGTTGACGGATGTGCACGCGCTACAAGGTATTCCAGAGACCGAGCCGGATCATCACACAGCGCGATATGCCCTGACCGAAGAGTTCGCAACCGTCTACCGAATGCATCCGCTGATACCGGACGACTACATCTTCTATGACTTCAAGACGGGCAAAGAAAAAGCTCGGCGGGGCTTTCTGGAAATCCAGGGCGAGCAAACAGACGAACAGCTGCGCAAGCTTGGACTGCGTGACTGCCTGTATTCGCAGGGCATTGCCCATCCCGGTGCGATCACCTTGCACAACTTTCCGAAATCTCTTCAAAACCTCGAACGCTTTGACGAGCTGATTGATCTTTCGGTGGTGGACATCGTACGCACACGCGCGCGGCGTGTCCCGCGTTATAATGAATTCCGCAAGGGCCTGCATATCCCGCCTGTGACCAATTGGGACGATCTCACAGCAAGCCCCGAGACAAACCAAATTCTGAAAGAGCTGTATGGGGACATCGACAAGGTCGACACTGTGATTGGCCTGTTGGGTGAAACACCGCCCGATGGATTTGGCTTTTCTGACACCGCTTTCCGCGTTTTCATCCTTATGGCGTCCCGGCGATTGCAGTCGGACCGCTTCCTGACCACCGACTTCCGTCCGGAGATCTACACGCAACTGGGCATGGACTGGGTTGCGCAAAACGGGATGAAGTCACTGTTGCTGCGTCACTTCCCTGAATTCGCGCCCGTGTTGCCGAAAAATGCCACGGCCTTTGCGCCTTGGGAAGTGGTGCAGGAGGGTTAAGCCATGCCAAAAGATGGATCATCCAAAGGACTGGACGCCTTTTTGAACGCACCTCTGGCGCGCACATTGTGGAACCGCCGCACCAAACGTGTCAGTCGGGGATCGAACGTTGTGGCCGGCTCGCTCAGCTGGAAATCCGAGAACGACCGCTCGCCCTTGTCACCCTTGCAGGAGGCGATCCTGATCGCTGCAACAGGCGCATCTGGCATGACAATGCCGGACCGTCCATTCTTTGACGATGAAAGCGGCAACCCGATCATGTCAAAACCAAACCTGCTGATGGAGGGTCGCACAGCAGGCAGCCCTGACAACGCGCAGGGCACGCATTTTTTCATGATCAACGACAGCGGAACATATTTTTTGCGTCGCCTCGATCCGGTTGACGGGGGGATCGGGAACTGGACACCCGAGGTGCTGATCGACCGAGCCGAACAGGCCAAAGTGCAGATTCTCGACCGTCGTCTCGACGTCCCAGGGGACATGCGGGATTTTCCAGCATATCTGGATGCAAACAGGTTTTTGTCCAACACATCGGGTTCAACGATGTTCTTTCCGGTCGTCGACCTCTCGCATCAATATATCAACGCTTTGATGTACCTGTTGACTCAGCCCGACAAGGCGCGTCCCGTCTTCGTGGATGACCGAAATTTCTATCAACCGGCGGGTGTTAAGAAATGGATAAAAAACGGGTTTTTGAACCCTGAGATCAAGATTCCACTTGGGATGCTGGGGCAGATGCGCACCCAGATCGAGGCGGATTTGCTGGTCCAGAATCTATTTCTTGTGACCGAGGCGATGGGACTGGGTGGGTGGGTCCATGCAGCCATTTCTCCGCCTGTCCTGATGGGTGATCCGAAGTTCAGCGACCGCTATGGCAAAATGCTTCATTTTGACTACGTCACGCCAAAATGGCGGGTTCTGGATCTGCTACGTTGGCACACGCTTCCGGTTGCCGCCATGAAACATGTGCGCGCACACGCGGTCGGCCTGCGCCATCACGGCGAACATCTGATCAAGGGCAAATGCCCGCCCTATTATCAGACCATGTCCGACGCGGTCGATGCGGTCGTTGCAGGCAAATTCGGCCCGGATGGCATCTACAAGAACGAGGCGTTGTTTGATCGCATTTACAAAGGCGAGTTTGGCAGGAAATACCTCGAAGAGGCGGGCGAGTACGAGCAGGATGTTATCGAATGTGCCCGCGATATTTGCAACTATATCCACAAAACCCATGGCCGGTTTCCGGCCCATTGCGAAGCGATCCACGCACCTGGTATCTGGTTGCAGGCCCACCGCGTCGAGAACGAATACTACGATACGTATTTCGACAAGGGATTGACGGCTGCACAAGCCGAACATGATTCAATCTGGTAGAGGAACACTCTGCATCGAAGGCAATGCGCAATTCATCTGATTGATAGCATTGCCAATCGCTATAACACTTGGGCTGGTCTTCCGACGAGCTTGGATCAAAACGCGGGTATCAACAGCTAGCGTTCCTTTGAACCGTCTTGTCTTGCCGCCATAAGCCAAAAATTTGCCGACTCACCATACGCCGGGTTAACCTGATCAAATGAACACGCTCAGCTGAATACTGAACCGTGTTCCAAATGTGCCTGCATTGCATTGGCGGGCAATTGAATCAAAGCGCCGTAGTTAGCCATTGATGGCATTATCGTTATTGGCTGTGGCCCTCGTTTTCGCTCTGGCATCAGAGATGATCTCGTTGTGAGAAGTTTTACCTGCGGTAAATATACTGGAGAAAAAATGTCCATTTTATTCATTCCAAATGATCCGCGCGCGGGCAATCCGCCGAATGTTGCAATCGCACCCCATGATGATCGCCCGAATGGGCTTGCCGATTTTGTTTATCAAGGTGTTGCGCCCGAGGGCGAGTTTGCGATCGGCACCGATGAGTTCCTTTTTTGGCAATGCCGCGAGGCTGCTTTGCAGGCGATTGATCTGTGGGAGGCCATCGACCAGCCATTGATTGCATGGCAACCGGGTCAAACACTGCGGTTGATCCAGAAGACACCCGGTCAGCCGCAGCTCAACGCATTTTACAATCGTCACTCGCTGTCCTTTTTCGAAGTGAGCGGGGCAAGTGCAACCTATCAGTCCGGCGCAAGCACCGATGTGGTCGCACATGAAGCAGGTCACGCTTTTCTGGACGCGATCCGCCCCGATTTGTGGGATGCCCTGTTCGGAGAGCAAGGCGCCTTCCACGAGTCATTCGGGGATTGCATAGCAATCTTGACCGCACTCGAAGATCAGGTGGGCCGGCAAGCGCTCGTATCGGGTGATTTGCTTCGACAAGACAATTTTGTGGAATCAACGGCCGAGGATCTTTCACACGGGATCGGGGCCTTGATCAATCCGAACCACAATGCCGCAATTCCGAGGAAAGCGTTCAATACCCATCAATGGGCATTGCCATCAAGCCTGCCCGTGAACGGCGGTCCCGGTGCGTTGATCAACGAGGTCCACTCGCTGGGCATGATCTTCAACGGATGCTTTTACGATACGCTTACAAATATCTACCAAGCTGGTGCCGACCATTCCGAGGCTGGGCTTTTGACCGCATCCCGGACCGCAGGCCGTTTATTGGCCGCGGCCGCCAGGTCGGCCCCCCTGCAATCCCGGTTCTTTCAATCGGTCGGGAACGCCATGCTTTTGGCCGATCAGGACCAGAATGCGGGTGTGAACGCGGCGGCGATCACGGATGGCTTTGGCGCCCATAACATCAGTCTCAGTGCGACGCAGATGTTGGCCCCGACAAACGTTCTGGCAGGCCGTGCACCTGCTGGTACAGTCAGCAATGTTCGCGATATCATTACGCGTGCCTCACGCCGGGATCTTGTCAGTATGGTCGGCGAAGCCACGCAGCAGCGTTTTCTTGCCAAGCAGTATTCTTTTGGGCCGCAACAACGTGTCGCGGCGGTTGCGCATCAGCACAAGGTGCCGCTGGGTGATGTCTCGGAGAAGCTCGAAGGGGTTGTCTGTCTTGTTCAGGAAGACGTGCTTATCGGTGCGGATGATGGTCAGGCTGCGGCACTGGGCATGATGCCATCAGTGGGCCAGTCCGTGGCCGAGGTTCAGAATTTTGTCTACAGCCTCAATGAGGCGGGGCAGATAGATATCGATGGGGAAGGAAACACCGAGATGTCGCACTCGGTCCATAGGATGGGCACGGAACGGCGTTTGGTCAGAACCAGATTCTCATGCGCGTGCGGTCGTTGTCACCAAACGCCTAGTCAAAACCCTTTCGCCTGAGAATGCGCCGTCCGACAGTGTCGGTTTCCACCTCATGTGTGGGTGGTCCGAGCAGTGACGACCTACCGCCGAGCTTCCCATGCGCCTGAAGGGAACGGACAAAAGCGGTCGCTTCGGTTTTGGCGTCTTCCGGCGTTTGAACCTGAACCTTGGGCTTGGGGCGCTGTAGGTCCAGCTTGATTTTCGCGGGCATTTGTACGTGCAATCCGTCCAGTTCGCCAAGGCTGCTGTCATCAAGTGTGACCAAAGCCTGTGCCTCGGCCGAGACGACATTGCCATCCACTGCGACATGCTGAATCTCGGCCAGCCCTTCAGCATCACCCAAAACGCCGAGGGCGGTGGTGATATTCTCAATGCCTGCGGGGTCAATATTCAGAGCGATTTTTAGCAATCCATCCGCCCAATCGGTGAAGCCGTCCGGGCCATCGATACCGAATTGCAAGCACATCATGCCAAGCGCGCGGGCGGCGGCAATATGGCCCGCGTTTTCAGTGATGAACAAGCATTCTGTGAGTGTCGCAGTGCTTCCGAGGCGTTCCAGCGCGAGCTCGAAAACTCTTCGGTCCGGTTTCATGATGTTGGCGTGGGTAGAAAGCGTCACTCGGCGTTCAACCGGCTGGAACAGATCGCGTAATCCCAGCGTAGTGAGGATTTGTAGATACTCTGAGAAAATCGCGACGACCTTGTCCGACTCAAACGGATCGGCCAGCACGAAATCCGAAACGAGACAGGATTCAAGCGGTGATCCGTCTTTGGTGATGAAACTGCCACACGCCGCAACGCTTGCCGCGGCGTGTGGCAGCAGAACCCGGTTTCGTGCCAGCGTGCCACCCAGATCGAACATAAGAACTTTGATCATCGTGCTTTCCTTAGCTGATTGGGTCCCAAACGAAACATGGGCGGCCCCAAAAGCGTTTCAAAGGCTGGTGGCACTTGCCACCTGGGTCTGGAAGGGGGCGCGATCCGATCGGCGAACAGGAATATACCGACAATCACCATCAGTGTTAAATGCCCTGTCGTGATGGTCAGAGGAACCAGCATCCAGGGCCAGCAAACGGCTATGCAGCGCAAGCCCGTGTCGCATCCCTGCCTTACGCTGTCGATCCAGGCTTTTGGGCCAAACGGCGTTATCCGGCACAGATGGTGGCAGGCGTTTCTTGCTGATTGCGCCATCGGTGATGCACTGAACACCAAGGCAATCAAAACTGCGGCGGGGAGGTCCGCATAATCACCGGTCAGTGTGACCAGCGCGACCACAAGCGGCAGCAAAACAAGCGATGACGCAAACCAAACGGCCCAATACGCACCCAGAAAGGCAATCGTTGCGCCCCATTTCCGATCCATAGAAACCGATCTGCGTACATAGCCGAGAATAGGCGCGATCAACGGTGTCATCATGGCGATAATCATGACCCCCCAATCAAGCGCAATATGACCGGGCGACACCAACCAGGGCGCCGTCAGAATGAGATGTCCCAATTCTGATGTACTGATGGCGCCGCACAGATCTGCCAGCGCCCCGCCCGAGGGCAACAAAAGCAGCGCCAGGTAGGCCGAAACGCTGATAGCGAACAGGGCGGGCAGAGAGCTTGCCGATAGTTGCGCACCGAAGGCGGCATACCTGGTCACATTATGGTCCCTCGCGCACATAGATGCTGATCCGATCCACTGACAGCTCGGAACCTCCGCTTTCAGGTTGGGCGACATGTGCGTCAAGCGCATCCACCGGCCCGTCCGACGTCAACCGCCTGACGATATCGGTGATGTCTACAATCTGCGACAGGCCGCTTCCACCATGAGGGCCCTCAGCGCTCGTCGCATTGGCAAGACCGAAGAAGACCAATGTCTTGATTGCCTCGGGGCTGGCGTCTTCAGGATCGCCGCCGGGCGCTGTCAGAATGACATTCAGGACGCCACTTGCAGCCTTTCCTCTTACCCCTTCGACGTTTAGAAACACCCGCTTGGTTCCGCCAACCGCACCAACAGCAGGGGACGGTGTTTCCGACATCACCACCCGCGACTGGACCGGGGTGCTGGTGATGGTAAGGCTTTGGTCGTTTACGCCGATCAGCTTGGACGGGCCGGCGGGCGAAGATGCGGCAGCAACCATCGCGGGTCCTCCTGGAAGGGTTGAAGTAATGCCGGTGCCGTTAACGAGATCATCATACACTGGTTCAAGCGCGCCGCTCGGCAACGTTTCCGACGGAATGAAGACGGCCAGATCATTGTTGGCATCCGGCATGGTGAATTGGCGCGGGAACGGCCCGTTGCCCCAGGGGCGACTGTTTTCCTGTGTGTTCGATGTTGAAGTCATCCAGGCCGCCCACAAGCGGTCGATATTGCAGTGATGCACCCAGAAGACCGGGTCCAGCGCCGCAAAGTTCGGGTTGTACATCCACCCCTGCGGATTGCTCGACGTGTCGCCTCCGACCATGACATGGACCAGATTGTGCGGATCCGATTCGTTGGCCCCATACGCATTGCCTTGCTGGGCAAAACCACTGATGGGTCCACCATAACCCAATGTTCCCGGGTCCGAGGTGTAGACGGTTTCTGTTTGCGCACTCAATGTGATGTCGACCGGGACCCAAGGCAGCGGGCCAAGCGCGGTTGCCGGTCCTCGCGTGGCCTGAGACAGCGGATTGGGATCACCGCCGTCGATTGTCGGGTCCAGAAATTCCTGCGGGATATTGCGGGCGGTGGGATTGTTCGTGTCGAGATAATTCCAGTAGGGTAACGCCCAATCACCGGGTCCGCCCTGGCTTTCAATCCAATCTGCCAAAATTGCTTCGAAAGCGTGCAAATACCCGCGGTGCCAGGGCAGGAAAAACCATCCGGCGTGCTGGCACTGATTGAACATTCTGCGAAATTCAGTTTGCGGCGGAACGGGCGTGGTCGGGGGAAGAATACCACGATCGACCCAGGCTTGCGGCTCAATGCCATGGATCGCAGCAAGGTATGTCCAGGCTGTCCGCTGATCGAATTCTCGCGTTCTGAGTTCACCTACGGCACGCGCGTACCAGACCATCGTATCGGACCAAGGCGCACCAAGTTTGGCAATGTCAGTTCTTGTTCTGGTCATTTTAATATCCCGCAAATAAAAAAGTAATTTCTTAATCGGCATTGCGTACTGTGACACAAGGAACTTGTGTGTCAGCCAGACCCGGCGCAGTTAGGTAAATTGCCAGCAGGTATCCGACTCCACAATTATACACTATTCTTCATGGAATTTTCGCCAAAGAACCTAAAACTTGGGCGGCGGCGCACAAGTTCGATCGTTTTCTGATTAAAATTTCACTTTGCACGCCATGTGCGGCTAAACTCGGGTTCATGGGCTGCGTCGGCATCGCGTTAATTCTGAATTTGCCAGCTTGTGACGTATCCTGAACTGACATTGTAGATTCGACCAATTAACTGGCAATTACATAAAGACGCCTGAGATTGGCAAAAAAATCAAGCGAGCGTATCTACATCGCATTTTGCCGTGCTTGCCTTGTTCACCTGAGTTCACATTGGGAGATTTTTGATGAAGATCATGAATTGGAATATCGAATGGATGAACAAATGGTTCTCCGGCAACGACAACCCTGTTTGGGGATCCAGCACCTTGTCTGCTGCCCGTGCGCAACTCTGCGCCGCCAAAGCGGCTGCAGTTATCACCGATGTCGCGCCTGATTTGTTGTGTATTCAAGAAGGCCCCAGCGCGACGGCCGAAATGAATCTGTTTCTTTCTGATTTCCTGAGTGACGCAAATGGTCCACTTTTTGAGTTCATTATCGGAAGCGATGGCGGCGCTCAAAAGCTATATGTTCTGCGCCGCCGCGACGGCCGCTTCTCAGCGATGGACCGGGCAACCGATCCACTTACACAAGGGCTGGCCGATTCGTGGGATGCCGATGTGAATGGCGATATGCTGCTTGAAGGGTATGATTTTACGCGGCTTCCTCTTGTTGTTGATGTCGATCCTATTGGCAGCGCCCCAATCCGCATTGTCGTCTTGCACACAAAATCAAAGTTTGTGAAATTTGGTGAAAGCAAATGGAACGACCCCAATCGCCGTCAGGAATTCGTCGTTCAGGCCCTTGAGGCGCGCCGCCGAATTTCCGCCGAGGGGTTTCGTCTGCGCATTTACCTGGACAGCATGATTGGGGCCGACTCGGCAGCGCGCGTCATCGTGACCGGTGACTGGAACGATGGCCCGGGACGAGATCTGTTTGAACGCAGCTATCTGACCCACAACGTTGCCGATATTGTGCTTGGGTCAACCTTTACGCCAGATTTGATTTTTCATCACCCACTTCTGGCCCATGTCCCGGCACAGGCTTTGTTTACAGCGCGTTTCGATGATTTTGTGGATGACATAGATGATCGTCCATTGCTGCTTGATCATTTTGCTATTTCACCGGCTTTGACCCCATGGGTCGAAAATGCCGAAATCGGCCATCAGGCATACGAAGCCCAATTGACCGGATCCGGTACAGCTCGGGAAGACCGTCCGAGCGACCACCGCCCAATTATTGTTAAGCTGGGGGTTCCCCTCACCAATTGACCGGGCATGAGGGGGATCTGTTGCAATGTTTTGACCATTGGCGCTCGCGCCGTCGGCGGGTGAATGACCTACGGTAACCGGCTTTGTTGCACAAATACGGTGAGGGATTCACTGTTTGAATCCAGAGTGCTAGCTGATGGGGACCTTGTTGCATGGATCGCCGAGCCGCGATATCGCCGACGCTCACTCTGACGCGAGCGGCGATACATGCCCTACAAATTCAATAATGCCCGTCGCAACAAGTTTCCCAAGGCAAAGTATTGTGTCACGAACTGCTCGGAATACAACGAAAGTCTCCGGCGTCGAGGTGATGTGACG
>NZ_FNNP01000019.1 GCF_900106805.1 Ruegeria halocynthiae
CGCCGCCGCAGGCTTTCGTTGTATTCAGTCCAGTTGGTCACCCTATACTTTTGCTTCGGGATCTTCTCACGACGAGCGGCGTTGAACTTGTGCGGTATTTACAGCATCCTCGACGAACAGAACGCATCCGATACCAGCGGGCCGAGGGTCCATGCAACAACGCCTATTATTGTGCAGAATAGAACAGACAACTAATTGAGGTCAGGCGAGTGGGTTCAAGTCGCTTAAGTAAAAGCGTCGGCGAATTGGTCTGAAAAAGGGTTATGCCAAACATATTCGGAGCATTTCGAACGGACACGACTCTGACCACGGCGCAGGCCCAATTCGGTGGTGTTGGTACCTCATTTCAAATCTCTGCGTACAATACGATAACGATCACTGATGGCGTTGACCCCAACACCATCGAAGGAGACGGTGTAACCAACGAAACCCCAGACGACATCACGCAAACCTACCTCGGGAATGCAATCGCTTGGGACTACAATTACGAAGTCACGGATGGCACAAACACCTATACGATTGGCGTTTTTGACTATGATTCCAGCGGCAACAACGCGTTTGGTGGCGGGGCTGAGCAAGGGTTCTTCATCGGCTTCATAGGAGATGTCCCTCCCCTCAACACAGTACTAACGATCACGGCGCTTGGTGACGGAGCGTTTGCTAATCCAGTCGTAAATCTGCCTATTTCCGACTTTGTTCCCTGTTTCGTCGGCGGAACGAATGTTCGATTAAGGCACGGTCAAAAAGCGGTCGAGGATCTGAAAGCTGGCGATCAGGTCGAAGTTTTTCATCCCACAGGTGAAGGGCTCGGTTTTGCCACCCTGGTGCGCGTGTTTCGTCGTAGGATATCTATCTCGGAACTGGCTGTGAATCCTAAGCTGCGCCCGGTTCGTATCAGTGCCGGAGCTTTGGGCCAAGGCTTGCCTCAGCGTGATCTTATGGTCTCTCGACAGCACCGGATGTTGGTGTCTTCAAAGATCGTCGAGCGCATGTTCGGGATCTCCGAGGTTTTGGTGCCCGCTGTCAATCTGACTACGCTGCCCGGTGTTTTCGTCGATCAGGATGCCCAGAGCGTCGAGTATTTTCATCTTCTTTTTGGACAGCACGAGGTAGTCTATGCCGAAGGCGCGCCATCGGAAAGCCTGTATACCGGACCGGAAGTGCTCAAGGCCATCAGTGCGGAAGCACGAACCGAAATCCTGAGCATCTTTCCCGAAATAGCCGAACTCGAATACGCCCCGAAAACCGCGTTCCCAATCCCATCCGGGAAACTGCAAAAGCAATTGATTGCACGCCACATCAAGAATGAGAAATCGCTTCTGTCCGGCCACACAGCGCCCTAGAAGCAGAGGTTATTGGGCAGGATGGTCGCACTTCCAGGAACCCGCAAAAAAACCGCCCCACAATGCCTTTCTGAAAACATTGCCGATGCGCGACGCAAAAAGCTTGTTGTGTTGGTTTGCCCCGCAGCGAACGACAGCTTCGACGGGCCGCGTCGCAGCAACCGCTCACATCCTTCAGTGTCTCCTTTGGACCGCACGTGCATCTGCACACAGTATCTGGCAAAATCGCAAAGGTCAGCTAAAGTAGTCAATGTTCAAGCGCCCGCTTTAACACAGTCCTTTGCTGCTACCTAACAGTTGCGTGAGATTTTGGGATAGGTCCAAGAAAGTTATGCCCTCCTTGCAATCTCAATTCAATACTGAAGAATATGAGTAATTTGGCGGAGATTTAAGTGCGACTTAGCGTGGGCATCGCTGTGTCAATTCTGGTGGCTGTGTCTATCGGGGTGTCGACCTTTATTGTCCATTCCCTATGGTGGACGACTGCGCGCGACAATAGCCGCATGCTTGCAGCTGAAATCAACGGCCAGATCGCGAACACTGTCCGCATCGAGGTGGGAGTGACGCTTAGGTCGGCCGAAGCCGCCTGGGCAGCCGTTCGCACGATCTTTGTCCAGAACGTCATCGCGACGCGACAGGCCGACAAGCGCGAGTTTGTTTTTCTGTCGCAATTGCAGGCGCAGCCGAATATCTCATGGATGTTCTTTGGTTGGCCCGATGGCAATTTTTTCGCGTCACACCGTCTAGGTGACGGCGGGCTTGAGATGATTGAAATCGACAAGGGAATCCGCGACCGAATGCTGCGGAAGGATCGCTACATCTTTATCCCCGGTGACATTCAGTTCGAGGAGCGGACCTTTACCAAAACATCCTATGATCCGCGCGAACATACCTGGTTTGAAAACTTCATGGGTCTCAGCTCTGCGGGGTGGATCGAAACGCGCGACCTTCCGGATAGTAAAAAAACCGTTTACGCCTTTGCTGGTCCGATAGACGTCAACCGAACGCGGCAAGGTGTTCTGGCCGTTGCAATCGAAACGGATCGTTTGTCACGTTTTCTCGCCACGCTTGCGCCCGGCGAATTCGGCGCGGCATTTATTCTGAACGCTGACGGCAAAGTTATTGCGGTACCTGATGCAGAAGCGGATGAGATTACCCCGGCGCGCATGGGCGAAGGGAAGCTTTATGAAGTTGCCATGATCTCAGGCGAAAGGTTGTTGGCAGACCCCCAAGCGAATGCCCAGGGCACGTTGACGAAACGTGTCGTCATCGACGGCGTGCCTTATGCGGTGGCGCTGACACCACTGGGGTTTTACGGTTGGCGCGTTGCCACGGTCATACCCGAAGCGGCGTTTCTATCGGGCATCGATGAAACGCTGATAAACCTGATATACGTTTTGATCGGTGTGGTGATCGTCGCAACCGGGTTGGCGATCTGGCTGATCCGAAGCATTGTCGCAAATCCGTTGGCACGCATCGCCGAAGATCTTGGCAAAATCGAACGCTTTGACGTCGAACGCATTGAGCGCAGACCCTCCAAACTGTCTGAGCTTGCCAATCTTTCTGCGGCAACCGCGAGCATGGCCGCTGGTTTGTCCGCTTTCCGAAAATACGTGCCCACCGATCTCGTGCGTATGCTGGTTGCTGAGGGCATCAAGATACAGCCGGGCGGAGAAATGAAACAGATCTCTGTGTTGTTTTGCGATGTAACGGGTTTCACCGGGCTGTCCGAAAAACTTGGCCCAAATATTGTCCAGCTGATGGAGCCCTTCTTCAGCGCGGCCTCTGCGGCCATTACTCAAAACGGTGGGACGATCGACAAGTTTATTGGCGATGCCGTGATGGCGTTTTGGGGGGCACCGCGTAAAGATGCCAACCACGCTGAAAATGCCTGCCGCGCAGCGCTGGACCTTGTCGCTGCCGTGGGCGCGTCCGGAATTGAAGATGAGGCCGGCAACCCCCTATGCGTAAGGATCGGGGTGAACAGCGGCGAGGCTCTGGTCGGAAATATCGGATCAGAGCAGCGGTTGAACTACACCGCGATTGGTGATGTCGTGAACGTTGCCAGTCGGTTGGAAGGGGCCAACAAAGACTATGGAACGTTGATCCTGGTCGGGCCGGAAACGAGGCGACAGGCCGCTGACGCAATCGTGGTCCGCGAGTTGGACACGCTTACCGTGTTTGGACGTGTTGAAGAGCTTGTGGTCTACGAACTGATCGCGATGGCGGATGGACGTGATGGATCATTTGCCTGGATAGAGGCTTATGAACAGGGCCTTGCACATTATCGGACAGGGCGGTTTGAAGAGGCCGTTGCCGCATTCGCGGCCGCAGACCAGGCGCGAAACGGAGACCCCGCCTCAGTCGCCATGATGGCCCGCGCCCAAGACCTGTTAGACAGACCGCCAAAGGAAGGCTGGCGTGCGGTTACAAGCACCAATAAGAGCCAGTAGGTAACATCCGTTTAAGTTAAGGGGCTTCGGGAAAATCCGACAAGTTTCGCGTTGTGTAAGCTCAGCACGCCGGGGACTTCGCTCTCGCAGCGAATGTCCGGAAAGTGGGTTCGACCGCAGCATCACCACGCGGTCGCCGAATGACCGGAATGGGCCGGAGAGACGATCTGGGTAATTCTTGGCCATTGGCCATGCCGCAACGCGGAAGGCGGTTCAGAGTCGTTAGCTACCGCCAGAACCGCCCTTAGAATCTAGCATTTTCTTGAACTTTTCGAGTTCAGCGGTCTGAGCCTTTCCCTAGACCCCGGTCTCCATCACAGTTTCTTCATGGAATGCCGCCGCATAACTTTTGATTATTTCAAAGCCGCTTTCCCAGTCAGCTTTCTCTTCGGCAACCAGTGCCAAAAAGCTGAACCAGCCTATTCGAAACTTTGTGATGATCTGTTCTAATCGGATTTGGGTAGCGGTGAATCTAACATGACCATCTGTTCCACCCATTAGAGAATTGACCGTCAGTACGATAGCCGCCACCGCAATAAGAACATACCCATACGAGTTTAACTGTTGAAAACGGTCGGGGTCCGCGGCGGAAAGAAGCGACGCTAGCAACCCACCAGTACCAAATGCCCAAGCTGCCAAACGACATAGTTTTGAGTACCGCCGCCTGTTAGTTCTTTCGCGGTAATAATACCGAACCTCTGCCATCGCTAGCTTGTCTAAAGCATCGAAAACGGACGCCAATGAAGTCTTGGCCTCTTCTCATTCCCAACAAAGCTCACCTGTTTGCTTAAAGAATTCTGCTAGCCGGTCCACATCTTCTATCCGGCGCTGACTATTCAATATCCCGTTTCTCCTGAGTAGTTTGGAACTATGCTTTTCCATCATATTAGTAGGTAAATCTTTTTTTCTTTGGAGATAGGTTCGATGGCCGATACCCTGCTATGACCTGTTGCGATACTGTTCGTCAAAACAATTGACCATCCCGTCAAAGTCGGCTCCAATGTACGACCCAACATCAACTAGTCACTACAACGAACGCCTGTTTCCCGCTAGACGTGTTTCCCAAATCTCCAAAACATTCGAACTTTCGCAGCTGTAGCGAAGGGCTGTCTTTTCTACTGATCGACAACCGAGCTGCCAAATTGCCGCAAGGTGCACCAATGACGGGATTGCGAAAGTTGCGCTGCGGCGTCGACAGCAGCCGTGTAAGTCCGCTTTGGGCTGCGAGTTCCTGGAACGATTGCGGCAAGGATCAGATGCTGCGCCACAGCCAATGGCTTCCAGGCAGCAATAGCAATATCGTTGACTCTGCTCTATTGGGTGCCTTATCGCTGACGTCATGGTGAAATCGTTCTTCGCATCACAGGACTATTATCCTCAGCTTCGATAGCTGCGGGTAATTCATCATTGGTTTTCCGCTGCCCCTGTCAGCGGTCAACATACAAATCGACCTTGTGCCGGGCGGCAAATTTAAAGGTCGAAAAATGAGCAACAACTGTGGAAGTCAAATCACGTCGCTAGGCATCGTGGGGTTTGGTGCATTCGGACAACTTGCAGCCCTTCATCTTGGCCAGCATTTCGAGATATCGGCCTATGATCCGTCCCCGGGACTTGCCACCGTCGCCAAGCAACTCGGTGTGCGTCTGACATCGGTGCACGCAGTATCGCAGGCTGATGTGATCCTCATTGCGGCACCAATGTCCTCATTTGAGCAGGTTGTCAGCGAGATCGCAGTTGCTTGCAAACCAGGCGCGCTAATTGTCGATGTTGGCTCAGTCAAGGTCGTTCCCGCGGAAATCATGCGGCGGCTGCTACCGAACCATGTAGACATCGTCGCAACTCACCCGCTGTTTGGCCCTCAGAGCGCGGGGACAGGAATCGAGGGTCTAAAAATTGCGGTCTGCCCTATTCAGGGAACACGGCATGCGAGGCTGGCTGCGTTTTTACACAAGGCTTTGGGCCTGAATGTCATCATGACGACTCCAGAATATCACGACCAGGAATTAGCAGTGATCCAAGGGCTCACACACCTCATCGCCAAAGTGCTTCTGAGAATGGGCCCGCTGCCAACGCGCATGACAACGAAGAGCTTTGACTTATTATCTGATGCGATTTCCATGGTGCAGCATGATGCGCCAGAAGTCTTCGAAGCAATTGAGACGGCCAATCCCTACGCCGAGACTGTGCGACGACAGTTTTTCGATTTGGCCGCAAGTTTGAGTGTAGAGCTGGAAAACAGCATCAAGGACACCGCTGTACAATGAAACTGGACAGTGATGGAGTAAGATCTAGGGTGAGCTTCGTCCCCGAACCGTGCGTTCTATTAGCTCCTATTTTTGCGCTTGCAGCGAAAGTCCGCAGAGCGGGCTGCGACGGCAGCATTAGAGACCCAGGTCGAATGTCTGGTTAGGGCCGGATCCGTGTGATCAGTTAATGGCGGGGCGGGGAACCCTTCTGCAACGGCACCAGGGTCCGTTGTGAGCCCCGAGCAGAAGTGTCGAATTTCTTCTGCGCGCGTGCATAACACGGAAATTGCCGCAGGCGCTCAGATTTCAGCACCGCAGGGCGGCGGAAAAACAGGCCATTCGTGAATCGCGCAGCATTTTTGATGGGATATATTTACAGATCGCGGGACAGAGCTGCCGTTCGTTTCTGTTCGGAATTTTGGTCGTATGGCGCATTTGAGGCCGTAAACGAACACGGCGCTTCAGGTGGCTGTTGAATGTGCAATTGCGCGTTTGGGATATAGCAGTTTCAACCAGAAGGCGCGTCTGTAATGGCGTCAACTTTTCGCTGAAACTCATCGGTGGCGTTACCTCGTGGATAGGGCTGGTCAGGGATTGGGCAGCCCAAAAAATCGCACAGAGGGTCCCATCCGCTACCAAGCTCATAAGTCAAAAGGCGGTCTTCCCCGAACTCGGCTTGAATGTCCGCAATGTTCTTTTTGTAAACGGACACCATGTGGTCCCGGTCAGCGATATTACCGCCGAACACGCCATCGGCGATTAGCTTTACTCCAATTGATTTAGGGTCGTCGCTGTTCCGCAATATCGGCAATATGGTGTTGTCCATGCTTTCATACCAAGAATCGGCGTCGCGCACAGAGAGAATGATCTTTGCTTTCGGGAAGTGGGCGCTCAGTTCTCGCCAAAAATAGGCGCCGGGCCAGTCAACGGTAGCATTATATTCGGAGAAGACGTCATCCCAATTCGGTGTTTCCCCGCTGGCTGCCGCGCGCCACACCGCCACGCGCTCAGCGTGGGGCAGCACCTCGTACATATGGTAGCACGGCCCCAACTCTAATATTTCAAGGGCCCTTTTAAGCGACTCGGTGCCTGTACGACCGAACCCCGCACCAATGACTGAAAGTCCCATATGAAATCCTAATAATAGATTTTGCTTATTTTTATTAAGTAGACAAGAAACCACGCGAATTGTCTACGGCACAAAAAGGTTCAGGTGTGGAGCTTGATAGCTTGGCACGATGTCCGGATTGGGCTGAGGCTGTGTGAATACTCTGGCGGTCTGGTGAAATAAGCCGAAAACACCCTCTACGTGCGCTTTCTCGCGCTACTGAGAGAGCTTTTGCACAAGTGCCAAAAACGAGCGCGACGAGAGAGCTCGTGAGCCGGAGTTTTTACACACCTTCGGCTCAGAGCCGCCCGATGCTTACGCGGTATGAACCGGGTTCGCGTCGGAACCAAAACTGCCGTTGGTATATCAAGCCAAGCATCTGATGATGCAACGCTTTAACTCAAGCGCTGACATTCCCGCTTCAAAAGTCACCGTTGAGGCATCTTATCGCGAAAGCTGAAGGGGAACCCAATTCTACCGAGTCGCTGCATGCGACTAAAGTCCGCTTGGCTGGGAGATGTCATCAAGCTGACCTGTACAGCGCATTCACAAATGGTGGCTCCGTTCTAGTAGTCACGATTTCCCATAAACCGGTGGCGGCGCATTGGGGAAACGGGTCCATCGCGTCTCATTCTTCTTGGAGAATTGGTGTCAGGCCTGCGACGGCTCCGGGTTTTCGGGTCGGATGTAAACCCAAAGAAAATTGCGTCGAGCGAACCGGGTAGCTGACTTATGCGACTTGACATGGCAGGTTCCTTTTCTGTTTAGGCGTCCAGCTTGGCTCGTTTGAAGGAACTGGGCCACGGACGTGATCCGCCCGAACCCGTAAGTCATCCGTAAGTCACTTGGGCGATCACCTATTGTCAGGCATATTGATAAGCAGCGGCACTACCAATTCGGAGACAACATGACCGCCCCTTCATCCAACTTCGCCGACAAACTTCGAAGCTATCGAGCTCTCAACGGCAAACATGGTCGAATGTCACAGGAACAATTGGCTGCTTTGCTTGGGTTAAGTGTGGATGCAATTAGCAAATATGAGCGTTCACTGTCTTACATAAGAGGCGACCTAGAACACCTTTTGATAGAAAGGCTCGGATGGACGCGGGATGAAGTTGTGGCTTGCCGTCAGGATTGGGAAAACCGTTCAAGTGGAACACACGCTTCCTACCGAGTTCTTCGCGAACATGAAGTGGCACAGGAATACGGATCAATTGAATTTGCCGATGCCGCAGTTCAGGCCTTGGAACTCGCAAGTGCTCATGAGTTTCCCGACGGGTTCTCCGCATGCGATCCCATATGGGCGGAGATTCTAGAGGATGGGGCGATGTCTGGCGTTTATGTCATGGTTGGAGATGAATTAGCCGCTCATATCTCGCTCATTTTCCTGGATGAAGATTTGGAAGCTAGATTCCGCGAGTGCCGTCTGGTCGAAGCTGAGTTCAGTCTGGGAACCCTTCGACGCCCGGTTCTTCCTGGCGACTACTTCGGATATTGCGCTGGTGTCTACATCGCGCACGAACATCAAAAATCTGCACTTCATCTGCTAAATGGGTTTGTGAAAGTTCTGGAAGATCTCGTGAATAGGGAGGTTTATTTAAAGGATCTGGCCGCCATCGCCGCAAGCCCAATAGGGCATCAGCTCTGCAAGGATCTGAGTTTCCAATTCATCGGTCCACACTTTAACGCCATAGGTCTCGAATTCTGGCGTCTCGCGGGCGAAAACATACCCAATTCTCTCTTTGCCCGACGCAGCCCTGTGCTGAAGAAAGCTTATGCTGACCGTTTCGAAATAACTTAACTTCGGTCTGACAATTGGTCATACGCAAGTGACGTCCAGACCAGAGGTTCAATTATGGGCGATTCAAAGAACTGTATCCTGCGTAATCCTACCGAAGGGTGGATTTGGTGCGCGCTACGCCGAAGCGTTCATGCCGCAGTGGGACTAATCTCGCACTCGGCGAGCGACTTTGTCTGACTTGAATTCGGTGCAGAGAATTTCGACAGCAGTCATCGGCGGTAAGTAGCACGATGACCGCTTCGTCCGCGTTCGGTGAGACCGACAAAACCCATATTTCGCAGTTACAGTGAAAGTCTCCTCTGGCGGGCCGCACCGCAGCAACGGTGACTGCGGTCGAACGGCAGCTCCGGGCTGTCCTCATCGCCGCGATCTGGGCCCTCCAATAAGATGCCGCGGTTGCTCCGATGGCGGCAACGAGCCCTGTATGACCGATGCTGCATTGTGTTCGAATGGCTGCTATCACCAGAGTGGCAAAAGCTTTCAACTACCTCATGGGTTTTGAATGGGGTTTTTGGCAGCGGAAAACTGGCCCTTTATCAGTTGTTCCAAAAACGAGCGTTTGTGGAAGGGACTGAATGCGTGCAATCTCTAAGCTGTCGCGATCACAACGTAGAAAATAGACGCCTATCTATCGACGTCGAAAAATGCACCAGAACATTGTCCAGCCCCTCAACATCATCGATCTTGTTTATCCAATACACATGGACATGAGAGCTACTAGCTTGAGTCTTGGTTTTCCTTACGAAGCCATTATTGATCAAAACAGCTTCGTCCGCTCCATCGAGAATTATGTTTGACGAGATGAAATTATGCTTGTGGCCTCGGTTTATGCCTCCGATTTTTACACCTTTATAGATTATGGCGATTTGCATTTTCCCGCTTGGAATTCGAAAGTGCCTGCATGATGCTGGTGCAGCACATAGGCCCGCATATCTGCGTTCAACTCAGTAACGGCATCTTCAAGGGGAACCTCATTTTTTCGAAATGACTGGACTTCGCCGCCTATGAGTATGCTAGCCTCCACACGTTTCCCGAGCAACTCTTGGTCTGATATTCCCGATGCAGTCATGATCTCCAGATAGTCACTTTCAGGTATTGCGAGAGTTCGAACCTTGTTACCTTTGGCATAAATATCAGTCTTTTCTGGGATTTCGTTTGCCACTACCCATCCTTGCACGATGTCAGCACCTTGTAGCTTAAAGTCCTCTACGTAGCGGGTGACTTGATCAACCGCGTCAGGCTTGGCCTTGTCTTTCTTCACCTCAATCACGTGCTTTGTGCCGTCTTGATGTTGCAGCAACATATCGATGCGCCCACTTGGAAGTGTTAGTTGCTGGGCGACAAGCGAGTATCCGTCGCCAAAAACATGAGTGACGGATCGAGACAGAAGGATTTCAAAGTACCGTTCACTTGCCATTAATGCTCTACTATACTGAAGGTGGCCTGATCTGTGCTCAAAGCTGCGTCGCCTGAAGATAGACCAAAATCATATGGTAATGGTTGCAATGCAACAAGTCGAAGCGCCTTACCGCCTTTCAAAAACCACCGTTTGTTGAATGGCTCGTCGACCCGTTGAAACCGCACCCGCAGTGCAGTCATCCTGATAACTGAAATGCTGCGCGCTGCACCAACGGCAGCTATGACGAGCCGCACCGCAGCACTGCAGAAGGTGAGTGAAGGTCTGGAATGGGTCGGATATGTCGCAGATCGCGTACGCAGCTGTCTCATGCAGCTGCACTTCTTGACTGACGCTCTTATAATGGGAGGTAGGAAACTTCGGCGATTGTCCGAGATGTAGAGATTAGTGACGGTTTTTTTCGAGTGAACAAGCCTCTGATAGGAGTAGACATTCAACGAGACAGAATCCGGCTGGTGCCCGTGAAACACTACTGTTGATTTCGCGGTTCCTTTCTAATTGAGAATCTCTCAAGATATGGTCCCTTTTTCAGAGGATCCCTCTGCCTCATCCAGATCCAACACCGCTGGGTCGATCATGCGCTTGTCAGCGCTCATCTTGACAGAGTTTCGCATGGCCTTGCTTCGCCGCAGCAAGCGCCGGAAACTTGCCTCGTCAAGCATAAGCAGGGTCGAGGGTGCCAACGCCCGCACGTTTACGCGACGGGGCCGTTTCAATAGCATGGCCAATTGCCCAAACATTTCGCCGCGGCCCAGCCGCGAACTGTGCCTGCCGAGTTCCACTTCCACCGCCCCGGAAGCAATGAAGAATACACTCCGGGCAAATTCATCTTCGGATATGATAGTTTCACCTGCGTTGGCATAGCGGGTGCGCAGTGCTCTGCTGAGTTTCCGAAGTGAAGCTTTGTCGAGATCAGAAAATAGCGGAAACTGCCTGACCAGATCCCGTCCTTTGAGGGCGATGTCCAGTACCGGACGCCCTTCAGATATAGCACGTCGTTCTGCCACTTCCTGCATCAACACGGAATAGAGTTCTTCGCCCACCAGGCCGTCCTCGCGCATGACCGCGTATTCACGCTCTTCCAGTCGCAGCGCGGTTCGCCGGATAAATCGCCGCTCCAACTTTTCGGCATAGCCGGGAAATTGCAGCCGCAGACCGTCCAGCGCTGTTTCAACCGCCTCGGATCGACGCGCCAACACTTCATCCAGCAATTCTGCAACCCGGCGGCCGTGGATCCGGCGTATGCGGCCGCGGACGAATCCATCGAGATCCCGCAGGATCAGGCGTTGCATGAGCAACCTTTCAAACCGATCAGTTGTGATCCTGGTCAGTGGGAACGAGATGCGAAGCCGGTTGTGCAGAAACACGGCGATCCGAAAAGACCTGCCGTAAACGACGGACCGATTTGATGCGCGCTGATAACCGATCCGCCCACCGGTCCGTGCGCCTTCGATAAGCCGATCCGCATCGGACAGGATCTTCTCACTCAGAACCGATGACATGGTGCGTTCCCGCATCCGGGCCAAAACAGAGTCCCGCTCTGCACCGGCCAGCGCAATAAGGCCAAGCGTGACCCGGTCACGATCCAGGATCTGCGCACTGTCTTCGGCGGCCTTTACGGCCTCGTCCAGGCGTTCGCTAAACTGTTTGGCTTCGTTTCTGACGATATCATGGGTCAGGTTATAGTTTTCTGCGGTTCGGGACACGTCCTCGCGTACCGATTGCAAGGCGACCGCGACCACTTGGCGCGACAGCGCCGTGTCAAGTGGAGAGAGCTTGTCGAGCCCCAGTTTTGTGATCACCGTGCGCAAGGTTGTCCCCTGAACAATCAGTGTAAACAGCGTAAATCCAGTGGCCAGAATGCCAACCAGGCGCTTGGTCTCAAGCGGAATATGGGTGCTTTCGGTAACAGCAAGCGCCAACGCCAGCGTCACGGCACCACGAAGCCCACCCCACAGTATTGCGGTGCGATATGGGCGTTCAACAGCAGGCGACAGACCGATTGCCGTCAGTAATGGCAACAACCCGAACAGAATTGCTGCCCGTGCGAACATGGCGGCCAGAACCACCACAACCAGCAGGCCAAAGTCGGACGGTCGCACCTCTTCCAACAATTGCGGTATCAGTAATGCTGCAAGAATAAAGATCAGCGCGCCTGCCCAATGTGCCAGAAGATCCCAAACTTCTTGCAGATTTGTCCAGGCGACCGGTGACAAACGACCGGGGCCTGTGAGGTTTAGCGTAAGTCCTGCGGCCACCACCGCAATGACACCCGAAGCCCCGACGCTTTGTTCTGCAATGATGTAGGCGAGGTATGGCAGCGCAATGGAAATTGAAATCTGCGCCATTTCCCAGCGATCTACAAAGGCCATCAGCCAAACTGCTAGGCGCGCCATGAGCCAACCGGTGAGTGCTCCGCCTGTGATCAACAGCGGAAACTGTCCTACGGCTTCACTTAGGAGTGGATCGGGTCTTCCGAGCATGACAAAGCTCATGAATAGCCCGAAAAGAGCGACCGCAGCAGCATCGTTAAGAAGGCTTTCGCCCTCGATTATTCGCGACAGTCTGCGCGGTGCCGAGATTGACCGGAAAATGCTGACAACCGCCGAGGGATCAGTCGTCGACACAATGGCACCAATCAGCAGGCAGGCGGCCAGCGGCAGCGCGCTTACCCAGCTCAGCGCATAGCCAATAGAGAGGGTCGCCACAATCACCGCCACAACGGCCATCATCAGGATGGGCATCCAGTCATCCAGCATCCTGCGCAGGTTCATGCCGAGTGTGGCCTGAAAGAGCAACGTTGGCAGGAAAACATAGAGGAAGACGTCTGACCGGATCGGCAAATCAATAATCGCCTGCGCCCCCGGGTTCAGTGCATCCGTCAAGTCAGTATTGAGAAAGAACGTCGCGCCAAGTCCGATCACAATACCCAGGACGGCAAGGATAACGCTGTAAGGCAGGCGCAACCGTGCAGCCAATGGTTCCGCCACGCCGATTACAACAAAAAGAGAAGTGATGATGGTCGTAATGACGACGATATCCATCATTATGTATTACCTGAGAACTCGAATTAATGGAATCAACTCTTAAACCCGGATCGACCACGTGGAATCAATGTTTGAACCTACACTTGGCCAGACTGTGCAGTTGCAGCGAATGTCAGGAATGACGGGCCGCAGTGCGACACCAGCGCGGTGGATGAACGGCCGGTATGGGCCGAGCTCGACCGTACATTTTTTCTACTTGGAGTAGTAGGTGTTCTGGTCAGCCGCTTTGCAGCCGGGTCGTGATTTCGGAAAGTCGCGACCACGATTGCAGCGTAATCGGCAAGGCAAGGGCTGCTTCCGCGAATTCCCATGTATAACTGACAATTGAAAAGATCGCACCCGGTGTTGCATCCAGGTTTTGCGTTGCGAACCACAGGTTGAATAGAACCAAACCGATCAACAGGATGAAGATCGTACCGTACAGGATGGCCTCGGTGTCCGAGAGCTTTACCTCGTACTTCCGTAGCCTTTTCAGGTGAACCAGCACTGGGCGATGCTTTCGTTTTTCCAGAGTACAGACCTGATGCTCCATTTGCTGATTCAGTTCCCGGTTCCACCTCCAGAAACTCGCCTGAAAAAGCGCATAAACCGAGATCATGCCGAGCAGGACCGCACAGGCTGACACCGCCAGCATTGGTGAGAAATAGAAGAGCAGGACCGCTGAAACGACAAACTGTAAGACACTTGCCATTGCATTTGGCAGAACGTCCTCCAGAAAGTCAGCCAACTCTCGTCCCATTCCAATACGGGCGTTCAGCGTTGATACTGGTAAGTTCGAAAATCGCGACGCAAGCGTGTTACCCAATTCGACGCGGATCGTCCCATAAACCCGTGTATCATAAATTCGCCGGGCTACACCGATTACAGTCAGGAACGCCATCAGCGCACCAAGATGTACGAAGGGCTCAACGATTCCTTCAAGCAACCCATCGATGGCAAAGCCCATGTAAAGCGGGATTAAAACGGTCAGTGCCATCTCGGACAGGATCAGGCCCCAAGTCACACCGACACGCCAACGAAACACGTTCAGTAGCGTGCGAATTGTAAGTTTGCGATCCGTTAACATAGAGCGCTACTGATCATAGTGGATGCGAACACGGACATCGCCTGGCCAGACAGAGGCGGCCTTGAAGCCTGGCTCGTCTTGGGGATTTGGGGCGCCTGTCGAACCGACGCCTTCCAAAAGCTGTGTGGCGGTCATGTTCAGGTCTTCATCCTTGTTTTCGTCATGAAACGAAAACACTGCATATGGACCCGCGTTCAGGTCAGTGAACTCATAGCTGATACTGCCCTTCCGCGATGGGACTTGGGCGTAGTCAATGGCACTCCAGGCGTCCAAATTGTCAAAGGCGCGCGCGTCGTCAAAAACGAGGATCACGATGTTTCCCTTGGCATTCCGGATGCCGTCCACGGTTACATTCAATCCGTCCGCAACAGCTGGTGTTGCCAATGTCGCCATGGCGATGGCAGCGCCCATTAGTTTTCGGTACATACCATTGTCCTTTCCGTATCTGGTTTTGGGAGGGTCGGTTTGAAGATCATGATGATGTCTTCGGCAATTGCGATCAGCACGGGTACAAGTACCAGCATCAGCGCGGTGCCAAACAGCTCGCCATAGGCCAGAGAGATTGCGGCCGGGATCAGGTATTGCGCCTGCTCAGACGTTTCGGTCAGCAAAGGCAGCAAGCCTATCACCGTCGTTGCAGTGGTCAGGAAAATTGCTTTGAAGCGCCCGATACCCGCGCTGTTCAAGGCCAGGTTCACGGGCTGACCCTCGTCACGGGCTTGGTTGTAGCGTGTGATCATAACGAGGCTGTCGTTCACGATCACACCGGTCAATGCCAGCATGCCAAAAAACGAGAACAGCGAAATCGATACACCCATGATCAGGTGGCCGACGGCGGCTGCAATGAAGCCAAAGGGCACGATGGCCAGAATGACGAATGGTTGCCAGTAGCTTTTCAACGGTACGGCCATCAGCACATAGATCAGCACCGCCGCCAATAACAGCGCGTGTCTCAATCCGTCGCTGATGTCAGACATCTCCTCCAACTCGCCAGCCGGCAGGACAGTCACAGTCGGGTATTTTTCCCAAAGTCTGGGAACCAGTTGTTCGAATACCGCCTGTCCAACTTCTTCTGGCGCGACAAGATTGCGGTTGATTGAGGCTGCCACAATATTCATGCGTTTGCCGTCGCGGCGGTTGACGATGCCAGAGGCATAGGTCCCTTCGATTTCGGCAACCGTTTCCAGCGGTACCCATGCACCGGATGCGCTCCGTAATCGGGTTTGCATCAAGTCGGCAAGCGTGTCGCGATTTTCTTGCGCATTCTGTACGAGCACGCGAATTTCCGAGCCATCACGCCTGACCTTGGCCACTTCGGCCCCGCCGAACCCATAGCCGATTTGTTTGGCAAGGGTCTCTGCATTGAACCCAAGTTGCCGCGCATCCGGACGCACTCGTAACCTCAGTTCTGGCTGACCACCGGCAAGCCCGTCGCGGACATTTTCCACGCCTTCGATTTGGGATAAAAAGGCCTTCATCTCAGCGCTGGCCTGCCGCAGCAAATCCTCGTCTTTTGAAGCCAACCGAATGCGAAACCCTCCGGCAAGCGCTTCGGACCCGGTGAACTCCAACTCCGTCGCACCTTCGACTTCGCCAACCCGTTCGCGCCAGTCCCGCACCACCTTCAGGATCGGAACCTCTGGACGATCGGCCACCGGGATCATCTCGGCATAGATCTGAGCACTGACTGCACTATTGATGATGGTGAACACAGTTTGAACTGGCGGCGTGGTCATACCGGCGTCTTCGGCAAGCTCTGCGTTCAGATCGTTCAGTTTGCTTTCAATCCGGTCTATGTTCGAGCGGGTCAGCGCAAAGGGCGCACGGGCGTCCATTTCAAGATTCACGGTAATAATCTGACCGGGGACTTCGGGGAAGAACACCGTCCTAACTTTGCCCTTATACATAAGGCCAAGTCCCAGCATTGCGGCAGCGATGAACAGGATCAGCACGGCGTAGCGATGGCGCACTGCAGCGACGAGCATAGGTTGGTAGATATGGTCCCGGACCCAGTACAACCCACCCTGCGCCGCGTCCTGTACACGCCCCCAGAGGCGGGTCAGCAGATATCGGCGTTCTCGTCCCATCGAAACCTGTGCCAGATGGGCTGGCAGGATGAATTTGCTTTCGATGAGCGAGAAGATCAGCGTCAGGATCACGATCCCCGAAAATCCGGCCAGCACTTTGCCCAGCGGGTTGTCGATCAGCAGCATCGGAAAGAAAGCCGCGATCGTGGTTAGTACGCCAAACACAGTGGCGACGGCTACGCGGTGAACGGCGCGCTCTGTGTCTTTGATCGGATCTTTACCGTTGCGGCGTTCCTCAAAGACGCTTTCACCGACGACGACGGCATCATCGACCAGGATGCCCAACGCGATGATCAGACCGAATGTGGTCACGTCGTTCAGCGAATAGTCCACCCATTTCGAGCCCGAGACTGCAATCGCCCCCATGACCGAAACTGGAATGCCCATCGCGACCCAGAAGGCCAGCCGCACGTTCAGAAAGATCGACAGCATGAGGGTCACAAGGATCAGGCCTTGCACACCGTTCGATCTCAACAGCGCCAGCCGGTCCGCGATGTAGCCAGCGCTATCCCCCCACACCTCAATCTGAATTTGCGCCGGTAGTTGCCGGCTGAACCCCTCCACCGTGCTGCGTACAACATTGCTGATCTCAAGCAGGTTTTCTTTCTGTCCGACCAGAACCTCCATGCCCACGGTCGGCTTCCCGTTCAATCGAAACAGGTATTCGCCATCCTGAAATCCATCTTCGATAGTGGCAATATCACCTAGAGGTACAAACGATCCGTCGCCGCGTTCGATGATGGGCAGAGCCGCATATTCCGGTCCGTACCTTGCCCGGTCATCGGCTCGCAGAAAGATAGTCCCGCCTTCTGTACGCAACCGACCGGCCTGAAATGTCAGCGAGTTCTGTTCAATCGTTCGGGTAACATCCGCGACGGTCAGGCCGTAGTGTCGCAATCGCGCCGGGTCGATTTCGATGCGCAATTCACGTGGGATCAACCCCCAGATTTGCAAACGGGACAATTTCGGCTGGGCCAGCAGCTCTTCCTTGAGGCGCTTTGCCAAGGTTTGCAGTGTGGCTGGATCGGTTTCACCGTACATATTCAAATAGAGTGCCGGGAAATCAAAGCCTGATGCTTCGATCACGGGTCGGCGCGCTCTTTCAGGCAGGTCGGTCAACCCGTCGATACGAATGCGCACCCGATCCAGGATAGCCTGCAGTTTCTCACCGCCTGCGCGACGGACCGTGACCAAGCTGAGATCGTTTTCAGACTGTGATGTAATGCTGCGCACGCCTTCCAGCCCTTCAAGGGCTTGCTCAACCTTCTGCGTGACCAACTCATCCACTTGTTCGGCTGTCGCTTCCGGAAATTCTATCGCGATGGTAACGTTTTCCGGCGGGATGCGTGGGAAGCCTTCGATGCGTATATTCAGCAGCGTCTGCACCCCAAGGAAAAGGATCAGGGCCATCATCAGGTTGGCGGCGACCGGGTTGCGGATGAACCAGGATGTCAGGGTGTGCATGACTTAGCCCTCATCCAATAACGGCGTCACGCGTTGACCCGGCAAAAACGAAGCCAGCGGAGTTTTTGCCACGCGCCAAGGGCCTGACCCTTCCGGCGCCGAGATTGTGATTGTGCCCTCGTTTCGGAACAATATGTCCGGGTTGATCCGTTGCAGATGCTCATCGTTCCCGACCAGCCAAATAAACCCGGCACGGGTCAGTGTGCTTTCCGGCAGGGTCAGTGTGTCTGAAATCATACGTCCTGGAAGCCGAACCTTTAGGAAATCGCCTGCCAGTATCTGATCATCGGGTGAGGTGACGTCTAGAAAGACCCGCACCTGTCGTGTGTTCTGATCCAGAAACCCACCTCCACGACGGACCTGAGCCTTTCCCAACACCGCCCCAGAGCGATGTATCAGGTTTGCCTTCGCCCCGGATACCGGATGATCAAGAAGCGCCCAATCCGCCTGACTGAATTCGGCAACCAGTTCGAATTGCCTGTCGTCGGATATGTGCAAGAGCGCATCGCCCGGAGCGACCGTTTGACCAAGGCTGGCAAAGCGACGCGTGACAAAGCCCGAAAACGGCGCGACCACATCAGTTTCCGCAAGTTCGGTTCGTGCTGCGTTCAGGCGCGCCTCGGCTGCCACAACGATCTTTTCCGCAACGCGCAGTTGCGGCAGATTCAGTGCCAGATCAGTTGGCGGTTCCACCTCATCCCGGTCGAACTGGCGTCTCGCAACGGTGACATTGTTCTGCGCGCGCAGGAGCCCCAGTTTCGCCTGTTCAAGCTCCACCTCCGCTGCGGCGACGGCGCTGTCGTAAGGCGCTTTCTCGATCGAGAATAAAGGGCTCTCCCGTTCCACCTTTGCCCCAGACAACGCGGCGTCATGAACGGCAATGATCCGCCCGGATACGGCCGATTTCAGTTCGGCATCCCAGCGGGGGCGAACCTCGGCGAAGGCGGAAATTTGCGCCTGTACCCTCTTGGGGGGCATTGTAACCACGGAAACAACAGGCGGTTGTGGCATAGTCGTTGTCGCCTGAACGTCAATTGTGTCTTCGGTGTCGAACAGTAGGATAACAATTGCGACCAGCAGCAGCAGAGCAAGCACGATCCATAGCCATCGGCGTTTCGGATTTTGTGGCGGTCCCGCGAGTTTTTCAGTCATGAAACGGCCTTTCTCAGCGCAATCGAATCCATTGTCCTTGCAGGTGTGGATAAGATGTTATATACTATGAACGATCGTTCGTTCAATATAGAGATTGAAAAAATGTCAAAAGATGAGAAGGCAGGCTTGGCTCGAAAGAGGGCAACGGCAAAAAGGCGCGATCAAATTTTGGAAGCTGCAGTCATGTGTTTTCTCGAGCGCGGGTATCACCAGACCGGTGTTCGCGACATTGCGACCCGGGCGGGTATCAGCCTTGGAAATCTTTACAACCACTTTCGCGGAAAACATGATGTGCTTGTTGAAATCGCTATGCTGGAGCGACGTGACCTGGAGCGGTTTCTTGTCATTCTTAGTTCTGGATCATCCGCACCGGCGATTTTGAAGAATTTCATCGGCGCTTACGCCAAATATCTGGCTGCGCCAGAAAATGTTATCCTTACGTTGGAAATCTCGAGCGAAGCCATTCGCCAGCCAGATATTGCGCAGTTATTTGTAGAGAACCGTGCAATGCTCACCGACGCGCTCGAAGCAATTGTGCAGCGAGGGATAGAGGAAGGAGATTTGCGCACCGTTCCGGACCCACTTCAGGCCTCGCAATTGATCATAGAGGTCCTGGAAGGCAGCGCGTATCGAAGTGTGCTGTCAGAAACGCCTATGACTGCGATAATTGGTTGTGTGGAGGATTTTGTTATGAGTTCGCTCCTGGCACAGCAATGACATATTTTTGCAAGCTGTATGAGCGCTCGTGAAAGTCTGCTTTCAGGAACCGCAGTGCAGCGACGGGTGGGATGACGAATGTCTCTTTTGGGCCGACCCTGTTGAAGCATTTATCTGACAGACGAACATGCTGCGCTGATCTAATGCGGCTCCGAGCCCAGAGTCACGGATGCTGCACGTCGCGCGAAAGTCTGCTCAGCTCAACATGGCAGTCTTATCGACCGACGGAGATGTAGCGCATGCGCCCTCTCTAAGAGCGGCCTCGCTTCGAGCAATCGGGAGCGGTTGGCAAACTTCCCTGAAGGGAAAACCGCCTGCTCTGCTATGTCAGTCAGTAAGGTTGTGTGTTTTGGAAAGGCCAGGCTCGCAATCTGCAAACATGGCCAAATATCTCTGCTGTAGACACCGCGCCGCAACATCTCTCCTTCAGCTAAAGAGCGAATGATACGCTTAGCGAGCCATCCGTTGATTTGACGCCTTTCTCCTTCAGAACTCGACCAATCCAATGGTTGGAGCGGCCACCAGCGTCTGAGTCCCCGTAGATGAGCGATGACGACCGGCCCCATTGTGGGTTCTGGCAGATCACTAAGATAATCAGGACCCACAATGGTAAATCCGCTATGCCCCAAAGCGAAGCGCGGCCATGCACCGCTCTTTGGGTCGTTGAACCTTTCTGAGGGAACTAGACCGAGTTCCACTTCTAAAGGCAGTTGCGGCAGGGCCTTTAGCGACGGCAAATTCGGCCGCTTGTGTGATATCAACATCAAGTCGATATCAGCGGGTGACCTGCCTCCCCGCGCGAGTGAACCGCGCAGCACGATTGAAAGCTCTGTGTCCCCGATTTGGGAATATAAAGCCTTCGCGAACTCAGTGACGAGACTTCCCATGCGACCAACCGGAGGAGAGCCAAGGCGTGGTAACTCGCCTTTTTGGTTTGCTCGGACAAGCTTTCCAAGCGGGCGCAACCTGCTGTTCCTGAGACTGAGTACCATTCTATCGACTTCGAAAAAGGTCTATTTCTTTTATCCTAAGGCGAGACGATGGAAAGCACTACCGCCGGAACCAGTGATCCAAATGCAGTTTATTTTTGCTCAGTTTGTCCATTGCGGTCATTGGTTTGGCGGCAGCGAACGGCAGCAAGGTCCGGCATTACGCGAATTCTGGCAGCCTTTGGATTTTGCGCTCGCAGCGAACGGCCTGTGTGGATAGCTCCTGCATAGCAAGACATTTTTGAAAGTAATTTCGCACTGGTCAGAAGCAGACGTGTG
>NZ_FNNP01000020.1 GCF_900106805.1 Ruegeria halocynthiae
GAAGTCGATCACCGGACATTCCCAAACATTGCAGCAGACCAACCACCAGTTGGATCAAACCGCGCGAAGGTGCAACATGTCGACCAAAGTTTGCGACAAAGCCTTGGCAACAGATCCGGTGCGTTAATATCCAAAACTGTCGAATACTCGCTTTCTGTCTTAGTTGGTCCGAATTTGCGAAACTCTGGAGATGCGTGTGCTGAACTACCTCAAAACCATAGCTGCACGAATATCCTCATTCCAGAGAGGCACCACGGTTGCCTTCATATTAAACACTTTAGAATCAGAGGTTTACGAGTTCTACCAACACTCACCTCGCCCCCTGTGAGCACAAGAAAAAACACTTTTCTGACCGATTGTGCGGTTTTTCTTGACTTTATAGTCAGCTTATTGGTTACATCTTGGTCACATAATCAGATTCTGGGAGGATCACTCAATGGACAGAAGAAAGTTCCTAGTTACATCGACTGCAGCGGCAGCAGCCCTCAACTTGCCCACACTGGCGAAAGCGTCGGGCGGTATTGATATTTTTGGATTGAAGTCAGTTTCCGGCAACTTTGCCAGTTACGGTAAATTCGCAAACCAGGGCAGCGAAATGGCTGTAGAAGCCGCCGGCAGCGTCATTGGCAAGGATCTGAACTACCGCCTTCTGGATAGCGAAGGCAACGCAGGGAAAGCAGTGCGTAAGATCAAGGAAGCCATTGAAAAAGACGACGCGAGATTTTTTAACGGTGCCACTCTGTCTTCAACTGGCCTGGCTGTCGGCAAAGAAGTTGCAAGTGTCGGTGGAGTCTTCACTACTCCAGTTGGAGCGGACGAGGTGACTGGTAGTGAGTGCAACCGCTCAACATTCCGCTGGTCGACACCTACATTCGGTGCGGTTGAGCAAACTTTGAGGCCTCTTCTCGAACTAGATCCATCAATCAAAAGCGCGTACACTGTCACACCGCAATACGTATTTGGTGAAGCTTTGCTGACAAACACAAAAAATGTTCTTGCGGACAAAGGTGTAGAGCACGTTGGCAACAGCTACCACTCACTCAGCGAAAAAGAATTCTCGGGGTATATTACAAACGCAGCCGCGGCAAAGCCCGATCTACTTATACTTCTGAACTTCGGCGGGCAATCTTCCACGTCTCTTCGGCAGGCAATGAACTTTGGCCTAAAGAATAAAATGAAAATTCTCGTTGTTTGGAGTGCTGGTCTGGATCAATACAAGTCCCTTGGGTCCGATATTCTTGAGGACGTATATCTTGGCGCCCAATACTGGCATGAAGTCCAGAATCCGGGCAATGCGCGATTTGTTGAGTTGTGCCGCAGTAAGTACGGTGTAAATCCTGTTTACCCGATGGCAGGCGACTATATTGGAACCAAGATCATTATTGATGCCATTGAAAAAGCTGGTTCAGATGATCCTGCGGCAGTCATTTCCGCTATGGAAGGGATGACTTACGAAGGCCTAACCGGCGAAGAGACTATCCGCGCCTTCGACCATCAGGCGATCAAGGATTACTATCTGCTAAAAGGTAAATCGAAGAGCGCCATGTCCGACGAAGACAATTTCGTCGACGTTATCAGTTCAGGAAAGTCATTCCCCGATGAAAATGCTTCCCTGTGTAAGATGTCGTAATCTTGCATAATAACTAACGGGCCAGGGGCTCAAGAACCCTTGGCCCATTCTATGGGGAAATACATGGAACTCTTCTTCTTTCAGCTCCTGAACGGGCTTGGGCTCGGTGTGATTTACTTCCTACTTTCCGTTGGACTTACAATCACGTTCGGCCTTCTAAACTTTGTCAATTTTGCACACGGCGCATTCTATATGGTCGGAGCGTATGTCACCTTTGTCATTGTATCTCTGACCGGTAACTTCTGGCTTGCGCTTCTGATTGCCCCTTTAGTCATTGGAACCTTGGCTATTGCGCTTGAGCAAAGCGTCGTCAAATTCTCTTACGTTCTGGAACACAAGTATCAGATCCTGGTGACCCTTGGCGTCGCACTGATGCTGCAGGAGCTGGTCATTATGATTTGGGGGCCGATCGGAAAAAACGTCTCGCCTCCCAGTTCATTGGCAGGAATTATTGAGATTGGGGACTTCATTTACCCCAAATATCGTGCGTTTGTAATCGCATTTTCTGCACTGATCGCAATCGTCGTGTGGTGGGGGTTAGAAAAAACAAAATTCGGAGCGCTAGTTCGGGCAGGCTCCGAAAATGCGCAGATGGTTGGTCTTCTTGGCGTGAACATCACGCGTCTATTCTCAATTACATTTGGATTGGGAGGGCTTTTGGCAGGCTTGGCGGGCGTGCTCGCGGCACCACTTCGAGGGGCCGACCCCTTTATGGGCGTTGAAGCGCTCGGCATCGCCTTTATCGTTGTTGTGATAGGAGGCATGGGTAGCTTTCTTGGAGCCCTCGTTGGCGGTCTTGTAGTTGGCGTTATGCAAAGCGTCATGAGTAGCGTCTGGCCGGAAGGTGCTAGTCTGATGGTTTACGCAGCAATGGCTGCAGTGATCTTGTCACGGCCGCGCGGTCTATTTGGAAGGGCATAATGTAATGTCACTAGAACTTAAACACTGCCCGATTTTGATTGCCATCGCGCTGGCTGCGTTCTTAGTCTTGCCGTCTATCTCACTGGCAACTGAGGTACTGATTTTTGCTATAATAGCGTTGGGCTGCAGCATTCTGCTTGGCTATGCAGGGCTACTTTCCTTCGGCCAAGCGATTTTCTTCGGCTTGGGAGCCTATGTTGCAAGTCTCAGTCAAATCCATTTGGGCGTCAACTTTCTAGTTGGTCTCTTGATCGCCACAGCGGCTGGAGCGACTGTCGCGGCTTTGGTCGGAGCACTGGCAATAAGAAGGCAGGGTATTTACTTCGTGATGCTAACATTGGCATTTACACAACTTGCCTTTTTTGTCTCCTATACCCTGGACGAATGGACGGGCGGTGATAACGGTTTGCTGGACGTACCACGAAATAGCGTTGACATCTTCGGATTCGAAATAGCTATAGATAGTTCAGAGAAATTCTATGCTTTTGTAGCAATCTCGTTTGTACTTATTTTCCTAGGGATGATTAGAATTACTCATTCTCAGTTTGGGCGAACCTTGCTTGCTATCAAACAAAATGAAGAAAGAGCTACAGCACTCGGTTACTCAGTCAAATGGTATAAGGTACTCGCATTCATTTTCTCGGGATCGATCACCGCCTATGCGGGTGGCATGTATGCGCTGTTCTTGAATTTTGCACCTTTGAGTAACGTTGAACTCATAATGAGTGAGCACATCCTGATCATGGCAATCATTGGCGGGACCGGAAATGTTTACGGCGCTGTTTTAGGTTCATTGTTCCTGGTTGTGGTTGGAGACATGCTATCGGCCTTCTGGGAGAGATGGCTGTTCCTGTTGGGTGGGATCTTGATCCTCACTGTCTTTTACATGCGCGGCGGACTTATTTCCGGCCTCTATGGCGTATTTGAATTCTTGAGCCAGAAATTTGGTTCCGCATCGACACAGAAAGAATCCTAGAATGTCAATTCTAACAACAAACAGACTCACCAAGAGTTATGGCGAATTCAAAGCCGTGACTGACGTGAATTTAGACGTTCAACCCAACACACTTCATGCGGTCATTGGTCCAAACGGAGCTGGAAAAACGACATTGTTTCATTGTCTGACTGGGGTGCAACGTCTAACGTCAGGGAGAATTCTCTTTGACAATAAAGAAATCTCGAAGCTCGGACCGGAAAAACGCTCTTCTTTAGGCATGTCCCGGTCATTTCAAGTTACAAGTCTGTTTCTCGAAATGACCGTGCGGGAGAACCTGCAAATCGCCGCACTGGGAGTCTCTAGCATCGATGGTTTCCGCTTTTGGAGCTCATCGGCTTCTACTGTGAAGAAAACTGCTGCTGCAGTGGACTACGCGCTTGAGACAACTGGCTTCGAGAATCGAGCGGAAACTATCGCCGGAGACCTCTCGCACGGCCAGCAAAGAATGTTGGAAGTGGGAATGGCTCTTGCCCAACAACCTAAACTGATACTTCTCGATGAGCCAACATCAGGAATGGGTGTTGATGACATCCCCATGATTTCCGATTTGGTTAGAAGACTCACGAAGGACATCACCGTTCTTTTGATTGAGCATAACATGGGTATCGTTCTAGAAATCAGTGATAAAATCACTGTGATGCAGCTTGGACAAATTCTCGTCGAAGGGACGCCCAATCAGATTAAAAACGACCAACGCGTTAGAGAAGCGTATCTTGGCGGGGAAACTGAAGATGCTTGAACTGAATAGCGTAAACTCATTCTATGGTAAGAGCCACATCCTTTTCGACGTCAATTGCACGCTCAAAAGAGGAGAAGTTTTGGCCATACTCGGTCGCAATGGAGCAGGAAAGTCTACACTGTTAAAATCAATAATGGGATTGGTGGATGTTCGCGATGGATCAATTCACTTCGAAGGTAATGAGCTAACAAATACTACTTCACATAGGATTGCCCACCAGGGTCTTTGCTTTGTGCCGGAAAACAGGGACATTTTTGAAATCCTTAGTGTTGAAGAAAACCTTTACATCTCGCATAATCCCGCATCCAATTGGTCGATAAACGACATCTATTCCCTTTTTCCACGCCTAAAAGAACGACGCAAAAACGGAGGTGGAAATTTATCTGGCGGAGAGCAACAAATGCTCGCCATTGCGCGCGCACTCGTTAATGATCCGAAGATGCTAATTCTTGACGAACCAACCGAAGGATTGGCACCAGTAATCGTCGAGGAGATCGAGAAAATTATTTCAAATGTTCGGTCAACAGGCATCCCAATCTTGCTTGTTGAGCAGAATATTTCAGTGTGTCGAAAAGTAGCTGACAAGTTCATTGTACTTGAGCAAGGCCAGGTTGTACTTGAAGGCAGCAATCAAGATCTAAGTGATCAAACAGAGAAAATTGAACACTACTTGGCTGTTTGATCCATTTGGACCTACTTTGCAGAAAAGTCTGACTTAGCTCCCACCCCAGCAAGAATGATGGAGCAAACGTCAGACTTTATTTCCTCCCACTGTGCTTCATCAAGTTCTTTGCCATCGTTGAGAACACGAATTTGATGGTAGAAGTCCGCATAGTGCTGTGTAGTCGCCCAAATCATATATAGAATAGTATTTGGATTAACCGGCTTTAGCCGACCTTCTGACTGCCACTTTCTAAAAAGCGCGGTGCGTGAGTCTGTCCAATCATACAGGTCTTTGGCGAGAAACGCATGCATAGTTGGGGCGCCTTGGATAATCTCATTGGCCCATATTTTTGACCCGCTTGGACGCTCCCGGGAAATATCGAGCTTTCTGGTTATATAAAGAGATAAAGCAACAACGGGATCATCGATCTCATCAAGTGCTTCGGCGGCAACCTTCCAAATATCAAATATCCTTTCAACACAAGTTTGGTACAGGAGTTCTTTTGATCCAAAGTAATAATGGATGTTTGCCGGGGGAAGTTTTGATCTCTTGGCTATCGACGCGATCGTCGCACCCTTGAAACCATATTCTGCAAACTCAAGTTCAGCTGCATCTAGTATAGCGGTTGTATTTCTCGAGCGGACCGTGTCCGGGCGCAGAATTGAGTTTCTATTCAACGCAAATACCTCGCAATATGATGTCTTTGAGGAAATATTTTGTTTCTTGCCATTGCTCATCGGTAAGTGGATGGTTGTCGTTCAAAGTTTCAATTTGATGTTGAAAATCAGCGTAATGTTGTGTCCCTGCCCAAATCAGATAGAGAAGATGTCGAGCGCTTGTTGCGCGTAGCTTCCCCGAGTCTATCCAATGCTGGATGACAACCATTCGGTCGTTGGTCCACCTGTGCAACTCATCTTCCATATAGTCTTGAACTATGGGTGCACCTTGAATCACCTCATTTGCCCATACTTTTGAGCCAAATGGGCGATTTCGCGCCATTTCAAGTTTCGTGTCAATATACTCAGCAATGGCCGTACTTGGATCATTGTCTTTTTTGATCGAATCTGCAGCAGATCGCCAAATATCGAATATGTCTTCGACAACTGCGCGGTATAAGGTTTCTTTGTTGGTGAAATAGTAGATAATATTCGACTTTGGCAACTTAGCCTGCTTGGCGATCAGACTGAAAGATGCACCAGAGTATCCGTGTTCAGCAAACACGTATTCTGCAGCCTCCTTGATTCTTGAAATGTTCTTTTCCCTGTTTGCAATTTGCTTTTGGGGTTGCCGTAGCATCCTACACTCTCTTCCTACTTGCCTCATAGCTCCCCGATTATTCGACCAATTTTAGATCACCCTTCAGAGAGCCTTCCCGCTGATTCGTCGACAAAAAACTTCGTCCAGAGATTCCGCCACACAGCAGCTTTATGCCTGATTGAACTTATCAGAGGAAGACAGTTTGTCCAATCGTTCATATTAAGCTGTTAGATCGATCAGGTTTAACTGATTAAGTAGTCAGAAAACATTGACCGATCGTGCCAACTATGGTTTTGTCCCGCTCGACCAGACTCTTGGGAGGACAAAATGAAGAACGATCTGGAGGCTTTTTGGATGCCTTTTACTGCCAACCGGCAGTTCAAGAAGAACCCTCGTATGTTCGTTGGGGCCAACGGAATGCACTACTCGACGAGCGAAGGAAAAAAGGTTTTGGACGGCACCGCGGGCCTTTGGTGCTGCAATGCTGGCCATGCAAGGCCAAAAATCACAGAAGCTGTGCAGCGCCAGGTTGTGGAGTTGGACTATGCTCCAGCATTTCAGATCGGACACCCTGGTGCCTTCGAGCTGTCAAATAGACTCGCCGCGTTGGCGCCTGATCCTCTAAATCATGTATTCTTCACAAACTCGGGATCTGAATCCGTCGAGACAGCTCTAAAGATTGCATTGGCTTACCATCAGGCAAAAGGAAACGGCCGCAAGACTAGACTTATCGGTCGTGAAAGAGGGTATCACGGTGTGAACTTCGGCGGGATTTCCGTTGGAGGGATCGTCAACAACCGAAATTCATTCGGGCATCTTCTGTCGGGTGTTGATCACCTTCCGCACACTCATCTTCCAAGTCAAAACGCGTTCTCAAAAGGCCAGCCAGAACACGGGGCACATTTGGCTGAGCATTTGACAGATATCATTGCACTTCACGGTGCGGAAACGGTGGCGGCGGTAATAGTTGAACCAATTGCCGGTTCAACGGGTGTCTTGGTCCCCCCGTATGGATATCTTGAACGGCTACGCGAAATCACCGCCCAGCATGATATTTTGCTAATTTTCGATGAAGTCATCACTGGCTTCGGGCGCATCGGCTCTGCATTCGCGGCAAATCATTTTGGAGTGACTCCTGACATGATTACCTGTGCAAAGGGGTTAACCAATGGCGTAATCCCCATGGGGGCAGTGATTGCCAGCCGCGAAATTCATGATGCGTTCATGAATGGTCCAGAACACTTGATAGAACTTTTCCATGGCTACACTTATTCAGGAAACCCAATCGCCAGTGCAGCGGCCTTGGCAACTCTTGATACCTATCAAGAGGAAGGGCTATTTGACAGGGTCGGTGACCTTTATGGGTTGTGGCAGGAAGGTCTCCATTCTTTGGCGGATCATTCAAAAGTGATCGATGTTCGAAGTTACGGTTTAATCGGTGCGATCGAATTGGAACCGTTGGCAGGGCAGGCTACAAAGCGTGCATTTTCAGCGTTTCTTTCCGCGTTCGAGCGCGGCGTTCTAATCCGAACAACCGGCGACATCATTGCGCTTTCTCCTCCTCTCATCATCAACGAAGCACAAATCGAAGAGATTTTCGACGTGCTCCGCACCGTCCTTAAGGAAATCGAATAATGTACGAAGTCACGAAACTCATCAACAACAAGAAAACCTCTTTACGTTGGTTGGAAGGCATCTCCAGCGGTGCAGTCTCTACGTTCCCAAGATGAACCAGATGCACAACAGGGAGGAAAAAATGCAACACGGCAAGAACCTGAAAATTGATGGTCAGCGACTTTGGGACACTTTGGAAGAAATGGCCAAAATCGGTCCCGGTGTCGCGGGTGGATGTAACCGTCAAACACTAACGGATGACGATGCGGAAGGGCGCGCCCTGTTTCAAAAATGGTGTGAGAGCGCAGGCTGCATCATGGGCGTAGACAACATGGGCAATATGTTTGCGCACCGTGCGGGAGTAGACGAAAACGCACTCCCGGTTTACGTCGGTTCACACCTCGACACGCAACCTACGGGCGGAAAATACGATGGCGTTTTGGGTGTGCTGGGTGGATTGGAATTGATCCGAACGCTCAATGACGCTGGCGTCGAGACAAAACACCCAATCGTTGCAACAAACTGGACAAATGAAGAGGGCACCAGATTTGCTCCTGCTATGTTATCGTCTGGCGTTTTCGCCAAGAAGCACATGTTAGACTGGGCATACGATCGCAAAGATGCAGAAGGAAAAGCCTTCGGCGATGAACTAAAGCGTATCGGCTGGCAAGGCGAAGAAGAAGTTGGTGCTCGCGAGATGCGAGCCTATTTTGAACTTCACATCGAACAAGGCCCGATTCTGGAAGCCGAAAATAAAGACATTGGCGTGGTCACCCATGGCCAAGGCTTAAGTTGGACCGAAATCAAAATCACTGGCAAGGACGCTCACACAGGGTCCACACCGATGCCAATGCGCAAAAATGCTGGCTTGGGAATGGCGCGTGTTCTTGAATTGGTCGATGAAATCGCTTGGAGCCATAAGCCGCACGCAGTTGGCGCAGCAGGGCATATTGACGTCCACCCCAACTCACGGAACGTGATACCTGGACAGGTTGTTTTTACTGTCGATCTTCGCTCTCCAGACATTGAAGTCATTTCCGACATGGAACAAAGGCTGCATGAAGGTACAAAAAAAATCTGCCGCGACATGGGGCTGGAAGTCAGCCTTGAAAAAGTAGGTGGCTTTGATCCCGTCAAATTTGATCCTCAATGTGTGAGCGCAGTCCGCGACGCAGCTGAATCTCTCGGCTATAGCCACATCGATATCGTTTCAGGTGCTGGCCACGACGCATGCTGGATCAATGCAGTTGCCCCGTCTGCAATGATTATGTGCCCTTGCGTTGACGGCCTTAGCCACAACGAAGCCGAAGAGATCACTAAAGAATGGGCGACTGCTGGCGGTGACGTTCTGCTGCACGCTGTTCTCGAAATCGCCGAAATTCAGGAGTAACAGCATGGGCATTGTTGCAGAACCCAGCAACTTGAGCCTCCCCTTCCGCTTGAGTGCTCTAGGGTCAGGACGGGACTGTTGCATTAATTTATGCTGGCCGACCTGAGGTGCAGTCTTTTTTCGCTCACGCGGCTGTTCAGAACAGCTGATTGATAAACTGGATTTCGCCGCTGGCGCCAGGTTGTTTGTTATGGATATGACGGCGTTTGATCGTTCGGATTGTCTCAATTCCGCTGAGGGTTGCTTTGGCTGATCGTAGTGATCGAAAGCTCTGGCGGTATCCAAGGAGCCGTTTCATGGCAGCGTGATCGCTCTCGATGTGATTGTTGCGCCACTTCTTGTCAATGTGCCGGATGCTGTCGAAATGTGGATCGTAATTTTGATTGATTTCGCGGATGACGCGTCGATAGCTTTGCGCTTTGTCTGTGACGATGGTGACCGGCCGATGTAGCCTCACACACTCAATTGCTTTGTTCAGAAAGGCTTTTGCCGCCTTCGGGCCGTCAGACGAAAGTCGATCATTTGGTCGTTGGCATCAACGGCTTGCCACAAGTAACGCCACTTGCCCCAACGCGGATGTAGGTCTCGTCCACGTGCCATTCGACGCTGGCGCGACGCAGTTACTTCTCCGTTCGTTTGGTGATCTCCGGGCCAAACTTGGTCACCCAGCGATACACGGTGGACCTATCAACACTAATCCCGCGCTCTGAGAGCAGATCCACGACATCCCGGTACGACAGCGGATAGCCGCCAAAAATCTTGGCCGTTGATGATTTCTTGGCTCTGTCGGTTTTGGCCGCAGGCACTTCTTGTTGATCTGCGCTCATTTCACTCAGACCTATTGCGCGACATCAATTGCCTCAAGGCCTCGGAGCCGTGTTCGCATGGCACAAAATATACCATACCCGTATTATGCTACTACCCCGCTTCACCCCTACTCACGGTAACTGTGAATCGCTTATTAGGTGGAGTGTTTTCGCCCATAGGTATGGCATAAATTGCTCTATACAGGTGGGGCACATAAAGTTTCAACGCCAATCCGGGATAAATTGACATTTCTGCAAGATATATAGCCCTTTTTCGTTGGAAGTGGAAGTCATTCCACAGTGATCTTGCGTTCCCAAATGACAACCGAGGCCAACCGAGACAGGTACCCTTCATATGTTGACCCTTCTTCCAATAGGTGGGTCGGTTATCACGGAGTACTAGAGATCATCGCCGTCCGAGATCACAACAAAATTCGCTCCTAGGGAATAGCAGTCTGCCCGTGCTCCCAGCAGAAGTGCGTCCAGTTGCTGTAGTCGCCTCACATCGGCACGATCCAGGTCCCCGGCATCGATCCGCGCGCGGATCTCATGATATACCGACCTGCGAACACGTGGCTGGAAAACGACTACCGTCTTCTCAAGGCTTGATCCCAAACCATCCAACATCGCCAAGAAGCCATTTCTGTTTTGCTGCCTAGTGCCATTGTGCCAAACAGCATCTTGAAGCACGCCGCCCGCGTTTGCCGTCAACTTATCTCGTAAAAGGTCCCGGTCGATATGGCGAATGTTCTTGATCGCTTGGCCCACAACGACTTCGTAGTCCGACACTGAGATACCTCGGTTCAGACTCTCTGACCCGCTGCCTTTCACATGGATCAAAGTAAGCTTCGGCGGCACGGCCGTGTCATCGACATGGATGAAGTCCGCAGACTCCATCGCGCCATCGTCGCAAACCAACCAACCGGTCTGTGCCCCACGTTGATCAAGATTTGGCCAGTGACGTGCGACGCTTCCGAACAATGACCAGTCGTCGTCATTTCCTGTATTCTCAACCGCGAACCGCTTCCCATCGAGCGGTTTCTCCTGTTTGAAAACTGTTTGGTCACGGTCCATGCGAACCCAACCCCAATCTTCAAACCGAGCGTCACGAAACCGTGTCTCGTAAAAATGACCGCGAGAGAATGTGTGACCGGTGTCGAAGTAAATCGTCAGGTTCCCTGGATCCCGACACAGTCCAAGCAAGGACCCTTCCAGTTCGTCGCCATCGAATCCGTCCACCGTGCGAACTTTGAGACGGATCTCTGACGTGGGTGTTTGCTCAAACTCGTATGCGAGGCGGCCTAGTCGCCCTTCGCCCCAATAGACGTCTGCTTCAAAATTTGATGAGCCGTCGACCGGAGTGATCTCAAAACGCGCCGCATCTCCAAACTGTTCAAGCCACCTCATGTCATCGTCGGCATTGACGGCAGCTTCAGCACTGACTTGCTCTGGGATGATCAAAGCGACGTCATATGGTTCCTCGATGCCAGCAAGTGAGTTGATGGATGATGCTAGAACGGGCAGAGGTTTGTCGGATCGATTTGCGTCGCTCATCAGATCGGATGCACGATCAAGAACGAGCGTCATCGTGTTTGCGAATTCGTCCCACGACCGTGTTGGGCCCAACCAAATTCGTCCGCCACTCGGACTTGCACCGACCACCTTGCTGGTGATCTGATCGGAGAGAGACAGGGTGCTTCGCACAGAACTAAAGTAGTAACTTTGGTCGCCAAGAGGATCGAGAGCGGTTTCAAGCTCAATTCCGGACAACACCTTTGAGTCGGGTTTCGTCGTGGATCGGGTATGCGTCCCATTGAGCCACAGGGTTCGAACCTGGCTTTCGACAAATGCCTTGTTTATTTCAGTCGACGACAGGCGTTGAATTCGAGCAAACTGGCCGTCGGTGGCCGCGGTTACTTTCCGTGCAACGAGGTTTCGCAAGCCGTTGTCAGAAAAGAGCAGTGCGTATATGTCACCACGTTTTGCGACCACGACGATGTGATTGTGAACGTCAGTCAGCCCGGCACCGTCCAACCAGCCGGGGGCTCGCTTGACGGCATAATGCGCCCATCCAAAATCCGTGCCGTCAATCTCAAGTTCAGGATCGGTGACATTTGGAAAGCGCGGTTTCTCCAACCCTTTTTGATCCGCCGCTTTCTTCGCAACGTCTCGAATGCTTGTTAGAAGTCCCGACACATCTGCGGAGACATTTCCCTTTCCTTGGTGGAGCGAAACGGACAGATAGGGTGTGCATTGTTGGCTGGAAATTGGCATTTGCTCATCTCTATTTTTTTAAATGTCCATTTGGCAGCTAATGTAACGGCTTCAACACTGTGCCTTAATTCAGGAATCCCCACGAAATACTTCAATCCTGTCAGTACTATACTCATTCAAGACTGAGAGTCGATTTGCGCGAGGGTGTCGGCCTTTTCGAGCGCGCTAACCAGCGAATTGTCAGAGACTTTCGTGTAGAGTTCCGTCGTCGCGATGCTCGCATGACCAAGGAGCCGCTGAACCAATCGGATATCCACACCTTCTTCTATCAGTAGGGTCGCAGCAGAGTGTCTAAACCGATGGGGCGTCAGATGAGGTTCCACCAATATGTTCTTTGATACGGTCCGAAGCCGTTTCCGAAAGGCTGCTGGGCTCAGGCGCTCTCCGACGGAGTTGATGAAGAGACATTCAGTCGACCCGACCGTACGATATCTCCAATCCCAGTATGTGCGGAATTCGAGCTGTAGCCTGTCATTCGTTACATAGACGGTGCGTTCCCTATTGCCTTTGCCACGGACCCTGATCCGCGTTGCCGCTCCAGAGACATCGGCGACGTTGAGGCGCATGGCCTCCCCAATCCTCATGCCGGTGACCACCAGAAGACGGCAAACAAGCCCGGTAATTTGTTGACTGGTAAACTCTTGCTCGGAAGTCGTTCGCTCACCCACGCCCGGGTCAACGATCTGGCGAGAGGCTCTGAAAAGTTGCGACAGGGTTGGACGATCAACCGGCCTTGGCAGCGTCCTCGGTACCTTCAGGTCCATCCGCAATCCCCGAAAGGGTGAGTTTGACGAAGGGTCCTGTTCCTCGAGCCACCTGAAGTATGACTTAAGGGTCACCATACGCCGCCGGATCGTCGCCGGGCTCGCCCCACATTCCTCGCGCAAATGAGCGTGATACCTGACGATATCTGATTTGTCCGGTGGGAGTGTGACCGAATTAAGCTCGGTGAAACCCGTAAATGCTCGGAGATCCTGATCATAGGCACGAAGCGAATGATCGCTTAGCCCCAGTTGCTCTTTGCAGTATAGTTTAAACTCTTGTGTATACATTCCCATGTGAGGGTTCCTTCCCTAGTTCCCGACGAAAGCCGCACGTTCTTCGCTGCGGCACCAAAGTTTGGTGAACATCCGGTCTATGGGGAGAAATGACTTTGGCAACAGACATTTGGAGGTTATGTTGTGCTTACTTGGGAGGGACAGACTGAATCCAGATTGACCAAACCAAACAAGATTTGAATGAGACTTTTGCTGGTCGATACCAGCGTAACGATAACTGGAAATTATCCGTGCATTTCATGTGCGACAGGCAGGCGCCATGAAGGAACGCTTTCTACTACCAAACGACGTATCC